>NZ_JAIVMF010000059.1 GCF_020176715.1 Stappia stellulata | reverse complement strand
CCGATGACGACGGGTGAGAACCCAACCCCGGCACGGTCGCCTGCCACTGGTCTCCCGGCAATCTAGGGGCCGGGAGACCGCCCCCAGTCTAACACCCCTTCAAACGAACAACCCCGGACGACGCGCAAGCGGCGATCCAGGGGCCATTGGCAACCTCGGCCGAAATGGAGCGCGATGCGACGTGTTCGGCACGCCGATACGGCGGCGGCCTCCAGCCCCGTTCCTGCAATGCATCACCACACGGGCGGCCGCTGCGGCGCCCCGCTCATGCTGAGGAAACCAATGGGCCCCGGCTCGGGGGGCCGGGGTGACGGCGGTGGGTGGGGCAGATGTCGCGGAGCGCCGCTGACAGGCTTGATCGGATCCGGAACGGGAAAGCGGGGCAGACCGGCTGCCAGTGCTCTCAGCCGTCATCAACTCATTGCGTTGAATTCGTCTCTCATGCGTGCATTGAGGATGACGACGATCTTTCGCATGACGGCTGTTAGAGCGACGAGCTTCTTCT
>NZ_JAIVMF010000058.1 GCF_020176715.1 Stappia stellulata | reverse complement strand
GCGATCGGCAACAAACCGCCGATATCGCTCATGAAAGGCTCATCGGCGACTTTCGCTGCATGAGATATCACCCCCGAAAGTTCCGGTTCGGGCTGATCCAAAGACGGGGAGCACTTCAAGTCGAGGAACAGACTAACCTCAGAGTGGGGACGTTTCAGGGGAGCAGGTCAGTGGAGATCTGGGTACCATCCTGCGCTTTGCTGCAGGAAAGAAAAACCCCGACTTCCTTTCGGAGGCCGAGGCTTTTGACAACCTGCTATCGCAGGGATCGTTGGTTGCGGGAGGGCGCAACAGACGATCTCTGCGGAATGGGTCCGGAAATGCAAAAACCTCCGCGGCGGGGCCTGCGGAGGTTTCGCAATTATCGTTGGTTGCGGGGGCAGGATTTGAACCTGCGACCTTCAGGTTATGAGCCTGACGAGCTACCGGGCTGCTCCACCCCGCGTTAAGTCTGCTGTTTTTTATCGTAGATATGTTTTAAGTTTTACGCTTAGCGGGCCTGGCGGCGACCGACTCTCCCACGTCTTAAGACGCAGTACCATTGGCGCTGGGGCGT
>NZ_JAIVMF010000057.1 GCF_020176715.1 Stappia stellulata | reverse complement strand
CGTCATCGGGGTCCCTGCCGCTTCCTTTTCCCGCTTGGAGAGTTGATGGGGTCTCTGGCTGTCACCACGCCCGCGAACAATCCGAAGCCTGATCAGGATACCACCGCCATGGCTTTTCTGGAACATGCCCCGCCCCATGTCGTCGGCATCGACGTCTCGAAGCAGACGCTGGCCGTCTCCGCCTGTAACGGCAAGGCGGCGCGTAGCGTCGCCAACACGGCCCGCGCGATCCGCAAGCTCGTCGCCGACCTGCCCTCCGGCACGCTGGTCATCTGCGAGCCGACCGGCGGATATGAACTCCCGCTGCTGGTTGAACTCCGGGCCGCAGGGGTCCCCTGCCACCGGGCCGACACCTTGAAGGTCAAGGCTTTCGCACGCTCCTTCGGGCGCCTGGCCAAGACCGACGCCATCGATGCCGGCCTGCTCGCCGCCTATGGACAGGAGCGCTGGCAGCGCCTGTCGCTGCATCAGCCGACCGGAGACACACAGGCCAGGCTGGCCGCGCTCGTGGCCCGCAGGCAGGATCTCATGGCGATCCGGGTCGCCGAGCTCAACCGGGCCAAGTCTCCGGGCTGCGCCCTGATTGCCTCTTCCTGCAAGGCGCTCCTGCGGGCGCTGGACCGGCAACTGGCGGCGCTCGACACAGCCATCGACGCGCTGTGCGCCCGCTGCAGGCTGCTTGCCCGGCGCATCGCTCTTTATCGCA
>NZ_JAIVMF010000056.1 GCF_020176715.1 Stappia stellulata | reverse complement strand
GCCGCACTGGTGCTTTCCACGGTCGTCGCCAGCCGCTCCATGTTGCTCGTCACCGCCCCCGTGCCCTGGGCGGCCTGCTGCACCGAGCGCGAGATGTCGCTCGTCGCCGCGCCCTGCTGTTCCACCGCGCTGGCGATGGAGGCGGTGTAGCCGTTCACTTCCTGCATGATCTGGGCGATCTCGCCGATGGCCGTCACGGCCTCGCCGGTCGATCCCTGGATCGCGCCGATCTGCGCGCTGATCTCCTCGGTTGCCTTGGAGGTCTGCGTCGCCAGTTCCTTGACCTCTGCCGCGACGACGGCGAATCCCTTGCCGGCTTCCCCGGCGCGTGCCGCCTCGATGGTGGCGTTCAGCGCCAGGAGGTTGGTCTGCTCGGCGATGTCGGTGATCAGCTTGACCACCTCGCCGATCTTGCTGGCGGCCTGGGCGAGGCCGGCGATCTTCTCGTTGGTGGCATGCGTCCCCTCGGTCGCCTGGGAGACGACCTGGGTGGTCTGGCCGACCTGGCGGGAGATTTCCGCGATGGAGGCGGAGAGCTCCTCGGCCGCACTTGCCACGGTCTGCACGCTGTCGGTCGCCGCCGAACTGGCCTCGGCCGTCTCGCCGGCGCGTTCCGCGCTGTCCTGGGCCGAGGCGCTCAGCTCGCGCGCCGTCTGGTCGAGCCCAACGGCGGTTTCGCTGACCGTGCCGATCAGATGCTGCACCGTGCCGCGGAAGCCGGCGATCAG
>NZ_JAIVMF010000055.1 GCF_020176715.1 Stappia stellulata | reverse complement strand
TGTGAAGTCTCAGGAGGTTGTTCACCCGGTTCGGGGTTAGGCTGCAATCGCCAAACTCCAGCCGAGGATCCCGAAGGATGAACAACCCGCACCAAGGTGCCCGCCTTACCGTCTATAGTCGAGAGCAGATCGTGGCCCGTGTTCTCGCGGGACAGAAGGCCGCCGAGGTCGCCGCTGCCTTCGGCGTTTCCCTCCGCACCGTTCGGAAGTGGTTGGCGCGGTTCCGCGCGGGCGGGGCCGCGGCGCTCTCCAACCGCGCAAGTTCCCCCGCCCGCGTGGCGGGGCGTCTGCCCGATCGCCTGGTCGCGCTCGCCCTGCATCTGCGGCGCGACCTGCGCCTGACGGGGGCGGCGATCGCGGCCAGGCTGGGTCTCGCGCGCTCGACCGTGGCGCGCTGGCTGGCACGGGCGGGGATGGGGCGGCTGGCCCGGCTCGATCCGCCCGAGCCTGTGCGGCGTTACCAGCGCGCCCGGCCTGGCGAGCTGATCCATCTCGACATCAAGAAGCTCGGCCGGTTCGACCGGCCCGGCCATCGCGTCACCGGCACCCGCACGGGCTGCCGCAATCGGGGCGCGGGCTGGGACTTCGTCCATGTTGCGGTCGATGACGCGACGCGGCTGGCCTATGTCGAGGTGCTGGGCGACGAGCGCCGGAACACCACCACCGCCTTCCTGCTCCGCGCCCTGCGCTGGTTCCGTGCGCACGGCATCCGGACCGAGCGGGTGATGACCGACAATGGCAGCGCCTACCGCTCCCGCCGCTTCGCCAAGGCGCTGCGATGGCT
>NZ_JAIVMF010000054.1 GCF_020176715.1 Stappia stellulata | reverse complement strand
CCCGAAACGCGGACCTCCCCAGATGGCTTGACTGGTTCAACCGGGCAAGACAACACTCCGCTCTCAACGGCCTGCCGCCCCTCCAAAGGGTGAATGACCTTCTGAGAAACCACACCTAGGTAATTCCCGCAGGGGCAGGATCAACGCAGCGGCGCAGCGCCCGAAAATGCGCGCATCTGCGTCATTTTTCCGATCAACTAGCTGAAATATATAACAAAAAAATGATACTATTTTCCGCATGCACGGCGTTGTCGTTTCGGCTTCGGACCGCTATATTCCGCGCGGCCTAACGGGAGCCGGAGTAGATCATGACGGTTGAGCTGGATGCCGAGTATCGTCCAAGCGAGGACGAGCTCTTCATGAATGAGCGTCAGCGCGAGTATTTCCGGAACAAGCTTTTGCGGTGGAAGGAGGACCTTCTGAAGGAGAGCCGCGAGACGCTGGCAAACCTGCAGGAGGAAAGCCAGAATCACGCTGACATTGCGGATCGGGCGTCGTCGGAGACGGATCGGTCCATCGAACTCAGGGCGCGCGATCGACAGAGGAAACTGATCGCGAAGATCGATGCGGCATTGGACCGGATCGCAGACGGGTCGTACGGATACTGCATCGAAACGGGGGAACCGATCTCCCTGAAGCGTCTCGAGGCGCGTCCGATTGCAACACTTTCGCTGGAAGCGCAGGAAGCCCATGAGCGTCGCGAGAAAGTCTATCGCGACGATTGAGGTGTCCCGCAGCGGCGCCGGACCGTCCCATTCGGACCGGATCGCATGAAACCATACTTCAAAGGCCCGGATCTCCGGGCCTTCAGACTGCTGACAAACCCGTCGATTTCGGCGGGTTTGTTTTTTTCAGTTTTGGTTCTGAGGTTTTGAGCGGTTTTTGTTCAGGGTTAGGTTGGTCCAGCCACCTCAGGCTGGGGCTTG
>NZ_JAIVMF010000053.1 GCF_020176715.1 Stappia stellulata | reverse complement strand
GAGATGGTTGACACCTGTTCGGAGACATAGGTGACAAGTTTATAGCGCAGAGAGATCGATGTTTGCGACACGATTTGCGCCGAAGTAGATGCCTAGGATGTCGTGGTTTGAGGTTGGCCGGATGGCGAGGCGATGGCCCTTGAAGGCCTTGGGAACGGACCAGAGCTTTCCGCGATAGCTGATCTGTGCCTTTGTTCGGGGCACCAGGCGGGTGATGACATCCGGCGCGTAGGAAACGGCGGGGATGGTCTCTGGCCAGCGTCTTTGCGAGGGGCGATAACGGCTTGCCGGGATGGCTTGGCCTAGGGCTTCGTGTGGCCGGTGGTGGTTGTAGACAGTGCGCCAGCGGTCGAAGGCCTGCTGCAAGGCGCTGATGTCGCGATACGAGCGCAAGGCCAGAACTTCTTCGCCCAAGGTCCTGTTGAAGCGTTCGTTCTTGCCCTTGGTTTGCGGATGGAAGGGCCGGGCGTAGATCACCTCCACACCGAGATGCGCCAGCCAGACACGCAAGGGTGTCCAGCGGCTTTCCTTATGACTGGAGCCCCAGGGCGAGCCATTGTCGACCAGGAACGCCTCCGGCAGGCCGTGCCGGGCGAAGCAGCGTTCAAGCTGCTCTTGGACGGTCCGGGTTTGCTGATCCGGGCAAGCCGCCAGACACACGCAAAAGCGGGAATGATCGTCGACAATCGTCAGGGGATGGCAAGGCTGTTCCGTACCAAGGCGCACCCGTCCCTTGAAGTCCATCTGCCACAGGCGGTTGGCCGCTTCATGCTCGAAGCGGAGCGGGGCCTGCCCTGCGGCGGTCCGGGGGCCGACATGGCCGTGCCGCCGCAGAATGGCATGGATCGTCGAGACGGCAGGCAGCTCACTCTGGCTGCGGGCCAGAACCGCCGCAATCTTGCGTGCCCCCCATGCCGGGTGCTCCTCGCGCACACGCACCACCGCCTCTTCCCAAGCCGCGCTCACCCGCTG
>NZ_JAIVMF010000052.1 GCF_020176715.1 Stappia stellulata | reverse complement strand
TTGGTCCAGCCACCTCAGGCTGGGGCTTGTTTTGGGGGCTTTGTGAGGGCCATTGCGATCTTCTTGATGTTTTGGGCTGCGGCGGCGAGCAGGCACTGCGTTTGCACGCGGGTCCGACTTCGGAACCTGGCATAGCGGTGGCCGTGAAGCTGTTTTGCATCGGCAAACGAGCGTTCCACGGTTTCCTTTCGGCGCTTGTAAATTGCTTTGCCCCATGAGGTCAGGCGATGGGCATCGGTTCGTTCGCGAGCTTCCTGCCAGACATGGCGGGTCAGGGTTCGCTCGGCCTTGGCATTGGAGGTGCACGAGGCCAGAAGCGGACAGGTTCGGCAAACCTGCGGGTCGGAACGATAATGCTTGTAGCCGTTCCTGTCCGTCGTGGCATAGCTCAGCAGTTGGCCTTCCGGGCAGCGGTAACCATCGGCGTCAGCCTCATAGGTGAAGGCCGACTTGCGCATCATGCCAGGTCTGGGGGACGTGGGGCGGCGGTAGCCGGTCACGCCCAGAATATCCCGCTCCTCCAATCCTCTGGCGATCCCCGTGGTGGCATAGCCCGCATCAAGGCCGACGGCTGCAACATCAAACCCGAAGCGGTCCCGCTGGCGGTCCAGTCGATCCAGATAAACGATGCTGTCATGGACGTTGGCGGGTGTGGCGAAGGTATCCGTGACGATCCCCAGCCTGCCGTCCACCGTGCGGTGATCCAGATAGAAGAAGCCCTTCGGCTTGCCCTCGCGCACCATGTAGCCTGCATCCGGATCCGCGCGGCTGACCTTGGTCTGCTTGACCTGCGGCTCCCGGGTCTTCTCCTTCAGCGGATTTTGGCCGTGCAGCTTGCGTTCCGCATCGATCGCCTTGTCCAGCTCCGCCCAGTAATCCGATCGCGACTTCTCAATTTGCGCCAGATCGTATTTGCCCTTGTTGGCATTCGCCTTCAGGTGGGTGCTGTCCGTGTAAAGAACCGTGCCATCCACCAACCCATGAGAAATCGCCTGCTCGACAATGTGATCGAAGATGTCCTGGGCAACGCTCGCGTCGTTGTA
>NZ_JAIVMF010000051.1 GCF_020176715.1 Stappia stellulata | reverse complement strand
GGAATTTTCCAATTATGATCCCGTTGACGGGAGAAGGAGAGTTCCATGAAGAAGTCAAAGTTTTCGGAGGCGCAGATCGCCTTCATCCTGCGTCAGGCCGATGAGGGAGCACCCGTTGCTGAAGTCTGCCGCAAGGCCGGCATATCGGACGCGACGTTCTACAACTGGCGCAAGCGCTATGGCGGGCTGACACCGTCCGAGGTCAAGCGCATGCGCCAGCTCGAGGAGGAGAACAATCGGCTGAAGAAGCTGGTTGCCGATCTGTCGCTCGACAAGGCCATGTTGCAGGACGTCCTGTCAAAAAAGCTTTGAAGCCTGCTCGCCGCCGCCGGCTTGTCGATGAGGTTCGAGAAGACTGGAAGGTGTCGATCCGTCGCGCCTGCGCCTGTCTGAGGATCGATACTTCGCTTTATCACTACAAGTCGAAGCGAGGCGACCAGGCTGCCCTGAAGGTCAGGATCAAGGAGATTGCAGCGACGCGGGTGCGCTATGGCTACCGGCGTGTCCATGTTCTGCTACGCCGGGAGGGATGGTCTGTGAACGCCAAACGAATCTATCGTCTTTACAAGGAGATGGGGCTGCAGTTGCGCAACAAGACGCCAAAGCGTCGAGTGAAGGCGAAGCTGCGTGACGACAGGACGGAAGCCGTCCGCTCCAATGACGTATGGGCGATGGATTTCGTTCACGACCAGTTGGCAACCGGTCGCAAGATCCGGGTGCTGACCGTCGTCGACACCTTCTCCCGCTTCTCGCCGGTGGTTGATCCGCGGTTCAGCTACCGGGGAGAAGATGTCGTAGCGACGCTGGAACGGACATGTCGGTTGGTCGGCTATCCGAAGACGATCCGCGTCGACCAGGGCTCGGAGTTCATCTCCCGTGACCTTGATCTGTGGGCCTATGCGAACGACGTCACGCTCGACTTCTCCCGCCCAGGCAAGCCGACGGACAATGCCTACATCGAGTCGTTCAACGGCAAGTTCCGCGGCGAATGCCTGAACGCTCACTGGTTCCTGACGCTTGACGACGCACGTTCAAAAATGGAGGACTGGCGTAAGGACTACAACACTGTCCGCCCGCACAGCGCGATCGGCAACAAACCGCCGATATCGCTCATGAAAGGCTCATCGGCGACTTTCGCTGCATGAGATATCACCCCCGAAAGTTCCGGTTCGGGCTGATCCAAAGACGGGGAGCACTTCAA
>NZ_JAIVMF010000050.1 GCF_020176715.1 Stappia stellulata | reverse complement strand
TGCGGTCCGCGGGCGGACTTGAGTGTCCGTCCCGCGGGTCTCGCGGATTACTCGATGATCGACGCGACGACGCCGGCACCGACCGTGCGGCCGCCTTCGCGGATGGCGAAGCGAAGTCCGTCTTCCATCGCGATCGGCACGATCAGCGTCACGACGACCGACACATTGTCGCCCGGCATGACCATTTCCGTGCCTTCCGGAAGCTCGACAACGCCCGTCACGTCCGTCGTGCGGAAGTAGAACTGCGGACGGTAGTTCGTGAAGAACGGCGTGTGACGGCCACCCTCTTCCTTCGTCAGGATGTAGGCTTCCGCGTTGAACTTCGTGTGCGGCGTCACCGAACCCGGCTTGCAGAGAACCTGCCCGCGCTCGACGTCCTCACGACCGATACCGCGGATCAGCGCGCCGATGTTGTCGCCGGCCTGGCCCTGGTCGAGCAGCTTGCGGAACATCTCGACGCCGGTCACCGTCGTCTTCTTGGTGTCGCGGATGCCGATGATCTCGACTTCCTCGCCGACCTTGACGATGCCGCGCTCCACGCGACCGGTCACAACCGTGCCACGACCGGAGATCGAGAACACGTCCTCGATCGGCATCAGGAACGGAAGGTCGATCGGACGCTCCGGGGTCGGGATGAACTCATCCACGGCCTTCATCAGCTCGGCGATCTTCTCCGCGCCAATGGCCGGGTCGCGGTCCTCGAGGGCGGCAAGAGCCGAACCCGCGACGATCGGAATGTCGTCGCCCGGGAACTCGTAGGACGAAAGCAGCTCGCGCACTTCCATCTCGACCAGCTCCAGGAGCTCCTCGTCGTCGACCTGGTCGACCTTGTTCAGGAACACCACCAGCGCCGGAACGCCGACCTGACGGGCGAGCAGGATGTGCTCGCGGGTCTGCGGCATCGGGCCGTCGGCGGCCGAACACACCAGGATCGCGCCGTCCATCTGCGCAGCACCCGTGATCATGTTCTTCACGTAGTCGGCGTGGCCCGGGCAGTCGACGTGGGCGTAGTGACGCGCGTCCGTCTCGTACTCGACGTGCGCCGTCGAGATCGTGATGCCGCGCGCACGCTCTTCCGGCGCGCCGTCGATCTCGTCATACGCCTTGAAGTCGCCGAACTGCTTCGTGATCGCCGCCGTAAGCGTCGTCTTGCCATGGTCGACGTGGCCGATCGTGCCAATGTTCACGTGCGGCTTCGTCCGCTCAAACTTTGCTTTCGCCATCGG
>NZ_JAIVMF010000049.1 GCF_020176715.1 Stappia stellulata | reverse complement strand
GCGCGCCGCCGCCGAAACCGCGGATCCGGCCGGGCGGAGCGCGGCCCTCGACGCCCGCCTCGCCCGCCGTCACGCCGCCGCCTGCGAGGCGCTGTGGAACGTCATGATCCAGCGCGAACTCTGCGGCCTGCGCCGCCATGATGCGTTTTTGCGCGAGATGAACGTCCCGCGATCGGTCGAGCTGTTCATGGGCCCGGCACAGACCGCGCCCGCCCTGCCCGCAACGGCCCGATCCGGCGTGCCGAGCGACGGGGCAACGGACCCATGAGACACGAATTTGTCATGCCCGCGGACAAGGCGTTGCCACGTCTTGTCCTTCCAACCCGCCACACTTGCGTATATGCAAGGGTTTCGAAAAACACGTCAGCGCTGGACCAAGACATGGCCCCTCCCTCGCCCCGATTCCGCTCGCACCTGACCGCCGTGACGGCGCGGCTGTGCGCAACGGCCCTGGTGGCCGCGGCAGTGACCTTCTCGCCGCTGCCGGCGTCGTCGGTGCTGCCGGTCGGCGTGATCGGCGTCGCCGCGGCCAAGGTCGTGCCGGAAGGCAACCGCAAGCGCGTCCAGCCGAAGATCCCCTTTGCCTCCGCCCGTCGGACCGCCGCCAGCAACAGCGCCTATGACGCGAAATTCGACAAGATCGTCGCCGTGTTGCGCCGCGACACCCGCCTGATGCGCAACATCAAGAGCGTGGCCGCGCGCTACGGCATCGATCCGGTCCACATGCTCGGCGCCATCGTCGGCGAACACACCTACAATTACGACAGTCTCGACAGCGCCCAGTCCTATTACGTCAAGGCGCTGGCCTATGCCGGCATCCGCATCAGCTTCGAGCTCAACGGCGAACACGTGGAAGATTTCGTCCAGCGCCCGGAGTTCGAACGCTGCAACGCCGGCTCGAAGGAAAGCAACACGCGCTGGAACTGCTACCAGCGCACCTGGAACAGCCGCTTCCGCAACAAGCGCGTCGACGGCGTGCGCTATCCCGACAAGACCTTCAACGAGGCCTTCTTCCAGCCGCTGTTCGCGGGCCAGAGCTTCGGCCTTGGTCAGCTCTCGCCGCTGACCGTTCTGAAGATGAGCGACCGCGTGTCGCGCGTAAGCGGGTTTCGCAAGCTGACCGCGCGCGACGCGCAGGAGGTCTACCGCGCGACGATGGACCCGAACCGCTCGCTCCACTACATGGCCGCCGTGCTGCGCGACGCGATCGACGCCTACAAGTCGGTGGCCGGGGTCGATATCTCGAAGAACCCGGGCCTGACGGCGACGCTCTATAATCTCGGCGATCCGTGGAGCCGCGCCTCGCAATACCGGCGTCGGCGGGCGGCGGGAACCTCGCGCTGGCCGCACGAAAACTACTACGGCTGGCTGGTAAACGCGCGCATCGACGTGCTGCGCAGCCTGCTGTAACGCAACGGACGGGGTTAGGCCGGGAGCGCCCCGGCCGGACGCCCTACTCCATCCAGCAGACTTCCTTCATCACCTTGACGAGTTCGCCCGTTTGCGGATCGCGCACCGGCGTCGGCATGGTGTTGCACACCTTCACCCGCTTCTGGAACGGCGAGCGCCCGCCCTTGATCTGGGGGCCGCCGCGCGCCTCGTCCTGGGTCAGCCGGTCGAGCCGCAGGATGCGGTCGACGTAGTCTTCCGCTGAGGCGCCGGTCGGAACGGCAAGCGCGAGCGCGACAAGCGCGCCGGAAAAGGCCACAAGCGACGTCTTGATCATGGGACCCTCCTCAAGGTCGAAGCGGAACAGGACCGCGCAGTTGCGGCGCAAGTCAGCGGTCGCGCAGCGTTGCCGCGAAATTGCGTCTATTTCAGGAACGGATTGGTCTGCCGCTCGTGTCCCAGCGTCGAGGCGGGTCCGTGTCCGGGCAGGAAGGTGACGTCGTCGCCAAGCGGCAGCAGCTTGTCGCGGATCGAGGCGATCAGCGTCTCGTGATCGCCGCCCGGCAGGTCGGTGCGGCCGACCGACCCGGCGAAGATCACGTCGCCGGAGAGCGCGAAGCGCAGCTGCGGATCGAAGAACACCACATGGCCCGGCGCATGGCCGGGGCAGTGCAGCACCTGGAAGCTGCGGCCGCCGATCTCGACGCTGTCGCCCTCTTCCAGCCACCGGTCGGGCGTGACCGCGCGCACGCCGGCCACCCCGAAATCGCGCGCCTGCTCCTCGACCCGGTCGATCAACATCTGGTCGGCGCGATGCGGGCCGACGACCTCGACGCCAAGCCGTTCGGCCAGTTCCGCCGCCCCGCCGATATGGTCGATATGGCCGTGGGTGAGCACGATCCGCTCGACGGTCACGCCATGCTCGCCGAGCACCTTCTCGATCTTCTCGACATCGCCGCCGGGATCGATCACAGCACCGCGCCGGCTTTTCTTGTCGAAGACGAGCGAGCAGTTCTGCTGAAACCCGGTCACGGGAATCACCACCACCTGGATCGGCGGTTCATGGGCGCTGGTGTCGGACATGGGTCCCCTTTCTCGGGCGTAGTCCTGCAAGGACAAGCTTCGCCTGATGGTTGCAGCGGCGCGGGATCCGGCCGCTTGCGCATGTGCGGCATGACGTAACCCGCCGCCCGCCACCTTGACAAGCATGCTGTGCCACAGCGGCGCGAGCCTCCTGTCAAAATCGACAAGCTGCCGGAAAAACTCCGCGAAAAAACGAAAACGCAGGGTCCGGACCGCTCCGTATCGCAGGGTTTCCCTTGCCCGACACCCGCCTCCGCCCTTAATATACCGGGGCGGTTGGCATGGCTGGGAGGGTGCGCTGGTGCGAAGGCATGTCGGGCAATTCCCCATCCTGGGTTCCATGTGAGGGCGGCGGACCTGCCCACCTTGTTGCGAACACCGGCCGCAAATGAAACCTGGCGTTGTAGAGCGACCGACACTATCGCCTCGGCGTCACGTTCGATGTGACCAGAGAGCCCGGCGGGACAGCGGGCTCAACAAAGGTGATTAGGATATGAATGACTGGCGTTCGGACAACCGTCGGCAAGGCAAGCGACGCGGTGGTTCGAAGGAATACGGTGCGGATGGGGACGAGTTCGGCGGCGGATTCGACCACGGCAAACGCAACAAGCCGTCCCGCGGCGGACGGCGAGACTCCTTCAGCGAGGCGGGCTGGGCCGCCCCCGAGGGACCGGAAGACGCATTTCCCCCGGTCGGCCGGTTCGGCGGCGGCGGCGACAGGCCGGGCGGCGACCGCTTTCCGACGGATCGCGGTCCGGGCGGATCGGACGGACGACGCGACGGCGGCGGCTTCGGCCAGCGGACCGGCGGCCCCGGAGCGCGCAGCGGCGGTTACGCTGGCGCGCGCGACGGCGCACCGGCC
>NZ_JAIVMF010000048.1 GCF_020176715.1 Stappia stellulata | reverse complement strand
GCCCCAGCCTGAGGTGGCTGGACCAACCTAACCCTGAACAAAAACCGCTCAAAACCTCAGAACCAAAACTGAAAAAAACAAACCCGCCGAAATCGACGGGTTTGTCAGCAGTCTGAGGCGCCGCGGATTTCCGCGGCGCCTTTTTGTTTGCAACCCGGGTCCGGACCGGCAGCAGCGCCTCAGGCGGCGGCCGCATCCTTTTCCGGCAGGGCGGCTTCGCCCTTGCGCGCGCGCATCAGGTTGGTGAAGCGGCGGAACAGATAGTGGCTGTCGCGCGGGCCGGGCGAGGCCTCCGGGTGATACTGCACCGAAAACACTGGCCGGTCCTTCAGCCGCAGGCCGCAGTTCGATCCGTCGAACAGCGACACATGCGTCTCCTCGACGGCCTCGGGCAGCGAGGCGGCGTCGACGGCGAAGCCGTGGTTCATCGAGGTGATCTCGACCTTGCCGGTGGTGCGGTCGAACACCGGGTGGTTCGCGCCGTGATGGCCCTGGTGCATCTTGACGGTGGCGCCGCCAAGCGCCAGCGCCAACATCTGGTGCCCCAGGCAGATGCCGAAGACCGGCAGGCCGCTGTCGACCAGCTCGCGAATGACGGGAACCGCATAGGCACCGGTTGCCGCCGGATCGCCCGGGCCGTTCGACAGGAAAATGCCGTCGGGCTCGCGCGCGAGCACATCCTGTGCGCTCGCGGTTGCCGGAAGCACGGTGACCTCGCAGCCCGCGTCCGTCAGGAGTCGCAGGATGTTGCGCTTGATGCCGTAGTCGATCGCCACGACCTTAAAGCTGCCGCCCTCGCTCGTGCCGTAGCCCTTGTCCCATTCCCAGGGGGTCTGCGACCAGGGGTAGCTCTGCGCGGAGGTGACGTCCTTCGCCAGGTCCATGCCGACGAGGCCGGGCCAGTTGGCGGCCGCAAGCTTGAGCGCCTCGATGTCGAAATTGCCGTCGGGATCATGGGCGATGACGGCATTGGCCGCGCCGCTTTCGCGGATCAGGGCGGTCAGCGCGCGCGTGTCGATGCCCGACAGCCCGACGATCCCGCGCGCCTTCATCCAGTCGTTGAAGTGACGGGTCGCGCGGTAGTTCGCAGGCTCGGTCACATCCGCGCGCACGATCGCGCCGCGCACGCCGGAGGCCGCCGCCATATTGACCGTCTCGACATCTTCCTCGTTTGTGCCCACATTGCCGATATGGGGAAACGTGAAAGTGACGATCTGGCCGGCATAGGAGGGATCCGTGAGGATCTCCTCATAGCCGGTGAGCGCGGTGTTGAAACAGACTTCGGCGCAGGCCTGGCCGGTCGCGCCAAAGCCCTGGCCCTCGATAACGGTCCCGTCGGCCAGGACCAGTACGGCCGTGGTCGGCGTCGCAGACCAGACGTCAGCGGTCGTCATTATCTTGCTTTCTCGATCACAAAGGTGACAAGGTTGAGCGCCCGAGGCGCCTTGACTGTGCACGGCTGAAGTGTCAACGGTGCGTCAATCGCGGCACTTTATGGGATGCCAGCGCAAGGGTCAACTCTCGGTCTGTTAAAAATAATCATAAGAAATCAAATAGATAGGTCTATACCTCGGTTGGACATGCTGCTGCGTCACCGTTTTGCAGCGCAGGTTCGCGAGCAAACGGCAGGGCAGGTCATGCGGGAACGGATTGATGCGGCGCTTCGCCAGGCGGTGGAGACCAACGACAAGCGTCGGGCTGCGACATTGCGGCTGCTGCTGGCGGCCATCCAGGATCGGGAATCGCGCTCGCGCGAGCTCGGCCGCGACGGGATCAAGGACGAGGACCTCCACGAGATCCTCGACAAGATGGTCGACCAGCGCGTGCGCTCGATCCGCGATTTCGAGGAAGCCGGCCAGCTCGAGCTCGCCGAGCAGGAGCGCGACGAGGTCGCCGTGATCCGGGAGTTCCTGCCCAAGCAGTTCGACGACCAGGCCATGCAGGAGGCCTGCGAGGATGTGGTGCGCGACATCAGCGCCAAGGGCCTGCGCGACATGGGGCGCTGCATGAGCGCGCTGAAGACCCGCTATCCGGGGCAGATGGATTTCGTCCGGGCGAGTTGCGTCGTGAAGGACCTGCTGCGCAGCGAATAGCCGCCCGCCGACGCAGGTTGCACACAGGGTATCAACCGCTCGGCACCTGCTGGCGCATGGCGGATGAATCTGTGGCCCGCTTGCTGTAAACTCCGCGCTTCCAAACTGATGCGCCGCCGCGATGCCGCGGCGGGTGCGGACAGACACCGGCCTCCTGACAGGACCCGATATGCGTTTTTCGCCCGGCTTGCTCGACGAGATCCGAGACCGTCTCCCGTTGTCGGAGGTGGTGGCGCGGCGCGTGAGCTGGGACCGGCGCAAGACCCAGGCCGCGCGCGGCGACTATTGGGCGTGCTGCCCGTTTCACCAGGAAAAGACGCCGAGCTTTCACGTCGACGACCGGCGCGGCCGCTACAAATGCTTCGGCTGCGGCGCGTCGGGCGATCATTTCCGCTTCCTGACGGAGACCGAGGGGCTGTCGTTTCCCGAGGCCGTCGAGCGGCTGGCCGATCAGTCGGGGGTGTCCCTGCCGACGCCCGATCCGCGCGAGGCGGCGCGCGCCCAGCAGCGCGCCAGCCTTGCCGAGATCTGCGAGATGGCGGCGCGCTTTTTCCAGGACAATCTGGCGACATCCGGCGGCGAGGCGGCGCGGGCCTATGTGCGCAAGCGTCGTCTCTTGCCCGAGACCTTGCGCGAATTCCGCTTCGGCTATGCGCCGAACGGGCGCGACGCGCTGAAGCGGCATCTCATCGGCAAGGGCGTCGACGAGGCGGCGATGATCGAGGCCGGTCTCGTCATTCGCCCGGACGACGGACGCCCCACCTACGACCGGTTCCGCAACCGGCTGATGATCCCGATCCAGGACGACCGCGGCCGGGTGATCGCCTTCGGCGGCCGCACGCTCGATCCCGACGGCCAGCCCAAATACCTGAACTCGCCGGAGACGCCGCTGTTCCACAAGGGCGCGATGGTCTTCAACTTTCACCGCGCCCGCGAGCCGGCCCACAAGAGCGGCCAGGCGATCGTGGTGGAAGGCTATATGGACGCCATCGCCATCTGGCAGGCGGGCATGCGCAATGTGGTCGCCGCCCTTGGCACCGCCTTCACCGAGGAGCAGATCGGCCGGCTGTGGCGGCTGGCGCCGGAGCCGACGATCTGTTTCGACGGCGATGCGGCCGGCGTTGCGGCCGCGCATCGGGCGGTCGACCGGATCCTGCCGGGATTGCGCAGCGGCTATTCCTTCGGCTTCGTCTTCCTGCCCGACGGCAAGGATCCGGACGATCTCATCGCCGACGGCGGCGTCGATGCCTTTCAGCGCGAACTCGCCGGGGCGCTGCCGCTGATCGACGTGCTGTGGGCGCGCGAGGTCGATGCCGCGCGCATCGACACGCCGGAACGCCGCGCGGCGCTGGAAAAGAGCCTCGACGACCTGACCCGCACGATCGCGGACGAACGGGTCAAGCGCGGCTACCAGCTCGACATCCGGCTCAGGCTGTCCAATCTGTTCTATCGCCAGGCGCGGGCACAGCGCGCCGGCGGCGGCGGCACGGCGCGCGGCGGCGGAGCCGGCAGGCGCCCGGGCGATCCGGCGGCCGAGCCTTCCGTGCCG
>NZ_JAIVMF010000047.1 GCF_020176715.1 Stappia stellulata | reverse complement strand
TCGCTGTTCCATGATCGACACCTGTGACCAGGGCATGGCCGCCTCCTCAACGGGACTCATGCCAAACGTGTCAACCATCTCCATGAACACATGTCACCTATGTCACCGGTCTGAACACTCGACCGGGGATCCAATCCACGTCGCCAGGGTCCACGGCAGATGCCGGACCGCGGACGCATCGACCCCACTCGCATCCGCTAAGGTTGCCAATGGATCCCGGCTCGGCGGCCGGGATGACGTCGGGGTGTGACGGAGCGCCCGCTTGCCCGGTGCGAGGCTGAGAGGGCCACCGCCGACATCGAGCACCTCGGGCAGGTTCCGTCCAAACCACACCGCGTCGAGACGGGCGGCGTCTTCCCGGGCGCGGCGCAGCCGCGACCCGGGATCGGAGAGCCCCGACGCCCCGCTGGAGCGCTTCAGCCCGCGATCTTCGAGAAATCCGCCACCTCAAGCGTCGCCTCGCGGATTTCGGCGAGCAGACGCAGGCGGTTGAGCCGCAATTCGGGATCATCGGCATTGACGTGGATGTCGTCGAAGAAGCGGTCGACGGGCGCGCGCAGGCCGGCAAGTGCGGTCATCGCGGCGGAGAAATCCTCGTTTTTCAGCGCATCGCGCAGGGCGGACCGCGCCTTGTCGATGGCGGCCGCCAGATCGATTTCCGCCTGTTCCACCAGATGGTCGGCATGGGGCCGGCCCTCGATGGCGGAACCGTCCTTTTTTTCCTCCGCACGCAGGATGTTGGCCGCGCGCTTGGTGCCGGCCAGAAGGTTCGCCCCGTCCTCCGTGCCGAGGAACGCGCCCAGCGCCTCGACGCGCTTGACCACCATCAAGAGGTCGTCCTGACCTTCGAGCGCGAAGACCGCGTCGATCAGGTCGTGGCGCGCGCCCTCGTCCTTCAGATGGACCTTGAGCCGGTCGCCGAAGAAGGCGAGGAGGTCGACGACAAGGGCTTGCGACTTCGCTTGATCGGGCAGGTTCTTGCGATGGATTTCGTCCGCGATCCGGTCGTCGACCTCCGGATCGAGGTCCAGACCCTGCGTCGCCATTGCCGTATCGACGGCCTGCTCAAGCGCATGGTCGGTGGAGATCTCCCGCAGGATACGCGCCTCGGCAAGCCTGACGAATGCGGTCAGGCCGAACCGCAGCCCGTTCTCCAGCACGATCCGGATCACGCCGAGCGCCGCACGGCGCAGCGCATAAGGGTCCTTGGAGCCGGTCGGCTTTTCGTCGATGGCCCAGAAACCGGTCAGGAGATCCAGCTTGTCGGCAAGCGCGACGGCAATCGCAACCGGATCCGTCGGCACCTCGTCGGAGGGGCCTTGCGGCTTGTAGTGGTCCTCGATTGCCGTTGCGACGGATGCGTCCTCGCCCTGCAGTTCGGCGTAGGTGCGCCCGATCTGGCCCTGAAGCTCGGGAAACTCGTAGACCATCTGCGTCGGCAGGTCGGCCTTGGCAAGGCGTGCCGCGCGGGCCGCCTCTTCCACATCCGCGCCGACAAGCGGTGCGATCTCACGCGCCAGGGCCTCGAGCCGCGCGATGCGCGCGCCCTGCGTGCCGAGCTTTTCGTGGAAGACCACGTTGTCGAGCTTCGGCAGGCGGCTTTCGAGCGAGGCTTTCAGGTCGGTTTCCCAGAAGAACCAGGCATCCGACAGCCTTGCGCGGATCACCTTCTCGTTGCCGGCGATGATCGTCGCGCCGCCATCGGCGGCCTCGATGTTGGAGACCGCGACAAAACGGTTGGAGAGCGCGCCCGTCGCCGGGTCCTTCAGCACGAAGCACTTCTGGTTGGCGCGGATCGTCAGGCGGATGACCTCGTCGGGAAGCTTGAGGAAGGTCTCGTCGAAGCTGCCCGTCAGTACCACCGGCCATTCGACCAGCCCCGCGACTTCTTCCAGAAGCCCCTCGTCCTCGACCAGTTCCAGCCCGAGCGCCATCGCGCGGTTGCGCGCGTCATGGGCGATGATGTCCTTGCGCCGGTCGGCATCGAGCACGACCTTCGCCTTTTCCAGCTTCTCCGCGTAGTCCTCCAGGCGCCGCACCTCGAAGGCGTCGGGCGCCAGGAAGCGGTGGCCGCGCGTCATGTTGGACGAGACGATCCCGTCGACCTCGAAGGGGATCACCTCCGGCTCCTCCGTCTCCGGCCCGAAGGTCGCGACGATGGAATGCAGCGGACGCACCCAGCGCAATGTGCCGGAGCCCCAGCGCATGGATTTCGGCCAGGGGAAGTTGCGGATGATGCCGGGCATTGCCTCGGCGACGATCTCGGGCGTGGTGCGGCCGGGCTTTTCGATCACCGCGACATAGAAATCGCCCTTCTTAGGATCGCTGGCAATCTCCGCCTCGTCGATGGAGGCAAAACCCGCACCGCGCAAAAACCCTTCCAGCGCCTTTTCCGGCGCGCCGACGCGCGGACCTTTTCGCTCCTCGCGGGTCGCCTTGGAGGCTGCGGGCAGCCCCGCGACATGCAGCGCGAGACGGCGCGGGGTGACGAAGGCCCTGGCACCCTCATAGGTGAGACCCGCATCGACCAGCGCGTTGGTGACCAGCGACTTGAGGTTATCCGCCGCGCGCCGTTGCATGCGGGCGGGAATTTCCTCGCTGAACAGCTCCAGGAGAAGATCGGGCATCTTGGGTCTCGATGGTTGGGTGGCCCGGGCGCTTGGTGAAGCGCCCGCGAAAACATGTGCTGCGTCCGTTACCAAGGCGGGAGGAAAAAGTCACCCCCGATGCTGCCGGCAGGGTCGCTAGAAGCTCAGGAACAGGCGGATGATCAGGGCATTCGCCAGATCGACGAAAAAGGCGGAGACCAGCGGCAGGATCAGGAAGGCCCTGGTGGCCGCGCCATAATGTTTGGCCACCGCGGTCATATTGGCGATTGCGGTGGGGGTGGCGCCGAGCGCAAAGCCGGCATAGCCCGCCCCGAGCACCGCAGCCTCGTAGTCCCGCCCCATCAGCGGAAACAGCACGAAGACGATGAAGGTGCCCGCCAGCACCACCTGAAGCGCGAGGATCACCAGCATCGGTCCGGCGAGGCCGGCGATGGTCCACAATTGCAGGCTCATCAGCGACATGGAGAGGAAGACGCCGAGCGCGAGATCCGAGATCACGGCCAGCGAGCGGGTGCGCGCAGGCCAGTTGGGCAGTTTCAGCAGAACCGGAACCGTATTCGACAGCAGGATACCGCAGAAGAGGCAGACGACGAACAGCGGCAGGTCGACGCCGGTGGTATCGAGCACCTCCTTCAACGCCACGCCGAGCGCGATCGTCAGGTTGAGCACCAAAATGGCGCGCATCAGGCCGGTATGGGTGACGGATGCCGACGCCTCCTCCTCCCGTTTCAGCCCGATTGTCGAGATCACCGCGTCACTGTCGGGATCGCGCGTCGCGCCCTTCGCCTTGATCAGATACTGGGCGACCGGTCCCCCGAGCACGCTTGCCGCGATCAGGCCAAGCGTCGCCGTCGCCGCGCCGAGTTCGACCGCGCCGGCCACCCCATAGCTGTCGGCGAAGGTCGGCCCCCAGGCGATTGCCGTCCCATGGCCGCCGATCAGCGAGACAGTGCCGCCGATCAGCCCGTAGGCAGCGGGAAGCCCGAAAGCCGTCGCCACCGCGACGCCGACGCCGTTTTGCAGGAACATGTAGCCGATGGTGAGCGCGAGCAGGATCAGGAGCGGCGCGCCGCCGCGCAGCAGATCCGCAAGCCGTGCGTTCAGCCCGATGGAGGTGAAGAAATACAGGAGCAGGAAATCGCGCGCCGCCAGCGAGAAGGTCACCTCGCCGTAGCCAAGCAGGTAGAGAGCGAGCACGCCAAGCGCCACCAGCAGGCCGCCGGACACCGGCTCGGGAATGTTGTAGCGATTGAGCACCGCTATGTCGCGGTTCAGCCGGACCCCGGCGAAATACACGAGAATCGCGATATTGAAGCTGGCGAAATCGCCAAGGACAATGGAGTTGGCCGTCATGATCCTGTCGCGCCCGCCTTTTCCTAGCTGTGGTTTCTCAGAAGGTCATTCACCCTTTGGAGGGGCGGCAGGCCGTTGAGAGCGGAGTGTTGTCTTGCCCGGTTGAACCAGTCAAGCCATCTGGGGAGGTCCGCGTTTCGGG
>NZ_JAIVMF010000046.1 GCF_020176715.1 Stappia stellulata | reverse complement strand
TCCTTGACCAGTCTCACCGCCTCAAGCTTGAACTCGCGGCTGAATTTCCTTCTCTGCATTCACAAACTCCGGCTTCGTCAAAAACACCTTATCTTGGTGTCCACGAAACCGGCACCAGGCCAAACGTCTTTGTGCACCGACACAAAGGTGCTAAATTTCTTTATTGATCTCTGGCCCGCTGTGAAACGCTGGCGGACCCTACGGTTGAGGATTGGTCTGCATCACAGGAGGTGAACTTCAAACGATCGAGATACTCACCAATCTCGGTTTCAGGTCCGAGCCATCCTTCGGGTTTCTTAATCCTCCCACGGGTTGAGAAAAGTGGCCGTCCATCTTCTCCAAGTTTTCGAAGGTTTGCTGCATGTACAGCATTGAATGCTTCATGTGGAGGGACACCCATCTCGCAAAGCGTGCCGAGGGCAAAATAGATCAGGTCGATAATGGAATCGACTTGATCAACCAAAACGTCCGCGCCAATAAATTCAGACAATTCCTCTCGCATCCAGTCAGCTCTTAATTTTCGGCGTTCACCATCAAGCGACCCTGGTAACTCGGGCGCTGGCTCTCCCATAGCGATCTGAAAATCTCTGACGAGCTTCCAAGCTTCTAGCAAAGGTTCGACGTCTATTTTGGCGCGATCTGGCAAAGGACTCTCATTGGAAGTAATCATGGTGAAAACTCACACATTTGGGATACGTTCGTCAATGCGTCGGATTTGTAGGGATGCATTGCCCGCAAAGTGAAACCACTGTAGTTTCGATATCAACTTGCCTTGGGTTGATGTTAGCCAGCCCCACACGTTATAGAAATTAGGACGAAAAACCGGCGAAAGCGAGTGACCGCACGTGAATGGAATTTCCTACGAAGGGATCGTTAGCCCAATTGCGTTGCGAAAGGCGTATCTCTGTTTCCTTGGCCCGCCAGGTGCCGGAAAAACCACGCTCGCTAAAGCCCTCGCGGGAAAGCTGAAGGGCGACTACTTCTCTACCAGCACCTTCCTGAGGAGCCTATCAAGCCAAAACCCGAAGTCCGAAGAATCAATACACATTGGCCAGGCCATGGCGGTAGGGCAGAATATAGAAATGCATTCAATTTATGGGAAGATCCTTGAAGCAATTGATGCGCTTCAAAGCGATCTTAACGTCATTGATGGCTTCCCTCGCACATCCGAAGCAATGAGGGAATTGAGGCGACACATCCTCGAAAGCGGTCACCTGGTTATCTTTCATGTCTTTACAGACGTAGAGACCTGTCGCTCCCAATTTTACTCCAAAGGACCTGATAATACAGAGGCAGTATTCTCACAGAGGTTGAAAGCTTATACAGAGCTAGAACGGCCGATGCTTTCGTCTTTTGGTGCGAGTATCCCGATAATAGATATTAGGACATGACGGCATGATCTCCCTAATATTTGACACTATTGAACCGTATGTTTACGAAGCACTTCCCATTATGTTTCTCCCTCGCGGGTTTGAGTATGAGGCACGCTTTAAAGAAAAACATGTGGAAGATGGCATTCTTGAGACTGTTCGCAACAGTTCATCTGTCAAGGTTTTTGGTGGCGTGAAAGTGCTTATCTCGCTTCGAACAAAGATTAGCAAAGAAGCACAAGATGGTGATTATCAAAAAAAATTGTTCAAACACTTCCATTGCTTAAATTCTGAAGGAAAAAGGCTGATATCACCTATCCGATTTGCAGAAATTATTTCGATCAAGCTGATGTCTGGCTTCGTTCTGATTCGGTACCGTCTCTGTGACTATTTCTGTTTTCAATCTCCGCTGAAGCTTTCGGAAGTGCTGATGCAGCGGGAAGACCTAAATAGGCTACTCTATGAAGGCGTAAAATCGCGAGATGAATATGATGACCTTCCACACCTCGCAAAATGCACAAACGAAAAACTGGAGGATTTGGATCGCCAGAAGCAACCATTCCACGATTCAGATTGGGGTGCCATTGATCGAGGCCAGTTGGACGCTTGGGGCGGAGTCGCTTCTCAGTTTGCTTTCCTGCCGCACATTCATGATCTCCCTTTTGTGATGTTTGCAGCTATTCGAAAGCTAGCGTTGGGGCCGAATCCTCACCGCGAAGGACTCCAAGAGGCGCCAGTAGCCAATGGCATAAATAATGCTCGTGCGGAAACAGTTCCCAATACGGGAGACGGTCGACTAAAGTTGCGTTCAAGGATGAGCTATGAGTTGAAGGTATTTGAGTGTTATCCGCATGAGCTAATCAACGTTGGACACGATATCATGGCTCCAGTGACGACAAAAACACCTGACGAGGACCATAGTCGCGGTTACCGCCTGAGCCTAGACGACAATTTCTTCTTGAAAGAATCCGACCAAAGTGCCATCGGGGGATATGATTTTCTAGAGTTTCCGTTAGCCACGAGGCCAAGCACCAATGGCTCACGAGGAGTTCTTGGCCTCTCGCTGCCGGAACTTTCAGGGCATAATCGGCGCCGGTTTATCTCAAAGAAGCTTGTACTTGAGTACGAAGTTGAGTTGGGGTGGCTTGGATGGTCTATGCCTGCTGGTTTGGCGGCGATGGTTTTACTAGCAGTTGGCACGGGTTTGAATGGCCCTGAACATTTGGCTGACGGCATGGTTGGGTTGCTAGGAGTGTCGAAAGAGTTCGCAAATATTGTAGTCAGCTTCCTTCAGACCGCTATACTCGCCATGGGCATAGTTGGCGTGGTGTCCTATCTGGTGACGCAGAAACAATGATCATCGTTGGCGCAAACACAGGCGAGACGTCCTTTGGGAAACCCCTACGTGACGGTGGGGCCGCAATCATAGCCGATGGCCAGCTGATTTATGCTAGCGCGGAAGAGAGACATACTGGGGTAAAAGCGTCCGGGGGATACAATGCGGCTCTTGCTGCAGGTATGGTTACGCTAGGGGCGAAGCACACTGAAAAAGTGTTTCTTTCATCTTGTTGTGAACCGATACTCGAGGCTTCAAGGCACGAAGAGCATGAATACGTAGATCATCACAAATCCCATGCTGCGTTGGCATACTATGGTTCAGGCCTTTCTGAGGCTTTGGTTGTTGTTTGTGATGCCGGCGGAAACGTAGTTGAAAAGTCGCCTGCTACCCGAAACTGGTGGATGCACCAGAGGCAGCAGTTATCAATTTATTCCGGAAGGCATGGGAAGCTCACTGACCTTGGAAGCCACTTCCTCGAACCGATGTCTTGCGGCTTGGGTGAAATGTATAGGGCTTTCACATATTTTCTAGGGTGGAATAGTGGTCGGCAAGCCGGAAAAGTTATGGCTCTTGCCGGGGCTGGTGAGCGCCTTGCAGGGAAGCCTGACGCCGCCGACTTCTATTCATTTTCGGATGGTCTTCCGATCAGTAAGATTTCATCATTTGACCCATATAACCCCTCGGAAACTGCAAGGAATTTTCTCCGTTCCGTTAGGAGGGATGATCTTGTTCGAGCATGGGAAAATCACAGAGATGATGCGGCCCGACTTGAAGTAGCAAAAATCGTACAATGGAACCTCGAAACTGCGCTTTCGAGAATTGTTAAGAATTGGCTTGCGATTACCGGCCTGTCGTCCGTCTGCTTTTCCGGTGGTGTTGCCCTTAACTGCACTGCTGTACGGCGGCTTGAGGATGAGTTGGGTTGCTATGTATTTGTGCCACCAGGCAGTGGTGACAATGGTCAATCTGTGGGCAATGCAATTCTTGGACATCTGCGGATTTATGGGCGTGCTCCGGAAATTGCAAGTCAACCAGTTTTTCTTGGCAAAGAGTACCGGTCAAACCTAAATCAGATTCAAACGCTAATCCGGGATAGCGGAGTGCGTGCGAGAATTCGGAAATTTGAAGATCGAAAATCATTGCATGAAACTATAGCGGAAAGATTGTTTGACGGTGAAGTTGTTTTTTGGTTTCAGGGACGCGGTGAGTTTGGGGCAAGAGCTCTCGGCAATCGAAGTATACTAGCAAGTCCGCGCCCACCGCTTATAGGAAAGCGGTTAAATGATCTGAAACGCCGCGAGACCTTCAATCCTTTTGCGGCCAGTTGCCTCTTCGAGGACAAGGATCGCTTTTTCAAAGGTGCGGAGAATTCTCCATATATGACAAAATCGTTCAAGGTTCGACCTGAAGTTGAGCACGAAATTCCAGCTGTAGTCCATGACGATGGCACATGCCGGGCTCAGATTTTCAAGCGTGATTTCAATCCTATTTTTTTTGATTTGCTTGTTGCTTTCAAGCGAAAGACAGATTTCGGGATTTTGCTGAATACTTCTTTGAATGGCTCAGGGAAACCAATCGTGGAGACGCCAGGGGATGTTGTTAAGCTGTTTGCTGCGACCCATGAGGTTTCCGTCTTAGTTATAGACGATTTTGTTATTGAGAGAGCGCTGTGAGTTACTGCCGGTTTTGAGGACACCGAGTTAAGGTGTTTTTGAAACTGGAGAGTTGGAATGCAGAGACGGAAGTTCAGCCGAGAGTTCAAGCTCGAGGCGGTGAAGCTGGTCAGGGAGCGGGTGTGACCTGCTTCCCGATTTTCGGATCGTTCTGAGCTGGAATTTTCCAATTATGATCCCGTTGACGGGAGAAGGAGAGTTCCATGAAGAAGTCAAAGTTTTCGGAGGCGCAGATCGCCTTCATCCTGCGTCAGGCCGATGAGGGAGCACCCGTTGC
>NZ_JAIVMF010000045.1 GCF_020176715.1 Stappia stellulata | reverse complement strand
TTGTCGAAAGCGGAAAGAAGAAGCTCGTCGCTCTAACAGCCGTCATGCGAAAGATCGTCGTCATCCTCAATGCACGCATGAGAGACGAATTCAACGCAATGAGTTGATGACGGCTGAGAACAAGGCCACGCCTGAGCACTGACCCTAGATCCGGGACGATCAGTCGATAGGAAGGGTATAGACCGCGACCCACACACCGACGTCGTCCCGGCCCCCGAGCCGGGATCCAGTCCGCGTCGACAAACGGGCGAGCAGTCGAGGAATGCAGAGCGGTCCCCGGCGCTCTGTCTCCCGCGACGGCTGATGGAAGCAGTGATCGATCCTCCTGGCTAAATCGATGGTCGCTTCAACCATTCAAAGTTACATACAAATCATTCCAATCCGGGTTCAAATCTTCAATCGCTTTGATTTTCCAAGCGCGCCGCCAACGCTTCAATTGCTTTTCACGCGCTATTGCGTCGGAAACGCCATCGAATGTCTCGTAGTAAACTAGCCGATCGATTCCATGGCTCTTGGTGAATTCGGCTCCTACTCCTTCCTTGTGCTCATATACACGACGCGCAATATCGTTTGTGACACCAACATACAGAGTTCCGCGAGTTCGGCTCGCAAGGATGTAAACGAAATAGGCCATCAACAAAGAGTTGTACGAAGTTGCATCATATGCAACGGAACTTCAAAGCCGCTGAGGGCGCCAATAGCCCCCGGATCGCAGCTCGCGCTGCGTCCGGGGTGACGGCTGAAGAGAACGGCGGGTCGGGTAATCCTCAAGCTTTCCTTCGCGCAAGCGCCAAAGGCAGCAAGAAACCGCAGACACCGACCCATGTACCAATGTCATCCTGGCCCCTGAGCCTGGATCCAATCTACGTCTACAAACGCACAAGCGGAAAAGGGCCCACGGCCCTCGCCTTCCCCTCACGCCCCCGCTTTGACCGCAAACCCCCAGGCCGTTTCCGCGAGCGGGCGGATCTGTTTCGCCATTTGCTCCGCGTTCTCGTTGGTTGCCGTGCCGTCGCGCACGCGCCCTGCAATCCCTTGCAGGATCGCGGCGATGCGGAAGAAGTTGTAGGCGAAAAAGAAATCGAGATCCTTCGCCACCGGAAACCCCGTCGCCCGCTCGTAAGATCCGATGTAGTCGGATAGCGCCGGCAGGCCCAGCGCCTCGAGGTCCTGGCCCGCGAGCGTGCCGATGCCAGCACCCTCCGGGCCTTCCGGCATCACCCATTGCATGCAGTGGTAGGTAAAATCGGCGACCGGATCGCCCAGCGTCGACAGTTCCCAGTCGAGCACAGCGGCGACGTCGGGCGTCTCAGGTGCGACGATCAGATTGTCGAGGCGGAAGTCGCCATGCACCACGCGCGCCGGCTGCGCTTGCGGCAGCCGGGTCGGGAGCCAGTCGATCAGACGGTCCATCTCGGCGATCTCTTCCGTCTCGGACGCGCGGTACTGTTTCGACCAGCGCGCGATCTGGCGCGCGACATAGCCCTCCGGCTTGCCGTAGTCGCCAAGCCCAAGCGCCTGCGGATCGTAGCTGTGCAGCTGTGCCAGCGTCGCGTTCATCGCGCCATAGACGGCGGCGCGCTCTCCCTTCTCCGCCTCCGGCATCGCCGGGTCCCAGAAGATCCGCCCCTCGACCTTCTCCATCACGTAGAACTCGGTGCCGATTACGCCGGCGTCCGTTTCATGCCCGAGGACGCGCGGCACGGGAAAGCCCACCTCCCCCAGTGCCTTCATCACCCGGTACTCGCGGTCGACCGCATGGGCGGACGGCAAGAGGGTGCCCGGCGGCTTGCGCCTGAGCACGAAGGACCCGCCCGGCGTTTCCAGCAGATAGGTCGGATTCGACTGCCCGCCCTTGAACTGGCGGACCTGCAGGGGGCCGGCAAAGCCCGGCACATGATCCGCCAGCCAGCCGGCGAGCCGCCCCGCATCGATGGCGAGCGCGTCCGGCACCGCCTTGGTGCCGGAAAAGGCGTCCTGCCGATCGAAACTGCCGCTCACGCTGCCGGCCCCGTGCGGGCTTTCAAAAAGCGCGTCAGCGCGGCAAGGGTGGCTTGCGGGTTTTCCTCCACGACGAAATGCCCGCCGTCGATGCCCTCGCCGGTGAGATCCTCCGTCCAGGTTTTCCAGGTGTCGAGCGGGGTCGAGGCCTTTCCCGCAATCCCGGCATTGCCGTAGAGCACCAGCGTCGGCGTCGCGATCCGGCGACCGGCCGCGCGGTCGGCGCTGTCGTGCTCCATGTCGATGGTGGCGCCGGCGCGGTAGTCCTCGCAGGCCGCATGCTGGCGGGCCGCTTGCGAAAACGACGCGCGATAGGCTGCAAGCGCGCGGGCATCGAAGGCGGAGAGATCCTTCGCCGCCGTCCAGCTCGCCAGCGTGTAGTCGAGATAGAAGCCGGGATCGCCGGCGATCAGCCGTTCCGGCAGCGGATGGGGCTGGGCGAGGAACAGCCAGTGGTAGATCGCCATGGCATAGCGCCAGTCCATCGCCTTCCAGTACTCGTAGGTCGGCAGGATATCGAGCACGCAAAGCGCTGTGAGCCGGTCGGGGTGATCGAGCGCCATGCGATAGGCGACGCGCCCGCCCCGGTCATGCCCGGCGACGGCGAAGCGCGCGTGTCCCAGCGCCGCCATCACGGCGACCATGTCGCGGGCCATCGCGCGCTTGGAATAGCGCGCGTGGGCCGGATCGCCTTCGGGCGCGTCGGAGGCGCCGTAACCGCGCAGATCCGCCACCACCACGGTGAAATCGCGAGCAAGCGCGTCGGCCACCGGATGCCACATGGCGTGGGTCTGCGGATAGCCGTGCAGCAGCAGGAGCGGCGGGCCGTTGCCCTTGATGCGGCAGAAGATCTCCGCGCCGTCCCCGGTCACGTGCCTTGCCTCAAATCCGGGAAAAAGATCCGCTATCTCGCCGCCCACGCTTGCCTCCGCCTTGCACGCACGCCGTCAGGATGGCGCCCGTTTGGCGGTGAGCATGGCCGCTTTGGCGCGAGCCATCAAGGGCGGAGCGGCTCGCGCTCAACCCTCTTCGCGTTCGACCGCCCGCCAGCCGATGTCGCTGCGGCAGAACCCGTCCGGCCAGTCGATGCGCGCGACCGCCTCATAGGCGCGCGCCTTTGCCTCGGCCACCGTCTTGCCCAGCGCGGTGACATTGAGCACGCGCCCGCCGTTCGCCAGAATGCGTGCGCCGTCGCGTTTCGTTCCGGCGTGAAATACCTTGACGTCGGCGCTGCCCGCGAGCGCGTCGAGACCCTTGATCTCGGTGCCCTTCTCATAGGACCCCGGATAGCCGCTGGCGGCCAGAACCACGGTCAGCGCCACCTCGTCGCGCCAGGCGATGTCGACGCCGGCAAGTGCGCCGTCGACGGCTGCTTCCATCAGCGCGACGATGTCGTCCTGCAGCCGCATCATCAGCACCTGGCATTCCGGGTCGCCGAAGCGCACGTTGTATTCGATCAGCTTCGGTCCGTCGGCGGTGATCATCAGACCGGCGTAGAGAATGCCGGTGAAGGGCATGCCCTCGGCACGCAGCGTGTCGAGGGTCGGCTGCACGATCTCGCGCATGGCGCGCTCCGTCAGTGCCTCGTCCATCACGGGCGCGGGCGAATAGGCGCCCATGCCGCCGGTGTTGGGCCCGGTGTCACTGTTGCCGACGCGCTTGTGATCCTGCGCGCTTGCAAGCGCAAGGCCCGTGCTGCCGTCGCACAGCACAAAGAGGCTCGCCTCCTCGCCGACGAGACACTCCTCGACAACGACTTCGGCCCCGGCCGCGCCATAGGCCCCGTCGAAACAGGCGTCGACGGCGGCAAGCGCTTCTTCCACCGTCTCGGCGACGGTGACACCCTTGCCGGCGGCGAGCCCGTCCGCCTTGACGACGATGGGCGCGCCGTTCTTTTCCACATAGGCGCGCGCGGACGCCGCATCGGTGAAGCGGCCATAGGCGGCGGTCGGAATATCGGCGCGCGCGCACAGATCCTTGGTGAAGCCCTTGGAGCCCTCAAGCGCTGCCGGCGCCCGGTTCGGACCGAAGGCGCGAATGCCGGCCTCAGACAGCGCATCGACGAGACCGTCGACCAGCGGCGCCTCGGGGCCGACGACGACGAGGCCGATGTCCTCGGCCCTGCAGAAGGCGATCACGGCGGCGGCGTCAGCGGTGTCGAGCGCGATGCACTCGGCCTCCTCGGCGATGCCGGCGTTTCCAGGCGCGGCGAAGAGACGGGTGGTGCGCGGCGACCTGGCGATCGCCCATGCCAGCGCATGCTCGCGTCCGCCCGATCCGATCAAGAGAATGTTCATGGCCGCGTCCTGTCTTGTTGCGTCGTCCCGGCGCGCGTGGCGCCGGATCGCCTGCCTCGTAGCGCCCGGACCGGCGCGAGACAAGAGCGCCGCGGCCTTTTCTTCGCGCGCCAAACCCGGTACCACACGCTCAAACGTCAAAACGGGTGAGACGATGGGCGAAGACACGATCTCCGGACGCGTCGCCGACGCGGTCAAGGGCCACTGGGTCGACACGCATGCCCCCGACTGGCTGCGGCCTTACGCGCGGCTGGCGCGCTGGGAACGGCCGATCGGCTGGCAGCTGCTGCTGTGGCCGTGCTGGTGGTCGGCGGCCCTTGCCGCGATTGCCGGCGGGGCGGCCTTCCCCAACCCCTGGCACCTCGTGCTCTTCATGATCGGAGCCATCGCCATGCGCGGCGCGGGCTGCACCTACAACGACCTCGTCGACCAGGACATCGACGACAAGGTCGCGCGCACCCGCTCGCGCCCGCTGCCCTCGGGCCAGGTGACCCCGTTTCAGGCCAAGGTGTTTCTGGTGGCGCAGGCCCTCGTCGGCCTCGCCGTTCTTCTCCAGTTCAACACATTCGCCATCCTGCTCGGCATCGCCTCGCTCGCCGTGGTCGCGGTCTACCCCTTCATGAAGCGGGTGACCAACTGGCCGCAGCTGTTCCTTGGGCTGGCGTTTTCCTGGGGCGCGCTGATGGGCTGGGCCGCGGCCTTCGGCGACCTCGACTGGCCTCCGGTCGCGCTCTATCTCGGCGGCATCCTGTGGACCATCGGCTACGACACGATCTACGCCCATCAGGACAAGGAGGACGACGCGCTCGTCGGCGTGAAGTCCACCGCAAGGCTCTTCGGCGACTGGACGAAACTGGCGCTGACCGGCCTCTACGGCGGCGCGACGGTCTTGTTCGGACTGGCGATGATCGGCGCCGATGCCGGGCCGGCGGCCTTTGCCGGGCTGATCCTCAGCCTCGGGCACCTGGTGCGCCAGATCGTGGTGCTCGACATCGACGACCCCGACCAGTGCCTGAAGCTCTTCCGCTCCAACGCGCACTACGGATGGATCCTGTTCGGCGGGCTTGTCGCCGATGCGCTGGTGCAGGCGCTCTAGATGTGAAGTCTCAGGAGGTTGTTCACCCGGTTCGGGGTTAGGCTGCAATCGCCAAACTCCAGCCGAGGATCCCGAAGGATGAACAACCCGCACCAAGGTGCCCGCCTTACCGT
>NZ_JAIVMF010000043.1 GCF_020176715.1 Stappia stellulata | reverse complement strand
AGCCGCGCAAGGCGCACAAACTCTTCTCGCTGTTCCATGATCGACACCTGTGACCAGGGCATGGCCGCCTCCTCAACGGGACTCATGCCAAACGTGTCAACCATCTCCATGAACACATGCCACCTATGTCACCGGTCTGAACATCAACCCGGGGGTGCCGGCCATTCACACAGCTCCGCCCTTACCGCGTGCAGCCGTTCACGTCGGCGGCGCAGTAGAAGCCGTCGGTGGAATTGCCGCAGCAGTAGAGGAAACCCGGAGAATCGCAGCGATATTGCGACGAGCCGCATCGTCCGGCGACCTGCATGGGTGCCGCGTCCGGCGTGACCGGGGTTGCCGGGATCACGCCCGCCAGAGGTGCGGAATAGGGTACGCGCACGGTCGTTGCCGGCCTGTCGAGACTGGCGAGAACGAGACCCGCTTTCGAAGGACCGGACGTCAGGGCGCCGGAAGCCGCGCATCCCTCGAAGGTCCGGATACCGGTCCCAGGGGACTCCGCAGTGGCCGGCGGGGCGACAAGGCCGAAGGACATCGCGCCCGCGACCAGAGCAAACAACAGCGTTTTCATGGGGCATCTCCCGTGATCTGGGTTGTTTTGGTTCTTGCCCCTCCTCTGCTTCCGATTATACCACATTCCGTAAGGGAATTCGCGATTTCTCGCATGTATTCCCGGCTCGCCGACGGGTGGCCGGGGGTGACGAAACCGACATAAACGCGCCTTGCTGACACCGTCCTGTCAGCAGGGCGCCTCTGCGCCGTCGCAACCGCGGTGCCGAGGGGTTTCCGTCGACCGCCTTTCGGACCATATTGCGGCCATGGCCAAGCGACCCTCCCCCACCCGCAAGGCGCCGTCCCGCGCGGACGACGCATCGATCCACGACGACCGGACCGCGCCGGACGGCTTCGGCGAAGCCGCGCAGGCGCCCTTCGAAGGCGCGCCGCTGACCGGCGGCGTTTCCGACTGGGCGCGGCAGATCACCGAGGATGACGGCGCGCCGCCCCCTGACGCCGACACGGCGGCGACGCCCGCGAAGAAACCCGCCAAGGCGAAGCGCGGAAAAGATGCGAAGGCGGAAAAGCCGGCGCGATCGGCGCGCGGCACCTCGATGGGCGCCTCCAACGATCCGCGCGAGCGCGCCGCCGGCGGGCTGAACCCGGTTGCCGGCCTCGACATGAGCCTGGAGGACGCGGAGGCGCTGCTCGCCAGGCAGGTGGCGGAGACCAAGAAGCGCAACAAGGGCAAGGGCAAGGCCGCCAAGCCGGTGATGTCCGACGGCACCACGGGGCACACGGCGACCGTGGAGGCGCTGTCGGCGCTGATCGAAAGCGGCAATCCGCTGCACAAGAACGGCGAGGCCTGGGCGCCGCACCGCCCGGCGCGCCCGGAGAAATCCGAAGGCGGCGTGCCGATCAAGCTCGTCTCGGAATATGAACCGAAGGGCGACCAGCCGACCGCAATCGCCGATCTGGTGGAGGGGCTGGAGAACAATGACGACACGCAGGTGCTGCTCGGCGTCACCGGCTCCGGCAAGACCTACACGATGGCCCAGGTGATCGCCCGCACCCAGCGCCCGGCGCTGATCCTGGCGCCGAACAAGACGCTGGCCGCCCAGCTCTACGGCGAGTTCAAGTCGTTCTTTCCCGACAATGCGGTGGAGTATTTCGTCTCCTATTACGACTACTACCAGCCCGAGGCCTATGTGCCGCGCACCGACACCTACATCGAGAAGGAAAGCTCGGTGAACGAGCAGATCGACCGGATGCGCCACTCGGCCACCCGCGCGCTGCTGGAGCGCGACGACGTGATCATCGTCGCCTCCGTGTCCTGCATCTACGGTATCGGCTCGGTGGAAACCTATACGGCGATGACCTTCGCCATCGCGGTGGGCGAGCGCATCGACCAGCGCCAACTGCTCGCCGATCTGGTGGCGCTGCAGTACAAGCGCAACGACGCCGCCTTCCAGCGCGGGACGTTTCGCGTGCGCGGCGACACGGTGGAAATCTTCCCCGCCCACTATGAGGACCGCGCCTGGCGCATTTCGCTGTTCGGCGACGAAATCGAGCAGATCACCGAGTTCGACCCTCTGACGGGCCAGAAGTCCGCCGACATGAAGTCGGTGAAGATCTACGCCAACTCGCACTATGTGACGCCGAAGCCGACGCTGAACCAGGCGACGAAATCGATCAAGGCGGAGCTGAAGCAGCGGCTGGAGGAGCTGAACGCCCACGGCCGGCTGCTGGAGGCGCAACGGCTGGAGCAGCGCACGCTGTTCGACCTGGAGATGATGGAGGCGACCGGCTCCTGCGCCGGCATCGAGAACTATTCGCGCTATCTCACCGGCCGCGCGCCCGGCGAGCCGCCGCCCACCCTGTTCGAATATCTGCCCGACAACGCCATCGTCTTCGCCGACGAGAGCCATGTCACCGTGCCGCAGATCGGCGGCATGTACCGGGGCGACTTCCGCCGCAAGGCGACGCTGGCGGAATACGGCTTCCGCCTGCCGTCCTGCATGGACAACCGCCCGCTGCGCTTCGAGGAATGGAACGCGATGCGGCCGCAGACGGTCTGCGTCTCGGCGACGCCCGGCTCCTGGGAGATGGAACAGGCCGGCGGCGTCTTCGCCGAGCAGGTGATCCGCCCGACCGGTCTGGTCGATCCGCAGATCGACATTCGCCCGGCCTCGTCCCAGGTCGACGACCTGCTCGGCGAAGTGCGCGAGGTGGCGGCCAGGGGCATGCGCACGCTGGTCACCGTGCTGACCAAGCGCATGGCCGAGGATCTCACCGAATATCTGCACGAAAACGGCGTGCGCGTGCGCTACATGCACTCCGACATCGACACGCTGGAGCGCATCGAGATTATCCGCGACCTCAGGCTCGGGGCCTTCGACGTGCTGGTCGGCATCAACCTGCTGCGCGAGGGGCTGGACATTCCCGAGTGCTCGCTGGTGGCGATCCTCGACGCCGACAAGGAAGGCTTCCTGCGCTCCGAAACCTCGCTGATCCAGACCATCGGCCGTGCGGCGCGCAATGTCGACGGCCGCGTCATTCTCTATGCCGACCGCAGGACAGGCTCGATGGAACGCGCCATCGCGGAGACCAACCGCCGCCGCGAGAAGCAGGAAGCCTACAACATCGAACACGGCATCACGCCGGAGAGCGTCCGCCGAAACATTGGCGACATCCTGCAATCGGTCTACGAACAGGACCATGTCACCGTCGAGGCGGGCTTCGCCGAGGAGGGCAATCTCGTCGGCCACAACCTGAAAGCCCATATCGAGGATCTGGAACGGCAGATGCGCGAGGCCGCCGCCGATCTCGACTTCGAGACCGCCGCCCGGCTGCGCGACGAGGTCAAGCGGCTGCAGCAGACCGAACTGGCGCTCTCCGACGATCCGCTGTCGCGCCAGTCCTACGTCGACGAGAAGACCGGCGGCTACCGGGGCGACAAGAAATTCGGCAAGGGCGGCACCAAGGCCGGCGCCAGCGGCGCCAAACGCGAAACCGCGAAGGACCGGGCGGCGAAGGCGCACTCGGGTGCAACAAACTTGTCCGACACGTCAAAAGTGCGCAAGAATACGCTCGACGAAATGACGGTGGGCCGCACGGAAGTGCCGCTGTCAAACCGTCCGCTGCCGAAAAAGCCGGTCAATCCCGCGCAACAGGCCGAGGAAGACGCCCGTCCGATCGTGCGCGGCAAGATCGGCACCGGGTCCTACGAGGATCCGGCGGAAGAAAAGCGGCGAAGGGGCCGGCCGAAGAAGAGCGGGCGGCCGGGGATGTGACAGATCGGGAGGCAACGCGGTGCGTTGCTTCCGGACCGGACAGAGGGAGAAGCGTGACGGAAGTTTCCTGACATTCATTTCAACGGCGGGTCAGCCGCCCGTCAGGCGCGACTGCGCCACCCCTCGCCTTTCCAGCACAAATCCTTGTGAGAGATAGATTATGGCCATTTTCAAGACCGCCGCTGCCGGCGCGCTTTTCCTCGTCGCGCTGTCCGTTTCGGGACCCGCGACCGTCAACGGACCGATGCTCTCCATGTCCTCCGCAAACGCGGGCGTCGCGTTGAACCAGCGGGACTACTATGGCTGCACGTTCCGTCTTCAAGAGTTCCGAAAAGAGCATCAGCAGAAGAAATACGCAGCCTTCGCCCGAGGTCGTGCATTCTCGATCACCGGAATGCGAGGTTGCGGCTGGACCTCCAACCAGCGCACGCAGGCAATCGCCGACCGGGTTGCCATGGAGAAATGCCGCAAGAATGCCAAGAACCCCGACAAGTGCTACGTCTCCGACCGGACGAAGTAGGTCGTCGCGTTGCGCATATTCCCTCCCAAAGGGGATGAACCGCCCAACCCACAGATTTTAGTCCAAGTCATTGAGGAATTTACAATGATTTTCAAAAAGCCGACGGTCACTTGCGCAATGCTTGCGCTCGGGCTTCTGGCAGGCTGCGCGCCGAAGAACGGGGAGACGGGTGCCGTCAATCCGTTCACGGCTTGTAGCTGCAGCTACAAACTGCAGTTTTTCAGGCAGCACGTTCAAAGGCATAGCCCATACGCCGCGTTTGCGCGAGGTCGGGCGCCGACAAGCACCGGCATGCAGGGCTGTGGCACCACCTGGGGTCACCCGACCCAGAAGGCCGCAGATAAGGCGGCGATGTCGGCCTGCCGCAAAGGGGCGAAATATCCCGATCGATGCTATGTCTCCGACCGGTCCATTCTCCCAAGCTACGCTCAATGAGCGCGACGTTGAAGCTGGGCCGGTCAGCTTCACGTGCATCAAGGGCTTGCTTGAAAATACTCTCGACCATTCTGCTCTGAAACTATTGCAAAATAACGCCGTCAGAAACCTGCTCATCAGGTGAGCAGTAATTTTTCCCAATTTGATCGATGAGATGAATAATACGATCAAATTTCTCAGGCTTCACGGTTAGAATTGCCCTTTCCTCGGGTCCCTCACTCCAAATCCAATCACGACTAAGAAATCCACGCCCAAAATCATAATAAATTCTATCATCTATTTCTAATTCATGGCGCTTCGAAATCATTTTAAGTCGGGTTGAAACATCATATGGATATTTTTCCATCTCCTCCATCGTAATTTTATAACTTAGTCGCCTTATGCGCCTCATCCTTTCAATATATTCATTACGGAGACGTAGAAATATGGAAGGCATTCCGGTTCGATCACTCACTTCCGTCTTATCGTTTCGAATTTTTATCGAACAATAATCGGTATCGATCATTCTTAAATTTTTTCTTTCAATAGTATGGCGCACATCACGTCGTTTTAATTCCTCCGGACCGTAATCAATTCGTCTTTTCAAAACACAACCGTCAAATGATGCTGTTATTTTCACGCCTTTAACTTCCGAGCGCGACAGGATACTGACAACCTCGGCCTCGAGCTCGGCACGAGAGCGGGTCTCGGGCTTCATTGCGAGGATCGCCTCCCGCTGTATGCGGCAGCCTACAATCTCGAACGGATTGGCGTTGGCAATCGCCGGAGGGAAACCGATCAACCCAAAAAACAGGGCCACCCAGAGTCTCTTGTGCGCCATGGATCGTGTCCCAATACCTTTTTGGCCAAAGCCGGTCATGGGTTTGAAAATGCCGTTCATCCGGTCGCTCAATCTCTTGCTCCAAACCCGTTGGCCCGCAATTCAGACAACCAAGCTACACAGTGAATAGCCGAAAGTTCAATCCTTGATTGAAGGTTGGAGTCCGGGCCACTTCATCGCAAGATCGGTCAAACAAAGCGTACTGCTGAGCGTGCTCCGGCAGGCCGCACGGGCGATGCGCGCGTACTTCGTGCTAAAGCTTCGACCAGCAGCACCTCCCCACGCCGGCACGACGGTGTAAAGTGCGAAGCAGGCCACCAATGAATGCCATCCCTCAGGTATCATCCCGGCTTCGACAGCGTCGTGGACCGAGGTCCGGTATCCTCCGGGCGGTGCGATCATGCGGCGGGTGTCGGGACCGACCGGCATGAACGGCAACACACGTCGCGTGCCTTCAAGCGCCTGCGGATACTGGATGCCTGCCTTCGCAGGCATGACAGTTGAGAGCTACACGACCGCCCTGTCCCCGCCCCACACGAACCATCCTACTCACCCCGGCACTGATGGCAGGACGAAGAACAGCACCACCGCGATCACGAAGGCCGCGAGCGCCAGCAGGTAGAGACGCGCAACGCCCCGGCGGGAGGTTTCGGCGGCCTCGCCATATCCGTTGGGCGTGAAAAGGCGCCTCCACAGGCGCACGCCCTCAAGCGGGTTGAAGCTGGCGTCTGCCAGCAGCTTCTGGCGGCGGATGAAGAGAAGCGTACGGATGTAGGCGGCGACCATCAGCAGCAGCGCCAGCGTCATGACCGTCGTGAAGATCAGATAGGGTCCGCTCATTCCGTCCTCGCCGATTGTCCGTGGCGTGCGGCCTTGCCAGGGAACGCGCAGGCAATAGAGTAGCGCGATGATCATCCGACGCAAAACCGCGCGATCCGGCGCCCGGATTCACGTTTCCCCGCTCCCGCGCTCGTCACATGCCCGGCGCCTCATGCTCGCGAGTGCCATGGCCTGCGCGCTCGCAAGCCTGCCGGACGGATCCGCAAGCGCCCAGTCGCTTCCCGGATGCGCGCAGACCGGGGCCGCGTCGGTCTTCATCAACGGCCGCCCGATGCTGCGGCTTTCGGACGTTGCGGGGTGCCCGGCGGGCATGTTCGAGACCGTTCCGGGGATCTTCGTGGAAGGCCAACCGGCGGTCCGGCTTGCAGCACCCGCGCCCGATTGCAGCGGTGGCGGATCGGCGGACGTTCTGCTGGGCGGGGCTCCGGCGGGTCGCGCCGGCGACGCGGCCTGCCCGCCGCGCGAATAGGCGGGCAGCGTCATACGAAAGCGCCGGCGCGCGGTCAGCCGTTGCGGCGCCCCGCTCATGCTGAGGGAACCAATGGGCCCCGGCTCGGGGGCCGTGGTGACGGCGGTGCGTGGGGCGGGCCTCCTGGGAGCGCCGCTGACAGGCTTGACCGGACCCGGAACGGGAAAACGGGGCAAACCGGCTGCCAGTGCTCTCAGCCGTCATCAACTCATTGCGTTGAATTCGTCTCTCATGCGTGCATTGAGGATGACGACGATCTTTCGCATGACGGCTGTTAGAGCGACGAGCTTCTTCTTTCCGCTTTCGACAAGTCGT
>NZ_JAIVMF010000042.1 GCF_020176715.1 Stappia stellulata | reverse complement strand
AGACGGTAAGGCGGGCACCTTGGTGCGGGTTGTTCATCCTTCGGGATCCTCGGCTGGAGTTTGGCGATTGCAGCCTAACCCCGAACCGGGTGAACAACCTCCTGAGACTTCACAGCTAGCCGCCCGCAAGGGTATCGCCTGCCGCGTCAGCCGGCGGGATCGCGCATCCAGCCGTCTTCGAACGCGACCGTCTCCATCCCGGTGAAGCGCGCCATGCGCTGAAGTTCCGCCTCCAGCCTGTCCTGCCGGCCGCGCACGAAGCGCACGCCCCTTTCCGGCCAGAGCGCCTTGACGGCAAGCGTGCCGTCTGCGCGCTTGCAGGCCATGTCGATGCGTCCGACGATGCGCTCGCCCTCCAGCAGCGGAAAGACGTAATAGCCGTAGACCCGCTTCGGCGCGGGCACGAAGACCTCGATCCGGTAGCGGAAGTCGAACAGCCGCTCGGCGCGTTTGCGGTCGCGCAGGACGGGATCGAAGGGGCTGAGCACGCGCAGGCGTTTCGGCGGATCGGGCGTGTCCCGAAGGCAGGCTTCTATGTCCGCGCGGGCGAAGGCGGCGCGGCGGCCGCCGGCACTTTCCACCGTGACCTCGCGAAGGCGCCCGCCCGCGTTTGTCGCACACCAGTTGGCCGCCTCGGCGGGCGTGACCAGGTCGAGGAAGGCCGCGATCTCGCCCGAGGTGGCGACGCCGAGCCGCTGGACCGCCGCGTCGCAGACCGTATCGACGAAGGCGTCATGCGGGATCTCGCGCTCGAAATGCCCCGGCGGGATGACCCGCTCGGCAAGGTCGTAGATCTTGGCGAAATTCTCGCGACGGGTGACGGCGATCTCGCCGGTGCGCCAGAGATATTCGAGCGCCGCCTTTCCCGGATGCCAGTTCCACCAGCCGGGCTCCTTGCGCGGGCCGTCCCGGTCGAAGTCGCGGGTGCCCGCCGGCCCGTGATCGCGGATGCGGGCGAGCACCCTGTCCAGTTCCGCCTTGAAGTCATGGCCGTGCCAGTTGGTCCAGCGCGCCTTCATCCGCTCGCGTTCGCGCGCGAAGCGGTGGCGCCACAGCGGAAAGAATTCCACCGGAATGCAGGAGGCATCATGCGTCCAGTTCTCGAACAGGTCGCGGCGGACCTCCAGCAGCCGCGTCAACTGGCCGGGCCGATAGGTCTGGTTGCGCGAGAACAGGATCTGGTGGTGGGCGCGGGCCACCGTGTTGATGCTGTCGACCTGGACGAAGCCGAGGTCTTGGACAAGCGCCCGGCAGCCGTCGGTGTCGATCTTGCGGCCGGGTGCGCCGGACAGTCCCTGCAGGTGCAGGAATGTCCGGCGCAGATCGGTGCTGGCGATGGCGAGGCTCATTCAGGATGCATCCCCTCGCCGCGGTGTCAGTCTTCGACGTCGGCCAGGACCACCAGCAGGTCCTTGGCATCGACCTGCTGTCCGGCGGTCACGACAACCTCCGCGACGGTGCCGTCGCGGTCGGCATGGAGCGCGGTTTCCATCTTCATCGCCTCGATGGAGACCAGCACGTCGCCAGCCGTCACCTTCTGCCCCGTCGAGACGGCGACGGTGGAAATCACGCCGGGCATCGGTGCGCCGACATGGCCCGCGTTGGTGGGCTCGGCCTTGCGTCGCGCCGCCGCGCCGGCGGCTCCATGGACCCGGTCGGGCACCTTGATGATGCGCGGCTGGCCGTTAAGCTCGAAGAACACCTTGCAGTCGCCGTTCTCATCCGTTTCGCCGATGGCCTGACAGCGCACGACCAGCGTCTTGCCGGGCTCCAGGTCGACCATCACCTCCTCGCCGGCCGGGAGGCCGTAGAAGTAGACCGGGGTCGGCAGCACGCTGACGGGACCGTAGATCTCCCTGGCCGCTGAGAAGTCGGCGAAGACCTTCGGATACATCAGGTAGGAGGCAAGCTCCGCCTCGTCGATGTCGGTTCCGGTCTTTTCGGCGATCTCGGCGCGACGCGCCTCAAGGTCGTCGTCCTCCAGCAGCGAGCCGGGGCGTACGGTGATCGGCGCGTCGCCCTTGAGCACGCGTTTCTGGATGTCTTCCGGCCAGCCGCCCGGCGCCTGTCCGAGGTCGCCGTGCATCATCTGCACCACGCTTTCGGGGAAGGCGACGTCCTTGTCCGGCGAGAGAACGTCGTCAACGCTCAGCCCCTGGGCCACCATCATCAGCGCCATGTCGCCGACGACCTTGGACGACGGCGTCACCTTGACGATGTCGCCGAACATCATGTTGACGTCGTGATAGGCCTGCGCGACCTCGTGCCAGCGGCTTTCCAGGCCGAGCGAGCGGGCCTGTTCCTTCAGGTTTGTGAACTGGCCGCCCGGCATTTCATGCAGATAGACCTCCGAGGCGGGCGCTTTCAGGTCGCTTTCGAAGGCGCTGTACTGGTTGCGCACCGCCTCCCAGTAGAGCGACAGCTCGCGGATCGTGCCGGCGTCGAGTCCTGTGTCGCGCGGCGTGTCCTTCAGCGCCGCGACCAGCGAGCCGAGTGCCGGCTGCGAGGTCAGGCCGGAGAAGGCGTCCATCGCCGCGTCGAAGGCATCGACCCCGGCGTCGACGGCGGCGAGCACGCTGGCGGCGGAAATGCCCGACGTGTCATGGGTGTGGAAGTGGATCGGCAGGCCGACTTCTTGGCGGAGCGCGGTGAAGAGCTGTTTCGCCGCCGCCGGCTTCATCAGCCCGGCCATGTCCTTGACGCCGAGGATGTGGCAGCCGGCCTTTTCCAGATCCTTCGCCAGGCGGATGTAATAGGCGAGATCGTATTTCGGCCGGGCGCTGTCGTTGAGATCGCCGGTGTAGCAGATCACGCCCTCGCAGAGCTTGTCCTCCTCGATCACCGCATCGAGCGAGACGCGCATGTTCTCCACCCAGTTGAGGCAGTCGAAAACGCGGAAGAGGTCGACCCCCTCGCGCGCGGCCTGCTTGACGAAATGGCGCACCACATTGTCGGGATAATTGGTGTAGCCGACGCCGTTGGCACCGCGCAGCAGCATCTGCAGCAGGATGTTGGGCGCGCGCTCGCGAACGAGCCGCAGCCGCTCCCAGGGGTCCTCGGTGAGGAAGCGCATGGCGACGTCGAAGGTCGCCCCGCCCCAGCATTCCAGCGAAAACAGCTGCGGCATGCCACGGGCATAGGCATCGGCAACCGCGACGATATCATGGCTGCGCATGCGGGTGGCGAGCAGCGACTGGTGGCCGTCGCGCATGGTGGTGTCGGTGACGAGCGCGCGGCGTTCCGCCTTCATCCAGTCGGCGAAGCCGGCGGGACCGAGTTCGTCCAGGAGCTGGCGCGTGCCGTTCTTGATCGGCGCGTCGATCACCGGCGCCTGCGGGGCGGCCGCCTCGGCCGGCGGGCGCGGCCGGTTCTTGGTCTCGGGATGGCCGTTGACGGTGACATCCGCGATATAGGTCAGGAGCTTCGTCGCCCGGTCGCGCCGGGTCACCTGCTCGAACAGCGCCGGCGTCTCGTCGATGAAGCGGGTGGTGTAATTGTTGGCCCGGAAGTCCGGGTGGTCGATGACGTTTTCCAGGAACACCAGATTGGTCGCGACACCGCGGATGCGGAATTCGCGCAAGGCGCGGTCCATGCGCTGGGCGGCCTCCTCGGCCGTTGGCGCCCAGGCGGTGACCTTTTCCAGGAGCGGATCATAGAAGCGGGTGATCACCGCGCCGGAATAGGCGGTGCCGCCATCAAGGCGGATGCCGAAGCCGGTCGCGCCGCGATAGGCGGTGATGCGGCCATAGTCGGGAATGAAATTCTGCTCCGGATCCTCCGTGGTGATCCGGCATTGCAGCGCATGGCCGTTGAGCTTGATCGCGTCCTGCGTCGGGATGCCGGAGCCCGGATCGCCGATCATCGCGCCTGCGGCGATGCGGATCTGCGCCTTGACCAGGTCGACGCCGGTGACCTCCTCGGTGACCGTGTGTTCCACCTGGATGCGCGGATTGACCTCGATGAAGTAGAATTGCCCCGTGTCGGCATCCATCAGGAATTCGACCGTTCCGGCACCGCGATAGTCGGTCGCCTTGCCGATCTTCAGTCCGTAGGTGCTGACTTCCTCGCGCTGCTCGGGCGTGAGATAGGGCGCGGGCGCGCGTTCCACCACCTTCTGATGCCGGCGCTGGATCGAGCAGTCGCGCTCGAACAGGTGCAGCAGGTTGCCGTGGCTGTCGCCCAGGATCTGCACCTCGATGTGGCGGGCGCGCTCGACGAGCTTTTCCAGATAGATCTCGTCCTTGCCGAAGGCGGCCTTGGCCTCGCGCTTGGCGGCCTCCACGTCGCGCAGCAGGGTTTCCTCGTCGCCGATCACGCGCATGCCGCGCCCGCCGCCGCCCCAGGAGGCCTTGAGCATCACCGGGTAGCCGATTTCCGCGGCAAGTTTGCGCACCTGGTCCATGTCGTCGGGCAGCGGGTCGGTCGCCGGCATCACCGGCACCCCGGCCTCGACGGCGAGGTTGCGCGCCGAAACCTTGTTGCCCAGCCGGCGCATGGTCTCCGGACGCGGGCCGATGAAGACGATCCCGGCGTCGGCGCAGGCGTCAGCGAACTCCGGGCTTTCCGACAGAAAGCCGTAGCCGGGGTGGATCGCGTCGGCGCCGCAGGCCTTGGCGACGCGCAGGATCTCTTCGATGGACAGATAGGCCTCGATCGGACCGAGCGGTGCCTCCAGGTGCGGGCCGCGTCCGATCTGGTAAGCCTCGTCCGCCTTGAAGCGGTGCAGCGCGAGCTTGTCCTGTTCGGCGTAGACGGCAACCGTGCGCATGCCCAGTTCGGTGGCTGCGCGGAACACGCGGATGGCAATCTCGGATCTGTTGGCGACGAGGATCTTGCGAATGGCCAAATCTGTCCCTCCTGCTATGGCTTTCACGTGGGGTTTTACAGGGCAGGGCACCGCAAGGGAAGGTGGTGTCTTTGCGCCGCACCCAGGAGCCGTCCCGAAACGGGACCAAGGGGTTAATCCGGCACTACCCGGACCGGGAGGCCGCCCGGATGCGGCTTCGGCATCTGGGCGCGGAGGGGCTGGCGCCTACCACATCCGGTAAAAACAAAAGCGGAACACGCGCTGATCAGCGATTCGGACAGGCTTTGTTCGCCGTTCGGTCGAAAGGTTAACGAGGCCGCTCGAATTTTAGGTTTCCGGTTTACGATATCGAAAGGAAATGCACGATCACCGAGAGGCGGCGCTCAAGGAATCGCTCCCTGGCCAAATATCTGGTCCGACTCACGATTTCGGTGCCGGTGGCTTGTTTTCCACCAGATGTTGTAGGAAACAAACCGGGAACGATGTCCGGTGGCCGATTCGGTCCGGCTTTGTTCTAGACTCGTTCCGCTTGTGCCGTTTTCGCCGGGGCGGGCGTGCGATTCGGCGCCGGCCGGGTGCCGGGCGGCGTCAAAAGAATGCGCGACATGCGCCGGTCGACTGTGGTACCAGACATCAGGGTTTCGCCCTGCCTGATGGTGGGACGGCCGGATTATCGCCGCCCAGTTTTGCCCTCGTCCAAGAGGCCGCACCCGCGTCGTCGCAACACATGCTCCATTCCCCAAATTCCCAGCTTCCGGCGAGTGTCCGCGCCCGGACCGTGACCGCGGTTCTCGGGCCGACGAACACTGGCAAGACCCATCTCGCCATCGAGCGGATGATCGCGCGCGAAAGCGGCATCATCGGCCTGCCCTTGCGCCTGCTGGCGCGCGAGGTCTACGGACGCATCGTCGCCCGCGTCGGCGAGGACAAGGTCGCGCTTGTCACCGGCGAGGAAAAGGTGATCCCGACCGACGCGCGCTACTGGGTGTCGACCGTCGAGGCGATGCCGCTCGACCTGAAGACCGATTTCGTCGCCATCGACGAGGTGCAGCTGGCCGGCGACCTCGAGCGCGGACACGTGTTCACCGACCGCATTCTCAACATGCGCGGGCATCTGGAGACGTTGCTTCTGGGCTCTGCGACGGCGCGTGCGCTTCTGGAGCGGTTGCTGCCGGGCCTCAATGTGGTGACCCGGCCGCGCATGTCGGTGCTGGCCTACTCGGGGCAGAAAAAGATCACGCGGCTGCCGCCGCGCTCCGCCGTCGTGGCGTTTTCCTCGTCTGAAGTCTATGCGATCGCCGAACTGATCCGGCGCCAGCATGGCGGTGCGGCCGTCGTGCTCGGCTCGCTCAGCCCGCGCACGCGAAACGCCCAGGTCGCGCTGTTCCAGAACGGCGACGTGCAGCATCTGATCGCGACCGACGCGATCGGCATGGGCCTCAATCTCGACGTCGACCACATCGCCTTTGCCGGGATCCGCAAGTTCGACGGCTATCAGTACCGCATGCTGACCCCGGCGGAGATGGGGCAGATCGGCGGCCGCGCCGGGCGTCATACCCGCGACGGCACCTTCGGGGTCACGGGGCGGGTGGATCCCTTCGACGACGAGCTTGTCGAGGCGCTGGAAAGCCACCGCTTCGATGCGCTCAAGGTGCTTCAGTGGCGCAGCCGGGCGCTCGACTTTTCCTCCGTGACGGCCTTGCGCGCCTCGCTCGACGTGCCGCCGCGCGAACAGGGACTGACCCGCGCGCCGCCGTCGGCCGACGAAACCGCCTTCGATCATGCCGTGCGCGACGAGGCGATCCGCCGGGTGGCGTCCTCGCCGGAGCGTGTCCGGCTCTTGTGGGATGTGTGCCAGGTGCCGGACTACCGGAAGATCGCGCCGGCCAATCATGCCGACCTGATCGCCGGGATCTATGCCCATCTGACCCGCGACGGGGTCGTCCCGGACGACTGGTTTGCGCGTCAGGTCGCCTTCGCCGACAAGGTCGACGGCGACATCGACACCCTGTCCAACCGCATGGCGCACATCCGGACATGGACCTTTGTCGCCAACCGCGCCGACTGGTTGTCGGATCCCGCCCATTGGCAAGGCGTCACGCGCGGCGTAGAAGACCGATTGTCGGACGCCTTGCACGACAGGCTGACTCAGCGCTTTGTCGACCGACGAACCAGCGTATTGATGCGACGTCTAAGAGAGAACGCGATGCTTGAAGCGGAAATCACACCAGTCGGAGATGTGCTTGTCGAGGGGCAGCACGTCGGCCAGCTCCAGGGCTTCCGCTTCGCGCCGGATGCCGCGGCCGACGGGCCGGACGGCAAGGCGCTGCGCGCCGCGGCGCAAAAGGCGCTCGCCAGCGAGCTGACGGCGCGCGCCGACAAGGTCGCCCGCGCGGCGAACGAGGATTTCACCCTGACCTCCGACGGGTTCATCCGCTGGCAGGGCGAGGTGGTCGGGCGGCTGATCGCCGGCGAAACCGTGCTCGCGCCCGGTCTGATCGTGCTGTGCGACGACACGCTTGAGACGGCGGATCGCGAGAAGGTCGAGGGCCGGCTCACGCTCTGGCTCAAGACGCATATCGACACGCTGGCCAAGCCGCTGCGCGATCTCGAGACGGGCGAAGGGCTTGAGGGGCTTGCGCGCGGCGTCGCCTTCCGTCTCGTCGAGGCGCAGGGCATCGTCGAGCGCTCCGACATCGCCGAGGACGTGCGCCAGCTCGACCAGACCATGCGCGCCGGCCTGCGCCGTCTCGGCGTGCGCTTCGGCGCCTATCATATTTTCGTGCCGGCGCTGTTGAAGCCGGCGCCGAGCCGGCTGATGGCCCAGCTCTGGGCCCTGAAGCACGGCGACCTGGAGATGCCGGGGCTGTCCGAGTTGCCGCAGCTTTCGGCCTCCGGGCGCACCTCGGTTGTCGTCGATCCGGCGTTCTCCAAGGACCTCTACAAGGTCGTCGGTTTCCGCGTGTGCGGCCCGCGCGCCGTTCGTGTCGATATTCTGGAGCGTCTCGCCGACCTGATTCGCCCGCTGCTTGCCTGGAAGCCGCTCGATGCATCGGTCGAGCCGCCGGAAGGCGCGGTTCCCGAAGGCGGCGGCTTTACCGTGACGGTGGCGATGACCTCGCTGCTCGGCTGTGCCGGCGAAGATTTCTCCGCAATCCTCAAGTCGCTCGGCTACCGCAGCGAAAGCCGCGAGATCCAGCGCCCGGCCACGGATGATACGCCCGCGTCCGAAGCTCCGGCGGCCGATGCCGCACCGGCTGACGGTGCGGCGACGGACGCCGAGGCCGTCGAGACGGCTGGTGTCTCCGATGCGTCCGAGGCGGCCGACGTGTCGTCTTCGGCTGAGCCGGAGGCAGGGGCACCCGCGATCGAAACAGGCGAATCCAACGGCGCGGCTGCGGCCGAGCCCGTGGCCGCCGAGGCTTCGGCCCCGGATGCTCCGGCTGGCGAAGCTGCAACGAGCGACGAAGCGGACGCCGGCGGTGCCGCGTCCGACGCTGCGACGGCGGACGCCGGAACGCCGGATGCGGTGTCCCCGGACGCTAGCGGCGAGGCAGTTGCTGGCGCCGATGCGGATGCGTCTGATGTGGTCACGATCGAAGTTTGGCGTCCCGGTCGGCGCGATCGCCGTCCGCGCGGCGGCGAAAAGGCCGGCCGCCGGCCCGGCAACCGTGGCGGTGTGCGCGACGGCGCCTTGGCCAAGGGGCCCGGCGGGCGCGACGACCAGGC
>NZ_JAIVMF010000041.1 GCF_020176715.1 Stappia stellulata | reverse complement strand
AGACGGTAAGGCGGGCACCTTGGTGCGGGTTGTTCATCCTTCGGGATCCTCGGCTGGAGTTTGGCGATTGCAGCCTAACCCCGAACCGGGTGAACAACCTCCTGAGACTTCACACCTAGCGCCTACCAGCCGCCACCGCCGCCGCCGCCACCGCCGCCGCCGGACGACCCGCCGCCGGAAAAGCCGGAGGAGGACGACTTGGGCACGGGCACGGAGGAGGAGAAGCTTCCCGACATGGCGCCGACCGTCTTGCCCAGCGTGCTGGAGATATGGTGCGAATCGAAGTGGCTTCCGCTGTACCAGCCCGGCGCATAGCTTGCCGCGGCCGCGGCTCCCGCCGCTGTCGTCAGCCAGTCCTCGAAGGCCCGCGACCACGGCTCCTCGACGCCGAGCGCCACCGCATAGGGCAACAGCGTCTCGAAGTGGCGCGGGCTCATGTCCGGGGCGCCGGCCATGTTCATGCGGTCCTTTTCCGCGACCGACAGATACATGTTCAGCCCCTCGATCTCGTCGAGACGGGTGCGCCCGACCGCCGTCGGCGCGCCGATGAGGAAGAAGAACAGGGCATTCACCGAAAACAGCGCGGCCGCGATCAGCACCGGATAGGGGATCTCGCCGTTGATCGAGATAACGGCAAAGCCCGCGATCCCGAGCGCCATGATCAGCGTGAAGATCGCAATCGCCAGCCCCACCCGCGCCACGATCCCGCGCGCGCGGCTCATGCCCTTGGCGATGCGCACGCTGAAGATGGAAATCACGAAACCCGCCATCATCGCCGGGAACAGGGCGCCGATCTCCGTCTGGGACAGATTGCCGTAAGCGACAAGCGCGATGATCGTAATGACGCTCAAGGCGATCCCGGGAATGAGATAGAGCCGGTTTTCCCTGAAGAAGCGTCCGCGGTTCTCCGCCTCGATGGCCCCGCGAAAGCTCTTGCCGAGCGAGACGACGGAAGTGCCGTTCTTCTTGCTGAGCGTGAGCGCATCGCCGCGCGCGTCGAACCAGCGGGCAATCGCCGCCTCGCCCTTCGGCAGGCCCTGCAAATTACCAACCTCTTCCTCGGGCCGACTCAGCGTCAGATCGTCGGAAAAATCCTCCATCTTCATCCGGCCGTGGACCGCGAGATTGAGGCAGGCGGCCGAAAGCGCCTTCCAGCCGCCGTCGCCGAACCCCTTGTCGCGGACATAGGCGGCGAGCGCCGGCGACACGCCGTCGGGCGCCTCGAAACGGGGAAACACAACACCCCGGGGCGGATCGCGCCCGACAAGCCACCAGGCGCCGATGTAATAGGCCAGCACCAGAAGGATGCCGCCGCCGCCCAGGATGGTCGCCATGTTGTCCTTGAGGAAGTAGCCGAACTCCTCTTCCGGCGTCGGCGGTGCGATCACCCCCTTGTTCATGGCGACGACGACGCTCAGGCCCTCGCCGATGGTCAGCGAGCGGGTGGTGGAAAACACCACGCTGTTGCCGCCGTCTTCCGCACGGGCTGTGAAAGCGTTGCCGCGCTCGCCGAAGAAGCCGGTGTAGGCGGTCCACTCGCTGGCCACCGCGCCGTCGGGCAGCACGACGCGCGCGCTCGCGGTGTCGATCGGAAAGATCCACTCGTTGCCGGTCACGTTCCAGAACAGCTCGTCATAGCCCTCGAAGAAGCGGATCTGGCGCGTCGTCTGGTAGACAAGCTTATAGGTGTAGTCGCCCGGCGTCAGGAAGACCTCTTCCCTGCCGATGTAGACCCGGACCCCGCCGCCACCGCGATTGACCCTGTAGCCGTCCGCCTCTCCGTCGCGGGTCACAGAGAGAAGCTCGAACCCGGCGAGAATGCGCCCGTTGGGCGTATCGATCGCAAGCGGAATGTCGCGGTAGATCCCCCGCCGGATCTGGTTGCCTTCCGCGCGCACGCGGATGGTCTCGGTGACGGTCAGCGTGCCGTCGCCGGCGATATCGATGGTCGCGTTGAAAGACTGGATGCGCTCGACTGCAAGCCCCGGAGCGGCCGACACCGTCAGCAGCGCCAGCGCAACGCAGAGCGCCGCGACCGCCCCGCGCAGTTTCACGATACACGGCATCGCGTATTCTCCCGGCAGCGAGGGTCAGACTAGAAGGACACGGTCGGAACGGCGCGCTCGGCCGGATCCTCGATCTCGAAATATTCGGCCTGCTCAAACCCGAACTTCCCGGCGATCAGGTTCGCGGGAAAGCTCTCCACCGTCACGTTGAGGCCGCGCACCGCGCCGTTGTAATAGCGCCGCGCCATCTGGATCGTTTCCTCGACCTTGTCGAGCGAGGCGTGGAGGTCGCGGAAGCCGTCGTTGGCCTTGAGGTCGGGATAGGCCTCGGCGACGGCAAACAGCCGGCCGAGCGCCTGGGAGAGCATCGATTCCGCCTGGGAGCGGCCGGCGACGTCGTCGCGCGGCATGCTGGCTGCGCGTGCGCGCAATTCGGTGACTTCCTCGAGCGTTGCGCGCTCGTGGGCCGCGTAGCCCTTCACCGTCTCGATCAGATTGGGGATGAGGTCGGTGCGCCGCTTGAGCTGCACGTCGATGCCGCTCCAGCCCTCGCGCACCATCTGCCGCTGCCGGACCAGCGTGTTGTAGAGGTAGACGACATAAAGCCCGAGCGCGACCAGCACGCCGAGCACGATCCAGGTTCCCATACAATACATCCCTCAAACTCGAAGCCGCAGCGCGGCTAGGCCCAGACTGTAGCTCGTAATGAAGACTATGGTACAGAAGAGCACTTAGCTGATACTGCAATCCAAACGAATCGTGTATCACGACGTGCATGAAACATAATGACATACTGGACACGAAGGGTCTGATAGCCAAGGGCTATCAGATCGAATTTCATTCACACGCGCAGGCTATTTTGGCGCTCGACTTCCCTCAAGCATGGGAGGAGCTGAAAGGCACGTTACTCAATCTCACCATTCCGATTGAAGAAATCATTGGCTCTGGTGGAGGGGAAGCCAAGGGAACCCAACGCCTCCGGCGCAGGCTTGCAGAACTTGGATGGAATAAGGGAAATTTTAAAATCGAAAAAAAGATTAATGATATTCCTCGCGAATCTATTTCGCATGAAGTGGACCATGTTCGAATATTTGATGGCGAACAGGTTATTGCTCTCGAAATCGAATGGAATAATAAAGACCCTTTCTTTGATAGAGACTTAGAGAATTTTAAAAGGCTTCACGCAGAAGGGGCTATTAGTATTGGTATAATCATCACGCGCGGCTCGTCTCTACAAGACGAAATGAAGGGTTTGGTGCGGCGCTTTCTTGCACAGCGTAATGTCGTAAGCTTTGCCGATCTCGAACAATATGGGGTTTCGCCAACTCAGCGCCAAAGAAAAGCAATTATGAAGCGCGTCGAGCGAGATGTTAATCCACTTACGTTTTCTGAAGCCTTTGCCGACGGTTTTGTTGCCGACAAATTTGGTGCAGCTACAACACATTGGAGAAAATTAGAGGATCGAGTACACCGTGGCGTAGGAAACCCGTGCCCCTTAATCCTTATTGGGTTGCCTGATCAAATTGTAACTTTCGAAGATGATGTTAATGCGGTCCTCAAAGAAGTAATGGAACAAGAAGATGAACAAAACTGACTACTCTGCCGGCTCGATATTAAAAGATGCGCGAGAATGATTGGAATATGTACTCCAAGTGGGACGATATTCATCGTCTGCCTGGTTTCCCCAAAGAACCCAGCCAGGACGCGTCCCACGCGCAAATAGCTCCAAATAAGGACCAGGTGAGCAACTCTCGATTATGTCGTATTGCTCATCCGGTTTGCGGCTATGTTCGCGTTTTCTAGTAGCAAGAAGATTAACTTGACTTCGCCCTGGCGAAAGTGTCCTGGCATTTTTGCCGCGCACACCAAATAAGATAATTTCTGTAACATTTCTGAAGTAAAATCCGACACCGCGCCCATCCGATCCACCGTCTTTACGGACCTTATGCCAAATGAGATTAGACTTGTAAGTGAAACCCCACGCCTGAAGAACTTGTAGACCTTCCGGCAGCAGGGCATTCGGCACCCACAAATAGAGATGGGCTGTTTCAGCAGCGATATCCGCTACCGGAAGTTTCATGATATCATCAAGTGTCATTGTGCCGTATCGATTCAAACGTCGATGTTCCGGCGCCACTTTTCCGGTTCGATTTTGAAATTGCCAAGGCGGGTCAGCCAGGATCGTTTTGAAGCGAACGCCACCCGCCGCCTCTAGCAGCTCTTTTGCCGGGTCCATGATCTCTCCAAACATCAGGTCTATTGATTCGCGTTGACATTCGTACACTAGTGCGCGTGGCAGTTCTTGTCACTGGACAGCTCAGATTTAACTACCCGGTATATCCGACCCCGCCGGCTTCCGTTTCGAGGAAGGCGCCGCCGCAGGCCTTGGTCAGCTCGCGCACGCGCAGGATGTAGCTCTGGCGCTCGGTCACGGAGATGACGCCGCGCGCGTCGAGCAGGTTGAAGGCGTGGCTCGCCTTGATGCACTGGTCGTAGGCTGGCAGCACCACCTGATGCACCGTCGCGCCGGCCGCATCGCGCGCGGCAGCGCCGGCGGCGAGCAGGCGGCGGCATTCGTCCTCGGCGTCCTTGAAGTGGCGGAACAGCGTCTCGGTGTCGGCGTGTTCGAAGTTGTGGCGCGAATACTCCTGCTCGGCCTGCAGGAAGACGTCGCCATAGGTGACCTTCTCCGCGCCCTCGCGGCCGTTGTAGTTCAGGTCGTAGACGTTATCGACGCCCTGGATGTACATGGCGAGCCGCTCCAGCCCGTAGGTCAGTTCGCCGGAAACGGGCGAACACTCGAAGCCCGCGACCTGCTGAAAATACGTGAACTGCGAGACTTCCATGCCGTCGCACCAGCACTCCCAGCCAAGGCCCCAGGCGCCCAGCGTCGGGCTTTCCCAGTCGTCCTCGACGAAGCGGATGTCGTGCAGCGCCGGATCGAGGCCGATCGCATAGAGCGAGTTGAGATAAAGCTCCTGCAGGTTCTCCGGCGACGGCTTCAGGATCACCTGGAACTGGTAGTAGTGCTGCAGCCTGTTGGGGTTCTCGCCGTAACGGCCGTCGGTCGGACGGCGCGAAGGCTGCACATAGGCGGCCTTCCACGGGCGCGGGCCGAGCGAGCGCAGCGTCGTCGCGGGATGGAAGGTGCCGGCGCCGACTTCCATGTCATAGGGCTGAAGAACGACGCAGCCCTGATCGGCCCAGTAGCGCTGGAGCGTCAGGATCAGCCCCTGAAAGGAGTTTTCGGGGCGCATGTGCGCGGGCACTGCTTCGCTGGTCATGATCTGTCGTCCTTGCCGCTGCCGGAACCTGAGCGCGCCTTCGCGCCCGGCCGGCGCGAGAGGTGCCACCATCGCCCGGCGCCGTCAAGGCGGCAGGCGCGGTTGCCCGCGCCTGCCGTCGCTTGCAGAGACACAAGCGGTCGCTCAGACCGGCTCATGCCGATGGTCGTGAGCGTGATCGTGGGCATGGGCATGCCCGCCGGAGGCAGCCTCCGGCGCTACGGCGCAGGCCGCCGTGTCCGCGCGGCGCTCGCGCCACGCCTGAACGATGATCTGGAAGGCGGAGGAGAGGAACAGTCCGGCCATCAGGCCCGCAACCAGAAGGTCCGGCCAGCCGGTGTCGCTGGCCCAGACGCCGGCCGCCGCCAGCATCACGGCGATATTGCCGATCGCATCGTTGCGCGAACACAGCCAGACGGAGCGCACATTGGCGTCGCCGTCCTTGTAGCGCATCAGCAAGCCGACACTGGCGAGATTGGCGGCAAGCGCCAGAAAGCCGATCGCGCCCATCACCTGGGCCTGCGGAACGCCAAGCACGAAGAGCTGGTAGAGCGTGGAGCCGAACACCCATAACCCCATGGCGAGCAGGCTGAAGCCCTTTGCCAGGGCTGCAATCGAGCGCACCTGCAAGGATGCGCCGATGACGGCCAGCGAGATGCCATAGGTCAGCGCATCGCCGAAGAAATCGAGCGCGTCGGCCTTCAGCGCCTGGGACTGCGCCATCTGACCGGCGATCATCTCGACCGCAAACATCCCCGCGTTGATCGCGATGACGGCCCAGAGCCGACGCTTGTAGTCGTCCGAAAGGCCTTCGAACGTTCCGTGATCGTGTCCGCAACACGCACCCATGATCGGTCTTCCTCATTTTCCCGTTGCCGGACCGCGCGCTTGCGGGTCCTTGCCGATTGTGTGAGCAGACCCTAAATGCTCTAGCGACTAGAGGTTCAAGAGGAAAACGTCATGCTGTCCATCGGCGCTCTTGCCAAGGCCACCGGCGTCAAGGTCCCCACCATCCGCTATTACGAACAACAGGGGCTGATCGCCCCGCCGGTGCGTTCTGAAGGGAACCAGCGCCGCTACGAGCCTGCCGCGCGCGAGCGGCTGTCGTTCATCCGCCATGCCCGCGATCTCGGGCTGCCGCTGGAGGCGATCCGCGAATTGCTGGAACTGAGCGAGACGCCGGAGATGCCCTGCGTCGATGCCCACCGCATCGCCGGCGCGCATCTTGGCGAGGTGCGCGCCCGAATCGCGCGGCTGCGCAAGCTGGAGGCGGAGCTGGAGCGCATCACGTCGGCCTGCGATGCCGACACCGTCGGCGACTGCCACGTCATTCACGCGCTCGCCGATCACTCGCTGTGCGACAGCGAGCACTGATCCTTCAAAGGCGTTTGTGCGCCCTCAGTCCTTCGGCTTATAGCGCCCCGTTTCCGGATCGCGTTCCAGCGTCTTCATCGGCTGGCCCTCGGCAGACTTGCGCGCGGCCTTGGACACCCGGTTTTCCACCCGGCTCATTTCCCGCCGCACCGCGCGGAAGAGCACATATCCGCCGACCGCGAGCGCCGCAGCGCCAAATACATTCACCATTCCACCGCTCCCGTCGTCTTGCGAACCGGCCCGCAACGTCCTTGTTGCAAGGCAGTGTCGCCGCCGCTTCGCGCAATCACAATCCGAAACGTGCCCAAAGCGCGCGAATTTCCAGCGCGGACAAGGCTTCATCCGCCAACCCCCGCGTCAGTCCGCCCACGGCGCCGGCCTCGACGCCGGACGCCTGGCGGCGCCCGAACAGCGATCGCGGCGCGGAGATCAGCGGGGTCTTCACCGTCTCGCCGAAGCGCTCCCTCAGCACGGAGCGCAAATCGCCGAGGCTGTCGACCAGCCCGAGATCCCGCGCCGTGGTGCCGGTCCAGAAAAGGCCGGTGAAAAGATCGGGGTTGTCGCTCAGGACCTCGCCGCGCCGGCTCTTCACCAGATCGATGAAGACCTCGTGGATCTCCAGTTGCAGCGCCTTGAGGTGCTGCACGTCTTCCTCGCGCTCCGGGCGGAACGGGTCCAGGATCGCCTTGTTCGGTCCGGCCGTATGCACCCGGCGCTCGATCCCGAGCTTGGCCAGCGCCTCGGGAAAGCCGAAGCCGGCCGAGACGACGCCGATGGAGCCGACCACGGACGACGGGTCGGCAATGATCTCGTCGCCGGCGACCGCGAGCATATAACCGCCGGAGGCCGCAACATCCTCGACGAAGACCAGAACCTCCTTCTTCTTTTCCTCAGCCAGCGCGCGGATCCGCGCATGGATCAGGCGCGACTGGACCGGCGACCCGCCCGGCGAATTGACGATCAGCGCCACGGCCGGACCGTCGACGGAAAAGGCCTTGTCCAGTTGCTGCGCGACATTCGCCAGCGACAGCCCGGGGCGCAGCGGGGACGCCATGCCGATCGCACCCTGCAGGCGCACGACGGGCACGGTCACCGGGACATTGCCCCATTTGCCGGGAAGATGTTTGCGCAGACGGTCGAACACGCGGAAATCCTTCTTTGGCTTGAAAATCACGGACGGCGATCGCGTCCTTCGGGTGGATATAAGCTTTCGCACCGCCGAAAAAAGGCGCAATCGCATTGGCGCGACGGCGGCTTGCCTTGCGGCTCAGGCGGACGCGGTGGCCTGCACGGCGGCCTGAAGCGCCAGCAGGTCGCGCCAGGCGTGGCGTTTCTGCTCCGGCTGCCGCAGCAGGAGATCCGGGTGGAAGGTTGCGATTGCCTTCGGCACGCCTGCCTGCGGCATCTCCAGCCACTTGCCGCGCAGCTTGAGAATGCCATCCGCCTGGCCGGTCAGCGCCTGGGCTGCTCTTTCTCCCAGAAAGACAAGAATTTCAGGCGCCACGAGCTCGATCTGGCGAACCGCGAACGGCTTGCAGATCTCGACCTCCTGCGGACTGGGCTTGCGGTTTCCCGGCGGGCGCCAGGGCACCAGATAGGTGAGACAGACCGCCTCGCGCGACAGGCCGATGGCGGCGAGCATGCGGTCGAAAAGCGCCCCGCCCGGACCGACGAAGGGCACGCCCGCGCGGTCTTCGTCGCGTCCCGGCGCTTCGGCGATGAACATCACCCGGCTGCCCGGACGGCCTTGCGCGAACACCAGCGACTTGGCGGACATCTTGAGATTGCAGCCGTTGAAGGCGCCGACCGCATCGCGCAGCGCCTCAAGGGTTGGCGCCGCGCGGGCCAGATCGCGCGCGGCGGCCACCGCCTCGTCGTCCGGAAGCACGGCATGATGCGTTGGCGCCTGCGGGCCGGCGGGGCGGGCCGGCTCGCTGGGAAGCGGCACCGAACCGG
>NZ_JAIVMF010000040.1 GCF_020176715.1 Stappia stellulata | reverse complement strand
CAAGCCCCAGCCTGAGGTGGCTGGACCAATCTAACCCTGAACCAAAACCGCTCAAAACCTCAGAACCAAAACTGCAAAAAAACAAACCCGCCGAAATCGACGGGTTTGTCAGCAGTCTGGGGCGCCGCGAAGGCGCCCGCTCGTCGTCTTGCCAGGGGCGTTTGACGGCCGGCGTCAGGCCTCGCCCGGACCCTTGCGCACGGGAAGAGCGGACATGTAGTCGGCCACCTCGTCGGTCGGGATCACGTCGGCATATTTGCAGTTCAGGTCGAACAGGCTCATGGCGTGGCTCGCCTCGAACCGGTCGAAGGCCGTTTCTTCGGGAATGACGACCTTGAAGTTGAACGAATAGCCGTCGACGGCGGTCGCGCGCAGGCAGCCCGAAGAGGTGCAGCCGCACAGGATCAGCGTGTCGACATCCAGGAAGTTCAGGTGGCTCATGAACATCGTGCCGAAGAAGGCCGACGGCTTGCGCTTGCCGATCAGGATGTCCTGCGGCTGCGGCGCGAGCGGAGCCACGGTCTGCGTCGCGTGGCTGCCTTCCTGGCTGGTCTTTTCCGCGCCGCGATGGCTCTTGCCGACCTGCACGCCGCTGTCGATCATGTCGGCGCGACGCTCCGACTGGGTGTAGAACACCGGGAGGTTCTTCTCGCGGGCGATCTTCAGGAGCCGTTCGATGTGCGGGACGGTCTTCCAGCCGGCCTCGCCGCAATGGGTGCGGTATTTCTTCAGGCCCTCGCGATGGTCCTCGCCCGGCTCGTCGCCACAGAAATTATACTGCACGTCGATGATGAACAGGGCCGGCCGCGTGCCGAAACCCCCGCGCTTGCCGTAGCCGGCGAGCTGGAAGATTTCCTTGTCCTTTTCGGTCAGGAACTTGTCCCAGATGCGTTCGCTCATGTCTTGAAGTCCTTTCAGCTTAGGCGCTTGAGATAGTGGCCGGGGGCCGTGTCCAGCGAGACGGCCTTGCCGGCGTCGACGGTGAGTGTGCCGCGCAGGACCGTATGGGTGACGGCCCCCCGGAAGGTCATGCCCTCGAAGGGGGAATAGTCGGAGTGGGAGGGATAGTCGGCCGGGTCGACCGTGGTCGAGCCGGCCGGGTCGACGATGGCGAAATCGGCATCATAGCCCGGCTGGATCCGGCCCTTGTTCGGCAGGGAATAGAGCTCCGCGACATTGCGCGAGGTCGTCGCCGCCAGGGTTTCGATGGGGATGCCGCGCTTGTGGTAGCCTTCCTCCACCAGCACCGGCACGATCTGCGCCAGGCCCGGGAATCCGGCGGTGGCCGACCAGATGTCCGGCCCCTTGGTGGCGCGCTTGCGGGCGACATGGTCGGAGCCGATGGTGGTGATCTCGCCGTTGCGAACGCCTTCCCACAGGCCGTCGACATCCGACTGGCTGCGCAGCGGCGGATTGACCTTGCCGATCGACCCAATGCCGCTGTCCTTCGTCAACGACAGATAGTGGATGCAGGTCTCGACGTGGATCGGCGGGCGGCCGGGATGGCGCAGACGGCGCACCAGATCGAGGCTTTCCACCGCCGACATGTGGACGATGTTGACCGGACAACCCGTCTTTTCGCCGAAGAAGGCGACGCGGAAGACGTTCTCGGTCTCAAGGAACCCCGGCGATTGTTCGTCCCAGGCCGGGAGGTCATCGCGGCCTGCGGCCTTCAGCGGCTCGCGGAAGACGGGGATCACCTCGGTGTTCTCGCAATGGACGCTGACGACGCCGTTCTTCACGCGCGAGCCCGCCTGCAGCGCGCGCAACAGCAGGGCGTCGTCGACCTCCGTGAAGCCCTTCGCGGCGCCGGTCGCGCCCTTGTACATCAGATAGACTTTGATGGAGGAAATGCCGTAGCGCCGCGACAGCGCCTGAAGCTCATCGACATGGCGTGTCGAGGTGACACCGAAATGCAGCCCGAAGTCGACGCTGGAGCGCGCCTCGCCTTCCGCGATCCAGGGCGCGGTCGAGGCGTCGAGATCGTCGCTGCGCCAGAAGCTCATCAGGCCGGTGACGCCGCCGAGCGCCGCCGTCGCTGTCTCCGTCGTCCAGTCGTTTTCCTTGTCGCCGAAGCCGATGTGGGTATGCGGATCGATCACGCCCGGCAGGATCCAGCGGTTCGTGCAATCGATCACGCGGCCGGCCTCGACCCGTTCGGACGGATCGAGGATCGCCGCAATGCGGCCGTCAACGATGCCGATGCTTCCGCGCGACACGCCCTCGCCCGGAAAGACGATGTCGCCGTTGGAAAGTGCAAGATCGAATTTCATTCCGCTGCCTCCCGTTGCATGGCAAGGAGCCGCTCGCCGCTGTCGTTCCAGACCTCCTGGCGAACGATCCGCCGGTTCGCGATTTCAAAGCGATCGATGAAGCGGATGCCCTCAAAGGCCGAGCCGTCCGGCCACTCGCCGAACAGGGTGCCGGAGATAAACACGACGGTCGTGTCGCCGTCCGGCCAGGCATCGCGCCGCTCGATCGACTTGCGGATGACGTTGTAGCGTCCACCGGAGTTGCGCACGATTTGCTCGATGTCGGTGAAGTGCCGGCTGCCCGGGAAGGTGATTTGCGGGGCGTCGCCGATGAAGGCACGCGCCGCGTCGAGATCCCGGCGTTCCATCGCGTCGAGGTAGCCGACCGCGATTTCCTTTGCCTCGTCCAGGTTCATCCGTGTTTCCCTTTCAAGCTGGGTGAAAACATCCGTTCAGCGATGCCGCTCGGCGGGCGCCGCCGGGTCAGCCGCGCGGGGCGCTGCCGTGCATGCCGTTTTCGCCGTCCGCTGCGGTGAGCTCGCCGAGCAGTGTTTCGAAGATACCGCCGCGCTCCAGCTGGAGGCGCTCCTGCGGCCCGGAAATGTCGATGCGCGCGGCAAACTCCGTCCGGCGGCCATCGCCGGCGTCGGCCTGCACCTGCACCGGCGTTCCTCGCGCCAGCGCATCGCGGATCCCGCTGAACCTGTAGCGTTCGAAGCCGGTCAGACCGAGCGACGCCGCCGAGGCGCCGTCGTCGAACACCAGGGGCAGGATTCCCATTCCGATCAGGTTGGCGCGGTGAATGCGCTCGAAGGATTCCGCCAGCACCAGCTGGATTCCCAGCAGTTTCGGCCCCTTGGCGGCCCAGTCGCGGCTCGACCCCATGCCATAGTCCTTGCCGGCGAGCACGAAGGCCGGGGTCTCCGTCTCGCGATACCGCATGGCGGCATCATAGACGGTCACCGGGTCGTCCTCCGGCGACAGGCGGGTGAAGCCGCCTTCGATGCCGCCGGCGAGATCGTTCTTCATGCGCTGGTTGGCGAAGGTGATCCGGGCCATGAATTCGTGATTGCCGCGCCGTTGCGTCACGGCGTTGAAATCCTTGGGCGCCACGCCGCTGTCGATGAGATATCGGCCGGCCTGGCTGTCGGGAAGGATTTCGCCCGACGGCGTGACGTGATCGGTGGTCAGCGAATGACCGGCCTTTACCAGAACCCGCGCGCCGTCGATGACATCCGGCAGCGGGCCGCGCGTCAGGTCGAAGAAGGGCGGACGCTTGATGTAGGTCGAGGCCGGATCCCAGGGGAACGTCGCACCGCTCGCGGTGTCCAGTGCATGCCACAGCTTTGAGCCATCGAAGAGCGTCTTGTAGCTCTCGCGGAAGCGGTCGGGCCGCTGGCTGTCGCGCACCAGCCGGTCGATTTCGTCGCGGTCCGGCCAGATGTCGCGCAGATAGACCGGTTTGCCGTCGGCGGACTGGCCGAGCGGTTCGGTCTCGAAGTCGATGTCGACGCGACCGGCGAGCGCGAAGGCCACGACCAGCGGCGGCGAGGCCAGATAGGCCGCGCGGCAGGTCTTGTGGATCCGGCCCTCGAAGTTGCGGTTGCCGGACAAAACGGCGGCGGCGACCAGGCCGTTGTCGAGCACGGCGTCGGCGATCTCCGGGCGAACGGGACCGGATTTCCCCGAACAGGTGGTGCAGCCGTAACCGACGATATGGAAGCCGAGGTCTTCCAGCGGAGCCATCAGCTCGGCGTCCGTGAGATAGTCGCGCACCAGCCGCGAGCCGGGAGCGAGCGAGGTCTTGACCCAGGCCGGGGTTTCCAGCCCGAGCGCGCGCGCATTGCGCGCCAGGAGACCCGCGCCGATCATCACCGAGGGATTGGAGGTGTTGGTGCAGGAGGTGATCGCCGCGACGGTGATGGCACCATGGGTGAGCGTCACGTCCCGGCCGTCGATGCGCACGGACGCGTGCGCGTCCTCCTGGGCGCTCGTCAGGCCGTAGCCGCCATCCTGCGTCGACCGGGTGAGGCACGCCCGGAAGGCGGACTTCATGTCGGTGAGCGACACGCGGTCCTGCGGCCGTTTCGGTCCGGCGACACTCGGTACGATCGACGACAGGTCGATGTCGACGACCTGCGAGAACACCGGATCCGCATCCCCGGGTTCGGCGAAGAGGCCGCTGGCGCGTGCGTAGGTCTCCACCAGCGCCACATGGTCTGGGTCGCGGCCCGACTGGGCGAGATATTCAATCGTGCGTGCGTCGATCGGAAAGAAACCGACGGTGGCGCCATATTCCGGCGCCATGTTTGCAAGCGTCGCACGGTCGGGAACGGCAAGGGCCGCGACGCCGGGGCCAAAGAATTCGACGAAGGCGCCAACCACATTCACTTCCCGCAGGCGCTGCGTCACGGTGAGGACCAGGTCGGTTGTGGTCGCGCCGGCCGGCAGGGTGCCGGTGAGGCGGACCCCGACGACCCGCGGGATGCGCACGACATATTTCTGCCCGAGCGCTGCGGCTTCGCCGTCGATGCCGCCAACGCCCCAGGCGAGAAGCCCCAGGCCATTGACCATCGGCGTATGGGAATCGCAGCCCAGCACGAATTCAGGCGCGACGAAGGGGCCGTGTCCCGGGACGGCCACGGTGTCGATGACCCGGGCGAGCTTTTCCAGATGGACCTGGTGGATGATGCCGGCGCCGGGCGGGACCACGTCGAGGCGGTCGAAGGCCTGTTGCGCCCATTTGAAGAAGGCGTAGCGCTCGTGGTTGCGCTCGTATTCCTTCTCGATGTTGCGTGCCTCGGCGTCCGGCCGACCTGCGACATCGACGATGAGGGAATGGTCGACGACCAGCGTCACCGGAACGCTGGGCTCAACCTTGGCCGGATCGCTGCCCTCGGCCGCGAGCACGTCCCGTGCCGCGGCGAGATCCATCAGCGCTGGCAAGCCGCTGGAATCGGGCAGCAGCACACGGCTGACGGATAGCGGAACGACGAGATCCCCGTCGCCCCCGGACCAGGCCGCAACCCGGTCGACCGTGTCCCCAAGGTCGGGATCGGTCAGCGCCTGGCGGGCAAGATTTTCCAGCACGACGGCGAGGCTCTTCGGCAACGGCTGCTGCCGCGAGCGCGTAAGCGCCTTCAGGTCGATGAGGGTGTGAGCGTCCGCGCCGCTGACCGGGAGCGTGGCGAAGGGTATGCGCTTCTGGCTTTGCATGGGTCCTCCTTTCCCTCGCACTTATCGGTACGGCGAAAAAGTGTCAACACTTTTGTTGAAACAAGCTTGAATGCCAATGAAAATTGGGCTAGCGTCGCCATAATTGCAATATGTTTTGGCGAAGTGTCGACAGAAGGGGTGTGTCTTGGCGGAGAAGCAGCAGAGGACGCTGGTCGACCAGGTTTTCAAGAAGATATTCGATCTTCTGGTCCGCGGCGAGATTCCCTTGGGTGGCGTCGTGAACGAGGCCGCCCTTGCCGAACGGTTTCAGGTCTCTCGCGGCCCGGTCCGCGAAGCGGTCAAGCAATTGCAGGGCCGGGCCCTGGTCGTCAAGGAGCCTTACCTCAAGGCCCGTGTGGTGGATCTGTCCGTCGAGGACATGATCGAGATTTTCCAGTTGCGCGAAGCAGTCGAGGGCATGTCGGTACGGCTGGCAACCCAGACGATGTCCGACAGCGACCTCGACCGTCTGCTGGCGGATTTTTCCGATGCGCTGGAGAACAAGGATGGTCCGGTGCTCGATGTGCATGTGCGCATTGCCGAGGCAAGCGGCAACAGCCGGATCCGCTCGCTGCTGTGCGACGAACTCTACTATCTGCTGCGGCTCTATCGCGCGCGGTCCGGCGATGTGCCGGGGCGGCGCCAGAATGCCTTTTCCGAACACTGGCAGATCCTGCGGGCCATGAAGGCGCGTGATGCGGATCTGGCCGAATCCTTGATGCGCGCGCATATCGCGCGCGCCACCAGCGCCCTTCACGACCTTCTGGAATCCAAGGACGAGGACGGCGCGGACCAATCCGAAAAGAGGAATGCCGGATGAAGAAAACCGATCCCCGACAGGCAAAACCGACAAGGGTCTTGCGGGAACTGCTCGCAGGCGAGGATATCCTCGTTTCACCCGGCGTATACGACGGTTACAGCGTGCGGTTGGTCGAGAAGATGGGGTTCAAGACCGCCTGCACCACCGGTGCCGGTCTTGCAAACTCCCGCATGGGCGTTCCGGACGTCGGCATCATGGGGCTGACGGACAATGTCGATGCCTGCCGGATGATCGCGCGCAGCGTGTCGATCCCGGTGATGGCCGACGCCGACACCGGCTACGGCAATCCGGTCACCGTCTATCACACGATCCAGCGCTTCGAGGAGGCCGGTGTTGCCGGCGTCAACATAGAGGACCAGGTCAGCCCCAAGCGCTGCGGGCACATGACCGGCAAGGACGTCATCGACATGCGCGAGATGGCGCGCAAGATCGAGGCAGCCTGCGATGCCCGCCGCGATGACGATTTCGTTGTTCTGGCGCGCACCGACGCGATCGCCGTGGAGGGACTGGAAGGCGCCATTCGCCGCGCGCGGCTCTACGCAAGCGCCGGCGCGGATCTGATCTTTGCCGACGCCATTCACGGCGAGGACCAGATCAAGGCGCTGGTCGACGCCGTCCCCATCCCGGTTTCGGTGAACATGGGCTTTGGCATCCGCAACCGCCCGACCACGCCGCTCATTCCGGTCCGCCGCCTGGCGGAGCTGGGCGTCAAGCGCGTGACCCTGCCGCGCATGCTTCCGGCAGCCGCATTGATGGCGATGGAAAACGCTCTCGCGATCCTCAAGGGATCCATTGCCACCGGAGAGGTCGTCGACCGCCCGGATCTTCTCGTCGGCATCGACGATATCTGGGGCCTGATGGGTCAACCGGAAGTCAAGGCGATGGAAGCCTATTACAACGACCTGGACGGCGTGGATACGGATCCCGCCGATGCCCCGCTCAAGGTCGGCACCGCCGTGTGAGCGACCTGACCGGTTTGGCACGAACCAGCGGCGGCCCTCGGGCCGCCGTTTTCGTTTGTCTGTGCCGGGGTGGCAACGCGACGACCTGTGCCGCACGGTGTCGCCGTCCGGCTGAAGGCGCCTGACACGCGTAACCCCGTGGACTGCACGGAGGCTGGAGTGCACGGAGGGTGGACTGCACTGGGGGTGGTGGGGACCGAAAAAAGGGCCGGCGCATGGGCCGGCCCTTTCGGTGTTCCCGCGTCTTTCGCGGTGTTTTGCTAGAACGCGCGTTTCAACCGGCTTGCCGTCCGGCGCAGGCTCGGCAACACCAGCAGCAGAACAAGGCCCGCCGAACAGGCGAGAAAGGCTGCACTGATCGGACGGTCGACGAAGGTCCACAGGTCGCCGCGCGAGAACAGCAGCGCCCGGCGGAAGTGCTGTTCGATCATCGGTCCCAGGATGAAGCCCATCAGCAGCGGTGCCGTCGGATAGTTCAGCATGTTCATCAGGTAGCCGATCACGCCGAAGACGATGACCGTCAGGACGTCGAACGGATTGTTGTTGACGCTGTAGACACCGACGCAGATGAAGAAGATCACCGCCGGGAACAGCAGCCTTTGCGGGATCGTGAGAATCCGCACCCAGACGCCGATCAGCGGAATGTTCAGCACCAGCAGCATCAGGTTGCCGATCCAGAAACTGACGACGAGGCCCCAGAACAGGTCCGTGTGCACCGTGAAGAATTCCGGGCGCGGCGTGATGCCGTGGATCATCATCGCGCCAAGCAGCACGGCCATGGAGGCGTCGCCCGGGATGCCGAGCGCAAGCGTGGGGATGAAGGCGGCCTGGGTCGAGGCATTGTTCGCGGCTTCGGGGGCGGAAATGCCCTCGATCGCGCCCTTGCCGAAGCGGGACGGGTCGCGCGCCACGCGCTTTTCCATTGCATAGGCGAGGAAGGCGGCCAGCGTCGGCCCCGCGCCCGGCAGCATGCCGATGAAGGAGCCGATGCCGGCACCGCGGATCGCCGGCTTCCAGGTCTGGCGCAGGTCGTCGCGGGTGGGCAAAAGCTCGCGCAGCCGCACCTTTTGCAGCTTGTCGGTCGGCCGGTCGGGCTGTCCCGCGTTCTTCAGGATTTCCGCGACGCCGAACAGGCCCATCGCCATGGCGACGAGGTTCAGCCCGTCCTGTAGTTCCAGGATGCCGAAGGAATAGCGCACGGTGCCCGAGGTGGTGTCCATCCCCACCATCGCAAGCAGCAGCCCGGCGATCACGGAGACGATGCCTTTCATCGGACTGCCGATCGCCATGGTCGCGGCGGCCACCAGGCCGAGCAGCATGATCGAGAAATATTCGGCCGAGGAGAAGCTCAGCGCCATCTTGCCGAGCGCCGGGGCGAAGCCCATCAGCAGGATGATGGCGACGCAGCCGCCGAAGAAGGAGGTGATCGTGGTGATGAAGAGTGCGACCCCGGCGCGGCCCTGCTTGGCCATCGGATAGCCGTCGAGTGCGGTGACCGCCGTTGTCGAGGTGCCGGGAAGGTTGAGCAGGATGGAGGCGGTGGAGCCGCCGTATTGCGCACCGTAGAAGATGCCGGCGAGCATGATCAGCGCGCTCATCGGCTGCAGGTGATAGGTGATCGGCAGGGTCATTGCCACGGCGGCAAGCGGTCCGATGCCGGGAAGAACGCCGATGAACATGCCGATCGAGACGCCGATCAGGCAAAACAGCAGCCCCTCCCAGGTGATCGCCATTTCGACGCCGAGTGCGAGTCCGGAAAGAAGGTCCATCGCGGTTATCCTCCGAAGGGCGAAAGCGGGATGCCGAGACCCCGGATGAAGATGGCATAGCCGGCGGCGCACAGGCCGCCAGCGAGCAGCAGGCTCGCGCGCCATGTGGAGCCGATCTCCACGGAAGCGCAGGCCAGCACGAGAATGACGGTGGAGGGAACGAAGCCGACACGGTCCACCAGCAGCGCCCAGGCGAGGATGCCACCAATGATGAAAACGAAGGGCTTGAGCCGCGGGCGCGTCGCACTTGCCGGAAGGCTCCGGCTTTGCATGGCGACCACGGCGGCACTCAGGATCAGGAGAACGCTGATCGCGATCGGGACGAAGCCGGGCCCCATCCGCGTCACCGTTCCGACCGGATAGTCGCGCGCGATCCATAGGGCGCCGAACCCGGTTGCCATGAAGGCAGAGGCCGCAAGGAGTTCGGGCCTGTTCCACTTCGTTTTCATACGTCCTCCCGGTTCGCGTGAACCCGTTTTCCGAACGCGGCGCCCGGCATTGTCAGCGAGGCGCCGGCGCATTGATACACTGTCTGGCCGGTGATGGCCCCTGCATCGGCGCCGAGCAGAAAGCCGACCGTTGCGGCAATCTCCCTGACATCGATGAGGCGCCCGAGCGGCGGCAGGGCGACCGGCGCATCGCCGCGCTCGGGATCGGCCAGCATCGGCGTGTCGGTCGTGCCTGGCGCCACGACATTCACGGTGATGCCCCGCGCGATCAAGTCCTGCGCCAGCGAAAGGGCCAGGCCGTCCATGGCGGCCTTCGACGCGGCATAGAGCATTCGGCCGGCGCGTCCCCGTGCCGCCCTGCTTGAAACCAGGACGATCCGCCCGCGCCGGTCCGGCATGGTGTCGGCAATGGCGTCGACCAGGCGGGCGGCGGCCGCGACATGGACCGCCCAGAGTTCCGCGCCACCGCTGCGCCATGTGTCCGCATGGGCGTCGCTGCGCATCACGCCGGCGGCATGAACCAGCGCCGTCCAGCGCCGTCCCCGGATCGTTCGGCAGACCTCGGCGCAGTCATCTGGATCCGCGAGATCGGCGATGATGTGGTCCGTGCCGCCTGCGTCCGATTTCCCGAGCGGAGCGCGATCGATCCCCGTGACGCGCCAGCCTTGCGATTTTAGCTGCCGCGCGACCGCCTGGCCAATTCCCGAAGCCGCGCCCGTAACGAGGGCCGTTGCCTGCTCGCCGCCGCCATTGGCTGTTTGATCGTTCATTCCGCTTCCGATTGCCGGGTGTTTGCCCGTCCCGTCCCTCGCGTCCGCCCACATACTCCTTTTTTGGGCTAAACTGTCAACACTATATGTTCGCGCTAAGGAAATATGCCGCTTGTGTGAGCGTCAGGTTTTTGTACGCAGCCGAAAAACAGCAGTTTCCTGTGTTGTCAGTTAGCCACATCTCTTTTTAGGAGCCCGCCGGGAGAGAATGCTGTCGGGTTTTTAGCAAAACGGTTGACACTTCGACCGAGTCTCGGAGATAGTGTTGACACTTTGAACGGGATGCGTTCGCAATGATGAGTGTGGGGCAGTGTCTGTCATGACCCTGCGCGTGAGGCACGCTCTGCCGGGGGATGTTCATGAGCGTCGAGTTCGATATCGAGGTAGACGTTCTCGTCATCGGTGCGGGAGGGTGCGGTCTGGCGGCTGCGATCGCCGCGCAGGATGCGGGGGCGGAAACCGCCATCGTCGAGAAGCTCGACCGTCCGGGCGGCAACACCAGCCTGTCCAGCGGATCCATACCGGGAGCCGGCACGCGGTTTCAGGCCGCAGCGGGCATCGTGGACGATGCCAACCGGTTCCGTGCCGATCTGGCGCGCGTCTCCGGACCTCATGACGCACCTCATGTCGAGGCCGTCCTCGCCGAGCGGTCGGCGGAACTCGTTGAATGGCTTGTCGATTCCGCCGGGGTGACGCTGGAACTGGTTGAGACCTATCGGCACGTCGGACATTCCGTTGCACGCCTGCATGCGCCGCCCTCACGGGATGGCTCGGATTTGATCCGCGACCTGGAACGCACGATCGAAGAGCGGGGCATTCCGGTTGCTTGCGGACAGCCTGCCATCCGCCTTCTGACGTCGGGCGACCGCGTCATCGGCGCGCAAACCCGTGACCGGCGTGGCGAATCCACCCGCATCGGCGCGAAAACCGTGATTCTTGCGTCAAACGGCTTTGGCGCGAACCGTTCGTTGCTGGCCAAATTGTGCCCTCTCGCCGTGGCGGCGCAATACGCCGGGGCTCGGGGCAGCGAGGGCGAGGCGCTCGGCTGGGGGCAGGACCTGCGCGCCGCGACCGGCAACACGGCGGCGTTTCAGGGGCATGCGGCGCTTGCGACGCGCAACGGCGCCCTGGTCACATGGACGGTTGTCGAACGCGGTGCCGTCATTGTCGACCGCGACGGACGTCGTATCGCGGATGAAACGATCGGCTATTCGGCCTTCGCCGCACGGGAACTGGCCGCTGAAGGGCCTTTCCACATGATCTATGACACGCGCATCGCCGGCGACGTGCGTGCCGGTCAGCCAACATTCGCCGAGGTCTGCCAGCCCGGCGTCATGATCGTCGCCGAGACGCTGGAGGATCTGGCCGCGCGCCTTGATCTTAGCGCTTCAGCGCTTGTGGAGACGGTTGCCGGAGCCCGCCAGGCGGCGGAGGGCGGCGAGGATGTCTTCGCGCGCCGCGACTGGGGGCTTGGCCCGCTGGTCCCGCCCTATTGCGCGACCCGGATCGAGCCGGCGTTGTTTCATACCCAGGGCGGTCTGATGATCGACAGCCAGGCGCGGGTCCTGCGCGACGATGGATCGGCCATTGAGGGACTGTTCGCCGGTGGCGGCGCCGCCGTCGGCATCAGCGGGCGCAGCGGGTCCGACGGCTACACGTCCGGAAACGGTCTCCTGTCGGCGCTCGGTCTTGGCTATATCGCGGGCCGAACCGCAGGGCAGGAGGCGCTGCAGGCGCCGCTGTCCCGGCCCGATACGCTTTCCCATACCCATACCCATGTCCAACACGGAGGATGACATGATACGTAAACTCACAGGCCTTTTGGCCGGCGCAGCACTCGCGCTTGGAGCGACGATGGCCCAGGCGGACGAGTTTCCGTCGCGCCCGGTGACCATCGTGGTGCCCTATTCGCCCGGCTCCACGGACACCCTGGCCCGAACGCTTTCGGAAGGGTTGTCGAAGGAACTCGGCACACCCGTCGTGGTGGAAACCCGCCCGGGTGCCGGCGGTACGGTTGGCGGCGCCTATGTCGCCAATTCCGATCCCGATGGCTACACGCTGCTCTTCGCGGTGAGCTCGGTGCAGACCGTGGCGCCGCACCAGCGCGAACTCCCCTATGGCTTTGACGACCTGAAGCCGGTGGCGCGTGTCGCGGTCGGGCCGAATGTGATCGCCGCCCGCGTCGGGGCGCCCTTCACGACCATGGAAGAGATGATCGCCTACGCCAAGGCCAATCCGGACAAGGTGAGCTACGGCAGCGCCGGCACCGGTGGCGCCACGCATATTGCCGCCGAGGCGATTGCGCGTGCCGCCGAACTCGACCTGTTCCACATCCCCTTCGGCGGTGTGACCCCGGCGATCGCCGCGACCGTTGCGGGCGATGTCGATCTGGTGCTCGGTTTTGCCTCCGCGATCCTGCCGCAGGCGGAAGCGGGCAAGCTCGTCGCCCTGGCACAGCTCAGCGAAACCCGGGCATCGCTTGCGCCCGATCTTCCCACGCTCAAGGAAGCTGGTGTCGATCTGGCGTTGCCGCCCAACGTCGGCCTGTGGGCTCCGGCCGGCACGCCTGACGAGATCGTCGACAAGATCTCCGCAGCTGTGAAGGCCGCCGCCGCCGGCGACACTTTCGTCAAGTTCGGCAAGTCGACCCTGACCGAGATCGACTATGCGGATGCCTTGACCTTCATGGAGGTCCTTCAGGCCGAGAACAGCTACTTCGCGTGGCTCCTCCCGACAATCGACTTCTCCAAGTAAGTCGATCGTTGTTGCAGCGTGAAAAGGCCGGCGCCGGTGTGCGCCGGCCTTTTCAGACTGCTGACAAACCCCTGGCTTTGGCCGGGGGTTTTTGATTCATTGTTTTTATGTTGAAGAAGCCCGGCCCGGATCAGACAGCGCTCGAGATGGTGACGCTTGAGCAGCTTGTT
>NZ_JAIVMF010000039.1 GCF_020176715.1 Stappia stellulata | reverse complement strand
GACTTGTCGAAAGCGGAAAGAAGAAGCTCGTCGCTCTAACAGCCGTCATGCGAAAGATCGTCGTCATCCTCAATGCACGCATGAGAGACGAATTCAACGCAATGAGTTGATGACGGCGGTGGGTAGGGCGAAAGTTGTGACCGGTGAGGCCGGCGGGGCGGCAGGCACTCCTGGCCGGCAGATACGATGCAGCAACTGCGGCGAAGACCCGCCGCGCCCAAACGTATGACGCTCGATCCACCGGACGCGACAAGGGCATGACCCCGCCCGCCTCCGCGCCGGGCTCAGATCCAGGGACCCGACACATCGAGTGACAACAAGACACAGTGTTGCGCGGCGCGTGCCTTGATATTCGCTCGGCGCTACTGCTTCACACAGGCGCCAACCAATCGCGCTTCCGGCCGACCCGCTTTCAAGTCCCGCATCATCGGAATGCTCGGGTCGGGCCCGCCCGCCTTTTCCTCATAGGCCTTGCGGTTCATGCTGATTTCGCGACCCGGCCCCGTGTAGATGACCATCTTGGTCTTCCCGATGTAGACCGTGCTGCCCTTGAACCTGCAGAAATATCTCTCGCTTCCGTTGGTGAGATACCATCCGCGAGAGCCGGACTTGCCACGGGTAAAGGTCCCGACCTTGAAGCCCTTTTTCTTGAGCCGCTCGAAGGACGACGCCTCCGCGCTCGGGGTGAATGCGACAAGCCCACCAAGGCCCAGAACAACGGCCAGAACGGCGACGCTCGCGCTTTGAAAACCTCTTTTCATGAAATGCATCTCTCTTGCGTGAACCGTAACGATCAACCCGGCCAAGCTACACGCAGAAGAGGCAGAAATACAACCATGAGGATGTGCTTCGGTGCAATTTCCCCGACCCGTCAGTCCGGCCGCACGCACTCTTCCCTTATCCCGGCCCTGGAGCCGGGATAGGAGAGCTGGAGACGACCGGAGAGGAGACAGAAGCCCCCCTAATCCTCCTCGGCCATGGCGATGAGGCTGGCGTTGCCGCCTGCGGCGGCCGTGTTGATCGAGACCACCTGTTCCAGCGCGAAGCGCGGCAGATAGCCCGGCCCACCCGCCTTCGGCCCCGTGCCGGAGAGGCCGGAGCCGCCGAAGGGCTGGGTGCCGACGACCGCACCGATGGTGTTGCGGTTGACGTAGACATTGCCGACCGACAGCCTGTCGACCACCTGCGCCACCGTGGCGTCGATGCGCGAGTGAACGCCGAGCGTCAGCCCGTAGCCGGTCGCAGCGATCGTTTCCAGCATCTTCGGCAGGTCGGCGGCCTTGTAGCGCACCACATGCAGGATCGGGCCGAAGGTCTCCTTGGTGAGCGCGTCCGGCCTGTCGAGCTCCACGATATGCGGCGCGACCCAGGTGCCTCGTCCCAGCGCGCCCGTCGGCGTCTTGCCGGCGAAGGTCACCTTCTGCTTCGCCCGCATCTCCTCGACATGCGCCATCAGCTTGTCGCGCGCGTCCGCGTCGATCACCGGGCCGATGTCGGTCGCCGGATCCGCCGGATCGCCAAGCGACATTTCCGCCGCCGCGCCCTTCAGCATGGCGAGCTGCTTGTCGGCAACATCCTCCTGCAGATAGAGGAGCCGCAGCGCCGAGCAGCGCTGGCCGGCGGAGCGGAAGGCCGACATCATCACGTCGTCGCAGACCTGCTCGGGAAGCGCCGTCGCATCGACCAGCATGGCGTTGATGCCGCCGGTCTCGGCAATCAGCGGCACAATCGGCCCGCGCTTTTCGGCAAGTGCGCGGTTGATCGCCCAGGCCGTCTCGGTCGAGCCGGTGAAGGCAACGCCGGCGACGCGCGGCTCGGCGACGATGGCAGCACCCAGTTCGCGCCCGCCGGGTGCGAGCAGGAACACGTCTTCCGGAACGCCCGCCTCATAGAGAAGCTTCGCCGCCTCATGGGCGACAAGCGGCGTCTGGTCGGCGGGCTTGGCGATCACCGCGTTGCCGGCAAGAAGTGCCGCCGTCACCTGACCGAGGAAGATCGCCAGCGGGAAGTTCCAGGGCGAGATGCAGACGAAGACGCCGCGCCCGCGGAAGCGGTAGCGGTTTTCCTCGCCCGTGGGTCCGGGCATGAGCACGCCCTCGCCGAAGAGCTTTTCCGCTTCCGCTGCATAGAAGCGGCAGAAATCGACCGCCTCGCGCACTTCCGCCAGCCCGTCGGGCAGGGTCTTGCCGGCCTCGCGCGCCATCAGCGCCATCAGCTTCGCGCTGTCGCGCTCCAGCAGGTCGCCGACCTTCGCAAGCGCCTTGGCGCGCACATCGACCGGCGTGCGCGACCAGTGGGCAAAGCCCTTCTGCGCGACATCGAAGAGCCTGCCGACATCGCCGGCCTGCGCTTCCTGCACCCGTCCGATGGCCGACCCGTCGACGGGCGACACCACGTCGCGCGCCGCGCCGCCTGCCTTTGAGCCGGGATAGCGCGGACGCGCATCCTCGATCTTCGTGGAGGCTGCCGCCATCGCGTCGGTCAGCGCGATACGGTCGGCGGAATAGCCGAACTCGAGCCCCTTCGAATTGTCCCGGCTCTCGCCATAAAGATCCTTCGGCAGCGGGATCTTCGGGTTGCGCGCCCTGGTGCCGCCGGCCAGCAGATCCTGCGGACGCGCGAGCAGCCTGGAGATCGGCACGGCAGAATCGCCCACCGCTGAGACGAAGGAGGAGTTCGCGCCGTTTTCCAGCAGGCGACGCACCAGGTAGGCCAGAAGGTCGCGGTGCCCGCCGACCGGCGCATAGATCCGGCAGGGATGCCCGTCGCGTTCCGTCACGGCCTTGAACAGGCTCTCGCCCATGCCGTGCAGGCGCTGGAACTCGAAGCCGCCCTCGTTGCCGGCCATGGTGATGATCTGGGCCACCGACAGCGCGTTGTGGGTGGCGAACTGCGGATAGAGCCGCGGACGGGCGGCGAGCATCGCCTTGGCACAGGCAAGATAGGAGAGATCCGTCGCGGCCTTGCGGGTGAAGACCGGGAAGTCGTCCAGCCCGCGCTCCTGCGCGCGCTTGATCTCCGTGTCCCAATAGGCGCCCTTGACCAGGCGCACCATGAACTTGCGATCGAGCCGGGTCGCCAGGTCGATCACCCAGTTGACGGTTTCGAGCGCGCGTTTCTGATAGGCCTGGATGGCAAGGCCCAGACCGTCCCAGCCGGCAAGCGAGGGATCGGCGGCAACGGCCGCAAAGACATCGAGCGAGATCTCCAGCCGGTCGGCTTCCTCCGCATCGACGGTGAGGTTGAGATTGTGCTTGCGCGCCGCCTCCGCCAGCTCCAGCAGGCGCGGCGCCAGTTCGTCGCGGGCGCGGGCGCCCTTGACCGCCTCGTAGCGCGGATGCAGGGCGGAGAGCTTCACCGAAATGCCGGGTCGCTCGGGTAGGTCCTTCTTGCCGGCGGCGGCACCGATGGCCTCGATGGCATCGGCATAGGAGCGGAAATAGCGCCCGGCGTCCTCGGCGGTGCGCGCGCCCTCGCCCAGCATGTCGTAGGAATAGCGGTAGCCCTTGGCCTCTTGCGAGCGCGCGCGCGACAGCGCCGCCTTGATGGTCTCGCCGAGCACGAACTGATGGCCGAGCACGCGCATCGCCTGACGGGTGGCGGCCCGCACCGCCGGCATGCCCATGCGCTTGACCAGCGAGGCGAGGATGGTGTTCGGCTTCTCGCCCGGATGAATGAGCTGCGAGGTGACGCCCAGCGCCCAGGAGGAGGCGGAGACAAGCCAGGTGTCGGAGGGCCCGTGTTCGCTCTCGTCGAAACGCGCGGCGGCGAGCTTGTCCTCGATCAGCTTGTCGGCGGTCTTCGCATCCGGCACGCGCAACAGCGCCTCGGCCAGCACCATCAGCGCCAGTCCCTCGCGCGTCGACAGCCCGTATTCGCGCAGGAAATCCTCCACGCCGCCAAGCCCGCCGATGGCCGAGCGGATCGTCTGGATGTAGCCCGAGGCGATGTCGTCGACGCGGGCCTCGTCGCCGCTGTCGAACGCGAGCTGGCCGACGAGCGCGCGCACCACCTTTTCGTCAGCGGGCGCGAAAGCGGCGCGAAACGGCGAAAGCCCGGGGCCGGGCGATGCCACGGGCGCTGGATTAGCGGACTGGCTCATGCTGTTCTCCTCACGCATCCCAAGAGGGTCCGGCGGCAGGCGCGCGCGACGGCGCGGCCGGCCGGACCTGTCTTCATTTTCGTTAGTGTATCGCGGATATCGCCGTTATTCTGATCGAATTGATCGTCAAAAACGGTGGTATTTGCGGTGAAAAACGAAAATTCAGAGGAAATCACGCCGCTTGATCGCACGGATCGGCGCATCCTCGCCGTGCTGCAAAGCGACGGGCGCATCACGACAACCGATCTTGCCGCGAGGGTCAACCTGTCACCCACGGCGACGGCGGAGCGGATGAAACGGCTGGTGCGGGACGGCTATATCCTGCGCTTTTCCGCGGAACTCGATCCGGTGAAGCTCGGCCAGGGGCTCTTGATCTTCCTGCAGGTGAAGCTCGACCGCACCACGCCGGAGGTGTTCGACGCCTTCGCAAACGCGGTGAAGCGCGTGCCGCAGGTGCTCGAATGCCACATGGTCGCCGGCGGCTTCGACTATCTGGTCAAGGCGCGCGTCTCCGACATGGCGTCCTATCGCAAGCTTCTGGCCGATGCGGTGCTCGACCTGCCGGGCGTGCGCGAGACCCATACCTATGCGGTGATGGAGGAGGTGAAGGACACGCATGTGCTGGCGCTCGACTGACGCGGCCGGGCCCGGCCGTGTCTGACGCGCCCGTCACGAAGCCGTGTCTTGACCGTTGCGGCAAGCTCTTGCACCTAACGGGAAAAAGGAAGGACCAACCATGCATCACCGCCCGCCGAACCGACCGTTTCTCCGCACGCTGTTCGCCGCCGCCACGCTCGCGCTTGTTGCAACCGCCCCGGCCCGCGCGCAAACGCCCGATCCGGCGAACTGGAACGCCGTGCTGGAAGCTGCGCGCGGACAGACGGTCTATTTCCACGCCTGGGGTGGCGAGCCGCGCATCAACGCCTTCATCGGCTGGGCCGGCGACACGCTGAAAGAGCGCCACGGCGTCAGCGTGGAACAGGTCAAGGTCAGCGACACGGCCAATGTGGTCAGCCGCATCGTCGCGGAAAAGGCCGCCGGCAAGGAGACGGGCGGCGCGGTCGATCTCGTCTGGATCAACGGCGAGAATTTCGCCTCCCTGAAGCAGGCCGGCCTGCTGATGAGCCCCGGCTGGGCAACGAAACTGCCGAACTGGCCGCTGGTCGACGTCGAGAACAAGCCCGCCGTGCTGACCGATTTCACCGAGCCGACCGAGGGCCTGGAAAGCCCTTGGGGCATGGCCAAGCTCGTCTTCATGCATGACACGGCGATGCTCGCCGACCCGCCGACGACGCTCGACGCGCTTTCCGCCTATCTCGCCGAAAACCCGGGCCGCTTCACCTATCCCCAGCCGCCGAACTTTCACGGCTCGACCTTCCTGAAGCAGGTGCTCGCGACCACCATCGCCGATCCCGACAAGCTGACCCGTCCGGTCGATCCGGCGACCTTCGAGGCGGATGTCGCGCCGCTCTTTGCCTATCTCGACGCGCTGCACCCGAACATGTGGCGCCAGGGCCGCGCCTTTCCGCAGAACCAGCCGGCGATGCGCCAGCTGCTTGCCGATGGCGAGGTCGACATCGCCTTCACCTTCAATCCCTCCGGCGCCTCGGCGGCGATTGCCTCGGGCGAATTGCCCGACACGGTGCGCACCTTCGTGCTCGACGGCGGCACCATCGGCAACGCCCATTTCGTCGCCATCCCCTTCAACGCCTCCGCCAAGGCCGGCGCGCTGGTGCTCGCCAATTTCCTGATCTCGCCGGAGGCACAGGCGCGCAAGCAGGACCCGGACATCTGGGGCGATCCCACCGTGCTTGCGCTCGACAGGCTCGAGAGCGACGACCGCGCCCGCTTCGAGGCGCTCGACCTCGGCATTGCGACCCTCCAGCCGGAAGATCTCGGCCCGGTGATCGACGAGCCGCACGCGAGCTGGATGATGGAGCTGGAACGCGCGTGGACAAAGCGCTACGCGGCGCAGTGACGCGCAAGGCGGCGAGGGCGCGGATCCCATGCTGAAGGCCGCGCCCTTTGTCACGCTGGCGCTGATGCTCGGCCCGGTGATCGCCGGACTAGCGGGTACCCTCCTGCCGGCGGCGGGCTTCGTGCCGCCGCTCGGCGGCACGAAGCTGTCGCTGGCACCGCTTGCCGCCCTCCTCGCCCAGCCGGGACTGTCGACCTCGATCCTGCTCAGCCTGTTCACCGGACTGGCGGCGACGCTCGGCGCCTTCATCATCGTGATGCTGTTCACCGCGGCCTTCGAGGGCACGCGGATGTTTCGCGGCGTGCGGATGCTGCTGTCGCCGCTGCTGTCGGTGCCGCATGCCGCCGCCGCTTTCGGCCTTGCCTTCCTGATCGCGCCCTCGGGCTGGGCGATGCGGCTCGTCTCGCCCTGGGCCACCGGCATGACCCGCCCGCCCGACGTGCTGATCCTCGGCGATCCGCTTGGCCTTGCCATGACCTTCGGGCTGATGGCGAAGGAAATCCCCTTCCTGTTCCTGATGGTGCTCGCCGCTCTCCCCCAGACGAAGTCGCTCGCGGCGCGGCGGGTCGCGACCGGGCTTGGCTACGCCCCGGTCGCCGGATGGCTCAAGGTGGTGCTGCCGCGGGTCTACCCGCAGATCCGCCTGCCCGTCTTCGCGGTGATCGCCTATGCCACCTCGGTGGTCGACGTGGCGCTGATCCTGGGGCCGACAACGCCGGCGCCGCTCGCCGTCAGGCTGGTCTCATGGATGAACGACCCGGACCTCTCCTTCCGCTTCATGGCCTCGGCCGGCGCTCTGCTGCAGCTCGCCATCAGCCTCGGCGCCATCGGTCTGTGGATCGCCGGCGAAAAGCTTGCGATCATTTTCGGTCGGCGCTGGATCGCCGGCGGCGGGCGGCGCGTGGGCGACCGCTGGGTCGCGCTTGCCGCGGGGACCGCGATGACGCTCCTCGTCGGCGCGCTGATGCTCGGCCTTTGCGTCTTGTGCCTGTGGTCCTTCGCCGGACCCTGGCGGTTTCCCGACGCGCTCCCGGCGACCCTGTCGTTCGACACCTGGATAAGGCATCTGGGCGCGACGTCGCATGCCGTCGGCGTGACGCTGGCGATCGCGCTTCCCGTCACCGCCATCGCCACCGTGCTGGCGCTCGCCTGCCTGGAAGGCGAAACCCGCAAGGGCCGTGCGTTGCGCCATCGCACGCTGCCGCTTCTCTATGTGCCGCTGATCGTGCCGCAGATCGCCTTCCTGTTCGGGCTGCAGATCCTGTTCCTGCTCTGCGGCCTGCACGACACGCTGGTCGCGGTGGCGCTCGCCCATCTCGTCTTCGTGTTGCCCTATGTCTTTCTGGCACTGTCAGACCCGTGGCGCGCCATGGATCCGCGCTACGGCCATGTCGCGACCGCGCTCGGTGCCGCCCCCGACCGCGTATTCTGGCGGGTGCGCCTGCCGCTGGCACTGCGCGCGACAGCGACGGCCGCCGCACTCGGGATCGCCGTTTCGGTCGCGCAATATCTGCCGACGCTGCTGATTGGCGGCGGGCGCTTCGCCAGCGTCACCACGGAGGCGGTCGCGCTTGCCGCCGGCGGCAATCGCCGCCTTGTCGCGATCTACGCGCTGCTGCAGATGGCGCTTCCCTTTCTCGCCTTCGCCCTGGCCGCGCTCGTACCGGCCGTCGCCTTCCGCGCACGGCGCGACCTCCAGCCCTCGATATGACGGACGATCTTGCCATGCCCGCCGAGACACAGACCGGCCTGCGCTTCCAGAACGTGCATATCGCGCGCGGGGGAGAACCGCTGATCGCGCTCGACGCCCATGTCGCGCCGGGCGCGGTGCTGACGGTGATGGGACCGTCCGGCGTCGGCAAGTCGACGCTGCTTGCCTATGCCGCCGGCTTCCTCGACCCGGTGTTCCGGGCCTCGGGCGCCGTGCTGGTCGACGGGACGGATGTCACCCGGCTTGCCGCGCACGAGCGTCACATGGGGCTTTTGTTCCAGGACGCGCTGCTGTTTCCCCATCTGTCCGTCGGCGGGAATCTCGCCTTCGCCCTGCCGCCCGGCTTGCGCGGGCGCGCGGCACGCCGCGCCGCCATCGCCGAGGCGCTCAGTGAGGTCGGGCTTGCCGGGCTGGAGGACCGCGATCCGGCGACGCTTTCCGGCGGGCAGAAGGCCCGCGTCGCCCTGATGCGGTTGCTGGTCAGCGCGCCGCGCGCGCTGCTTCTGGACGAGCCCTTCTCCAAGCTCGACACGGCCCTTCGCGACCAGATCCGGGAGCTGGTGTTCGCCATGGCGCGCGCCCGCGGCCTGCCGGTGCTACTCGTCACCCATGACGCGGCCGATGCGGCCGCCGCCGGCGGCGCGATCATCGAGGTGGCGCCGGCCTGATCAGGGCGCGGCTCCTGCCTGCGCGCCTGTCAGGGCGCCGTTTCTGCCTGCGCGCCTGTCAGGGCGCCGTTTCTGCCTGCGCGCCTCTCAGGGCGCGGTGTCCGCTGCGGCGGCCTGCAGCAGGCCGTAGCGCTCGATGCCGATCTGCTCGATCAGCTGCAGCTGGGTTTCCAGATAGTCGATGTGCCCCTCCTCGTCGCCGAGCAGCTCCTCGAACAGGCGCAGCGTCACATAGTCGGACGCCGTCTTGCAGATCTCGCGGGCCTCCCGGTAGAGCGCGCGGGCGGAATATTCGCCGGCGAGATCGGCCTCCATCACTTCCTTCAGCGACTGGCCGATGCGCAAGGGATCAAGGCTTTGCATGTTGGGAAAGCCTTCCAGGAACAGGATGCGCTCCACCAGCTTGTCGGCGTGCTGCATTTCCTCGATCGATTCCATGCGCTCCTTGGCGGCAAGCTTCGCATAACCCCAGTCCTCCAGCAGCCGGTAATGCAGCCAGTACTGGTTGACCGCCGTCAGTTCGTGACGCAGCGCCTTGTTCAGATAGTCGATGACCTTTTCGTCACCCTTCATCGGAGTTCTCCCTGTTGCCACCCGCCGCCTTGCGGTCCTCGGGCGCCTCCTCATGGATGATCGGTATGATCGACGTGAAGCAGCCGCCACAGCGCGGGCGTTTGCCGAGCGCGCGGAACACGGCACCGGGCGTTGCGATCACACCATTGGGACCGCTTTGCAGCTCGCGCGCGGCGCGGCGCAGCTCCTTGTCGGTCAGCACATTGCAGGAACACACAATCACACAGGTTTTCCGTCCGTCTGAGGCCTGGGCCGGTTTTCCCCTCGTCAAGCGCACCGTCCCAGCCTACATATGGAAGCCGGTGGCCGGAAGCAAATGCAACCCGCCTCCGCCGAACCCGAAAGGCCGCTACATGACATCGCCAGACGACCGAAAAACGCTCGTTCTCACCGGCGCGAGCCGGGGTATCGGCCATGCCACGGTGAAGCGCTTTTCCGCGGAAGGGTGGCGCGTCATCACCTGCTCGCGCCATGCGTTTTCCGACAAGTGCCCCTGGCCGTCGGGCCCCGAAGACCACATCCAGGTCGATCTCTCCGACCCGGAAAACCTCGGTGTGGCGATCGCGGAAATCCAGAAGCGGCTGGTCGTCGGCGGATCCCGCCTGCATGCGCTCGTCAACAACGCGGGCATCAGCCCCAAGGAAGACGACGGCGGGCGGATGAATTCGCTGACAACGCCGATGCACGCTTGGCGCACGGTGTTCCAGGTAAACTTCTTCGCGCCGATCCTGCTGGCACGCGGTCTGTTCAAGGAGCTGGCGAACGCCAAGGGCGCGGTGGTGAACGTCACCTCGATTGCCGGCATCCGCGTGCATCCCTTCGCCGGCACCGCCTATGCCACCTCCAAGGCGGCACTTGCCAGCCTGACGCGGGAAATGGCCGCCGACTTCGGACCGCACGGCATCCGGGTCAACGCGATCTCGCCGGGCGAGATCGACACCTCGATCCTGTCGCCGGGAACCGAGGACATGATCGGCGACATTCCGCTGCGGCGCCTCGGGCTGCCGCAGGAGGTCGCGGAGACGATCTTCTTTCTCTGTTCCACCCAGTCGTCCTACGTGACGGGAGCAGAAGTGCACGTCAACGGCGGCCAGCACGTCTGAGGCCGACTGCCGTGCACGCCTTTCGGAGCAGATGGCGCGCTATACGCGGCGGCAATCCGCTCACAGACCCCGCAGGCGAGTCGTTTCAGCCACCTGAGGTTTTATCCTTCATAAAATAACAATCCTCTGATTGCAGAGATTGAGAAAACGGGTCAGTTTTGACGCGTCGCAGCGCGATTTTAGGGAATAATTACGGGTTTCGGAGTTTCCTTTGCGGCAATCGACCGCGGCACACGCATGCATCGGTCATCCCGGAATGACGGAAGCGGCACCCGACTGCCGGCTTCGCTGCGAAAAGGCTCCAGAAGGTCCATCATGAATCTGAAAATCGGACACCGTCTCGGTGCGCTCGTTCTTCTCTTTGCGCTTGGAATCGCCGCCCTGCTCGCGGTTCAGGTTTCAGGCTACCACACCCGGCTCGTTGAAGACCGCAAGGCGGAGCTGACCCACATTGTGGAGGCCGCCACGTCGATGGTCGCCCACGAATATGCGCTTGCGCAGTCCGGCGCCAAGACCGAGGAACAGGCCAAGCGGGACGCTTCTGAAATGCTGCGGGCGCTGCGATATGGCGGCAACGAGTATTTCTGGATCAACGACATGCAGCACGTCATGCTGATGCATCCGTTCTCGGCGAAGCTGGAAGGCAAGAACCTCGAAACACTGGAAGACAAGGACGGCACCCGTTTCTTCGCCGAGTTCGTCAAGCTTGCCAAGACGGAAGGCTCCGGTCTGGTCGAATACCACTGGCCGAAGCCGGGGTCGGAAGAGCCCGTCCGGAAGTTCTCCTACATCAAGGGGTTTGAACCCTGGGGCTGGGTGATCGGTACCGGCGTCTACGTCGATGACCTCGACGCGATCTTCTACGGCGAGCTTCTGCGCCTGTCGGGCATCGTGCTCGTCATCCTCGCTCTTTGCGGCGGCATCTGCATGTTGCTGGTGCGCTCCATCACCCGGCCGATCAACGCACTCGGGGTCCGCATGCGCTCCCTGCGCGACGGCGACACCGACACCGACGTGCCCGGCGTGGAACGCGGCGACGAGATCGGCGACATGGCCCAGGCGCTTGAAGCGTTCCGCGAAGCGGCGATCGAACGCGAGGTCCTGAGCGCGAACCAGTCGCGCGCCCAGGCAACCGAGATCGAGCGTCAACAACGCATCGAGGCCATGATCGGCGACTTCCGCGTCGTGATCGCCGGCCTCCTGGAGGAGGCGGAGCAGACGAACGCAACCTTCGGCAGTGCCGCCGAAACACTGTCCCACTCCGCATCCGCAAGCGCCGAGCGCACCACCAACGCCTCCACGACATCGCAAAGCGCCTCGGAGAACGTGCAGTCCGTGGCAAGCGCGGCGGAAGAGCTCGCCGCCTCGATCTCGGAGATCTCGCGCCAGGTCGGCCAGACCACCCAGGTGGTCACCGATGCCACGGTCAACGCCCAGGACGCCAACGCCAAGGTCGCCGGTCTTGCCGAGGCCGCCAACAAGATCGGCGAGGTCGTCACCCTGATCCAAGCGATCGCCGAACAGACCAACCTCTTGGCGCTGAACGCGACCATCGAGGCCGCACGTGCGGGAGAAGCCGGCAAGGGCTTCGCGGTCGTGGCGGCGGAAGTGAAGGAACTGGCGACCCAGACCTCCAAGGCGACCGAAGAAATCGGCGCGCAGATCGGCGCCATCCAGGGCTCGACCGGCGAGGCCGTCGAGGTGATCGGCGTGATCGCGCGCACGATGGAAGACGTGAACGGCTATACGGCCGCCATCGCCGCCGCGGTCGAGCAGCAGGGCTCCGCCACCGGAGAGATCTCGCGCAACGTCCAGCATGCCGCAGAAGGCACCCGCGCCGTTGCCGTCGATCTCGACGGTCTTCTGTCGACCGCGCAGCAGTCGCGCGAAAGCGCGGAGGATGTGCTTGAGGCCTCGCGCAAGGTGACGCAGACCTCCCACAGGCTGAAGAGCGAATTCGAGGCCTTCCTCGCCAAGGTTGCGGCGGCCTGATCCTCCCAACCCCTTGAAACGCCCTGAAAAGCGCGCCCGGATCCGGGTGCGCTTTTTTCTTGCCGCAGCGGCAGATGCATAAGAGCCGGTTTACCTATTGCAGGTAGCATCTCCTTTCCAGTCAGGAAACGAACTCGTTAGACTTTTAGGAGACGACCGGTCATGGCTCTGTTTTCACGTCTGAATCTGGTTTCGATCGTGTCCCTTGCGGCTGCGGTCATGATCGTTGCCGCTCTTGGTACCGTCGGATTGGTAATGCACCTCGTTCTGTCCGAACGCATCCAGGCGGACGCCGTGTCCCGGCAAAACACCAGCTTGCGCGTCGCCGCCACCGTGGTGGAGAAGGACATGCCCGGCACGGAAATCTCCTGGGCGCAGGACGGAAACGTCTCCCGCGTGGTGATGGAGACCATTCCCGACGAAATCACCGATCACAGCATGATCGACGAGATCGGCCGGATGACCGGCGAGACCGTCACCGTCTTCAAGTGGGACCCGGAAACCAAGGACTTCTGGCGCAAGACCACCAATATCATCAAGCCGGACGGCTCGCGGGCGGTCGGCACGAAGCTCGGCCAGACCGGCGCCGTCTATCCCGTCGTCACCAAGGGCGAGACCTTCCGCGGCGAGGCCGTCATTCTCGGAACCCCCTATTTCACCATCTACGCGCCGATCTACTCTCCGGCCGGCGACATCACCGGCATCCTCTATGCCGGCGTGCGCAAGGCGGAAATCACCGCGCTGATGAACACCGTCACCAACAAGCTGCTGATCGCCTTCGTGCCGATCCTGCTGGTCGCCGTCGGTGCGATGGCGCTTCTGACCCGCCGGCTGCTGCGTCCGATCCCGCAGATTGCACAGGCCGCGCGGAACATCGCGGATGAAGCGCACGATGTGGAGGTGCCCTTCACCGAGCGCCGGGACGAGATCGGCGCGATCGCCAAGGCGGTCGAGGTGTTCAGGCAGCGCGCGATCGAGCGTCAGGCGCTTGAGTCCGAACGCGACGTCTCCGAAACCCAGACCCGCGAACGCCAGGCGCGCACGCAGGAACTGATCGCCGGCTTCCGCGGCACGGTGCAGCATCTGATCGGCACGGTCAGCGAAACCGCCGTTGGGCTCGACCAGACGGCGCGCGAGCTGAGCGCCTCGGCCCAGGACAGCGCGGAACG
>NZ_JAIVMF010000038.1 GCF_020176715.1 Stappia stellulata | reverse complement strand
GGGCTGGCCCGCAGCAGCGGTTCCGCCCTGCGCGGCAGCGACCAGCCCCAGGACGCCGCGCCGCGCGCCGACACGCCGCCCGCGCCCCGGCGCACGATCACGCCGCCCTCCTCCGGACCGGCCTCGACGGCCCGCACCGCCTATCCGCAGCCCGGTGACGAGCCGAAAGCCCCCGAGGTGGCACCGCCTGCCCCGTCAACCAATGGCGCCCCGCCGCGGCCGTCTTATGTAAAGCCGCCGGTCGAGCCGGTCGCCGCCCGGCAACCGTCCCCGGACACACCGGCAAAGGAGCCGGCCGCAACGGCGCCGGAAATCAAGGCACCGGAACCGGCAAAGCCTGCGAAGGACGAGAGCACCGCCGCGGCCGACGCCCCGGTCCGCGCGCCGACGTCGTCCGGGCCGGCACAGTCCGCCTCAAGCGGCAGTTGGCCGTCCGCCCCCGCAGGCTCCTGGAAAGACAAGCCGGCGGCCGAACCCGCCGCAGCGGCGAAATCCGGCGACGCCCCCCAGGCCGACACGCCTTCGGAGCGCCCGGAACCGACGGCGGAAAAGCCGTCCGCCACGGATAAGGACAAAGGCACGGACGCGGGCACGACCCAGCCGTCGGCACCGACCGCAGCGGTCGCGCAAGATGCGCCGTCCAAGGCGTCGGCCGGCGATCTGGAAGACGCGCTGATGGCGGAGTTCAACCAGAGCCGGAAACCGCAGGCCGCCGCTGAGGCGACGGCCACGCAGGAAAACGTCGCCGAGGCACCGGCCAAATCCGACCCTGCGGGCCAGGGCGCCGAGACGGACAAACAGGCCGGCAGCGCTGCCCCCTCGTCCGAAGACACTCCGTCCGCCGACGGCAAGAAGGATCCGGCAAACGCCGTGACCATGGATGCGATCGAGGAGGAAATGGCGCGTCTGTTGAGCGAGATCGGCGGATCGAAATCGAAATGACGCCAAAGAGCCGGCGCGGTCCTCCTGCCTTGCGCGTCGGATGCGTCTTCGCGCGCCCCGGGTCAGCGGGCCTGATCCGGGGTCTTGGACTGGCGCTGGTGCTGTATCTGGTCCTCGGCGGCAATGCGCTCGCCCAGGACATTTCGATCGGCTTCGGCGAAGGCACGGGACTGACGGAACGCGCGGTCCAGCTTGTCGCGCTTCTCACGATCCTGAGCCTGGCGCCCTCGATCCTCGTCATGGTGACGAGCTTCACCCGGATCGTGGTGGTGCTGTCGCTGCTGCGCTCCGCCATCGGCCTTCAGACCGCGCCGCCCAACGCGGTGATGACCTCGCTGGCGCTGTTTCTGACCGCCTTCATCATGGCCCCCACCTTCGAGGCCGCCTACAACGAGGGCGTCCAGCCGCTGGTGGAGGGATCGATCGAGCTGAACGAGGCCTTCGAGCGGGCCTCGACGCCGTTCCACCAGTTCATGCGCGCCAACGTGCGGGAGAAGGACCTCTCGCTCTTCATCGAGCTCTCGGGTCAGCCGGCGCCGGAAGAGCCGGCCGATCTGAGCATGCGGATCCTCGTCCCCGCCTTCATGATCAGCGAGTTGCGCCGCGCCTTCGAGATCGGATTTCTGCTCTACCTGCCGTTCCTGATCATCGATCTGGTGATCGCGTCGGTGCTGATGTCGATGGGCATGATGATGCTGCCGCCGGTGGTGATCTCGCTGCCGTTCAAGCTGATCTTCTTCGTGCTTGTCGACGGCTGGAACCTGATCGCCGGAAGTCTGGTGCAAAGTTTCGCAAGCGGCTGACGGGGCTATGTCCCCGCGCGATGCACGGCGTTGCATCTGTCGCAGTCACGACATTCCGGGATCGTTGAAATTCAAGCAGATGATGGCCGGAGGCGTTCGCTTCAGCCGGCGCGCCCGCTTTGGGCAAGCGGCGGGCCTTGCTCGCTGCCGCTTTGCGCGGTGCGGTCGTCGACCGGCTCGACCGCCGGCACCGGAGCCACGGCCGGCATCGTCGATGTGTTGGGCTGCAGATACTTGCGCTGATATTCCGTGAGGAAAATGTCGAGGCTGTCCACCGATTCCAGACTGTCGAGCACGGACATGAACTCCACGCCGCGCTCTTCCGCCGGACGGGTCACGACGCGAAAGGCCTCCGCCTCGGGGCTGTCGCTCATCTTCGCCGCAAACTTGGCCTCCAGCCGGCTGAGGCTGAAGCTGTCATCGGCAAGCGAATAGCCGATGGCGGCCTTCAGGATATCGGCGCGCTCCTGATCGGCCAGCGGGATTGCGTCGGACCAGCGGCCTCCGACGATGCCTTCCAGCTGCTCGCCCGCCTCGCGCCAGCTCTGCGCCGCCCACAGCGTGTCCGCCCTGAGCCGCTCGACATCCTCGCCCCGCATGTTGCGCACGATCTCCAGCGCCAGATCCGGACGACCGCTTTCGGTCAGGGCACGCGCCTCGACCATGTTGCGCTGGCGCTCCAGCTCGCGCGGCAGCTTTGCCTGGCGCGTCTTGTTCAGCACGCGAAGCGCCTCTTCGGGCTTGCGGTCCATCAGATAGACCACCCCGAGGTCGGCGGCGATCTGCGAGCGCGCCGCCCCCTTCAGCCGATTGTCGATCTGGTGCCGCAGAAGTTCCGAGGCCTGGTCGAGCAGATCCATCGCGACAAGCCGGTTCGCCAGACGCCGGACCATTTCATCGCCGCGCCGCCCGACCGGGGTCATTTCGCGAAAATCGTAGAACAGCGCCAGTGCCTTGATCGGCGACATGCTGTCGACGTCGCCATCCAGGAAGAGGCTGGCGAAGACCGCCTCCATTTCGTCCTGCAGCAGCCGAGTGGTGTCGGCATCGGAATCCGCCTGCACCGCCGACTGCATCGCCTCGAACGCCTTGCGATATTCGCCGTTCTGGACATGCAGCTGCGCGAGGAAGCGCAGGGTCTTCAGCTCGGTCTCATCCCCCCGCCAGGATGCGGCGAGGCCGGAGAGCTTCTCGACCGTCTCGGTCGTGGTGATATCGCCGTCCCGGTGCCGAATCCGCAAGCCGCGATAGGTCGCCTCCGCGGCCAGCGGGCGTTCGTCGGAGCGCTCAACGAGATCGAAGGCGGTCAAGGCCTCGCGGGAGCGGCCCGACGCATCGGCGATCTGGCCGCGAATGATATCGTAGCGGGCGGCCTGCTTGCCGGTCGCAAGGCTCGGATCGATCTCCGACAGCACCGCAGCCGCCTGCCCGTAGTCATTGACCTCGACCATGGTGCGCGCGGCGGCGAGATTGAATTCCGCCTGGACGAGCGTGGGATAGTTGCCGACAACGGCCCGGCCGCGGCTCATCGCCATGCGGGCATCCGTCCAGTTGCCCTGGGCGGCAGAGGTGATCGTGCGCCACACGGCTGCATCGGGATTGTTCGCAAGCCCCAGACGCTCGAGATAGTCGTCGGCCTCGCGCGGACGGGACGCAAGCGCCTGCGCCGCCCCCATCAGGAGATTGAAGCTCGGGTCGCGCGCCAGGGCCGGCGCGTCCTCGGCGGCAAGCCGCATCAGGCCAAGGGCCTCATGCGCAAAACCATGAGCCAGATAGAACCGCGACAACGCCATGCGCGGGACCCGGCGTTGCTCCAGAGGCGTGTTGGCGATGGTGAATTCCTGCTCCTTGATCTTGCGCAGGAAATCCTCCGTATCGCTGGTCGTCAGGTTGCCGAGATCGATATGCCCGGGCGCTGACGGATCCGCGACCGGCTTCAGAACCCGCGACCCCTTCGCAAGATTGCCATGCGAAATGGCAAGACCGCGCGGTCGCTCCAGGATCACCGAATCCCCGTTCACGTCCACCGTCAGATCGTCGGCCTTGGCGATCACCGCAACACCATGCGCCGACATCAGTGTTTCGAATTCGGCAAAGACCTGCGGCTTCAGGATGCCCCGCGCCGGCCCAAGCCCTGTCACCGTGGTGATGACATCGCCGACGAAGGGATCGCGGAGCGCGTGGATCTGGCCGGGCGCGCGAAACGGAATGCTGATCGCGGTTCCACCGTCGCCGCGCACGGTGCGTTCAAGCGAAAGCGGCCGCGACGGTTCAAGGATCGTGTTGCCGATGGTCAAGATCCAGGAACTACCGTCGACACCGACCGTGGCCAGTTTCTGGCGCTCCATGTCGACCCGGATCGCCTGCCATCCGTCCTCGGACTGCACCTCGACCGCTTCGACGTCGCCGGCAAGCACCGAGCGCATGCCGCGCACATCGATCGGATCGGCGGTGTCGAACACCATCCACAAGCTGCCGTGGCGGCGAAACACCGACGACGGCACGGGTTCGGAGAAGGGAAACACCACGCGCACGATATCGCCGATGCGGCGCGCCTCGGCCGCGACGAACCGCCGGGCCTCGTCGTCGTAGCCGACAGGTGTCGCCTCCGGCGAAAGCGGTTCGGGGGTCACAGCGGCAGCCTTGGTCTCCTCGAACTGCCGCAGATCGATGGCATCCGGCACGGCGCCGGCAGCATCGGAAACCGCGGTCCGCTCCTCCCGCATGCCGTCGTCAGGAACGGGCGTCGGCGCAGCTGCCACAGCGGGCGCAGCTGCCACAGCGGGCGCCGCTGCCGGTTCGGCTTCCTCTTGCGGTGGCACGGCGGCGGCCGGCGCCGGGTCCGGGACCTCGGTTGCGGCAGGCTCCGGCTGTTGCGGGTCCGATGCCTGCGGAGCGGGCGCGGCCTCAGCCGGCGGCGGCGCATCGGCAACCTGTTGCTCGGATGCCGGTACGTCGGGCCCGTCCGTCTCTGCGGTCGGCTTTGCGACCGGCATGGGTGCGACGGGTGCCACCGCAGCCGCGGCAGGCGGTGTGTTCTCCACCGGCGCTTCGGCGACGGGGACCGTCTCTTCGGCAAGGCTGGCCGGCGCCGCATCGCCCCGGGCGGCCGCCGCTGCCGGAGGCACCGGCGCAGGGGGCGCGGCCGAAGGGGCCTCCACGGCGGACGCCGCCACCGCCGGGGCCGGATTGGGCACCGCCTGTATCGCTCCCGGTGCGGTGACGACCTCGCGCACGCCATCGGGCATGTCGTCTTGCACCTGAAGTGCAGCGTCAATGGCCGCATTCACGGGATCGGTCGGCATGTCGCGCGGCGTGACATCGACGACATAGGCGTCTTCCTCGCGAAACGCGCGAATGTCGACATCCGGCTCCACTCGAAGCAGGAACTTGAGCTTGCCTTCGTCGGTGAACCCGGTGGCATCCACCACGCCAGGTGGCAGATGCGAGCGCAACTGCGCAAGATCGAGCGGCGCCTCATGATTGAAGCTCACCTTCACCATGTCGCCTTCGCGCACGAAGGCGGTGTCGAAATTCACGTTCCAGTCGAACGCAAGTCGCGTGAAGGTGGGGTGCCGGCCGATCCGAAGGTCGACCCTGGGCTCAACCTGGCCTTTCAGGCGCGCCTGCTCCAGGGCGCGGGCGCGACGGATCGCCTCTTCCGCGCGCCGGGCCAGTTCGCGCACCACATCGTCGGGAAGTCCGGGCGGCATGCCCTGCCATGTCGGCGGCAGCAGGTCGATGAACAGCTTCTCGCCCGCCTCCATGGTGTTGACCTTGAAATCGCCCATCAGCGCGAAACGGATCGCCGATCCGTCGGGGTCGCGGCGGGCGATGGAGACATAATTGGGCATGTCGATGGGGATGGTATCGACATCGACGCGCACCGCGTCCTGAAACCGGATCCGGAGCACGCCGTTGGAGGCAAGAGCGTCATATTGCGGCAGCAGGGTGAGGTCGGCGAAGGTCAGGACCAGACGTCCGTATCCCGCCTCCTGGGTCGCCTCCAGGGTGGCGTCGAGGGTCTCCGCCCGCGCGGTGACCGGCCAGGCGACCAGACAGGCAACAGCAAGCAGGCGCAAAACGGCAAAAACCGCCGACGCTTTCGCAGCGACGACGCCCTTCAGGTCCGTTTCAGGCCGGCTTGTATGTTCCACCGGGATCCTCTTCACGCATTCACCGGCCGACAGTCTAGCGCCAGCAGCTTAACGCCCTCTTTCACCCGCTGAATGGCCGCGACGGACGGACGACATATGGCCCGACATGGCAGCCCGGTTCCTCACGCGTCAGTTGCCCATGATCTTCGGGAGTTCGGCGGAAACCGGCGCCGTCGCCGTTTCCTCATCCTTGCGGCCGGTCACGAGCGCCACGGTCAGCCGTTCGCTGGCTTCCGGCGACATGCGGCCCATGATGTCGGCCATCTTGCGCGGCTTCATCTGCTTGGCGACCTTGAGCAGGATGTCGATATCGAGGCGATCGAAGATCCGGGCGGCATCCTTGGCCTTCATCGATTCATACATCTGGATCAGATTGCGCAGACTGTCGTTCTTCTTGTCTTCCTGTTCTTGGCGCAGAGACGAGATACTGGCCTCCAGCGCCTTCATCTCGTCGACCTTCTTCTGCAAGCGCTCCTCGGTCGCCTGGAGAAGTTGCTGACGCAGCTCGAACTGCTTTTCGCGCTTGTCGAGTTCGCGCCGCCGCCCGCTCAGGGATTCAAGCACCTTGCGCTCCGCGATCGAGCCGCCAAGTTCCAGTCCGGCCGGAAGGCCGTTGTCGGCCGCATCAGGCGTCGTTGGCATCGGACCATCGACGGGAGGCGGCGCAAGGGACGGATCCGCTTGCGGCGCCGCATCGGCCGGTGCACCGTTGCCGGCGGCCGGATCGGACGCTGCCGGTTCCTGCGTCTGCGCCATCGCCGCTCCCACGCCGACACCAACGCCGGACGGGGCGACAGTGCCGCCCTCCAGCATCAGGCCAGACAGCTTGAGCGCAAGAAGCGCGCTCGCCGCCAACAACAAGACGGGGATGAGGCGAAGGGTTGTCACGCAGCCTGCTCCGCGGCGCGCTTGCGGAAATGCTCAAGACGGGCGGTGGCTTCCATTGCAGCCGACCGGATGTCGCTGGCGCGAACCGATCCCGGTCGCGCAACATGCACGGGGTCCGGCTGGGCCGGCATCGGCGGCACAGCCGCGGCGGCCGGCTTCGCGGCCTCCGCGATCTGCGTGATACGGTCCAGAACCGTGTTGCCGGTCGTGATCTGGTCGGACAGCGTGCTCGACAGGCGCTCCGCCGCCACCAGCCGTTCGCCGAGCGTCCGGTCGGCCTCGCCAGCCGTCGCCTTCAGCCCCAGGATCGCCCGCTCGGCGATCTCCGAGGCGGTGATCAGCTCGGAAATCGTCGCGCGCAGGCTCTCCTCGTCGGCGCGCAACCGCTTGAGCCGCGAATTCAGGATCACGCAGTAACCGATGGTCACCACCAGCAGCACGGCGACCAGGCTTTCGATGATCAGTCCAACGGGCAGCGTGCTCATGTCGGGTCCATTTCCTTTTGCATGGCGCGCTCGAAGGCGGCCAGGGTCATTTTCGGCTTCTGCAGGACGCGATCGACGCGAACGGCGATCGAATCCTCGTCCTTGCCCATCGTGCCGGTGGTCAGCGGGATGCCGCCGCACTTGATGGACACGGGGTCGTTGGGAGACACATCGAACAGAAGGGTCTCGCCCACCTTCAGGTCGAGCACGCGCCCGAGCGGCAGATGGGTCTCGTAAAGCACCGCGTCGACATCGATCTCGGCGGCGTAGATCTCGGTTGCCAGATGGCCTTCCCAGATCGGGTCGCGGCCGAACTTCTCGCCCATGAACATCTGCAGGAGCAGATCGCGGATCGGCTCGAGCGTCGCGTAGGGCATCATGATTTCGATCTTGCCGCCGCGGTCTTCCATGTCGATGCGCAGCTCGACGAGGATGGCCGCATTGGCTGGGCGCGAAATCGCGGCGAAGCGGGGATTGGTCTCCAGCCGCTCCAGATTGAAATGCACTGGCGAGAGCGGCGAGAACGCCTGCTCCATGTCGTGCATGATGAGCTCGATCATGCGGCGCACGAGATTGGTCTCGATCGTCGTGTAGGGACGTCCCTCCACGCGCACGGCCGACATGCCGCGCCCGCCGCCGAGCAACACGTCGATGATCGAATAGATCAGGCTCGATTCGACCGTGCACAGGCCGAAGCCATCCCATTCCTCGGCCTTGAAGACGCCGAGGATGGCCGGCAGCGGGATCGAGTTCAGATAATCGCCGAAACGCACCGAGGAGATGCTGTCGAGCGACACCTCGACGTTGTCGGAGGTGAAATTGCGCAAGCTGGTGGTGGTCAGCCGCACCAGCCGGTCGAACACGATCTCGAGCATCGGCAGACGCTCGTAGGACACCATCGCCGAATTGATCAGCGCACGGATCCCGCTCTGGTCGGCGGCGATCGTGTCCTCGATGTTGAACCCGAGAAGGTTGTCGATCTCTTCCTGGTTCAAAATACGGTCGGCGCCGCGCGTGGCGTTCTCGAGTTCGGGCTCGCTGTCGTCGATCATCGCCGCCCATTGGGCCGCCATGTCGTCGCCACCGGCAACACCCTGCTCCTCTAGCGCGGCACCCCATGCGGCGGCGAGATCGTCGTCGTCCTCGCCATCGCCATCGCCCTGCTCGGCCAGCGCCTCGCCCCAGGCTTCGTCGATATCGCCAAGATCGTCTTCGTCGGCCATCGGCTGTCGACCCTATTGAACCAGAATTTCCTTGAACAGCACGCCATCCACGCGTGCCGGATACACGGCCGTATTGATCCGCCGGAGTAACTCTTCCTTGAGTCGGAACAATCCGGAAGAGCCCTCAAGATCGGCGGGCCGCAATTCGCGCAGATAGACCTGAAACGCATCCAGGATGCGCGGCAGATACGGCTCGATCTGATTGATTGTCGCCTTGTCCGCAACCTCGAGCGCGATGCGGACCTTCAGGTAGGTCGCCCGCCCGTCGGTCGAAAGGTTAACGGTCATCTCGGGAAGATCGTAGAAAACCACCGGTCGCTGCTCGACCACGGGATCCTCGCCCGGCTCGACCGACGGCGGTGCGCTGTCGAATAGCCCCAGGAAATAGGCTGCCGCGCCACCGCCCACGACGAGCAGCACAAGGCCGCCCGCGCCAAGGATGATCAGCTTTTTCTTGCCGCCGCCAGCGGGCTCGGAGCCCTCGGCCTGTGTGTCGGCTGCGTCCGCATCCGCTGTCATAATGGATCTCTTTCGCTGCGCTTCCCTCCCGCGCGTATATGATTTCTAAAGCCACAATGGTTAACGAGAGGTTACCGGATCGTTAACGGCTTGCAGAATGCGGCAGTTTTTGCCGCCCGGCAGGAAAGCCGGGCCGCTTCTGCCGGGTGCGCCCCGGGCGGCAGCCGAATTTTTCCTTTGTTTTCAACGACCGCCGGTTTGGCACGCTCCCTGCTTTAGGGTTAACGAGCGCCAGGTCTGGGGAGACGGGCGCTCGCTGGGGAGCATAGGAACGGATCCAATGGAGAACGCCCTTCTGATCGGGCTGTCGCGTCAGGCGGCCCTTCGAAACCAGTTGAACGTGGTGGCCAACAATCTGGCCAACATGAACACCAATGGCTACAAGACGCAGCGTCTCCTGTTCGAGGAGTATCTGATGCCGGTGGCCCAGGCGCGTCAGTTTGAGCAGGGCGACCAGGAATTTTCCTATGTCGTCGACTACGGCATGGCCTCGAATTTCGAGCCGGGATCGATCTCGCTGACGGGCAATGCCTTCGACGTCGCGCTGGAAGGCGACGGCTACCTCGTCGTCGATACGCCCGGCGGCGAGCGCTACACCCGCGCCGGCGCGATGCACCTCGACGCCTCCGGCCAGCTCGTCACGTCCGACGGACTTGCCGTGCAGGGCGAAGGCGGCCCGCTGACCTTCACGGCGGAAGACACCGACATCAGCATCGCCAAGGACGGCACCATCTCTTCCTCGCTCGGCGTGAAGGGGCGGCTGCGTGTCGTCAGCTTCGAGAACCAGCAGGGACTGGAGCGCATCGGCGCCAATCTCTACACCGGGGAAAACCCGGTTCCGGCGCAAAATGTCCGGGTTCTCCAGGGCGCGATCGAAAAGTCCAACGTCTCCGGCGTCACCGAGGTGAGCCGGATGATCGAGATCACGCGCAACTACACCGCGGTCTCGAAGATGATTTCCGACAACGAAGAACTTCGCAAGAAGGCCATCGAGCGCCTCGGCTCGGCCCAGGCCTAAGGCAACGCAAAAAGGACACAAGCGATGAAGGCACTTCATATCGCCGCGACCGGCATGCGGGCCCAGGAGCTCAATGTCGAGGTCATCTCGAACAACGTCGCCAACATGCGCACGACCGGCTACAAGCGCCAGCGCGCCGACTTCCAGGACCTGCTGTACCAGAACCTGCGTCGCATGGGCACCAACTCCTCCGCCAACGGCACGATCGTTCCGACCGGCGTCCAGATCGGCTCGGGCGTCAAGACTGCCTCGACCGCACGCATCATGAGCCAAGGCAACCTCAGCCAGACCGGCAAGGAACTGGACGTTGCCGTGCGCGGCGAAGGCTTTTTCCAGATCCAGCTTCCCGACGGCGGCGAAGCCTATACCCGCGACGGCTCCTTCGAGCGCGACGCCAACGGTCAGCTCGTCACCATCGACGGCTATGCCGTGGCGCCCGGCATCGTCATCCCGCAGGATGCGCGCGACGTCACCATCAGCGCCGACGGCCAGGTCCAGGTGCTGGATGCCAACAACGCGATCCAGCAGCTCGGTCAGCTTCAGCTTGCCCGTTTCGTCAACAAGTCGGGCCTTGAAGCCATCGGCGACAACCTGTTCCTCGAGACGGAATCGAGCGGTGCGGCGGTCATCGGCAATCCGGCCGACGCCGGCTTCGGCGATCTCATGCAGAACCATCTGGAGATGGCCAACGTCGAGGCGGTCGGCGAGATTTCCGACCTGATCGCCGCCCAGCGCGCCTACGAGATGAACTCGCGCATCATCAAGGCCGCCGACGAAATGTCGGCAACCACCTCGAACCTGCGCTGACGCGCGCCCGGACGATGAGGACCCCCGTGATGATCCGCCAAACCCTGATCGCAGCGACCGTTCTGTTTCTCGCCGCCGGCCAGGCCATCGCCGCCGGCGCCCTGCGCTCCCATGTTGCCGTCACCACCGATGTCGTCACGGTCGGCGACTTCTATCCCGATGCCGGACGCTTCGCGGCAACCCCGCTGTTTCGCGCGCCGGACCTCGGCACCAGCGGACCGGTTCCCGCGGCGATGGTCGCCGACCGGGCGCGGGCAGCCGGATACCTCGAGGCGGCAACTGACGGCCTGCGGCATGTCGTCGTGGAGCGGCTGGCTGTGACGATCGGCCTGCCGCAACTGGAAGATGCCGTGCGCGAGGCGCTTGCGACGAGCTACCCGGACGCGGAGCACGAGCTGCTCGATATCTCGCTGCGCGGCTTTTCCGGAACGCTGCTGGCCGACGCCGGCGCGCGGGATCCCCTCACCGTCACCTCGGTCACCTGGAACCGCAGCTCGGGCCGGCTAACCGCCGCCGTCCGCATTCACGCCGGCCAGCACAGCCGGACGGCGAGCCTCAGCGGCCGCGCAATGGAAATGGCGCAGGTCTATGCCCTCGCCCGTCCGCTCGATCGCGGTGCCGTGGTGCGCGCCGGCGATCTCATCGTCAAGAACGTGCCCCGCTCGCGGCTCACCGCCCGCCACGTCGAACGCCCCGAAGAAATCGTCGGGCTGGCCGCGCGTCGCGGCATCCAGGCGGATCGCCCCTTGCGGGAAGCGGACTTCGAGCCGCCGCTTCTGGTCAAGCGCGGCGCCAAGGTGACGCTGGTGTTCAAGGCAAACGGTCTCACGCTCACCACCATCGGGCAGGCGCTCGCCAATGGCGCCGACGGCGATATCGTCGACGTTCTCAACCTTCAGTCCCGCAGGACCGTTTCCGGCACCGTTCGCGCCCATGACCAGGTCGAAGTCGGGCTCGTTCACAGCCGTATCGCACAGCTTCAGGAGACGAACTGATGGCCTCCGCACCCCGTTTCGCCCGCAATGCGCTCCTGCTGTCGATGGCCCTCGCCGTCACGGCCTGCGGCGCCGCAGACCGCCTGTCCAACGTAGGCAAGGCCCCGGCGCTGACCGCGATCCAGGACCCAACGACCACACCCGGCTATCGCCCGGTGCAGATGCCGATGCCGACCCCCCAGGCGGTTCACTACAATTCCAACTCGCTGTGGCGTAGCGGCGCGCGCGCTTTCTTCAAGGACCAGCGCGCGGCCCGGGTCGGCGATATCCTCACGGTTCTCGTGACGATCTCCGACAAGGCGGAATTCGACAACCAGACCGCCCGCAGCCGGTCCGGCTCGAACGCGAGCGGCACCGGCGGCGCGGTGGGAACGGCGATCAACACCCTGTTCCTGCCGGCCGGCACGTCCTCCAACAACCTGGTCTCCGCCGAGGGCGAAACCAGCTTCCAGGGCAGCGGCAAGGTCGATCGCGAGGAAAAGCTGCAGACCAAGGTCGCGGCCGTGGTCACCCAGATCCTGCCGAACGGCAACATGGTGATCGAGGGCCGCCAGGAGGTCCGGGTCAATTTCGAGGTGCGCGAACTGATCGTCGCCGGCGTGGTCCGCCCCGAGGACATCGCCGCCAACAACACCATCGAAAGCGAGAAGATCGCCGAAGCCCGCATCGGATACGGCGGACGCGGCCAGATCACCGACGTCCAGCAACCCCGCTACGGCAACCAGGTTCTCGACATCGTGCTGCCGTTCTGACGGCACGACTGCACGGACCGCGCGCGGGCTCCCCAGCCAAGCGCGGTCCGCCTCCCCAGCCGGACCACTGCTCCCCAGGCACGGACGGCGAACGGGCACGGCTCATCTGCTCCCCGGCAGGCCGTGCCCGTTGCATTTTTCGATTGCCCGTTCTTCGATTTCCGAGGGCGGATCAGCCGGCGGCGCGTTGCCCGGCGGTGTGCGAAAACACCCCGCAGTCAAGCGGATGGATGCCATTGGCAAGACAATCCTGCACCGGTCCGTTCTCCGCACTTCTGGCGGAGCGTTGCGATCCGAACACCGGATTGAGCACCATGTCGCGGAAGGCGGCGAACAGGCGCGCATCGAGCTTGCCCTTCATGCCGGCCATTTGCGTGATCGCCAGGCGCGGCGTCATCGCCGCCTTGTAGGCCCGCTCCTCCGTCAGCGCGGAATAGATGTCGACGATGGTCAGCATGCGCACCAGCGGGCTGATCTGGTCGCCGGCCAGCTTGTCGGGATAGCCGCTGCCGTCGAGATACTCGTGATGGCTGCGGGCCGCCGCAATGACCAGCGGATGGGCCGCGTTGTCGCGCTTCAGCGCCTTCGCGCCACGCAGCGGATGGGTCATGATCGCCTTGCGCTCGGCGTCGGAGAGCGGGCCGGCCTTTTCCAGAATGCTGATCGGAATGAAAAGCTTGCCGACATCGTGCAGCAGGCTTGCCTCGGTGAAGAGCGCGGTATCGCTGCCCGACAGGCCCAGGGTTCTGGCAAAGGCGTCCGCATATCCGGCGACCATCATGATGTGCCGGCTCGTCTGGCTGTGATGGAGCTCGACCGCATTGATCCATTGCATCAGACCGCCCGAGCCGACCGCGACGCCGATGCTTTGCGAGCTGGCGCTCAGCAGGCGCAGCGGCAGCGGCGCGTCCGCGCGCATGGCCGCGGCCACCTGCCGAACCAGCGTGTCGGTGGTCTCCACCGCCTGCACCACCGACGCGGGATGACCCGTCAACTTGTTCGACAGCTCGCGGTTCAGGATGGCCTGGATCGCGGTGAACACGTCGTCCAGCGGCTGATGCGCCGCAAAGACACGTCCGATGCCGATGGATTCCGCCTGAACAATGCCTGCGCGGTCGATCCCCTTGGCGACATAGATGCAGTCTTCCCGCCGGCGGGTCTCGTCGCTTGCCTGCTCGATCCGCTCGACGTGCCCGACAGAGCGCAGTGCGGCGTGCACGACGACCACGCGCGCACGCGCCACATGATCGGGCTTGATGTCCGACGCCGGGATCCTTGCGACACTGAACATGGCAGCCGCCTTGTTCACGATCGCCGGCACTTCCGTCTTGTCATCCAGCACGAAAAGGACATCGATCATTGCAACCGCCCAAATCTCCCTCAACGGCAACGCAGAACAAACAATGCTTTGCCGGACATCGAAAGCGATTACAGCAGACCTGCCTTTTCGAACTCTTAATGCATTCCTCAACGACACCGGATCATCGCGGAGCAACACTACGTCAACCTTGTCCAAAATGAAAAAAGGCCCGGAGATCCGGGCCTTCAGACTGCTGACAAACCCCTGGCTTTGGCCGGGGGTTTTTGATTCATTGTTTTTATGTTGAAGAAGCCCGGCCCGGATCAGACAGCGCTCGAGATGGTGACGCTTGAGCAGCTTGTTC
>NZ_JAIVMF010000037.1 GCF_020176715.1 Stappia stellulata | reverse complement strand
AGACGGTAAGGCGGGCACCTTGGTGCGGGTTGTTCATCCTTCGGGATCCTCGGCTGGAGTTTGGCGATTGCAGCCTAACCCCGAACCGGGTGAACAACCTCCTGAGACTTCACAGCTAGAGACGGGAATGCGTCCCGTCGCACAGCGGCGCCTTGCCGCTGTGCTTGCAGGCGCAAAAGAACGCCTTCTTGTCGGCATCGGCCGTGTATTTCACCGGCGTGATGTCGGTGCCGGCGTGGCTGCCGTCGCAAAACGGTTGCTTCTGGCTGCGGCCGCAGGCGCACCAGAAATAGGTCTTGCCGGCCTCGACCTCCACCGGAATGGGGGCCTTTTGCGCAATCACCGGTTCCGACATCTGTATCTCCCTCTGTCCTCACGTGCCCCGCGTGGAGGCCCTATTGATTGTGGGGCATCGCGCGCGAAGGTCCAGCGGGCCGGCCGCTTTTTCGCTCTCCGTCGCGGTCCGGTGCCCAAAACGCCCTGCCACTGGTCGTCCCGGCGATCTGCCCCACCTTACTCTGGGTCAGGTCGATGCGGCGGAGGAGATGCGCATGGAGACGGAGCGGCGGACGAACACTCGGCAAACGGGCGGGGCCGGCGCCCGCGATCGTCTCTTGTCCTTTGCCATCGGCCTTGCGCTGATCCTGTTCGGGACGATGGCCGGGGCCGGGTCGCTGCGGGCCCAGACCGGGGTCGACCCCTATCTCGATCTCGAGCTTGTGCTGCTCGCCGATGCGACCGGCTCAATCGATGACGCGGAGATCCGCTTTCAGCGCGAGGGCTACGCCCGGGCGATCACCGATCCGGCGGTGCTTTCGGCAATCGCCGGCAATGCCTACGGCAAGATCGCCGTCGCTTACGTGGAATGGGCCGATGCCGGATCGCAGGACGTCGTCGTCGACTGGACGGTGATCGACGGCAGGGCCTCGGCGCAAGCTTTCGCGGCCGCGCTTCTGGTGCCGCCGCGCCGCGCCTACGGGCGCAACGCCATCGGCGCGGCGTTGCTCAAGGGCAAGCGCATGATCGAGGAAAACCAGTATCAGGGCATCCGCCGGGTGATCGACCTTTCCGCCGACAGCGCCAACAACTGGAACGGCCCGCCGCTGGAAACGGCCCGCGCCGAGGTCGTGGCGTCGGGCATCGTCATCAACGGGCTCGCCGTGCTCTGCCGCCACTGCTCGGGCCGCCCGGCCTCCTACGTGCTCGAAGACGCCTTCGCCGAACGCATCATCGGCGGCCCCGGCTCCTTCGTCGTCACCGCCGACAGCCCCGCCACCTTCGCCGACGCCGTGCGCAAGAAGCTGATCCTGGAGATCGCGGGGAAGGTGCCGGAGCGAAGTTTCGCGGGGAGGTGAGGGGGAGCCGTTCCCCGCGCTCTAAAACTCCTGCGCGGACATGTCCTGCCGTCCATGAATGACGCGCAGGATGGTCACGGTTTCATCGTCAATCCGGAAGTAGATGCAACGGTCGCGGTAAGGGAGCGCGCGCAAGCCGGGGCGGATCCAGTCGCGGGGCGCGCCGTTGAAGCCGCTCTTGGCGATCCATTCGATTTTTGCTGTGAGATCGGCCACGAACTTCGTGGCGACACCGATGTCCTCTCCGGCGAGATAGACGAATATCTTTGTTAGATCCTCTCTCGCGCTTGGCGCGAGGATCAATCGCCTCGGTTCAATCGCGCCAGCCCACGGTTCACGATGTCGTCGGCCAATGCCTGTCCGTCAGCGTAGGCGATGCCATTGCCCGCTGAAATTTCCGCGTCAGCCGCATCGACCAAGGCACGCGCCTCGGCGATGCGCAGTTCGTGGTCTTCCAGCATTCGCAGGCCCGCCCGCACGACCTCGCTGGCGTTGTTGAAACGCCCTGCATAGAGCTGGCGGGCAATGAAGGCCTCGTAGCGCTCGCCGATCACATAGGATTTTTTCGTGTTCGCCATGGCGTCCCTTCCTGAAAGGCGGACAGAATACCACGAGGTAGGAACTATTCCTACTTTGCAGGATGCCTCCTATTTCCACCCCTCCCGGTACAGCGCGTCGAGCGCCTCGCGGTAGGTCGGGTACTGGAACGTGTAGCCGAGTTCTTCTTTGACGCGGGCGTTGGAGACGCGTTTGTTCTCGCCGTAGAAGGAGCGGGCCATCGGCGTGAGCTCGGCGGTTTCGAAATCCTGTTCCGGCGGGGGCGGGACGTCCAGCAGTTTGGCGGCATAGGCGACAACATCCTGCGGCGGGGCGGGTTCGTCGTCGGTGACGTTGTAGATGCGGCTGACCGGCGGCTTTGCCAGGGCGGCGGCGAGCGCGCCGGCGATATCGGCGACATGGATGCGGTTGAACACCTGGCCCGGCTTGATCAGCCGCCGCGCCTTGCCCTTTTCCATCGTCGCCAGCGCATTGCGTCCGGGTCCGTAGATGCCGGAGAGGCGGAAGATCTGCACAGGGATGTCGGCCTTTTCGCCAAGCCGCGTCCATCCGGTTTCGGCGGCGACGCGTTGCACGGAGCGCTTCGAGACCGGCCGGCAGATCGTCTCCTCGTCGACCCAGCCGCCGTCGTGATTGCCGTAGACGCCGACGGTGGAGAGATAGCCGATCCATGCCGGCGGATGCGCACCGATATCCGCGCCGTGATGGGTCAGCACCGGATCGCCTTGCGCATCGGGCGCGATGGACACCAGCACATGGGTGGCGTTCGCAAGCGCCTCGGCGATGCCGTCTCCGGGGGCGGTGCCGTCGAACAGGAACGGGGTGATGCCGCGTTCGCGCATTTGCGCCGCCTTTTCCGGGCTGCGGGTCGTGGCTCCGATCCAGTCGCAGTCGGGGGCAACCCGCTCGACGAAGGCGCTGGCGGAGAAACCGAGGCCGAAGACAAACAGGCGCATGAGTGGATGGTCCTTCTGCGTGTATTCGTGATAATCTCTCGTCTGGCGTGTTAACGCCGTGAAGAGACGTATTTCAAATTCTGTTTTTTGACATGGCGGGAGCGTCGCCCGGGTTCAGCGGGATCGAAGCCGACCGTCGGATAAAGACCCTGGGAGGGGAATATGGAACTCATTGAAAAGCTTCAAGCGCAACCGGCGTCGCAAAGCTGCCGGCTGATCGATTTCGACAAGGCGGACTTGCACACCGAAGAGGGCGGCAAGCGGATGTTTCTGGTCGTCAGCGGCGAGAAACCCACTGTCTCGATGAGGGTCGAACTGCGGCCGCTCATTTATGTCACGCAGCCGGACTATTGGGGCGTCGAGGTCGTCGGGTGCGTGCCGGGCATCGTCCTGCCCCGGGTCGCGCCCTATGAGGAGGCGCTCGACGTGACCCATACGATGGGCAAGAAGGGCATCGAGGTTCTCGGGGCGAACAAAAGCGTGACACTCACCAAATAGGCGCTGCCCCGGGCCGCCGAGACGGTCGCCTCAGGCGTCGAGCGCGAGATCGCCGCGGCGGATCTCGTAGAGCATGACGCCTGTGGCGACCGCGAGGTTCAGGCTGTCGGCCTCGCCCACCTGCGGGATGCGGGCAAGGGTCGTGCAGGCATTCGCCATCTCGTCCGGCAGGCCGGCCTGTTCGTTGCCCATAAGGAGCAGCGTCGGACGTTTGTAGGAAATCGCGCGGTAGTCGGTCGACCCCTTGAGGTGCGTGCCGACCAGCGTGCCCGGCCAGCTTGCCGCCATCTCCTGAAAGGCGGCGCGGGTCATGCGCGCCAGCGGCACGTGGAACAGCGAGCCCATGGTGGCGCGCACGGCCTCCACCGCAAAGGGGTCGGTGGTCTCGCCGACGAGAATGACGCCCTTCGCTCCCACCGCATCGGCGGTGCGCAGGATGGTGCCGAGGTTGCCGGGATCGCGCACGTGATCGAGCGCCACCCAGACGGCGGCGGGATCCGCCTTGAGCGCGCGCGTCAGCTCCGCGCCGTCGAGCAGGCGCTGTTCGTAGACGCCGACGACCATCTGCGGATTGTCGCGCCGGGTCATGGCCGCGAGCACGGGCGTCGACACCTCGAGGATGGTGGCGCCACGGGCACGGGCGGTGGCCGCGACCTCTCGGGCCGCCTCGCTCTCGCGCGCCTCGGGACCGAGCACCAGCATGTCGATGCCCCAGCCGGCGGCCAGCGCGTCTGTGGCAAGTTTCAGCCCTTCGGCGACGAAGCGTCCGCTGCGCTGGCGGTGCTTGCGCTGGGCGACGAGCGCCTTGATGTCCTTCACCAGCGGGTTGGAAAAGGACGTGATCTGCTTGACGCTGCCGGCGACCCGACGCGAAGCGGCGTCCGAGAAAGGCGGACGCTCGCTCATGGCATGCTCCAGCGGCTGAACATGGAGGTCGACAGCGCCCGCCCGCCATCGGGGGTGCGCAGCACCAGCTCGCCGGATTCCAGCAGGCCGCCGCGGGTTTCGAGCGTCTCCGACATGATCTCGTGCAGGGCGACGAAACTGGAGCGGATCGCATAGGCGGTGAGGATGACGAAGCGGGCGTCGGGGGCGAGGATCTTCTCGATCATCGGCAGCATTTCCGGCAGGCTGTCGAACAGCTCCCAGACCTCGCCCTTCGGGCCGCGTCCGTATTTCGGCGGGTCGAGCAGGATGCCGTCATAGGTGTTGCCGCGCTTGACCTCGCGGGCGACGAATTTCATTGCATCCTCGCAGATCCAGCGGATCGGCAGATCCTCCATGGCCGAAAGCTCCTGGTTCTCGCGCGCCCAGCCGATCGCCTTTTTCGACGCGTCGATATGCGTGACCTGCGCGCCGACGCTCGCCGGGATCAGCGAGCCGAGACCGGTGTAGCCGAAGAGATTGAGCACCTTCAGCGGCCGTTCCGCCGGGGTCTTCTCGATGGTATCCGCCATCCACTGCCAGTGCGCGGCCTGTTCGGGAAAGACGCCGACATGGCGAAACGACATGAAGCGCCCGAGGAACGCCGCCTTGCCGTAGCGCATCTCCCAGGTTTCCGGCAGGTCGCGGTTGAGCCGCCAGCGGCCGGGCCCGTCGTCGTCGTCCTGTCCGGTGAAGACGGCGTCGGCCGCGTCCCACGCCGCATCGCTGAGGTGGCGCCGGCCCATCGCCTGCGGTTCGGGGCGGTCGACAACGACATCGCCGTAGCGTTCCAGCTTGCGCCCCAGCCCGAAGTCGAGAAGCGCATAGTCCTCCCAGCCGCGGGTTTCCAGCATGGTCGGCCATGCGGCGCGGGGGGCGGAGCCGGGCGCGGCGGGGCGAAGCGGGGAAGGGGCGTCGGTCACGCGAGGGACCTCTTTGAAAAGCGGCTCGGACTGTCTGGGTTTTGCAGGATCGCCTTAGAGCAATTTCGGAAAAAGCGAAACCCGTTTCGCCCTGTCGGGCGCGGCGCAAGCGGCGCAACCGGCGGCAATGCCCGATTGTCCGGCGGTCTCCCCCGCCATGCTGCCCTGCACCAAAGAGAACTTTGCAGCCAATTGTCTTTCAAAGACTTGCAAGCGTGCGCCGGCTTGGCCAAGCTAGCGCCCAAGTGTCAGAGTGACCGCTTGCGAGGGGTGTCGGGTTGTGGTGTAAATTGCCACAACCGTACAGTTCCGCGACGGTCCAGCCGGAGGATGAAGTTTATGGACTTGAGTGGCGAGTATCGGATCCGCGCCTCCCGAGCGGCGGTGTGGGACGCGCTGAACGACCCCGACGTCCTGCGCCGGTGCATTCCCGGCTGCAAGGAGCTGGAGAAGAGTTCGGACACCGAAATGTCCGCCACCGTCGTCGCCAAGATCGGCCCCGTGAAGGCGACCTTCAAGGGTGCGGTGACGCTGGAAAACCTCAACCCGCCGGAGAGCTACACCATCGTCGGCGAAGGCAAGGGCGGTGTCGCGGGCTTCGCCAAGGGCGCCGCCGACGTGTCGCTCGCCGAGGACGGCGAGGAGACGGTGCTTACCTATGAGGTCAAGGCACAGGTCGGCGGCAAGCTGGCCCAGCTCGGCAGCCGGCTGATCGTCTCCACCTCGCGCAAGATGGCCGACGAGTTCTTCTCCAGTTTCAAGGATATCGTCGAGGGCGATGCCGGCACCTCGGACGCCGCGCCTGCCGAGCCTGCGCCCGCCGAGCCGGTTCCCGCGCCGGCAGAGCCAGCGCCGTTCCGGGCCGCCGGCGAGCCGGTCGCCGGTCCCGACGAGACGGCGGTTGCGCCGACGCCTGCGCCCGCGCCTGCCGAACAGGCCCCGGACACCGCGGCGCCGGCCGCAAAGGAAGAACGTTCCTTCGCGTCGTCCGTCAGCGAGGCCGCCCACGACGTCGAGGAGCGGGTGGAAAAGGCAATGCACGAGGTTGAAACGGAGGTCGAGACGGCCGCCGGTCGCGGCGCTTTCGGCGGTCCGATGGTTTGGGGGCTGATCGCGCTGGCGGCGGTGATCGTCATTCTGGCGGTGATGAGCTAGCGGTTTTTCGAATTTGCAAATTGCCGGGTGCGGGCAGGACGCTACACTCGGCGACGGAACATCGGCAACAAGTGCCCGGCGAGCGGGTCTGACGATCGAGAGGGAGGAACAGCATGGCCAATGTGACCATGACGGTGAATGGAAAGAGCGTGTCGAAACCGGCGGAGGGCCGCACGCTGCTGGTCGACTTCCTGCGGGAGGGCGCAGGGCTGACCGGGACGCACGTCGGCTGCGACACGTCGCAATGCGGCGCCTGTGTCGTGCATGTCAACGGCAAGGCGGTGAAATCCTGCACCATGCTGGCCGCCCAGGCGGACGGCGCGGAGGTGACCACCATCGAGGGGCTGGCCTCCGGCGGCGAGCTGCACCCGATGCAGGCGGCCTTCCGCGAGCATCACGGTCTTCAGTGCGGCTTCTGCACGCCGGGCATGATCATGGCCGCCGTCGACATGGTGAACCGCCTCGGCGCGCCGCTTGACGAGGCGACGATCCGCGCGGAGCTGGAGGGCAACATCTGCCGCTGCACCGGCTATCACAACATCGTCAAGGCGATTGCCGCGGCGAGCGAGACCATGGCGGGGATGAAGACGGCGGCCGAATAGGGCTGGCGGCGGCTCGGGCCGGTCGCGCGGGGGGCGCGACGGGCGGACGACGGGACACGGGCGCGGGCAACCGCGCGTCCCGCCAGGCGGAGGAAGCTCCGCCGCACGGGGCCGCCGATCCCCGCAAACGGGGACCGCAGAAACGGACACCTTGAGGGATTGCACAGGTCAAGGGTCTCCACGCGCCGCGAAACGGCCTGCAGGAGACCGCATGGGAGGATGCACATGACAGGTTCAGCAGAAGGCATTGGCGCAAGGGTTACCCGGCGCGAGGACAAGCGTTTCATCACCGGCAAGGGACGCTACACGGACGACATGGCGGTCGCCGGCATGTGCCATGCGGCCTTCGTGCGCTCGCCGCACGCCCACGCCAAGGTCTCCTCGCTCGACGCCGACGCGGCGCGCGCGATGCCCGGCGTGATCGCGGTTCTGACCGGCGAGGAACTGGCGGCCGACGGCGTCGGCAACCTGATCTGCGGCTGGATGATCCACTCCAAGGACGGCACGCCGATGAAGATGGGCGCGTGGCGCGCGCTGGAGCATGAGACCGTGCGCCACGTCGGCCAGGCGGTTGCCGTGGTCGTGGCCGAGACGCGCGCCCAGGCCCGCGATGCCGCCGATGCGGTGGTGGTCGATTACGAGGCGCTCGACGCGGTGGTCGACAGTCTCGACGCGCTGAAGCCCGACGCGCCGCAGATCCACCCGGAAGCCGAGGGCAACCTGATCTACGACTGGGAGATCGGCGACGAGGCGGCCACCGAGGCGGCCTTCGCCTCTGCCGCCCATGTCACCAAGATGGAAATCCGCAACAACCGTCTGGTGCCCAATCCGATGGAGCCGCGCGCGGCCCTTGCCCACTACGAGGAGGCCGACGAGCACTACACGCTGTGGACCACCTCGCAGAACCCGCATGTGGCGCGGCTGGTGCTCTCCGCCTTCTACAACATCGCGCCCGAGCACAAGCTGCGCGTGATCGCACCCGATGTCGGCGGCGGCTTCGGCTCCAAGATCTACATCTACCCGGAAGAGATGGTCTGCCTCTGGGCCTCCAAGAAGACCGGCGTGCCGGTCAAATGGACGTCGGATCGCACCGAGGCCTTCCTGACCGATGCCCATGGCCGCGACCACCATTCGGAAGCGGAAGTCGCGCTCGACGCCGACAACAAGATCGTCGGCCTCAGGGTCAAGACGGTGGCGAACCTTGGCGCCTATATGTCGCTGTTCTCCTCCTCGGTGCCGACCTATCTTTATGCAACGCTTTTGTCGGGCCAGTACGACATCCCGGCGATCCACTGCAACGTGAAGACGGTCTACACCAACACCACGCCGGTCGACGCCTATCGCGGCGCGGGGCGTCCGGAGGCGACCTATCTGCTGGAACGGCTGATGGAGACAACGGCGCGCGAGATCGGCATGGATCCGGCCGAGTTCCGCCGCAAGAACTTCATCCGCTCCTTCCCGCACCAGACGCCGGTGATCATGTGCTACGACGCGGGCGACTACGACGCCTCCCTCGATGCGGCGCTGAAGGCGATCGACTACGACGGCTTCGCCGCCCGCAAGGCGGAGGCCGCCCGTCGCGGCAAGCTGCGCGGCATTGGCCTGTCCTGCTACATCGAGGCCTGCGGCATTGCGCCGTCCCAGGCGGTCGGCTCGCTCGGCGCCGGCGTCGGCCTGTGGGAATCGGCGGAGGTGCGGGTCAATCCGGTCGGCACCATCGAGGTTCTCACCGGGTCGCACAGCCACGGCCAGGGCCATGAGACCACCTTCGCCCAGCTCGTGGCCGAGCGCCTCGGCGTCGGTCTCGACACGGTCTCCATCGTCCACGGCGACACCGACAAGGTGCAGTTCGGCATGGGCACCTACGGCTCGCGCTCCGGCGCGGTCGGCATGTCGGCGATCTCCAAGGCGCTCGACAAGGTGGAGGCCAAGGCCAAGAAGCTCGCCGCCCATCTGATGGAAGCCTCCGAGGGCGACATCACGCTGGAAGGCGGCACCTTCAAGGTCGCCGGCACCGACAAGGAGCTTCCCTTCTTCCAGGTGGCGCTGGCCGCCTATACCGCCCACAACATGCCGGAAGGCATGGAGCCGGGCCTCAAGGAAGGCGCCTTCTACGACCCGACCAACTTCACCTTCCCGGCCGGCACCTATGTCTGCGAGGTCGAGGTCGATCCGGAAACCGGCAAGACCGAGGTGGTGGACTTCGTCGCCGCCGACGACTTCGGCACGATCATCAACCCGATGATCGTCGAGGGCCAGGTGCATGGCGGTCTGACCCAGGGCATCGGCCAGGCGCTTCTGGAAAACGCCGCCTATGACGCGGACGGCCAGCTGCTCTCGGCCTCCTACATGGACTACACCATGCCGCGCGCCGACGACGTGCCGTCCTACCGGCTGATGACGACGGTCACCGAATGTCCGGGCAATCCGCTCGGCATGAAGGGCTGCGGCGAGGCCGGCGCCATCGGCTCGCCGCCGGCGGTGATCAACGCGATCACCGATGCGATCGGCACGAATGCGCTGGAGATGCCGGCGACGCCCGCCAACGTGTGGCGCGCGCTCAAGAGCGCCCAGCCGGCGCAGGCGGCGGAATAGCAACCGCGGGATCACCCGCGCCGCGGGGCCAAGGCTCCGGGGCGCGGCGGAACGACGAGCGGGCGCGCGCCGGACACAGGCGCAAGGCCCGGCCGGACACGACAAGACAAGATCAAGACGGGTGAGGAGAGACCCAGGATGTACGAAACAACCTATCACCGCGCGACGAGCGTTTCCGATGCCGTCGCCAAACTGGGCGCATCCGACGACGCCAAGGTGCTGGCCGGTGGCCAGACGCTTTTGCCGACGATGAAACAGCGCCTTGCCGCACCCTCCGACGTGATCGACGTTACCCATATCGCCGACATGAAGGGCATCACCGAGACGGCCGGGGGGCTGCGCATCGGTGCGGCCACCACCCATGCGGAGGTCGCCGGGTCGGAGATCGTCAAGCGCATGCTGCCGGGACTTGCCACCCTTGCCGGCCATATCGGCGATCCGCATGTGCGCCACATGGGAACGATCGGCGGCTCGCTCGCCAACAACGACCCGGCGGCGGATTATCCCTCCGCAGCACTGGCGCTGGGCGCGACGATCCACACCAACAGCCGGCAGATCCCGGCGGAGGATTTCTTCACCGGCATGTTCGAGACCGCGCTTGAGGACGGCGAGATCGTGACGGCGGTGGAGTTTCCCAAGGCCGGTGCCTGCGCCTATGCCAAATACCCGAACCCGGCCTCGCGCTACGCAATGGCCGGCGTCTTCGTCGCCAAGACCGACGGCGGCGTTCGGGTCGCGGTGACCGGCGCGGGGCAGGGCGGGGTGTTCCGTCATGCGGGCCTTGAGGACGCGCTGGCGCAGAATTTCTCCGCCGATGCGATCGCCGGTGTCACCACCGATCCGGACCAGCTCCTGTCCGACATTCACGGCTCGGCGGACTATCGCGCCAACCTGATCACCGTGATGGCCAAACGCGCGGTCGCCGCCTGCGCCTGACGGCGAGGCGCGGCCTCTGCCGCATCGGCTGCGGTTTTGGCGAGAGACGGCCCGGGGATCTCCCGGGCCGTTGAGAATGAAGGCACCCTCTGTAGCTTCGTCATCCCGGACGGAGCGAATGCGGAGAGCCGGGATCGGTGAGGCACTGCCTGTCGGCTTCTCTTGGCTTGAAAAACACAGGCTTCTGGCTCTCCGATACCGGGTCGCGTTGACGCTTGACCGGTATGACGCCTGGAGCAACGCCACCTTATCAGCAGTCTGACGGCCCGGGATCGCTTCCGGGCCGTTTTCGTTGCGGGCGGCGTTGACCCGGCCGCTCAGGTTTCGAGTGCCGGGCGCGGTCCGGGGCGGTGCAGCAGGCGGGCCAGGACCGCGATGACAAGGACGGTTGCGGCGATCCTGCCGACGAGGATGATCCAGACATCCGCGCCGACCGCCAGCATGACCGCCGTGTCCTCGATCACCGAGTGGCAGAGCGACAGGCAGCTCAGCGCCAGAAACAGGTCGCGCCTGTCGTAGCGGCGCACCATCGTTTCCTGAATGATCAGCCCGCCGCCATAGGATAGGCCGAGCAGCAGGCCGATGGTGGTCAGTGGCGCCAGATCCGGGTTGAGGCCCAGCAGCCTGAGGCCCGGGTTCAGGGCCCGCGTCAGCCAGCCGATGACCTTGATCGCCTTGAGGATGTCGAGCAGCAGAAATAGCGCGACGATGATCGCCAGCATGCTGACCAGCGACTGCGCCGTGGCGCGCATCCAGCTTCCCCAGTCGGATGTCGTAACATCGCTCGGCATCCACTCCAGCACGACCACCTCCGACAACACGCCGGTCGTGCGGCATATCCAGGCGGCGATGGCGGCATAGGCGAAGCCGACCCCGAGCCGCAGCGCCGTGGTGGCGAGCAGGCTGGCGCCGGCGCGGCGCACGATCGCCTGCTCCACCGGCAGCGCATGGGCAAACAGCATCAGCGAGGACAGCACGCTGACCTGCGCGACCGTGAGCTGCATCTCCGGTTGCAGCGAGACGAAGGCGCCGACCCCGCCGTAAAGCCCGGTGAGGAGGGTGATCGCCCAGATCAGCCCGGCCTCGGCCGGCAGGTCGACGAGCCCCATCACCGGCGCGAGGCCGCGTGCCAGCAGGTCGGTGAGACCGTAGAGATCGCCGAGCCGCACGAGCAGCATCACCGGAAGCATGACCTTCACCAGCAGGAAGAAGGTGGCAAGGCAGCGATGGGCGAGGGAACGCACATAGGAAGGCATGAGGCGGGCCTTGTCTTGGGACGGCGGACGGCAGGCGGACAACGGGTGCGGGCAGAGCAGGCGGGTGCTGCGCGGTTTGCGACCGCGTAGCACGGGCGACCGGTGCAAGCTATACCGCGCCATGCGCGCGGTGCGGTCGTTCTGCCCCGCCCCGACGCGCGGATCTTGCGTTCTTCGAGGCGAAAGGCAATTTTCGGGCACATGAGTGAGATAGATCGGATCGACAGACTGCTCCTGAGCGAATTGCGACGCGATGCCGATATCGGCAATGCCCGTCTGGCCGACCGTGTCGGCCTTTCGCCCTCCGCCTGCCTGCGCCGCGTGCGGCGGCTGAAACAGGCTGGCCTCCTGCGCCGGGTCGTGGCGCTCGTCGATGGGCACGCGTTCGGCAACGATCTTTCGGCGATCGTCACCGTCTCCTTCCTGCGGCATGCGCCGGAGTATCGGGCAAGCTTCCACCGCAAGCTGCGCGAGGAGCCGGCCGTGTCGATGGCCTACAGCGTGTCCGGGGACGTGAGTGCGGTGCTTCAGGTCGATGTCGCCGACATGGCGGCCTTCAACGCGCTGACCGCGCGCCTGTTCGACGACGACCCCAATGTCGCGGCCTTCACCACCCATTTCATCATGGGAACCGTGAAGCAGGAGCCGGTGGTTCCGGCAACGTCGCGGCCGGTGGCCGCACCCTGACGTCCTGACATGCGAAAACGGCCCGGGCAGGGATGCCCGGGCCGCTCTCAGAAGGTCCGATCCGCTCGGTCGTGGCTCAGGCGGCCGCGACGTTGGTCAGGAAGCGGTCGATCTGCTGGCGCAGGTCGCGGGTCTTCTCGCCGACGTCGCTGGAAGCGACCAGCACCATGTCCGCCGAGGCGTTGGTTTCGGCAACCGCGTTGGAGAGCTCGCCCATGTTGGCGGAGACCGACGTGGTGCCGGTGGCCGCATTCTGGACGTTGCGCGAGATCTCGTTGGTCGCGGCCCCCTGCTGTTCCACCGCCGCGGCGATGGCGGAGGTGTAGTTGTCCACCTCCTGCATGGTCGCCGTGATCGCGGCAATCGCTTCCACGGCGTCCTTGGTGGAGCCCTGGATGGCGCCGATCTGGGCGCCGATTTCCTCGGTTGCCTTGGAGGTCTGGGTCGCCAGCTCCTTCACTTCAGCGGCCACGACCGCAAAGCCCTTGCCGGCTTCGCCGGCACGTGCGGCCTCGATGGTCGCGTTCAGCGCCAAGAGGTTGGTCTGTTCGGCGATCGCCTGGATCAGGGTGACGACCTCGCCGATCTTGTTGGCGGCCTCGGCAAGACCCGCGACCTTCTCGTTGGTGCGACGCGTGCCTTCGGTGGCCTCGCCGACGACCTGCGTCGTCTGGCCGACCTGGCGCGAGATCTCCGCGATCGAGGCGGCGAGTTCTTCCGCTGCCGTCGCGACGCTTTCCACGTTCTGCGTGGCCGTGCCGCTGGCGTTGCTGGTGTCTTGCGCGCGTTCCGCGCTTTCGCCGGCGATCCGCGTCAGGTCGCGTGCGGTGGCTTCCATGCCGGAGGCGGTGTCGCCGACGGAGGTGAGAAGCTCCTGCACCTGGGTGCGGAAGTCGGCGATCAGCGTATCCACGCGCGCCTGGCGCTCGGCCGCGGCTTCCTGCTCGCGTTCCTGCTCGGCCCGCATGCGGGCGCGTTCGCGGGCATTGTCGCGGAACACCTCGAGCGTGCGGCTCATGGCGCCGATCTCGTCGCCACGTTCGGTGCCGTCGATCTCGACGTCGGTGTCGCCTTCGGCCAGCTGACCCATGATCGCCGTCAGGCGACGGGTCGGACGGGTGATGGCGAGCGACAGGACGATGGCGACCAGAACGCCGAGGCCGGCGACAATCGCCAGCGTGACCGAGATGGTCCAGAAGCTTGCAGTACCGGAGGCGGCCGCATCCTGGGCCTGACGCGCGGCGAGCTCGGAGACCTGCATGCGCATCTGGTTGGCGACGACCCCGAGATCGGTGGTCATGGTCTCGACCGTTTCGAGGCTGGCGACCATGGAATCGAACGCACCGCGATAGGCCGTGATCTCTCCCTGGATCTGCTCCACCAGTTTCGCCACTTCCGGGAACTTGGCGGCGGCCGAATTGATCATGCCGGCGATCCGGGTCAGTTCCGCCAGTTCGCCGTGGACCTCGTCGGGCGTGGCTTCCACGAGCCCCGAGATCAATCCGAGCGTGGACGCCTTGACCAGGATCGATTGTTCGGCCAGTTCCGCGCCGTAGTCCGACACGAGATCGACCTTGATCTGTTCGATCGCACTTGCCTGCGCGGTCTTTTGCACCTTGGCTGCGACCATCCGGGCCGCGACCTGGATATTGGCGGCGAGATCGCTGATCTGCGTGAGGGACTCTTTGATCGTCCGGCGCAACTGATGAACCTCGGCGAAGGACGTCGTATCCTTCAGCTTGGCGAGTCCGGCCTCAAGCTTGGCGGCCTCGGCGGCGAGCGTCTCGATCGCGGTGCTGTCCATCCCGTCGATCGAGGTGTTGGTCAGCGCGCCGGCGTTCTGGAGGAGAACGGCCGTTTCCGCCAGCGTGTCGTCCATCACCTCCTTCGAGGTTGAGGTCGTCGACAGCAGGAAGAGATATTGCACGCGCAGGGCGGATTCGCGCACCGACGACACCAGTTGGCTGATTTCGTCGATCTTGCGGTTGGTGGCGGACATGCGAACGCTCTCGCGCTTGGCGTCGCGCCGCTCCCCCTGCATCAGGGTGTTGATCGAATTCGCCAGATCGCCGAGCTTGCCGACCGAACCGGTCAGCTCCGCAAGCAGGGTTTCCTGATTGGCGATCTCCGCGCCGACCTTGGAGAAATCCGCCTTGAGACCGGCGAGCGCCTCAAGCGCGCTGGCCACCTCGGCCTGAGCCGCCGGATCGGAGGACACGGCCGCCTGGAGCCCCTGGAGCTTGTCATTGAGCGCGGTGATGAGTTCGTTGGTTCTTGCGGCATCCTCCGGATTGCGCGACCGCATGAAGGCCTCGCGGGATGCCGAGACATCCTGAAGGCCGCCCATCACGTCCGCCGCCACCTCGGACGTTTTCATCTGTCCGGTCAGGCTGCCGATCGTCAGCGCACCCACCCCGCCGACAATGGCCGTGAGCAGCAAGACCACCGCAAAACCGCCGCCGATCTTGGCTGCAAATCCAAGGTTTCCAATAAATCCGAGTAGCCGGGGCATCCCCATCCTCCAACGCCTGTGCATTGTTCGTACCCTAGACGCCTTTGTGTGAATCTTCGGTAAAGCGGCGGGTGTTTTTAACAACTGGCAACTTTGACGATTCTGGCGTCCGGCAGTATTGCCCTGCAGGAAATTACGATGCCGCAACGGAAGCAGAAACAACAACGGCGGGACCGGGGTCCCGCCGCCTTTCGTGTCGTCGGTCTCTGCCGCGTCGGCTTGGCGATCAGGCCGCCGCGACGTCGTTGAGGAAGCGGTCGATCTCCTCGCGCAGCGCGTCGGTGTTCTGCGACATGGCACCAGAGGCGGAGAGCACGTTGTCGGCCGCCGCACTGGTGCTTTCCACGGTCGTCGCCAGCCGCTCCATGTTGCTCGTCACCGCCCCCGTGCCCTGGGCGGCCTGCTGCACCGAGCGCGAGATGTCGCTCGTCGCCGCGCCCTGCTG
>NZ_JAIVMF010000036.1 GCF_020176715.1 Stappia stellulata | reverse complement strand
AGTCGGACCCGCGTGCAAACGCAGTGCCTGCTCGCCGCCGCAGCCCAAAACATCAAGAAGATCGCAATGGCCCTCACAAAGCCCCCAAAACAAGCCCCAGCCTGAGGTGGCTGGACCAATCTAACCCTGAACCAAAACCGCTCAAAACCTCAGAACCAAAACTGCAAAAAAACAAACCCGCCGAAATCGACGGGTTTGTCAGCAGTCTGAGACGCGGGCCGGAAACGGCCCGCGTCAGACTGATGACAAAGGGTGCGACTGCTCTCCCGCGTCATGCCGGGCAAGCGGACGCGCGACCCGGTAGCGGAGAGCCAGTAGCCTATCCGTTTCATGGAGTTGCCAGCGGCCGAGTCCCTGCCTCTCCGATCCCGGATCGCAGTTCACGCTGCGTCCGGGAAGACGCTTCCTCGAGGCTTTGTCATCATTCTCACGCGGGCCGGAAACGGCCCGCGTTTTTGCGGTCAGACCTCGGCGAGCAACCTGTCGTAGACCGCAAGCGTGCGCGCGCACATCGCCTCGAGCGAATAGAGCTCCGTGACATGGCGCGCCGCGCGTTGCGTCAGCGCAGTCCGCGCGCTGTCGTCGAGTGCCAGCGCGGTGGCGATGGCGTCGGCCATGGCCTGACTGTCGCCCGGCGGAACGCGCCAGCCGGTGCGTTCGTCTTCCGCCACATCCGGCGGGGTGAGCACGGTCTCGGGCGCGGCGCCCAGATCTGTCGCGATCACCGGAACGCGGGCGGCCTGCGCCTCCACGGCGGCGCGGCCGAAGGCCTCGGGCTCGATCGAGGCGACGACCGCAAGATCGGCAAGCGCAAGGGCGGCCGGCACGTCGTCGCAATGGCCGACGATACGCACGCGCTCCGCAAGCCCGGCATCGTCGATCTGCGCTTGGAGCTTCTCCCTATAGTCGCCACGGCCCTGGTCGTCGCCGGCGAGGACGGCCGTCCAGGGGCGGTCGGAGGTTGCGGCAAGGCGGGCAAGCGCCTCGACCAGCACCGTCTGGCCCTTCCAGTTGGTCAGCCGGGCAAGGTTGAGGATCACCGGCGCGTCGCCCGGCAGACCCCAGCGCTTGGCCAGCGCTTGCTTGCGCTCCGCCGTCACCGCGTCCGGGGCAAGGGCCGCAAGATCGGAGCCGCGTGGGATCACCGTGATGCGGTCCCTTGCGAAAGGGTGCCGTCGGGCGATCAGCTCCGCCGTGTAGCGCGAATTGGCGATCACCGCGTCGCCGCGCGCCATCACCGAATTGTAGAAGGCCTTCGCCGCATTCTTCTGGCCGTAGATGCCGTGATAGGTGGTGACGAAGGGCACGTCGCAGGCGCTTGCCGCCCAAAGCGCCGACCATGCCGGCGCCCGCGAGCGCGCATGCACCAGGTCGATGCCCTCGCTCAGGATCAGCCGCTTCAGCGCGCGCATGTTGCGCCACATGGCGACCGGGGACTTGGCGGCAAGCGGCAACCGAATGTGCCGGGCGCCGACGGCCTCCAGCTCCGTCACCAGCCGTCCGCCGGCGGAGGCGACCAGCGCGCGGTGCCCGGCGGCGACCAGGGCCGCGGCGATATCCACCGTGGTGCGTTCCGCACCGCCGGTCTGGAGTTCCGGGATAACCTGCAAGACGGTGTGGCGTGTCACGGCGGATCCTGTCGGGCGGGGGCGGCTCCCGGTCCGGTTTTCGACCGGTGCGGCGGGCGGGCACCTTCTCAAAGCCCGTGCTGTGTGCCACATCGGTCGGGACATCGGCAAGCGGAGGCAGCACATGATGCAGCAGGATCAGGCACAGCGGATCACGGTTGGAACCGGAGAGGCGGCGCGCGAGATCGCCGTGCTGCGCGAAGACGGCGCGCCGGGGCGCTGCGGCATCCTGTGGCTTTCGGGCTTCAAGTCGGACATGGCCGGCACCAAGGCGGAAGAGATCGCAGCCTTTGCCCGCACGACCGGCCGGGCGGTAACGCGGCTCGATTATTCCGGTCACGGCCTTTCGGGCGGCGATTTCGAGGACGGTACGATCTCCAGATGGGCGGAGGAGGCGGTCGCCGTCTTTGAAGCCTTTTGCCGCGAACCCACCATCGTCGTCGGCTCCTCCATGGGCGGCTGGATCGCGCTGCTGCTGGCCCGCGCGCTCCTTGAGCGCGCAAACAGGGAAAATGCGCTGCGCGCCCGCACGGATCTCGCCGCGCGGCTCGCCGGCATGATGCTGATCGCGCCGGCGCCCGATTTCACCGAGGAACTGATGTGGAAGCATGAGTTCACCGACGAGATCCGTGACACGATCCTGCGCGAGGGCCGCTTCGAGCGCCCCTCCGAGTATGACGACAGCCCCTATGTGATCACCCGCGCGCTGATCGAGGACGGCCGCGACAACCTGCTGCTCGGCGGTCCGATCGAGACCGGCTGCCCGGTCACCATCCTGCAGGGCCAGCGCGACGATGCCGTGCCCTGGCGCCACGCCCTGCGCCTGGTCGACTGTCTGGCGCTCGACGACGTCGTGCTGACGCTCATCAAGGACGGCGATCACCGCCTGTCGCGCCCGGCCGATATCGCGCGTCTGATTGCCGCCATTGACCGGCAGGCCGAGGCACTGGAAGCTGAGGCCGGCTGAAACGCTCCAGCGGCGGGATTTTTGACGGGCGGGTCATCGCTTCGTCGTATTTCCTGCCAAGGCTTGGCGCGGCAAGATCACAGACCGGCGCAGTCCCCGCGCCCGGTCCGGCAACGCGAGGTTTCCATGGCACGGCGCAAGCATTTCATTCTGGCGATCGACGGCGGCGGCATTCGGGGACTGATCCCCTTGCGCATCCTGGAGACGCTGGAGGCGCGCCTGCGCACCCATGGCAAGACGGCGCCGCTCAACCGCTATTTCGATCTGGTTGCCGGCGTTTCGACCGGCGGACTGATCGCCGCCGGCGTGGCCGCGCCGAAGCCCGACGACCGCAGCGGCGCGCCGGCGGCCACGATCGAGGACTTGCGGCGCTTCTTCGAGGTGGAGGCGCGCGAGGTGTTCCGCCGGCGCGGCCTGCTGGAGCGGCTGGTCGCCAACCCCTCCGCCCCCTTCGACGAGCGCTACGACCCGCGCCCGCTGGAGCGGCTCCTGAAGGAGCGCTTCGGCTGGACCTCCATCGCCTCGGCGCTGACCCGTCTGGTGCTGCCGGCCTACGACATCGAGGCGCGCCGCCCGGTGATCATGAGCAACGGCCGCGAGAGCGACGGCGGGCGGCCGGAGGATTACTACATCTGGCAGGCGGTGCGCGCCGCCATGGCGACGCCGACGCTGTTTGAACCGGTGAAGGCGGAGCGCATCGGCGGCGAGGGCGGCGAGCGCGTGCTCGTCGACGGCGGCCTCTACATGAACAATCCCGTCATGGCCGCCTATCTGGAAGGGCGCAAGCTCGGCTGGGAGCCGGAGGACATGGTGATCGTCTCGCTCGGCACGGGTGGCGAGCTTGCGCCGCGCTTCACCTATCCCCAGGCCGCAGCCTGGGGCCCGCTTGGCTGGCTGTCGGCGAAAAATGGCGTGCCGCTCGTCACCATGGGTCGGCACGGCCAGTCGGTCACGACCGCCTATGCGGCGGAGCGGGTGCTGGCGGAGGCCGGTGTTGCAAGCATCCTGCGCCTCGACGGCACGCTGCCGCAAGGCGCCGACGACCTCGACAACACGCGGCCGGGCAACATCATCGAGCTGAACGGCGCCGCCGACCGGATCATCCGCGACAACACCATCGCGCTCGACCGGCTGGCCGAGGGCATGAGCGAGCGCGCGGACTGAGGGGCGGTCATGGTTAACAAGGTGTTTATGGTTAACCGGACGTAAACGCTTCGCCGGCGACACTGGCGCGCGGGCCGCGACCTCCGGTCGCGGCGATTTGCGGGGAGTGACAAGCATGGCAAGAACGATGTCATACGGTCGTCTCGGTCCAGGCGGGGGTGTCCGCGCTCGCGCATCCGGCCAGCGCGCGTTCGGCCTCCCTGCGCTCTTCGGGTGCGCATGGCGTGCGGCGGCACTTGCCGGCCTCTTCGCCGTGCAGATGCCGTCCGCCGCCGTTGCCGAGGACGCGCCGCGCCCGAAGGACAAGCCACCGCTCGACATCGGCCGTATCGTCTCCACCGTTGCGGTGGCGCTGCCGGAAGCGCCCGTCGTTACGGCCTCCGCGCCGCTGCCCGTGCCCGCGCCCGACAACCGCAGCGCCCTTGCCGAAGAGGCGAACGCGCCGCTGGCGCTTATGCCGTCCCGCGGCACCATCCGCCCCGATGCGGTTGCCAAGACGCTGTTCGGAGCCCGCAGCGATCCGGCCCCGCTCGCCGCGCGCTCCATCGGCTCCTACGCGCGCGGCTGCCTCGCCGGCGCGACGGCGCTTGCCGTCAACGGGCCGAGCTGGCAGGTGATGCGCCTGTCGCGCAACCGCAACTGGGGCCATCCGGAACTGGTCGACATGCTGCAGCGGCTCGCCATGGATGCGCCGAACCTCGGCTGGAACGGGCTGCTCGTCGGCGATCTCGCCCAGCCGCGCGGCGGGCCGATGCTATCTGGCCACGCCAGCCACCAGATCGGCCTCGACGCCGACATCTGGCTGACGGAAATGCCTGACCGTCGCCTGACCCGCGAGGAGCGCGAATCGATGTCGGCGATCTCCATGCTGAAGGGCCGGCTCGACGTGAAGGGCGCCGACCGCAGCGTCGACCCGGCTAAGTGGAGCGACAGCCGCGCCCGTCTCATCCGCCGCGCCGCACAAGACCCGCGCACCGCGCGCATCTTCGTCAATCCGGCGATCAAGAAGGCCCTTTGCGAATTCGAGACCGGCGACCGGGCGTGGCTGCGCAAGGTAAGACCCTGGTGGGGCCACCACTATCATTTCCACGTGCGCATCAAATGCCCGTCGGGAAGCGTCGGCTGCAAGGACCAGGCCCCGCCGCCGCCGGGCGACGGCTGCGGCAAGAACCTCGCCTGGTGGCTTTCCGACGAGCCCTGGGTGCCGAAAAAGCCGAAAGATCCGGCCAAGAAGAAAGCGCCCGCAAAAAAGAAAGAAATCACCATGGCGGCCCTGCCCGACGCCTGCACCCAGGTGCTGGTGGCCCGATAGGGACGCGGGCGGCAGGGGCACTGGCGGCAAAGGGCGGGCGCCTGCCCGGCTGCCGCATGGCGGCGCGGCTTGGCACCCAAGCAGCCGACCCTGTGCTTGCGCATGGGGCGTCTATATGACACCACTCACACCAAGCCTCCTTGCACGAGACCAACGGAGAACGGTGCCGGAATGCTGTCAGTGATTGCGGAACTGGGGTCGGACTATGCGCTGTATTTCGTGATCGTCTACGGCGCCACGGTGGCGGTCTATTTCGCGACAGGGATCGGCGTCACCCTCGTCAACCGGCGCAATCCCGAGCGCCGGATCCAGAAGGACCGCAACGGCGATAGGCGCATGTGGGTGGAAATCCGCTCGTCGATGTCGGCGCTGGCGGTGTCGGCGGCGATGCTGTCCTTCGGCTGGTTCGCGCAGACGCGCGGCTGGACGATCGCCCCGCTCGAGGTCTCCTGGTGGTCGCTGCCGCTGATGTTCGCGGTCTCGATGGTGCTTTATGATGCCTGGTTCTACTGGGGCCACCGGCTGCTGCACCTGAAGATGTTCTACCGCTGGCACGCCCCGCATCACCGCTCGGTCGCCCCCACCGTGTGGAGCAATGATTCCTCCACCGCCGTCGATACGATGATCGAGCACGGCTATTATCTGGTCGTATGGTTCGTACTGCCGATCCCCGCGCTCGCGCTGTTCGCGCAGCGGCTGTTCGATCAGGTTTCCGGCATGATCGGCCATTCGGGCTTCGAGTATTTCGCCTCGCCAAGCTCCCGCTGGCCCTCGCCGATGATCTGCACCTCCTTCCACGACCTGCATCATTCGACGTTCCGCTACAATTACGGCAACTTCTTCTCGCTCTGGGACCGGATGATGGGCACGGTGCACCCTGGCTATGACGCCATGGTGCGCGAGTTTGAGGGGCCGGGCGAACCGGCGCAGGGCGACAAGACGGTAGAGGGACGGTGAGGGGGAGGGGCGAGGACGCCTGCCCGCAGGGTCACCGGACCGGTGAAGGGGGCTACCTGCAGCCGATCAGTGTCGCTTCCTCACGGGCCCGTGCCAGAACCTGCGACTGTTCATTGATGTCTCGTTCCGCCTGTGCAATTCGCTGGCGGAGGTTCTCCTTTCAAGTTGGAAACAGAAGACGGCTGATTATGCGGTGTCTTGACGCGCGGAGGATAAGTCATCCGTGACGGTCCGTTGGAGGCATGCTGCGTTGGCGCTCGTTTTCTTGTGGTCCGTCGCAAATTCTCTCTATGATTGTATCCGGTTGATCCCTGATCGGGAGGAGGGGAATGCTGAGAGGCTTACGACAAGGCCTGCGGGCGGTCGGTGTCGGGCTCGGCATCTGGTTCGGCGCGTGGCTGGCCACGGCCGAGGCAGGCGGAAAGGATGAGCCCGACGCCCCGAGTACCGCTGAATCGCGAGCCTTTCTCGACGCCTACGAGACCTGGGTGCTTCGCTCCGGCGCGGATCTCGATGCGACGCACGCAAAAAGCCCGTTTCGTCCCTATCTCCGCTGGCCGCTCCACAAGGGACTGCGCGGCATGGACCTTCGCATCTTCTTTGACCTTCAGGAGGGGGGCTGGTGCTGGGAAATGGCGATGCTTGCGGAGCGCGCCTTTCTCCATGCCCATCCGCAGCTGCGCGCGGCCTTTGAGGATGTCCGGGTGTCCGTCGGCTTCACCCTGCATTTCGTCGAAAAACACACGCGCGCCGGCAGGCGCTGCGCGGCAAAGGCCAAGCTCTCCGACGTGATGGTTGAAGCGCCCGCCGAAACCGGCTCCTGGGAGTCGGTGGACCTGCCGGGCACCGCCGATGAGGCGGCGCTGGGCGCGACAAGCGCGCGGCTGGGGCAGCCGCCCGATCTCCTGCGCAAGCGTCGCGACGCTTATCGCGCGCTCTACCGTCTGGCCTTTTGCGAGGACTATCCGCCCGCACTGCGCGACATGCAGACCTATCTGGAGGTCAGGGAAATCGCGCTCTCCGCGCAGGACCGCGCCCATCTTAACGCCCACCTGAAGGCGCTGGGCCTCACCGGAGCAACTTACGAAGAGATGATCGCATCGACGCGCGTGCAGGCGGAAGAGCGCGCGAACCGCCCGCTGGCAAAACCGCGCGCCACGCAGGCCGCGCAGCCACCCGGACGGCCCGGGACCCCGATGGCGGCCGAGCCGTGCCGATAGGCCTGGGATGGACTGGAAAGGCGGGAACATACCTTGGGTCGTCTGCCAGAAGGGTTACGGTCATACCTCTTGGTGTGAAGAAGAGGGTTCGTATCGCCGCTGCATTGCCGCCGGGGATTGGAAGGTGTGAAGCTTTATGGATCCCGCTATGATTGCATTGGGTTGCAAGCACAGCGGAGTGAAAATGAGCGGCGCGATACGGTTGGCAATGGTGGTTGCATGTCTGTTCGCGGTGCCGTCTGTGGCCGTTGCTCAGGCGACGGAGGCCGCGGAACCGGCGCTTTCCGCGGACGACTTTGCCGAGGCCTATCAGTATTGGCGCTGGGAGCTGGGCTCGCGGGACGCGGGCCATGCCGAGAGCCCCTTGCGGCCCTTCCTCGACTGGCCGATGCATCGCGGGCTTGATGGCGAGGATCTCGAGCTGTTCTTTCGGCTGCAGGACGAGGGGTATTGCTGGCATATGACGGGGTTTGCCGAGCGCGGCTTTCTCAAGCATCACCCCTATCTCGAACCGGTGTTTGACGATGTCTCCATCGGGTTTGCCTTCCAACTCGTCATCGATCGCTCGACCGCCGGTCGCCGGTGCGTCGCGCGTCGTGCGCTGAAAAAAGTCGCAAGCCGCGCCTTCAGGGAGACCGGCTCCTGGGAACCTGTCGACCTGCCGGGAACAGCCGATGATGCGGCGCTGGGCGCGACAAGCGCGCGGCTCGGGCAGCCGGCGGATCTCCTGCGCAAGCGCCGCGATGCCTATCGCGCGCTCTACCGGCTGGGTTTTTGCGAGGACTATCCGCCGGCGCTGCGCGACATGGAGACCTATCTGGAGGTCAGGGAGATTGTGCTTTCCGCGCAAGACCGCGCGCATCTTCGCGCCCGGATGTCGGCGCTGGGTCTGTCGGGCAAGGCCTATGGGGACCTGCTCCTCTTGATGCAGGCGCGCGCGGGCGATCCGCCGCAAGCCCTTCCCTCGGGCGCTGCCGTCCCCCGTCTCTCCCGCAGCTGCGGCGCGGGGCCCTGAGGCGCGGTTTCGGGGTCAGTGGATACTTTCCGCACCGAGGTCTCAATCCCCCCGCGTTTTTCCTTGTCCCGCCTCTCTATTCCCCTTTGCGGGCGCGGGCGGCGATGGTAAACGAGCGCGCATGAGCACAAAGACCCTGTCCGACATCCGCAATTTCTCCATCGTGGCCCACATCGACCACGGCAAGTCCACGCTGGCCGACCGTCTGATCCAGATGACCGGCACGCTGACCAGCCGGGAGATGAAGGAGCAGGTGCTCGATTCCATGGACATCGAGCGGGAGCGCGGGATCACCATCAAGGCGCAGACCGTGCGCCTGATCTACACGGCCAAGGACGGCAAGCAGTACAAGCTGAACCTGATCGACACGCCGGGCCACGTCGACTTTGCCTATGAGGTGTCGCGCTCGCTCGCCGCCTGCGAGGGTTCGCTGCTCGTCGTCGACGCAAGCCAGGGCGTGGAGGCGCAAACGCTCGCCAACGTCTATCAGGCGATCGACAACAACCACGAGATCGTCCCCGTCCTCAACAAGGTCGACCTGCCGGCGGCCGAACCCGACCGGGTGAAGGAGCAGATCGAGGACGTGATCGGGCTCGACGCCTCCGACGCGGTGATGATTTCGGCCAAGACCGGCCTTGGCGTCGACAACGTGCTGGAAGCCATCGTCACGCGCCTGCCGGCGCCCGAGGGCGACCCGGACGCGCCGTTGAAGGCGCTCCTCGTCGACAGCTGGTACGACCAGTATCTGGGCGTCATGGTGCTGGTGCGCATCATCGACGGGCGGATGAAGAAGGGCCAGAAGATCAAGATGATGGGCACCGACGCGTCCTACGAGATCGACCGCGTCGGCGTGATGACCCCGAAATTCCTGATGACCGACGACCTTGGCCCCGGCGAGATCGGCGTCATCACCGGCTCCATCAAGGAAGTGGCCGACACCCGCGTCGGCGACACGATCACCGACGACAGAAAGCCCTGCGCCCAGGCGCTGCCGGGCTTCAAGCCGGCGCAGCCGGTGGTGTTTTGCGGGCTCTTTCCCGTCGATGCCAATGATTTCGAGGACCTGCGCGCCGCCATGGGCAAGCTGCGCCTCAACGATGCGTCGTTTTCCTTCGAGATGGAAACCTCGGCGGCGCTCGGCTTCGGCTTCCGCTGCGGGTTCTTGGGGCTCTTGCATCTGGAAATCGTCCAGGAGCGGCTGGAGCGCGAGTTCGATCTCGACCTGATCGCCACCGCACCGTCGGTCGTCTACCGCATGCATCTGACCGACGGCGAGATGGTGGAGCTGCACAATCCCGCCGACATGCCCGATCCGGTGAAGATCGCCAGCATCGAGGAGCCGTGGATCCGCGCCACCATCATGACGCCGGACGACTATCTCGGCGCGATCCTGACGCTGTGCCAGGAGCGGCGCGGCATTCAGGTCGATCTCAACTACGTCGGCACGCGCGCCATGGTCACCTACGATCTGCCGCTCAACGAGGTGGTGTTCGATTTCTACGACCGGCTGAAGTCGATCTCCAAGGGCTACGCCTCCTTCGACTACCAGATCTCGGACTACCGCGAGGGCGACCTCGTGCGCATGTCGATCCTGGTCAATGCCGAGCCGGTCGACGCGCTGTCGACGCTGGTCCACCGCTCGCAGGCCGAGCGGCGCGGACGCGCGATGTGCGAAAAGCTCAAGGACCTGATCCCGCGCCACATGTTCAAGATCCCGATCCAGGCCGCCATCGGCGCCCGGGTGATCGCGCGCGAGACCATTGCGGCGCTCCGCAAGGACGTCACCGCCAAATGTTATGGCGGCGACGCGACCCGCAAGCGCAAGCTTCTGGAAAAGCAGAAGGAAGGCAAGAAGAAGATGCGGCAGTTCGGCAAGGTCGAAATCCCGCAGGAGGCCTTCATCAAGGCCCTCAAGATGGACGAATAGGACTGCGGCAGGCCGTGTGCGCGGCGGGGCTTACTCCGCCGCGACCAGGGCCGGCTGTTGCCAGGTGCCGGTCTCGATCTGCGCGATCTGTGCATCGATATGCGCGAGCACCGTGCGCGAGAACGGCCCGAGGTGGACGTAGAGCGCCACCATCTGCAGCATCGGATTGAGCGCGCGCGGATTGGTGCGCAGCGTATAGGCGATCATCCGCCACAGGTGGCCGCGGTGCTCCGGGTGGTGGCGGGTGATCGACCAGACGAGCTTGCCGAGCTTCTTCAGATCGCTGCCAAGGCGCGCGTGGAAGGCGTCGCCGTTCGGACCCGACATGTCGAGCCGCGCGACCACATCCTTGAGCCGCGCGAAATAGGCGTCCGGCGCATAGACGCGGGCGATCACCTTCCGGAAATCCGAGAGGATCTGCGCGCGCGGGCGCAGCGTCTCGAAGTTGAGGCCGGAGGTGCACTGGTCGCCACCGTCGGCGGGGTCGGCGATGTCGAACTCCGCATGCAGGCGTCCCTGGGCTTCAAGCCGGCGGGTCAGTTGCGTGGTCGGCAGAGCGTAGAGCAGCCCGGTCATGGCGACGGGGATCGCCGCCTCCTCGATCAGCCCGGCGATTTCATCCGCGACCTGGTCGCTCTCCTCGTCGAAGCCGACGATGAAGCCGCCGATCACCATGATGCCGGCCTCATAGACCTTGTGCACGCTCGCCGCGATGTCGCGCCGGGTGTTCTGCTTCTTGCGGGTGGCGTTCAGCACGTCCGGGTCGGGACTTTCGATGCCGATGAAGACGATGAAGAACCCGGCCTGCTGCATCATCGTCAGCAGCGCGTCGTCGTCGGCAAGGTTCAGCGAGGCCTCGGTGGACAGTTCGAACGGCCGGCCATGCGCATTCTGCCAGGCGATCAGCTCGGGCAGGAACTGTTTCACCGCCTTCTTGTTGCCGATCAGGTTGTCGTCGACGAAATCGACATGGCCGCGATAGCCGAGGTCGTAGAGCGCCTGCAGCTCGGCCAGGATCTGTTCGTTGGTCTTGGTGCGCGGCTTGCGCCCGTAAAGCTCGATGATGTCGCAGAACTCGCAGGTGAAGGGACAGCCGCGCGAATATTGCACGTTGACCTGGACGTAGTCGTCGAAGTTGAGCAGGTCGAACCGCGGCACCGGCGTTGTGGTCACGTCCGCCTTGAATTTCTCCGCCTCGAAGGTGCCGGAGCGCTCGCCGCGTTCGAACGCCTCGACGAAACGCTCCAGAACCCCTTCCGCCTCGCCGATCACGCGGAAATCCGCATCAACGTAGTGTCCGGGGCTGGAGGTCACGTCCGGTCCGCCGACGACCGTCGGCTTGCCGGCGGCGCGGCAGATCTCGAGGATCTCGAGCGTGTCGGGTTGCTGCGGCAGCATCCCGCCGGTGAAGACGACATCCGCCCAGGCGAGATCCTCGTGGGACAACTCTCCGGTGTTGCGGTCGACCAGCCGCGAGGTCCAATGCGCGGGCAACATGGCCGCGACCGTGATCAGGCCGAGAGGCGGGGCGGGATACTTCGCGCCGACCAGCTCGCAGGTGTCCTTGTAGTTCCAGAAGGAGCCGGCGCGGAACTTGGGATAGAGCAGCAAGACGTTTACGCTGGCGGTCATCGAAATGTCCTGTTTGTGCTGTCTGGTCAGTGCGATCCGGGAGGGCGCACCGGCCGGGCCGGCTCCCCCGATTGTCGAACGCGCCAAGGCTCCCGCAGGCGAGAAGTCTAACACGCAAGACGGCTCGAACAAGCGCAGGAAGACGCCCCAGAGGAACCCGTGTACCCCGATCTTTGCCCCGTAAAAAAAGACAGGACTTGCATTTTGCGGAATAGTCACCAATTCTTAACAATGATTGTTCATTATTCGCTGACGCTGGCCGGTTCCTGAGGGAACGCCAGTCTCGGTCTTGCAGCCCATGGCCCCATTATCCAAGGGCGGGCTGCGCCCCGAATGTCACGCCTTTCCAGAACGTTCGGTGCGGCCATGAGCCTGCCCCGAAGCGATTGGATTTCGCGGCCGGATGGTCCGGCGCTCGAACAGTCGCATGCTTTGAAAAGCAAACAACAAAAAGACGAAAGAGAACTGAAATGGAACTTGGAAACGTAAAGTGGTTTGACCTGCGCAAGGGCGTCGGTCAGATCCAGGCAGACGAAGGCGACTTCGTCCATGTCGATATTCATGCCGTGCGCAAGGCCGGCCAGGCGACGCTGCGCGAAGGCCAGCTTGTTGCCTATGATCTGGAATACGCACGCGGCACGTCCGTCGCGGACAATCTGCGCGTCCTGTAACAGACGACGCTTGGCGATTGTCAGGATACCGAGCGCCGCGCCCTGCGCGGCGCTTTGCGTTTCAGCCCACCTGTGGTGTCAGCCCACGTGTGTCAGGCGCTTCAGCCGGATCATGGCGACAAGCCCGTAGGCCGGTCCGAGCGCCAGCAGCGCCAGCATCAGCGGCCAGCCCGCCGCTGCCGCGACGAGCGGGGCGGCCTGCACCGTGACGAAGGTGAGGGCGAAACCGAGCGCGGTTTGCAGGGTCATCAGGCTGCCCGCTTCTTCCGGCGGCGCGAAATCGGCGACCAGCGCCGAGAATTGCGCCGAATCCGGAATGACCGAAAATCCCCACAGCACGAACACTGGAACGACGATCCACACCGGCCCGCCGAAGCTGAGGGCGGCGGCGAGCGCGCAGGTGCCGCTGACGGCAAGCGCGATGATCGCGACCTGCGCCTTGCCGATGCGGTCGGCCACCCATCCAGCGCCGATACAGGCGATGCCGCCGGCGGCAACGGCGACAAAGGTGGCGATCCGCGCCAGCGGCAGGGCATCCTGCGGCGCCATGCGCAGCGCGAAGCTTGCCGCCATCGCGGCGCCCGCCCAGCTCCACACCGCATAGAGTTCCCACATGTGCCCGAGATAGCCCGCATAGGCGAGACGGATGCGCCGGTCCGTCCAGGCGCGGGTGACCGCGCGGATATTGAAGCGCGCGGCCTGCGCGTGATGGGGGCCGAGCCGCACGCCGAGTACCAGAAGGGCTGCCCCGAGCCCGGCAAGCGAGGTGACGGTCACGGTGACCCGCCAGTCCGCGCCGCCGGCAAGGGCGACCAGATGCGGCGAGGCGGACCCGAGCGTCAGCGCGCCGACCAGAAGCCCGACCAGAAAACCCCGGTCGCGCGTGCCCCAGCCGACCGCGATCTTCATGCCGACGGGATAGACGCCGGCAAGCAGCGCGCCGGTGACGACGCGTGCGGCGATCGCCGCATTGCCGCCGATGGGCGAGATCAGGAGCGAGGCGTTGACCAGCGCCGCCGCCGCCGCGCAGCCGGCGAACAGGCGCGCCGGGTGGACCCTGTCCGGCAGGCCGAGCACGGAAAACAGCAGCGCCCCAATGACGAAGCCGACCTGCACCCCGCTCGTCAACAGCGCCTGGCGGGACGCGGAGATCGGGGCCTCCGCGAGCATTTCCGGCAGGACGGCGGCTGAGGAAAACCACAGCGAAAGAGCCGCGACGCAAGCCGCTGCCAGCAGCGAGATGGAAAGCGTTTTTATGGCTGTGCCCCTGTACGCATTGGAGGGACCTTCAAGGAAACGCCCGGCGGCCCGCTGTCGGACGCTTGCGCGAGCGCGCAGTGTCCGCCATCCATAGCACCGTCGCGCCCGAAAGGTCGATTCCGGGCGTGGATCCATCTGCCGCGACGTCGACGGACAAACCGAAAGCTTTTCGATTGACCCCGTTTTGGTTTCGTTTGATTGTCGTTTCGACCAATAAGGAAAGAAAACGAACCTGGTTATGGGCGCATTTCGGGCCCGTGACCTGACCTGGGAGGGCCACGTGAGCGGCGAACACATTCTCGCAATCGATCAGGGGACCACGTCAAGCCGAGCCATCGTCTTCGACGGCAGCTTTCGATCCGTCGGGACGGGACAGCAGGAATTTCCGCAGCATTTTCCGCATTCCGGCTGGGTCGAGCATGACCCGGAAGACCTGTGGACCTCGACGGTCGCGGTCTGCCGCGAGGCGCTTGCGGGCTTTTCCGGCGGCGCTGCCGGGATCGCCGCCATCGGCATCACCAACCAGCGCGAGACAACGGTGGTCTGGAACAGGAAGACCGGCAAGCCGGTCTACAATGCCATTGTCTGGCAGGACCGGCGCACCGCCGATTTCTGTGCCCGGCTGAAGGCCGACGGCCACGAGCCGATGGTAACAAGCAAGACCGGCCTGCTGCTCGATCCCTATTTCTCCGGCACCAAGCTTGCCTGGATCCTCGACAAGGTGGAGGGCGCGCGTGCGGCGGCCGAAGCCGGCGATCTTCTCTTCGGTACGGTCGACAGCTGGCTGATCTGGCGCTTCACCGGCGGGACGGCGCATGTGACGGATGCGACCAACGCCTCGCGCACCTTGCTCTACAACATCGACGACAATGCCTGGGACGAGGACCTGTGCCGCCTGCTGGGCGTGCCCATGTCGATGCTGCCGGAGGTGAAGGACAGCGCCGACATGTTCGGCATTGTCGAGGCGGAGCATTTCGGCGCCGAACTTCCGATTCTGGGGGTTGCCGGCGACCAGCAGGCCGCGACCGTCGGTCAGGCCTGTTTCGCGCCCGGCATGGTGAAATCGACCTATGGCACCGGCTGTTTCGCGCTGATCAACACCGGCGAAACCCGCGTGACCTCCACCAACCGGCTGCTGTCGACCATTGCCTACCGGCTCGACGGCAAGACGACCTATGCGCTGGAAGGCTCGATCTTCGTTGCCGGCAGCGCCGTGCAGTGGCTGCGCGACGGGCTGAAGATCATCGGCAGCGCCGCCGAAAGCCAGGACCTCGCCGTGCAGGCGGACCCGAAGAACCGCATTTACATGGTGCCGGCCTTCGTCGGGCTCGGTGCGCCTTATTGGGATCCGGACGCGCGCGGCGCGATCTTTGGCCTGTCGCGGGGCAGCGGACCGGCCGACTTCTGCCGTGCCGCGCTGGAAAGCGTCGGCTATCAGACCCGCGACCTGATTGACGCCATGCGCGCCGATGCAACGCATATCACCGGCGCGGGCGAGGAGATGGCCGCCATCGTGCTGCGCGTCGATGGCGGCATGACCGCCTCGGACTGGACCATGCAGTTCCTCGCCGACATCCTGGGCGCGCCGGTCGACCGGCCGCAGGTGCTGGAGACGACGGCGCTGGGCGCGGCCTGGCTCGCCGGCCGCAAGGCAGGCGTGTGGCCCGACGAAGCTGCCTTCGCCGAGCGCTGGCGTCTCGATCGCCGGTTCGAGCCTGAGATGGCGGACGCCGACCGCGAGGCGCTCTATGCCGGCTGGCAGGATGCCGTCAACCGCACGCGCAGCAACGCCTTCGCCTGAGGCGTCGCTGCGTGCGCCAACAGGTTTCTGGAACCTCTAGATGTGGTTTCTCAGAAGGTCATTCACCCTTTGGAGGGGCGGCAGGCCGTTGAGAGCGGAGTGTTGTCTTGCCCAGTTGAACCAGTCAAGCCATCTGGGGAGGTCCGCGTTTCGGGCTTGCGATGTAGGATAGGCGAGGCCGTAGGCCCATTCGCGCAGGAGGGTCTGGATGAAGCGCTCGGCCTTGCCGTTGG
>NZ_JAIVMF010000035.1 GCF_020176715.1 Stappia stellulata | reverse complement strand
AAGTCGCCGAACTGCTTCGTGATCGCCGCCGTAAGCGTCGTCTTGCCATGGTCGACGTGGCCGATCGTGCCAATGTTCACGTGCGGCTTCGTCCGCTCAAACTTTGCTTTCGCCATCGGATTTCTCCGTACCTTCGTTCTTTAAATGATGTGGCGTTGACAGCGATCAGGCGAACTTCGCCTGAACTTCCTGCGCGACGGCCTGCGGAACTTGTTCGTAGTGATCGAACACCATCGAATACTGTGCACGTCCCTGCGACATCGAGCGCAGATTGTTCACATATCCGAACATGTTTGCGAGCGGCACCATGGCATTCACCACGGTCACGACGCCACGGTTCTCGGTGCCGGTAATCTGGCCCCGACGCGAGTTCAGATCGCCGATCACGTCACCCATGTAGTCTTCCGGGGTAACGACCTCGACTTTCATGACCGGCTCCAGGAGCTTGGGATTGCCCTTGGCGATGGCCTCGCGGAAGCCGGCACGACCGGCAATTTCGAAGGCGAGCACGCTGGAGTCGACGTCGTGGTAAGCACCGTCGATCAGCTTCGCCTTGATGTCGACCATCGGGAAGCCGGCCAGCGGCCCCGACGTCATCACGCTCTCGATGCCCTTCTGCACGCCCGGGATGTATTCCCGCGGAACAGACCCACCGACGATGGTGCTTTCGAAGGCAAAGCCTGCACCCGGCTCGTTCGGCTCGATCACGATCTTGATGCGCGCGAACTGGCCGGAGCCGCCCGTCTGCTTCTTGTGCGTGTAGTCGACTTCGGCTTCCCGCGTGATCGTCTCGCGGTAGGCAACCTGCGGCGCGCCGATGTTGGCCTCGACCTTGAACTCGCGCTTCATGCGGTCGACAAGAATGTCGAGGTGAAGCTCGCCCATGCCGGCGATGATCGTCTGGCCGCTTTCCTCGTCGGTCTTGACGCGGAAGGACGGATCCTCGGCGGCGAGACGGTTGAGAGCCAGACCCATCTTCTCCTGGTCGCTCTTGGTCTTCGGCTCGACCGCGATCTCGATGACCGGCTCGGGGAATTCCATGCGCTCCAGGATCACGGCGCTGTTGGCGTCGCAAAGCGTGTCGCCCGTGGTCGTGTCCTTCAGGCCTGCGACGGCAACGATATCACCGGCGTAGGCGACTTCGATGTCTTCGCGGGAGTTCGAGTGCATCTGCATCATACGGCCGATGCGCTCGCGCTTGCCCTTGACCGTGTTCAGGAGCGAAACGCCCTTGTTGAGCACGCCCGAGTAGATGCGGCAGAAGGTCAGCGAACCGACGAACGGGTCGTTGGCGATCTTGAAGGCCAGCATTGCCAGCGGAGCTTCGTCGCTCGACTTGCGGGCGATCTCTTCTTCCGTCTTGGCGTCGATGCCCTTGATGTCCGGCACTTCGACCGGGCTCGGCAGGTAGTCGACGACGGCGTCGAGCAGCGGCTGGACGCCCTTGTTCTTGAACGCGGAGCCGCAGAGAACCGGAACGAACTCGTTGTTGATCGTGCCCTTGCGGATCAGCTTCTTCAGCTCTTCGACGGACGGCTCGTTGCCCTCGAGATAGGCTTCCATCGCGGCCTCGTCGGCCTCGACGGCGGTCTCGATCAGCAGCTCGCGGTATTCCGCGGCCTTGTCGGCCAGCTCGGCCGGGATCTCGACTTCGTCCCACTGCGCGCCGAGCGACTCGTCGCGCCAGATGAGAGCCTTCATCTTCAGAAGGTCGACCAGGCCGGCGAACTCGCTCTCCGCGCCCACCGGGATCTGCAGGACGAGCGGGGTCGCGCCGAGGCGCTTCTTGATCATCTCGACGCAGCGGAAGAAGTCCGCGCCAAGCTTGTCCATCTTGTTGACGAAGATCATGCGCGGGACATGATACTTGTCGGCCTGGCGCCAGACCGTCTCGGTCTGCGGCTCGACACCGGCGTTGGCGTCGAGCAGAGCCACGGCACCGTCGAGCACGCGCAGCGAACGCTCGACTTCAATCGTGAAGTCGACGTGGCCCGGCGTGTCGATGATGTTCAGGCGCTTCTCGTTCCAGAATGCAGTCGTGGCGGCCGACGTGATCGTAATGCCGCGCTCCTGCTCCTGCTCCATCCAGTCCATCGTTGCGGCGCCGTCATGGACTTCGCCGATCTTGTGGCTCTTGCCGGTGTAGAACAGAATCCGCTCGGTCGTCGTCGTCTTGCCCGCGTCGATGTGGGCCATGATGCCGAAGTTGCGGTAGTCTTCGATTTTGTGCGTGCGCGACATAATGCCAGCCTCTTGAGAGTCCGATTACCAGCGATAGTGCGAGAACGCGCGGTTGGCTTCCGCCATCCGGTGCGTGTCTTCACGCTTCTTGACGGCGGAGCCGCGGCTGTTCGCGGCGTCCAGCAGCTCGCCCGACAGACGGTCGACCATCGTGGTCTCGTTGCGGTTGCGGGCAGCCGTGATCAGCCAGCGGATCGCCAGCGCCTGACGGCGGTCGACCCGGACTTCCACCGGAACCTGGTAGGTGGCACCGCCAACACGGCGCGAGCGAACCTCAACCTGCGGCATGACATTGTCGAGCGCGGCGTGGAACACTTCGACCGGGTTCTGGCGAACCTTGTCTTCGATGATGTCGAATGCACCGTAGACGATGCTTTCGGCGGCCGACTTCTTACCATGGTACATGATCGAATTCATGAACTTGGTGACGACCACGTCCCCGAACTTCGGATCGGGGATGATTTCGCGCTTCTCAGCCCTGTGACGGCGTGACATAGCAGATCCTCAGACCTTGACTTCCCAAAGTACCAACCCGGGGCTGGCCTTTTTGCGCTTACCGATGACCCGTCTTCGGGCCACCCTGACTAACCTGGCATGCCCGAAACCGGACACGCAGAACCTGTGCTCATCCGGAGTTACCGGATGCTGGCGCAGCGGCGGCGCGGCTTGAGCCGGCCCTGATCCCGCATGACATGCGGAATCGCACCTGTTCCCGGAAACGGGAAAGGCGCCGCCAATCGAGAGGACCACCGGTGTGGCGGTCATGCGTACGATATTTTTTCGCCTCGTAATCCCGGCACCGTTTAAGCTCTTCTGGGTCCGGTGCTTGGCGCGCCGGGACCGACAAGTGCTTACCGCCTGCCTTCGGGATGGGCGGAAACTACAGTTGGACCCGCCCCCCGTCAAGTGCGCCGTTCAAGAATTTCGCCGCCCCCTCGCGCGCCCCGCGCAGGGGGGCGATTGCGAAGATTCCTGTCGCCGAAAGGCCTTGCTCCGCAACATCTGGAAATATTCCGTCGCAGGAAGGAAAATCGCCGGCGACTCTGGGGGAGCTGGAAGGCAATTCGCGCCGGCGGCGGGCCGGTCATCCTCTCCCGCGACCCGGATATTCACGCCGACCGGTCACGGATTCTTAAGAACGCCGGCAGGACGGGATTCGATTCTGTCGATGCCGGCCCCGATTCTCCTGCCGCTCAATCGCGGTAGGCGATGACGGCAACCTCGCCCGCCATCGCATCGGTATAGGCGCTTTCGAAGGTCGGATCCTCCGGCTCCTCCAGGATGATCCCGATCTGGTCGAGGTCCGCCTCGACGAACCCTTGCGAGGCGAGCGCCTCGAGCGCCGCGCGCACGGCGCTGTCCTCGTCGGGTGCCCGCAGCAGGATGTTGACCGGAATGCCGGCCTCGGGTGTCCCCACCCCGCCCTCGCGCGCGCTTCCCATGATGATGTAGACCGGCGGTGCCGTTTCGGAATGCTGTTCGCTCATGGTGATCCCCTTTCCCCGACGCCGCCGCGACAGGATCCCTCCTGGTGCAGCGTCCCTGCGACAAACAGAAAGGGCCGCACGATGGCGGCCCTTTCGATCAGTGGATGCAACGCACCACCTATTCGGTAACGCCGCTCAGGTCTTCCAGCATCGGATCCGCCTGCCCTGCCGTCGAGGCCGCCTTGCGGGCCTCCAGGATCAGGTCGTCGCGGTGCTGCGCCACCTGGCGGATGCGGGTCATCATGCCGCCCGTGCCGGCCGGGATGAGACGTCCGACGATGACGTTTTCCTTGAGGCCCTCGAGCGAGTCTTCCTTGCCGTTGACCGCGGCTTCGGTAAGAACGCGCGTGGTCTCCTGGAAGGACGCGGCCGAGATGAACGAGCGGGTCTGCAGGCTGGCCTTGGTGATACCCAGGAGAACCGGGACACCGCTGGCCGGAGCCCGCGCATCGTCGATGGTGCGCTCGTTGATCTCGTCGAGTTCCAGACGATCGACCTGCTCGCCATTGAGCAGCTCGGTGTCGCCGGCATCGGTGATCTCGACCTTCTGCAGCATCTGGCGAACGATCACCTCGATGTGCTTGTCGTTGATCACCACGCCCTGGAGGCGATAGACCTCCTGGATCTCGTTGACCAGATAGGCAGCCAGTGCCTCGACGCCCCGGATCGCCAGGATGTCGTGCGGCGCCGGATTGCCGTCGAGCAGATACTCGCCCTTCTCGATGGTATCGCCTTCCTGCAGGTGGAAGTGCTTCCCCTTCGGAATGAGATACTCGACCGGCTCCGCACCTTCCTCGTGCGGCTCGATGATGATCCGGCGCTTGTTCTTGTAGTCGCGCCCGAAGCGGATCGTGCCGTCGACCTCGGCGATGATGGCGTGGTCCTTGGGACGACGTGCCTCGAACAGCTCCGCCACCCGCGGCAGACCGCCGGTGATGTCCTTGGTCTTGGCGCTTTCCAGCGGGATACGCGCAAGCACGTCGCCGGCCTTGACCTCGGCACCGATCTGCACCGACAGGATCGCGTCCACCGACAGCAGCGAACGGGCGTCGCCACCGCGCGGCAGCTTGTTGATCGACCCGTCGGGGCCCTTGACCACAAGGGCCGGCTTCAGGTCGTTGCCGCGCTGCGACGTGCGCCAGTCCATGACGACGCGCTTGGTGATGCCGGTCGCCTCGTCCGTCGTCTCCTGCACGGAGACGCCTTCGACGAGATCCTCGGAATCGACCACACCGTCGACCTCGGTGAGGATCGGACGGGTGTAGGGATCCCACTCCGCGATCCGCTGGCCGCGCTTGACGCTATCGCCCTCGTCGACATGCAGCTTGGAGCCGTAGGCGACGCGGTGCACGGCGCGCTCGTTCTCGTCGGCATCGATGATCACCACGGCCATGTTGCGGGCCATGGCAATCAGGTTGCCGTCGGAATCGCGCACGACGTTGCGATTGCGGATCGTCACCGTGCCCTCGAAGTTGGACTCGATGAACGACTGGTCCACAACCTGCGCCGTACCGCCGATGTGGAACGTGCGCATGGTCAGCTGGGTGCCCGGCTCGCCGATCGACTGCGCCGCAATGACGCCGACCGCCTCGCCCATGTTGACCGGCGTGCCGCGGGCCAGATCGCGACCGTAGCAGGTCGCGCAGACGCCGCGCTTGGTCTGACAGGTCAGCACCGAGCGGATCTTGATCATCTGGACGTTGGCCGCCTCGATGGCCTCGACGTCCTTCTCCTCGATCAATGTGCCGCGCGGAACGATGACCTCGCCGGTGGCGTGGTTGACCACGTCCTCGGCTGCCGTCCGGCCCAGGACACGATGACCGAGCGACGCGATGACCTGACCGGCGTCCACGATCGCCTGGATGGTGATGCCGTTCTCCGACCCGCAGTCATCCTCCAGGATGATGCTGTCCTGAGCGACGTCGACGAGACGACGCGTCAGGTAACCGGAGTTGGCCGTCTTCAGCGCCGTATCGGCAAGACCCTTACGTGCACCGTGCGTGGAGTTGAAGTACTCCAGCACCGAGAGGCCTTCCTTGAAGTTCGAGATGATCGGCGTCTCGATGATCTCGCCCGACGGCTTGGCCATCAGGCCACGCATGCCGGCAAGCTGCTTCATCTGCGCGGGGCTGCCACGGGCACCGGAGTGCGACATCATGTAGATCGAGTTGATCTGCTTCTGCCGGCCGGTTTCCTCGTCATACTCCACGGACTGAATCCGCTTCATCATCTCGTCGGCGACGCGATCCGTGCACTTGGCCCAGGCATCGACAACCTTGTTGTACTTCTCGCCCTGGGTGATCAGGCCGTCGTTGTACTGCTGCTCGTATTCCTTGACGAGGGTCGCGGTCTGATCGACCAGCCCTGCCTTGGACGACGGGATGACCATGTCGTCCTTGCCGAAGGAAATGCCGGCACGGCAGGCATGGTTGAAGCCGAGACCCATGATCCGGTCGCAGAAGATGACCGTCTCCTTCTGACCGCAGGCGCGGTAGACGGCGTCGATCATCCGGCTGATGTCCTTCTTGGTCATCAGCTTGTTGCAGACGTCGTAGGGCACCTCGTGGTGCTTCGGCAGCAGTTCGCCGATCAGCATGCGGCCCGGCGTCGTTTCCACGATCCGCGTGACCGGCGTGCCGTCCGCCTCGACCGTGTGGACGCGGCCCTTGATCTTGGCGTGCAGCGTCACCGTGCCGGTCTCCAGCGCGTGATGCAGCTCGCCGATGTTGCCGAACACCATGCCCTCGCCCGGCTCGCCGTCGGCGATGAGCGACAGGTAGTAGAGGCCGAGCACGATATCCTGCGACGGCACGATGATCGGAGACCCGTTCGCCGGATGCAGGATGTTGTTGGTCGACATCATCAGCGTGCGCGCTTCGAGCTGGGCTTCCAGCGACAGCGGCACGTGGACGGCCATCTGGTCACCGTCGAAGTCGGCGTTAAACGCCGCGCAAACGAGCGGATGCAGCTGGATCGCCTTGCCCTCGATCAGGGTCGGTTCGAACGCCTGGATGCCGAGGCGGTGCAGCGTCGGGGCGCGGTTCAACAGCACCGGATGCTCGCGGATCACCTCGTCGAGGATATCCCAGACCTCCGGACGCTCCTTCTCCACGAGCTTCTTCGCCTGCTTCACCGTGGAGGAGAAGCCCTTGGCGTCGAGACGCGAGTAGATGAACGGCTTGAACAGCTCCAGCGCCATCTTCTTCGGCAGGCCGCACTGGTGCAGCTTGAGCTCGGGACCAACGGTGATCACCGAGCGGCCCGAATAGTCGACGCGCTTGCCGAGGAGGTTCTGGCGGAAGCGGCCCTGCTTGCCCTTGAGCATGTCGGACAGCGACTTCAGCGGACGCTTGTTGGCACCCGTGATGACCCGGCCGCGACGGCCGTTGTCGAACAGCGCGTCGACCGATTCCTGCAGCATCCGCTTCTCGTTGCGGATGATGATGTCGGGCGCACGCAGTTCCATCAGGCGCCGCAGACGGTTGTTGCGGTTGATGACGCGGCGGTACAGGTCGTTGAGATCGGACGTGGCGAAGCGGCCGCCGTCGAGCGGGACCAGCGGACGCAGGTCCGGCGGGATCACCGGAACGACGGTGAGGATCATCCACTCCGGCCGGTTGCCGGACTCGATGAAGGCTTCCACGACCTTGAGGCGCTTGGCGAGCTTTTTCGGCTTCAGCTCGGTCGTCGCTTCGGAGATCTCCTTGCGGATGTGGTCGCGCTCCTTCTCCAGGTCGAGCGACATCAGCATCTCGCGGATCGCCTCGGCGCCGATCATCGCGGTGAAGGCGTCTTCGCCGTATTCGTCCTGCGCGCGGATGTAGTCTTCTTCCGACAGAAGCTGGTTCGGCTTCAGCGGCGTCAGGCCCGGCTCCAGCACGACGTAATATTCGAAGTACAGGACCCGCTCGAGATCCTTCAGCGTCATGTCGAGCAGAAGGCCGATGCGCGAGGGAAGCGACTTCAGGAACCAGATGTGCGCGACCGGAGCGGCGAGCTCGATATGGCCCATCCGCTCGCGGCGAACCCGCGACAGGGTGACCTCGACGCTGCACTTCTCGCAGATCACGCCCTTGTACTTCATGCGCTTGTACTTGCCGCACAAGCACTCGTAGTCCTTGATCGGACCAAACACGCGTGCGCAGAACAGGCCGTCGCGCTCGGGCTTGAAGGTCCGATAGTTGATCGTTTCGGGCTTCTTGATCTCACCAAACGACCACGACAGGATTTTCTCCGGGCTCGCGATCGAAATCTTGATGTGATCAAAGGTCTGAACGGGAGCCTGCTGATTAAACAGGTTCATGACCTCATGATTCATGGGCTCTCTCCTCGAATGCGCGGATGGGGAGCGGCACGACAGCCCCGCTCCCCCTTCCGGCAATACGTCAACGTGTTTCGGCGTCAATCATCGGCACGGATCACTCCGCGGCGTCGACCGCCGGAACCCCCGAGTCGTCCGTCAGGGGCAATTTCTCGTCCTTCAGCTCCACATTGAGGCCGAGGGAGCGCATTTCCTTCACCAGCACGTTGAAGCTTTCCGGGATGCCGGCCTCGAAGGTGTCGTCACCGCGGACGATCGCCTCATAGACCTTGGTACGCCCGGCAACGTCATCCGACTTCACAGTCAGCATTTCCTGCAGGGTATAGGCGGCACCGTAAGCTTCCAGAGCCCAGACCTCCATCTCGCCGAAGCGCTGGCCGCCGAACTGAGCCTTGCCGCCCAACGGCTGCTGCGTGACCAGCGAGTACGGACCGATCGAACGGGCGTGGATCTTGTCGTCGACCAGGTGGTGGAGCTTCAACATGTAGATGTAGCCCACGGTCACCTGACGGTCGAACTGCTCGCCCGTGCGCCCGTCAAACAGCGTCGACTGACCCGACCCGTTGTAACGGGCCTGCTCGAGCATCGTGACGATATCCGGTTCGCGCGCACCGTCGAACACCGGCGTTGCGATCGGGACACCCGTCTTCAGCTGATCCGCCAGACGCAGCAGCGACTCCTCGTCGTAGTCGGCGACCGGCTCGCTCTTCGTCGTGTCGCTGAAGACCTCGATGATCTCCTGGCGCAACGCGTCGATCTTGCCCGAGCGCTTGTACTCCTCGTAGAGCTCGCCGATCTTCATGCCCATGCCGGCGCAGGCCCAACCCAGATGGGTCTCCAGGATCTGGCCAACGTTCATGCGGCTCGGCACGCCGAGCGGGTTCAGCACGATGTCGACATAGTCGCCGTTTTCCAGGAACGGCATGTCTTCGATCGGGTTGATCTTGGACACAACGCCCTTGTTGCCGTGACGGCCGGCCATCTTGTCGCCCGGCTGGATCTTGCGCTTCACGGCGACGAAGACCTTGACCATCTTCATCACGCCCGGCGGCAACTCGTCGCCACGCTGCAGCTTCTCCACCTTGTCGATGAAACGCTGCTCGAGGCGCTTGCGGCTCTCGTCGTACTGACCGCGAAGCGCTTCCACTTCGCTCATCAGCTTTTCGTCCTCGACGGCGATCTGCCACCACTGCGAACGCGGGAACTCGTTCAGGACGTCGCCCGTGACTTCCTGGTTCTTCTTGAAGTTCTTCGGGCCGGCAACGGCCATCTTGCCAAGAAGCATCTCGGCCAGACGCCCGTAGACGTTGCGGTCCAGAATGGCCTGCTCGTCATCGCGGTCCTTGGCGAGGCGTTCGATCTCCTCGCGCTCGATCGCCATGGCGCGCTCGTCCTTCTCCACACCGTGGCGGTTGAAGACGCGCACTTCCACGACCGTACCGGTCACGCCCGGCGGAATGCGGAGCGAGGTGTCGCGGACGTCGGAGGCCTTCTCGCCGAAGATAGCGCGCAGGAGCTTTTCTTCCGGCGTCATCGGGCTTTCGCCCTTCGGCGTGATCTTGCCGACCAGGATGTCGCCCGGCTTCAGCTCGGCACCGATATAGACGATGCCGGCCTCGTCGAGGTTTTTCAGCGCTTCTTCCGAGACGTTCGGAATGTCGCGCGTGATTTCCTCCGGCCCGAGCTTGGTGTCACGCGCCATCACTTCGAATTCCTCGATGTGAATGGAGGTGAACACGTCGTCGCGCACGATGCGCTCCGACAGCAGGATGGAATCCTCGAAGTTGTAGCCGTTCCAGGGCATGAAGGCGACGCGCACGTTGCGGCCAAGCGCCAGATCGCCGAGGTCGGTCGAGGGACCGTCCGCGATGATGTCGCCCTTGGTGATGATGTCGCCCACGCGCACCAGCGGACGCTGGTTGATGCAGGTGTTCTGGTTCGAGCGCTGGAACTTCATCAACTGGTAGATGTCGACGCCGGACTTCGACGGGTCGAGCTCTTCCGTGGCGCGGATGACGATACGGGTCGCGTCGACCTGGTCGACGACGCCCGTCCGGCGGGCGGCGATCGCCGCACCGGAATCGCGCGCCACAACCGGCTCCATGCCGGTGCCGACGAAGGGCGCCTCGGCGCGCACCAGCGGCACGGCCTGACGCATCATGTTCGAGCCCATCAGCGCGCGGTTGGCGTCATCGTTTTCCAGGAACGGAATGAGCGATGCGGCAACCGAAACGAGCTGCTTCGGCGACACGTCCATGAACTCCACCCGCTCGGGCGGCAGCAGCATGTTCTCACCCGCATGACGGCAGGTGATCAGGTCGTTGACGAAGCGGCCGTCGTCGTCGAGCACGGCGTTGGCCTGGGCGATGTGATACTTCGCCTCTTCCATCGCCGACAGATAGACCGTCTCGGCGGTGACCTGGCCGTCCTTCACCTTGCGATACGGGCTTTCGATGAAGCCGTACTTGTTGATGCGCGCGAAGGTCGCCAGCGAGTTGATCAGGCCGATGTTCGGGCCTTCCGGCGTCTCGATCGGGCAGATGCGGCCATAGTGCGTCGGATGCACGTCACGCACCTCGAAGCCCGCGCGCTCGCGCGTCAGGCCGCCGGGGCCAAGCGCCGACAGGCGACGCTTGTGGGTGACTTCCGACAGCGGGTTGGTCTGATCCATGAACTGCGACAGCTGCGAGGAGCCGAAGAATTCGCGCACGGCGGCGGCCGCCGGCTTGGCGTTGATCAGATCCTGCGGCATAACCGTGTCGATCTCGACGGAGGACATGCGCTCCTTGATGGCGCGCTCCATGCGCAGCAGACCGACGCGATACTGGTTTTCCATCAGTTCGCCGACCGAGCGCACCCGGCGGTTGCCGAGGTTGTCGATGTCGTCGATCTCGCCGCGGCCGTCGCGCAGGTCGAGCAGCAGGGTGATCACCGCAAGGATGTCTTCCTTGCGCAGCGTGCGCACCGTGTCCTCGCACTGCAGGTCGAGACGCATGTTCATCTTCACGCGGCCGACCGCGGACAGGTCGTAGCGCTCGCTGTCGAAGAACAGCGACTGGAACATGGCTTCGGCCGTCTCGATCGTGGGCGGCTCGCCCGGGCGCATCACCCGGTAGATGTCGAACAGCGCGTCTTCACGGCTCTCGTTCTTGTCCACCGCCAGCGTGTTGCGGATGTAGCCGCCGGTCGTGACGTGGTCGATGTCGAGGATCGCGATCTCGTCGTAGCCGTGCTCGATCAGGTCGGCGAGGACCTTCTCGTTGATCTCGTCGCCGGCTTCCGCATAGACCTCGCCCGAGGACGGGTCGACCATGTCCTCGGCCAGGTAGTGGCCGTGCAGGTCCTCGTCCACGACCTTGAGCGCCTTGACGCCCTTGTCGGAGAGCTGACGGATCGTGCGGGCCGTGATCTTGCGACCAGCCTCCACCACGACTTCGCCGCTGTCGGCGTCGATCAGGTCGAAGGCCGCCTTGGTGCCCTTCAGGCGATCGCCGTCGAAGGCGACCTTCCAGCTGCCCTCACCCGCACGGGTGTAGTCGATGCGGCGATAGAAGGTGTTGAGGATCTCCTCGCCGTCGAGGCCGAGCGCCTTGAGCAGCGACGTGACCGGGATCTTGCGGCGGCGGTCGATGCGCGCATGCACGATGTCCTTCGCGTCGAACTCGATGTCGAGCCACGACCCGCGATAGGGAATGATGCGCGCGGCGAACAGCAGCTTGCCGCTGGAATGGGTCTTGCCCTTGTCGTGATCGAAGAACACGCCCGGCGAGCGGTGCATCTGCGACACGATCACGCGTTCGGTGCCGTTGACGACGAAGGTGCCGTTGTCCGTCATGAAGGGCATGTCGCCCATGTAGACGTCCTGCTCCTTGATGTCCTTGACCGACTTCGCGCCGGTGTCTTCATCGACATCGAACACGATCAGGCGCAGGGTCACCTTGAGCGGGGCGGCGAAGGTCATGCCGCGCTGGCGGCACTCCTCGACGTCATACTTCGGCTGCTCGAACTCGTAGCTCACGAACTCGAGGAGCGCGGTCCCGGCAAAGTCGGAAATCGGAAAGACGGACTTGAACACCGCCTCCAATCCCTCTTCAAAACGCCCGGACTCCGGCTTGTCGACCTGCAAGAACTGGTCGTAAGACGCCTTCTGGACCTCGATGAGATTGGGCATCGCGGCGACTTCGCGGATCGATCCATAGACCTTACGGACCCGCTTGCGACCGTTGAACGTGTGCGCCATTGTCGCTCCTCGTTTCGATCTGATACGGCTCTCCGAAAAGCCGATCCCGGCCTAACCGCGACATGCCGGCGGCATGTATACGGCCCTTCGGAGAACCCTCCCTTCTTAGGGACGGATACCCCGGACAGGAATTCCCGCCGGGGTCGGTACACCGGTCCCGGCACGAGGCCGGGACCGAAAGGGACAAGCCCCGATTACTTCAGCTCAACCTTGGCACCGGCTTCTTCGAGCTTCTTCTTCAGCTCTTCAGCTTCGTCCTTGTTGACGCCTTCCTTGACCGTCTTGGGCGCGCCCTCGACCAGGTCCTTGGCTTCCTTCAGGCCAAGACCCGTGATCGCACGGACTTCCTTGATGACGTTGATCTTCTTCGCGCCGGCATCGGCGAGGATCACGTCAAACTCGGTCTGCTCTTCAGCGGCTGCGCCACCGGCATCGGCACCACCGGCAGCGGCGGCAACGGCGACCGGAGCAGCAGCGGAAACGCCCCACTTCTCTTCCAGCATCTTGGACAGCTCGGCGGCTTCCATGACGGTGAGCGAGGAGAGTTCTTCAACGATCTTTTCGAGATCAGCCATTTTCTTAAGTTCCTATGGTTCGAACCGTGGTCGGTTTCGACAGTGTGTTGATCTTCCGCCTTATGCGGCTTCGTCCTTCTTGGCGTACGCGCCGAAGACGCGGGCGAGCTGCCCGGCCGGAGCGTTGACGACCTGGGCGATACGGGTTGCCGGGGTGGCGATCATGCCAACCAGCTTTGCCCGCAGCTCGTCCAGCGACGGCATGTCGGCAAGCGCCTTCACACCGTTCGGATCCAGGTTCGTCGAGCCCAGTGCACCACCCAGAACAACGAGCTTCTCGTTGGTCTTGGCGAAAGCCACCGTCGCCTTCGCGGCTGCGACCGGGTCGTGCGAATACGCGACGACGGTCGGGCCGGTGAAGAGGTCGGCGATGTGCTCGAGCTCAGTGCCTCGAAGGGCAAGCTTTACAAGACGGTTTTTGGCGACTTTGACCGAACCGCCGGCTTCGCGAACCTTGGCCCGGAAGGCCGTCATGTCCGCAACCGAAAGTCCGGCGTAGTGCGCAACGACGACAACGCCGGTGTCATTCAACACCTCGTTGAACGACGCAACGAACTCGCGCTTCTCCGTTCTTTCCACTTGCCTACTCCATCTGGCGGCTAAAGCCGCCGGTTTGTCTTTGCCGCCCGTCGGCGCGTTCCAAGCGGAACCTCCGGCGGACAACACCGAGGATCCTGCCCCCTCGCGCACCCTACGGCACGGCAAGGACAAACGGTTCGAACCTGCGGCTTGCGCCGCGTTGACCGGTTCGCACCCGTCTATGCAGGCCCACCTGGGCTTAAGCGGTTTTCCGAAGCACGCTTCGCAAACCCCACCTGCAGTCTCGGACAGGACGTCCGCCGTTTCCGGCGAACGATCCGCCCGGCCGAAGCCGGACGAAATTCTTGGTTTCCGGCACCGGCCCGAAGGCCGATGCGCGAAACGGCGCGGCTGTCAGCCGCGCCAGCGCATCATGCGTTGATGCTGGACGGGTCGACCTTGACGCCCGGGCCCATCGTGGACGAAATCGCCACGCGCTTCAGATAGGTGCCCTTGGCGCCCGTCGGCTTGGCTTTCACCACGGCATCGACGATGGCCTTGATGTTCTCGCTCAGCTTGTCGGCGTCGAACGACGTCTTGCCGACGCCGGCGTGGACGATGCCCGCCTTCTCGACACGGAACTGCACGGCGCCGCCCTTGGCGTCGTTGACGGCGGACTTCACGTCCGGCGTCACCGTACCGACCTTCGGGTTCGGCATCAGGCCGCGCGGGCCGAGCACCTTGCCGAGACGGCCGACCAGCGGCATCATGTCCGGCGTCGCGATGCAGCGATCGAAATCGATCTTGCCCGACTGGACTTCGGCCACGAGTTCTTCCGCACCGACGATATCCGCACCGGCGGCCTTGGCCTCGTCAGCCTTGTCGCCACGGGCGAACACGGCGACGCGAACCGACTTGCCCGTGCCGTTCGGCAGGACACAGACGCCGCGCACCATCTGGTCGGCGTGACGCGGGTCGACGCCGAGGTTGATGGCGATCTCGACGGATTCGTCGAACTTCGTCTTGGCACGCTCCTTGACCATCGCCAGGGCGTCGGTCAGCGGGTACAGCTTGTTGCGATCGACGCCCTCACGGGCAGCCTTGATGCGCTTTCCAACTTTCGCCATGTCTTACTCCGTGACCTCGATACCCATGGACCGTGCGGAGCCTTCGACCATCAGCATGGCTGCGTCGATGTCCGTCGCGTTCAGATCCGCCATTTTCGCCTGAGCGATTTCGCGGACCTGGTCACGGGAGACCTTGCCGACATATCCGCCCTTGCCCGGGGTCTTGTGCCCGGACTTCACGCCCGACATCTTCTTCAGGAAGAAGCTGACCGGGGCCGTCTTCACCTGGAAGGTGAAAGAGCGGTCGGAGTAATAGGTGATCACGGTCGGGCACGGAGCGCCCTTTTCGACATCCTGGGTCTGCGCGTTGAACGCCTTGCAGAATTCCATGATGTTGAGGCCGCGCTGACCAAGTGCGGGACCGATCGGGGGCGACGGCGTCGCGGACCCGGCGGGCACCTGCAGCTTGATGTAACCTTCGATTTTCTTCGCCATTCAAATCTCCAACTGGCGCTGCCGGCCGGGCCGGCGTTCTCAGAAGTCAGGTGGTGCGGTCGAAACGCCCGGCGAACGCTGCGCGTCAAACCTCCCACCAGGGAGCGGGGCCATTGCTGCCCCCGTTTTGCCGCCATTGCTGGCGGCCGAACCGGCCCTTGGGCCGATCTTCACGCCGAAATCCCCTCGCCGCGGCCGCGCCCTTGAACCCGTTCAAGGCAGCGACTGCGAGGCTCAGAGCTTCTCGACTTGTCCGTATTCCAGTTCGACCGGGGTCGCGCGACCGAAGATCGACACGGCGACCTTGAGCCGGGCCCGCTCGTCGTCGACCTCTTCGACGTGACCGGAGAACGACGCAAACGGCCCGTCGGAAACGCGCACCTGCTCGCCGATCTCGAAACTGATCGACGGCTTGGGACGTTCCACGCCTTCCTGCACCTGGTGCAGGATCCGCATGGCCTCCGCATCCGCGATCGGCATCGGCTTCTGGTCTGCACCGAGGAAACCGGTCACCTTCGGCGTGTTCTTGATCAGATGGAATGCCTCGTTGGTCATCTCCATCTTGACCAGGACGTATCCCGGAAAGAACTTGCGCTCCGCATCGACCTTGCGCCCGCGGCGCACCTCGACGACCTTCTCGGTCGGGACGAGAATCTCTTCGAAGAGATCCTCAAGCCCCTGCTGCGCCGCCTTTTCCCGAATCGCATCCGCCACCTTCTTCTCGAAATTCGAGTAGGCGTGGACGATATACCAACGCTTGGCCATAATCCCTCAAGCCGATTGTGAACCGGACGTCGCCTTTAGCTCGCGACGCCAAGCAGCCAGCCGATACCCTGGCCCATCAGCCAGTCAGCCAGCAAAAAGAAGATGGCGGCGAGAAACACCATGATGAAGACCATGACGGTCGTCACAGCGGTTTCCCGACGCGTCGGCCACGTCACCTTGGACGTTTCCGACCGCACCTGTTGGATGAACGTGAAAGGATTCGATTTCGCCATTCAACTGCCGGTCTGTTCACGACACATGGGCGCGCGGAACCATCCACGCGCCTTGGTCGGAAGCCCTAATTAAGGCCTAACGGCCCCGCGATCAAGAGCAAAGGTGGCAGGGGCGGAGGGACTCGAACCCCCGGCCCTCGGTTTTGGAGACCGATGCTCTACCAGCTGAGCTACACCCCTAGACCTTTCAAGGCCTGACTTAGAGATGTTTTGCCCCCGCTTCAAGCGGGAAATGGAACTGTCGCCAATTAATTCACATCCTTTGCGAATTCGCGACCCCCGACAGGCCGCATGCCCGCCGCGACACGGCGCCGTGCGGGCAAGACACCCCCCGCAAACGCAAAAAAAGGCGCCCCGAGAGGCGCCTCAGACTGCTGACAAACCCCTGGCTTTGGCCGGGGGTTTTTGATTCATTGTTTTTATGTTGAAGAAGCCCGGCCCGGATCAGACAGCGCTCGAGATGGTGACGCTTGAGCAGC
>NZ_JAIVMF010000034.1 GCF_020176715.1 Stappia stellulata | reverse complement strand
CCCGAAACGCGGACCTCCCCAGATGGCTTGACTGGTTCAACCGGGCAAGACAACACTCCGCTCTCAACGGCCTGCCGCCCCTCCAAAGGGTGAATGACCTTCTGAGAAACCACAGCTAGTCTGCCTTGGGAAAAAGACAGCGGGCCGACCGGCACGTCCGGAGTCGCCCGAACCGGGGGAACGCGATATGGATCTTGGAGAAGGCCTCAAGGGACAGCGGTTGCTGATCACCGGCGCCTCGAGCGGACTGGGGGCGCATTTCGCCAAGCTGGCGGCACGCAATGGCGCGTCGGTGGCGATCGCGGCCCGGCGCAAGGACCGCCTCGAAGCGCTTGTCGAGGTGCTCAAGGAACTCGGCGCGCCACAGGCCGTCGCGATTGCACTCGACGTCAGCGACGGTGAATCCATCCACGCCTGTGTCGCGGACGCGGTGAACGCGCTCGGAGGTCTCGACGTCCTCATCAACAATGCCGGCACCGTGCGCCAGGGCCTCGCCATCGACCAGACCGCCGAGGACTTCGACGACGTGATGTCCGTCAACCTGCGCGGCGTCTGGCTGATGGCCATCGCCGTGGCTCGCCACTGGCGGGATACCAAAACGCCCGGCAACATCGTCAACATCGCCTCCATCCTCGGCGAGCGCGTGAGCGCCGGCACGGCATCCTATTGCGTCTCGAAGGCCGGCGTCGTTCAAATGACCAAGGCGCTGGCGCTCGAATTCGCCCGTTACAACATCCGGGTCAATGCGCTGGAGCCGGGCTATTTCGAGACGGAAATCAACTCGGGCTTCTTCGACACGGATGCCGGAAAGACGATGATCCGGTCGATCCCCATGCGCCGGATCGGGCGCCTGGAAGACCTCGACGGGCCGCTGCTGCTTTTGGCGAGCGACGCCTCGCGCTTCATGACCGGCGCGGCGATCCCCGTCGACGGTGGCCATCTTCTCGTGTGAGGTTCGACCCCATGGATTTTTCGATCGATCCGCGCCACGCCGAACTGCGCGACAAGGTTCGCGCCTTCGTGGCCGAACACATCCAGCCGCTGGAAAGCGATCCGGCGAGCTACAACGAATTTGAAAACATCCGCATGGAGTTGCGCGACCGGATCCGCGCGAAGGCCCGCGCCGCCGGCCTGTGGAACCCGCAGCTGCCGGAAACCCACGGCGGGCTTGGCCTGTCGATGGTCGGACAAAGCATCTTCTACACGGAAGCCAACCGCTCGATCTTCGGCCCGTCCTGCTTCAATTGCGCCGCCCCCGACGACGGCAACATTCGCGTGCTGGAAGCGGTCGGAACGAAGGCGCAAAAGGACTGGTGGCTGAAGCCCGTTGCCGCTGGCCAGGTGAATTCCTCCTTCGCGATGACGGAACCCCACCCCGGCGGCGGGTCGGATCCCGGCATGATCCAAACCCGGGCCGAGCGCCATGGCGACACTTGGCGGATAACGGGGCGCAAGTGGTACATCTCCGGCGCGGCGGTCGCCAAACACTTCATCCTGATGGCGCGCACGGACCCGAATCCTGAGGAAAAGCGACGCCACCTGACAGGCTTCCTGTTCCATGCCGACCAGCCCGGCTGGCGGATCGTGCGCCGCATCGGCAATATGGGCCCGGACGAACACGGCGGCGTCTGCGAGCTGGAATTCGACGGTCTGGAGATCAAGGACGAAAACCGGCTGATGGAGGTCGGCGACGGTCTGCGCCTCACCCAGATCCGGCTCGGCCCCGCCCGCCTCACCCACTGCATGCGCTGGCTGGGCCTCGCCCAGCGCTGCATGGAGATCGCCCAGGCCTATGTCAACGAGCGCGAAGGCTTCGGCACTAGGCTCGGCGACCGGGAATCGGTCCAGCTCGCGCTCGGCGATCTGGCGCACAACATCCAGATCGGCCGGTTGCTGGTGTTCCATGCCGCCTGGATGCTGGACAAGGGCGACAAGGCGCGCGCGGAGGTGTCTTCAGCCAAGATCCATGTCGCCGACACGCTGCATCAGGCAGCCGACACCGCGATCCAGCTCAACGGCGCGCGCGGCTATTCCACCGACACGATCCTGGAGTGGATCTACCGCTATGCGCGTGCAGCGCGCCTCGTCGACGGAGCCTCCGAAGTGCACAAGATGGTGCTGGCGCGGCTCTACAAGAAGGACGGCACCGACTACTGGCGCTGAGCCGCGGCCCATTCTGCAAGAACATCCGCATCCGGTTCCCCCGGTTCGTGGCGCGCGGCCAGACGGGCGAGCTCCGTCTTCTCCACCAGACGACGGAGCGCCCAGACGGCGGCCCCGCGAACCAGGGCGCTCTCATCGTCCAGCAGCGGTTCGACGCGGCTCGCGAGGCCCCGCTCGCCGGAATTCCCGGCCGCGATCAGCACGTTGCGCAAAAACCGGTCGCGCCCGATCCGCTTGATCGGGGAGCCGGAAAACAGCGCACGGAAGCGCGTATCATCGAGCTTGAGAAGTTCCGCCAGAGGCGGCGCCTCGAGGTCCGCGCGCGCCTGCAGCTTCGCCTCGCGTGCGGCTTGCGCGAACTTGTTCCAAGGGCAGGCGGCAAGACAATCATCGCAGCCATAGATTCGGTTTCCCATCGCCGCGCGAAACTCGTCCGGGATCGGGCCCTTGTGCTCGATGGTCAAATAGGAGATGCAGCGCCGCGCATCGAGGCGGTAGGCCGCCGGAAAGGCGTCGGTCGGACACACATCCAGACAGGCGCGGCATGAGCCGCAATGATCTGTCTCCGCCGCATCCACCGGCAGCGGCAGGTCGGTGAAGATCTCCGCCAGGAAAAACCAGGAGCCGAGATCGCGCGATACCAGATTGGTGTGTTTGCCCTGCCAGCCGAGGCCGGCCGCCTGCGCCAGCGGCTTCTCCATCACCGGAGCGGTATCGACGAAGACCTTGACCGCGCCCTCCACGCCCTGGCGCCGCGCCTGGGCGAGAAGATGCTGGGCCAGCTCCTTCAGCCGTCCCTTGATGATGTCGTGATAATCGCGGTTTCGGGCATAAACGGAGATCGCCGCTGCCCGGGAATCCTGTAGCGGGGCGAGCGGATCGCCCTCGCCGGCATAGGTCATGGCAAGCGTGACGATGCGGCGCGTGTCGGCCCACAGCTCGCGCGGAGCGCCCCTGCGCGTCTCCGTCTCCGCCATCCACTCCATCGTCGCATGATGGCCATCGGCGAGGAATTGCCGCAGACGCACGGGCGCCTGGGGAATGGCATCGGCATCGGCAATGGCGCAGGCGTCGAAGCCGAGCTCCTCTGCCTTTTTGCGTAGGCTGGCCTTCAGGCGTGCGGCCGCCTTTTGCGACAGCTCCGGCGCGTCTAGAAGTCGAGATCCGCGTAGGTCGGGGCCGGCGGCATGCCGAGCATCTTTTCCGCCAGCAGCGGACGGAAGCTTGGACGCGACTTGATTCGCGCGTACCAGGCCTTCACGTTTTCCTCCTCCGCCCATGGCACCTCACCCAGATAATCGGCACAGGACAATTCCGCGGCAACCGCGAAATCCGCGAAGCTCAGCCGCTCGCCGGAAAGCCAGTTTCGCGACGCCGCCAGGTAGCCGAAGTAGCGCAGATGATGCCCGATATTGGCACGTGCCGCCCTCAGGATCGCGGAATCGGGAGATCCGCCGCCCATGGAGGACGGCATTTCCTGCTTGTAGATGCGCTCGCGCACGAAGGGCCCGACCACATCCGCGTCGAGCTTGTTCACCGCCCAGTCGACCAGCCGGCGCGTTTCCGCGCGTGCGTCCGGGTGATCCGGCATCAGCCGGCGGTCGCCCACCGCATAGCCGCGCGTCTCGTCGAGATATTCCATGATGGCGAAGGCCCCGCACACCGGCGGCCCGTCGTTCTCGCGCAGGACCGGCACGGTGCCCGCGGGATTGAGCATCAGGAAATCGCGACGACGTTCCCACGGGCGCTCCGTCACGAGCTCCACCTTCGCGCCATATTCGCTCAGCACGAGCTGCACGAAACGCGATGCGGGAGAAAAGGGGTGGCGATACAGAACCAGCATAACAGGATTGTAACTGCTTAGGGTTAATCAAACGATGCAAGATCGCGTCGGGCGCCCCCCGGCGCGCCCCCGTATACGCCCGCAGCAAGCGCTATACAACGCAGCATTTTTCGTCCCTCGGGACATGATCGGAGACCCTTGTCCATGCAATCGGAAACCCTCATCGGCGCGCTGATCCTCGGCCTCGTCGAAGGACTGACGGAATTCATCCCCGTCTCCTCGACCGGACACATCCTGTTGCTTGGACATTTCATCGGATTCCAGAGCACCGGCAAGACCTTTGAGGTTCTGATCCAGCTCGGCGCCATCCTCGCGATCCTCACCGTCTACGCGCATCGGCTCATCGCCATCGCCTTGGCGCTGCCGCATCAGGCATCGGCACGGCGCTTCGTCTTCGGCGTGCTGCTCGCCTTTCTTCCCGCCGCCGTCATCGGGGTCATGCTGCACGGCTTCATCAAGACGGTGCTGTTCGAATCGCCCGCGCTGATCTGCTCCACGCTCGTGATCGGCGGCGTCATCCTGCTCGTCATCGACAAGATGCCGCTGACGCCGCGCTACCACGACGCGATGGACTATCCGCTGTGGCTGTGCCTTGCCATCGGCTTTTGCCAGACGCTGGCGATGGTGCCCGGCGTCTCGCGCTCCGGCGCGACCATCGCGGGCGCCCTTTTGATGGGAACGGACAAGCGCTCGGCGGCGGAGTTCTCGTTCTTTCTGGCCATGCCGACCATGGCCGGCGCCTTCGCCTACGACCTGTTCAAGAACCGCGACATCCTGTCGATGGACGATGCCGCCATCATTGGCGTGGGTTTCGTTGCCGCCTTCATCACCGCCGTCTTCGTCGTGCGCGGCCTGCTCGACTTTGTCGGCAAGCACGGCTTCGCCCCCTTCGCCTGGTGGCGCATTGCCGTCGGGCTCGCCGGTTTCGCCGGGCTATATGTCACCGGCTGATCCGGCATCGCGCGCCATTTGCGCCAGCTCTTGCGCCAGCCGGGCCCGCAGGTCCGGCGGCGAGACGAGATCGGCCCCGGGTCCAAGCCAGCGCACCAGCGGCAGGATCACCTCAGGGTCGGTGTTGGGAATGCGCAACCGCAAGCGGCCGTCCCCCTCCGGCTCGAACACGGCATGCCGGTAGTACCAGTCGCGGGAAAGCCTGTCGGCCTGTTCGCGGGACACGCTGATCTCGCTCGCCACACCCTCGCGTTCCCAGCGCCGCATCGCCCGCGACAGCCAGGCACGTCCGATCTGGCTCTGGACGCTGAGGTCGAGGCGCGGGCGGAATGCCATGCCGCTGACCTCGGCATGGCGGACCCGATCGGCGCGCAGGAACCGCTCCGCCTGCAGGTCGACCTCCCAGCCGTAGAGGTACCAGCGGTCCCGGTCGAACAGCAGGCCGCAGGGCTCCAGATCATAGTCGCTGACCCGGCCGCGATACGGGTTTTCATGCCGGATGCGCACGCGCCGGGATGCGAGCAGCCCCTGCATGAAGGCATCGACCGCCGCCTGCATGTCGGCGACCGCCACCGGTTCCGGCTCGGGGTGGAAAACGTCCACCGGCGGCCGTTCGATGGCAACGATCCGCTCGCCCTGCTCGATCACCTCGCGGGCGCTCCTGGGCAGCGAGGCGAGCAGCTTGGCCTGCGCCGTGCCCAGATCCTCCAGCAGGGGCGTCGCCCGCAGCCCGCGCACCAGCGCCAGCGCAACAAGCAGCGCCGCCGTCTCTCCCCGCGTCAGCGCGACCGGCGGCTGGAGATAGCCCCGCGCCAGACGGTAGCCGCCCTCCGCGCCGCGCTCGGCCTCCACCGGAATGCCGAGCGCGATCAGGCGGTCGACATCGCGGTAGATCGTGCGAACCGAGACGCCGAAACGCTCAGCCAGCTCGGTTGCCCGGCGCTGACCGCCGCTCAGCAGCAGAAGGATCCCCAGTGCCCGTTCTATCGTGTTCATCGCCCGCCCCGGCTCGACCCCACCCCGTCCGCGAAAGAGATCTCCCGCGGCGCGAAAAACCGATTATGGGCCGATCATACCTGACGCCCTGCTGTCAGGTATGATCCGCGACACTCCCTTATCGACAGATTTTCAAACGGTAGGGGACCAGTCATGACCGCTTCGAATCTCACCGCCGCTCTCACGATCAGGGTGGATGCCGGCCGCGCCCTGTGGCGCAGTCTCTCGGGCCGCTGGCAGGCGTGGCGGCGCATCCGCCACAGCCGGCGGGAGCTCGACCGGCTGAGCGAGGATCAACTGGCCGACATCGGGCTGAAACGCACGCCGAGCGGCTACGACGCGCAGACGGAGCTGCGCACGCGCGACATGCGGCTCTTGCGCGAAATGTCGAAGACCTGGGGGTACTGGTTGTGAAGCGGTCGGGTGGCGGCGCCGATGCATGCGCCGCCGCCCGAAACCGTCGCGTCAGGATGCGGCGCGATTGGCGTCGTACTGGCCGTGCTCGCGAAACCGCTCGAGATAGGTCGGCAGGATCGCCATCAGCGTGCGTGCCTCGATGCCGAGCCCGTCCAGAGTGCGCCCGTCCGCAATCGCCGCCTCGCTGACCACATTGTCGGACTTCAGCAGCTCGACCTGGTCGACGGTGAGCATCGGATTGGGCAGGAGCTGCAGCACGCTTGCCTGGACGCGGGCCACGGAAAACGGCAGCGTCACCAGCAGGCGCTTGCGGCGGATGACCTCAAGCATCAGTTCCAGGCATTCCCGGAAGGTCTTGATCTCCGGTCCGCCCAGTTCATAGATCGTGCCGCGCTCGGTCTGCCCGTCGACCGCCATGGCAACCGCCTCCGCCACATCGCCGACGAAGACCGGCTGGAAGCGTGTTGCGCCGCCACCGACCAGCGGCAGCACCGGCGACATCCGCGCCATGGAGGCGAAGCGGTTGAAGAAGCCGTCCTCCGGGCCGAAGACGATGGAGGGGCGGAAGACGACGGCCTCGGGCACGGTCTCGAAGACCCCGGCCTCGCCCATCGCCTTCGAGCGGCCATAGACCGACGGCGATTCGGGATCGGCGCCGATGGCGGAGACATGAACCACAGTGTCGATGCCGTCCGCGCGGGCGGCCTCGGCAACGGCGCGCGGCCCGAAAGTCTGCACCGCGTCGAAGGACTGGGCGCCGGCCTCATAGAGAATGCCGACAAGATTGACCACGGCATCCGCGCCCTGCACCGCGCGGTCGACCGACCAGCGGTGCCGCAGGTTGGCCTGGACCGGCATGATCTGGCCGACGGCGCCGAGCGGCTGCACGTGTTCGGCGAGATCCGGCCGGCGCACGGCAACGCGCACCCGGTAGCCGCGGCGCGCCAGCGCGCGCACAACATGGCGCCCGAGAAACCCCGAGCCGCCGAAAACGGTGACGAGTTTGCCATTCAGGGCCGATGAACCGGAGGCGGTCGTCATGCCAGTCGCTCCCTTGCCGGACGTAATGCTTTCCCGCGCGGCGCGCGGGCTTTCAGCAGGTCTCTTAGCCCTTGCGCCGGCGTCTGTGAAGGGCAGTTGTGCATGAACCACATATGAGCGCAAAAGGCCCGTTGACAAGCCCGTCCACGGCTCTTACAAGCGCTCCTCACGAGCCCAGGTGGCGGAATTGGTAGACGCGCTAGCTTCAGGTGCTAGTGCTCGAAAGGGCGTGGAGGTTCGAGTCCTCTCCTGGGCACCAAATTCCGGTTCCGGATCTTGCCAATTGATCCAGAACGTCGAAAAAGGTCCGGTTTTCCGGGCCTTTTTTCGTTTGGGACGTGGGGTTTACCCTGCAGCTCCCGCCCGGCATTGGCGCTGCTCCCCCTCCCCGGTTGATTTTGCACGAAAGACCAGCGCTAGATGGCGCATTGCGTGTCCTTTCGGAATCCCAAACCGTTCATGTCCAACGATTTCACCTCCATCGACGCCTTCATCGAGCGCTGGAAACCCTCCGGCGGCAGCGAGATGGCCAATTTCCAGAGCTTCGCCGCCGAACTCACGGATCTGCTTGGCGTCGAACGGCCCAAGCCAGCCGACAGCGACGGCACGGCCAACGACTATCGTTTCGAACGATCGGTGACCTTCACCCACACCGGGCGCGGCAACCGGGGGCGCATCGACCTCTACCGCAAGGGCTGTTTCGTGATGGAGGCGAAGCAGGGCGGCGACCGCCAGAAGCCGAAAGACGCGGACCAACTGGCGCTGATTGCCGAGGCAGACAGCCCCAAGCCGCGCATGGGCCACGGCGCGCGCGGCAGCGCGAAATGGGACGACACGATGCTCAGGGCGCGCGGTCAGGCGGACAATTACGCCCGCGCCGTTTCCCGCGAGGACGGCTGGCCGCCGTTCCTGCTGATCGTCGATGTCGGCCACGTCATCGAGGTCTATGCGGATTTCTCCCGTCAGGGCCAGGGCTACAGCCAGTTTCCCGACGGCAATCGCTATCGCATCCGGCTTGAGGACCTGCGCGACGGCGAGATCCGCGAGTTCCTCAAGACGGTCTGGGAAGATCCCTTCTCGCTCGACCCGTCGCTGACGGCGGCGCGCGTCACCCGCGAGATCGCCGAACATCTGGCAGCTCTTGGGCGCAGCTTCGAAAAACAGGGGCACGACGGCCGGAGCGTCGCGGACTTCCTGATGCGCTGCCTGTTTTCCATGTTCGCGGAGGACGTGGAACTGATCCCGAAAAACAGCTTCACAGAGCTTTTGACCAAGCTGCGCGGACACCCGGAACATGCCGCTCCCGCCCTCAAGGGCCTGTGGGAAACGATGAACACCGGCGGCTTCTCGCAGTCGCTGATGACCGACCTGAAGAGGTTCAACGGCGGTCTGTTCAAGGATGCCGAGGCGTTGCCGCTCGACAACCTGCAACTCGGCCTGTTGATCGAGGCGGCGGAAGCCGACTGGAAACAGGTGGAGCCGGCAATTTTCGGCACGCTTCTGGAACGCGCGCTCGACAAGCGCCAGCGCCACAAGCTCGGTGCGCATTACACGCCGCGCGCCTATGTCGAGCGGCTGGTGACGCCGACGATCATGGAACCCTTGCGCGCCGACTGGCGACTGGTGCAGGCCGCCGTCCAGCGCCTGACGAGCGACGGCAAGGAGGACGAGGCGCGCGCCGAGGTGCACGCCTTCCACAGAAAGCTTTGCGAAATCCGGGTGCTCGATCCCGCCTGCGGCTCGGGAAACTTCCTCTATGTGGCGCTGGAGATGATGAAGCGGCTGGAGGGCGAGGTCACGGCCCTGCTGCAGGAGCTTGGCGAGGATCAGGCAAGCCTCGGCCTGTCCGGCCACACCGTCGACCCGCATCAGTTTCTCGGCATCGAGCTGAACCCCTGGGCGGCCGCCGTCGCCGAACTGGTGCTGTGGATCGGCTACCTGCAATGGCACTTCCGCACCCACGGCACGGCGGCCCCTTCCGAACCCGTGCTGAGGGACTTCAAGAACATCGAGAACCGCGACGCGGTGCTGGAATGGGACGACCGCGCGCCGAGGCTGGACGAGGCGGGCAAGCCCGTCACCCGCTGGGACGGGATCACCACCATGCGCCACCCGGTGACGGGGGAGGAAGTGCCGGACCCGGACGCCCGGCGACAGGTCTATGATTACGCCAAACCGAAGCCGGCAAGCTGGCCGCAGGCCGATTTCATCGTCGGCAACCCGCCGTTTATTGGCGCAAGCCGGCTGCGCGACAATCTGGGCGACGGCTATGTCGAGGCGCTGTGGGCCGCCTATCCGAAGCTGCCACAAAGTGCCGATCTCGTCATGTTCTGGTGGGACAAGGCAGCGCTTGCCGCCCGCGCCCATGATCCGAAAAAGCGCAAGGGCACCCGCCGCTTCGGCCTGATCACCACCAATTCCCTGCGCCAGACCTTCAACCGCCGGGTGCTGGAACCGCATCTCAACGACCCGAAGAAGCCGCTCTCGCTGCTCTTCGCCATCCCCGACCACCCCTGGGTGGACACGCAGTTCGGCGCGGCGGTGCGCATCGCCATGACTGTGGGCGCAGCCGGCAACCGCACGGGCCGGCTCCTGACGGTCGCCAGCGAACACAAGGAAAGAAGCGAGGCGGACGGGCGCATCGTGATCTTCGACCACCGGATCGGGAAGATTTTTCCGAATCTGAGGATTGGGGCGGATGTGGCGGGCGCCAAACCGCTTATGGCCAATGAAGGACTGTCATCTCCTGGCGTCAAATTGCATGGCTCGGGCTTTATCGTTTCTCCCGAGACAGCAAAGACGCTCGGTTTAGGACGAGTTCATGGAGCGGAACATCACATTCGTGATTACCGGAACGGGCGCGATCTAACCACGACACCACGCGGTGCAATGGTGATCGACCTTTTCGGGCTTTCGGAAGCGGATGTGCGTGAGCGCTTCCCGAGCATTTACCAACATGTACTTGACAATGTAAAACCTGAGCGGGACGCCAGAGCATCACAATCAAAAGACAGCGAAGGGTATGCGAAATATTGGTGGCTTCATGGCAAGCCACGACAGAAATTACGCCCGGCTCTCATCAATTTACGTCGATATATAGTCACAATAGAAACCATGAAGCATCGAATATTTACGATGCTGGATTCGGCTATATTACCGGACAACATGTTGATCGCAATCAGCCTCAGTGACGCTTACGCGCTTTCAGTGCTGTCATCCCGCTTCCATGTCACCTGGGCTCTAGCAGTGGGCGGCAGGCTCGGTGTTGGCAATGACCCTCGCTACAACAAGTCCCGTTGCTTCGACCCCTTCCCCTTCCCCGATCCCACCGAGGCGCAGAAGGAAACCTTGCGCGCGCTCGGCGAGGAACTCGACGCCCATCGCAAGCGCCGGCAGGCCGAACACCCCAAGCTGACGCTGACGCAGATGTACAACGTGCTGGAAAAGCTGCGCGCCGGCGAGATCATCGAGGGCAAGGACCGGGAGATCTACGAGCAGGGTCTTGTCGGCATCCTGAAGGACATCCACGACCGCATCGACGCAGCGGTCGCCGAGGCCTATGGCTGGCCGGTCGATCTCGACGAAGAGGAAATCCTGTTCCGCCTCGTCGATCTCAACAAGGAGCGCGCGGCGGAGGAAGCGGCCGGACACATCCGCTGGCTGCGGCCCGACTATCAGAATCCGCAAGGCCGCAAGAGCGAAGCAAAGGGCAAGCAGGTCGAACTGGAAGTCGGCACCGCCGAGACGGTCACGAAAGCCCCCTGGCCGAAAACCCTGCCCGAGCAGATCGCCGCCGTGCATGAAGCGCTTGCCGAGCTTGGCGAGGCGAGCCCGGAGCAGATCGCCCGCCGCTTCCAGCGCGCGCGCACCGCAAGCGTCGCGCCGCTGCTCGACAGCCTTGCCGCCATCGGTCAGGCCCAGCGCCTCGACGGCGACCGCTTCGCGGCCTGAGGAGACATCGCCATGACCCGACGTTTCGTCATCGAGCGCGAAGGCCTGCCTGATCTGCCGGGCATGATGCTCGCCACGCTGGACGCCTTGCGCGAGATCGGCGGTTCCGCCTCCATCCATGAACTCGACGAGAAGGTCATCGAGATGGAGGGGGTCACCGAAGAAGAACAGGCCCATGAGATCCCCGGCAGCGCCGGGCGCATCAAGGTCGCCTATTACCTCTCCTGGGCACGCACCTATCTGAAGCGTGGCGGCGCGCTGGAAAACTCCGCGCGCGGCATCTGGGCGCTGACCGACGCGGGCGAGAAGATCACGACGCTTCAAGAGACGCGCGCGATCCAGATGAAGGTCAACGCGGAAGAGCGCGAGCGCGCGCGGGCCAAGCGCGAAGCGGCGCGGCTGGGCGAGGCGCAGGCGGCTCCGGCAGGCGAGCTTGCCGTCGCGCATGACGACGCCACGGCGCATACCGACGACGACTGGAAGGCCACGCTTCTCGACACGCTGCGCGTCATGGACCCGTCAGCCTTCGAGCGACTGTCGCAGCGCCTGTTGCGCGAGGCCGGTTTCATCAAGGTGGAGGTGCGCGGCAAGACCGGCGACGGCGGCATCGACGGGGTCGGCGTTTTGCGCGTCAACCTCGTCTCCTTCCAGGTCTATTTCCAGTGCAAGCGCTGGAAGGGCAGCGTCGGCTCCAAGGAGATCCGCGACTTTCGCGGCGCGCTTCAGGGCCGCGCCGACAAGGGCCTCTTCATCACCACCGGCGCCTTCACCAGCCAGGCCTCGGAAGAAGCCACCCGCGACGGCGCCATCGCCATCGACCTCATCGACGGCGAACGGCTGTGCGACCTGCTCAAACAGTACGAATTGGGCGTTGCGACGCGAATGATCGAGGAGGTGACGATCAACGGTGCCTGGTTCGACAGCCTGTAGAGACGACGACCTGCGGTGCGGCAGGGGCGATGCGCGACATGTCCGGCGCGCTCCGTATCGAGGCGGACTTGCAGCGGTTTCTCAAGTTGGATGACGTTCGTCCGGCCCGGCACTCTTGAGCCGGACCCTAATCGTCCGGTCAGCTGCGCGGCGGGAGGGGAAGACTGGTGGAGCCAGGCGGAATCGAACCGCCGACCTCTTGAATGCCATTCAAGCGCTCTCCCAACTGAGCTATGGCCCCGTCTTCCAGGTCTTGAGCTTCTGCCCGGGCGCCGATGGTCTCGGCTGGGCCTGAAGTCTCCCGGCGTGTCGGCGATTGGGGTCGCCTTGGCCGGTGCGGGCGGAAAATACGTCTTCCGCCCTTCAAGTCAAGCGGAATAATCGGCGCTTCAAACAATCGCCGATTTCCGCGCCCCCGTGCCTGTGGACAACCGCGACACGCGTTTGCCCGCACGCGCGGTGGCTAGCGGTCGGTGTCCTCGTCGTCGCGTTCGACAACGATGCCCGGCACATCCGCGTCTTCCTCGTCCTCATCGTCGATGAAGACGTCGTCGGCGGCCGTGTCGTCGACATCCTCGTCGTCATCGTCAAGCGAGACGCTGGCATCGCCTTCGGTCTCGGCGTCCGCCTCTTCCAGGCTGACGATCTCGGCGCCCTCGTCTTCCGTTTCGTCCTCGTCGTCATCCACGACGGCTGCCTTTGCGGCCTTTTTCACACGCATGGACTGGGCCGGAATGTAGACCGTGCCGCATTTCGGGCAGGTAATCGGATCGCGGTTCAGGTCGTAGAATTTCGACCCGCAGCCGCTGCACAGCCGTTTTATGCCAAGTTCGGGTTTTGCCACGGTTTCAACCCTTGTTCTTTGATAATCGGGCGTTCGCTTAAAGACTGCCCGTCGATCTGTCAAAGCCTAATCCGGCCTGCTTCGTCAAACGGTTTGTGACGGCCGGCAAAGGGGCCGTAAAGAGCCGGACTTCACGCACAAGCGCCACGGTGACGGATCGCATCCGGCATGCTAGGACGTGCCGTGCAACACTCGGCCTGAAGACGCGGAATTCCAACATGTCCCAACTGCTCCCCGCAACCCCCTATACGGCCCGCGCCGGATCCCGTCTCTCCGGCCGCGTGACCGTGCCGGGCGACAAGTCGATCTCGCATCGCGCCCTGATGCTCGGGGCGCTTGCCGTCGGCCGGACCACGGTGCGGGGTCTGCTCGAATCGGAGGACGTGCTGAACACGGCAGCCGCGATGCGCGCCTTCGGCGCGCGGATCGAGCGCGACGCGGACGGCACCTGGCAGGTCGACGGCGTCGGCGTCGGCAGCCTGATGGAACCCGACGGCGTCATCGACTACGGCAATGCGGGAACGGGCGTGCGCCTGGCGCTCGGCCTGGCCGGAACCCATCCGATCGCCACCACCTTTGCCGGCGACGCCTCGCTGTCGCGCCGGCCGATGGGCCGGGTGCTCGATCCGCTGCGCCAGATGGGCGCCCTTGTGGTCGCGCGCCAGGGCGACCGGCTGCCGCTCTCCATCCGTGGCGCCTCGACGGCAGCCCCGATCACCTACCGGGTCCCGGTGCCTTCCGCGCAGGTGAAATCGGCGGTGCTGCTCGCCGGCCTCAACACGCCGGGCAGGACGACGGTGATCGAGCCGGTCGCCACCCGCGACCACACCGAGCGCATGCTCGCCGGCTTCGGCGCGGACATCTCGGTGGAGATCGACGCCGACGGCGCACGCGTTATCTCGATCAACGGCCCGGCGGAGCTGACGCCGCAGCAGATCGTGGTGCCTTGCGATCCCTCTTCCGCCGCCTTCCCGATCGTCGCCGCGCTGATCACGCCGGGGTCGGACATCACCGTGGCGGATGTCCTGCTCAACGAGCATCGCACCGGCCTGTTCAAGACGCTGCAGGAGATGGGTGCCGACCTCGCCATCGAGAACATCCGCGAGACCGGCGGCGAGCAGCTCGGCGACATTCGTGTAAAACATTCCCGGCTGACCGGCATCGAGGTGCCGGCCGAACGCGCGCCCTCGATGATCGACGAATATCCGGTGCTCGCCGTCGCCGCCGCCTTCGCGCAAGGCACCACCGTGATGCACGGGCTGGAGGAGCTTCGGGTCAAGGAGAGCGACCGCCTTTCCGCCGTCGCCGCCGGTCTGGCCGCCAATCGCATCGTCTGCGAGGAGGGCGAGGCGACGCTTACGGTGCACGGACGGCAGGGGCCGATCGGGGGCGGAACGGTCGTCACCCATCTCGACCACCGCATCGCAATGACCTTCCTGGTGCTCGGCATGGCCGCCGACGATCCCGTCACCATCGACGATGCCAATGTGATTGCCACCAGCTTTCCCACGTTCCTCGACCTGTTCGCGGAGCTTGGCGCATCGCTGGCACCGCGCGGGGAGACTGCGGCATGATCATCGCAATCGACGGACCGGCCGCATCGGGCAAGGGCACGCTGGCGCGGCGCATCGCGGCGCACTTCGGCCTGCGCCACCTCGACACCGGCCTGACCTACCGGGCGGTGGCGGCCGCCCTGCTCGCACGCGGCCTGCCGCTCGGCGACGAGGCGGTGGCGGTGGCGACCGCGCGCAATCTCGACCTGGCGCATCTCGACCGCGACGTGCTGTCGGCGCATGAAATCGGCGAGGCCGCCTCGCGGATCGCGGTTTTGCCCGGACTGCGCCAGGAGCTCGTGCGCCTGCAGCGAGCCTTTGCGATGGAACCGCCGGGCGCCGTGCTCGACGGGCGCGATATCGGCACGGTCGTCTGCCCGGATGCCACTGTGAAACTCTATTGCACGGCCTCGGCGCAGGAGCGCGCAAGGCGGCGCACGGCGGAGCTTCAGTCGAAGGGGGTGGAGGCCACGCTGGAGACCGTCCAGGCCGATCTGGAACGTCGCGACGCCCGCGACGCGGCCCGCACGGTCGGACCGCTGAAACTTGCAGACGATGCGCACTTGCTCGACACCTCGGAAATGGATATAGAAACGGCGTTCAAGGCGGCTGTGGATATCGTCGACAACGTGTACGCTCGATAAGCGGACACGCCGTTGGCGTTTTCCGCGTCGGCAGCATCGCTTCGGACCGCGCGCCGCGCGGTCCTTTGAGGCGGTCGCGACCGCAACACCCGTCTTGTACATTTGCAGACAGAAGCCCAGGTCCTGAGGCCCCCGCTTCGCCGGCTCGCATTCGCCACCCGAGACAAAGGGGAGGGCGCTGCGATTGCACCACTGCCGAAACGGCACGGTGCCGGGTGGCAGACAGGACCGACCGACACCACAAACCCGCCGGCGACGAGCCAGATTTGGCTGCCAGGAGTTTCGATGAACAGTTTGAACCCCACTCGCGATGAATTTGCCGCTCTTCTGGAGCAGAGCTTCGAAGAGACGGAGCTGCAGGAAGGCTCCGTCGTCACCGGCAAGGTTGTCGCGATCGAGAAAGACCTTGCGGTCATCGACGTCGGCCTCAAGGTCGAGGGTCGTATCCAGCTGAAGGAATTCGGCATCAAGGGTCGCGATGGCGACGATGCCGGTGTGTCCGTCGGCGACACCGTTGAAGTTTACCTTGAGCGCGTCGAAAACGCGCTCGGCGAAGCCGTGCTGTCGCGCGACAAGGCCCGCCGCGAGGAGAGCTGGATCCGTCTCGAAGCCGCCTTCGAGGCGAACGAGAAGGTCAGCGGCCACATCTTCAATCAGGTCAAGGGCGGCTTCACCGTCGACCTCGACGGCGCCGTGGCCTTCCTGCCGCGCAGCCAGGTCGACATCCGCCCCGTGCGCGATGTCCAGCCGCTGATGCACACCCCGCAGCCGTTCCAGATCCTCAAGATGGACAAGCGCCGCGGCAACATCGTCGTGTCGCGCCGCGTCGTTCTGGAAGAAACCCGCGCCGAACAGCGTTCGGAGCTGGTCCAGAGTCTCGAAGAGGGCCAGGTCATGGAAGGCGTGGTCAAGAACATCACCGACTACGGTGCGTTCGTCGACCTCGGCGGCATCGACGGCCTGCTGCATGTCACCGACATCGCATGGCGCCGCATCAACCATCCGAGCGAGGTTCTCGCGATCGGTCAGACCGTCAAGGTCCAGATCATCCGCGTGAATCAGGAAACGCACCGGATCTCGCTGGGCATGAAGCAGCTTGAAGCCGATCCGTGGGACGGCATCGAGGCCAAGTACCCGGTCGACGCCAAGTTCACCGGCCGCGTGACCAACATCACCGACTACGGCGCATTCGTGGAACTGGAGCCGGGCATCGAAGGCCTGATCCACGTTTCCGAGATGTCCTGGACCAAGAAGAACGTCCATCCGGGCAAGATCGTTTCCACCTCGCAGGAAGTGGAAGTGATGATCCTCGAGGTCGATCCGGTGAAGCGCCGTATCTCGCTCGGCCTGAAGCAGACGCTCCAGAACCCGTGGGAGGCCTTCGCCGAGAAGTTCCCGTCGGGCACCGAGGTCGAGGGCGAGGTCAAGAACAAGACCGAATTCGGTCTGTTCATCGGTCTCGACGGCGACGTCGACGGCATGGTCCACCTGTCGGATCTGGACTGGAACCGTCCGGGCGAGCAGGTCATCGAAGAGTACAAGAAGGGCGACATGGTTCGCGCCGTCGTGCTCGACGTCGACATGGACAAGGAGCGGATTTCGCTCGGCATCAAGCAGCTGGGCGGCGATCCGTTCGACACGGCTGCTGCCGGTGAGCTGCGCAAGGGCGCCATCGTGACCTGTGAGGTTCTCGAGGTGAAGGACGGCGGTCTGGAAGCCAAGATCACGGATTCCGACATCACCACCTTCATCCGTCGTGCGGATCTCGCCCGCGATCGCTCCGAGCAGCGCCCCGAGCGTTTCTCGGTCGGCGAGAAGTTCGACGCGCGCATCACGCAGTTCGACAAGAAGACCCGTCGCGTTACCGCTTCCATCAAGGCGCTGGAAATCGCCGAAGAGAAGGAAGCCGTCGCGCAGTACGGTTCGTCGGACTCCGGCGCATCGCTCGGCGACATTCTCGGTGCGGCCCTCAACAAGGCCCGCGACACCGACGATTGATCGGCCTGACGTGCCCTGACAGGCACGCACCCGCAAAAACCGAAAGCCCGGCCATCTGGCCGGGCTCAGACTGCTGACAAACCCCTGGCTTTGGCCGGGGGTTTTTGATTCATTGTTTTTATGTTGAAGAAGCCCGGCCCGGATCAGACAGCGCTCGAGATGGTGACGCTTGAGCAGCTTG
>NZ_JAIVMF010000033.1 GCF_020176715.1 Stappia stellulata | reverse complement strand
GGCCACTCCGCCCCGGACTGCCGCGGCCCGGACCGCCGCGACCCTGTCCGCCGTCTTCCGGCGGCGGGGCGCGGTCTTCCACCAGCGAGCCGTCCTCGTCCCAGATCCGGCGCTTGCGGCCAAGCGGCGCGGATTCAACCGGACGCGGCTTCATGTCGGCGGCGAAGCGGAAGCGCGAGCGCGGCGAGACATAGGCGGGCTTTTCGCCCGCATCCTTGCCGGGTCGGTCGCTGCCGGGCTTTCCACCGTCTGCCTTTCCGCGTTTCGCCTTGCCCTTGGCAGTGCGGGCCGTTGTCTCGGCCTTGCCCTCGCGGGCGCTCAGATAGCGGCCTTCCTGGCGCTGCGGTGCGGATCCGCGCGCCGGGCGTGCGGGCTTCGCCGGCGCTTCGCCCTCGAGGCCGGTGAGGATCGGCGCGTCGAAATCGACGCTGGCCTCGTCGGCCAGCCGGTCGCCCAGCTGGTCGCGCAGCACCCGGCCGCGGATCTCGCGCACCTCGCCCTCTTCGAGATCGGCGAGCTGGAACGGGCCGAAGGACACGCGGATCAGCCGGTTGACGGCGAGACCCAGGTGCTCGAGCACCTTCTTGATCTCGCGGTTCTTGCCTTCCCTCAGCGCGATGGTGAGCCAGACGTTGTCGCCCTGCTCCTTGTCGATCGCCGCCTCGATGGCGCCGTAGAACACGCCGTCGATGGCGATGCCTTTGGCCAGGGCGTCGAGCCGGTCCTGGGTGATACGGCCATAGGCGCGCACGCGGTAGCGGCGCAGCCAGCCCGTGGCCGGCAGTTCCAGCACCCGTCCGAGGCCGCCGTCGTTGGTCAGGAGCAGCAGGCCTTCGGTGTTGATGTCGAGGCGTCCGATGGTCAGCACGCGCGGCAGCGTCTTCGGCAGGCGGTCGAACACCGTCGGCCGGCCTTCCGGGTCGTGGTTGGTGGTCACCAGCCCGCGCGGCTTGTGGTAGAGCCACAGCCGCGTGCGCTCGCGCTCCGGCAGCGGCTCGCCGTCGACGGTGATCTTGTCCGCATCGGTCACGGTGACGGCCGGCGTCGACAGCACCTTGCCGTTGACGGCGACGCGACCGTCGACGATCCAGCTTTCCGCCGTGCGGCGCGAGCACAGCCCGGCGCGCGCCATCACCTTGGCGACGCGTTCGCCCGCGTCGCTTTTCGCGCTCTCGGTTGCGGTCGCCGGCGGCTGGCTCTTGTCGCGCTTCGGCGCGCCGGTCTTCGCGCCGCCCTTCTGGAACGGACGCTTCGGGCCGCGGCCTTCCGGGCGTGACGGGCGGGGAGCGCGGCCGGGCGCGCGCGGGGGGCGTTTGTCTTGGGTCATGGCGCGCGTCATACCAGAGCCGCCGATCCCGGGGAAGCGGGCTTTTCGCGCGGGCGCCCTGCAATTCGGCAATCCCGGTCGCCTGGCACGGGCGGCGGTTTGAGATGCGCCGCCGATTGCTTTTTCGCGGGCCGGCGATAGGGTCTGCCGCGATGACCGAAAAACCACCGCTACCGCGCCCGGCAGACGCCGGTTTCATGGATCTGGCCCTGGAAGAAGCCCGCCGCGCCGCTGCGCGCGGCGAGGTGCCTGTCGGCGCCGTGCTCGTGCGCGACGGCGAGGTGCTGGCCGCCGACGGCAACCGCACGCTCGAACTCAGCGACCCGACCGCCCATGCGGAGGTTCTGGTGCTGCGCGCGGCCTGCGCTGCGGCCGAGAGCCAGCGGCTTCCCGGATGCGATCTCTATGTGACGCTGGAACCCTGCCCGATGTGCGCGGCGGCGATTTCCTTCGCCCGCCTGCGCCGCGTCTATTTCGGCGCAGGCGATCCCAAGGGCGGTGCGGTGGAACACGGCGTGCGCTTCTACGCCCAGCCGACCTGCCACCATGCACCGGAGGTCTATTCCGGCCTGGCGGAACGCGATGCGGCGACGCTGCTGCGCGATTTCTTTCGCACCCGCCGCGACTGAGTGCACCTGAGATTGTTTCCCTCTCTTCCGCACCCTGCCGCCCTGCCTGTTCCCGCGGGGACTGAGGCTGAGGATGGCGCTTGCTAGGTTTTCCTCGTGAACGGGACCCGACAGGGCCGTCCCGTCCGGTTTTAACACTTGGAAATCTGGAGGACGTGATGTCGATCAAGGGATTGATGACAATGATCTGCGGCGTTGCCGCCGGAGCGCTTGTCTCGGGGTCGTCCGTATGGGCGGCGGACGACCGCTTCGTGTGCTGGGATCCGACCCCGGCGCAACTGGCGGCGGACGCGGAATACTGGACGCCGGAACGCCGCGCGGCCGCCGTGCCGGAGACCTTCGGCCTGACCACGCCGCCGGCTGCCGGGCAGCTGCAAGCGCCCATGGTCGCGTCGAGCAAGGCGGATGTTTCGGTCGCGCCCTTTTCCTACGGCGGCAAGCTGTTCTACACGCGCGGCGGCAACGACTATTCGGCAAGTGCCCAGTTCGTGGCCAAGGACAACACGCTGCTCGCTGCAGCGCACAGCATGTACAGAGGTGGCAATCAGGCGACGAATGTCACCTTCTACCGGGCGTATGACGACGGCGGCGGCACCAAGTTCGACATCCAGCGCGTGGGCGTGCTGGAAGTCTGGCCCGGCGAGGGGCCCCTGGAACCTTCGCCGGAAGTGAGCGCGCTGGACTATGCCGTCCTCAAGACAAGCGCGGATTCCGATGCCGGCAAGTTCGCCCTTGGCAAAAACGCCGATTTCACCGATGTGACGCTGATTGGCTATCCCGACGCGAAAGACGGCGGCGCGCATATGTACAAGCAGCCTTCCGAACGGGTCGCGACGATCGGAGCCGCGTTTCAGGCCGAACCGAACGACCTCACCCAGGGCGCGAGCGGCGGAGCGTGGTTCATCGGCGCCGAGGCGCCCTATACGGCCGTGAGTTCGATCTCGTGGGGTGAGGACGGCAAGGTGTACGGACCGGTGTTCAAAGATTTAACCCAGGATCTCGTCGACTATGTCGCGGGCGGCTGCCAGTAGGCAGTGCGCCACGCACAGACACGACCTGTCGCGGACGACGCTAGCGCATCGGCCGCGACAGGTCATTCAATGCATCGGGATCGAGGATGGTGATGCGGCTGCCCTGCACGCGGATGAATTCCGCCAGATGCCAGCGCCGCATCTGGAGATTGATCTTCGGGCGGCTGGCATTGATCATTTGTCCGATCACGCTTTGGGAGATCGGCCGGTCGATCAGGATGCCGTCGTCGACATTGCGCCCCTCCTGGTCGCAGAGCTTGATGAGAAGCCGCGCCAACCGGGTCTCGAGCGTGTAGAGCGACGTCGTTTCCGTGAAATCGAGGATCTCGCGCACCTGGCTGCAGACCCGCAGCAACAGCTTGCGGGTGAACATGTGGTCGTCGAGCAGCCGCTCGAAGACCCGCCGGGTCAGCCGAAGAACCCGGGTCGCGGTGGGAGCGGAGGCCTCGCATCGGGTGATGGCGCCGGTGATCAGTTCGATCTCGCCGAAGATGTCACCGGGCAGCAATTCGCGCACGATGACTTCCTTGCCGTCTTCGGAGGAGAGCGACAATGCGATCGAGCCCGTTATCACGATCACGGCGGTCTCGAGATGCTCGCCCTGAGGATACACCGTCTGCCCCGCCGAAAAGACCGACTCGCGTAAGCTTGCGGTTTCGCGCTCCAGCAACGCCTCGTCGAAATGATTGAAGAGGGGGAGCGAACGGAGGAAAGCCAATTGTTCAGCTCGTGCCTGGTTCTGCAACATGAGCCCCGCGTCGATCTTCGAGAATACAACCTCAGCTAGTTTTAGTTGATGATTCAATTTTTAATTGTAACGCGGGGAACAGATGATCTGTCGCTTGCGATCTAACGTCAAATCTGCCTGGCGCTGACAGGGTCACGCAGGTGCAAGGGGGTGGTTCCGGGTCCGGCCGCTGTTTCATGCGGGACAGTCAATGGCAAGGCGGAACGGTCCGCCCCTCGTTTGGTCGAAACCGAATTGGAGAAAGCGATGTCATTTCGAATGGGCGCAAAAGCCACCGACGATCTGGAAGCCGCACAGTCCTACAGCCTTACCATCCTGAACGAGAACAGCCAGTTGCAGCAGTTCGCGATGTTCCAGACCATTCCCAACATCGTCGGTCCGTCGACCGATCCGTTGTCGCTTGCCTGGATGCTGGGAACCGCGGCCCCCGGCAGCCCGAGCAATCCGAGCCAGTCGGCCTTCAGTTGGCAGGTCGAATATTCGGCCAACACCGGCTACGTCCAGGACATCGGCACGTCGACCGATCCGCGCCGCTTCACCACGGCGAGCAACGTGGACGTCATGATCGACAGCGACAATTTCCTGGATGTGACCTATCTGGGAACCTTCCCCAACGGGGCGCCGGCATTCCCGGGCAACCCTTCGAGCGGGACCTCCGGGGAGATCCAGGTTCAGGCCGACGGCAAGATCCCGACGCATGCCCAGACGTCCTCGCAGAACATGACCATCAACGTCGGCATCGGCATGAACAACAAGCCGACCGTCGTGGTGGAGCTTCTGCCGAACCTTCTGTACCAGTTCACGCCGAAGCCGACCTATTACATCATCTCCGGTTCCTTCGTCGAAGGACAGGTGATCGACACGGCGATTTCGTCGGCCGCCTACAAGGTTGTCTTCGACGGCGTGACGACGAAAACCCTCAAGTTCACGGCGAACAACCAGTTCGAGCCTGCGTGATGGCCGGGTGACGACAAGGGCGTTCGGTCTCCCGGGTCCCGTCGACCCGGGAGGCACTTTCGGTGTCTGCCTTGCGTGCGATCCCCCGTGCGTCATGCCAACCAGAAGGGAGCTGCCCATGCCGTTCAAACGGGGACGGTTTCCCGAGACCGAGGAAGCGAACATGCCGTTCAACGTCGAGGTGCTGAACGAAAGCCCCTCGGACCAGACGTTCGTCATGCTCGCCGATCCCGGTGCCTCGACGGTGGCGCCCAATGCCCCCGCGCCATTGTCGCTTGCCTGGCTCGTCGGTGTCATTCCGGGCAAGGTCGATGGCATCGTGTCCGCCGGCTATTTCTACTGGTCGGAGGATTTCGCCTATGCGCTCGGCGAGATCACCTCGAAGGGCACGGGAAGCTTCATGGAAACGCTTGCGGCACCCATGGCGCTCGGCGGCTCCAACACGTTGAACGCGGGCTTCACCGGAACGGCCGGCCAGGGTGCGCCGAAGCTTCTGTCGATCGGTCAGACCGGCGATCCGGATTTTACCATGACGAGCAACGGCGATGTGCCCAATGCCACGCTGCAGGCCGCGGCCCTTGTCTACTATGCGGGAAGCTGGGCGATTGGCGAGCGCGATTCCTCGGGGCGCTATGCCGTCACCCAGGCGATCCAGTTCCTGCCCAATCTCGTCGAAACGCTGGTGCCCGGTCCCGCCTACCGGATTGCCGCGGGGCCGTCCTCGACCGTGCCCGGCGGCGTTCTCGCGGCGACGGTCGTCTCCAAAGCTTTTGCCGTCGACTTCGCCGGCGCGCCCATCGTGCGGTTGACCTACACGGCGAACAACACCTTCCAGCCGACCTGAGCGGACGCCTTGCCCTCGACCCGCCCCGCCCTTGCGCGATATATCCGTGCGCGTTCGCAGCATCCGATGCGCGCAAGAGGAGACCGCACAATGATCGCCGTGATTTTCGAGGTCTGGCCGAAAGAGGGCCACAAGGGCGCCTATCTGGATATCGCCGCCGAGCTCAAGCCGCTTCTGGCCGATGCCGACGGCTTCATTTCCGTGGAGCGCTTCGAAAGCCTGACCGAACCGGGCAAGCTCCTGTCGGTGTCGTTCTGGCGCGACGAGGACGCGCTCTCCGCCTGGCGCCATCAGGCCGAGCACCGCATCGCCCAGGGCAAGGGCCGGCACAAGCATTTCGCCAATTATCGGCTGCGGGTGGCAAGCGTCCTGCGCGACTACGGCATGAGCGAGCGCGACGAGGCGCCGGCCGACAGCGTCGCGCTGCACGGGTAAAAGCGTCGTCTCAGCGGTCGGGCAGCACCAGAACCGTCGTTTCTGCGGGAAGTGTCGCCCGGCTGGCGATCAGCAGCGGCGTGTCGCTCAAGGTGAGCGCATAGCCCTCGCTCACCATGCGCGCGGTGAAGCCTTCCAGCGAGCCGTAGGTATAGGCGTGCATCGGGATGATGAGGCGCGGCGAGACCGCCTTGAGCACGTCGAGCATGCTGTCGAGGCGCAGCGTCGAGGCATTGTCGACGGGCGCGAAGACGATGTCGATGGTGCCGAGCCGGGCGAGGTCGTTGTCCGTCAGCCTGTGGTGCAGGTGTCCGAGATGGGCGATGCACAGATCGGCGACCTCGAAGACGAAGATCGAGTTGCCGAGCCGGCGGGTCTCGCCATTCCAGCCGCGAATGTTGGTCTGGATGTTGCGGATGCGCACGTCGTCGACCAGAAGATCGTGGTCCATCGGCCCGCCGTCCGGGTTCCACCCCATCAGCACATGCTCGATGCCCGGATCCGGGTTCATGGTGAAATGCGTGCCATGGGCGCCGTTCATCGTCACGATGCGTGGCAGCCGCTCCGGCTTGTGGATGGCGTTGTAGTCGGTGGCGATGCGCACGCCCATCGGCGTCTCGATCTCGAAGGTCGCATGGCCGACATAGCGGATCGCCACCTGGTCGCGGGCAAGGGCGGCCGGCGTTGCAAGCGATGCGGGCGCGGCCGTCATGGCCGGAGCGGGCATCGGCGGCTGGATCCAGTTGTCGGCCAGGATCTGGCAGGAGGCCTGTGCGGCGGCGATGCTGGCGACCAGCATGGTTGCGCTTGCCGCAAGGGTCAGAACCGCCCGTTTGGTCCGCCGTCCGGTGTTGGCGATGACAGTCGAAATGCCCATGCGCGCCTCCTTGCTTTCCGTAAGGATAGGCGCGCGGGCGACCGCTTCAAGGCCGGGCGTTGCCGCCGGCCTCGAAAGTCTCGATCGCGGCGGAAATCCGCCGCTTGACCATCTCGCGCATCGGTTCGGCGGCGGCGAGGATCTTTTCGGTCTTCATGAAGTCGAGCACGCGAAAGCCGGCGATGTCCGGCTTGACCAGAATGTCAGGCTGGCGGGTCTTCAGTTTTTCCAGGGTGATCGACTGCATCAGGATCTGGGTCGCGCCGAAAACGGCGTCGCCGGCGCCCGGGATCGTCTTGCCCTTGCGCGGCATCGGCGATCCGACGACATCCGAGGCGATGACGATATCGACGTCCTCCGGCAGGGCGTCGAAGGGCAGCGGATTGACCAGCCCGCCGTCGACCATCACCCGTTCGCCCACCAGAACCGGCTTGAACAGCGCCGGGATCGCGATCGAGGCGGCGACGGCGGCATGCAGCGCGCCGCTTTCCATGCGCGCCTCGCGGCAGCGGAAGAAGTCGGTCGCCACCAGCGTCAGCGGGATTGTCAGCTCCTCGAAGGTCTCGGGGATATGCGCGCCGATGAAATGATGCACCACCTTGCCGGCGTCGAACTGCATCAGGCCCGGCGTTCCGAAGAGGTCGCCGAAGCGGCGCGGCCGCAGCTTCCAGAGCCGGGAAAACACCGCGTTGCGGTCGCGAAAGGTCTCGGTGGAGATCTCGCGCAGCTCCTCGCCGCTCAGCCCGCCGGCATATCCGGCGCCGAAGATCGCGCCGATTGACGTGCCCGCGATCGCGTGCGGCACGATCCCCAGATCGTCCAGGGCTTCGATCACCGGCACATGCGCCATGCCGCGCGCGCCGCCGCCGCCGAGCGCCAGTCCGATTCTGGGTGTCGTCATCGCGTCTCTCCGCGCCTGATGGGGGCCGTTTGGGCCAAGCCGGGTTTCAACTCCGCGAATGCGGAAGGAATATGGTCGGCCCCGGATCGCTTCCCGCCGGCCGGCTTGCACAGCACGGTCAGGGTCGTGTGTCGGGGCTCTTTTCGAGCGAAAGCGCCGCGGGCGGTCGCGACGTCGTCCACCGCCTGCATGGCGCCGGCAACGGCCGGCCCGCGCCTTCAGGACCTCCGGCAGCGTGTCGAACACGGTTCCCGGGACCGGGTCGATGTTCGCAAACCCCTTGGGGCTCAGCCGTGCCTTGACCACGTCGACCGACAGGCCGCCGCCGCAAGTCCGGTTTCCTCCGCGCTTGCCTAAGCCCTGTCTCCCGCATCGCGTCATCTGCTTGCGTGACGCGCATCCTGTGTTTGCGCCACTATGGAATTGCGCGAAACCGCAAGTCAATCAACCGCCTGGCTTATGCTTGCAACCGCGTCGCCGATGGCGATCCGGCCGGCCGAAACCACCCGCGCATACCATCCGGCATGTCCGCGCATGGCATTGTAGCCGCCGAAGCCGAGCTCGGTCTCCATCCGGCTGCAGGGCGCGCAGGGGCCGGAAATCTCGATCCGCGCATGACCAAGTACGACGGTCCGGTGCCGGAGCGCGGCCAGATTGATGCCGGAGACGACGATGTTGCGGCGAAGCCGCGCCGGGGCGAGCGAGACGAGACCGGCAAAACCGGCGATCAGTGGCAGATGCTCCGCCTGGATCAGCGTCACGGCGCGCTTGCCGCCGCTGCTGTGGTGGTCGCCCGCAAGCCCATCCTCCTGCAGTTCGGCGGCGCGAACCTCGTCGACCGGAGCCAGACGCGCCGGTCGCAGCCCGATCCATTCGATCCGCCCCTCCCGGGCATGGCGGGACAGCAAGTCCTTCAGATCCATGGTGCGGCCCTTCTGCGTCTGCCCGTGCCATTGCGCTTGTCTTTGGCGGGAGAATGCGTCACCAAACGAACAATCCCATCCCGAAGATCCGGAGATCTCCCATGGCTTCGCTGACGCCCTTTCATCTTGCCTTCCCGGTTCACGATCTGGAAGCCGCCCGTTCGTTCTACAAGGACGTTCTCGGCTGCGGCCAGGGGCGCGAGGCGGAGACCTGGATCGATTTCGACATGTTCGGCCACCAGATCGTCGCGCATTTCGACAAGGATGCGGCGGCGCGAGGCCAGGTCGTCAATCCGGTGGACGGCGATTCGGTGCCGGTGCCCCATTTCGGCGTGGTCCTGGGAATGGACGACTGGACGGCGCTGGCCGAGCGGCTGAAGGCACGCGAAGACACCCGCTGGGTGATCGAGCCGAAGATCCGCTTCAAGGGAGAACCCGGCGAGCAGGCGACGCTCTTCGTCCTGGATCCGTCCGGAAATGCGCTTGAATTCAAGGCTTTCGCCGACATGGGGCAGCTTTTCGCCACCTGAGGCCTCTCCATGGAGGGGCTGGGCGCCGTCTGGCGCCGGCGACGCGCGCGTCGCGTCTTCCGTGGTGTCCGCTGCCCAAAACGGATAGGATCGCGGCACATCGGCGGCCGTCACCGGTCGACCTCCCGCGATCCTTTTGAACCCGCGAGCGAACACGAGAGCGAATGGCCAGCGAAGTCGCGCCTCCCTTTTTTGCAGAATCGATCCTGTTCCTGTCGGCGACGGTGGTTGCCGTGCCGCTGGCAAAGCGCATCGGCCTCGGCTCGGTGGTCGGCTATCTCGCCGCCGGCATGGCGATCGGTCCCTTCGGCCTGGATTTCATCCAGTCGCCGGAGGAAATCAGGGGCGTGGCCGAACTCGGCGTCGTGCTGCTTCTCTTCGTCATAGGGCTGGAGCTCGAGCCGGCCCGATTGTGGCGGATGAAGGGGGATATCTTCGGCCTTGGCACCTCCCAGGTGCTCGCCTGCGGCGCGGCCCTCGTCGGTCTTTTCCTGCTGGCCGGGCAGGCGCCCAATGTCGCGATCATCGCCGGTCTCGGGCTGGCGCTTTCCTCCACCGCCTTCGCCCTGCAGATCCTTCAGGAACGCGGGCAGCTCTCCACCAGCTATGGCCAGCGCGCCTTCGGCATCCTGCTCCTGCAGGACATGGCGATCGTGCCGCTGCTGGCGCTCATTCCCATCCTCGCACCGGGGAAGGAGGATGTCGGCGGCACGGGCATCCTGGTGGAGATCGGCATCACGGTCACCGCGGTCGGCGGCGTGATCGTCGCCGGGCGCTACCTGCTGACCCCGCTGTTCACGCTGCTTTCCGCGGTGCGGGCGCGCGAGGTGATGCTCGCCGCCGCGCTTCTGGTCGCGCTGGGCAGCGGCGGGATCATGCATGCCGCCGGCCTGTCGATGGCGCTCGGCGCCTTCCTCGCCGGTGTGCTGCTCGCCGAATCCAGCTTCCGGCACACGCTGGAGGCCGACATCGAGCCGTTCCGCTCGATCCTCATGGGGCTGTTTTTCATCTCGGTCGGCATGTCGCTCGATCTCGGGCTTGTCGCCGACAACTGGCGCCTCGTGGCGCTGGGCGTCGTTGCCGTGATGGGGCTGAAGGGCCTCATCATCTGGGCGCTGTCGCGGCTGTTCGGATCGACCAACTCCGACGCCCTCAAGATCGCGGTGACCCTGCCGCAGGGCGGGGAGTTCGCCTTCGTGCTCTTCACCGCCGCCGCAACGGCCGGGATCCTGCAGAGCGATATCCTGACGCTGCTGCTGGCCGTCGTCGTCCTCACCATGCTGATGACGCCGGTGGGCTGTCTGGCGCATGACATTCTGGCAAAGCGGCTGCAGCGCCGCGGGGTGGAGCCGGCGGCGATCGAGGGCTTCGGCGATACCCGCCCGACCGTGCTGGTCGTCGGCTTCGGCCGCTTCGGCATGATGGTGTCGCAGATGCTGACCTCGGAGGAGGTCGAGGTCACCGCGCTCGACAACCGCGCCGACCGCGTCTCCTACGCCCGCAAGCTCGGCTACAAGGTCTTTGTCGGCGATGCCACGCGGGCCGATGTGCTCAAGGCGGCCGGCGCGGAGGACGCCGTTCTGGTTGCGCTGTGCATCGAGAACGACCGGGTGATGGGCCAGGCGATCGATCTGGTGCGTTCGAATTTTCCCAAGGCCAAGATTTTCTGCCGCGCGACCGACCGCGCCCATGCGCTGGACCTGACCCGGCGCGGCGTTGACTTCCAGATCCGTGAGACCTTTGAATCCAGCGTCACCTTCGGGCGCGCGGCGCTTGGCGCGCTCGGGATCGCCAATGACCGGATCGTCGAGATCGAGGACGATGTGCGCCGCCGCGATCAGGAGCGTCTCGACGCGCAATTGCGCGACGGGCTGATGGCCGGTTCCGAGATGTTGCACCAGGTCACGCCGCGCGGCGGCGCCTCGAAGAGCGCGCAAAACGGGCCGAAGTCCGACGGGAAACAGGACGATTGACGCCGCACGAAACGCACGAGGGCTGGCAAATGCGCCGCGTCGCGGCTATCTAGGGCGGAAAACCAGAGCATCGGGCCGCAAGGCCGCTCGGATGTTGCGAGGCACCAGATGATGAACCGGATTGAGACACCCCGTGAGCCGGGCGAGGCCCGCATCCGCTATCTAGACGCGGATTACCAGATGCTGTCGCCGGGGACATTCGTGCGCTGCGCGGTCACCGGCCAGGCGATCCCGATCGACGAGCTGAAGTACTGGAGCGTCTCCAGGCAGGAAGCCTATGTCGATGCGGCCGCGTCGATGAAGCGGGTCAAGGAGACCGGCGAAGCCTGAAATTTGCGCGCAAGCGAGACTTTAATCGTCAAATTTTGCGTCGGATTTTGCAAGATTTGTATCTGAAGTTGCCGATTTTGCACGAATTGCCTCACCCAGGAAGGCCACAAGCGCCTCCGGGTCCTCCAGCCGCATCTCCACTTCCAGAACGCGCGCGCGCGTCGCAAGCGTGGCAAGCGCCGGCGCGGTTATCCCCGCCAGCCGGGCGCGGTCCTTGCCGGTCGTCACGAGCTGCGCGCCAAGCGCCTCGGCCTCGGCGAGAAGCGCTTCGGCGTCCGCCTCGCTGTAGCGGTGATGATCGCCGAAGCCGCGGGTCGCGACCACCTCCAGGCCCGCGGCGCGGGCCGAGCGAAAGACCTTCTCCGGCCGTCCGATCCCGGCAAACACCAGCGCGCGCGCTCCCGCAAGATCCGCCGGTGCGCGTGCGGCGATCGCAGCGCGAAAGACCGGCAGGCCGAGGTTTCCGGCCTCGGCGAGAACCCGCTCGCCGGCCGGGCCCTCGCCGATCCGGATCACGGCACTCGCGAAGGGCAATTGCCGCGACAGCGGTGCCCGCAGCGGGCCGGAGGGCAGGCTGAGGTCGTTGCCGATCCCGGTCTCGCCGTCGACCAGAACCAGCGAGACGGTTTTCTCCAGATCCGGGTTCTGGAAGCCGTCGTCCATCAGCACGATGTCGCCGTGGCCGTCTGCAAGCCGTGCCCCGGCGACCCGGTCACGGGCGACCACGGTCGGCGCGCGGTCTGCCAACAGCAGCGCTTCGTCGCCGACGTCCTGCGCCGTGTGGCGCGCCGGGTCGACCAGCAGCGGCCCGCGCGCGTTTCCGCCGTAGCCGCGCAGCAGGAACGCCGGCTTGCGGCCCTTTTGTGCCAGAAGATCGGCGAGCGCCAGCGCGAAGGGCGTCTTGCCGGTGCCGCCGGCGACGAAATTGCCGATGCAGATCACCGGCGCGTCGATCCGGCCCTTTGGCGCGCGGGTCATGCGCCGGGCGGTGATCGCGCCGTAGATCGCGGAGACCGGTTGCAGCAGGCGGGCCAGCGCGGAGGGCCGTTCGCGCCACCAGAAGGCGGGCGCCTGCCGCAGCCCGCTCATTGCCGGCCCCGGGCGTTCAGCAGCGCGGTGAGGTGGCGAAGGGTCGCGGCGAGCGCGCCGGCGCCGGCCTCGCTGACTTCCGCCGCCCTGCGGGCCCGCTTCTCGCGCAGGGCCTCGTCGTTCAGATGGGCGACGACGGCCGCGCCCAGGCTTTGCGCGTCGCGCACCACCTCGGCCCCCTTGGCCGAGAGCAGCGGCGTGTAGATGTCTTCCAGGTTGAAGACATGCGGGCCGGTGAGGATCGCCGTGTCGAGCCTTGCGGCTTCCAGCGGGTTCTGGCCGCCTTCCGGGACCAGCGACTTGCCGATGAAGGCAACCGGCGCGAGCCGGTAGAACAGGCCCATCTCGCCGATGGTGTCGGCGAGATAGACGTCGGTGTCGGGCGTGATCGTCTCGCCGCGGGAGCGTTGCGAGACGCTGAGGCCGGCGGCGCGCAACTCGCGGGCGATGCCGTCGCCGCGCTCGGGATGGCGCGGCACCAGCAGCGTCAGCAGTCCGGGAACGGCGAGCGAAGCGGTGCGATGGACCTCGCCGACCAGCGTTTCCTCGCCCTCGTGGGTGCTGGCGGCAAGCCATGTCGGCCGTTCGCCGATGAGGTCCTGCAGCTCCGCGAGCGCCGCCGGATCCGCCGTCAGCGAGCCGCTGTCGTATTTCAGGTTGCCGGCAACCGCGACCCGCGGCGCGCCGAGGGCGGAGAGCCGCTCGGCATCCTCGTGCGTCTGCGCCAGGCACAGGTCGAGGCGCGAGAACACCTGCCAGGCGAAACCGCGCGCCTTGGCCCAGCCCCGCGCGGTGCGCTCCGACATGGTCGCGCTGACGATGGCGAGCGGAATGCCCCGCGCATCGAGCGCTGCAATGGTGGCCGGCCAGATCTCCGATTCCATCGTCACGGCGAGATCCGGACGCCAATGCGCCAGGAAGCGGTCAAGGTTCGGGGGCGTGTCATAGGGCACGAACTGATGCGTGACGCCGGGGCGCGTGCGGGCAGCGGCGATGCGGGCCGAAGTGACGGTTCCGGTGGTCAGCAGGACGTTGACGTCCATGCCGCGCAAACTGTCGATCAGCGCATCGGCGGCGTTCATCTCGCCGACGCTGGCCGCATGCAGCCAGACAAGCCGTCCCGAGGGACGGGCGGCAGACGCGCGCCCGAAGCGCTCGCCGCGCCGCGAGCCGTCTTCCTTGCCGCGCGCCGCCCGACGGCGAAACAGCAGCCCGAGCCCGGGCGTGGCGACATGGCCGAACGCCTGGTAGCCGGCAAGCACGGCCGCGCCGATCTGCCGACCCACGGCGGAGGGACGGGAGGGGGCGGCGGCATGCGGCGGCGGCGTTTCCAGGGGTTCGCTCATCGGCGCCGCACCAGCTCGTAGGCGCGTGCGGTGACCGCATTCATCGCGGCCTCGACCTCGAGACGTGCCGCCTCGATGCGGGCCTCGTCGGCGTCCTGCGGCACATGGATGAGCGGACCGGTCGCGATCGACATGGTGCTGAACGGCAGGTTGATCGTCGCCCGGTCCCAGGAGCCCAGCGTGATATGCCAGCGCGTGGCGGCGGCGAGCGGCAGGATCGGGCGGCCCGAGCGCGCGGCAAGCTGCACGATGCCGGGGCCTGCGACCCGCGACACCTTGGGCACGTCGGCGGTGATGGAGACGCTGGCGCCGTCGCGCAGCGCGCGCAACGCCTCGATGAAGCCGCGCGCGCCGCCGCGTTTGGCAACCTGATGCGGCTTGTGCGCGCCGGAGGCACGGATCGCCCCCATGCCGAGACGCTCGGCCGCGATCGCGTTGATCTCTCCGTCGGCGGATTTCGAGATCATGGCGCGCGCCTCATGGCCCGGCGGACGGGCGAAGGGCAACAGGAAATGCTGCCCGTGCCACATGGCGCAGATCACCGGCAGGTCCGGGCGTATGGCGTCGAAGAAGTCCGGCGGATCGAGGACGAATGTGCTCGTGCTGCGGACCATCTGCAGATAGCCGGCGAGCGCATTGCCGATCATACGCTGGACGAACGGAGCACGTCCGGCCCGTTTCAGCATGATGCGCTCCGCAGGGCGGGCGACGGTCTCGACACGATCCGCATGTCCGTCCGCTTATTTCCCGTCCGTTTCCGGATCGAGCAGCCGGTGCATGTGGACGATGAAATAGCGCATATGCGCATTGTCGACCGACTGCTGCGCCTTTTGCTTCCATACCTTCAGCGCGCTGGCGTAATTCGGATAGATGCCGACCAGATCGAGGGCATCGAGATCGCGGAAGGTGAGGCCGTCCACGGTTTCCAGTTCGCCGCCAAAGACGAGGTGAAGCAGTTGCTTGCCGCTGGTTTCATTGGTCATTGTCTGTCTCCGAGGGGCCGGTGCCGCAAGGGATCGCCGTGCTACATGAGCTCGGCCAGGATGGGTCTGAGCGGGTCGACGAGCGCTTTCGGTCCACCAACCAGGGCGGAATGGCGAACGCTGCCGCGATTGTAGAAAAGCGGTCGTCCGCGCAGGTCCTCAAGGCGCCCGCCCGCTTCCTGCACCAAAAGATCGGATGCCGCAAGATCCCAGTCGCAGGCATTCTCGCGTACGACCGCGAGGTCGATGCGCCCGGCCGCGAGGATGGCGAGGCGCAGCGCCAGCGACGGCACATATCCGGCCTGCCGGATGCCCCTGTCGCGCAGCTGCGTCTTGCCGGTGATCGCCTTCGGTCCGGCGGCGCTGGCGCCGTCGAGCGAGACCCGGCCGGAAATCTTCAGCACGGCGCCGTTGCAATGGGCGCCATGTCCGGGCACGGCGGTGTAGAGGTGATCGGTCACCGGCTGGTAGAGCGCGGCGGCGACGGGACGCCCGGCCTCCACCACGGCAATCGCCACCGTCCACTCCGGCGAGCCGGAGAGAAAGCCGCGCGTGCCGTCGATCGGATCGACGACGAAGCTGCGCTCCGACTGAAGGCGGGAGCTGTCGTCGGCGGTTTCCTCCGACAGCCAGCCGTAGCCCGGCCGGGCTGCCTGAAGGATCTCCGCAAGCTGGCGGTCGACGGCAAGATCGGCCTCGGAGACGGGCGAATCATTGTCCTTCGTCCAGCGCTGCGGATCCTTGCGGAAGTAGCTCATCGCCGTCGCTCCGCCCAGGCGGGCGGCCTCGGCGATCAGCTCCATGTCCGCAAGGTTCGCGCGTGCGTCACTGACCGGCAATGGTGATGTCCCTCACAAGCAGGCTCGGCACCGCAAAGGCCGAGCGCGTGTCGAGATCGCTGCCGGCGACGAGACTGGCGAACATCCCGACGAGATTGCCGGCAAGCGTGATCTCGCTGACCGGATAGGCGATCTCGCCGTCCTCGATCCAGAAGCCCGAGGCCCCGCGCGAATAGTCGCCCGTCACCCCGTTGACGCCGTGGCCGATCAGGTCGGTGACCAGAAGCCCCGTGCCGATGTGCTTCAACAGCTCCGCCCTGGACATCTCGCCGGGGTGGAGCGTCATGTTGGTGGCACCGGGCGAGGGGCCGGCGCCGCCGCGCGAGGCGCGGCCGTTGGAGCGAAGGCCCAGCTCGTTTGCCGTCGCCGTGTCGAGCAGCCACTGGGTGAGAACCCCATTCTCAACCAGCGTCAGCGGGCGGGCGGGCCGGCCCTCGCCATCGAACTGCCGGCTCGCGGGGCCGCGCGGGCGGGTCGGATCGTCGGTGACGGTGATTTCGGGGGAAAATACGCTTTCGCCGAGACGGTCCTTCAGGAAACTGGTGCCGCGGGCGATTGCCGCGCCGTTGATCGCGCTGGCGAAATGGCCGAGGAGCGAACGGGCGGCACGCGGCTCGTAGACGATGTCGGCGGTGCGGGTCGAGAGTTTGCGCGGATTGACCCGCGCCACGGCGCGCGCGCCGGCGCTGGCGCCGATGGCTTCCGCCGCATCGAGATCGTCCAGATAGGTCCGGCTGTCGAAATCGTAGTCGCGTTCCATCGCCGTGCCGTCGCCGGCAATCGCGGTGGCGGACACCCCGTGCCGCGAGACCAGGTGGCTGCCGGAAAATCCGTTGCTGGTGGCGATCACCAGCCCGCCCAGCCGCCAGGAGGCGCTTGCGCCGCCCGATTTCGTCACGCCCTTGACCGCAAGGGCTGCCGCTTCCGCAGCGCGCGCCCGTTCGGCGAGCGCCATCGCATCGACGCTCGTCGGATCGACCAGATCGAGATCGGGGAACTCGGTGGCAAGCTCGTCCGCCGGAACGAGTGCCGCGAAGGGATCCTCGGGCGCGGCCTTCGCCATCGCGACGGCGCGCTCGGCCAGCGTCTCCATGTCGCGGAAGGCGTTCGACGAGACGCTGGCGATGCGACGGCCGCAGAACACCCGCAGCGTGACGTCGTCGCCCTCGGCCCGTTCGGTCTCCTCCACCTCGCCGTCGCGCACATCCGCCGACAGCGAGACCCCGGTGGTCGCGACCACATCGGCCGCCTCGGCACCGGCCGCGCGCGCCGCCCGCACGAGACGTTGCGCCGCTTCCATCAGGTCGGACTGGTCAATCGATAGCTTCATTGCGGGATCCTTGTTTGGCGCAGGCGCGCGTTGCCGGGACCGTAGTGTTCGCCGTCGTTTCCGGCAAGTCGAGTGGCGGGGCTTGGTGACGATTTGTTTGGGATGTTCGCTCACCTTTCTCTAACCTTCTTTAAAATCAGAGAAAATTAACCTCGCTTGTTAAGCTGATCGGGACGGGCGGCTGCTACCTTGAAGTCATCAGAGGCCAATAAAACAAGGCCCGGTGGAGAGCGAATTGAGCCGTCAAACAGCACATCAGGATGCCACTGCAAAAGGATCGGGCCGCAGCATGCGGCTCGATCCGGCGCAGATGCCGCATCGCTTCGCATCCCGCAGCGTGACGCAGGCGGGCCGCGTCGATCCGACACCTCTCGATGTCTATATCGATCGCCAGCAGGTGATCGTCAAACGCCGCCTTGCGGGGCTGCCGCTGACGCTGGTCCAGCCTGTGGGCGTGTTCCTCGGGGTTTTCGCCGAAGTGGCGCCGGGCGCGACGCCCGGAACGCTCAGCGCCCGCATCGGCCTGCGCCATCGCGATCCGGCCATGTCCATCGAACTCGCCGCCAGCGACAGGCTGGAGGATCTGGCCGCCGACTGGTGCGCCTGGGGCGAGGCGCTCGGCCTGCCGCTGCTCCTTGTGGAGCCGGACGGCAAGATCTCGCGGATCGAAAAGCCGGAAGACGAGGGCGTCTCAACGCCTCTGGTCCCGCCGCGCCGCCGCGTCGCGGCCCTGACCGCCCGGCGTCCGCGCTTTCTCGTGCGGCGCAAGCCGGGCCGCCCGGCCACGGCCGGCCCGCTCTATCGCGGCGAGCGGGAGATCATCGCGCGGAACTGACGCGCGTCGGCCAGGAGCCTGGGCACGGCTGCCAGATCAACAGGAAAGGGCGCGCCTCGACGCGCCCTGATATACCCGACAAAAGCAAAGACACACCCGGCGTCATCCCCGACTTGATGTTCAGACCGGTGACATAGGTGACATGTGTTCATGGAGATGGTTGACACGTTTGGCATGAGTCCCGTTGAGGAGGCGGCCATGCCCTGGTCACAGGTGTCGATCATGGAACAGCGAGA
>NZ_JAIVMF010000032.1 GCF_020176715.1 Stappia stellulata | reverse complement strand
GGCGGCGGAGCCGGCAGGCGCCCGGGCGATCCGGCGGCCGAGCCTTCCGTGCCGGCGCGTGGCGGCGACCTGCCCGACGGGACGATGTTCGGCAACGAGCGCATCCTGTGCGGCTTGTGCCTCAAGTATCCGGATCTACTGGAACATCATGTCGAGCGCATCAGCACCGCCGGACTGAGCGATCCGCTGCATGCGCGCTTTCGCGACGAATTGTGCCGGATCGCCACCGAGCTTCAGGACATTCCGGTGAGCGCGTTCTTCGAAAGCCTGGATTCCAGTTTCTACCAGATCCTCTCGGAGGTCTTCGAGGAGGAGGCCGCCGGTGCCGCCGGCGCGGTCCGCGGCGATCCGAGGCTTCGCGCCCGGTTTCAGGATCTCAAGCAGCGTCTGCCGATCCTGCGCCACGAGCCGCCGCTCGACTTTATCGAGGACCTCTTCGCGCATTATCTCGACGCGCTGGAGGTGCGGGCGCTCGAACAGGAGCTCGAGGCGGAAATGGCCGCGCTGGAGGACGGGCTGGAGGAGGCCGACTGGCAGCGCATCCGCGCCCAGTCGCAGGACCTCGCCCGCCGGCGCGAGGAATGCGCCCGCGACGAGCAGGATTTGGCGGAAAAGGCCAAGAGCCTGCGGTCGTCCCGACAGACCGTCGCTGCGGGCGCGCTTCCGCCTGCCGTTGCGTCGTCGCGCTGAGGCGAGCGTGCGCGGCGGCGGCGCGCATCGCGGCTGGGGAAACGCCGGCCGAATCGATTGACGCGCGACGAATCACTCTTGCGAATCCGTCCTGTTGCGCTAAATACAGCTAAGTGACAGCGTCCCGAGCCGCGCCCGGCATAGTCCAATGCGAGACAGCCACCTAAGCGGCATGAAATCACCTTGCTGTCAGACGCCCTTTAGCGATGCCGCCTGCCGGCACGGTTGCGCGCGCGCGAAGCCGGAGCGGAATGCGGCTTGTCGAATCGATTTGCAGGGTTAAGTGGCACTTAACGGACACCGACTAGACATAGTGTAGCGAGGCCCGGTCGCGTTTTTGCAGACGCACCGGCTGAGGATAAACGTGCGTGGCGCGACGGCCTGCGGCGGCGATGGAAACCCGCGGCCGGGCGATGCGATCCGCACCGAGACGAAACGCGACAGCGCCAGGCCAAAGCGGCCGGCGGCGCCGGAGAACAATATGGCAGTGAAAGCAACCCAGGCGGACGAATCCCAGGAATCTTCCAGCGAGACGACCGACGGCCCCCTGCTCGATCTCTCCGATGCCGCCGTCAAGCGGATGATCAAGCTCGCCAAGAAGCGCGGCTATGTCACCTATGAAGAGCTGAACGAGGTTCTGCCGTCCGAGGAGGTCACCTCGGAGCAGATCGAGGACACGATGTCGATGCTGTCCGACATGGGCATCAACGTCATCGAGGAAGAAGAGGCCGAAGAGGCCGCCGGCGAGGGCGCTGCCGGGACCGATATCGTGGAGGCGGCGCCGACCGCCGTGGCCAAGACCACGACCAAGGAGCCGACCGACCGCACCGACGATCCCGTGCGCATGTATCTGCGCGAGATGGGCTCGGTGGAACTGCTGTCGCGCGAGGGCGAGATCGCCATCGCCAAGCGCATCGAGGCCGGCCGCGAGGCAATGATCGCCGGGCTGTGCGAAAGCCCGCTGACCTTCCAGGCGATCATCATCTGGCGCGACGAGCTGAACGAGGGCAAGGTCCTCCTGCGCGACATTATCGACCTGGAAGCGACCTATTCCGGCCCGGACTTCAAGCCCGAGGGCGCCGAGGAGGAAACCGACGGCGACGGGGAAGAAGGCGGCGAGGCTGCCTCCGGGGCGCAGGCCGGTGTTTCGGGCGGTGGACGTCCCGCGCCCGCCGCAGGCGGTGAGGCCAAGGCCGAGGGTGAAGCCGACGGCGAGAGCGACGGCGACGGTGACGACGACGACGAGTTCGAGGCCAACATCTCGCTCTCGGCGATGGAAGCCGAGCTGAAGCCGAAGGTGCTCGAGACCTTCGACAGCATTGCCGACGAATACAAGAAGCTGCGCCGCCTGCAGGACCAGCTTGTCGAGAACAAGCTTGCCAACAAGACGCTGACGCCGTCGCAGGAGCGCCGCTACAAGAAGCTCAAGGAAGACATCGTCGTCGATGTGAAGAGCCTGTCGCTCAACCAGCAGCGCATCGACAATCTGGTCGCGCAGCTCTACGACATCAACAAGCGGTTGATGGGCTACGAGGGGCGCCTGCTGCGCCTCGCCGACAGCCATGGCGTCGACCGCGGCGACTTCCTCAAGCAGTATCAGGGCAACGAGCTCGATCCGAACTGGATCCGCAAGGTCGCCAATCTGTCGTCCAAGGGCTGGAAGAATTTCGTCGCCGGCGAGAAGGAGGCGATCCGCGATCTCCGTCAGGAGATCCAGAATCTCGCCTCGCAGACCGGGCTGGAGACGACCGAGTTCCGCCGCATCGTGTCCATGGTGCAGAAGGGCGAGCGCGAGGCGCGCATCGCCAAGAAGGAAATGGTCGAGGCGAACCTGCGGCTCGTGATCTCGATTGCCAAGAAATACACCAACCGCGGCCTGCAGTTCCTGGATCTCATACAGGAAGGCAACATCGGGTTGATGAAGGCGGTCGACAAGTTCGAATACCGGCGCGGCTACAAGTTCTCCACCTATGCCACCTGGTGGATCCGGCAGGCGATCACCCGCTCGATCGCCGACCAGGCCCGCACCATCCGCATTCCGGTGCACATGATCGAGACGATCAACAAGATCGTGCGCACCTCGCGCCAGATGCTGCATGAGATCGGCCGCGAGCCGACGCCGGAAGAGCTGGCCGAAAAGCTGCAGATGCCGCTTGAGAAGGTCCGCAAGGTGCTCAAGATCGCCAAGGAGCCGATCTCGCTCGAAACGCCGATCGGCGACGAGGAAGACAGCCACCTCGGCGATTTCATCGAGGACAAGAACGCGGTGTTGCCGATCGACGCGGCGATCCAGTCGAACCTGCGCGAGACGACGACGCGCGTGCTCGCCTCGCTCACCCCGCGCGAGGAACGCGTGCTGCGCATGCGCTTCGGCATCGGCATGAACACCGATCACACGCTGGAAGAGGTCGGCCAGCAGTTCTCGGTCACCCGCGAACGTATCCGCCAGATCGAGGCCAAGGCGCTCAGGAAGCTCAAGCACCCGAGCCGCTCGCGCAAGCTGCGCTCGTTCCTCGACAGCTGATCGGGACGAAATGGACAAAAGGAAGTGGGTCACGGTTTTTATCGCGCTAGTGGCCCTCGTTCCTTTTGCATTGCTTTTAATTGATTTTTTCGTTCTTATGCGTTTTATATCGGGAAGTAGATTTGTTGTAAATAATATTTACTTTGATGCGACGTGGGATTTTGCATTATTATTGATAATATATTCTTTTTTCGGATTTTTTATATGTTTGCTTTCAGACGTTGATAAGAAAACAGGTTCTGGGAATTTTGATTATATTTTAGATAAATTTGAATCTCCTTTTATATTTGTGCGTTTTTTGTGTGCTGCATGGTTTGGATACATTGTCGCGACGTTTTTTGTTGGAATGGCAATTCCATATCTTTATTCACTTTCCTTTGGATACCCGGTTGCCCACATTCACACGATAAAATCTGAGGGCTATTCGAATCAAAGAGGGTGTCCCTCAGGTATGGTTCTCGCGGGAGAGAGTTTTGGGTCGATGCATTCCCTTTGCGATCTTGCGCCGGCTTTTCGGTCTCAACTCAAGCCGGGAATGAAAGTTCGTCTGTCCGGGCCGGGAACCTGGATGGGTGTGTTTTACGAAAAAATCGAAATCCTTGAGTGAACGGTGCGGCAATACGCTGCTTGGCGCGAGATCCGGGTGGAATGACGCCCGTATCCGGCGGCGACGCCGGGTTTAGGGCGTGGACGAAGCCTCGGCGACGTCGTCCTCCCGGAGGCAGTATGAGCTGCGATCCGCGGCCGGCGAGGCACGGTGGCGCGGAGGCCAACCCCTGAAACGGGTCGGCCATTGGGTCCCCGATACCGGGTTGCGCATCCGCTTGCCGGGCTGGGCGCGGAAAAGCAGTCTTCTCCTTCGTCATTTCCTTTACCCGGCCACAACGCCGGGTTTTTCATTTTGATGCCCCCTTCGGCTGCGTTATTGACTCCGTCAGGTCGCTCATCGAGCCTTGCGGCCTCGCATCTCCCCTGACCCGGCTTGCAGCCAGAAGGTGCCGTCCCCTTGGTTTCCCCGCCCCCAGACTTGCCCGAGATCGTGCCCGGCCCGGCGCCCGCGCGCGACGCGGAGCGGGCGGGTGGCAGGTTCTTTCTGGTCGGCGTGGCCGCATCGCTTCTGCTGCACGGGCTGATCGTCGCGGTGTTCATCGAGACGCCGCCCCGGAAGATGGAGACGCCGGAGATGGCGGCGCCCATCGAGGTGGTGCTGGTGCCGCCGCCGCCAGTCCCCGCGGCGGAGGAAGAACAGGCGGAGCCGCCGGCTCCGGAAGCGGAAGAGCCGGTACCGGAACCCGAAGCCGCGCCCGAGCCGGAACAGGAAGAAGAGCCGGAGCAGGAAGAAGAAGCGCCCGCGCCGGAACCGCAACCCTTGGCGGAGGAGGATGCGCCGGAGCCGGAGCAGCCCGAGCCCGAGACGCCGCCGGCATCGGTTCCGGACGCTGACAGCCTGCCAGTGCTGCAGCCGGTCGAAGAGTTCGCCGAGGAAGCAAGCGAGGCCGCCGGTGGCGAGGACGGCGAGCCGCGCGACGGCGCGAGCCTGCCGGAAGAGGAGCCGCGCCCGGACGATCCTGTTGGCGAGGACGGCGACGCCGAGGCGGTGGAGACGGCGGAGACGCAGCAGCCCGACGAGACGGCGGACGCCGCGACCGAGCCGGCACCGCAGACGCCGGACGAGACGGACGCCGGGACGCCTACGGAGACCGAGACCGATCCGTCTGCCACCGAAGAACCGTCGCCGGAAGACGCGCCGGCGGAGGAAACGTCCACCGGGGACGCATCGGTCGAAGAAACGTCGGCCGAGGAAGAGCCGGTTGCGGAGCCGGCTCCCGAGGAGACCTCGCCTGAGAGCGACATCGTCGCCGGTCCCGAGGCCGAGGGCGAGACCGCTCCGCTCGGCGACACGGCGGTGGAGGAGGCATCTCGCAGCGCGCCGGATGGAGAGGGCCTGTCGGGCGCCATTGCCACCACTCTGCCACGCGCCAAGCCGACACCGCCGCCGGAAGCGTTGCGAGCCGCGGAACGGGCGGCCGAGCAAGGCGATCTGCCGCCGGGCGTCCGCCTGCCGGCGCCGGCGACAGAGCCCGCGCGCCGACCCGGTGCGCCGCGTCTTGCGCGCTCGCGGGAGCTTTTCTCCGACCGGATCCTGGGAGATTCGCGCACGCGCACGGCGATGGCCGGCATGTCCGGGCCGCAGCGGCTCAATCTCCTGTGCCTGACGGAGCTGCGCGCCCAGATCCGCGACCTCTACCCCGACCGCCCGGCGGAAATCCTGCCCTCCTTCCGCCCGCAACCGGGGACGGTGCTCGCCCCCGTGCGCGCCGCCTACCGCTCGCGCGGCGTCTGGTACGACCTCGATTTCCGCTGCGAGACCGACCCGGCCGTCACGCGCGTGGAAGATTTCTCCTTCCGCGTCGGCCCGCCGGTGCCGCGAAGCCAGTGGCTGTCCCGCGGCTTCCCGCAGAACTGAGGGGAGGGGTTTGCGTGGCGCACGCCGCCGAGGTGAGGGGGCCCATGGGCGCCGGATTGCGGCTCACGCGCTGTATGGGAAGGGTGCCGAGCAGACCGAAGCCCTGCGCAGCGGTCCGTCATTGCCCGACCACCACGGCATCGCGAGAGGCGTCCGCCTTCGCCTCCACACCCCCTCTGTCTTGGCGTGGCGTGTCTCCCCCGGTCGTCACGACGTTTGCTGCACACACTGTCGTCATGCGGAGGATCGTCGTCATCTTTAATGCACGACTGAGAGACGAACTGGCCGCAATGAAATGATGACGGCGGTATGTGGGGCAGCGGTGAGAAACCTTCTGAAACCGGCTGTCGTTCCACGCACTACACGTTAAAATGGCGAGATGCGAGCCCAAGAGCAGCAGGCGAGGGGCGGAATTGGCGAGACAGAACGATGATCCGGGCTTGAAGGTCGCTTCAAGGGAAGACCTTGACGAATGGCTTAAGGGCAAGCCGTCCGACTGGGCACGAGCAATTGCCGTGCGCGCGGCGCTTAGGGTGTTTCCGCTTGTGCTCAGTGTCGTCCGTGTATCGAACGACGATGCGGGTCACGAAAAAGGACTGCAATTTGTAATTTTAACATTTCGCGCAGCTTTTATTTCGTGGGTATCGCTCTTTTTCAGGAGTATTTACTTCGAATCATTTTCGTTATTTGCGGCGAGGACAACATATGCGTCCGCTGAAAATACAGCCGCTGCTTACGCTGCAGCCGCAAGGGCTGTTTATGCGGCTTCAGATAACAATGCCGCAGCAGAGGTTTCCGCGAGCTCTGCCGCAGCAAGAGCCGCATTTGCAGCTGCTGCTGCAGCGGATGCGGCCACTGACATCTGGCGAAGCATTGATGCGGATGTGCGATGGCTTGAAGGTAACCGAAACCACTCTGTTCTGCTTGCACGAGAACCCCTCTGGTTGATCGAGGTGCGCGAGGACACGACATACCGCGCGAATTTTCCGTCTTGGGCGCGCGAACCCTTCGATGGATTTGCTGCGAGCGAGTACGTTACGAGAGGGTCTTGGAGACCGATCGTCGACTGGTACCGTGCTATCCTTCCGGACGGTCCGAACGGGCCCTCAAGCGACGCTTTTGGTGAGCAGACCGATATTACTATCGCAAACCAGCCACAAAAATTCTGGGAGCGCGATCCGCAAGAGGTGGTGACGGACATCGGGCGGATCGTGAAAGGCAGGTTGCCGCTGTTCACGCCGGAGTCGCCGGAGGTGGAGAACGGGCAAGAGCCGAGCTCTGGCGAAGAGGAGAGAGAGGCAGCATTAGGCCCGTCGGATGATTTCTTTCTGTCCTATGCCCATGCCGATCTCCCAGTGGCGCACCGGATTTCCGATACCCTTGAGGGAGCCGGGTTTACCGTTTTTTCCCAGTTCAACGACATGACCGCAGGCAAGAGTTTTGTTCGGGAAATGAACCGGGGATTGCTGGGAATGGGGCGGATGATCTCGGTCTACTCAGACGACTACTTCAACTCCAATCATTGCATGTCGGAGTGGGAGGCGGCCTATTTAATGGACCCCTCAGGCGAGAAGGGCAAGATCGTCCCCTTCATGGTGAAACCATGTGCGCCGTCGCCGCTCGCGAAACGTCTGGTGTGGACATCGTTGCTCGGTCTGTCGCCGGAAGAAGAACGTCGAGCGATCCTGAATGCGGTTCTGGGCACGCGCACCCCGCGCGAGCGGGCCGCGCAACGCCAGGCGATGAAGGCAGCGGCGAGCCCGGACGTGTCGACCGATGCGAGCGGCGATCGACTCGACGCGATGGCGAACGAAACGGTGGACGCCCCCTTCGCGGACATCGATCTTGCGCATTTGCCCGAATTGCTGCGTAGCCTGATCCAGACGGCGCTTGCCTCGATTGAAGGTAAAAACTGCTCCGCCGGATTTCGCGCTGCACTCAAAGCCTACAGTGAGGAACTGGCTGCACGCGGCACAACCTGCATCCCCGGCGTGTTGCGCGGGCAGATGGATTACATTGAGGCGGAGCTAGACGACCCCGATGCGAATCACTGGGTATCAGGGAAAGCGCTGGAAAAGACCCTCGAGAATATCCGTCAGGCACATGCGCGATTGATTGCCCATTACCCGTTGGATCAGGAGCGGGAGCGCTTGTTGCGTGCAATCGCGTTGGAGCCCGCGAAATACGAACCTGAGGCGAGCCAGGAACTCAGAAGAGAAGTTCTCAACGCGACGCGCGAGGCATATGACGCAGAACTCGTAACGGACGACTACAAGCGGGTTGTCGAGAACCGTGAGCGGGTTGCCCGCGATATTCTGGATCTGAGGACGCCGGAGCCGCCTTTCGCGGGCGATGAAGACTTTCGTCTTCGCGAGGTTGATCGCGCCCGCAGACTGCAGGACGCGAAGAAACGAACGCTCGCTCAACAGGCGGGGTTCGCCGACAAGTCACTGGAGGTCCTGGGCAAGATAACACGCCTTGCGGATTCCCCTTCCGCGCAACGCCTTGCCAAGGCACTTCAGGATTTCGCCGACTGGTTCTGGTGAGACCACCGTTCGTTCTATTTCCCGTCTCCTCCCACCTCCCTGTCCCGCTCGTAAAGCGTCATGCCTTGGAACGGTGGAAGCCAGGTCTCGCGGCGGGTCACCCAGAGTTCGTAGGTCGGGGTGAAGCGGTTCGGCTCGTCGAGGGCGCCGAGGTCGATGTTGATTTCATCGCCGCTTTTCGAAAAGACCGACGAACCGCAGGTCGGGCAGAAGCAGCGGCCGTCGTAGTCGCCAAAGGGGCCGTCGACCGTGACGGCGTCTTTCGGGTAGACGGCGGAGGCGTGAAACAGGGCGCCGTGGAACTTGCGGCAGTCGAGGCAGTGGCACAGGCCGACCCGATCCGGTTGGCCGCTTGCCGAAATCCGCAAGCCGCCGCAAAGGCATCCGCCGTTGATCCGGTCCATGTCGATGATCCATCCCGTGTGTCGACGGCGCCATCTGACCCGTATCGGTGCGAGAGATCAAATGCTTCGCACGGTCGGCAGGCGGGCGAGGGACGGGCGAGGGGCGGCCTGGCCAAGAGCGGGCGGGCAGGGGAAGGGGCCGAACCAGCGGATGCGTTCCGCTTTGCGCTTGATTTTCGCAAATATAACTATAAAACTAGTTTTATGGAAAAGACGAAGATCGACATCGAGGAAGCGGCTCAGGGTTTTGCGGCCATCGGATCGGAGGCGCGGCTTGCGGTCGTGCTCGCGCTTGTCCGGGCCGGGCGGGCGGGACTGACCGTCGGCGACATTCAGGCGCGCACCGGAATGGCCGCCTCGACGCTCGCCCATCACTTGAGGTTTCTCGCCGCCGGCGGACTGATCGCCCAGGAAAAATCCGGCCGCTCCGTCATCAACCGGGCCGACTTCGACCGGCTCAAGGATCTGGCAGGCTTCATCCTGTCGCAATGTTGCGCCGACGAATGGGTGCCGGGCGCGGACCAGAAGGACACGACCGATGGCTGACACGATGAGCGACGTCGCGGGCAAGACCGGCTGCTGCGGCCCGAAAGCCGAGGCCGTCGCAGCGCCGGTCGCCGCCGCCCGGAGGCCGCGGGTATCCTGGCGGGGGCTGAAACCCTGGCTGCTGACGCCCTGGAGCCTTGTCGTTGCCTTGCCGCTTCTGGTCCTGATGCTCGATCCGGGCGAGGCAGCCGGCATCATGACCTTCGCGCTGCGGGCCTTCGCGACGACGCTTCCCTATGTGGCGGGCGCGGTGCTTTTGATCGCCTGGATGAAGGCGACCGGCGCGCAAGCGCTGGTCGGGCGCGCTTTCGAGGGTCGCGAGACGCAGGCGATCCTGCTGGCGGCGCTGTTCGGCGGGCTGGCGCCTTTCTGCTCCTGTCAGGTCGTGCCGTTCATCGCCGGGTTGCTCGCCGTCGGCGCGCCCTTGCCGGCGATCATGGCGTTCTGGCTGTCATCGCCGCTGATCGATCCGCCGACGCTCTTGATCACGGCGGCCGCGCTCGGCTGGCCCTTCGCCATTGCCAAGGCGGTCTTTGCCGTCGCGCTCGGACTGTTCGGCGGCTTCGCGGTCAAGGCGATGGCGGCGGGCGGGGCCTTCGCCAATCCCGCGCGGCCGATCCGGGCGGGCGGATGCTGCAGCAAGCAAGCACCTGGCGGAGCGCCGCAGTGGCGCTTTTGGAGCGAGGCGCCGCGGCGCGCCGTCTTCGGCGAGGAATTGCGGGTCAATGCGCTCTTCCTGGCGAAGTGGCTGGCGCTTGCCTATGTGCTGGAGGCGTTGCTCGTCACCTATGTGCCCGCCGACCTGATCGCCCGGGTCATCGGCGGCGGCGGCGCGGTTTCCATCGTGCTTGCAGCCCTCGTCGGCATGCCGGCCTATCTCAACAGCTATGTGGCGCCGCCGCTTCTGGCCGGTCTCGTCGAACAGGGCATGTCGTCTGGAGCAGCCATGGCCTTCATGATCGCCGGCGCGGTCAGCTCCGTGCCGGCGATGGCCGCGGTGTGGTCGCTCGTTCGCCTGCCGGTCTTTGCCACCTATATCGGCCTCGGCCTGGTCGGCGCGATTGCCTCGGGGCTGCTGTTTCAGGCGCTCATGACCGCAGTGCTTTGATGCGGCGACGACGGGCTTGCCATTCGCGGGCGCGGACGGCACTCTCCGCCGCATTCCGCTCCAACCCATTTCCGGATGTTTCCATGACCGTCGACACCACCCGCGCGCTGATCGAGACCTATTTCGCCGCCTTCAACGCCGGCGACACGGACAAGATGGCAAGCCTCGTCACCGAGGATCTTGCCCATGACGTCAACCAGGGCGAGCGGCGCGAGGGACGCGAGGCGTTCCGGGCGTTCAACGCGCATATGACGCGCTGCTACCGCGAGGAACTGTCGCAGATGGTGATCTTCGTCGCCGAAGGCGGCGCGCGGGCTGCGGCCGAGTTCATCGTCTCGGGCACCTATCTCGTGACCGACGAGGGGCTGCCGGAGGCGAAGGGGCAGACCTATCGCCTGCCGGCCGGCTCCTTCTTCGAGATCCGCGACGGCCAGATCGCGCGCATCACCACCTATTACAATCTCACCGACTGGAGCGCCCAGGTCGTCGGCTGAGGCCGGCTGCCGCCGCTCATGCCTTCTTGCGCGGTCGCGAGAACACCATCTTCTGGTTCGCCAGAAGCTCCGGCGGCCCGGACCAGGCGTAGGCGAGCAGCGCCGGTTCGGTCTTCGACACCGTGATGCGGTGGGTGTGTTCGGGCGGGTTGAAGATCATCGACCCCGGCGCATAGACGCCCTGGTGGTTTTCCGAGACGCTGCCCGACAGGCAGATGTAGCTTTCCGAAATCCGGTCGTGGGCATGGGCCGGATAGGTGCAGCCCGGCGCGAACAGCACGAGACCGAGGATCACCTCGTTGGTCAGGACGGGGCCGTTCGGCCCGCAGACCTCCGCATAGGCGAAGGTCTTTTCCAGCCCCTTGGGGATCTTCTCGTAGCCATATTGCCAGACCAGTTGCGCAGAGATCGATTCCACCGCGCGGATGAAGGTTGCGGTGCGCTCCTGCCGGCCCTCGTCGAGGGCGCGTTTCAAATGCGCGGTCACCGGCTTTTGCGCCGGCTCGCCGAAGCGCACCGTGGCGTTCGACTTGAGCACCCGGCTGATCGCCTCGCGCACGCCGCGCTGATGGGCGCGGATCTTGTCGCTGCCGCCCGACGACATGTGGCGGTAGAGTTCATAGTACTCGCGAAGCAGATAGCCGAGGTCGGGGATCTCGGCGAGGGTGGTTTCGCTCATGTCGGTGCGGCTCCGGATCGGCGTCCGGCGGGCGCCGGCGGTTGTGGTTTCCAGGATACGGTGCCGCGACACGGGCCTGTGGGCAAGCGGGAGTTTCACGCAGCGCGCGTCTGGTCGCGCTCGGTCGGCGACGGTTAGGCTTTGCCAATGACGGGCGCGGATCAATCGGGGAGGATGGCGGCATGAAGGTGATTGTGGTCGGGGCCGGTGTTTCGGGGCTGTGCACTGCCTGGGCGCTGGTGAAAAAGGGCGTCGAGGTCACGCTGCTGGAACAGGGACCGATCCCCAATCCGCTGTCGGCCTCCGGCGACCAGCATCGCATCATCCGCCGGGCCTATGGCGGTCAGACCGGCTACCAGCGGCGCATCGGCGCGGCCTATGAGGCCTGGGACGCGCTGTGGGACGACCTCGGCGCCAAGCATCTGGTCGACACCGGCTTTCTGATTGTCTCGCAAACGGGACGCGACGAGGCGGTCGACTATCGCCAGGGGCTGGTCGATGGCGGCTTTCCGGTGGAGGACCTGTCGCCGACGGACGCGGCAGCGCGCTATCCGTTCCTCGATGCCGGCACGATCCACAGCGCCGCCTTCAGCCCGGAAGGCGGGGTGCTTTTGTGCCAGAGGGTTGCGGTGGGCCTTCGCGACTGGTTGCGACGGGCTGGGGCGGATGTGCGCGAGACCACGAAGGTCTCGGCAGTCGATACGGACAATGGCCGGGTCACGCTGGCAACTGGCGAGGCGCTTGTCGCCGATCATGTTGTCGTCACCGCCGGCGCCTGGGTGCTGGACCTCATTCCGGCCCTTGCGGCCTCGCTGACGAGCTACCGCACGGCGGTTGCCTATCTCGCCCCGCCGGAGGATCTGCGCGCCGCCTGGGAGGCCGCGCCCGCGATCCTCGACGTCGGCGGCACGGTTGACGGCTATGTGCTGCCGCCGGTGGCGGGTACGGGGCTGAAGGTGGGCGCGGGCGTTCACAAGGTGCCGTGCAAGGCCGACGACCGGCGCGTGCCGGAGCCGGGCGAGGGAGAGCGGATCCGCGATCTCTTCGGTCCGCCGTTCGCACGCATCGGCGACTATCGCGTCACCGAGGTGGTGACCTGCGCCTATACGTTTACCCGCGACGAGCATTTCTTTGCCAAGCTTTCCCCGCGCGCGACCATCGTCTCGGCCTGCTCGGGGCATGGCTACAAGTTCGGTGCGGCGGTGGGGCGCTGCGTGGCGCAAGGCGTGGTATCGGGAGATCGCGAGGCGATGCGCAGCTGGCTTGAGGCGCGCGACTGACGCCGCCGAACGGCAAAAGAAAAGGGCGGCATCGCTGCCGCCCTTGATATCGTCTTGCAGGTTGGACCGCCCGGCTCAGCCGGCGTTGCTCCGTCCGTCCTTCACCGCATCGAGAATGAAGCGGGGCAGGGCGAAGGCGGCGGCATGCACCTCCGGCGTGTAGTAGCGCGTGTCGAGGCCGGCGGCCTCGAAGCGGCGGGTCAGTTCATCCACCGGCACCTTGCGCAGATCCGCGTTGTCGGTGGCCCAGCCAAGCGCCATGTGGCCGCCGAAATAGGTCGGAATGGCCGCGACATAGGCGTAGGCGTCTTTGTAGATCTTCGAGAAGTGCCGGATCGAGCCGACAAGCTCCTCGCGCTGCAGGAAGGGAACGCCGTTTTGCGTGACCAGCACGCCGCCGGGCTTCAGGCAGCGATGCACCGCGCGGTAGAACTCTTGCGTGAAGAGCACCGCGCCCGGTCCCATCGGATCGGTGCTGTCGACCATCACGACGTCGAAACGCCGGTCGGTCTCGGCGACGAAACGCGCGCCGTCGGCAATCACCAGATCGAAACGCTCGTCCTCGAAGACGGGCGCATTGAACTCGGCGAAATGCTCCTTGGAGAAATCCACCACCGCGCCGTCGATCTCGACCTGCGTCAGCCGCTCGATGCCGGGATGCTTCAACGCTTCCTCGGCCATGCCGCAGTCGCCGCCGCCGACGATCAGCACCTCGGATGCCGCGCCATGGGCCAGGATCGGCACATGCGCCATCATCTCGTGGTAGATGAATTCGTCCGCGGTCGTCACCTGGGTGATGCCGTCCAGCATCAGCACCTTTCCGAAGACCGGGTTCTCGAAGAGAACCAGGTCCTGATGCTCGGAACGATCCTGATACAGGATGGTGTCGCAGCCGTAGTTCACCTCGACGCCGGGATAGAGCGTCTCGTTGAAGACGAGCCCGCCGCTCATGCGACCTCCTTGCCGCGAAGCAGTTCGCTCACTTCCGTGCGCCCGGGCGTGAAGGCGCGCTTGAGCACCTCGACGCATTTTTCAGGCATCGCGTCGCCGCACATGAAGACGTCGAAGGCGGCATAGCCGGCCTCGGGCCACGTGTGCACCGAGATGTGGCTTTCCGCCAGCACCGCGACACCGCTCACGCCTTCCGGCTGAAACGGATGCAGATGAATGTGCAGCAAGGTCGCACCGGCCTCCTTCACGCAGGTCCTGAGCGCTTCCTCGATGTAAGGAAGATCGTCAAGACGCTCCGCGTCGTAGAGATCGATGATCAGATGCGATCCCGCACAGCGCACGCCGTCCTTCTCGATGAAATGGTCGAGCCGGTCGTCTTGCGCATGAGATGCAGGCGCGGATACTTGAGTGGTGTCTTCCGTATGGGTGGTGCTTCTTGGCTCGACGAAGGTGGACGTGTCCACGGCTTCTCTTTCACGAGCCTCCAAGTCCATCCCCAATTGGAAGAGGCCGTCGTCAGACATGGCGGTCTCCCCAACCAGTAGATGAAACCCGGGTTCAGTCCCGAACGCGTAGGCTCTAAGGTGTTTCGGGTTTAAATGCAATGCGAATTTCGCATTTCCGGCATGCAGATAATGGATGTCGCCCTGCTCACAAGGAAAAGCGGCGAGAAAAGATGGCTTTGCGGATTGTTTCTTTGACGGCTAGCGAAATCGAAGGCGTGCTTCCCGAACTTGCCAAATTGAGGGTCGGCGTTTTTCAGGACTGGCCGTATCTTTATCAAGGATCTCTCGACTACGAAAAAGATTATCTTGCCCGATATGCCCGTTCGCGAGGCGCCGTCGTCGTTGCCGCATTTGCCGGAACAGATCTCGTCGGGGCGGCGACTGGACAGCCGCTGGCCGGCGAGGTCGACGACTTTTGCGCACCCTTTGCCGAAGCGGGACTTGACCCGGCGGATTATTTTTACCTTGCGGAATCCGTTCTCGAGCCCGCCTATCGCGGCCAGGGGGTGGGACATGCGTTCTTCGACCAGCGCGAGGCCCATGCCCGAAGGCTCGGCTTCGACCGGGCGGCCTTTTGCGCGGTGATCCGCGACGATGCCGACCCGCGCAAGCCTGTGGATTACCGCCCGCTCGATCCGTTCTGGCAAAAGCGGGGCTACCGGCCGGTTCCGGGCCTGACCGTCGGCTTCGACTGGCCGGATCTCGGCGAGACGCAGATGAGCCGCAAGCGGCTTCAGGTCTGGGCGCGCGACGGATTGGGCACCGGAAAATGAAAAGGCGCGGGTCCCTGCGGGCCCGCGTCCAGACTGATGACGAAGGGCGAATGCTCTTTTGCGTCATACCGGGCAAGCGCAAGCGCGACCCGGTATCGGAGAGCCAAAAGCCTACCCATTTTAGTGGGGTGCCAGCCGTGAAACCGTGCCGCCCCGATCCCGGATCGCAGCTCACGCCGCGTCCGGGATGACCAATTTGCTGCGTTTGTCATCAATCTCAGACGCGGGTCCCTGCGGGCCCGCGTCTGAGGTCTCGTCGGTTGGTGGTCCAAGGCAAAAAGCCTTACTGGTCCAGTTCCCAGGTCACATTGACGCGCACCTGAAGGCTGGTCTCGCCCGCCTCGATCGGCGCGGGGGCGCCGTCTGCCGCCATTTCCGCGCGGGCCATCATCATCTGCGGACGCGGACCGCCGAAATCCTGTTCGTTGATCGACAGCACGCGGCCGAGCTGGACCCCGGCGACTTCGGCAAAGAGATTCGCCTTGCGCATGGCGTCCGCCATCGCGGCCTTGCGGGCCTCGTCCTTCAGGCTGTCGGCCTCGCTGACGATGAAGGAGATGCCGCCGACCTGGTTGGCGCCGTCGCGCACCATCGCATCCAGCAGCGCGCCGAGATTGGCAAGATCGCGCACCCGGACCGACACATTGTTGGAGACGCGGTAGCCGATGATTTCCGAGCGGTAGTCGCCAGGCTCCGTATCCTTCAGCCGGCGATAGCGCGGGGAAACGGAAAAGCCCGAGGTCTGGATGTCGCGGCCCTCGATGCCGGCGTCCTTGATGCGCGCGACCACCGCGCTCATGGCGGCCGTATTGGCCGTCATGGCCTCGCCGGCGGTCTCGGCATCGCTGACGACGCCGCTTTGCACCATCGCCATGTCGGGGGCGGCGGAGACGCTGGCCTGGCCTACCATGTCGATGGTGGCGATGCGGCGAGGGTCATCGGCGCGGGCCGCGCCGGCGCCGAGTGCAAGGGCGATGGCGCAGGCGGCGACGAGAGAGCGGCGGGTGGACAAACGCATGATTTTACTCCTGACAAGCCCCGGAAGCGGGGAAGAACGGGAGCGACCTTTTCCGCCAAATGCGGCGGGCGAAAGGCAAGGTTCAGCTCTCCTTCGGGGAGCCGTTCAGCGCGATCGGCTCGCCGACGTCGCCATCGGCGGACAGCAGCACGGCAATCGGTCGCGATCCGGGAAACTGCGCGCAGATGATCAGCACCATCACCGTCAGCGGCACGCAGAGCACCATGCCGGTCACGCCCCAGATCGCGCCCCAGAAGGCGAGCGACAGCATGATGACGAGGCCCGACATGTTCAGGCTGTTGCCCATCAGCCGCGGCTCCAGAAGATTGCCGATGGAGAACTGGATGGTGCCGAGGCCCAGGCTGATGATGAAGAACGGCGTCAGCGTGTCGAAATAGACCAGCGCCAGCAGGCTCGGGAAGATCACCGAGATCAGCGAGCCGATGGTCGGTATGTAGTTCAGCAGGAAGGCGATGAAGCCGAAGAGTGCGGCATAGGGCAAGCCGAGCAGCACCAGAAGGCCGCTGGTCAACAGGCCGGTGAGCGCGCTCACCGCCGTCTTGATGCCGAGATAGTGACGCAGCGCCTCGGTGATGCGGTCGCGCACCTTGAACACCATCTCGGCGCGGTCCGGCGACACGAACAGACGCGCCATCTTGCGGTCGAAGGTGGATTGTTCCAGCAGCAGGAACAGAACATAGATGAACACCAGCGAGGCCGAGCCGGCGATGGTGGTGATGGCGTTGGCGCCGGCCGCGATCGCCTGGTCGAAGGCATTGTCCGGCATGAGATCGCGCAGGGCCAGCGGATCGGCTAGGCCGAAGCGGGTCGAATAGGTTTTCAGCAGCGCGTCGAGCCGGGCCTGATAAACCGGCGCGTCGCGGGCAAGCTCGGTCAGATTGGCGGTGACGATATCGACCACGATCGCGGAAATTCCGAAGATCACCGCAAGCGCGGCGGGTAGGGCGACCGCCCGGGGCAGATGCCAGGGGCCGAAGGGAATGGAGCGGACGGCGGCCGACAGCGCGTTGATCAGATACCAGACCAGCAGCGCGATGACGAACGGCAGCAGCAACGCGCGACCGATCACCAGCAGCCAGCCGATCAGCGAGATCGAGACGAGAACGAGCGCGACAGTGGCTGGAAAACGAGGCATGGCGTCCCTCTCGCGCGCGGCGTCCCCGCGCATCGCGTCGTGCCAGGGGCGGAAAATCCTGACCGGTTTGCTTTTGGCGCGCTTCGGGACGGATTGCAACCGGCGCCGGGACACGCGGCCATGCGCCGGGCTTTCGCACCGATCGCCGCCCGGCGCCGCCATGCCCCGCGCGGCGGCGCGGGACGTGGCGCCCTTTGGCCCGGCGGCGAAGGCCGCGATCCCGGCCGTCCTGTCGACCGCGCCGCGCCCCGCGCGTCGGCCGCGCGAGATCATGCGCCCCCTGCGCTCCGCGCGCGAAACCGTGCCCGGCGCGCCTCGCGCGCGAAACCGAACCCAGTGCGCCTCGCGCGCGAAACCGTGGAAGCACGCCCGCCGACGCAGCGGCCTTCTTGTCAGCCCTCGTCGAGGTGGGGTAGGAAGACGTGCGCATCGGAGAAACACACTCGCCGCTGCCGGGCCTGTAGCTCAATTGGTTAGAGCCGTCCGCTCATAACGGATTGGTTGGGGGTTCGAGTCCCTCCGGGCCCACCATCTTCTCTTTGTCCGATCCGGAGACATAGGTAACGGTTTGTACCGGAGACATGGGTTACAACCTCGTGCCGAACGGGTTGTCGATTGTTTGTAGTGTTCTCTGCTCCAAGTGTAGCGCGCAAAAACAAATGGCGCAGCGCGCAAGATCAAATGGCAACCGATTTCGGGTCGGGAAGCGCTATTTGAAGGCCGATCAAACCACCTTCAATCGATGATCCCTTCCGCCCTCATGATCCGCTCCACAAGTCCACAGTGAGAGCTGCCGGGTTGATGGCGGATGAATGCGCCTTGCGACATGGCGCGTTCAACAGCTCCCCAGGTCACAGGTTCCAGTGCATCGTATTTAAGGAAGTAGGCTTCCAACCGATCCGTCTCGACATCGATCCGGCAATGGTCGATAGCACCGATATAGTAAGCGACCGTTTCCAGGCGCTTCATCGTGCTGGCATCGGGCATGGCCAACAGGCTCGATGCGCTCAGAACCAAGCCGGTGGTTGCTGCAACTATCGATCGGCAAATCATGGTCTCGTCGGTCCTTGCGCAATGTCGGGACGATACAACCTGTCAATCGAGAGACCCTCTCACGACCCGTGTCACTGTCGCAAGATCCTCCCGCCCAAGAGTGTGATCTAGGTGTGGTTTCTCAGAAGGTCATTCACCCTTTGGAGGGGCGGCAGGCCGTTGAGAGCGGAGTGTTGTCTTGCCCGGTTGAACCAGTCAAGCCATCTGGGGAGGTCCGCGTTTCGGG
>NZ_JAIVMF010000031.1 GCF_020176715.1 Stappia stellulata | reverse complement strand
GGAACAAGCTGCTCAAGCGTCACCATCTCGAGCGCTGTCTGATCCGGGCCGGGCTTCTTCAACATAAAAACAATGAATCAAAAACCCCCGGCCAAAGCCAGGGGTTTGTCAGCAGTCTGGGGCGCCTTCGCGGCGCCCGTTTTTTTACGTGCCGCGCTTGAGCAGCTTGAACACGAGCGGCGCCGCCGCCATCACCACCGAGATCCGGATCACGTGATGGAGCGCGACATAGGCCGCATCGACATGAAGCGCGATCGCCACCAGGCTCATTTCCGCAACGCCGCCCGGCGCAAAGGCGAGAACCCCTTGCGCGAGCGGAATGTCCATCACCGCCTGAAGCAGCAAGGCGACGCCGAAGGCAAGGCACAGGAAGGCAAGGATCGAGCCCGCGGTCAGCACGACGACGCCGATCACATGGCGCCAGTCAACGCCGATGAAGCGGCAGCCGATCACCGTGCCGATGACAATCTGCGCGCCCCAGACCAGCAGCGTCGGCGGGGCAAGATCATGCAGCACGCCGGAAAGATTGAGCACGGCGCACAGCAGCATCGGCCCCATGAGATAGCGGGCAGGCAAATGCAGCAAGCGCGCGAGCAGGGCGCCGCCAGAGGCCAGCAGAGCGACAAGCAGAACGCTCTCGAGCGTCACCGGCATCATCGGACGCGCCGACGCCGGACCGGCCGCGCCTTCCATCCAGGTGACCAGCGGCGGCAGCATCATTACCGTGAGGAAAATCCGCGTGGAATGCACCAGCGCGACCTTGCGGGAATCCGCGCCATTGGCATCGGCGGCCAGAACCATCTCGATCAGCCCGCCGGGCATGCCGGCGAAATAGGCCGTCTTCCAGTCCATCCGCCCGACGAAATGGAAGTAGCTCACGCCGATTCCGCCGGCGAGCGCGATAAAGGCGAAAAGCGCGCTGATGCTGAACAGCCATTCGCCGACATGCGCGAAAAGCTCAGGCTGAAAATAGGTTCCAAGCACGACGCCGATGATCGCGCTCATCGCCGGTCGCGCCGACTTCGGCGATGCCAGGGGCAATCCGGAGACGCTGCAGATCAGCGTCAGAAGCATCGCCCCCAGCATCCAGGGCAAGGGCAGACCGAGCAGGTAGAAAATGGCGCCTCCCGTCAGTCCGAAAGACAGGCTCAGGAGATAGCGAAAGGCGACGGAGACACTAGACAAGGCTTGAGAGCACCCCCCGGGGCCATGAAATGTTCAGCAGAATGCCGAAGAGATAGGTGCCGCCCAGGGTCGCCGCGGTGACACAGACCGTCATCACCAACCCGACCCTTGCGTAGAGACGCAGAAAGACGAGCAATGACAAGGCTGTCGCGGGAAAGAAGCCGGTGGCATAGACGACGGCAATGTAAAGGCCAAAGGCGCAGAAGAACAACACCGCATAGGAAAATTCCGCCGGCTGGGTGCTCGCGTCCAGCGCCGCTCCCGATTCCGCCCCCCACAGGAGATGCAGCCCGAGAGCGGCACAACACACAAGGCCGATCGTGGTCGCGGTGACGGGGAAGAACCGGCCGCCAGGGAAAAAGTCCAGCGCGGTCACGAGGCCGTAGCCGAGGACGGCGGCAATCAACGCGAGGAAAGCAAGATGGTAGAGGCGTTCGCGCTTGCTCATGCCGATTTCTCCCGGCGCAACGCCGCGCGCAGGCCATATCCAAGGAACAGGAGCGTAAGGACGCCGATCACCAGCACGCCCGGCCGCGACAGCCAGTCCCAGCCGTAGCGGTTGAGCGTGATCCACAGGTTGCGCTCCACCAGCGCGCTGAGAATGAAGCCGATCAGCAGGGGCGCACGGGGAAAGCCGAAGCGCTTCATCAGCCAGCCGAGCATGCCGCAGGCAACCAACGCCAGCAGATCGCCGAAATGGCGCGTCGACTGGTAGGCGCCGACGATGATCAGCGTGAACACCACCGGGAACAGGAGACTGAACGGCACAAGCGCAAGACGGCTGATCGGACGCGACAGCGCGAAACAGACGGCCGTGCCGACCACATTGCCGATCGCGAGACTCCAGACCAGCGCGAAGATCAGTTGCAGATTGTCGGTGAGCATGCGCGGTCCGGGCTGAATGCCCTGGACCACCATGGCGCTCAGCAGAAGCGCCATGCCGGCGCTGCCGGGTACGCCGAAAAGAAGCGTCGGGATCAGCGCGCCGCCTTCCTTGGCGTTGTTGGCGCTTTCAGGGGCGATCACACCCCGCACATCGCCGGAGCCGAATTTCGACTTGTCGCGCGCGGTGCGCACCAGCAGGCCGTAGTTGAGCCAGTCGACGATCGAGGCGCCGAGACCGGGCACGATCCCGACACCGACACCGACCAGGGAGTGGCGCACGACCAGCGGCCAGTTCCGACGGACGTCGCGGGCGCCCTCGCCCCAGCCCGATCCAACGGAAAGCCCCTTGCGGGCAATCGATCCGCCGCGCGACAGAACGTCCAGAAACTCCGGGATCGCATAGAGGCCGAGCGAGAGGACCACGAGCGGAATGCCGTCGAACAAATAGTCCATCTCGAAGGAGTAGCGGTATTCCGCCGTGATGTTGGAAGCGCCCCAGGTGCCGAGGAACAGGCCGAGCGAGGCGGCGAGGATGCCCTTGAGCGGCGCATTGCCCGACAACACGCCGATCATGCAAAGGCCCATCACGCTCATCATCAAAAGTTCGGGCGAGGCAAAGGACAGGACCATCCCGCGCGCGACCGGCAACGACAGGCACAGGGCCAACGCACCGATGATGCCGCCGAACATGGAGGCAAGGAAGGCGGCGGAGAGCGCGCGGGCGCCCTCGCCCTTTTGCGCCATCGCATAGCCGTCGACGACGGTTGCCTGCGATCCGGCAGATCCCGGTACCCCCATCAGCACCGAGACAAAGGTGTCCGACGTGGTGATCACGGCCGCCACGCCGATCAGCATCGCCAAGCCTGCCGTCGCATCCATCGTAAAGGTCAGCGGGAGAAGCAGCGCCATGCCGACAATTCCGCCGAGCCCCGGCAGAACGCCAACTGCAAGGCCGACCCCGACGCCGACCAGCAGATAAGCCAGATGCCCTGGCTGCAGCACGATGAACAATGCCTGTACGGCGGCGTCTAGCATGAATCCCCCCTCAAAAGTATCGACACTTTTCCCAATCAACGCTTGAATTTCAATCAATTTACGCTTTAACTGTCAACAGTTATCGTTCGGAGGGAGCCGGGCGATCAGAAAGGGAGGTCTTTCATGAAGAAATCACTTGTTGCTGCCGTTGCGTTGTGCGCGGCTGCCATGGCACCGATGGCCGCGCAGGCGGACGCCTATTTCAAAGGCAAGACGGTGACATTGCTCGTCGGCTTTTCGCCTGGCGGCGGCACAGACCAGTTCGCACGGGTGGTGGCCGAACATCTGGACGACCACATTCCCGGCAATCCCGCGATCATCGTGGAGAACATGCCCGGATCCGGCTCGATCCTGGCGTCCAACCACTATGTCACCCGGGTCGAGCCCAACGGCGAGACCCTCATGGTCGGCACCGGACAGCTCTTGATGCGGATCATGCTCGGGCTGCAAGGCTCGCGCGCGGAACTCGGCCAGTACGATCCGCTGATGGCGGGCCCGGTCGGGCGCGTGACCTTCGCCGCTGCCGATCTAGGCATCGAAAAGCCCGCCGACATTCCCGCGGCCGCCGACCGCCTGATCCATGCCAGCGCCGGCATCATGGCCTCGATCGACACGCTCCTTGGCCTCAAGGTGCTGGACACGGAAATCAGGGCTATCACCGGCTATGAGGGCAAGTCGGAAACCCTGCTCGCCTTCGAACGCGGCGAGGCCAATATCGACGGCCAGACGATGCCCAACTACACGGGCAAGGTTCAGCCGATGATCGACGAGGGCAAGGCCGTGCCGCTGTTCTCGCAAGGCTTCATCGACGGCAAGGGCAAGCTCGTCGCCGACCCTTCAGTCCCCGATCTCCCGACGGTCGCGGACGTCTACCGCAGCCTGAACGACGGCGCGGATCCGGAAGGGCCGGCATGGAGCGCCTATATGGCGATGACCGGCGCGACCGTGAGCCTCGGACGGGTGCTGATGGTTCACGAGGACGCGCCGGATGCGGCGGTCGAGGCGCTGGAACAGGGCATTGCCTCGATGCTTGCCGACCCGGTGTTCCTCAAGGAGATCGATGCCTCCCTCAACGGCTACACTCCCTATGCGGGAGAGGCGCTGGAGGCCGCGATCAACGCCACCAAGGCGATGTCGGAAGACGACAAGACCTGGCTGCAGGACTTTCTCGCACGCGCCTATGGCGCGCGGTTCGAGTAACCCCGGCCCAGGCCACACATCCCGGAGGTCCGTTGACGCGGACCTCCGTCTTTCTTTGGAGATCCACATGAAACTGACACGCGGCAAAGACACCCGGATCGCCACGGGCAGCGCCGAACTCCCCTGCTATGAAGTGTATCCGCCGCATCCGGCGAGCGAGCGGCCGACCGGGCGGATTGTGCTGCTGCAGGAAATCTTCGGAACCAACCAGCACATTCGCGAACTGGCCGACCAATGGGCCGACGAGGGGTTTCACGTGATCGTGCCGGATCTGTTCTGGCGCATCGAGCCCGGCGTCCAGCTCGGCTATGACGGAGAGGACCTGGAAACCGCGCGCGCCCTCTATGGCAAGCTCGACTGGGACCTGGCCGCCGACGATGTGATGACCTGCGTCGACCATGCGCGGGCGGCGGGTGGCGCCCCGGTGTTCCTGCTCGGCTTCTGCTTCGGCGGCAAGCTGGCCACGATCTGTGCCACGCGACCGGGCATCGACGCCGCGGTCGGCTATTACGGCGTCGGCATCGAGAAGCTCGGCATCGCCGGGGATGTCGCCTGCCCGATCATGCTGCACTTCGGTGCCGACGACAAAGGAACGCCGCCGGAGGCCATCGCCGAATTGCGCCGCCAGCTCCCCGAAGGCGCAAAGGTATTCAGCTATGAAGGCGCCGGACACGGCTTCAACAACTGGCGCAAGAGCGCCTATGACGCGCCGTGCGCGCAGCGGGCCTTTGCCCGCAGCCTGACCTTCCTGCGCAACGCGGCGCAGGCCGAATAGGCGCGAAACCGCCTGTTCCCGGTGCCGCAGCCCTCAGGCGGTCGCGTCAAGCGGGGCGGCAGCGGCAATCACCCAGTCGCGCACCGCCCCGGCGCGGGGCGGGAGCGCCACCGCAGCCCCGGCGGTGAAGTCGAGAAACGCCGTCTCATTCAGGCCGTTCACCCCGACGACCACGGGAACGTCGAGCGAGAGCGCCTCGGCGATCAGTGCGCGAAAGCCGCCGCCTTCCGCCTCGCGCTTGCCGAACTTGTTGACGATCAACACATCCACCTGCGCATCGAGGCGTCGTTCGCATTCCCCGACCGCCGTCTCCAGTGCGCCGACATCCAGCCGGCAGCCGCGCGCCTCGGGGCCGAGCGATTGCGAAATGCGGATGCGGGGACCGTCCGGCAGCACCTGCACGTCCATGTCGCACGTCCGGTTGTCGCAGTCGGGCGAATTGATCTGGACAATACCGCAACACCGAAGACCACGCGCCGCCAGATCCTCCGCAACGCCTGCGAGGAGACGGTCCATGTCGCCGCGTTCCTCTGCCTTGGTGTAGGCAATTCTCATAGGTCGTCTCCATTCGTCCGCATCGGCTCGGCGCGCAACTGTCATACCCCCGGACGGCCCGCACCGCCAAGAGCGAAGAGCGCCACCGGGGTGGCCAGACTGGCAGAGCTCAGGGGGATCGGCAACGCGACCCATTCGCGCGCGCCCAAGCCCCGCCCCCCGGCGGGGCGCCCGCTCTTGCAATCAGAGGTTTCCCATGTAGGATTTGCAAAACCTTGCATTTCACGCCCTGACGCCGCCCCGCAACGGACCCTGGACATGAACCGAGCCTTTACCAACGTGCTGAGCGACACTCCAGACCGAACCGCCACGTTCTACGAACAATTGCTCGGCATGACGCGTCACTTCGATTCCGACTGGTTCGTCATCCTGACCCATCCCGGCGTTTCGGGCCTCGAGTTCGGCATCCTCCAGCGCGACCATGACGTCGTCCCACCCGCCATCCGCAGCGCGCCCGCAGGCATGATCCTGACCTTTGTCGTGGACGATCTCGCGCCCGTTGTCGAAACGGCGCAGAGGCTCGACGCGGAAATCGTCGATGGGCCGACCCGCATGCCTTACGGTCAGATGCGGCTGCTGCTTCGCGACCCGGACGGCACGGTGATCGACGTAAGCTGCCCGAACTGAACACGGGCCCGCGCCGGCCGCCTCAGCGTGCTGAAGAGCGGGAAAGGGCATAGGCGGCTGGGGACCGCGCCGCGCCCCGGCGCAGCCGCGTGCCCACGCGACGCCGTCGCGCTTGCAAGAGACTTGTGAAGGGGAAATGGCGGCGCTTCCGGGATAACGTTCGAACCCAACGGGTTCGCAAGGCGAAGAGCCGCCCGAGCCGTTGCAAGGTCCCGACTGGAGCGAAGCCCGAAGGGCGACAGCGCGAAGTCAGAAAATGGCGGAGAGAGAGGGATTCGAACCCTCGGAACGCTTGCGCGCTCAACGGTTTTCGAGACCGCCCCGTTCGACCACTCCGGCACCTCTCCGCAAACGTCTGGCGATGTGGTCGCGACGTGACCGCGTACATAACGAAGAGCGCGAAGTCGCACAAGGGGGCGTCTGACGTTTTTCCCGCTTCGCGCACGCCCGCGGCGCCAGACCGTGAAACCGCCCGCGCATGCGCGTTTCCCGGTGCCGGAAGCGTTGACTTTCCACCGCCGATCCGTATAGTCGCGCTGCTTCGCGTAGGGAGTTCCGTCTCCCTTTATCGTTGCCCGAGGCTTCCGCCGCTTCCATCCACCTCGAAACCCTGGCCTTTCGGCCCGCGTTTTTTCGTGGCGAGTTGCGGCAGAGCCGGTTCCCGACGACGTTTGCGGCTAGACGGTCGCGTGTCGCAGGGTCCGGCTTCTTCAAAGTCCCCGCCTGTCGGGGCGCCACAGGGTGCGTCGCAAGCCGCTCGCCGCCAAAACGGCAAGGTGAGTGCATTCGAAGAACGAAAAGAAGGACGTGCGAGACATGTTCGCAGTGATCAAGACCGGCGGCAAGCAGTACACTGTCGCCCAGGACGACCTTATCAAGATCGAGAAGCTCGATGGCGAGCCGGGCGAGACCGTGACCTTTGACGAGGTGCTGATGGTTGGCGGCGGGACCGACACCATGATCGGCGCACCGCGCGTCGACGGCGCCAGCGTCGTCGGCGAGGTCGTCGACCAGGCCCGCACCCGCAAGATCATCATCTTCAAGAAGCGCCGCCGCCAGAATTCGCGCCGCCGCAACGGCCACCGCCAGAGCTTCACGCTCGTCAAGATCACCGACATCCTGACGGACGGCAAGAAGCCGGCAGCCAAGAAGAAGGCCGCTCCGAAGGCCGAGAAGGCCGCCGAAGCCACGGCCGAGGCAGAGCTTCCGGTGCTGTTCACCGCTCCCGAGGGACCGGCGGACGACCTGAAGAAGATTTCCGGCGTTGGTCCGGTGCTCGAGAAGAAGCTCAATGCGCTCGGCATCACCACCTATGCGCAGGTCGCGGCATTCACCGCGGAAGACATCGCCCGCGTCGACGACGCGCTGTCCTTCAAGGGCCGCATCGACCGCGACAACTGGATCGAACAGGCTTCGGAGCTGGCGTCGAAGTAATCGACGCCCCGTCGCCTCAGGCACAGATTTCGGACGAGGAGTTTCGTCATGGCACATAAAAAAGCAGGTGGTTCGTCACGTAACGGCCGCGATTCCGCGGGCCGCCGTCTCGGCATCAAGAAGTTCGGCGGCGAAACCGTCGTTCCGGGCAATATCATCGCGCGCCAGCGCGGCACGAAGTGGCATCCGGGCACGGGCGTCGGCATGGGCAAGGATCACACGATCTTCGCCACCATCGAGGGCAAGGTGACCTTCGAGAACAAGGCCAACAAGCGCACGTTTATTACCGTAACGCCACTCGTAGAAGCTGCAGAGTAAAGCCGACGTGTTGTTTCCAAACCGCCGGCGTCCCATCGACCCGGCGGTTTGAGAAAACCGGCAAGATCGCGACAGATCAGGGGAGATGGGCCGCCATCTCCCCTTTTCGTTTTCGTTGTCGCACTGCCGGAGGACACCATGGTTGCCGATCTTGAAGAGACCCTCGACGAGGAGAGTTTGTGCGCGGCCCTGACGCCGCAGGACACCGAGCGGCTGCGTCTCGACGCACCGCGCAGCGACGATCTCGCCGACATCGTCGCCCTCGCCAACAACCGCAAGGTCGCGACCATGGTCGCAACCATGCCCCATCCCTTCACGCTCGACGACGCCCGCAATCTGGTGGCGCGCGCTGCCCAGCGCACGGCCCATCGCGCCAAATTCGCGATCCGGATGAAATCGACGGGTCGCTTTATCGGCGCGGCCGGCTACAGCGCGCTTGAGGACGGCGGGGCCGTGCATCTCGGCTACTGGATCGGCGAGCCGTTCTGGGGCCAGGGCTATGCGACGGAAGCGGCGCAGGCGATGATCGACTTCGTGTTCTCCGCGACGCCGATCACCCGTCTGACCGGAGCGGCCCGCGTCACCAATCCGGCCTCGCGGCGGGTGCTGGTGAAATGCGGGTTCCAGTTCCTCGATCAGGGCATGATCATGTCGCGCGGCGCCGGCGGCGCCGTCTCGGTCGACCGTTTCGCCCTCGACAAGAGCACCTGGACCGCGCTGAAGCGCTGGGGGCGGTCGAAGTGCCTGACCGATCTGTAGACGCGCATACCAGGTCGAGGACACCGGGTGCAGGCGTCGGACATCCGACGCTTGCAACTGCACGGCTGACCCTGAGGGCGCCCGCCGGATCTGACGTCGCCCGGATCGTCGCCCTTGCCGGCAACCGGGAGGTCTCGCATTTCCTGGCGCGGGTTCCCCACCCCTACTCCGCGGCAGATGCCCGCGCCTGGCTGGCCTATCTGCAGCAGGCGCACGCTCGCGAGGTCGCCTTCGCGCTCGACGATGGAACGGGTTTGATCGGCGTGATCTCGTTTCGCGCGTTGGACGAAACGCCGGAGATCGGCTATTGGCTTGGCCGCGAGTATTGGGGAAAAGGCTACATGAGCGAGGCAGCACCCGTCGCGCTCGGGTGGCTGTTTGGCGCAACGGCAACGCATGCGGTGGCGGCACGGGCCAGCACCGTCAACACGGCATCGCATGCCGTGCTTTCACGGGCAGGTTTCGCGCGCACAGGACCGGACGTGGCCGGTGAGCGGGACCAGACCTTCCGGCTCGACCGGGCGGCGTTTTTCGCTTGCATGATGATATGAACGTGACAGCGGCCGACGGGGCCGCGCAGAAAGCGACGCAAAGATGAAATTTCTCGACCAGGCCAAGATCTATGTGCGCTCCGGCGACGGCGGCGCCGGGGCCGTCTCGTTTCGTCGCGAGAAATACATCGAGTTCGGCGGACCCGACGGCGGCGACGGCGGTCGTGGCGGCGACGTCTATGTGGAATGCGTCGACGGGCTGAACACCCTCATCGACTTCCGCTTCCACCAGCATTTCAAGGCCAAGACCGGCATGCACGGCATGGGCCGCAACCGCACCGGCGCCAAGGGCGACGATGTGGTGCTGCGGGTTCCGGTCGGAACCGAGATCCTGGAGGAAGACAATGACACCGTCATCGCCGACCTGACCCATGTCGGCGAACGCCTGCTGCTTTTGAAGGGCGGCAACGGCGGTTTCGGCAATGCCCATTTCAAATCCTCCACCAACCAGGCGCCGCGCCACGCCAACCCGGGTCTGCCGGGCGAGGAGAAATGGATCTGGCTGCGTCTCAAGCTGATCGCCGATGCCGGACTGGTGGGCATGCCCAATGCCGGCAAGTCGACCTTCCTGGCGTCGGTCTCGGCGGCCCGCCCGAAGATCGCGGACTATCCCTTCACCACGCTTCACCCCAATCTCGGCGTCGTCGAGATCGACGGGCGCGGGTTCGTGCTTGCCGATATTCCGGGCCTGATCGAAGGCGCGCATGACGGTGTCGGCCTCGGCGACCGCTTCCTCGGCCATGTGGAGCGCACCCGCACGCTGCTGCATCTGGTCGACGGCACGGAGGAAGACCCCGGCGAGACCTACCGGGTCGTGCGCGGCGAGCTGGCCGCCTATGGCCACGGGCTGACGGAAAAGCCCGAGGTCGTCGCGCTCTCCAAGGTCGATGCGCTTGCCCCCGAACTTCGCGAGCAGAAGGCCGCCGCACTGGAGGCCGCCTGCGGACAAAAGCCCGTGCTTCTCTCCTCGACCAGCGGCGAGAATGTCGACCTCACGCTGCGCATGATCCAGCGCGCCATCGACAGCGACCGGGCGGAAGAGGCGAACACCGTTCCCCAGGTGCCCTCAGAACCCTGGCGCCCCTGACGCAGCGCGCAAGACGCAACACCGGACCCGGAAGATCATGAGCGAACTTCTCCAGCCCGCAGCCGGCGAAACGGGGCGCCTCTCCCGCTCCCGGCGGATCGTCGTCAAGATCGGATCCTCGCTGCTCGTGGCCAATGGCCAGTTGAAGCGAGACTGGCTCGCGGCGCTGTGCGACGATCTCCAGATGCTGGCCAAGGCCGGCGCGGAACTGATCGTCGTCTCCTCCGGCGCCATCGCGCTGGGGCGGGGCGTGCTCGGCCTTCCCCCCGGCCCGCTGCGGCTTGAACAGGCGCAGGCCGCCGCCTCCGTCGGACAGGTCGCGCTCGCGCAGGCCTATGCGGAGGCGCTCGGCGCGCGCGGGCTCACGGCAGGGCAAATCCTGCTGACGCTCGGCGACACCGAGGAACGCCGCCGCTACCTGAACGCCCGCGAGACCATCGCCACGCTGCTGAAGCTCGGCGCCGTTCCCATCGTCAACGAGAACGACACCGTCGCGACATCTGAAATCCGCTACGGCGACAACGACCGTCTTGCCGCCCGCGTCGCCACCATGTGCAGCGCCGACTGCCTCGTGCTCCTGTCGGATGTCGACGGGCTGTACACGGCGCCGCCAGCGCAGGACCCGGATGCGGTCTTCCTGCCGGAAGTGCCGGCGATCACGCCCGAGATCGAGGCCATGGCAGGTGCGGCCGGGTCGGAACTGTCGCGCGGTGGCATGCGCACCAAGATCGATGCCGCCCGCATCGCCACATCGGCAGGCACGACGATGGCGATTGCCAGCGGCACCCGGATGAACCCGCTGTCGGCAATCGAAAACGGCGGTCGGGCCACCTGGTTCTCGGCCCGCGCCACGCCGGCAAGTGCGCGCAAGGCATGGATCGGCGGCCATCTGGAGCCGCGCGGCACACTGGAGCTCGATGCCGGCGCGATCCGCGCGGTGGTGGCCGGACGCAGCCTGCTGCCCGCCGGCGTACGCAACATCGACGGCGCCTTCAGCCGCGGCGATGCGGTGCGGATCGTCGGGCCGGACGGACGGGACATCGGTCGCGGCATCGTCGCCTACGACCATCCCGAAGCGCAGATGATCATGGGGCGCAACAGCCGCGAGATCGAGGCAATCCTTGGCTATGCCGGGCGCGCCGAAATGGTGCATCGCGACGACCTCGTGCTCAGCGACCAGACAATCGAGACCGCCCTTTGCGACAGGGCAGCGGAAGAGGAAAGCGGACATGCTTGAACGCACACAGGACAAGGCCACGGATATCGCCGGCCTGATGCAGGACATCGGAACGCGGGCACGGGCTGCGGCACGCACCCTGGCGACGGTGCCGAGCCGGCAGAAGGACGACGCCTTGCGCGCGATGGCCGCCCGCGTGCGCAGCGCCCGCGACGCGATCTTCGCCGCGAATGCGATGGATCTGGAGACCATGCGCGCGGGCGGCCAGACGGCTGCCTATCTCGACCGCGGCACGCTGACGGACGAGCGCATCGAGGCAATCGCCACGGGTCTGGAAGCCGTGGCCGAGCTTTCGGATCCCGTCGGGTCCGTCATCGCCTCCTGGGAGCGTCCGAACGGCCTGCAGATCGAGCGGGTGCGCACGCCGCTCGGCGTGATCGGCGTCATCTATGAAAGCCGGCCCAATGTAACGGCGGACGCCGGCGCGCTGTGCCTGAAGGCCGGAAACGCCGTGATCCTGCGCGGCGGGTCGGACACGATCCGCTCCAATCTCGCCATCCACGCAGCGCTGGTGCAGGGATTGGCCGATGCGGGCCTGCCCAAGGCCGCGATCCAGATGGTGCCGGTGACCGACCGGGCCGCCGTCGGCGAGATGCTTGCAGGCCTCGGCGGCACGCTCGACGTCATCGTGCCGCGCGGCGGCAAGAGCCTGGTCGCGCGGGTCCAGGCGGAAGCGCGGGTCCCCGTCTTCGCCCATCTGGAAGGCCTGTGCCATCTGGTGATCGACAAGGCGGCCGACCTCGACATGGCGCGCGACATCGCGGTCAATGCCAAGATGCGGCGGACCGGAATTTGCGGTGCGCTGGAAACCCTGCTGATCGACCGCGCCGTCGCCGCGACCCACCTCAAGCCGATCTGCGAGGCGCTGATCGCGGCCGGATGCGAGATCCGGGGCGATGCGGCCGTCTGCGCCGCCGTGCCGGAAGCCTCTCCCGCCACCGAGGACGACTGGCGCACCGAATATCTGGACGCGATCCTGTCGGTGCGGGTCGTCGACGACCTTTCGGCGGCGATCGACCATATCGAGACCTATGGGTCGCATCACACCGACGGGATCGTCACCGACGACCCGGCAGCGGCCGAACGGTTCTTCGCGGAAGTCGACAGCGCCATTCTCACTCTCAACGCCTCGACGCAATTCGCCGACGGCGGCGAATTCGGCATGGGCGGCGAGATCGGGATCGCGACCGGGCGGATGCATGCGCGCGGTCCCGTCGGGGTGGAGCAGCTCACCAGCTTCAAGTACCGGGTGCGCGGCACCGGACAGGTGCGGCCCTGAATGGTCCGACAGGCGACGCAACGGCGCGGCAGGCGATGAGCGGCACCGGGACGGCAGCCGAGCGCTACCTGCGCATTCCGCATATCGAGCCGGGATGCAGCGTCGGCCTGTTCGGGGGATCCTTCAATCCGCCGCATTCCGGACACCGGCTCGTGGCAGATACCGCGCTGAAGCGGCTTGCGCTCGATCAGGTCTGGTGGCTGGTCACGCCGGGCAATCCGCTGAAGAGCCATGACGAGCTCGAACCGCTGGCCGGACGGATCTCCCGCGTCGAGGACATCGCCGATCATCCGCGCATGCGCGTCACGGCGCTTGAGGCGCGGCTCGGAACCAGCTATAGCGCCCGCTCAATCGCGCGTTTGCTCAAGCTGCGCCCGGGTGTCCGTTTCGTCTGGGTGATGGGGGCTGACAATCTTGCGGGCTTCCACCGGTGGCAGGCCTGGCGCTCGATCTTCGAACGCGTTCCGGTCGCGGTGGTCGACCGCCCGGGGGCGACACTGTCGGCCCTGTGGTCTCCGGCGGCCCAGACATTCGCGCAGGCGCGGCTCCCGGAAGAACGGGCACAGCGGCTCGCGAGCCTGGCGCCACCGGCCTGGACCTTTCTGCATGCGCCGCGCGACCCGATGTCGTCGACGCATTTGCGCTCCGCCGCGCGGCCTTGGTGAAACTGCGATGTCTTGAAAAGGCCAACAAGCGAAGCTTATCTTTGTTCATGGGGAAGAGTCGTTTCGCACGGCGCGCCTCATGAGGTCGGGCAGCGAACATCCCGTTCGTGCGCCCAAGGATGCAAACTGGACGAAAGGCAATCCGTCTGAGCATGACCTTCGAAACCGAGGAGACGGCACCGACCGCTCCTCATCACGCCGCAGCCGGCACGCTTGCGCGTGCGAACCTGCGCGAAACCGTCTTGGCCTCCCTGTCCGATTCAAAGGCCGAAGACATCGTCTCAATCGACATCACCGGCAAGTCGCCGATAACCGATCAGGTCGTCGTCGCGTCGGGTCGTTCGCACCGGCACGTCGGCGCCATCGCCGACCACCTGTTGCGCGACCTCAAGGAAGCCGGACACGGCAGTGCCCGTGTGGAAGGCCTTCCCCAGTGCGACTGGGTGCTGATCGACGCCGGTGACGTCATCATCCATGTCTTCCGACCGGAGGTTCGCGCCTTCTACAACATCGAAAAGATGTGGTCGGTGGACGACAACACGCCGGTTCACTACGCCGGCTAGGCAGTGCGAGCTCCCGGTGCAGCTTTCGGGAGCGCTGCATGCGAACACCGCGACAGCGTGGTGGCGGGACGGTTGTGTCCGCCACGCCCCTGAACGCATGCGCCCGGTCGCACGGTGGCCAGGCCCCGCCCGACTCCGGCCCAAACCCCATTGCGGGCGCGGGTTCTGAAGGCCGGTTCTGCAGTCCTGTTCCGGGGGCTGGTTGCGCGGACCTGTTCCGGGAGCAGCGAGCCCCGTGTGTCGCGCGCCCTTCCCGGCTGACCAAGCGGAATCCCAATGCGCATCCATATCGCCTGCGTCGGCCGGCTGAAGACCGGCCCGGAACGAACGCTTTTCGATCGGTACGAGGACCGCATCGGCAAGGCAGGGCGGAGCGTGTCGATCGGTCCGCTGTCCGTCATCGAGCTTGCCGAATCGCGCGCCCAGCGCGGAGACGACCGCAAGGCCGAGGAAGCCCGCGCCCTGCTCGCCGCCCTGCCCGCCGGAGCGGTGATCATCGCCCTCGACGAAACCGGCAAGACCCGTACAAGCGCGGCGTTTTCCCAGGAGATGCAGGAGCTGCGCGATGCCGGCACGGCGGATGTGGCCTTTGCTATCGGCGGACCCGATGGACACGGCCCGGCTTTGCTGGATGCAGCCCGCCTGACGCTTGCGCTCGGGCCGATGACCTGGCCCCACCAGATTGCCAGGGTGCTTCTTGCCGAACAGATCTACCGGGCGATCACGATCGCGAGCGGGCATCCCTACCATCGCGTCTGAACCTGCCCGCCCGTCTTTCCCCGTCCGTCCCTGCCCGTATTCCGCCCCAATTGTCCTTTAGCCCTTTTAACGAATAGGCAGGGTTTTACGGTTTACCATTCGTTAGGGTTGACGTTTCGTTAAGAAGACTGAGGCATCCTCGGCCCGTGTGAAAGGCCCGCCTCAGTCCCCGATACGAAATGCCCGTTGTCGGCGGTCTCCGCGCTTGACCGTCGCGTAATTGCGGGCGGAGTGGTGAATGCGCAAGAAACTGCCCAATGCGTTGCGGACCGGACCGCTGATCGTCGCTTTCTGGCTTGCGGTCGCCTCAAGCTGTTTGACCGGCTTTGCCGGGCAGGCCTGGGCGCAGGACGAAGCCGGGCAGACATCGGATCCTGATGCCGCGTCCACAGCGCAGGACTCTCTTGCGACACGCAAGGCCCGGCGGGAGGAAGAACTCTCCGCGCTGACACGGGATCTGACGTTGTCGGAAGACCGGCAGGCCGCGATCGCCCGCGAGATCCGCATGATCGAGCGCGACCGCAAGGCCCTCAACGCGGAACTGCTGCGCACGGCGCAACGGGTCACGCAACTCGAAGAGCAACTGGCGGCGACCGAAGACCGGTTGCGTCGCCTCGGAACAAACGAGGACGCGGTGCGCGCATCATTGGCGGAACGTCAAGATGTCCTGTCCGAGGTACTGGCGGCGCTGCAGCGCATCGGCCAGCACCCGCCGCCCGCGCTTGCGGTTCGCCCGAAGGACGCGCTGGGTGCCGTCAGAAGCGCGCTGTTGCTCAATGCGGTCATGCCCGAAATTCATCTGGAGGCCCAGGCGCTCGCCGGGGATCTCTCCACCTTGCGCCAGGTCCGTCTTTCCAGTGCGGCCGAGCGGGACCGGCTCGTCGCCGATGCCAGGCGCCTGACAGAGGAACAGGCCCGGGTGGAGCTCCTCGTCGCCTCCAAGAAGCAGGAGCGCGAGAGCACCGAGGCGCAGCTTGCAAAGGAACAGGCACGCTCGGAGGAACTGGCGAGCGAGGCGGAAAGCCTCAAGGACCTGATCGCGACCATGGAGCGCGACATCGCCAGCGCACGGGCCGCGGCCGAGGCGGCGCGCGACGCCACGAAGGCGCGTGACGGCAAGGCGGTTCCCGCGGATCCTTTCAGCGATGCCGGGCGGCTTGCGCCGGCGATTTCCTTCGCGCAGGCCAAGGGCAGGCTGAACCTTCCCGTGGCCGGGACCACCTTGCGCGATTTCGGCATGGACGACGGTTTCGGCGGACAGACCCGCGGACGCTCCATCGCCACCCGAACGGGAGCGCAGGTCGTGGCCCCTGCCGACGGCTGGGTGGTCTATGCAGGGCCGTTCCGGTCCTACGGTCAGGTCTTGATCCTGAATGCCGGCGATGGATATCATGTTCTCCTGGCCGGAATGGATCGAACCACTGTGGAGCAAGGTCAATTCGTGCTTGCGGGCGAGCCGGTGGCGGCCATGGGCGAAACCCGTGTGGCCAGCGCTGCGACACTCGACCTTTCAGCACCGCAGCCCGTGCTCTATGTAGAGTTTAGGAAAGACGGCATTTCGATCGATCCCACCCCATGGTGGGTTCGGCCCGAAGACGAAAAGGTTCGCGGATGATTCGGAAAGCTTCCCTCTTGCTGGTCGGTGCGCTCATTGGTGGCGCGACCGTAACGGCCCTGTCACAGATGCCCGTTCGGGTGAGCGGAGTGGCGAATGCCGCCGCTTCGGACACCTACCGGCAGCTCAACCTGTTCGGCGACGTGTTCGAGCGGGTCCGCTCCGACTATGTCGAAACCCCGGACGACGCGGCTTTGATCGAATCCGCGATCAACGGGATGCTCAGTTCGCTGGACCCGCATTCGAGCTACCTTTCGCCCAAGCACTTCCGCGACATGCAGGTGCAGACCCGCGGCGAATTCGGCGGCCTCGGCATCGAGGTCACCATGGAAGACGGCCTGGTCAAGGTGGTCACGCCGATCGACGACACCCCGGCCTTCCAGGCGGGCGTTCTCGCGGGCGACCTGATCACCCATCTGGACGGCGAACAGGTCCAGGGCCTGACGCTGTCGGAAGCGGTCGAGAAAATGCGCGGACCGGTCAACACCGGCATCGAGCTGACCGTTCGCCGCGAAGGCGTGAGCGAGCCGCTGAAGATCACCATCACGCGCGACATCATCCGCATCCGCTCCGTGCGCCACCGCGCCGAAGGCGACATCGGCTATGTCCGGGTAACCCAGTTCAGCGAGCAGACCTACGACGGTGTGCAGTCGAGCATCGAAGAGCTGAAGAAGACGATCGGCGAGGACAAGCTCAAGGGCTTCGTGCTCGACCTGCGCAACAATCCCGGTGGTCTCCTCGATCAGGCGATTGCCGTTTCCGACGGCTTCCTCAAGCGCGGCGAAATCGTCTCCACGCGAGGTCGGGACTCCGACGAAACGCAGCGCTACAATGCCCGTTCGGGCGATCTTGCGGACGGCTACCCGGTCATCGTTCTGATCAACGGCGGTTCGGCTTCGGCTTCCGAAATCGTGGCCGGCGCGCTTCAGGACCACCGCAGGGCGACCGTGCTGGGCACCCGCTCCTTCGGAAAAGGGTCCGTGCAGACCATCGTGCCGCTCGGCGCCAATGGCGCGATCCGTCTGACCACGGCGCGCTACTACACGCCGTCGGGCGTCTCCATCCAGGCCAAGGGCATCACCCCGGACATCGAGTTCCTTCAGGAGCTTCCCGAGGAGCTGCGCGGCAAGGTCGAGACGGAAGGCGAAGCCGGGCTGCGCGGGCATCTGAAGGGCGAAGGCGAGGACGAGGAAGGCTCTGGCAGCCAGGCCTATGTTCCGCCGGACCCGAAGGACGATGCCCAGCTGAATTTCGCATTGGACCTGCTCAACGGCGTCCAGGTGAACAGCGCCTTCCCGCCGGTTGGCGATCAGAAAGCCGGCATTCCGAACTGATGAATCGATGACCGTCCGCAGCGGCCGTAGGGAGCGGCAGCCGCGGACGCCCGTCAAACGCGGCAAATGAGGTATCATGGCGGGGAAGGATCTGTCGGCTCCGCTGGGGCTTGGCAAGCGCAAGTACTTCAATCTCCCTCTCGGATTGATCGGCGCCGGCCTCCTGACGGTGCTGGTGACGACCGGGCTCGTATGGATCGGCGTCGTCGACGATCCGCTCGGCGGCGAACCGACAGCGACGGTGCCGCTGGAGCGGTCCCTGGACGGGCTGTCCTCGCGCGATTTCGGCGTGGTCGAGATCCGTCCGTCGCTTCCCGAAGGCGCGCGCGATCCCTCCGCAGCCAATCCTGCCAAACAACAGGCGCTCGGGCCGAGGTTCGAACCAAAGCCGCTTTCGAGCTCCGATGCGCCGGGTCCCCACCCAGACGCAAATGCCAACGCCGTCGCCAACGGACTGTCCGTGCGGGCGGATGCAAGGGTCACGGAACCCGGCCCTCATGGCCCGCTGCCCAAGGTCTCCGACAGCGGATTGCGCCCGATCGACGTCTATGCGCGCCCCGCCAACCAGTCCTTCGCGTCAATCCCGAAGATCGCGATCATCGTCGGCGGGCTCGGGCTGTCGCAGACTGGAACCCAAACCGCGATCGAGCAATTGCCGGCCGAAGTGACGCTCGCCTTCGCGCCCTATGGCGCCAGCCTCGACAGGTGGATGCAGCGGGCACGGCTCGATGGCCACGAACTGCTCCTGCAGCTTCCGATGGAGCCGTTCGACTATCCCGACAACGATCCCGGCCCGCACACGCTTCTCGTCAGCCACAACGCGCGCGAGATGGACGAGCGCCTGTCCTGGCTGCTCAGCCGGATGACCAACTACGTCGGCGTCATGAACTACATGGGCGCCCGCTTCACAGCGTCGCAGGAGCCGCTGGAGAAGCTGCTGGCGGCAATCACCGACCGCGGCCTGATGTTCGTCGACGACGGATCGTCCTCGCGCAGTCTCGCGACGCCGACGGCGAGCGGCCTGCGCACGCCGTTTTCGCATGCGGATCTGATCATCGACGATGTTCCCCGCCCGAAGGACATCACCGCGCGGCTGTTGCAGCTTGAAGGCACAGCCCGCGCGCAGGGCGTCGCGGTCGGCATCGCAACCGCACTGCCGGTCACGGTGGAGCTGCTCGCAAAATGGTCGCAGGACCTGGACGAGCGCGGGCTGCAGCTGGTTCCGGTGAGCGCGTCGATCGACCGCACGATGCGCTGACGCGCGAGACCCGCGCGCGGGTCTCGCGCCCGAAGGATTCCACCCGGGCGAAAAATGCTCTACGACACCACGCGCAAGTGTCGCCCAGACGGAGCATCGCCATGTCCCCTGCCTCCTCCCGCCCCTATCGCCCCTGTGTCGGCGTCATGCTCATCAACCGGGCCGGCTTGGTCTGGGTCGGAAAACGGCACCCCGACACAGGGTCGGACGAGACCTATTGCTGGCAGATGCCGCAGGGCGGCATCGACGAGGGCGAAACGCCCCTGGACGCGGCGCGGCGCGAACTCTTCGAGGAAACCTCCATCCGCACGACGAGCCTGATCGCCGAGGCGCCGAACTGGATTTCCTACGACTACCCGCCCGAGGTCGCACGCTCCGGGCGCACGACCAGGTTTCGCGGCCAGACGCAGAAATGGTTCGCCTTCCGCTTTGAAGGCAACGAGGCCGAGATCGACATTCTGAACCCGCCCGACGGTCACAAGCCGGAATTCTGCGACTGGCGATGGGCGCGCGCCTGCGAGCTCCCCGGCCTGATCATACCGTTCAAGCGCGCGACCTATGAGGCCGTGGTCGATGCCTTCGCCGCTCTGACCGCCTGATCCGGCGCGACGACGCGCCCTGTTCTATCGCCTTGCAATCGGGGCTAGTTGTGAAGTCTCAGGAGGTTGTTCACCCGGTTCGGGGTTAGGCTGCAATCGCCAAACTCCAGCCGAGGATCCCGAAGGATGAACAACCCGCACCAAGGTGCCCGCCTTACCGTCTATAGT
>NZ_JAIVMF010000030.1 GCF_020176715.1 Stappia stellulata | reverse complement strand
CAAGCCCCAGCCTGAGGTGGCTGGACCAACCTAACCCTGAACAAAAACCGCTCAAAACCTCAGAACCAAAACTGAAAAAAACAAACCCGCCGAAATCGACGGGTTTGTCAGCAGTCTGACGCCGGTCCGATGGGCCGGCGTTTTTGGTTGTGGCGGCGGAGAACTGCGAGCGCTACCGCGTCAGCCCCGGCATATGGGCGCATTCGGGCCAGGTCGCGCGGAACGCGTCATAGACTAAGACAGGCCCGCGCCCTCTGGCACGCTCCGGATGGCGGCTGGCGTGCGCAAGCACCGCCTCGCGCAGGCCGTTGGCGTCCGTTCCCGCCGGCACGCAGGACGCGCGCCCGATCAGGAAGGCATCGAGCGCGCCTTGCAGGTACCCGAGACAGAAGGTGACGGCGACGGGATTTTCCGAAGGCCCGGTGGCGCAGAGGCGGGCCACCTGCTCGCCGCTCTGCCAGCCGCCCGTGTTAGCTGAGGCATGGGCCGAGGCGGCCCCGGCGGGGGATGTTGTGGCGCACAGCGCCCCGGCAAGCGCCGCAACGATCCGTATCCTGAAGACCTTTTGCATCCCGTCCTGTCCCGATTGCCATCACGCAACGGCAATCCTTGGACGAGTCGCGCCCGACCGCAAGTTTGCGCCGGAGCGCAACAAGCGCCCGTCAAGCCCAGACGAAAATGCAGATCGCGTAAAGCACCGCGATCACCAGCGGCACGGCCAGCATCGGCCCCGCCAGACCCAGCAGCCCCAGCACGAAGGGGCCGGCGAAGCCGAGCCACGCGAGGAAGATGAAGGCGCTGCCGAGCAGCGAGATGAAAAGCCGGTCGCCGCGCGTGGTGTCCAGTCCGAGAATGCCGTGACGCGGCCCGCCGCCGGGCGAGGCATATTCCCAGACCGACATGACCACGAAACAGATCCCGATGAAGATGAAGAAGCCCGCGGTCGGCCCCGTCCATGCCATCCAGCTCAAACCCATGACGAGTGTCTCCCCTGATAGGACGCGTCAGACGCGGCCGAGCGCAAAGCCCTTGGCGATGTAATTGCGCACGAAATAGATGACGAAGGCGCCCGGAATGATGGTCAGCGTGCCGGCGGCCGCCAGCAGGCCGAGTTCATAGCCGGAGGTGCTCGCGGTTCGGGTCATGGTCGCGGCGATCGGCTTGGCGTCCACCGAGGTCAGCGTCTTTGCGAGAAGCAGTTCGACCCAGGAGAACATGAAGCAGAAGAAAGCGGCGACGCCGATGCCGGCGGCAATCGTCGGCACGAAGATCTTGAGGAAGAAGGACCAGAACGAATGGCCGTCGACATAGGCCGTCTCGTCGAGCTCTTTCGGCACGCCGGACATGAAGCCCTCGAGGATCCACACCGCCAGCGGAATGTTGAACAGCGTGTGCGCCAGGGCGACCGCAAGCGGGGTATCGAACAGGCCGACCGCCGAATAGAGCTGGAAGAACGGCAGGGCGAAGACCGCCGGCGGCGCCATGCGGTTGGTCAGCAACCAGAAGAACAGGTGCTTGTCGCCCAGGAAGCGGTAGCGCGAGAAGGCATAGGCCGCCGGCAGCGCCACCAGCACCGAGATCACCGTGTTGATCGCCACATAGGTGATCGAGTTGACATAACCCATGTACCAGGTCGGATCGGTGAAGATCGTCACATAGTTTTCCAGCGTGAACTCGCGCGGAAACAGCGTGAATTCGCCGAGGATCTCATTCGTCGTCTTGAACGACATGTTGACGAGCCAATAGATCGGCAACATCAGGAACAGGATGTACAGCACCGGGACGTAACGGCTGGTCCGTGTCATCGCTTTGGCTCCGTCACTGTTGTTCGTTGCGCATCATCAGGGTGTAGAACACCCAGCTGAGCGCGAGAATGATGAGGAAGTAGATCAGCGACATGGCGGCCGCCGGTCCGAGATCGAACTGGCCGAGCGCGATCTTCACCAGGTCGATCGACAGCAGCGTCGTCGAGTTGCCCGGCCCGCCACCGGTGAGCACCGACAGTTCCGTGTAGATCATGAAACTGTCCATGAAGCGCAGCAGCACGGCGATTGTCAGCACCCGCTTCATCTTCGGCAGCTGGATGTAGCGGAAGACGGCAAAGGGCTTGGCGCCGTCGATCTTCGCCGCCTGGTAATAGGCGTCGGGGATCGAGACGAGACCCGCATAGGCGAGCAGAACCACCAGAGATGTCCAATGCCAGACATCCATCAGGATCAGCGTGAACCAGGCGTCGCCGGGCTGGCGGGTGAAATTGTAGTCGAAGCCGAGCGCGTTGAGGCTGCGGCCGAGCAGGCCGATGTCGGGCAGCGCGAAGATGTTCCACATCGCCCCCACCACGTTCCACGGAATGAGCAGCGGCAGCGCCATCAGCACGAGACAGACCGGCACCCAAGGCCCCTTCTTCGGCATGGTCAGCGCGATGGCGACGCCGAGCGGCACCTCGATCAGCAGGATCGTGAAAGTGAAGGCCAGCTGGCGGAACAGGGCATCGTGAAAGCGCTCCGACTGGAGCACCTGCTCGAACCACATCACGCCCGCCCAGAAGAAGACGTTGTCGCCGAAGGTCTCCTGGACCGAGTAGTTGACTACCGTCATCAGCGGAATGACCGCATTGAAGGCAACGAGCGCCACCACGGGCAGAACGAAGAACCAGGCTTTGTTGTCGTGTGTCTTGTTCATCTTGCTTCCCCGCCTCAGGCCACGATCCAGCCGTCGCGATAGACGGCTGTATGGTCGGGATCGAAGAGCAGATGCGCCTGCTCCTGCGGAATGTCGCCGCCTTCCGGCACCAGCAACTTGATACGCGTTTCGGCGGCCTCAGCCTCGACGATGCGGAACCGGCCGGCGTCGCTGACCTTCACCACCCGCGCCGGCAGTCCGCCGGTATCGCCAGCCTCGGCAAAGCGGACGAACTCCGGCCGCACACCGACCTCGAGCTTGCCCGATGCCGAGCCCAGGTTGCCGCTGCCGCCAGCCTGGACGGCAATGCCCGCGACATGGGGGCGACCGTCGGCAACCTCGCACGGCAGCACGTTCATGCCAGGCGATCCGATGAAATGGCCGACGAACGTGTGCTGAGGCCGCTCGAACAGATCCACCGGCGTGCCGATCTGCACCACCTCGCCCTGGTTCATCACCACCACCTTGTCGGCGAAGGTCAGGGCCTCCGTCTGGTCGTGGGTGACGTAGATCATCGTGGTGCGGACGCGCTGGTGCAGCTCCTTCAGCTTGGAGCGCAACTGCCATTTCAGATGCGGGTCGATCACCGTCAGCGGTTCGTCGAACATGATGGCATTGACGTCCGAGCGCACAAGTCCGCGTCCGAGCGAGATCTTCTGCTTGCCGTCGGCGGTTAGGCCCGCGGCCCGGTTGTCCAGCATGTGGGTGAGGTCGATCATCCCGGCGATCTCGCGGACCCTCTGGTCCACGTGCTTCTCGTCGACGCCGCGATTGCGCAGCGGGAAGGCCAGATTGTCGTAGACGGTCATCGTGTCGTAGACGACCGGGAACTGGAACACCTGCGCGATGTGGCGCTGTTCCGGCGTCAGATCGGTCACGTCCTGCCCGTCGAAGAACACGCGTCCATGCGTCGGCCGCAACAGGCCGGAAATGATCGACAGCAGCGTGGTCTTGCCGCAGCCGGAGGGGCCAAGCAGCGCATAGGCGCCGCCGTCTTCCCATTCCAGGTCCAGCTGCTTCAGCGCCCAGTCGCTGTCCTGCGTCGGGTTCGGCATATAGGCATGCCGGAGCGTATCGAGAACGATTTTCGCCATTGCCTGCGTCCCTCCTCAGATCTCGATCCGGCGGCCGTCGCCGTCGAAGACAAGCGCCTTCGACATGTCGGCGAAAAGCCGCTGATCGGTTCCGACCTCAAACGGATGAATGCCGTGGGACTGGGAGACCCAGGTCTCGCCCTGCACGGTGAAGTGAATGACGCTCTCCGATCCCGACAGTTCGGTGACGAGCACATGGCCGTCGACGGGAACCGGGTTGTCGCCGTCCGGGGTCGGCGCGACATGATGCGGCCGGATGCCGAGCGTATAGGCCCCGTCGGCAAGCGCTGCGAAGGCCCCCGATGCCGGGAATTCGGTATCCTGGCCAAAGCGGAAGACCGAACCGGCCTTGGTGACCGACGCGATATTGATCGGCGGCTCGGAGAACACCTGCGCGCTGACGAGATCGCGCGGATTGCGATAGACCTCCGCGGTCGGGCCGAACTGGGTGACCCGGCCTTCATGCAGGCAGGCGGTATGGCCGCCGAACAGCAGCGCCTCGACCGGCTCCGTGGTGGCATAGACCACGATGCAGTCGCGGTCGGCGAAAAGCCGGGGCAATTCGTCCCGCAACTCCTCGCGCAGCTTGAAATCGAGGTTGGCGAGCGGTTCGTCGAGCAGCACGAGGTCGGCGTCCTTGACGAGCGCGCGGGCCATGGCGGTGCGCTGCTGCTGTCCGCCGGAAAGCTCCGATGGACGGCGCGACAGCATCGGCGAGAGCTTGAGCAATTCGGCCATGGTGCCGACGCGGCGCTTGATCTCCGCCTCGTCGATCTTCGCCACCCGCAGCGGCGAGGCGATGTTCTCGTAGACGCTCATGTTCGGATAGTTGATGAACTGCTGATAGACCATCGACACGTTGCGGCGGCGCACGGAGACGCCCGTGACGTCCTGGCCGCCGAACCAGACGGTTCCGGCGGTCGGACGCTCCAGCCCGGCCATCAGCTTCATCATCGTCGTCTTGCCGGCGAGCGTGGTGCCAAGCAGGATGTTGAAGCTTCCCGGCTCGCAGACCAGATCGGTCGGATGGATATGAATATCGGCGCCTGCCCGCAGACCGACGCCCCTCAGTTCAAGGGACATGATTGCCGCCTTCAGCATTGGATCGTGTGAGGGTGTCAGGGTTTGCGCGGCCCGAAGTCCGCGTCCGCCTACCCAACGGGCGTGTTTCGCGTCGAGATCAACGTCGCGAAAGGGCGGCCCGGGGAATATCCCCGGGCCGCTGTGTGATCAGGCCGTGATCACTTCTCGGCCCAGCGCTTCACGAGTTCGTCGTAGTTGACGGTCTCGCCCTGCGGCTTTTCGTTGTCCAGCTTCGCCTTGGCGCCGCCCTTGCCGAGCCACTCGGACGGATCCTTGGGCTCGTTCAGACGCGGACCGCAACCGCCGTAGGTGCCATTGGCCTCATCCGCACGCTGCATGCGGGCCATGATGGTGTCCATCTCGCCAGCGAGACGGTCCATGGCTTCCTGCGGGGTGAACGCACCGGAGTTGACGTCGCCGATCTGCTGCCACCACAGCTGGGCCAGCTTCGGATAGTCCGGCACGTTGATGCCGGTCGGGGACCAGCGGACCCGGTCGGGCGAACGGTAGAACTCCACCAGACCGCCGAGCTTCGGAGCGCGTTCGGTGAAGCTTTCGTGGTTGACCGTGGAGTCACGAATGAAGGTGAGACCAACGTGGCTCTTCTTCACGTCCACCGTCTTGGACGTGACGAACTGGGCGTAGAGCCATGCAGCCTTGGCACGGTCCTCGGGCGTGGACTTGAGGATCGTCCAGGAGCCCACGTCCTGATAGCCGACCTTCTGGCCTTCCTGCCAGTACGGACCGTGCGGAGACGGCGCCATCCGCCACAGCGGGTTGCCCTCGGCATCGACGGTGTTGTTGCCCTCCGACTGCGGCGCGACCATGGAGGCCGTGAACGCCGTGTACCAGAAGATCTGCTGGGCGACGTTGCCCTGGCTGAGCGCCGGGAGCGACTGGTAGAAGTCGTAATCGGCGGCACCCGGAGGCGCGTATTTGCGCAGCCACTCGTCCCACTTGCGGATGGCATAGACGGCAGCCGGGCCGTTGGTCGCGCCACCGCGGGACACCGAAGCACCCGAGGGATTGCAAGAGCCTTCCTCCATGCGGATGCCCCATTCGTCGATCGGCACGCCGTTCGGCTCGCCCGGAGACCCGGCGCCGGCCATGGACAGCCACGCATCGGTCATGCGCCAACCGAGGTCCGGCGCGCGCTTGCCGTAGTCCATATGGCCGTAGATGCGAACGCCGTCGATTTCCTTGACATCCTCGGAAAAGAATTCGGCGATATCCTCATAGGCCGACCAGTTGACCGGAACACCGAGATCGTAGCCGTATTTTTCCTTGAAGGCGGCCTGCAGGTCCTCGCGATCGAACCAGTCCTTGCGGAACCAGTAGAGGTTTGCGAACTGCTGGTCGGGCAACTGATAGAGATCGCCGTCCGGGCCGGTGGTGAAGCTGATCCCCATGAAGTCGTCGAGATCAAGCGTCGGCGACGTGACATCCTTGCCTGCACCCGCCATCCAGTCCGTCAGATTGACGGCCTGCTGAAGACGCGAGTGCGTGCCGATGAGGTCGGAGTCGTTGACATAGGCATCATACAGATTGCGGTTGGTCTGCATCTGCGTCTGAACGGCCTGAACCACTTCGCCTTCGCCGAGGATCTGGTGGTTGACCTTGATGCCGGTGATTTCCTCGAACGCCTTGGTCAGCGTCTTGGATTCATAATCGTGGGTCGGAATACCCTCCGACAGCACGTTGATCTCCAGGCCCGCGTAGGGCTTGGCCGCATTGATGAACCATTCCATTTCCGCCATCTGCTGATCTTTCGTCAGCGCGGAGGGCTGGAATTCGTTATCAATCCACTTCTTCGCCTCCTCGGGTCCGGCGAAAGCCGACCCCGAACCCGCGATAAGCGCTGCAGCAGCCACGGCTGCCAGCATCTTGTGTCGCATTTGGTTTCCTCCCTTGCGAAACTGCGGCTTGACTATCAAACGAAAAAAAGTGAACGTCAACCCGAAAACTGACTTGCCATTTTTTGCGCGCTGGGCTCAAATTTTGGCGTAAACAGTCGTTTCGGGCCTTATAATAATCATTGCAGACTCACGTTTGCTGCAATGCGAAAGAAAACGAAAGGCAACAGAATGGATCCGGTTTCGCCCCGCCAGTCCGAAATCCTGGACCGCGCGCGCCGCGCCGGCCGGGTCGACGTCGATGGCCTCGCGAGCGAATTCGACGTGACCCCCCAGACGATCCGCAAGGATCTGAACGAATTGTGCGAACGGGGCATGCTGCAGCGCGTGCACGGGGGCGCGGTGCTGCCTTCGGGGATTGCGAACTACGCCTATGACGCCCGCCGCCAGCTGGCCTCCGATGCCAAGCAGCTCATCGGCAAGCGGGCCGCCGCGCTCATTCCCGACAATGCCTCGATCATGCTGAATATCGGCACGACCACGGAGCAGGTCGCCCGGGCGCTGCGCCAGCATGACGGTATCATGGCGATCACCAACAACATCAACGTTGCCAATATCCTGCGCTCGGCGCCGGCGGTCGAGGTGATCATCGCGGGCGGACAGGTGCGCCCCTCCGACGGCGGCATTGTCGGCGAGGCAACGGTGGACTTCATCCGGCAGTTCAAGGTGGATTACGCCGTCATCGGCGCCTCCGCAATCGATGCCGACGGCACCATCTTCGACTATGACTTCCGGGAAGTGCGGGTCGCGCGCGAGATCCTCAGCCATGCCCGCCAGACGCTGCTCGTCGCCGACGCGATGAAGTTCGAGCGCAGCGCCCCGGTGCGCATCGCCCATCTGTCGCAAATCGACATTTTCGTAACCGATACGGCGCCGCCCGAGAGCGTCGCGGAGATCTGCCGCGAGCACAACGTACGCATTGAAATCGCCGGCGACGGGACCGCGAACGCCTTCGCGTTTACCCCCGGACCCTCTGCCGGCCAGGAACAGGAAGGGGCGTGATGGCGTCGCAAGCGCAACACACCGACTACGACCTGCTGGTCGTCGGCGGAGGCATCAACGGATGCGGCATCGCCCGTGACGCCGCCGGACGCGGCTATTCCGTGTGCCTGGCGGAGATGAACGATCTGGCGAGCGGCACCTCGTCCTGGTCGACCAAGCTCATTCACGGCGGCCTGCGCTATCTGGAGTTCTACGAGTTCCGGCTGGTGCGCGAGGCCCTGAGCGAACGCGAGCTGCTGTGGTCGATCGCGCCGCATATCATCCGGCCGCTGCGGTTCGTGCTGCCGCATTCCAAGGGCCTGCGGCCGCGCTGGCTGCTTAGGCTCGGCCTGTTTCTCTATGACCACCTGGGCGGACGCAAGCTGCTGCCGGCGACGCGCACGCTCGATCTGCGCAAGGACCCGACCGGCGAACCGTTGAAGCCCGGATTTTCTACCGCCTTCGAATATTCCGACTGCTGGGTCGACGACGCCCGGCTGGTGGCGCTGAATGCGCGCGACGCAGCCGACAGGGGCGCGGAGATCAACACCCGCACCCAGGTCGTCGCGGCCCGGCGCGAGGGCGACATCTGGCATGCGACGCTGCGCGACACCGACACGGGCGCGACCCGCGACGTCACCGCGCGGCTGATGGTCAATGCCGCCGGCCCCTGGGTCGACCGCCTGCTGGAAAGCGCGCTGAAACGAAACGACGCGCGCAATGTGCGGCTTGTCCAGGGCAGCCATATCGTCGTGCGCAAGCTGTTCGACCACGACCGCGCCTATATCTTCCAGAACGCCGACGGGCGGATCGTCTTCGCCATTCCCTATGAGCGGGACTTCACGCTGATCGGCACCACCGACCGAGACTATGAAGGCGATCCGGCCGATGTGGCCGCGACGGAGGAGGAAATCCTCTATCTCGCGTCGGCGGCGAGCGAATATTTCAAGACGCCGATCAAGCGCGACGATGTCGTGTGGACCTATTCCGGCGTGCGACCGCTGTTCGACGACGGCGCCTCCAAGGCGCAGGAGGCGACGCGCGACTATGTTTTGAAGCTCGACACCGGGGCGGGCGGCGCGGACCACGCCCCGCTGGTGAACATCTTCGGCGGCAAGATCACCACCTATCGCCGACTGGCGTTTTCGGTGCTGGAACAAGTGGAGAGCGTGCTCGGCGCCATGGGAAAACCCTGGACGCGCGCCGCGCCGCTACCCGGCGGCGATTTTCCGACGACCGGCTTTGAGGATCTGGTGCGCGACCTGCAGACGGCCCATCCGGACCTGGCGGCCGGGCTCGTGCATCGGCTGGCGCGCAATTACGGGACGCGCGCGCGCGCAATCCTCGAAGGCGCCCGGACGACCGAGGATCTTGGCCGGCATTTCGGCGCCGACCTTTACGAGCGGGAAGTCGCCTATCTGATGGATCAGGAATGGGCGCGCAGCGCCGAGGACGTGTTGTGGCGGCGCTCCAAGCTCGGCCTGCATCTGTCGCAAAACCAGGCCGACGCCCTTGGCCAATGGATGCGGGACCGCTATAGCGAAACCACATCCTCCCGCGACACCCGCCGGGCGTGACCTCCTCGCGCCGGGGGACGTTTGTCGCACCACGGCACGAGGCATTTCATGGCCGGCTCTCTCGATGGCATCCGCGTTCTCGACCTGACGAATGTGCTCTCCGGTCCGTTCTGCTGCCATCAGCTGGCGCATTTCGGGGCCGAGGTGATCAAGATCGAGCGGCCGGGAAAGGGCGACCTCGCCCGCCAGCTCGGCGCGGATCCCGCACTCAATGCCGCCAATATGGGGGTCTCTTTCCTCGCGCAGAACGCCGGCAAGAAGAGCGTGACGCTCAATCTCAAGACCCCGGCCGGGGTCGCTTTGTTCAAGAAGCTCGTCGCCACCGCCGACGTGGTGGTGGAGAACTTCCGCCCCGGCGTGATGGACCGGCTCGGTGTCGGCTTCGACGATCTCAAGCCGCTCAACCCGCGCCTCGTCTATTGCGCGATCTCCGGCTTCGGCCAGGACGGGCCGATGCGCGCGATGCCGGCCTACGACCAGATCGTCCAGGGCCTCTCCGGCGTGATGTCGGTGACGGGCGACGCCGAAAGCGCGCCCTTGCGGGTCGGCTATCCCGTGGCCGACACCATCGGCGGCCTGACCGCCGCCTTCGCGATTTCCGCAAGCCTTGCGGGGCCCAGAACGGCGCCGGTCTTCCTCGATGTCTCGATGCTGGAGGCAACGCTCGCCACCATGGGCTGGGTGGTGTCGAACTGGCTGATCGCCGGGCAGACGCCGGCAGCCCATGGCAACGAAAACACCACATCGGCCCCCTCCGGCGCCTTCCAGGCCCGCGACGGCGCGCTCAACATCGCCGCCAACAAGGACGAGCAATGGGAGGCGCTCTGCGAGATATTGGGGCGGGCGGACCTTCTCTCGGATCCCGACTACGCAACGCGCGAGACCCGCAAGGCCAACCGCTATGCGCTGCGCGCCGAGATCGAAAAAAGCCTCGCCGCGCGCGATGCCGCCGACTGGGTCGCATTGTTCAGCGCCAGCGGCATCCCCTCCGGCGAGATCCTCACCGTACCGCAAGCGCTGGACCAGCCGCAGGTCGCGGGTCGCGGGATGATCGCGGATTTCGCCAACGTGCCCGGCGTCGGGCGGGCCATCAAGACGGTGCGCACCGGCATCAAGGTGAATGGAGCGCCGCCTTGCGTTGACACCCCTCCGCCGGTGCTTGGACGCGACAACGCCGACGTCTACCGGGCGCTTGGACTGGACGACGACGACCTTCGATCCCTGGAACAGGAGGGCGCCATATGAGCGACGAACCGACCCGCGACCCGGTCGCCGACTGGTGGCGCACCTCGATCATTGACATGGAGCCGGGACGCATCGCCTTTCGCGGTCTCCCGGTCGAGGAGCTGATCGGGGCGCTGAGCTTCCCGCAGATGATCTGGCATCTGGTGATGGGCACGCCGCTTGACGCCGCCCGCGCGCGCCTTTTCGAGGCAGCGCTCGTCGCCGCCGTCGATCACGGCCCGCAGGCGCCCTCGATTGCCGCCGCGCGCATGGCGGCGACCTGCGGAGTCGGGCTCAACAACGCCATCGCCACCGGCGTCAACATGCTGGGCGACGTGCATGGCGGCGCCGGCGAACAGGCGGTCGCGCTCTACCGCGATATTGCCGACCGGCAGGAGGCGGGCCGCGACCTGCGGCAGGCAACGACAGAGGGGCTTGCCGCCTTTCGCGCCACACAGGGCCGGTTCATCCCGGGCTTCGGCCACCGTTTCCACAAGCCGGTCGACCCGCGCGCGCCGCGCCTGCTTGAACTCGTCGACCAGGCAACGGCGGAGGGGGCTGTCTCCGGCGCCTTCGCTGCCATCGGGCGGGAGATCGACGCGGTGCTTTTCCACGAGAAGGGCAGGCCGGTGCCGATGAACATCGACGGCGCCACGGCGGTGATCTACGCCGAGCTTGGCTGCCCGGCACCGCTTGCGCGCGGGTTCTTCTGCCTGTCGCGCTCCGTCGGCATCCTGGCGCATTCCTGGGAACAGATGCAGCAGGGCGGACGCAACAAGGGGCCGACGCCGCCGGCGCACCGCTGGACCTACGAGGGACCGGACGGCAAACCCTGATCCTCGGCAATCGTGCGATCAGGCCCGCGCTTTCGCAACTCTCGGAAAGACGATGCGAACGGTGAGGCCCCTGCCGCCGGACGCCACCTCAGGGTCGCTCGGCACGAGCTCGACGCGGGCGCCCATCAGCCGGGCGATCTCGTCGACGATCGCAAGCCCGAGCCCCGCGCCCTGCGGTCCGTTTTCCGACGTCAGACGCTCGAACCGTTTCAGCGCGCGGGCACGATCCCGCGCCGGGATGCCCGGACCGTTGTCCTCGACCTCCAGAAAGACCTGTGCGTCGCCAGCGACGCCGACCCTCACCGTCGCCGAGCGGCCGCGGCCCGCATAGGCGATGGCGTTCTCGATCAGGTTGCGCAGGAGTTCGGCAAACAGCATCCGCTGGCCGCGCACCAGCGGACAGCCGCGGCCTTGCGCATCAGGCACCACCTCGAAGCCGAGGTCGAGGCCGGCCCGGGCGGCGACAGGTTCCAGTTCGGCCGTGACCGTGCGCGCCAGCGTGCAGAGATCGAGCTCTTCCAGCGTCAGCCGGTCGGCGGAGGCCTCGTCCACCCGCGCCAGAAGGAGGAGCTGCGCAAGCGTTCGCTCGCTCTGGGCAACGGCCGCATCGGCGACATCGAGCGCTGCCGCCATTTCCTGCGGATCGCGCGCGCGGCGCGCCAGCTCGATCTGGGTCCGGATGATGGCAAGCGGCGTGCGGATCTGATGCGAGGCATTGCCGGTGAAGCGGCGCAGCGCCGCCAGCGCATCCGCCAGCCGCCCCATGAAGCCGTTGATCGCCCCGACGAGCCGGTCCACTTCGCGCGGCACCGCATGGCGGATCGGGCGCAGGTCGTCCGGGGTCCGCCGGTCGATCGCCTCCTCCAGCCGCGCCAGCGGACGCAACGCGCGGCGAACGCCAAAGAAGACGATCGTCGCGGCAATCAGGATCAGCAGGGTCTGGCGCGCGGCGGAACGCAAGAGAATGTCTTCGGCCAGGGCCCGGCGCGCCGATGTCGTCTCCGCAACGGCGACGCGGTAGCCGACCGACCGGTTCCCCGTGGAGGCGGCCCCGGTGAGAATGACCATGCGGATCGGCTCGCCGCGATACACCGCATCGGCGAAGCGCGGCTGGCGGGCGACCTCTGGCGCCTCGCCAGGCGCGGGAACCGGGAGCTGGCGATAGCCGGTAACGAAGGTGCCCGGCGGCCCCTCGACCCGGTAGAACACCCGGTCCTCGGCCGCACTTGTCAGCATCTCTAGCGCGACATAGGGCACATCGACCTCGATCTCGCCATCGCGGTTGACCGCAACCCGTTCGGCGATGGCAAGGGCCGAGCCCGTCAGCACCCGGTCGAGCACCGCATTGGCGGTCTCGCGGGCCTCCCGATAGGTGTCGACAAGGCCGATGGCGGCCAGAAGGCTGAAGGGGACCAGAAGCCACAACAGCAGACGCGCCGACAGGGACCGCAGCACGGGACGTCCGGGCAGCCTGCGCAAGGACCGCATGCTTTCAGGCGACCTCGAGCGCATAGCCCAGCCCCCGCGCCGTGCGGATGCGCAAGCCATGCGGCTCGAGCCGCTTGCGCAGGCGCGAGACATATTGCTCGACCGCATTTTCCGAAATATCCGCGTCGAAGGCGGTCAGCCGTTCGGCGATATGCTGCTTGGAGACCACCCGCTCGCTGCGCCCGATCAGGATCTGCAGAACATTCAGTTCCCGCGCGGTGAGGTCGAGGGCGACACCGTCGATCAGCGCCTGGCGGGCATCGAGATCGAACACCAGCGGGCCGCATTCCAGCCGCCCTCCGCGTGCGCCCGCGTGCCGCCGCAGCACGGCGCGAATGCGCGCCTCCAGCTCGGGAAACTCGAACGGCTTGGTCATATAGTCGTCCGCGCCGTGGTCGAGACCGCGAATGCGTTCGTCCAGCGCGCCGCGCGCGGTCAGCACGAGAACGGCCGTCGGGGTCCCCTTCGCGCGGATCCCGCCGAGAACCTCAAGGCCGTCGCCATCCGGCAGCGACAGGTCTAGGACGACGAGATCGAACCCGCCGGCGGCGAGCGCCGCATCCGCGCCCTCGCGGTCATGCACGGCATCCACCACGTAACCGGCGTCACGCAGCATCCGCCCGAGCCCGTCGGCCAGGGTCTTGTTGTCCTCCACGATCAGAATGCGCACGCAGCCTCCCCGCTCCGGCCGGCAGCGCCCGACGCACCGCCGCGGCGAGTTTAACCGCAGCAACGGCCCCGCGGGCAAGCCGTGTCGCATCACGATATCCCTGCGGCGCTTGTATGTCCGCGACAACTGCCGCAATACTCGCTTCCATGCTGCGAAGGTTGTTGCCCCTGTTCGTCCTTTTCTGCCTGACGGCACCGGTCCTGGCTGAAACCGAGCCTGCGTCGCTCAGCCTGGAACCGCTGACCCCGTCGCCGGACGCGCGCGTGCTGACGATCTACTCCTCGCTCGATTCCCAGATGGCGCTGCCGCTGCTTGCCGCCTTCCAGGCCGAGCGACCGGCGATCCGCATCGATTTCCATGAACTGCAGACCCAGAATATCTACGCCCGCATAATTTCGGAATCGGACAGGGACGGGAAAACCGCCGATCTTGCCTTTTCCTCGGCGATGGATCTCCAGGTCAAACTCGCCAATGACGGCTATGCGCAGGCCGTCCGCCTGCCCAGTGCCGAGGCGATCCCGAGTTGGGCGCAATGGCGCCACAGCGTCTACGGCGTGACCTTCGAGCCGGCGGTGATCCTCTACCACAAGCCCTCGTTCACGACACAGGCGCCGCCGCGCACGCGCGCCGACCTGACGCGTTATCTCATGGAAAACGAGGCCCAGGTCTATGGCCGGGTCGGCACCTATGACGTCGAGCGCGCCGGTCTCGGGCTGTTCTTCCTTGCCCGCGACGGCGAGCACAATCGCGGGATCTGGGAGCTGTTCAGCGCCCTGGGCGCGGCCGGCGTGAAGCTCTACTCGAACTCCTCCGCGATCGTGGAGCGGGTCGCCGACGGCCGCTTCATCCTTGGCTATAACATCCTCGGCTCCTACGCTCAGGCCTGGGCCCGGACCGCGCCCGACCTCGGCATCGTGCTGCCCGAGGACTACACCGTCGTGATGTCGCGCACCGGCCTGGTGCCGAGATCCGCCGCCTCTCCCGACCTTGGCGCGGCCTTTCTCGATTTCCTGCTGTCGCGCGTCGGACAGACGATCCTGTCGCGCGATGTCGGCCTTCCGGCGCTTCACCCGGATCTCGCCGGGCCGAACACCGCGGCCGGCATGCGTGACCTCTACGGCACGAGGCTGCGGCCGATCCCGGTCGGACCGGCGCTGGTCGTCTATCTCGACCAGGTCAAGCGCCAACGCCTGATCGACCGCTGGAACCGCGCCCTGCGCGTGCAATAAACGCGTGCGCTGCACAATCATTTTTGCACCGCAACGACAGCTTCGCGTCAGACAGCTGTGTCATTGTCATCCTGCGACTGCCGCTACGGCATTCCGCGCGCCCGGCCGGGACGGGAGGAACGCCCCCGGTCACGGCGCGTCACACTCGCACTGACAGGACATCGTCGCCAGCAGCGGGCCGACACCCGGCCCGCGGGCGACGACGGGAGGACGACACATGACAATTTCCACCAGGCGTGGCCTCGTCGCCGCGGTTGCAGCCCTTGGCCTTGCCTTCGGCGCAAGTTCCGCGCAGGCCGCAGACATTGAATCCATCCACTTCCTGATCCCCGGCGGCGCCGGCGGCGGCTGGGACGGCACGGCCCGCGGTACGGGCGAGGCCCTGACCAAGGCGGGCATCGTCGGCCAGGCCTCCTTTGAGAACATGTCCGGCGGCGGCGGCGGCAAGGCCATCGCCCATCTCATCGAGATCGCCGGTTCGGCCGACGACACGCTGATGGTCAATTCCACGCCGATCGTCATCCGTTCGCTGCAGAAGGTGTTTCCGCAGTCGTTCCGCGACCTGACCCCGGTCGCCAGCACCATCGGCGACTATGCGGCCCTCGTGGTGAACACCGACAGCGACATTCAGGATTTTGCCCAGCTGTCGAGCGCGTTCAAGGCCGATCCGACCAAGGTTTCCATCGGCGGCGGCTCGGTCGCCGGCGGCATGGACCATGTGGTCGTGGCAATGGTGATGAAGAACGCCGGCGGCAACCCGACCGACGTCAAATACGTCCCCTATGATGCCGGCGGCAAGGCCATGGCCGGCCTGCTTTCTGGTGAAATCCAGGCGCTGTCCACCGGCTTTGGCGAGGCGGTCGAACTGGCCAAGCAGGATCAGGTGCGCATTCTCTGCGTGACTTCCACGGCGCGCCTCGATGTCGCCAAGGACGTCCCGACCTGCGACGAGGCCGGCGCGACCGGCACCGAGTTCGTCAACTGGCGCGGGTTCTTCGCGGCTCCGGGCCTCAGCGCGGAGAAGCAGCAGGCGTATATCGATGCCTTCGAGGCGATGTACAAGACCGAGGAGTGGGAAGCCGTGCGCGCCCGCAACGGCTGGGTGAACATCTTCAACCCGGGCGAGGATTTCTCCGCCTTCCTGGAAAAGCAGGAAAAGGAAATCTCCGATCTGATGACCGAACTCGGTTTCCTCTGATCAATCGAGACGGGGCGCGGATCACGGTCCGCGCCCTTTTTTCGACCGACAGCCCACATCCAACCGATCGGCTTTTCCGTCATGCTGACCCGCGATCGTATCGGCGCGCTGATCATGCTCGCCTTTTCGCTCGGCTACGGCGCGATGATCTTCAACATCCCGCTGCTGCCGTTCCAGGCCAACCAGGCCTTTACCGCCCGCACCTTGCCGCAAGCGCTCTCCATCCTCGGCGTCCTGCTGTCGCTGGCGCTGTTGCTCAAGCCGCTTCGCGGAACTGCCCGCGACGATGACGCAGCGTGGCGGGCCAACATGAAGCGCCTGCTCACGCGGGTGCCGGGACTGGGATTTCCGCTCGGCAAGGTCGCCATGCTCTGCGTGGTGATGGTTTTCTACGGACTTGCCGTGCGGCCCCTCGGCTTCCTGCTCGCCACCACGCTGTTCCTGGTCACCTCGATGCTCATTCTCGGCGAACGCCGCCATGTGATGGCGCTCAGCGTCTCGGTCGGCGTGACCGTCTTCTTCTGGGTGCTGATGACGCAGTTTCTCGACGTCTATATCGCGCCCCTGCCCACGTTCATCGGGAGATAGACCATGCTTGACGGCATTCTTACCGGTCTCAGCACCGCGGCCTCCCCGTTGAACATCCTGATGGTCGCCGTCGGCTGTTTCGCCGGCACCTTCATCGGCATGTTGCCGGGCCTCGGACCGATCTCGGCCATCGCGCTGATGATCCCGATCACCTACGGCTTCGATCCGGCAACCGGCCTGATCCTGATGGCCGGCGTCTATTACGGCGCAATCTTCGGCGGCTCGACCTCGTCCATCCTGATCAACGCGCCGGGCGTCGCCGGCACCGTCGCGACCGCCTTCGACGGCTATCCGATGGCCAAGAAAGGCCATGCCGGCAAGGCGCTGGCGATCGCCGCCTATTCGTCATTTTCCGGCGGCACCATCGCCGCAGTGTTCCTGCTGATCGCGGCGCCGTCGCTCGCCGTCGTCTCGCTTGCCTTCCAGTCGACCGACTATTTCGCGCTGATGGTGCTCGGGCTGACGGCGGTGGCCGCCTTCGCCGGACGCGGCAATGTCCTCAAGGCCCTCTTGATGACCGTGTTCGGGCTGATGCTCTCCACGGTCGGAACGGATGAAACCCAAGGTATCCAGCGCTTCACCTTCGGCACCATCGACCTGATCGACGGCATCTCCTTTCTGCTATTGGCGATGGCGACCTTTGCGCTGTCGGAGGCGCTGATGTCGGTGCTGAAGCCCAAGACCGAGGAAGAGAAGATCCGCGAGAAGGACGCGAACGCCAATCTCGGCTCGATGAAACTGTCACGCGAGGAGGTCAGGGAAATGGTGCCGGTGATCGGGCGCTCTTCCGTGCTCGGCTTCCTCGTCGGCGTGCTGCCGGGTGCCGGCGCGACCATCGCCTCCTTTCTCGCCTACGGCATGGAGCAGCGGATCGCCGGACCGGAGAAGGGCCGCGAATTCGGAAAAGGTTCCGTTCGCGGCCTCGCCGCGCCGGAGACAGCCAACAATGCCGCCTGCTCCGGCTCCTTCGTGCCGCTGCTCACCCTCGGCATTCCGGGGTCGGGAACGACCGCGATCATGCTGGGCGCGCTGATCTCCTACGGCATCCAGCCGGGGCCGAGGCTCTTCGTGGAAAACCCCGAGGTGTTCTGGTCGGTGATCATCTCGATGTATCTCGGCAATGTGATCCTGCTGGTGCTGAACCTGCCGCTGATCCCCTATATCGCCCGCGTGTTGGCGCTGCCGCACACGGTGCTGGTGCCGATGATCCTGTTCTTCTCCCTGATCGGCGTCTATTTCGTGTCGTTCAACACCTTCGACATCCAGCTGATGGTGATCTTCGCCGCCGGCGCCCTGGTGCTCAGACTGCTGGACATGCCGATGGCGCCGATGCTGCTCGGCTTCATTCTGGGCGGCATGATGGAGGAAAACCTGCGTCGGGCGCTGATCATCAACAACGACAGCTGGGCGTTCCTGTGGACGCGCCCGCTGACCTTCGCGATCCTGGTCACGGCGGCCCTGGTGCTCTTCGTGCCGATGCTGTCGCCCTTCGTGAAACGCAGCCTGGCACGGCGCCGGGAAGCGGCCGGCGAGGGCGGCTGAGCAGGTCGCACTCCAGAACCTGGGAGCCAAAAGCGAATGGCGCGCCTTGGGGGCGCGCCATTCGCCGGACTGCTGACAAAGTCCAGGCTTTTGCCGGGGTTTTTTGATTCACTCAGCTATGTTGAGACAAGCGACGCCGGATCGGACGGCCCTCGAGATGGAAACGCTCGACAGTCTGGTTCCGAAGGATCACCTTCCTCGCAAGTTCGACGCGGTGATCGAGTTTTGGTCATTCACGGCCGTGTCGAGGGGCTTTGCTGTCCGGACAACGGTCGCCCGGCGCTCGATGCGACCTTGATGTTCAAGGCCCTGTTCGTGGGGTATCTGTTCGGCGTCCGGCCGGAACGCCAGGTGCTGCGCGAGATCGAGGTGAACGTCGCCTACCGCTGGGTCTTGCGGCTGAAGCCTGCCGACACCACCGCGCTCGGCATGATGCCCAGGAAACAGTTCGCCGACGAGGGCGCCGTCGATGGCCACCGTTGCCCTGACGGCCAAATGCCCGCCTACGCCACGACCGAGCGGAACGGATACCGCCACTACAACTCCGGCCCCGCCGTCTGCAAGGCCTGCCCGCGTCTCGCCTCCTGTACCTCAAACGCCAGGGCGCAGCGGACGCCCCCTGTCCTGTCCGGGCCGCTCACCCGCGACCGCGTCGACGCCAAACAGCTTCACGGTCATCGCACGCACGGCTTTGATGTCTGTGGATGGTGCAGGTGCAATGCCTCCTCGCCGCCACCGCTCAAGACATCAAGAAGATCGCAGTGGCGCTGACCGCAAAATCCCACCCAACACCGGCGCAAGGCCGCGCGTCCCCAAACCGCCCCCAAACCCCAACTCAAAAACATCCCGAAACCTGAACGAAGAAAAACCCCGCCAAAACGACGGGGTTTGTCAGCAGTCTGAAGCCGCGGATCGCTCAGCGGCTTTGTATGTGTCGTCGCCTGTCTGTGGCGCGCCGGAAAATGGGCTGCGTCCGAAACCGGCCGTCAGGTGGCGGTGGTGCTCGCCGGTCCGTGACCCTTTTTGGCCATGAATCGGTCGAACTCGTCCTGGTCCTTGGCCCGGCGCAATTCGCGCAGGAAGTCGTCGAACTCGGCGCGCATCGTATCGAGCCGGGCGCGTTCTTCCTCGAGACGCTTCAATTCGCGGGCGCGGTAGTCGTCAAAGGCGACATTGCCGGTTCTGCCATAGCCATGCGGCTGGAAGTCGCCGGTCTGAAAGCTGCGCTTCATCGGGCTTTGGTCCCACTGGTGCCGCGCATCGCGCGCCATGCCGTGGAACCGGTCGCCCCACAGGATATAGGCCAGCATCGCCAGGCCGAGCGGCCAGAAGACGATGAAACCGAGAACCATCAGCCCGATGGTCATCGGCGACCAGCCGGGTTTCAAAGTGGAGGAACAGGTCATTGCGGTGTGCTCCATACAGTGTTGTCGACCCTCAAGATGTGGGGAGCGCACACCGGGGATGCAAGAAACCCTCAATTCGGCAACGCTCCACCGGCCTGGTTGCCATACGCGTGGCTCGCCGTCTCAGGAGGGACGTGGCGGGGGAAGCGGCGCAAGGTAAGGCCGTTCCATGTCGGTTTGATATCGTTGCGCGCCGGGATTTGATGCCTTTCAGTGTCTGTTGTTTGGTTTGATTTGTATGATTTTGGTTTGAGTATTTTGTGTCTGTGGATTGTTAGTTTGTTGATTTGGTTTGTGTTTTTGCGGGTATTGGGTTTTGTTTTCCCCAGATTGGTGTTTGTGGATTGGGTGATTTTTTGGAGTTTGGATTTTTTTTCGGGAAGTCGCTTGACGGTTGGAGTTGGTGGTGACTATATACGTCCAACAACGACGGCGGCGCCGGGGTTTGG
>NZ_JAIVMF010000029.1 GCF_020176715.1 Stappia stellulata | reverse complement strand
AAGCTGCTCAAGCGTCACCATCTCGAGCGCTGTCTGATCCGGGCCGGGCTTCTTCAACATAAAAACAATGAATCAAAAACCCCCGGCCAAAGCCAGGGGTTTGTCAGCAGTCTGAGGCCCGCTCCGGTTCCGGAGCGGGCCTTTTTAGGCTGCGGCGTCGGGACGCTGGCGCGGGCGATGTCAGCCCGTCGCGACCGCGCGCTGGTTCTGGTTCTGCCCGCGCCGGCGGTCGCTGGCCGGCTGATAGGCAATGCGGCAATGATGCGCGCAATAGGGAACGCCGGGGTTGGAGGCGTGCCCGCAGAAATAGAAGTCGTCGCTGGTCGGATCGCCGATCGGCCATTTGCAGGTGCGCTCGGTCAGCGTCAGGATCGTGGCGCGCTTGGCGATCGGCACCAGTTCCGCGACCGGCTGGCTCTTCGGAGCAGGGGCGGCGGCGGGTGCGGCCTCGGCCTTCAGGGCGGTCGCTCCGATGCTCTGCGGCATCGGCGCCTGCGGCGCTTCGGCCTGCGTCTGGGTGTCCGAGGCAGCGGGCTTTGCGGTTTTCCGCGACTTCTGGGATGCCGAGGCCTGGGTCTTGGCACGCCCCGACAGGCCGAGGCGATGGACCTTGCCGATCACCGCGTTGCGCGTGACCCCGCCCAGTTCAGCCGCGATCTGGCTGGCGCTCAGTCCGTCGCCCCACAGCTTCTTCAACAGGTCGACACGTTCGCTTGTCCAGGACATGCGGCACACTCCGTCTTGGTTCGAGACCCGACATCTGGTTAATACCCGGTTAATGGCACGCCTGAGACGCACCCCGCTCATTGCCGGATTTTGAGGCTAAAGTGAGTCAAGCACACGAGATGTCGTATTTCTTAACTTGAAAACTACAATATGCCGCGTTTTCTACGCAAGGCTTGGTGCCGATTCACTTGGGGATAGCCCCGGTTTTCCCCAACAAACCCGCGGGCGACGGAGTTTCGCGATCCGGGCGGGCGTTCCGGCAGACGCCAAGCACGTTGACTTTTCGGCCCGGCGCGGGTGTATAACGGCGTGTCGTCGTGGTGCCGCCTCTCGTGGGCGGCACTCTGCTTTCGGGGGCCGCATTTGCCGGTCGCACCCTGCTAAGTGGCATCGTGGCGGCGGCGAACCCGGGTGTACGGCAGCCAGGCAGGCGTCGGCAACCCCAGCTGAAGGCAGAACGGACATGGTGGAGACCTCGCTCTATCAGACCTACAACCGCGCGGACCTGTCGTTCGTGCGCGGCGAAGGTGTGTGGCTGGAGACCGCCGATGGCCGACGCTTTCTCGATTGCGCCGCCGGGATCGCCGTCAATTCGCTCGGCCACAGCCATCCGGCGCTGGTCGACGCGCTGAAGACGCAGGCCGACAAGCTCTGGCACGTCTCCAACCTCTATGCGATCGACGGCCAGGAGGCCTTTGCGACAAAGCTGACCGAGGCGACCTTTGCCGATCGGGTGTTTTGCACCAACTCCGGGGCCGAAGCGCTGGAATGCGCGATCAAGACCGCGCGCCGGCATTTCTACGTCAACGGCCAGCCGGAGCGGGTGAACATCATCACCGTGGAAGGCGCCTTCCACGGCCGGACGCTGGCGACCATCGCCGCCGGCGGCCAGGCGAAGTACCTCGAGGGCTTCGGTCCCAAGGCGCCCGGTTTCATCCAGGTGCCCTTCGGCGATCATGACGCGCTGCGTGCCGCCGTCGACGAGCATACCGCCTCGATCCTGGTCGAGCCGATCCAGGGCGAGGGCGGCATTCGTCCGCTGCCGACCGAGTGCCTGCGCGGCCTGCGCGAGCTGTGCGACGAGGCCGGCATCCTGCTGATCTTCGACGAGGTGCAGACCGGCGTCGGGCGCACGGGCAAGCTGTTTGCGCATGAATGGGCCGGGATCACTCCGGATATCATGGCGATTGCCAAGGGCATCGGCGGCGGCTTTCCGCTCGGCGCCTGCCTGTCGACCGAGGCGGCCGCCGATGGCATGGTGGCCGGCACCCATGGCACGACCTATGGCGGTAACCCGCTCGCCATGGCCGTCGGCAATGCGGTGCTGGACGTCGTGCTGGCCGACGGCTTTCTCGACGGCGTGCAGCGCAAGGGCCTGCTCCTGAAGCAGAAGCTTGCCGGCGTGGTCGACCGCCATCCGGATGTGTTCGAGGAGATCCGCGGCAAGGGGCTGATGCTCGGGCTGAAGTGCCGGGCGCCCAATGTCGATGTCCTGCGGCACTTCCGCGATCACAATGTGCTGGCCGTCGGCGCGGGCGAGAACGTGCTGCGCATCATGCCGCCGCTGACGATCACCGAGGACGAACTGGAAGAGGCGGTCAGCCGGATCGATGCGGCCGCCGATGCCATGGACAGCGAATTGAAACGGGGAGCAGCCGAGTGATGACTGCGCAGCCACGCCATTTTCTCGACTTGACCGAAGTCGATGCGCAGGAGTTGCGCGTCATTCTCGACGGCAGCCGCCGCATCAAGGAGGCGCGCGGTCCCGTGCGCGTGAGCGGCGACGGGCCGCTGGCCGGACGCGTGCTGGCGATGATCTTCGAGCAGCCCTCGACGCGCACGCGCATCTCCTTCGATGTCGGCATGCGCGAACTGGGCGGCGAGACCCTGATGCTCACCGGAGCCGAGATGCAGCTCGGCCGCGGCGAGACCATCGCCGACACCGCCCGCGTGCTGTCGCGCTATGTCGATGCGATCATGATCCGCATGCTCGATCACGACGCAGTGCAGGAACTGGCGCAAAACGCCACCGTGCCGGTCATCAACGGGCTGACCAAGCGCACGCATCCCTGCCAGATCATGGCGGACGTGCTGACCTTTGAGGAAAAGAAGGGCAGGATTTCCGGCCGCTCTGTCGCCTGGACGGGCGACAGCAACAATGTGTTGGCCTCCTGGGTCCATGCGGCCGCGAAGTTCGACTTCGAGCTGCGCATCGCGACGCCGGGCGAGCTTGCGCCCCCGCATGAGCTTGTCGATGCCGCACGCGCGGCCGGCGCGGAGATCCGCGTGACCGACGATCCCTTCGAGGCGGTGAAGGGCGTGGACTGCGTCGTCACCGACTGCTGGGTGTCGATGGGCGACGATGATGGCGACCGCCACAATCTGCTGAAGCCCTATCAGGTCAACGAGCGGCTGATGGCCGAGGCCGATCCTGAAGCCCTCTTCATGCATTGCCTGCCGGCGCATCGCGGCGAGGAAGTGACCTCGGAGGTCATGGACGGTCCCCGCTCCGTGGTGTTCGACGAGGCGGAAAACCGCCTGCATGCGCAAAAGGGCATTCTGGCCTGGTGTTTCGGAGCCTTGCAGGACGCATGAGTGTTCAAGACGAACTGACCCGCCAGGGCCTCGAGCCGGCCGGGCGCGATGCCGTTCTTCCCTTCGCGGTCGAGCCGCTCGACACGCGCGGCCGCGCCGTGCTGCTCGGGCCAGTGCTCGACCAGATTCTGCAGCGCCACGCCTATCCAGAGCCGGTGTCCCGGCTTCTGGGCGAGGCGGCGACGCTGGTGACGCTGCTCGGCACGTCGCTCAAGTTCGATGGCCGCTTCACCCTGCAGACGACCTCCGACGGCCCGGTCTCCATGCTGGTCGTGGATTTCGACACGCCGGACGGGTTGCGTGCCTGCGCGCAATTCGACGCGGAGGCCGTGGCGGCCGCCCAGGCGCGCGGCGAGGCCGATCCGGCGTCGCTTCTGGGCAAGGGAACTCTGGCGATGACCATCGACCAGGGCGCGGCCATGAACCGCTATCAGGGCATTGTTGCGCTCGACGGCAAGTCGCTGGAAGAGGTGGCGCACCAGTATTTCGCCCAGTCCGAACAGATCCCCACGGTGGTGCGGCTTGCTGTCGGCGAAGTGTTCACCCGCGAGCCGGGCGCGGCGCCGCGCCGGTCGTGGATTGCCGGCGGCATATTGGCGCAGTTCCTGCCCGAGGCGCCTGAGCGCATGCGCAAGCCCGATCTCCATCCCGGCGATGCGCCGGAGGACGCGGAATTCCACGAAGTCGATGAAGACGACGCCTGGCGCGAGACCCGTGCGCTGATGGAAACCGTGCGCGACGACGAACTGAGCGATCCCGACATGACGGCGGAGCGGATGCTGTTCCGCCTGTTCCACGAGCGCGGCGTGCGCATCTTCGCGCCGCAGCCGATCGCGGACCGTTGCCGCTGTTCCGACACGCGCATCCGCGCCATGTTGAAGGGCTTTTCGCAGGAAGAGCGCGACGACATGACCGTCGACGGGCGCATCGAGGTCACCTGCCGCTTCTGCAACACCCACTATCACTACGACGCCGACGAGGTCTGAGGCGCGCGCCTCAGTTTTGCTTCGGCGTCTTTGCGGTGCCGGAGCCGACATCCGCGCTATCCGACCCGACGTTGGCGGTCCCGGACCCGACATTGGCAGTGCCGGATCCGACATTCGCCGGTTCGGACGCCACTGGCGGCGTTCCGCTTGCCGGCGGGTCCTCCGGCTCGGGGCTCGGATCGGGATAGAGTTCGGGGTCGGGACCGACCGGGTTCATCCAGCCCCGGCTGGTGTCGTCGCCGGCCTTGCCCGGCTTTTCCGTCCGGCCGGGTGTCGCATCCTCTGCGGAGCCTTTGCCTTTTCTCTCGGTCATCTGCCTGGTCTCCTTGGTGTGACTGGAGCACAATGATCTGGGCATGGTCCCGGAGCATGCGACTTGATATGGATCAAGTTGTTTCCCGTTCTGATTGAGAAATGTGCGTTTGGCTGCTTCGACGGGCGCATGGAGTGCTTGCGGGATTGCGCCGCGGCCCTTGTCACGGCCACATTTTGATACATTCTTCGGCTTGCGTCCGACCGGATTGGCTCCGATAGTCGCGCGGCCTTGCGGGTGGTGCGGTGCCCATGCAATCCGCTGGCCGGTTTTCGACCTATAACGTCATGTGACTGCGCAGATGGACGGGCGAGTGGACAAGAACGTCATGCTGAAATCGATCGAGGACGATGCCGACCGCAAGCGGTCGGATGTCGCGTTCCATACGCCGGACGCGGACCGGCCGCGGACGCGGCGTGCCATTCTTGTCGGCAAGCTCCTGCTTCAGACGCTTCTGGCCGGCGTCATCCTTTATGCGTCCTACGAGGGCATGCAGCGGCTGATCCTCACCAAGGCCGACGTACCGACGCGTCAGGTGCGCGAGGTCGTCTACACCGTGACGACCGCGCCGGTCGAGATCCGCGACCATGCGCCGACGCTCAATCTCTATGGCGAAATCCGCGCGGCGCGTACCGCCGACCTCAGGGCGCTGGTTGCCGGCGAGATCATCCGCGTCAATCCCGATCTGGAAGCCGGCGCGACGCTGGATGCCGGCGCGGAGCTTGTCGAGATCGACCCCTTCCAGTACCGCGGCGCGGTGACCGAGGCGCGGGCGAACTTGACCGAAGCGCGCGCCGGCCTTGTGGAGGCCCGGGGACGGGTCGCCACCGAGGAGGGCAACGTGGAACGCGCGCGGGAGCAACTGGCCTTCGCCGAGCGCGATCTGGACCGCGCCTCGCAGCTGCGCGAAAGCGGCGCCGTGACAGAGCGCACCGTCGACGAACGCAGCCTGATCGTCTCGCAGCGCAAGCAGGCCGTCGACCAGCGCCGCAATGCGCTCGCGGTTGAGCGGGCGCGCGTCGATCAGCAGGAGGCCGCGATCGAGCGGCTGGAATGGCGGTTGGCGCAGGCGGAGAAAAACCTCTCCGACACCGTGCTCAAGGCGCCGTTCGATGCGGTCGTGCGCGAGGAGAACGCCGCCGTCGGCCGGCTGGTCAACGTCAATGACGTGATTGCCGCGCTTTACGACCGCAATGCGCTCGAGGTGCGGCTCACCCTGTCCGACAATCAATACGGCCGCATTCTCGCCGGCGGCGGCAAGGTCATCGGCCGTCCGGTCGAGGTGCTGTGGTACATCGGCGGCGAGCCGGTGCGCTACGAGGGCGAGATCGTTCGCGTCGGGGCGGATGTGGCGCTGGCGCGCGGCGGGATCGATGCCTTTGCCAGCGTTCGCGTGACGCCGGACCAGCCGGCGCTGCGCCCCGGCGCCTTTGTCGAGGTACGCGTCGCCGACAGGACCTATGAAAACAGCGCCCGCATTCCCGAGGCAGCCCTTTACGGCACCGACCACGTCTATGTCATGGTGGACGGACGCACGGTGCGCCGGGACGTCCGCCCCGTCGCCTTCGACGGCACCCATCTGATCGTGGAGGGCGACCTTGCCTCCGGCGACACGCTGATCGTCACCCGTCTCGACGAGGCCGGCGAGGGCGTGCGCGTGGCGGAACCAAAGGCGCCGTCCGAACCCGAAGCGCAAACCCCGGCCGCGCCAGCCGCCTCGGGCGATGCTTCGCAAGGGACGCGCTGACCCATGCGCGCGCCCCAGTTCAAGCCCACGACGCTGATCGGGCACTTCCTGCGTCATCCCAATGCCGCCAATCTGGTGATGGCGCTGATGATCCTGTTCGGGGTCTTCGGCATCGCCAAGCTCAACACCGAGTTCTTTCCGCAGATCGTGGTGAACACGATCTCGGTCTCGGTGTCCTGGCCTGGTGCCAGCGCGGAGGACGTTGAAAAGAACATTCTGCAGGCGATCGAGCCGGAACTGCGCTTCATCGACAATGTCGACGAGATGCGCTCCTACGCCCGCGAGGGATCGGCGAGCGTCAGGCTGGAGTTCCTGGAAGGCGCCAACATGCAACGGGCGCTCTCCGACGTCGATCAGGCGATTGCCGGCGTCACCACCTTGCCCGAGGACAGCGAAACGCCGGTCGTGTCGCTGTCGAGCTGGTTCGACCGGGTGGCGCGGGTCGCGCTGCGCGGACCGTTTTCGGAGGACGCGCTCAAGAGCTACGCCCGCCAGATCCGCGACGACCTGATCGACCGGGGCGTCGACAAGGTGACCTTCTCCGGCTTCCGCGACACCGAATATGTGGTGCGGGTGCCGGAACGCGAGCTGCGCCGTCTCGACCTGACGGTTGCCGACATCTCCGACCGGGTCGCCGCCAACACGCGCGACCTGCCGTCGGGCGACCTCAAGGGCGGCGTGGAGCGCCAGGTGCGCGCCGTGGCCGACACGGATTCGCCCGAGGCGATCAGCCGGATCACGGTCAAGTCCTTCCCGACCGGCGAGAAGGTCCAGCTGCGCGACATCGCCGAGGTTTCCAAGCAGTTCGACGATGATCAGGTGCTCGGCTTCTCCGACGGCGTGCGCGCGGTCGAACTCACCGTGCAGCGCTCCGCCAAGGCCGATCAGCTCAAGGTCAACGCGATCCTCGACCAGTATCTGACCGAGGTCGCGCCGAAGCTGCCGAGCTCGCTGGAACTGGTCAAATACGAGGTGCGCGCCGACAGTCTCAACCAGCGCATCATGATCCTGATCGAGAACGGTCTGAGCGGTCTGCTGCTTGTGGTGATCGTGCTGTTTGCCTTCCTCAACGCCCGCATCGCGCTGTGGGTGGCGGCCGGCATTCCGGTGGCGATCCTGGCGACCGTCGGCATCATGTGGGTCAGTGGACAGACCATCAACATGATCTCGCTCTTCGCACTGATCATGACGCTCGGCATCATCGTCGACGATGCCATCGTCGTCGGCGAGCATACGGCCACCCGCACCGCTATGGGCGACAGCCCGTATCAGGCGGCGGAAGAGGGCGCCGGACGCATGCTCTGGCCGATCATCGCGGCCAGTTCGACGACGATCGCCGCCTTCCTGCCGATCATGCTGATCCAGGACACCATCGGCCAGATCATGGGCGCCCTGCCGCTCGTGGTGGTCGCCGTCGTGATCGCCAGCATCGTCGAGTGTTTCTTCGTGCTTCCGGGCCATCTTGCGCATTCGCTGTCGCGGGTGCCGTCGTGGAGCTGGTGGCGCGTGGTGATCCTGGCCGGCGCGCCGCCGCTCTTCGTCATCGCGCTGGCCGGACGCGAGGACCTCTCCGTCCCGCCCTGGCTCGACTGGATCGCCGATCCGGCGCGCGGCGGGCGCGAGGCGCTCGGCCAGTTCGCCTTCGATGCCGTGGTGCTGGTGTTGGCCTTTGCCGTTGCCGCCGCCTTCGAGTTCCTGTTTCTGGTGCTGCGCCGCATGCGCGGGCGGCAGACCTTCGATGAGCGTCCGGGCTGGTTTCGCCGCAATTTCGATGCCGGCTTCGGCTGGGTGCGCGACGTTCCGTTCCGCGGCTTCGTCACGCTCGCCTACCGCTGGCGCTATGTCACCATCTCGGTTGCCATCGCGACGCTGCTGCTCACCATCGGCATGGTGCGCGGCGACCGGGTCGGCTTCGTCTTCTTCCCTTCGCCGGAAGCGGAAAACATTCGTGCGTCGATCTCCTTCAACGCCGGGATTTCGCTTGAGGAATCCGAGGCCGGACTCCTGCGGATCGAGAACGCGCTGCGCGAGGCGGAACGCCGGCTGACGGCCGGAACCGACGAAAAGCTGATCGTCGCCTCCTATGCGACGCTCGGCCAGTCGGGCAACAACCGTGGCCGCAATGTCGCGAGCATCGATGTCCAGCTCACCGCGTCGGAGGCGCGCACCACGCGCACGCCTGAAATCGTGCGGGCGTGGCGCCAGGCGCTGCCCGACATTCCCGGCACCAAGCGTGTGGCGGTGTTCGAGCGGCGCGGCGGCCCTCCCGGACGGGATCTCGACATCCTGCTGCAGGGCGACAACCCGGCCCAGTTGAAAGCGGCCTCGCTGGAGGTGCAGGAGCTGTTGACGAGCTATCCGGGGGTCGACGGCGTGGCCGATGACCTGCCCTACGGCAAGCCGGAACTGGTGATCGAACTCAGCCCGCGCGGCAAGGCGCTCGGCTTCACCGTGGAAAACGCCGCCCGCCAGATCCGCAGCGCGCTCGAAGGCTCGATTCCCCGCCGCTTCGCGCAGGGCGAGGAAGAGGTCACCATCCGCGTGCTTCAGGATCTCACCGGGTCTGGGGGCGGGGCCTTGCGCAACCTGATGCTCAAGGCGCCGAGCGGCGAATTCGTTCCGCTCCTGGAGGTGGTCACGCTCGACGACCGGCAGGGCTTCTCCGTGATCCAGCGCCTCGACGGGCGCATCACGGTCGGCGTCTCGGCAGATGTCGACCGCGAGGTGACCTCGAACATCCAGATTGTCGAGGACCTGAGCGACGGGAAGATCCAGGCGATCACCGACCGCTTTGGCATCGACTACAAGTTCTCGGGCCGGGAGGAAGAGCGAAAAGGCGCCTTCGCCGATCTTCAGATCGGCACCGTCGCAGCTCTTGCGGCGATCTATCTGATCCTGGCCGCGATCTTCGCCAGCTATTTCACGCCGCTTGCGGTGATGTCGATCATTCCCTTCGGCGTGGTCGGGGCGGTGACCGGGCACTATCTGCTCGGCTTCGACCTGACGATCCTGAGCCTGATCGGATTGCTCGGTCTGTCGGGCATTCTGGTCAACAACTCCATCATTCTGGTGGCGCGCTTCGACGAGCGCCGCAAGGACGGGGAGACCATCGAGCAGGCCGCGATCGCCTCCGCCCAGGACCGTCTGCGCGCGGTGCTGCTCACCTCGCTCACCACCATCGGCGGGTTGCTGCCGCTCTTGTTCGAGAAAAGCCTTCAGGCGCAGTTCCTGATGCCGATGGCGATCACCATCGTCTTCGGCCTGTCGACGGCGACGGTGCTGGTGCTGGTGCTGGTGCCGGCCTTGATGGGTATCGGCGCGGACCTGTCGCGGCTGTTCCGCGTTTCCGGCGAGGACGATCCCTCTTCGGACGGCGAGCCGCCGCTGGTGCGCAACGTCCCGGCGGAATAGCCGCCGGAACCGGTCTGCGAGCTTGTCAGCCGAAGTTTGCGCGGGCGAACTCCGCGGTTGCCGTTGCCGCTTCGGCGAGATTGCCGTCCCAGGTCGCCGGCGATGCGCCGCGCGGAGCGAGATCGTGGTTGCCGTCTTCCATCCAGATCACGCGCACATGGGCGGGCAGCGCGACGGTCTCCAGGTCGGCCGTGTTGCCGAAGGCGTCGCGGGTTCCCTGTGCAATGAGCACCGGGCGCCGGGCGCTCTCCAGCGGTTCCAGCCGCCAGTCGTCGGGTTTCGCGGGCGGATGGAACGGATAGCCGAGGCAGACGACGCCCGTTACGCGCTTTGGAAGCGATGTGGCGCCGGAAAGCATGGCGGCGACGCGGCCGCCCATCGACTTGCCGCCGATCAGCACCGGTCCCTTGCGCTGGTCGAGCACGGCCTGAAGCGCGGTCTGGAATTCGCCGGTCAGCTTGTCGGCGCGCGGGGGCGGGCGCTTGCGGCCGTCGACCCGGCGTCTGGCCATATAGGCGAATTCGAAGCGCGCGACGGCGAGCCCGTGTGTCGCGGCATGTCCGGCGAAGCGGTGCATGAAGCCGGAATCCATCGCCGCACCGGCACCATGCGCCAGCAGGAGCACGGGCGTCTCCGGCGTATCGGCCTCGGGAAGGGTCCAGAGCAGGTCGGTCATATGTGGCCTTTGGTCGCGAAAACTTGACGAGAACGTTGCTCGCCTATGTCACGCGGGAGAGTATGGTTCAAGCGGGATCAGCGGCGCCGGGGACTTGTCCCAGTGTCCGCGCCGCGCAAACTTGGTCAATGAGGGTCAACCGTGGACGAAGCGACAATCAGGCTCCTGCTGTTTTTCGGGATTTTCGCGGCGATGGCGGCGTTCGAGCTTTTCCTGCCACGCCGCGAGCTGACGCTCGGGCGCGGCCGCAGGTGGCTGACCAACCTCGCGATCGTCGCCACCGATACGGCCGTTTTGCGCATCGTGTTTCCGATGGCGGCCGTCGGGATTGCGCTCTGGGCGAGCGAGGGCGGATACGGCCTCTTTGCCATGGCCGGCATGCCGGTCTGGATTGCCGCCGTGCTCGGCTTCGTGATCCTGGATTTCGCCGTCTGGGCGGAGCACTGGGCCTCGCACAAGATCCCGCTCTTGTGGCGCATTCACAAGATGCATCATGCGGACCGCGACATCGACGTGACCACCGCGCTTCGGTTTCACCCGCTCGAGATCCTGATCTCCATGGCGTGGAAGGCGGCGGTCGTGGTCGCCTTCGGCATTCCCGTCCTCGCGGTTCTGGTGTTCGAGGTCGTGCTCAACGGCGCGGCGATGTTCAATCATGCCAACGTGCGCCTTCCCGGCTGGCTCGACCGGGGACTGCGGCTTCTGGTCGTGACCCCGGACATGCACCGTGTGCATCATTCGGTCATCCGCAGCGAGACGGATTCCAACTACGGCTTTAACCTGTCGATCTGGGACCGGCTGTTTCGCACCTATGTCGACCAGCCGCGCGAGGGCCATACGGGGATGACCATCGGGCTTGCCGAATACCAGACGCCGGAGCCGGCCGGCTATCTCTGGAGCCTCGCTTTGCCGTTTCGCCGCCCCGCGGCGGATCGGGCGGTCGAGAGCACCGGGCAGGGGTCAGTAAAAGCTGACAGGGAAGTAGCGTAGATAGAGCTCGGAATAGGTGCCGTTCTGCTGCAAGCGGTAAAGCGCGTGATTGACCGCTTCCTGGCGGAAGGTGTCTTCCAGCCGGAACGCGATGGTCAGGCTGTGGTCGAAATAGCCGGGCTCCAGCCAGGGGCCGCCGGCGAAGGCGCAGCAGTCCGCCGAGGTCTCGCCGTTCAGCCAGAACGACAGCGACAGCCCGTCGCCGAAATGGACGTCGACCTCTTCCGTGCCGAGTGCTGCCCGCGCCTCGGTTTCGCTCGTGTAGGTCTTGATCTCCGCTTCGCCGAAATAGCGTTTCAGGAAGGCCTCGTGCACCGTTCCCCCGGTCACCGAGATGCGTTTGTCGGCGAGGCCTTCCGGCGTGACGTCGATCTCGGTTCCGGTCAACACCGCGAAACGCGCCGGCAGACGCAGGTAGGGGTCCGAGAACAGCAGCGTCTTCGCATTGGCCTCGGTGGTCGCGAGCCCGGCGATGATGGCGTCGCCTTCCTCGCGCACCAGCGCCGGCACCAGCGCGTCGAAGGACTTGATGCGTAGGGAGCACGCGCTGTCGAGTTCCTCGCACAGTGCCCGCGCCAGATCGATGTTGAAGCCGGTCAGCCGTCCCGTCCCGTCGCGGAAGGAAAACGGCGGAAAATCGTCGCTGGCCAGAAAGCGGATGGTTTCCGGAGTGGCGGTCGGCCGATCGCCCGCCCCGCGCGGATCCCAGAAATTGGGCACGGGAACGTCGCTCGCCGACGGCGGCTCCGATAGTTGTTGCGCGACCGCACGCGTGGGTCCCGAGCCAATCGCAAGGAATGCGCAGGCGACGGCTATCGCCATGCTTGCAATGAGGTTGTGCTTGCTGTCAAATGCAACTGGCATTTTTACCGTCAAAATTTGGTGGTCTGGCAACGGACACTCATCACTTTTGCTCAGGTGGCGCGGCGGATGTCGGGTGCCTGCTCCGGTCAATCGATTTGTGAAGCGCAAGGCATGTTCGAACCACCATTGCGTCCTCCCGGTTTCCGGTCGTTTGAGAGTTTGGCGTTTCCGGGCGTCCGGCGCCGGGCCGTGCAGGAGCCGACCGACCTGCCGCCAGTATCCTACGTGCGGGAGGCTCCGTCCAGCCGTTCGGCGGGCCGGCCCGTCCGTCGAAAGGGCGACGCTCCTGGACGCACGTCGGTTCTTGGGGCGGATATCTCCGTGCTGCGCAGCCGGGGATTGAGCGACGGCGTGTTGCGGGCGGTTTTCCGGGAAGCGCGGGTCATGGCGATCTCGCCGGTCCGGCTCCTGCTTGAACGGGGACTGGTGACGCAGGAGGCCTATTATTGCGCCTTTGCGGAGGCAACCGGTCTTGGCTTCCTGTCGGAGGGCAGTTTCGTTTCCCGCCACAATCCGCGGTTTCCGCCGCCGCCCGAGACGGGCGGGCCGCTTCCCGTCGGCCGCTCGGAAGCCGGCGAGATGCTGTTTGCGGTTGCGCCCGCGCCCGAGAGTTTCGCCGAATTCCAGGACTATCTGCGACGCTTTCCGGCCATGCGCGAGCGGATCCGCATCGCCAGTCCGCGCGCGCTGTCGCGGGCGATTGCCGCGGCCGATCCGGGGCGGCGCCTGTGCGTGGAGCGCGCACACGTCAGCGCCCGCCAGACGATGCTCATGGGGCAGGCCGCCGTCGTCTGTGCCATGCTTGCGGCATTCGCCGGCGGGCTGCTGCTGACGCCGGGCCAGGCGGTGGTCGGACTTTCGGTCATTGTCACGCTTCTGGGGATGATCCCCGGCGCGGCGCGGATGATGGCGGGTGCCGCCGGCTGCCGCAGCCGGTTGCCGGCACGGGCGCCGCCGGCCGGCCCGCCGCCCTTCTACAGCGTGCTGGTGCCGCTCTACCGGGAGGCCCGGGTGGCGCCCGTCCTGGTGGCGGCCCTCGATGCGCTGGACTATCCGCGCCAGCGGCTGGAGATCCTCTTCCTGCTTGAGGAAGATGACCATGAAACCCGCGCGGCCCTTCAGCCGCTGCTGATGGCGCATATGCGAACCGTGGTCTTGCCCGCAGGCGCACCGCGGACGAAACCCAGGGCCTTGTGCCATGGCCTCGCGGTTGCGCGAGGCGAACTGATTGCCGTCTATGACGGCGAGGACCGGCCGGAACCGGACCAGTTGCGTCTTGCCTCGGCGCGCTTTTGCGAGGTTTCGCCGCGGGTGGCGGGCCTGCAGGCGCATCTGGCGATCGACCACGGCAGCCACCGCATCTTCGCCCGCCAGTTTCGCCTCGAGTATGCCGGCCTGTTCGACTGCCTGCTGCCGTGGCTTTCGGCAAGAGGCTGGCCGTTTCCGCTTGGCGGCACGTCAAATCACTTCCGTCGCTCGGCACTTGAGGCCGTCGGCGGCTGGGATCCCTACAATGTGACGGAAGATGCCGATCTGTCCCTGCGCCTGAGCCGCGCCGGCTACGAGCTGCAGACCCTTGCCTCGACGACCTTCGAGGAGGCGCCGCTTAACTGGAGCGCCTGGCACAAGCAGCGGACGCGCTGGCTGAAGGGGTGGCTGCAGACCCTGCTGGTAACCCTGCGCGATCCTCTGGCGCTTGCCGGCGAATTGCGCCGGACAAAGACCGTCGTCCTGCTCGTGTATCTGGTCTCCATGGTCGTCACGCTTGCCGCGCATCCGATCTTCCTGGGGGTGCTTCTGGCCTATGGGTCGGGGATCTCGCCGGTCCCCTTCAATGCAAGCTGGCAGGCGAATGTGACCCTGTCGCTCGCCGGCACGAGCGTCGCGCTCGCCTATGGCAGCATGACTGTCCTCGCCTTCGCCGGCGCAAGGGCGCGGGGCCATTGGCCGCCCTTCGTCGACCTGCTGTTCATTCCCTTCTACTGGCTCGCCCAGAGCCTGGCCTTCTATGCCGCCGTTGTCGATCTCGTGCGCCGGCCGCATGCGTGGGCGAAGACCGAGCACGGCCTTGCCCGCCGTCCCCGGCGTCTTCCCGACGGAAAGAAACGCGCGCGCCGGCGATCGTGAACCCGGGTGGCACGCAAGCGCCGTTTCACCCGGCAGTCGCATGCTCTAACCTGAAAATCGGCCGGAGGAGCGATTCTCCGGAGCGATTGACCGACCTCTTGCAACGGAACTGTTTTTTGGCGTCCTTTTCCTTTGTCCATGCGGCCGACCTGCATCTCGGCAGCCCGTTTCGGGGCCTGAGCCTGAAGGATCCTGCGGTGGCCGACCGCTTCGCCGATGCCACGCGCAATGCCTTCACGGTGCTGGTGACGCGCACGCTGGAGCGCAAGGCGGACTTCCTGGTGATCGCCGGCGACATCTACGATGGCGAATGGCAGGACAATTCCGTCGGCCTGTTCTTCAACCGCGAGATCGCGCGCCTCGACCGCGCCGGCGTTCCGGTCTTCGTGCTGCGCGGCAATCATGACGCGGAGAGCGTCGTCACCAAGAGCATCTCCCTGCCGGACAATGTGCGCTCCTTCGGCACCCGCAAGCCGGAAAGCCATGCGCTTGAAGAGCTCGGCGTCGTCCTGCACGGCCAGAGTTTCGCCGACCGCCATGTGGCTGAAAATCTGGCGCGCGCCTATCCGCCGCCGGTTGCGGGCAAGGTCAACATCGGCGTTCTTCACACCTCGCTGACCGGGCGTCCGCCCCATGCCGACTATGCGCCCTGTTCGCTGGAGGATCTGACCGCCAAGGGCTACGATTACTGGGCTCTGGGCCATGTCCACCAGTATGAGGTGGTGAACCGCGATCCGCCGGTCGTCTTTCCCGGCAACCTGCAAGGCCGCAACAGCCGCGAGACCGGCGAAAAGGGCGCGGTGCTCGTCACCGTCGAGGACGGCAGGGTTTCAGGCCTTGAGCGGCTGATCGTCGACGAGGCGCGCTTCGAGCGTCTCGAGCTCGACATCGGCGCGTGCGAGGATCTCCCGGGTCTGCTCGCCACCGTGGAAGACGGGCTGGCGCCGCTGGCGCGGATGGCGCGGGGGCGTCCGGTCGCGCTGCGCCTGCGGCTGCATGGATACTCGGAGCTGCGCCCCTGGTTGCTGGCAAACCGCAGCCAGCTGGCAGACGAGGTTCAGGCCGCGCTTGACCGGGTCGGGCAGGACGTCTGGCTGGAGAAGCTGGAGCTCGACGTCGCCGATGCGCCCGGCCGGGCCCCGTCGCCGCTCGCCGACAGCAGCCTCGACATTGCCGCCCTCTTGGAGGCGGCGGCCCGCGATCCGGATCTCGGGGCGGCCGCGAGTGCCAATCTGGCCGAGCTGGGACGCAAGATCCCCAATGGCGCGCTCGATCCGGCGCGGCCCTTCGGCGAGGACCTCGACACGCTGATCCAGGAGGCGAAGGCCGTGCTCGCCGAGCGCATTTCGGGGCGGGGCCGCTGATGCGCTTTGAGCGGCTTCATTTCCTGCGCTACGGCAATCTGACCGATGTCACCTTCCGTTTTCGCGCCGATGCCCGGCTGCATCTCGTCTACGGACCGAACGAGGCGGGCAAGAGCTCCGCGCTCGCAGCCTTGTCCGACCTGCTGTTCGGCTTTTCAAACAAGCGCAAGACCGCGGATGGCGAGGATGTGAACCGCTACGATTTCCTGCATCCGGGCCCGAGCCTTCGCGTCGCCGCGACCCTGCGCAACCGGGCCGGCGAGACGATCGCCTTCCGTCGCAGGCGCGGCAACAAGAACACCCTGCTCGCCGACGAGGAGGCTGAGACGCCGCTGCGCGACGATGCGCTGGCGCCCTTTCTGGGCGGGCTGACGCAGGATGTCTTCGAGCGCAGTTTCGGCCTGAATTCGCAGCGCCTGCAGGACGGTGCGCGGGCGATGATCTCCGGAGAGGGAGGCGAGGACGGCCTGCTGCTTGCCGCCGCCTCCGGCCTTGGCGGCTTGCGCGACTTGCGCGCGACACTCGCCTCCGAAGCCGACAGGATCTTCACGCCGCGCGCGGCGAAGGAGCGTCTCTTCTATCAGGCGCTGGCGGCCTATGACGAGGCGCGGGTGGACGAACGCGACCATCGCCTGCGGGCCAGCGACTGGAAGGCGATCAACGAGGCGATTGCCGCCAGCGAGGCGGAGGTCGACGAAGCGCGCACGGCCTTGACCGAGCTTCGCAAGCGGCAGGCGCGGCTGCAGCAGCTCGACCAGTTCGACAAGCTCCTGGCCGAGGTGCGCGAACACGAGCGCACGCTTGGCGATTTCGCCGATCTCGACGCCGTGGCGACGGGGTTCGGTCGGTCGCTGCGGGACCGGCTTGACGCCCGGGACCGCGCGCGCACCGCGCATCGCGCCGCGACGGAGGCGCTGCAAGACGCGGAGCGCGCGCGGGACGGGATCGCCCCCGACCGGGCGCTCCTGGCGAAGGCCGAGGCGGTCACTGGGCTTTTCGCCCAGACGGGAGCCTATCGCGAGCGGCGCAAGGACATTCCCCGGGTGCAGGCCCAGGCGGATGAGCAGACACAGGATCTGGCCGCGCTCTTGCGCCGTCTCGGGCTCGGGGCCTTGCCGACCGACAGCGAGAGCCTCGGCGCCCGTCAGCCGAGCGACGCGACGCTGGCGACCGTCGGCGACGGCATCGAACGCGGACGGCTGCTGCTCGCGCGGCGCGATCAGCTTGCCCAGGACATTGCCGAGCAGCGGCGCGCTCTCGCGAAATTCTCCGGGACGCCCGGTCGGGAGACCTTGTCCGATCCCGCCCCGCTTGCCGCGCGCTTCGACGCGCTTGCGCCCGATATCCGGGCGCTCGAGACCCTGCCGGATCTGGAGGAGCGCCATCGTACCGCCGCGCGCCGGGCGCGGGAGGCGGGCGCAAGGCTGTCTCCCCCGGTTGCCGACGTTGCTGCGCTGGCGGATGTCGCGCTGCCGTCGGTTGAGACACTCAGCGAGCACCGGGCGCGGCTTGCGGCCTTGGAGGACGCGCTGCGCCGGCACGACGAGGGCGCTCGCCGACTGGCGGAGGAACTCGCACGGCTCGACGCGCAGATCGCAGAGACGGAGCGAGCCGGCGACGTGCCGACACCGGCTGCCATTGCCGAGGCGCGCGACTTGCGCGACGCGGCGCTGACGAGCCTGCTCGCGCAGGCGCCAGGCGCGAGCGACGAGGAACGGTCGGCGGCTGTCGAGCGGCACAGGACCCTCGTGCTGGAAGCCGACCGTCTGGCCGACCGCGCGGCCAGCGAGGCCGACCGCGTCTCGCGTCATGCCGATATGAGCCAGCGCCGGGCCGGGCTTGTGGCGGACAGGACGAGCGGCGCTGCCGAGCGTGAGCGGATGCTCGCCGACTATCGGGAGGCGAGGGCTTCCTATCTGGGCCTGTTTCGGGCTGCCGGCGTCGAGCCGCTGGCGCCCGGCGAGATGATCGTCTGGCGCCACGGCGTGGAGGCCGCGCGCGACGACCTCGAACGGGCCAATCTGCTCGCCGACGAAATCGCCGGGCTGCACGACAACGCCCGCAGCATCCGCGCTCCGTTGGAGGCGATTGCGCGGGAGCTGGAGATCGCCGATCCGGGGGCGATGCCGCTGGACGCACTGGTCCGGCTTGTCGAACAGGCGTTTGCCGCGCGCGAGAAAGCATGGGGCGAGGGGCGCATGCTGGCCGCCCGCCGTCAGGACGCGCAGGAACGGCTGACCGATCTGGAACGCCGGGCGGCGGAAAACCTCGATGCCCTGACCGCCTGGCGCGGGACATTCGATGCCGACCTTCAGGGCATCGGCCTGCCGCCCGGAACCGGCCTTGAGGCGGCTGCTGCTGCGGTTTCGCTCTGGCGCGAGCTGCCGGAAAGGCTGAAGGCGCGTGACGCCGATGCCCGGCGCGTGCACGGGATGCGGCGCGACAACGCCGGCTTCGATGCGGCACTCGCCGCGCTGGTCGAGGGGATCGCGCTGGACCTTGCCGATCACGCTCCCGATGCGGCGGCGGATGAGCTGCACAAGCGGCTGGAGGCGGCGCAGGCGAGCGAGACGCGTCGCGACAGCGCGGAAACGCAGGCGCGGGACGCGCGCGCTCGATCCACGGCCTGCGCCGAGGCGCTTGAGGCTGCGGACAGTGCGCTGGCGGAGCTGCTTTCGCATCTTCCCCAGACCTTGCGCGACGGCGATCTCGCGGCGCTGGCGATGCGCCTCGACCGGCGCGATGCCGAGCGGGAGGCGCTGGAGACGGCCCTTGGCCGCTTTGCCCATATGGCCCGGGGGGAAAGTCGCGCGGAGGTCGAGGCGGAGCTTGCGGGCTTCGACGCCGAGGCCACCTCCGTCGATCTCGACGTGCTGGAGCGGGAGGAGGCGGCCCAGACCGAGACGCTCAACGCGGCCTTCCATGCGCTTGAGGCAAAAAAGGCCGAGCGCGCGCGGCTGGAGCGCGGCGACGGCGTCGAGCGGGCGGCCTTCCGCAAGCTTGCGGCGGAAAACGAGATGATGACGCTCGGTCGCGAATGGATGGTGCTGAAACTGGCCGAGGGCCTGTTGTCGACGGCGATGGAGCATCATCGGGCGCAGACGAGCGATCCGGTGATGGCGCGCGCGGGCGCGATCCTGAAGCGTCTGACCGGCGGATCCTTCGCGACATTGGCGCAGGTCTTCGACGACGACGACCGCGCCCATCTGGTCGCCTGCCGTCCCGACGGCAGCCAGGTGCCGGTCACGGCAATGAGCGAAGGCTCGCGCGACCAGCTCTATCTGGCGCTGCGCCTGGCGTTTCTGGCCGACTATTCGGCAAGGGCGGAAGCCGCGCCCTTCATCGGCGACGACCTGTTCCAGACCTTCGACGACACGCGCACGGCGGCCGGGATCGACGCGCTCGCCGAGCTGTCGCAGACGGTGCAGCCGATCCTTTTCACCCACCACCTGAGTGTTGTCGACATCGCCCGCAAGACGCTGGGTGAGGACCTTGACCTTCTGGAGTTTTGAGTATGCCAATTTCCCTGTTTCGCCGCCGGACGTCTGTCGGGCGTTTGGTCGCCGTCGTGCTGGCGATGGCGGTGACGCCTGCCGTTCATGCCCAGTCGGCCGACGCGCAGGCCGGGCCGCAAGCCGGTGAGGCGCGCATTCAGGCGGCGATCGACGGGCTCGACGTGCTGGCGCGCCGCACGCTGGCCGAGTTCGGGCTTCCCGGTCTGGCCGTCGCGGTCGTGCACCAGGGCAAGACCGTGTTTGCCCAGGGCTATGGCCTGCGCGAGCTTGGCAAGCCGGGCAAGGTCGACGCCGACACGGTGTTCCAGATTGCCTCGCTGTCGAAGTCTGTGGCGGCAAGCGTCGTGGCGCAGCAGGTGGGCGAGGGCGTCGTGTCATGGGACACGCCGGTCGTCCGGCATCTTCCCTGGTTCACGCTGTCGGATCCCTGGGTCGGCAGCCATGTGACCATCGGCGATCTGTTCGCCCACCGCTCGGGGCTTCCCGACCATGCGGGCGACGATCTGGAAACCATCGGCTTTTCCCGGCGCGAGATCCTGGAGCGGCTGGCGCAACTGCCGCTGAACGCCTATCGCGACAGCTATGCCTATACCAACTTCGGACTGACGACGGCAGCCGAAGCCGTGGCGGTCGCAGCCGGCACCGACTGGGCGAGACTGTCGGAACAGGCGCTTTACGCGCCGCTCGGAATGACCCGGACCAGCTCGCGGTTTGAGGATTATCTGGCGCGCGACAACCGGGCGTTGGGCCATGCCTATGTCGATGGCGCCTTTCGCGACCTGCAGCGGCGCCGGCCCGACGCCCAGTCGCCGGCGGGCGGGGTCAGCAGCACCGCGCGCGACATGGCGCGCTGGATGGCCATGGTGCTGGCCAACGGCCGCCACGAGGGAAAGACCGTCATCAAGGACACTGCGCTCCTGCCCGCCCTGTCGCCGCAGGTTGTCTCCGGCCGGTCGGACACCGCCGACCGCCTGCCGTCCTTCTACGGCTTCGGGACCGGCGTCGGCGTCTCCGGTGACGGCAGCGTGATGCTCAGCCATTCGGGCATGTTCGTGCTCGGAACGGGAACCAACTACATGATGTCGCCGGCGCATGACCTCGGCATTGTCGTTCTCTCCAACGGATCCGGCGTCGGCGCGGTGGAAGCGGTCAGCGCCGAGTTCATGGATCTCGCGATCAACGGCGATGTCACCCGCGACTGGGCTGGCGGTTATCGCGGCCTGTTCGAGGCGCAGGCGCTGAACGCGCCGGCCGGAAGCACCGTCGGCAAGACGCCGCCGGCCAGCCCGGAGGCCTCCGCCCCGCTTTCGGACCTCGTCGGCCGATATGTAAGCGCCTATTTCGGCGAGGCGCAGGTCGATCTGGTGGAAGACGCCCTGGTGCTCACGCTCGGCCCCTCCGGCCAGACCTTCGACCTGACCCACTGGTCGGGCAACAGTTTCGTCTTTCCGGTGTTCAACGAGGAACGGCCCTACGGCTCGCGCTCGACCGTGACCTTCGATCTCTCCGGCGAGCCCGCCTCGATGCAGGTCGAATTCCTGAACGACACCGGCCTCGGCAGCTTCACCCGCGCGGTAGACTAGCTGTGAAGTCTCAGGAGGTTGTTCACCCGGTTCGGGGTTAGGCTGCAATCGCCAAACTCCAGCCGAGGATCCCGAAGGATGAACAACCCGCACCAAGGTGCCCGCCTTACCGTCT
>NZ_JAIVMF010000028.1 GCF_020176715.1 Stappia stellulata | reverse complement strand
GCAACGGGTGCTCCCTCATCGGCCTGACGCAGGATGAAGGCGATCTGCGCCTCCGAAAACTTTGACTTCTTCATGGAACTCTCCTTCTCCCGTCAACGGGATCATAATTGGAAAATTCCTGCTCAGAACGATCCGAAAATCGGGAAGCAGGTCACGTTTTTTAGAAAATTGAGGCATCCCCGATGCGGGACGTTTGCGTCTTGAGGCTGAGATACTTGCAAGAGTTGCAAGCTTACGCAGCGTAGCGTCGGCGACACGTTGCAAAACCCCAATCACCGGTTTATCAAGCTTTAGCAAAACCATACCTGCCGGCTGAGTCGGACCGGCGCGCCGGTGGCGGGCGGCCAAATACTGCGGCGATTGTAGTGCTTGCCGATCATGGCATCGCCGTCCGGGCCAACGGGCTTGCGCCGCAATTTTCTGCAAGACGGAAACACGCCGGTCGGATTGCTTTCGCCCCCGCTCGACCCGAATTTTCTGCGTCGCGAGGGAAGGTTCAAGCGGCTTCACTCCGCCCTGCGCCAGCCCGTTCGTGCAAGGCTGCGGGGGGATTTCGCACGCGTATCGCTTGGGAGCCACGATCCCGACGCTCTCATCAGGGGCGCAAAAGGCGGCCTTGGCGGTTCGAACCGGTGCGGTGCGGGCGGGCCTTGCGGAGCCGTTTTCCGGCAGGTATCGGGTGCAATACAGCTGACCCGGCCGGTTTAAAGTGGTTGCGCCTGTGTGCCTGCAGGCCTTAAATACCGCCGATCACGTCGCGGAAGCGCTCGCTGTCCGGGGCGATACCGATCCGGAGCCGGGTCAGGCGCAACAGGCAGGAACAAACCGGTTGATGACGGGTGACCGAAGTCTCGTCTACATCGCGATATTCGCGGCGATCATCGGCGCCCTCGGCGTGGTTCCCGGGCTGACCCTTCCGCTCGGGGGCGGTGTGCCGATCACGCTGCAAAGCCTTGGCATCATGCTGGCCGGGGTGGTGCTCGGGCCGGTCCGGGGCGCGGCAGCCGTTCTGCTGTTTCTGGTTCTGGTGGCCGTCGGCATACCGCTGCTGCCGGGTGGGCGTGGCGGGCCGGGGGTGTTTCTCGGGCCGTCGGCCGGCTTTCTCATCGGCTTTCCGATCGCGGCCTTCGCCTGTGGCGTGGTGATGCGGCTCCTCAGGCACTCGGCGGTCTTTCCGGCCAGTCTTGCCGCGGCGATCATCGGCGGCATCGGGGTCCTTTATTCCTTCGGCATTCCGGGACTGGCGGTCTTTGCGGATCTGTCCATGCAAAAGGCCGCGTTTTTATCGCTCGTCTATCTCCCCGGCGATCTGATCAAGGCGTTCGGCGTCGCCGTGATCGCGGAGGCGATTTCGCGCGGACGCCCGGATGCGCTGATGTCGCGGTTGTGACCGTCGCGGATTGATGGCTTTTGTCGGCGTAACACTTGACGGACATGCAATGCGGAGTGGCGGTGAGACCGCCGTGGCCTGCGGGGGAAGCCGTCTGTCCTGGCAGGATCTTCTGGAGACGACGGGCCGCATCGAAGACGCCCTCGGGCAGCTCGCGGCGCCGGGGGCGCGGATCGGCATTTCGACCCGCCAGCCGTATGAGGCGATCCGTCTGGTGCTTGCCGTGGCGCGCAGCGGTCGTGTTGCCGTCGTCGCCGACCCCGGACAGGCCGGGTTCCCCGAGGCTGATCTTCGCGCTGCGCTCGCCGTGCGGTTCTGGTCGCTTTCAGCGCTCGAGGCGGCGCCGAAGGCGCGCGACGCCGGCGCGCACGATACCGGGACGGCTCGCCCTGAGCCGCCGCGCCCCAATGCATCCGATCCGTTCTACATCGGGCTGACCTCCGGCTCGACCGGTCGGCCGAAAGCCTTCCAGCGATCCCACGGGTCGTGGCTGACGAGCTTTGCGGCCTGCGAGGACACCTTCGGGCTGACGCGCGCGGACCGGGTCGCCGTTCCCGGCAGTCTGTCGCACAGCCTGCATCTCTTCGGCGCGTTGCATGCGCTGCACATGGGCGCGCGTCTCGATCTGAGTACGGGGTTCCGGCCGCGCGGCATCTTGAAGACCATGCGCGCCGCCGGCTCCACCGTTCTCTATGCAACGCCGACCCAACTTGATCTTCTGCTCCGCGCCGCGCGCGCAGGCGGGCTGACCTTCCCCGGTGTCCGGCGCGTGTTGCTGAGCGGGGCGAAGTGGCACGGCAGTGGAGACACGGCCGCCGACGTCTTTCCGGCCGCGCGGTTCCACGAGTTCTACGGCACCTCGGAGACGAGCTTCATCGCGACGCGGGCGGTGGACGATCCCCCGGCGTCGGTCGGCCGTCCCTTTCCCGGGGTTGCGATCGACATTCGCGACGACGCGGGCCGCAGCCTTGCACCCGGCGCGCCCGGGCTGATCCATGTGTCGAGCGCCATGCTGTTCGACGGTTATGTCCTCGGCGGAGATCCCGATACACGGCGTGAGGACGGGTGGCTCAGCGTCGGCGATCAGGGGTTTGTCGATGACGGCGGCCGGTTGCATCTGCTCGGACGCCGGTCACGCATGCTGGTTTGCGCCGGTGTGAATGTGTTTGCCGAGGAAATCGAGGCGGTGCTGCTGCGTCACGACCGTGTGGCAGCCTGCGCCGTCTTCGGGCGTCCCGATCCCTTGCGCGGACAGCGGATCATTGCCGCGATCCGCGCGCGCGATGGATCCGTCTCGCCCGACGTGTTGCGTCGCCATTGCCAGGCGTTCCTCGATCCGATCAAGGTGCCGCGCGCGTTTCACCTGGTAGAGGACTGGCCGCTGACTACCGGCGGAAAGGCGGATCTGGTCACTCTCGCGCAGCGCATCGAACGGCTGGAGAAGGTCACGTGAGTGCCGCCTGGATGATCGCGGCCAGACGCAGCCCGGTCGTGCCGCGCGGCGGTGCGTTGGCGGCACTCGATGTCGATGCGCTTGCTGCGCCGGTGATCCGGGCGACCCTTGTCGATGCGGTCGTGTCGGCGGCGGATGTCGACGAGGTGATTCTCGGAAACGGTCTTTATGGCGGCGGCAATCCGGCCCGTCGGGCAGCCCTTCTTGCCGGGCTTGGCGAGGAGACGCCCGCGCTGACGCTCGACCGGCAGTGCTGTTCGGGCCTGGATGCGATCGCGCTCGGCGCGCGGCTGATCGAAAGCGGGGCGGCGGACTGCGTGCTCGCCGGTGGTGTCGAAAGCTATTCCCGCGCGCCTGAACGACATGCGGTGGATGCGGCGGGGGCGGTGTCATCGACGCCCTATGCCCGACCGCCGTTCACGCCCTGGCCCGACCGCGATCCGGAGATGACGGAGGCCGCGGCAGCGCTTGCCGTCCATCTTGGAATTTCCGCGAAACGACAGGCGGACTGGGCGGTGGAAAGTCACGCGCGCGCCCTTGCGGCCGATCGCGCCGGGGCGCTGTCCCCGGAGCTTGTGGAGATGCCGGAGGCGGCGTGGGACGCCTATATGCGCGCGTTGACCACCAGCACCTGCATGCGCTCGCGCCATCTGGCCGGGGCGGAGGGCTTTGAGGTCCGGGCGGCGACGGCGGCGGTCTCCGCCGATGCGGCGGCGATGGTCTGCCTGGTGTCGGAGCGGTTGCTCTCAAGGCTTGCGTCCGCGTTCTGCTGCAGGATCGAGGGGGCCGCGTCGGCCGGATGCGACCCGGCGCTTCCCGGTCTCGCGCCGGTTGCCGCAACGCGAAAGCTTGCCGCGCGCGACGGCCTCAATCTTGAGACGCTTCAGGTCTTCGAGGTGATGGAAGCCTATGCCGCGCAGGCGATTGCCTGTGTCGATGCGCTCGGGCTCGACACTGACCGGGTGAACCGGAGCGGCGGGGCGCTGGCGCGCGGCCATCCGATCGGGGCATCGGGCGCGATCCTGGCGGTCCGTCTGTTCCACGAATTGCACGGGGAGGAGGCGGGCGCCCGCGGCCTTGCGGCCATCGCGAGCGCAGGCGGGCTTGGCACCGCCTTGTTGTTGCAGCGCGGCGCGGCCTGAAAAAGCGCTCGTCCCGGGCGGGGGGACATTTTGCACCTGCGAAAAAGCACGCCGGCCCGCTTCTCTTCCTGCGCGAGTTTGCGTAGGCTTGGAGCAATGATCACGCCGCCGCCTGTCTCCGACGACCTTGCGTTGTTCCTCGACTTCGACGGAACGCTGGTGGATATCGCTCCGACGCCCGGCGCGGTGCGCCCCGAGACGTCGCTTGTTGCTACGCTTGAGCGGCTGACGACCCATCTCGGCGGCGCCGTTGCCATCGTCAGCGGCCGGCCGATCCGGGAGATCGACGGGTTTCTCGCGCCCCTGCAGTTGCCCGCGGCCGGTCTGCACGGCCTCCAGACCCGGTTTCATGCCGAGGACGAGATCGACAGCGCGCCGGTCGGACCGGAGCTTGCGATCCTGAAGGCCGCGCTCGCAGGAAGCGGTCTGACGGGGCGGGGTGTATCCATCGAGGACAAGGGCGCCGCCCTTGCCGTGCACTACCGCATCGCGCCCGATTGCGAGGAGGCGGTGCTGGAAGTGATGCAGGACGCGATTTCCGAGCTTCCCGATCTTCACCTGGTGCGCGGCAAGATGGTCGTGGAGGCGAAGCCCGCCTATCGCGACAAGGGCTGGGCGGTGACCACCTTCATGGACCAGCCGCCCTTTGCCGGGCGCACGCCGGTGTTCGTCGGCGACGACACCACCGACGAGGACGGAATTCGCGCGACGGAAGCGATCGGCGGCTTCGGCATCAAGGTCGGCGGCGCGGAGAGCCTTGCCCGGTTTCGCCTCGCCGATGTCGCCGACGTTCATCGGTGGCTGGCCGGCGGCCTTCCCTCCCATGTTCATCCCCAAGAGGGCTTGTGAATGATTCCAACGCCTCCCCAGTCCCTTGATCTCGCGATCATTGGAAACTGCTCCTTTGCCGGCCTGATCGACCGGATGGCCCGTGTGGTGTGGTGCTGCCTGCCGCGCTTCGATGGCGATCCGGTGTTTCACGCCCTGCTCGGAACGCGCGGGGAGGAGGGCGACGGCGCCTTCGCCATCGAGCTCGAGGGCGTCGTTCGCAGCGAGCAGGCCTATCTCGAAAACACCGCCGTCGTCGTCACGCGGCTGTTCGACGGGTCGGGAAACGCCATCGAGATCACCGATTTCGCGCCGCGGTTTCAGGCCAAGGGCCGGATGTTCCGGCCCAATGCGCTGGTGCGGCGGGTGCGGGTGATTGCCGGTCATCCGCGCATTCGCGTGCGCTGCCGTCCGCGTTTCGCCTATGGATCGCGCGAGCCGGAGATCACCTTCGGGTCCAACCACGTGCGCTTTGTCGCCAACGGCCTGACGCTGCGGCTGACCACCAATGCGCCCGTTACCTATGTCCGCGATGAAACGCCGTTCCTGATCGACGGACCGCTGTCCTTCTATCTCGGCCCCGACGAAAGCCTCACCGACCACGCGGACCGGCTGTGCCGCGAGTTCGAGGAACAGACGACCCACTACTGGCGCACCTGGACGCGTCGTCTCGGGCTGCCGCTGGAGTATCAGGAGGCGGTCATTCGCGCCGCCATCACCTTGAAACTGTGCACCTATGAGGAGACCGGCGCGATCGTCGCGGCGGTGACGACCTCCATTCCGGAAGCCGCCAACACCGAGCGCAACTGGGATTACCGCTATTGCTGGCTGCGCGACGCCTTCTTCGTGGTTCGCGCGCTGAACTCCCTCTCCGAAATGGAGACGATGGAGAATTATCTTCGCTACATCAACAACATCGCCTCGATGACCAATGGCGATCACGTCCAGCCGCTCTACGGCATCGCCCTGGAAAAGACGCTGACGGAGACGACCGTCGACCTGCCCGGCTATCGCGGCATGGGGCCGGTGCGGGTCGGCAATCAGGCCTATGAGCATTTCCAGCACGACGTCTACGGCAACATCGTGCTCGGCGCCTCGCAGGCGTTTTTCGACAAGCGGCTGCTGCATCAGCCCGGCGTCGACGATTTCGAGCGGCTGGAGACCATCGGCGAGCGCGCCTTTGCGCTCCACGACCAGCCGGATGCGGGTCTTTGGGAACTTCGCACCCGCGCAAGGGTTCACACATCGTCGTCGCTGATGTGCTGGGCGGCCTGCGACCGGCTGGCCAAGATCGCCCGGCAGTTCGGCCGCGAGGAACGCGCCCGGCTCTGGCACGAGCGCGCCGAGCAGATCCGCGCCACGATCCTGAAGCGCGGCTGGAACGACAAGGTCGGCGCCTTCGTGGAGAGCTTCGAGGGCAATGATCTCGATGCCAGCCTTCTGCTGATCGCGGAGGTCGGGTTCCTGCCGGCGAAGGACCCGCGGTTCGTCGCCACGGTGGAGCGTATCGGCGGCACCTTGAAGCGCGGACATCACCTGTTCCGCTATCATGCGGCGGATGATTTCGGCGCGCCGGAAAACGCGTTCAACATCTGTACCTTCTGGTACATCGACGCGCTGGCGCGGATCGGGCGCAAGGACGAGGCGCGGGAGATCTACGAGGCGATGCTCGCCTGCCGGAACCATGTCGGCCTGCTGTCGGAGGACACCACGCCGCAGACCGGCGAGATGTGGGGCAATTTCCCCCAGACCTATTCGATGGTCGGCATCATCAATGGCGCGATGCGCCTGTCGGATGGCTGGGACAGTCTGGTCTAAGCCGCAAGGCTTCGGTGCAGTCCGGGGCGGCGGCCAACAAGGAGAAAAGCATGTCGCGCCTGGTGGTCGTTTCCAATCGTGTCGGTCCGCTGAAGGACACCGGACAGGCCGGCGGCCTGGCCGTGGCCCTGGTCGACACGCTGAACGCGACCGGCGGGATCTGGTTCGGTTGGAGCGGCGAGATCTCCGAGGAAGGCACCTTCGGCAACCTGAAGACCGGCGGCACCAAGAAGGTCGCGCTCAAGACGCTGGACATGACCCAGGCCGACCATGACGAATTCTATGTCGGCTTCGCCAACAAGACGCTCTGGCCGGTGCTGCACTACCGGCTGGATCTCGCCGTCTTCGACCGGCGTCTGGAGGACGGCTACCGGCGGGTCAACGAGCGCTTCGCCTCGCGGCTTCGGCCGCTGATCGAACCGGACGACGTGATCTGGGTGCACGACTATCATTATCTGTCATTTGGGGCGGAGCTGCGCGCGATGGAGGTGAACAACCCCATCGGCTTCTTTCTGCATATTCCCTTTCCCGCTCCGGAAGTGCTGGCGGCCCTGCCGAATGCGGCGACGCTCGCCCGCCGGATGCTGGCCTATGATGTCATCGGTTTCCAGTCGACGCGCGATGCCGCCAATTTCCGCCGCTTCGTCGTGGAGGAACTGGGCGTGCCGGAAGGCCCGGACGAGACGCTGATCGCCGACGGCCGCACGGTTGCCGCAAGGTCCTTTCCCATCGGCATCGATGCGGCCGGCTTCGCGCGCCAGGCGACGACGGTGGAGGCGCGCCGCCAGACGCACCGGATCGAGAAGCTCCTGGCCGGCCGCCACCAGATCATCGGCGTCGACCGGATCGACTATTCCAAGGGCCTGCCGCAGCGCTTCCGCGCCTTCCAGCGGCTTCTGGAGGATTATCCGGAAAACCGCGGGCGGGTCAGCCTGATGCAGGTCGCGCCGCCGTCGCGCTCCGAGTTGGACGCATATGCGGATATCCGAAGCGAGCTGGAAGAACTGACCGGCAACATCAACGGCCGCTTTGCCGATCTTGACTGGACGCCGATCCGCTACATGACGCGCGGCTTCACCCGGCGCGCGCTCGCCGGTATCTACAGGGCAAGCCGCGTCGCGCTGATCACCCCCTTGCGCGACGGGATGAACCTCGTCGCCAAGGAATATGTCGCGGCCCAGCGGGGGGAGGATCCGGGCGTCGTCGTGCTGTCGCGCTTTGCAGGCGCTGCGGAGGGCATGCCGGAGGCGGTGATCGTCAATCCCTATTCGGCCGAAGGGGTGGCGGGCGCGCTGCAGACGGCGCTCAACATGCCGCTCGACGAGCGCCGCGACCGCTGGCAGGCGATCTTCGACCGCATCCAGGAAAACGACGCCGCGGCCTGGGCGAAGTCCTTCCTCGACGCGCTCAAGGCCTATGGCCGGTCGAACGGCTGAACGCGTTCGCAATCGAGTTCAAACAATAAAGGGCGCGGCCATGGCGGCGCCGTGGGGATGATGGCAAGGCCCCGGAAGAGGCGTCCTCCCGGACGCAGCGTGAGCTGCGATCCGGGGATCGGGGAGGCACGGTGTCGCGGGTGGCAACTTCTTAAAACGGATAGGTTTTGGGCTCTCCGATACCGGGTCGCGCTTGCGCTTGCCCGGTATGACGCCGGAGAGCATTCGCCCCCTGCCACCAGTCTGCGGGCGCGGCCATGGCCGCGCCCTTTTTGTTTCGCCCTTGCGAGGAACGCGGTTACTCGGCCGCGTCGGCGCCGATCACGCCGCGGCGGATCTGGTCTTCCTCGATCGATTCGAACAGGGCGCGGAAGTTGCCTTCGCCGAAGCCTTCGTCACCCTTGCGCTGGATGAATTCGAAGAAGATAGGGCCGATGACGGTCTTGGAGAAGATCTGCAGCAGGATTTTGGTCGTGCCGCCGTTCACCACGCCTTCGCCGTCGATCAGGATGCCGTGCGTCTTCATCCGCTCGATCGGCTCGTCATGGCCCTGCACGCGCTCGTGCGAGCGCTCGTAGTAGGTGTCGGGCGGGCCGGGCATGAACTTCAGGCCGTTGTCGGCCAGCCGGTCGGTGGAATCATAGATATTGTCCGTGCCGACGGCGATGTGCTGGATGCCCTCGCCCTTGTACTTCTTCAGGTATTCCTCGATCTGGCTGGTGTCGTCCTTGGACTCGTTCAGCGGGATGCGGATCTTGCCGCAGGGCGAGGTGATCGCGCGGCTGACGAGGCCGGTGATGCGGCCGTCGATGTCGAAGAAGTGGATCTGGCTGAAGTTGAACAGGTCGCGGTAGAAGTCCCACCACTTGTCCATGTTGCCGCGATAGACGTTGTGGGTCAGGTGGTCGAGGTAATAGAAGCCGACGCCTTCCGGCTTCGGATCGCGCTTGCCCCGCCAGTCGAATTCCGCGTCATAGGCGGTGCCGCCGGTGCCGTAGCTGTCGACGAAATAGAGCAGCGAGCCGCCGATGCCGACGATGGCCGGGACGTCGAGCGTCTTGTCGTCGCCCTCATAGGGCGTGGCGCCCTTCGCGACCGCATGATCGAAGGCGTGTTTGGCATCGACCACGCGCCAGGCCATCGACGGGGCGCAGGGGCCGTGTTCGTCGACGAAACGCATGCCGAAGGAGCCGGGCTCCGCATTCAACACATAGGTGATGTCGCCCTGGCGATAGAGCGTGATCGCCTTGCTCTTGTGTTTCGCGACCGGGACATAGCCCATGCGGCGGAACAGCGCGTCGAGCTTTTCCGGCTCGGGATGGGCGAATTCGACGAACTCGAAGCCGTCGGTGCCGGCCGGGTTGTCGTCGGTGACCTTCGCCGGGGGTGCGTCGTGCGGAAAGGGTCCCATGATGTCCTCCTCGAATGCGTTCGTGACTGCGAACATTTTCCCAAGTGTGCCAGACCGGACGCGCACGATGTGTGCAAAGGCGCTTGCGTTGCCGCGTGTGATGCACAAACTGTGCATGATAAGCAATAAAGGTGCGTCCAATGATCGAGATTGACGGGTTCGATACGAAGATCCTCGCGTCGCTGCAGGATGACGCAGCGGTCACGAACCAGCAGTTGGGCGAGCGGATCGGCCTGTCGGCATCGCAGGTGTCGCGCCGCCGGCAGCGGCTGGAGGAGGCCGGCGTGCTGCGCCGTTACAGGGCCGATATCGATCCCGCCTCGGTGGGCTTCACGGTGGTGGCCTTCGTCGGCGTCGCGCTCGATGCGCACAGCCGGCAGAACGCGCGTCGCTTCAAGGATCTGGTGCGCGGCCTGGCGGAGGTGCAGGAAGCGCATGTGATGACCGGCGACATGGACTATCTGCTCAAGGTCGTGGTGCGCGATCTGGCGGCGCTCGCCGATTTCATCAACGAGGACCTTCTGCCGCATGATTCGGTGCGCAACGTGCGCTCCTCCATCGCCATGGAAACATTGAAGGACGACAATCTCCTGCCTTTCGCCACTGCCGGGTGAGTGCCCGCTTGCGCCTTGCGCCTGCCGTCCCCATTTCAGGACCGATGACCCCGCAAGACCGGAGAGACGCCACTATGTTCGACGCGAAACGTTTGCTTGATGAGTTCCTTGGATCAGGCGCTGGCGGCGGCCAACAGGGCGGCAGCGGTCGCGGCGGCGACTATCTGGCACGCGGGCAGGACTATGTGCGCGGAAATGCCGGCGGGTTGGCCGGCGGTGCGCTCGCCGGCGGTCTGGCGGGGCTTCTGCTCGGCACCAAGAGCGGCCGCAAGATCGGCAAGAAGGCCGTGACCTATGGCGGCATGGCGCTGGTCGCCGGGCTTGCCTACAAGGCCTATCAGGGCTACCGCGCCAACCAGCAGGGCACGCAGCCGCCGGCCCGCGACGAGCCGATCCCGCTGGAAGCGCCGCGCGGCACCGCCTTCGATCCGGCCCGGCAGCCCGGCGGCGAGAACCAGTTCGCCGTCACGCTTCTCACCGCGATGATCTCGGCCGCCAAGGCGGACGGTCATATCGACCGCGAGGAGCAGGACCGGATCTTCGCCAAGATCGACGAGGCGGGGCTCGACAGCGAGGCCAAGGCCTTCCTGATGGACGAGCTGCGCGCGCCGCTCGACCTCGACAAGGTCGTTGCCGGGGCAAGCAGCCCGGAAGCGGCGGCGGAGATCTACGCCGCCTCGCGGCTTGCCATCGATCCCGATCATGCGGCGGAAAAGGCCTATCTGCAGATGCTGGCCGCGCGGCTCGGTCTGGAGGCTGGTCTGGTCGACGAGATCGAATACGCCGTGCGCGAGGCCGAGCGCATGGAGGCCGGCGTCTGAGGACATCCGCTTACCGCCGTGGCGCGCGGACGCATCGCCGGTCGTTGGCCTTGACCAGCGGCGCGGCACTGTGCCTCCTATACCCTCAAACGGGTCGGGAGGATCAATGCAAGACCTTGGGCACTGGGACTATGTGATCGTCGGGGCGGGATCCGCCGGCTGCGTGCTGGCGAATCGCCTCTCCGCCGATCCCGACGTGCGGGTGCTGCTCCTGGAAGCGGGCGGCAAGGACGACTACATCTGGATCCATATCCCTGTCGGCTATCTCTATTGCATGGGCAATCCCCGCACCGACTGGGGCTACAAGACCGCGCCCGATCCCGGGCTGAACGGGCGCACGCTGTCCTATCCGCGCGGGCGGGTGCTCGGCGGCTGTTCGTCGATCAACGGCATGATCTACATGCGCGGACAGGCGCGCGACTATGACGGCTGGCGCCAGATGGGGCTGACCGGCTGGGGCTGGGACGACCTGCTGCCGCTGTTCAGGCGCGGCGAGGACCACTATCAGCGCGCCGACGAGATGCACGGCCAGGGCGGCGAGACCCGCGTCGAGAAACAGCGGCTTTCTTGGGAGATCCTCGATGCTGTGCGCGATGCCTGCGAGGAAGTCGGCATTCCCAAGGTGGAGGACTTCAACGGCGGCGACAATTTCGGCTCGTCCTACTTTCAGGTGACGCAGCGCGGCGGCGTGCGCTGGACGGCGGCCAAGGGCTTCCTGCGCCCGGCGGCGTCGCGTTCCAACCTGCGGGTCCTGAGCAAGGCGCAGGTGTCGCGGCTGGAGATCGCGGACGGTCGGATCTCGGGCGTTTCGCTGACGCTCGATGGCGAGCCCGCGCATGCGCATGTGGATGGTGAGCTCGTGCTGTCGGCCGGCGCCATCGGCTCGCCGCAGCTGCTGGAGCTTTCCGGCATCGGCGATCCGGCGGTGCTCTCCCGCCATGGCATCGCGCCGCTGTGCGAGCGCCCCGCCGTCGGCGCCAATCTGCAGGACCACCTGCAGATCCGAACGGTCTTCAAGGTGCAGAACGCCACCACGCTCAACCAGCTTGCCTCCACCTGGTTCGGCAAGGCCAAGATTGCGGCCGAATATGCGCTGAAGCGCTCCGGCCCGATGTCGATGGCGCCGAGCCAGCTTGGCGTCTTCGCCAGGTCCGATCCGGCGTTTGAGACCGCCAACATCGAGTATCACGTGCAGCCCCTGTCGCTCGACCGTTTCGGCGAGCCGCTGCACCCTTTCCCGGCGATCACCGCAAGCGTGTGCAACCTGCGCCCGGAAAGCCGGGGACATGTGCATATCACCTCGCCCGATCCGGCCGCCCATCCGGAAATCCGTCCGAACTATCTGGCAACGGAAGGCGACCGCAAGGTCGCCGCCGACAGCATTCGTCTGACCCGCAAGATCATGCAGGCCAGGGCGCTGGAGCGCTATTTCCCGGTGGAACACCTGCCGGGATCGGCGGTCAACAGCGACGAGGATCTGGCGCGCGCTGCGGGCGACATCGGCACCACGATCTTTCATCCCGTCGGCACCTGCCGCATGGGGTCGGACGACGCGTCTGTCGTCGACGAGCGGCTGCGGCTGCGCGGGCTTGGCGGTCTGCGCGTCGCCGATGCCTCGGTGATGCCGGCCATCACATCGGGAAACACCGCGGCGCCCACGATGGTGATTGCCGAAAAGGCGGCCGACATGATCCGCGCGGACCGGCGGGCGTGACCGGCGCGCGACCAACGGTCTGTTGTGGCCGGCGGCACGCCCCGTATCCTGGAGGACGTCCATGAAAGCCTTTGCAAGGGCCGTTGTCGCGGCCGCCTGCCTTGCCGTCGGCGCACCGGCGATTGCCGAGGAGTGCCAGAGCGGCGAGACGGTCATCAAGTTCAGCCACGTGGTTTCGCCGAGCGGGCATCCCAAGGGCGATGCGGCGACGCTCTTGGCGAAGCGCGTCAACGCGGAGATGGACGGAACGGCCTGCATGCAGGTGTTTCCCAACTCCGAGCTCTACGACGACGACAAGGTGATGGAGGCGCTGCTTCTGGGCGATGTCCATCTCGCGGCGCCGTCGCTGTCGAAGTTCGAGGCCTATACGCTCAAGTTCCGTCTGTTCGACCTGCCGTTCCTGTTTCAGGACCTGGCGGCGGTCGAGCGGTTCACGCGCAGCGAGGCCGGCCGGGGCCTGCTCACCGCCATGACCGATGTCGGCTTTCTCGGCCTGGGCTACTGGACCTCGGGGTTGAAGCAGTTTTCCGCGAACACGCCGCTGCTCGTGCCCGGCGACGCGGATGGGCTGACGTTTCGGGTGCAGCCTTCCGATGTGGCAGTGGCGATGATCGAGGCGCTGGGCGCGCGCGCGCGCAAGCTTGCGTTCAGGGATGTCTATCACGCGCTGAAGAACAATGTCGTCGATGGACAGGAAAACTCCTGGTCGAACATCTACACCCAGAAGTTCCATGAGGTGCAGGACGGGGTCACGGAGACCAATCACCAGCTTCTCGCCTATCTTCTCGTCACCTCCAACGGATGGCTGAAGGGGCTTGATCCGGATGTGCGCGACCAGCTTCTGACGATCATCAAGGAGGTCACCGAGACCACCAACGCGGCGGTTGCCGAAAAGGAAGCGACAAACCGGCAGCGGATCATCGATGCGGGCACGCAGATCCGCATGCTCAACCAGGAGCAGCGCAAGGCGTGGGTCGCGGCGATGAAACCGGTCTGGGATCTGTTCGAGGTCGGCATCGGCGCCGATCTCATCAGTGCCGCGCAGACCGCCAACATCGACGGCTGAGCGAGCGGCCGGGCCTTTGCCTCAGGCGCGGATGCCTTCAAGCAGCAGCACGACAAGGTCCTCCGCCTCCTCTGCGGAGGCCGGCGCCCGCGCGGTGCGCACAAGCGCGGGATGACGCAGGCAGAGCGTGGCGTTGTCGATCGCCCTTGCCGCCGCGGCGGCGTCTCCTGTGGCGAACACCCCTTGCGCCATGCCCTCGACCAGAACGGCCTCGATCCGCGCCCGGCAGGCATCGGCGTGAGCGCCCATCGCGCCGACCGCCCGCTCCGACAGGGCGGCATAGGCGGCAAAGCCTTGCGGGTCTTCACCTGCGCGCGCGCCCGTCTCGTCGCCCAGGGCAAGGATATAGGCGGCGAGCCGGTCCGCCGGCGCGGAGACCGAGGCGATGGCGGCATCGAGCGCCGTCTCGATCTCGCCCAGCCAGGCGGCCATCACCGCCTCCAGCAGCGCGGCCTTGCTGGGATAGAAGCGGTAGATGTTGGAATGGGACATGCCGAGGCGCCGGGCGATTTCCGTGACCGTGACATGGTCCGGCCCGCTGGCGCGCAGCAGCTCGGCCGCGGTTGCCAGCGCCCGTGCCGCCGTGTCCGGCGCGGCGGCCGGCCCTGATCGTGCGGACGAACCCTGCCTGTCTTTCCTCATTGCACCATATTGGCCGGCAGTCCGCCTCGCGATCAATGCAAAAGGCGGGAGAGGATCACATCAGCACCGCATCCGACCCGATCCCGGCGTCCTCCATATAGGCGCGCACCACCGTCTCGAAATCCGGGTCCGGCTGGAAGCCGAGCGCTTCGGCGCGGGCGGCGTCGAAACTGCGCGGCCATCCCGCGACGATACGGGCAATGACCGGATCCGGCTCGCGGCGGATCAACTGCGTGCGGGTCGGTCCGGCGATGCGGGCCAGCGTCTCGATTTCCTCGGCGACCGTGATGCGCAGGCCCGGCATCGTCAGGCTGCGCTGGGCGCCGAGCGCCTGCGTGTCGAGGGCGGCGGCATGCATGAGATAGCCGGTGGCGGCGCGCGGGCTGGCGATCCAGTGGGCGGTGTCGTCATCGACCGGAAGGATCGCCTCCTCGCCGTTCAGCGGCTCGCGGATGATGCCGGAGAAGAAGCCGGAGGCAGCCTTGTTGGGGCGGCCGGGGCGCACGACCACGGTCGGCAGGCGGATGCCGATGCCGTCGATCAGGCCGCGACGGCTGTAGTCGGCGAGAAGCAGCTCGCACATCGCCTTCTGGGTGCCGTAGGAGGTCAGCGGCGTCAGGTGGTGGGTGTCGGGAATGGGATCGGGCAGCGGCGCGCCGAAGACCGCCAGCGACGAGGCGAAGACCACGCGCGGGCAATAGCCGCCGCCGATGTCGCGGATCGCATCGAGCAGCCGGCGGGTGCCGTCGAGGTTGATCTCGTAGCCTTTCTCCATCTCCGCTTCCGCCTCGCCGGACACGACGGCCGCGAGATGAAAGATCACGTCCGGCTTGTGCGCGACAAGGGTTTCGGCCGCGCCCGGGCGGGAGAAGTCGCCGGCGATGCTGGTCACCGGCATGGCGAGCGTTTCCGGCGGCTGCGGCGCCACCATGTCCGACAGCGTCATGCGGGTGATCTCGCGCCCGCCGAGCAGGCCGCCGCGCGCGAGGGTCTCGACAAGCTTGCGGCCGAGCATGCCGGCCGCCCCCGTCACCAGCACATGTACCATTCCAGCGTCTCCCTGCTGTCGTCTCCTGCCCCATACGAAGGCCACCCGTCGCCGGGCGTCAAGGGGAGAGCGCGAGGAAACGGCCCGCGCGGCTGGCGCGGGCACCCGCTGATCTTCAGACGATGCTGCCGAGTTTCATGGCGACGCTCATGTCGCCGTCGACCTTGATCTTGCCGGTCATGAAGGCCGTGGTCGGATTGAGCTCGCCGGCCAGCAGGCTTTCCAGATTGTCTTCCGAGATCCGGATGGTGCAATCGGCGTCCTTGTCCTCGTTGGAGACGTTCGCGCCCTCGACGAAGATCACGCCGGCTTCGCCGCAATCGAATTTCACCGTGTCGGAAATGCCGCCGCCCGCGACCTTGCCGCGGATCTTTTCGGTGAGTTCGTTCAATGCCATGTCTGGTCTCCCGGTTGATGCCTGTTAAGGGCAAGAGTGATCGTGGCAACCAAACATGACGCTTACGTAATCGTCAATAAAAATGCGCCGCCACTGGCCTCTTGTCGCAGGTGGCGGCGCGGGGCTCAATGGTTGTGGCGCGGGATGCCCCTTGTGTGGGCAATGTCGCGATAGGCCGTTGCGCCCTTCAGCACCATCCCCTTGTCGAACTGCTCGACGAGGGCGCGCTGGATTTCCTGCCAGGGGGTCTGGTGATCGGGATATTTGAACCCGCCGGCAGCAGCGAGCGCCTTGCGGCGTTCTTCCAGTTCGTCCGTCGATATCAGGATGTCGGCGGTTCCCTTTTTCAGGTCGATGCGCACCCGGTCGCCGCTCTTCAGGAGCGCCAGCCCGCCGCCGGCGGCGGCCTCGGGGGCGGCGTTCAGGATCGAGGCGGAGCCGGAGGTGCCGGACTGGCGGCCGTCGCCGATGCAGGGCATGGCATGGATGCCGCGTTTGATCAGCGCCGCCGGTGGCTGCATGTTGACGACCTCCGCGCCGCCGGGGTAGCCGATCGGCCCCGAGCCGCGAATGAACAGCAGGCAGTATTCGTCGATGTCGAGATCCGGGTCCTCGATGCGGGCGTGATAATCCTCCGGTCCCTCGAAGACGACGGCACGGCCCTCGAAGGCGTCGGGGTCGTCCGGGTTCGACAGGTAGCGGTCGCGGAACTCCTTCGAGATCACGCTGGTCTTCATGATCGCGCTGTCGAAGAGATTGCCCTTGAGATTGAGGAAGCCGGCCTTGTCGACCAGCGGGTCGGACATCGGGCGGATCACGCGCGGGTCGAGGTTTTCCACCTCCCGGCAATTGTCGCCGAGGCTCCGGCCGTTGACCGTGAGCGCTTGCGGGTGCGGCAGGGCATTCGCCTTCATCAGCTCCGCGATCACCGCCGGGACGCCGCCGGCGTGGTGATAGTCCTCGCCGAGATATTCGCCGGCCGGCTGCATGTTGACGAGCAGCGGCACGTCGTGGCCGACCTCCTGCCAGTCGTCATTGTCGAGCGGCACGCCGAGGTGGCTGGCGATGGCATTGAGGTGGATCGGCGCGTTGGTCGAGCCGCCGATGGCGGAGTTCACCACGATGGCGTTCTCGAAGGCCGCGCGGGTCATGATGTCGGAGGGTTTGAGGTCCTCCCAGACCATGTCGACGATGCGCTTGCCGGTCTCATAGGAGACCTGGGCGCGCTCGCGGTAGGTGGCGGGAATGGCGGCAGCACCCGGCAATTGCATGCCGAGTGCCTCGGCGAGCGAATTCATCGTCGTCGCCGTCCCCATGGTGTTGCAATAGCCGACCGAGGGCGCGGCCGAGGCGACCCGGTCCATGAAGCCGGCGTAGTCGATCTCGCCGGCGGCGAGCATCTCGCGCGCCTTCCACACGATGGTGCCGGAGCCGGTGCGCTCGCCGCGGTGCCAGCCGTTCAGCATCGGCCCGACGGAGAGCGCGATGGCCGGAATGTTCACCGTTGCCGCCGCCATCAGGCAGGCGGGCGTGGTCTTGTCGCAGCCGATGGTCAGCACCACGCCGTCGATCGGATAGCCGTGCAGCAGTTCCACCAGCCCCAGATAGGCGAGGTTGCGGTCGAGCGAGGCCGTCGGGCGCTTGCCGGTCTCCTGGATCGGATGGACGGGAAACTCGAAGCAGATGCCGCCGGCCTCGCGGATGCCCTCGCGCACCCGCTTGGCAAGCTCGATGTGATGACGGTTGCAGGGCGACAGATCCGAACCGGTCTGGGCGATGCCGATGATCGGCTTGCCCGACTGCAATTCCTCGCGCGTCAGCCCGTAGTTCAGGTAGCGCTCGATATAGAGCGCGGTCATGCCGGGATCGGCCGGGTCGTCGAACCAGGCGCGCGAACGCAGGCTTTTGGGATCTTTCGCGGACATTGCAGGGTCTCCGGCAGGAAAAGGAAAATGCGGCTCCCATTTGTATGACAAATCGGGAGCCGCACTGGCAAGCGCGAAGACCTGCTTTGCCGAAAGCGAAGAGGCTCAGCCCGCGCGCGGCTTCCAGCGCCGCAGCAGCGCGGCATTGGTGACGACGGAGACGGAGGAGAGCGCCATTGCCGCGCCGGCGAAGGCCGGCGTCAGCAGCCCGAAGGCGGCGAGCGGCAGGCCGACGACGTTGTAGATGAAGGCCCAGAACAGGTTCTGGCGGATCTTGCGCACGGTGGCGCGCGACACCAGCAGCGCATCGGCAACCAGATCGAGCTTAGAGCGCATCAAGGTGATGCCGGCGGTTTCCATGGCAACCTCGGCGCCGGAGCCCATGGCGATGCCGATGTTGGCGGCGGCGAGCGCCGGGGCATCGTTGATGCCGTCGCCGATCATCGCGACGATCTTTCCTTCCGCCACGAGCGCTGCGACCGTTTCCGCCTTGCCGTCCGGCGCGACGCCGGCGATCACCCGGTCGATCCCGAGCTGTGCGGCCACGGCGCGTGCCACCGTTTCCGTGTCGCCGGTCAGCATCACCGTTTCCACGCCGGCTTCGGCCAGCCGCTCCAGGGTGCGCGGGGTCTCGTCGCGCACCGTGTCGGCCATGGCGATGACGCCGATTGCGCGGCCGGCGATGGCAATGGTCGCGCAGGTCTTTCCCTGTGCCTCGAACTCGCGCGACATCTGCTGCGTCAGGAAGGCGTCGACGCCCTGCGCCTCCATCAGCCGGCGGTTGCCGATGGCGACCGTCTCGCCGGCGATTTCGACGACGATGCCCTGTCCGGGCACGGCGCGGAATTGCGTCGGCTGGGTCAGCGTCAGGCCGCGCTCCTTCGCCTTGCCGATCATCGCCCGGGCCAGCGGATGCTCGCTCGGCAGCTGCGCGCTTGCGGCGATCAGCAAGAGCCGGTCCTCGTTGCGGTCGAAGGAGCGGATGTCGGTGACCTGCGGCTCGCCGCGCGTCAGCGTGCCGGTCTTGTCGAAGATGGCGGTGTCGACATTATGCGCCACTTCCAGTGCCTCGATGTCGCGGATGAGGATGCCGGCGCGCGCCGCCGCGCCCGTTCCCGCGACAAGGGCGGTCGGCGTGGCCAGTCCGAGCGCGCAGGGACAGGCGATGACGAGCACGGCGACCGCCGCGCCCACCGTCGCATCGAGGCTTGCGCCAGACAGCCACCAGCCGGCGAAGGTCGCGAGCGCGATCAAGACGACGATCGGCACGAAGACCGCCGACACCCGGTCGACCAGCTTCTGCACCGGGGCCTTGGCGCTCTGGGCGTGTTCGACCAGGCGGATGATCGCGGAGAGCTTGCTGTCGGCGCCGAGCGCGGTGGCCTCGACCGTCAGCGCGCCGGAGCCGTTGATGGTGCCGCCGATCACCTCGTCGCCGGGCGCCTTGGCAACCGGAAGGCTCTCGCCGGTGACGAGAGATTCGTCCAGTTCGCTCTCGCCGCTGACCACCCGGCCGTCGACGGGCATGCGCTCGCCCGGCTTGACCACGATGTGATCGCCGTGAAAGAGCGCCTCGACGGATACGGTCTCGAGCTCGCCGCCGCGCAGGCGATGGGCGGTGAGGGGGCGCAGCTGCGTCAGCGCGCGCACCGCCGCCGTCGTGGTGCGCTTGGCGCGGGTTTCCATCAGCTTGCCGAAGAGGATCAGCGTCAGGATGACGGCGGAGGCCTCGAAATAGAGGTGGCCCGGATCGCCCGGCCAGGCCTGCACCGTCAGGACCAGGCTGTAGGCCCAGGCTGCCGTGGTTCCGAGCACCACGAGCACGTCCATATTGGCGCCGCCGCTTCTGAGCGCCTTCCAGGCGCCGACATAGAAGCGCTTGCCGACGAGCACCTGCACGAAAGTGGCAAGCACCGCCTGCACCCAGGCCGGCGGCATGATCGCCACGCCGAAGGTCATGCCGACCATGCCGGCGACCATCGGCGCGGTGGCGATCGCCGCGACGACGAGCAGGACAAGCGTCGTCTTTTCCTCCGAACGGGCGCGGGCGTCCTGTTCGTCCTGGCGGCGGCGTTCTTCCTCGAAGCTGCTGGCGCGGCGTTCGGCGGTGAAGCCGGTCGCTTCAACTGCTTCGATCAGCGTCGTCGCGTCGAGGCCGGCATCGGTTTCCACCTGCGCCGTTTCCAGCGGCAGGTTGACCGCGGCGCGGACGACGCCGGGGGTGCGCGACAGCACCTTCTCGATGCGCGCGGCGCAGGCGGCGCAGGTCATGCCGCCGATGGCGAGCTGTATGGTGGCGGTCGGTGCATCATCCGCAGTCTGCGGAAGGGCGGCGGTGGCTTGGGCCATGGGTATCTCCGGCCCCGTCTCGATACGGGGGATGGTCTGGAAAGGGCGGCACGGGCGCGTCGCGCCGGGCGCGGGACGCGCGCAGGCGCCGGACCGCCAAGGTTCAGCCACACATGAGACTTCCAGTCACGGCAAGGTCAAGAGGCAAAAGACGCGGCCTCAGACCGTGGTCCGGCCTTCCTCCACCGCGTGGCAGGCAACGCCCGTGTCGCCGACCTGACGGAACTGCGGAAACTCGCGCGAACACCGCTCGTTGGCAAGTGGACAGCGCGGATGAAACGCGCAGCCCGACGGCGGGTTGATCGGATTGGGGATCTCGCCTTCCACCGGGCGGCGCGGCTTGCCGGTCATCTCCAGGTCCGGGATCGCCTCCAGCAGCATGCGCGTATAGGGATGCTGGGGCGTCTTGAACAGCGTCCGGCTTTCCGCGACCTCCACCAGCCGGCCGAGATACATCACGCCGATGCGCTTGGCCATGTGGCGCACGACCGCGAGATCGTGGCTGATGAAAAGGTATGTCAGGCCGAACTCGTCCTGCAGGTCGCGCATCAGGTTCAGGATCTGCGCCTGCACCGAGACGTCGAGCGCGGAGGTCGGCTCGTCGCAGACCAGGAACTCCGGCTTGGAGGCCAGCGCACGGGCGATGCAGATGCGCTGGCGCTGGCCGCCGGAAAACTCATGCGGATATTTGGCGCCGTCGCGCGGATGCAGGCGCACCAGTTCCAGCAATTCGCCGACCCGTTTGGAGATCGCCTCCTCGGAGCTCTCCATCTTGAAGGCGCGGATCGGCTCGGAAATGATCCGGTCGACCCGCCAGCGCGGATTGAGGCTGGCATAGGGGTCCTGGAAGATCATCTGGATGCGCCGGCGCAGCTCGCGCATTTCCACGCCCGCCTGCCGGCGCGAGCGCATGTCGACGCCCTCGATGCGGATCTCGCCGGCACTGGCCTCCAGCAGGCCGACCACCATCTTGGCGACCGTGGACTTGCCCGAACCGGATTCGCCGACGAGCGCGAAGGTCTCGCCCTTGGTGATCGAGAAGGAGATGTCCTTGGCGGCCCGGAGCAGCGCGCGCGGCGAACGCTCCAGCACCCGGTTGAGCCAGGGCTTGGAGACGTCGAAGGTGCGCGAGAGGCCCGAGACCTCGACGACGGGTTGAGGGGCGGGCTGAGCGGGGGATGTCATCGTCCGGCGGCCTCTTCTGTCTCGGACACTTTCCAGCAGGCGGCGCGGCTTTCGCCGGCCTGCACCAGGTCGGGGCGGTCGCGATAGCATTTGTCCATCACCAGCGAGCAGCGCGGATTGAAGGCGCAGCCTGCGGGAATGGAATCGAGCCGCGGCATCGATCCGGGGATCTGGGTCAGGCGGTCGTGATCGCCGGTCAGCGAGGGGATCGCCCCCATCAGGCCGACGGTATAGGGATGGCGCGGCGCCTTGATCACGTTGCGCACGGGGCCGATCTCGGCGATCCGCCCGGAGTACATCACCGCGACGCGGTCGGCGGTTTCGGCGATCACGCCCATGTCGTGGGTGATCAGCATCACCGCCGTGCCATGGTCGCGGCACACCCGCTGCAGCAGGCGGATGATCTGGGCCTGCACCGAGACGTCGAGCGCGGTGGTCGGCTCGTCGGCGATCACCAGTTCCGGTTCGGCGCAGAGCGCCAGCGCGATCACAACGCGCTGGCGCATGCCGCCGGAGAACTGGTGCGGATAGGCGTTCAGCCGGTCGGCGGCGGCGGGAATGCCGACCTCCTCCAGAAGCGCCACGGCGCGGTCGCGCGCCTGGCGTTCCGACACCGGCAGGTGGGTGAGGATCGTCTCGATGATCTGCTCGCCGACGGTGAACAGCGGATTGAGGCTCGTCAGCGGGTCCTGGAAGATCATGCCGATCCGCTTGCCGCGGATCTTGCGCATGGCCTGTTGCGACAGGTTGTCGATGCGCTCGCCCTTCAGCAGGACCTCGCCGCCGGCGATGCGTCCGGGAGGTTCGAGCAGGCCGATCACGGCGGTGCCGGTGATCGACTTGCCGGCGCCGGATTCGCCAACGACGCCGAGCACCTCGCCTTCCTTGAGGTCGAAGGAGATGCCGTCGATCGCCTTCAGGATGCCGCGCCGGGTCGGGAACTCGACCCTGAGATCGCGGACGGAAAGAAGCGGAGTTTGGGTCATCGTGTCTGTGATCCCGTCACATGTGTCCTCCAGTGGAGCGAATTTGACATTTGAATCCCGTTTGCGGCGAGGCTCCTGATCAAATGTCAAATTCATAAGCTCCACTGAAATCATATATTGATCTAGTGGTTCTCTTGATTCCGACATTTGCTTCGGCGGTGCTGCACGGGGAGGCAAATGTCGGAATCAAACCACTAGCGAAGCTTCGGATTCAGCGCGTCGCGCAGCCAGTCGCCAAGCAGGTTGACGGCGAGCACGAGCACGGCCAACGCGAAACCGGGGAACATCGCGATCCACCATTCGCCGGAGAACAGGAAGTCATTGCCAATCCGCACCAGGGTGCCGAGCGAGGGCTGCGTCGGCGGAATGCCGACGCCGAGGAACGACAGCGTCGCTTCGGTGATGATCGCAAGGCCCAGGTTGATGGTCGCGATGACGAGCACCGGGCCGATCACATTGGGCAGCACATGGCGGATCATGATGAGGAAGCGGGGGATGCCGATCAGGCGCGCGGCCTGGACGTATTCCTTGTTGCGCTCCACCAGCGTCGAGCCGCGCACGGTCCGGGCGAACTGTACCCAGAACGACAGCGCGATGGAAAACACCAGGATCCAGAAGGCGAAACGTTCGCGGTCGAGATTGCCGAAGAGGGCACGGGCGACGCCGTCGACCAGAAGCGCGATCAGGATCGCCGGGAAGGTGAGCTGCACCTCGGCAATGCGCATGATGACAGCGTCGACCTTGCCGCCGACATAGCCGGCGATCAGGCCGAGCATCACCCCGACGATGGCTGCGAAGAACACCGACAGGAAACCGACGGCGAGCGAGATGCGCGCGCCGTAGAGAATGCCGGAGAAGACGTCGCGGCCCTGATCGTCGGTGCCCAGGATGAAGCGCGGGTCGGAATACTCCATGCCGAGCGGCGGGAGCCGGGCGTCGAGAATGGAGATCGTCGCCAGGTCGAAGGGATTGTGCGGCGCGATCCAGGGCGCGAAGGCTGCCCCTGCGAAGAACACCAGCGTCACGATGGCGGAAAGGATCGTCACCTTGGAGCGCAGGAAGGAATAGAGGATGTCACTGTCGAGCGCGCGGGCAAGGCGCCCGCGCGGCATCAATTTCCGCCACGCGCTGAAAAACACGCTGGTGCCGGTGATCACCATCACCGGTCTGCAGGTCG
>NZ_JAIVMF010000027.1 GCF_020176715.1 Stappia stellulata | reverse complement strand
AAGCTGCTCAAGCGTCACCATCTCGAGCGCTGTCTGATCCGGGCCGGGCTTCTTCAACATAAAAACAATGAATCAAAAACCCCCGGCCAAAGCCAGGGGTTTGTCAGCAGTCTGAGCCGGCGTTTTCGCGCCGGCTTTTTTGCGTTGTCTGATCGGCAAGACCCAAAAAAGGGCTTCCGGATCGCTCCGGAAGCCCTCTTTGCGTTTCAAGCCGTATTGCCGATGGCCCTCAGCCGTTGGCGAAATACTGGCCGCCGTTCATCGAGATGACGGCACCGGTCATGAAGGCTGCCTGCGTCGAGGCGAGATAGACGACGGCGCCGGCGATCTCCTCCGCCTTGCCGAGGCGGCCGACCGGGATGTTGCCGATGATGCCTTCCAGCACCTTCTCAGGCACGGCTGCGACCATGTCGGTGTCGATGTAGCCCGGGCAGATCGCATTGACCGTGATGCCCTTGCGGGCGGTTTCCGCGGCCAGCGCCTTGGTGAAGCCGATCACGCCGGCCTTGGCGGCGGAATAGTTCGTCTGCCCGAGCTGGCCCTTCTGGCCGTTGATCGAGGAGATGTTGATGATGCGGCCATGGCCGCGCTCGCGCATGCCGTCGATGACCGGGCGGGTCATGGTGAACATGGAATCCAGGTTGGTGCGGATCACCGAGGACCACTGGTCGTAGTCCATCTTGTGGAACCAGCCATCGCGGGTGATGCCGGCGTTGTTGACGAGCACCTCCACCGCGCCGAGGTCCGAGACCACCTGGGCGACACCGTCATGGCAGGCCTGCGGATCGGCGACGTCCCACTTGTAGACGTGAATGCCGGTCTCGGCCTTGAAGGCTTCCGCCTTCTCGGTGTTGCCGGCATAGGTCGCGGCCACGGTGTAGCCGGCGTCCTTCAGCCCCTTCGAGATCGCGGCGCCAATGCCTCGCGTTCCCCCAGTCACGATTGCCACATTGCTCATGAACATCCTCCCCTTTGGCGGTTCGAAATACCCGGAAACGATTTTTTTCCCGTCGCCGGTTTAATGGCGATGCCTTGCTGTGCCCGCCTTGATCCGTGTCAATCGACGCTTTTGGCGATCATTCCGTTCGCCGCGGCGCGCGATTGTAATTTGTAACTGAAATCAGTGTTTTGAGGCACGACGCGCAGAGCGGTCCGCGCGCCGTGCGTGCATCGAAAGTCTAGGTGAAAAGCGACCGTTGCCTCAACGCTCGACGCAGAGCGCAACGCCCATGCCGCCGCCGATGCACAGGGTCGCAAGACCCTTCTTGGCGTCGCGCTTGCCCATTTCGTGAAGCAGCGTGACAAGAACGCGGGCGCCCGACGCGCCGATCGGATGGCCGATGGCGATCGCGCCGCCGTTGACGTTCACGATGTCCGGGTTCCAGCCCATGTCCTTGTTGACGGCGCAGGCCTGGGCGGCGAAGGCCTCGTTGGCTTCCACCAGATCGAGATCCTCCGGCTTCCAGCCGGCCTTTTCGAGCGCCTTGCGCGAGGCGGGGATCGGGCCCGAGCCCATGACGGCCGGATCGACGCCGGCGGTGGCCCAGGAGGCGATGCGCGCCAGCGGCGTCAGGCCGCGACGCGAGGCTTCAGCCGCGCTCATGATGACGAGGGCGGCGGCACCGTCGTTGATGCCCGATGCGTTGCCGGCGGTGACGCTGCCGTCCTTGGTGAAGGCGGGACGCAGCTTGGCCATGCCCTCGAGGCTTGCGCCATGGCGGATGTATTCGTCCTGGTCGACGACGCGCTCGCCCTTGCGCTCCTTCACGGTGACCGGCGTGATCTCGTCGGTGAAGCGGCCGGCTTTCTGCGCGGCCTCGGCCTTGTTCTGCGAGGCGACGGCGAATTCATCCTGCTGGTCGCGGGAGATCTGCCACCTCTCGGCGACGTTCTCGGCGGTCTGGCCCATGTGATAGCCGTTGAAGGCGTCCCACAGGCCGTCCTTGATCATCGTGTCGATCATCTTGAAGTCGCCCATCTTGTAGCCGGCGCGCATATGCGCGCAATGCGGCGAGAGCGACATGTTTTCCTGGCCGCCCGCGACGATGATCGAGGCGTCGCCGGCGAGGATCTGCTGCATGCCGATGGCGACGGTGCGCAGGCCCGAGCCGCAGACCTGGTTGAGAACCCAAGCGGTGGCGCTTTCGGGGATGCCGGCATGGATGGCCGCCTGGCGCGCCGGGTTCTGCCCGCTGCCGGCGGTCAGGACCTGGCCGAAGACCACCTCGTCCACATCCGCCGCGGCCACGGAGGCGCGCTCGAGGGCGGACTTGATCGCGGTGGCGCCAAGCTCATGGGCGGGGGTGTTGGCAAAGGCTCCGTTGAAGGAGCCGACGGGTGTGCGCGTTGCGCTGACAATGACGACGTCGGTGGGTGCGCTCATATGTGTTCTCCGAAACTCCGGACCTCCCGGGGTGCGCGCTGGCCCCTCTTTGGTTTTGCACGCGCGTTCGCCAAACTAGAGACGGTCGACCTGCCATAGTCAACCGGCACTCCGCGTATGCGAGGCCGTTTTGGCGCCGAACCGGCTTGTGCTTTCGTCGGGTGGGCGGCGCAATCCGGCGTTTTGCGGTCCGGTCGACAAAACGGTGGTGCCGGTGGGGGAGATTGGCTTATCGTGATGGAAACGAACGAGTGGCGCATGCAGCCGGTCCGGCTGCGTGGAGCCGGGAGGAATGCCGCGTTGTCCTTTTCCGATCCGGTCTTGCGAGACCGGGTCGTCCGCAAAGAGGCGACGCCCGAAGCCGGGATCCGATACACGACATGGCCAAGACGAGCGACCCGACGATCATCAAGAAATACGCCAACCGCCGTCTCTACAATACGGGGACGAGCACCTATGTCACGCTCGAAGACCTGGCGATCATGGTGAAGGATGAAGAGGATTTTGTCGTCTATGACGCGAAATCCGGTGACGACATCACCCGTTCCGTGCTCACGCAGATCATTTTCGAGCAGGAGAACAAGGGGCAGAACCTGCTGCCGATCACCTTCCTGCGGCAGTTGATCCGCTTCTACGGCGACAGCATGCAGAATGTGGTTCCGAGCTATCTCGACTTTTCCATGACGTCGCTGACCAAGGAGCAGGACCGGCTGCGCGAGCAGATGTCGAGCGCCTTCGGCGCGACCGCCTTCGACGCGATCGAGGATCAGGTCAAGCGCAATGCCGAGGTTTTCGACCGGGCGATGAAGATGTTCCTGCCCTTCGGCCAGGAAAGGGACGGCGAGGCCGGCGCGGGACACGCCGCCGAAGCCGGGGAAGGTGCTGCGCGCACCCGCAATGTCGAGGACTTCGATGCGCTGAAGAAGCAGCTCGACGCCATGCAGAAGAAGATCGACGCCCTGGCCGGCGGCGACAAGGAATAGCGACAGGCCGCCCGTGCGGACGGCCTGTTGGCCGCCTTCAGCCGCCGTCCGCCTGAAGGCCGGCGGCCTGGACGCCGGCAATGGCGCAGGCTTCGTCATTGTCGGAGGTGTCGCCGGTGATGCCGACGGCGCCCAGGATCTCGCCGCCTTCCCCGTCACGGATCAGCACGCCGCCCGGCACCGGGACGATGCCGCCGCCGGCCGCGCCGTTGAGGGCTTGCACGAAATGCGGGCGGGTCTGGGCGTTGGCGTCCAGCCAGCGCGATCCGGCGCCGACGGCCACCGCGCCATAGGCTTTGCCGGTTGCGATCTGCGGCCGCATGATCGACGAGCCGTCCTGGCGCATCAGCGCGACGAGATGGCCGCCGGCGTCGAGCACGGCGACGGTCAGGGGTTTCAGGCCTAGCTCCGCGCCCTTGTCAAAAGCCGCCTTGATAATTTTTTCCGATACGGAAAGAGTGAGTTTGCTCATTTGCAAAAATCTCCGCAATGACATCGGTGTAGGGTCCCGGAAACGGCTATCAGGGTCTCTGTTGTGTTCCAATGGAGAAAAACGACAAGGACCCGCTCCAGGAGAGAAACAATAACGGGCGCGGCCCGGGGTGTCATCGAATAGCGGCTTTCGCCGGCGTGCCCTGCGGTGGTGGATGCGGTCATTGGTCCGCGGTCCCGCCAGGGGCGCCGCCCGGTCGGCGCCCGATCCGGTGGCGTGCGGCGCGCCATCGACCACAGCAACGCGGCACAAGCACCCGGTGCCCAGGCAACAAGAGGATGCAATCTATGCGCGACTTCCAATTCCCCGGCCGATCCGCGACCTATGCCACGACGGCGATGGCGGCCACGTCGCATCCGCTGTCGACATCGGCTGCCATCGAGGTGCTGCAGGCGGGCGGCAATGCGGTGGATGCCGCGGTCGCTGCCGCGGCGGTGCAGGCGGTTGTCGAGCCGCAGATGACAGGCATCGGCGGGGACTGTTTCGCGATCGTCGCGGGTCCGGACGGCAGCCTGCACGGGCTGAACGGCTCCGGCCCGGCGCCGGCGGCGGCGACGCCGGAAAAGCTCGCCGAACTCGGCGTCACGCAGATCGATTTCAACGGGCCGCATGCGGTGACGGTGCCGGGCGCGGTGCGGGCCTGGGAGGTGCTGCTGGCGCGCCACGGAACCCGCAGCCTTGGCGACGTGCTGACGCGGGCGATCGCCTGCGCGCGCGACGGCTATCCCGTCACCCCCCGCGTTGCCTACGACTGGGCGCGCAATCTGGAAAAACTCTCCGCCGATCCCGGCTCGGCCGACGAGTATCTGATCGACGGCGCCATTCCCCGCGTCGGCCAGGTGATGCGTCACCGGGCGCTGGCCCGCACCCTGCAGGCGATTGCTGACACTGGCGCCAAGGCGTTCTACGAGGGCGAGGTGGCGCAGGACATCGTCGACACGCTGGCCGCCAAGGGCGGCCTGATGACGATGGACGACATGGCGGGCATGGAGACGCTCGACATGGAGCCGGTGGTGCGCAACTACCGCGGCATCGACGTCGCCGAGCTGCCGCCCAACGGCCAGGGTTTCATCGCGCTGGTGATGCTCGGCATCCTGGAGCGCTTCGACCTCGCCGGCCTCGATCCGTCCGGGCCGGAACGCTTCCATCTGGAGATGGAGGCCGGACGTCTTGCCTATTCCGTGCGCGATCTCTTCCTTGCCGATCCGGACCACATGGACTACGGACCGGAGGCCTTCCTGACGCCCGCCTATCTCGACAAGCTGGCGGCGCGGATCACGCCGTCCTCGCGCATCCCGGAAATCCCGCCGGCGCTGCTCGGGCCGTCGTCGGACACGATCTATCTGTCGGTCGTCGATGATGCCGGCATGGCCGTGTCGCTGATCAACTCGGTCTACAAGGATTTCGGTTCCGGCATCTGCGCGCCGAAGAGCGGCGTGCTGCTGCAGAACCGCGGCGCCTGCTTCCGGCTCGAGCCGGGGCATCCCAACTGCATCGACGGCGGCAAGCGGCCGCTGCATACGATCATTCCGGCGATGGCGTTCAAGGACGGCAAGCCGCATCTCGCGTTCGGCGTGATGGGCGGGGGCTACCAGCCCTGCGGTCACGCGCATGTGCTGACCAATATGGTCGACTTCGGCATGGATCCGCAGGAGGCGATCGACGCTCCGCGGATGTTCTTCGACGAGACGACGCACGTGCTGCAGGCGGAGCGCAGCGTTCCGGCCGAGACGCTGTCCGTGCTGCGCGGGCTGGGGCATGAGATCGTCGAGGCGCCGGGTCCGATCGGTGGCGCGCAGGCGATCCTGATCGACCGCGAGAACGGAACGCTGGTCGGCGGGTCCGATCCGCGCAAGGACGGGATGGCCGCCGGCTATTGAAACGCCAACCGGCGACGGATGAATGCAAAAAAAGGCGGCGGGAGATCCTGCCGCCTTTTTCACATGCCTTGAGCGCTCAACGCGTCGATGACGCGCCTCAGCGGCTGACGGCCAGCACGCGGCCGGCTTCCATGTGGCGCGGCTGGCGCTCGGTGGTGCGATAGGCGTCGATTGCCTGCGCCGGAGCGGCGCGGCGGCGCGCGCGGGTTTGCGGCATGTTGTCCCGCGTCGCGATGAGCTGGGCGAGAAAGGCCGCATTGGTGCGGTGAAGCCGGGAATAGCCGGTCTCGCGGGTCTCCACGACCGGTTCGATGGCGACAAGGCTGCCGGTGCCGGACACTGCGCGTGCCTCGGCTGTCGCTCCGGCGCGGGCGGAGGACGCCCGTCCTGTCGTCGGTCCCGCGGTGACACGGGTTTTGGGCTCGATCCGCATTCTCGCCTCCCGGGCGTGCCAATTTGAGACATTGGCGTTGTTACCGGGTAATTTAGCGCAAATGCCATGCCAGGCGATAACCTCTTGTTAACTATTTCGCGACAGGCGCGGCTGATCCTCCGGTTTTCCCCGGATTTCCGCCGTTCTTGCCGTGGTGATTCGTCAGGGCCGTGGGCGCTTCAGTGGAAGTCGTCCCCCCGCGAGACGCCGAAATCGCGCCGTGCGCCGGTGATGGTGATGCTGAAGCCGGCGATCACGTCCACAAACGAGATGCAGATCAGGATGAAGAACACCGAGGTCGCGGCCTCGCGCACGGTGAGGAACTCGACCAGATAGGCGATAAAGACCAGCGTCGACAGTATGTGGTCGGTCAGGGCGACGACGCCCGTGCGGGTCGCCTTCAGCAGTTCGACGAAGAGCAGGACGAGGCCCGACAGGATCATCAGGTCGCCGATGACCAGCGTGAAGCGGGCGCCGGAGACGAGTTCGACGGTGAGCACCGGGCCGAGCCACGGGTCCCCGCCGACGTCTCCCAGAAGCGAGAACGCCAGCAGGTTGTAGACCAGCAGCGGGGCGAGGGTCAGCGGGATCGACACGATGAACGGCATGGCCGGTATCCTTTCGGGTAGCTGTGGACGAGTTGGACATTGCCGTTGGAGCGGTCGCAAAACCGTCTTGCGCATGTCGATTCGCGCCCGCCCCGACACGGCGCGATGATGCTGCCTTCCCCGGCCGGCCGCAAGGCCCGCTCCCGCGCGTTCGGGAGATAAAAAAACCCGGGGCCTGGGCCCCGGGTTCAAGGTGCGACCGGTCACGGGACCGGCCGTCACGGGAGATCGTCGGTCACGTCAGACGCGCTGGCTGCCCTGACCAAACTCCGGATAGGCTTCGACGCCGACTTCCGTCTTGTCGAGGCCGAGCGCCTCTTCTTCCGCGGTCACGCGGATGCCAATGGTGGACTTGAGGATCAGCCAGACGACGAGGCTGACGCCGAAGGTGAAGACACCGAAGGCAACCACGCCCACGCCCTGCACGTAGAAGCTGGCGTCGGAGTTCGACAGCGGCACGATCATCGTGCCCCAGATGCCTGCGATCAGGTGGACCGGGATCGCGCCGACAACGTCGTCGATCTTCAGCTTGTCGAGCAGCGGCACGGTGAAGACCACGATGACGCCGCCGATGCCGCCGATGATGATCGACTGGAAGATGCTGGGCGCCAGCGGCTCCGCGGTGATGGAGACGAGGCCGGCCAGCGCGCCGTTCAGCGCCATGGTCACGTCGACCTTCTTGTACATGATCTGCATCAGGATCACCGAGACGACGACGCCGGATGCGGCGGCCATGTTGGTGTTGACGAAGATCCGCGACACGTCGGTCACGTCACCGATGGTGCCCATGGCGAGCTGCGAGGCGCCGTTGAAGCCGAACCAGCCGAGCCACAGGATGAAGGTGCCAAGCGTTGCGAGCGGCATGGAGGAACCGGGCATCGGGTGGACCTGTCCGTCCGCGCCGAACTTTCCGGCGCGTGCGCCGAGCACCAGTGCGCCGGCAAGAGCGGCCCAGCCGCCGACCGAGTGCACCAGGGTGGAGCCGGCGAAGTCGGAGAAGCCCATGCCGTCAAGCCAGCCGGCGCCCCACTCCCACGACCCGCCGATCGGATAGATGAAGCCGGTCAGCACGATGGTGAAGATGAGGAAAGGCCACAGCTTGATGCGCTCGGCGAGCGTGCCCGAGACGATGGATGCGGTGGTGGCGCAGAACACCATCTGGAAGAACCAGTCGGAGGCCGTCGAGTAGCCGGTGTCGAGCGCGTTGCCGCCGACCGGGTCGATGCTGTAGGGGCCAAGCGAGCCCATGAAGCCGCCGTCGACGCCCGTGTACATGAGGTTGTAGCCGGTGATCCAGAACATCAGACCCGCAATGGAATAGAGGGTGATGTTCTTCAGGCACTGCATGGAGACGTTCTTGGAGCGCACCATGCCGGCTTCCAGCATGGCGAAGCCCGCGGCCATCCACATGACGAGGAAGCCGCCGATCAGGAACAGCAGCGTGTTGAAGATATAGGCGGTCTCCGTCGACAGCGCGAACTGCGGCGTGTCCTGCGCAAGCGCCGGACCGCCGGCCGCGAGCGTCGCGGCAATCGCGAGACCTGCGGTGAGAATACGGTTTTTCATCGGATTATCCCCTGCTCGAATGGATCAAAGCGCGGCGGCGTCGGATTCGCCGGTGCGGATGCGCTGAACCTGGTCGAGCGCGTAGACGAAGATCTTTCCATCGCCGATCTGGCCGGTCTTGGCGGCGCCGGCGATCGCCTCGACCACCTTGTCGGCGAGGTCGGAGGCAACGGCGACCTCGATCTTCAGTTTCGGAAGAAAGCTGACCGCATATTCGGTGCCACGGTAAATCTCCGTGTGCCCCTTCTGGCGCCCGTAGCCCTTGACTTCTGTGACTGTCAGTCCCTGAACGCCGATGCTCGTGAGGGCGTCGCGCACCTCGTCGAGCTTGAACGGCTTGATGATGGCCATCACGATTTTCATGCTCGCTTCCCGTTCCTTTCCCTGCTTTCCCCCGCCCGTCGGAGGCGCGGTGCGCGTGCCGGGGGCGGTTGTCGGTGGCGCGTCGTCCGGAGGAATGCGCGATGCACATCGGAGCCGGCGCCGACCAACGCCGGACTGGAGGTATCAAGGAGCGTGCCAACTCGTATTGCAGTGCGAAAAGGCGGGGTGTTTCCCGTGCGGCATTTCGGGAATCGTCGATAAGAATCAAAGACTAATAAAAATACGACCTGGGCCTGAAAAATCGCACTTTGGGTCCGGTGAAGGCGTCCGTCGCGTGATCAAAAAATATGCAGACTCGCATTGCGGGTCTGCATAAAAATTAAGCGAATAAGGTCTCTGCCTGGTAATCAGGCAGAGAAGCCACCATCCGCGAGATAGGCGGATTCCGCGGCGGTCGTCTCGCGTCCGAGCGCTGCATTGCGGTGCGGGAACCGGCCGAAGCGGCGAATCACGTCCATATGCACCAGCGCGTAGAGATAGGTGGTGTCGTCGCCGAGGCGGCGGAACAGGTCGACGCTGCGCTCCTGTGCGTCCATGTCCTCGGCGTGCTCGAACGGAAGGTAGAAGAACGTTCGGGCCATTTTCGGAAACGCCCGGTCGAAACCGGCATCGAGCGCCCGTTCGGCGATCTCGACCGACCGCGCATCGCCGGAAAACGCCTTGGCATCGTCGCGGTAGAGGTTGCGTGGGAACTGGTCGAGAAGCAGCAGCAGCGCCAGCGCTCCGTGCGGGGTGCCGGTCCAGTCGTCCAGGGCGCCGAGCCCGGCTGCGGTCACGGCCGGCTCGAAGCGGGCGCGGATCTCCGCGTCGAAGTCCGCGTCGCTGGCAAACCATTTTTCCGGTCCGGCTTTCCACCAGAAATCCAGGATTTCGAAGGGATCGATCTTGTCGGGCGTCATTTCGGGCCTATCCTCGGGTTGCGTCTTGCGACTATGGCAGCGCAAATTCGCCCGTCAAATTCAGGCGCCGAGGCGCGGCCCGGTTCCAGCAACCGGCCCGACCATCGACAGGACAGGGAACTTCCCAGTGAGCGATACGCTGACCGAGCTCGATCTCAAGGGCCTGAAGTGCCCGCTGCCGGTGCTCAAGACCCGCAAGGCGCTGGCGCGGCTTCCGGCCGGCACGCGGGTGCGGATCGAAGCGACGGATCCCATGTCCGTCATCGACATCCCGCATTTCTGCAGCGAGGCAGGGCATCGCCTGGTGTCGCGCGAGCAGAACGGCGACACCCATGTCTTCGTCCTGGAGCGCGGCGGCGCGCCGGACTGAGGCGCTGCCGGGGGGCGCTGGCGCTGCCGGCGGGACCGTTCACGCGGCTGCGATCTTGTCCATCGCCTTCGCCAGTTTCACGTCGAGCTCGCTGAGGCCGCCGGCGTCATGGGTGGTCAGGGTCACTTTCACCGTCTTGTAGACGTTGAACCATTCGGGGTGATGGTTCAGCTTTTCCGCGACCAGCGCACAGCGCGCCATGAAGCCGAAGGCTTCGTTGAAATCCTTGAACGTGAAAGTTTTCTCGATCGCGTCGCGATCCGATGCCAGGGTCCAGCCGTCGAGGCCGGCCAGGCTGGTCGCGCGTTCCGTTTCGTCGAGGCGGGATACCATGGAGGATCTCCTGTTTGTGCAGGGCGAGCGAATTCGCCGCCCTTGACGTCCCCCTTCACCTAGGATGCCGTTTGCAGGAAAACACCCCCTCGCTAGCCGCAAGGCCTTTTCGCCGGCTGCGGTCGCGGGACGCCTTCAACAGGGATTTGCCGCATGACATCGGTGCTTTTCGTCTGCCTTGGAAACATCTGCCGCTCGCCGCTTGCGGAGGGCATCCTGCGCCACCGGCTTGTCGAGGCGGGTCTTGAGCGACGCGTTCTGGTCGATTCCGCCGGCACCGGAAACTGGCATGCGGGCAAGGCGCCCGATCCACGCTCCATCGAGATCGCCGCGCGCAACGGCATCGACCTCTCTGGCCTGCGCGCCCGACAGGTGGGCGCTGCCGACTTCGAGAGATTCGATCTGATCCTTGCCATGGATCGCGACAATCTCGAGACGCTTGAGCGGTTCGGGGCGCGCGCCGGCCTTGTTCGCAGGGGCGACGTGCGCCGGTTTCTGCAAACGAACGTGCCCGACCCCTATTACGGCGGGCCGGAAGGGTTCCAGACCGTCTTCGACATGCTCGACGAGGGGTGCGACCGATTGCTCCGGGATCTCGTGCAGGGCGTTTAACTCGGACCGGTTCGTTCCTATGTGAACCAGACGACGGATCATTGTTGCCTGGATGGGGTGTATCATCCGGACGATCTTTGATGCCTCGGATTCAAACCGGCAATTTGCCATATCAGGAGGGCGGCCATGAGCGGCTTGCGCATAGACCACGAAAGCTGGATTCTCGTTGGGGATGGCGAAAAAGCGTTGTTTTTCCGCAACGAGGGCGATGCCGACTATCCCAATTTCGAGGTCCTGCGGGTTCTGGAGCATGAAAACCCGTCGACGTCGGACCAGGGGACGGACAGCCCCGGTCGGCGCAATGACGGGCCGGGGTCGCACCGCAGCGCCATGGAAGAAACCGACTGGCATACTTTGGAAAAGCACCGGTTCGCCAAGGAGGTGGCCGATGCCCTCTACAAGGCGGCGCATGCCGGGCGGTTCTCGAAACTGGTGGTCGTGGCGCCGCCGATGACGCTTGGCGACCTGCGCAAGGCCTTCCACAAGGAGGTTTCCAGCCGGGTTGTCGCGGAAGTCGACAAGACGCTGACCGGACATCCGCCCCACAAGATCGAACGCATCCTGTCCACCAAGGACTGATCCGACATCTGCCAGTCACGGCGGCGGCATCGCGGCGAAACAGAATAACCTCGCTGCGATGCCGCATGGTTAAGCCCGTTTTAACCACGTTCGGAGTTGACTCCTCCCTGGTAATGAGGATCGACGCATGTCCGCTCGGATCATCACGTTGCGCGCGCTTTGCGTCGTGCTCGCAGTCTGTCTGCCCGGCCTGTCCGTGCAGGCGGAAACGCTGCGTGATGCCATGCGCGAGGCGTATCTTCAAAGTCCGGCGTTGAAGGCCGAACGCGCACGTCAGCGGGCCACGAATCAGGGCGTCTGGCAGGCGCGCAGCGCCTTTCTGCCGCGCGTCTCCGGCAGCTATGGCGTGGAACGGCGCGACTATCGCGATCACCTGAATGCGACCGACAACGACCGGTTCGAGCACAATCTCGAGATCACCGCGGAACAGACCCTGTTCCAGGGATTTGCAGGGGTGAACCGGCTCAATCAGGCGCATGAGGAAAGTGCCGCCGGTCAGGAGCGGCTGCTCGGCGCCGAGCAGGATCTGCTGTTCGGCACGGGGCGGACCTTTCTCGCCGTTCTGCGGGACCGGCAAAACGTTGCCCATCGCAAGAGCTATCTCAATCTTGTCAGCGAGGAATTGAAGGCGGCCCGGCGGCGCGTTCAACTGGGCGACGCCTCGCGCACCGATGTCGATCAGGCCGCGGCGCGCTACAGCGAGGCGCAGGCCGATCTGGAACAGGCGCTCGGACAGCTTGCGGCAAGCGATGCGGCCTATCAGCGGCTTGTCGGTCGCGAACCGGGAAAGCTCTCCTGGCCGGCCCTGCCCGCGGATCTGATGCCGGCGTCTCTCGGCGCGGCGCTCGACATCGCCATGCGCGGCAATCCCACGGTGCGCTCCAAGGTGTCCGAGGCCCGGGCGTCCCGCTTTGCCGCCAGGGCGAGCGTTGGCGACATGCTGCCGCGGGTGACCGCCAGCGCGTCCTATCTCAACGAGTACCGCGACAGCCTGTCCACCCGCTCGGTCGAGGATTTTCAGGTCGGGGTGCGCGTCAATGTTCCGATCTTCACCGGCGGCAGCAACATCGCCAGCGTGCGCGCGGCCAAGGAAACGGCGGCGCAGCGCGAATATGAGGTCGATGACGTTCGGCTTCAGGTGCGCGAAAGCGTGATCGCGGCGCAGAAGCAGATGGAAACCTCACGCCGCCGCGCGGAGGCGGCGAAACGGGCGATCGCCGCCAACGAACGGGCGGTGCGCGGGTTGAAGATGGAATATCGCGGCGGCGAGCGCACGCTGCTCGACGTGCTCAACGGACAGCGCGAGCTGGTCGACAGCCGCACCGCCTATGAGACCGCCCGCTACGACAGGGTCGTCGCCGAGCTCTTCCTTCTGGCGACGCTCGGACGCCTGGCACCCGAGCGGTTCGGCGTTCCGGCCGAGACCGTGGACCTGCCCGTCCGTCTGGTGCCGACGATGGAAAGCTGGTCGCTCCGGCTGGAAAAGCGCGACTGACATCGAGACTGGCAGCGCGCCTGAACGCCCGCCCGAAAGCCTGGCAGCCCGTCCGGGCGCGTCTATTCCGTCACTGCCACTGGATCTGCTCGATCTCCTGGAAGTCGATGCGGCTGCCGTCCTGCATGTCGATGTAGCCGGCCGCATCCTGGGAGAGATCCAGCTGTCCGTTGGCGCTGTCGTCGGTCAGGATGCTGCCCTGGGTGATCGTCACCGTCCAGTCGGTGCCATAGTCGCCGAGCTGCATGGCGCTTCCGTCGCCCAGTTCCAGGATATCGATCCAGCTGTTGCTTGCGCCGCCGGCGACCGTGTCGTTGCCGTCGCCGAGCGTATAGAGGAACAGATCCGACCCGTCTCCACCGTAGAGGGCGTCGTCGCCGGTGCCGCCGACCAGCACGTCGTTGCCCGCGCGCCCGTCGAGGAAGTCGTCGCCGGCGTTGCCGTAGAGCGTGTTGCCGCCGGCATCGCCTTTGAGCACATCGTTGAAGATCGAGCCGCGCACGTCCTCGACATTCGAGACCGAGCCCTTGTCGCCATAGGTCCACTGGTAGGTGCCCGTGTCGTGGTAAGGTCCGATGTCCGTCACACGTCCGCTGTCGAGATCCACACCGATGCCGTAGCCGTTTGTCCAACCGGCCGGGCTTGTGGAGGTCGAGAAGTCGACGAGATCCGTGCCGTCGCCGCCATCGATCTGATTGCCCGCGTCGTTGTAGAGCACGTTGTAGTGAATGATGTCGTCGCCCGCACCGGCCCAGATCGTGTCGTAGCCCGCGCCGCTGTCGATGACGTCGTCATAGGCGGTGCCGGCCATGTTGTCCGAGCCGCTCGTGCCCGTCACGGTCTGGCCGTCCGCCCCGTCGACATGCACCCGAAGTGCGGTATGCGTGGTCGCGGTATCGCCGTTGAGCGCTTCCGTCGCCGTTGCGGAGACGGTCAGGTGCATGGTGCCGGTGTAGTTGGACGGCGGTGTCGCGCGCAGATCGGCGAGGTTCCAGCCGGTCACGTCGGCGCTTGCCCCGTCGCTCGTTGCGGTGAAGGTATTGCTGCCATCAGAAATCACCGTGCCGTTCGGCAGGCCCGATATGGCAAGCGACAGCGCTTCCGAACCGTCCGTGTCGGCGAGACTGCCGGAAAGGTCCGGCAGGTCGATCGCCGTGTTCGCCCCGCCGCGTGCCGCGTCCTCCAGCGTTTCGGCGATCTGGATGTTGTCGAGGAACATGCCGCGCCCGCCGCTCGTATCGACGCCGGCCTCGCGGAATTCGATCCGCGTCGGATCGCCGTCGCCGGGCAGGGTGATCGTGTAGCTCTGCCACACCGGCTGGGAACTGACCGTCCCGTCGGCCGAGAGCGTGGCGATCACCTCGCCGTCCCAAAGGATTTCTATCCGGTTGACCGTGGCGTCGTAGCCGGGCCGGCCCGCATAGTCGAAGGTCAGATCGTAGGAGCCGTTCGCTTCCGTTTCCACGGTACGATAGATGTTCGGCGCATCGGGATAAGGTGCGGGATCGTCGTCGTCGTCCTGCACGTTCGGGTCCATGTTCAGTTCGATGTGCGTTGTCGAGCCCGGGCCGGATGATGTTTCGATGCCGTTGCGCACCTCGATCATGCCATCGGAGTTCCAGCCTTCGTAGCTGGCCATGAAGCCGGATCCGCCGCTTTCGAAATCGGTGCTGAAGGCGTTGGTCGTCGTGGAGCCGACCGCGACCCTCGGCGCGTCGGCGACTGCGGTCACGTCGACGAGGGCCCATGAACTCGCACTGTACTCACCGTCCGTCACGGTGAACCTGAACGGCACGTCGTTCGCCGCGTAGTCGCTCGCCGGCGTGAAGGTCCAGGTACCGTCGCCATTGTCGGTGATCGCGCCATAGGCCGGATCGAGCGTGACACTGGAGACAGTCAGAGTGTCGCCATCGACGTCTGAGCTGTTGGCGAGCAGCTGCGCGGCGGTGATCGTCAGGCTGCCATCCTCGGCGACCGCGCCGAGATCGACCAGTCCTGCGCTCGGCCCCTCGTTCACATCCGTGACGTCGATGGTGAATGCCTGTTGCGATGTCGATCCGTCGCTCGAGGAGGCCGTGACCGTCACGACGACCGATGCCTCGCTTTCGTGATCGAACAACGCGCCATCCGCGACGATCACATTGCCGTCGGCGTCGATCGCGAACCGCGGATCGTCGATCGCATAGGTGACCGTGTCGGAGACGTTCGCGTCGTCGGCATGCACGGTGATGCCGGTGGCGGTTCCGGCCGTTGCGTCCTCGGCGATGGCGTTGCCGGCCGCGTTTGTGTCGGATACCGGTCCCACGGCCTGGGCAACGAGGTCGCCGGCGAGCACGTCGCCGTCGGCGAAGCGGAAATTCTCCACGCCGACAACCGTATCGGTTCCTTCCGGCGAGCCGGGCCGCAGGTCCACCACGGTAAAGGTGCCATTGTCGTTGTAGGTGACATCGTAGTCGGACCGGTTGCCGGCATAGACGGCCGTGTCGGTTCCGTCGCCGCCGTCGATGAAGTCGTCGCCCGCGCCGCCTTCGAGGGTGTCATCGTCCTGCTCGCCGTAGAGGCGGTCGTCGCCGGTTCCGCCGATCAGCGTATCGTCGCCGCCGCCGGCCCAGATCGTGTCGTTGCCGGCGCCGCCGTCGAGATGGTTGGCATCCGTGCTGATGATCTCTCCGGGAGCGTCGTCGATCCGGTCGTCGCCCGCCCCGCCATAGACCGTATCGGCTCCGGTGCCATAGTCGATGCGGTCGTTTCCGTCGCCGCCATAGACAATATCGTCCCCCGCGCCGCTGTAGATCTCGCCGCCGTCGTCATGCGCGCGGATCGTCTCCGCCGCTTCGGTGCCGGTGATGCTCGTCTCGCTGACGCCGGTGTCGGTGAAGACGCCATCGCCATCCGCCATCCGGTAGGTTTCGGCGACATCCGTCACCGCGACGACGAAGGTCTCCGCATTGCTTGACCCATCCGTGGAGGTCGCGGTGACCGTCAGGGACAGCGAGGGCTCGCTCTCGTAGTCGAAGCTCGCGCCATTGGCAACACGGACAGTGCCGTCGGGATCGACGATGAAGCGGGGATCGTCGACGGAATAGCTGACACTGTCGGTGGCATCGGCATCCGTGGCGCTGGCGACGATGCCGATGGCGGTGCCGGCGGTGGCGTCCTCGGCAAAGGTGTTGGCGGTGGCGTCGGTATCAACCACCGGCGAGACGCCGGATTCATTCACGTCCGTCACGTCAACGGAGAAGGTCTCCGACGACGTGCTTCCGTCGGTTGAGGTGGCGGTCACCGTGAGGCTGACGGCTCCTTCCGTCTCGGCATCGAAGCTTGCGCCGTCGGCGACGCGGACGGTTCCGTCGGGGTCGACGGTGAAGCGGGGATCGTCGACGGAATAGCTGACGCTGTCGGTGGCGTCTGCATCGGTGGCACTGGCGACGATGCCGATGGCGGTTCCGCCGGACGCATCCTCGGCAAAGGTGTTGGCCGAGGCATCGGTGTCGGTGACGGGCGAGACGGCGCTCTCGTTCACGTCGGTAACGTCAACGGAGAAGGTCTCGGAGCTCGTCGAGCCATCGGTTGAGGTCGCGGTCACTGTGACGTTGATGCTTGCTTCCGTTTCCGCATCGAAGCTTGCGCCATCGGCAACGCGGAGGGTGCCGTCGGGATCGACGGTGAAGCGGGGATCGTCGACGGAATAGGAGACTGTATCGGTGACATCCGAGTCGGTGGCGCTGGCGACGATGCCGATGGCGGTTCCGCCGGACGCATCCTCGGCCAGGGTGTTGGCGCTGGTATCCGTGTCGGTGACCGGCGAGACGGCGGATTCATTCACATCCGTCACATCGACGGTGAAGGTCTCCGAGCTGGTGGAGCCGTCCGTTGAGGTGGCGGTCACGGTGACGTCGATGCTGCTCTCAGTCTCCGCGTCGAAGCTGGCGCCATCGGTGACGCGGACGGTGCCGTCGGGATCGACGGTGAAGCGGGGGTCGTCGACGGCGTAGCTGACGCTGTCGGTCGCGTCGGCATCCGTGGCGCTGGCGACGATGCCGATGGCGGTGCCGGCGGTGGCGTCCTCGGCCAAGGTGTTGGCGGTGGCGTCGGTATCAACCACCGGCGAGACGGCGGATTCATTCACGTCGGTGACGTCGACCGCAAACGTCTCGGAACTGGTCGAGCCATCGGTTGAGGTCGCGGTCACTGTGACGTTGATGCCGGCTTCCGTCTCCGCATCGAAGCTTGCGCCATCGGCAACGCGGAGGGTTCCGTCGGGGTCGACCGTGAAGCGGGGATCGTCGACGGCGTAGCTGACGCTGTCGGTGGCATCGGCATCCGTGGCACTGGCGACGATGCCGATGGCGGTGCCACCGGTCGCGTCTTCTGCAAGCGCGTTGGCCGTCGGATCGGTATCGACGACGGGCGAGACGGCGCTCTCGTTCACGTCGGTGACGTCGACCGCAAACGTCTCGGAACTGGTCGAGCCATCGGTTGAGGTGGCGGTTACCGTCAGGCTGACGCTTGCTTCTGTTTCCGCGTCGAAGCTTGCGCCATCGGCGACACGCACGGTGCCGTCGGGATCGACCGTGAAGCGGGGGTCGTCGACGGAGAAGCTGACGCTGTCGGTGACGTCGGCATCGGTGGCGCTGGCGACGATGCCGATTGTTGTGCCGCCGGTTGCATCCTCGGCCAGGGTGTTTGCGCTGGCATCGGTGTCGGTGACCGGCGAGACGGAGCTCTCGTTCACATCGGTGACGTCGACGGTGAAGGTCTCGCTGGAGTTGCTGCCGTCCGTTGAGGTGGCGGTCACCGTGAGGCTGACGCTTGCTTCCGTTTCCGCGTCGAAGTTGGCGCCATCGGCAACGCGGACGGTGCCGTCGGGATCGACCGTGAAGCGGGGATCGTCGACGGTGTAGCTGACGCTGTCGGTCGCGTCGGCATCCGTGGCGCTGGCGACGATGCCGATGGCGGTGCCGGCGGTGGCGTCCTCGGCAAAGGTGTTGGCGGTGGCGTCGGTATCAACCACCGGCGAGACGGCGGATTCATTCACGTCGGTGACGTCGACCGCAAACGTCTCGGAACTGGTCGAGCCATCGGTTGAGGTGGCGGTCACCGTGAGGCTGACGCTTGCTTCTGTTTCCGCGTCGAAGCTCGCGCCATCGGCGACACGGACCGTGCCGTCGGGATCGACGGTAAAGCGGGGATCGTCGACGGCGTAGCTGACGCTGTCGGTGACATCGGCATCCGTGGCATTGGCGACGATGCCGATGGCGGTGCCACCGGTGGCATCTTCGGCAAGCGTGTTGGCCGTCGCATCGGTGTCAGTCACCGGCGAGACGGCGGATTCATTCACATCCGTCACATCGACGGTGAAGGTCTCGCTGGAGGTACTTCCGTCTGTTGAGGTTGCGGTCACTGTGACGTCGACGCTCGCTTCCGTCTCGGCATCGAAGCTCGCGCCATCGGCGACACGGACGGTGCCGTCGGGATCGACGGTGAAGCGGGGATCGTCGACGGCGTAGCTGACGCTGTCGGTGACATCGGCATCCGTGGCGCTGGCGACGATGCCGATGGCGGTTCCGCTAGACGCATCCTCGGTAAGGGCGTTGGCCGTCGCATCGGTGTCAGTCACCGGCGAGACGGCGCTCTCGTTCACGTCGGCGACGTTGACGGTGAAGGTCTCCGACGACGTGCTGCCATCGGTGGATGTGGCCGTGACGGTGACGTTGATACCGGCTTCCGTCTCCGCATCGAAGCTTGCGCCATCTGCGACGCGGACGGTGCCGTCGGGGTCGACGGTGAAGCGGGGGTCGTCGACGGAGTAGTTGACGCTGTCGGTGGCGTCTGCATCCGTGGCGCTGGCGGCGATGCCGATGGCGGTTCCGCTAGACGCATCCTCGGTAAGGGCGTTGGCCGTCGCATCGGTGTCAGTCACCGGCGAGACGGCGCTCTCGTTCACGTCGGCGACGTTGACGGTGAAGGTCTCCGACGACGTGCTGCCATCGGTGGATGTGGCCGTGACGGTGACGTTGATACCGGCTTCCGTCTCCGCATCGAAGCTGGCGCCATCGGCGACGCGGACGGTTCCGTCGGGGTCGACGGTGAAGCGGGCATCGTCGACGGAATAGCTGACGCTGTCGGTGACATCGGCATCCGTGGCGCTGGCGACGATGCCGATGGCGGTTCCGCCGGCGGCGTTTTCGGCCAAGGTGTTCGCAGCCCCATCCGTGTCGGTGACGCCCGAGACGGCGGACTCATTCACATCGGTGACGTTGACGGAGAAGGTCTCCGAGCTGGTGGAGCCGTCGGTGGAGGTCGCCGTGACGGTGACATTGATGCTTGCTTCCGTCTCCGCATCGAAGCTGGCGCCATCGGCAACGCGGACGGTGCCGTCGGGATCGACGGTGAAGCGGGCGTCGTCGACGGAGTAGGAGACCGTATCGGTCGCATCGGCATCCGTGGCACTGGCGACGATCCCGATGGCGGTTCCGCCGGACGCATCCTCGGCTAGGGTGTTTGCGGCGGCATCGGTATCAACCACCGGCGAGACGGCGGATTCATTCACATCCGTCACATCGACGGTGAAGGTCTCGCTGGAGGTGCTTCCGTCCGTTGAGGTCGCGGTCACTGTGACGTTGATGCCGGCTTCCGTCTCCGCATCGAAGCTGGCGCCATCGGCGACGCGGAGGGTTCCGTCGGGGTCGACCGTGAAGCGGGGATCGTCGACGGCGTAGCTGACGCTGTCGGTGACATCGGCATCCGTGGCATTGGCGACGATGCCGATGGCGGTGCCACCGGTGGCATCTTCGGCCAGGGTGTTTGCGCTGGCATCCGTGTCGGTAACGGGAGAGACGGCACTCTCGTTCACGTCGGCAACGTCAACGGAGAAGGTCTCGGAGCTCGTCGAGCCATCGGTTGAGGTGGCGGTCACCGTCAGGCTGACGCTGGCTTCCGTCTCCGCATCGAAGCTTGCGCCATCGGCAACGCGGACGGTGCCGTCGGGGTCGACGGTGAAGCGGGGATCGTCGATGGAGTAGCTGACGCTGTCGGTGGCGTCGGCATCCGTGGCACTGGCGACGATCCCGATGGCGGTTCCGCCAGCGGCGTCCTCGGCAATCGTGTTGGCCGTCGCATCGGTATCAACCACCGGCGAAACGGCGGATTCATTCACATCGGTGACGTCGACCGCGAAGGTCTCGCTGGAGGTGCTTCCATCGGTGGAGGTGGCCGTCACGGTGACGTCGATGCTTGCTTCCGTCTCCGCATCGAAGCTGGCGCCATCGGCGACGCGGACGGTTCCGTCGGGGTCGACGGTGAAGCGGGGGTCGTCGACGGAGTAGTTGACGCTGTCGGTGACATCGGCATCCGTGGCGCTGGCGACGATGCCGATGGCGGTTCCGCCGGCGGCGTTTTCGGCCAAGGTGTTGGCAGCCGCATTGGTATCGACGACGGGCGAGACGGCGGATTCATTCACATCCGTCACATCGACGGTGAAGGTCTCCGACGAGGTGCTTCCATCGGTGGAGGTCGCGGTCACTGTGACGTCAATGCTTGCTTCCGTCTCGGCATCGAAGCTGGCGCCATCAGCGACGCGGACCGTGCCGTCGGGATCGACGGTAAAGCGGGGATCGTCGACCGAGTAGCTGACGCTGTCGGTGACATCGGCATCGGTGGCGCTGGCGACGATGCCGATGGCGGTGCCGCCAGAAGCATCTTCGGCCAGGGTGTTTGCGGTGGCATCCGTGTCGGTGACGCCCGTGACATCAAAGAGGTCCTGCGGCTGCGATCCGCTTGTGGCCGTTGCCGGCGCGGCATCCTGCGGTGCGCCTTCCGCGCCGCTGCTGTCGCGTGCGACCGGGGCGTCGTAATTGCTGTTGCCGGAGGGCGCCGCCGGGGAGGAGGAGGCAGCCGCCAGCGGGCTGACGGCTTCGGCGGACGCGCGATAGGTCGAGGAGCCGCTTGCCGTCGGGATCTCCCCTTCCGGCGCGACTGTCCCCTGTCCCGGGTCGTCGGCTGCCGCGCCGCGCCGTGTCGCGACCGGGTCCGGGTCGACCGGCTCGGCCGGGGCGCCCGAACCCGAAGCGCCGTCGCCGGTCGCGGGCAGGGCCGCGCCCTGCTGGATCATCGCGGCCAGTGCCGCGCCGCTTACGGCCCCCAGATGCAGGCTTGAAAGCGTCGTCTCGTTGGAGACCGGATCGGACGGGTCGTGGTCGTATTCGTGCGCTTCCTTCAATGCCTTGCGATCGGCATCGACCCGGTTCCTGACGGCGATGCCATCCTGTCCGCCCGACGTGACCGCGTTGCGCGGACTGCCGGGCGCAGGGGCGGGCGTCTGGGGGGTGTGCGATGTATCGTCGGACATGGGATCCGCCATTCGGGTTGTGACTTTGCCCGATCAAAGCGGCCAATCCTCTGCACAATCGTTAAGTCGATTGCAGAAAGCCGGGTTTTTGGCGGTTTCCGGTCAAGAGGACGGATTCTTGGTAAAGAAATTTAAAAGAAAATAGCTGCAATCTCGGCAAATGACGACGCCAGTCCCCCAGTCCGGCCGACCCCGCATCTTCGCGCGGCTGCGGCAGATCCTTCCTCGCATCGCGGTGCCGCGATCGGGGGGCGGGACGGTTGCGTCGCCGCCACTGAGCGCACCGGTGATCGCTGCGTCGATCCTCGTCAACGGCTTGTCGCTGGCCCTGCCGCTGACCGTGTTGCAGGTCTATGACCGCATCCTGCCGAATGCCTCGACCCATACGCTGTCGCTGCTGATTGCCGGCCTCATGCTCGTCATGGTGCTCGATGCGGGGCTGAAGATCGCCCGGGCGCACCTGATGGGCTGGTCGGCCGCCTCTTTCGGGCACCGCATCGGCCTGGAGGCGTTCCGCCGGGTGGTGCAGGCGCCGCCGGACATGCTCGGCGCTACCGCGCTCAGCGACAACATGCAGCGGTTCGGGTCGCTTGGCGCGGTCGCGGATTTTTACGGCGGTCAGACCCGGCTGCTGGCGATCGACATTCCCGCCACCGGAATTTTTCTTGCGCTGATGGCGATCATCGGCGGACCGGTCGCGCTGGTTCCCGTCTGTCTCATCGCGATTTTCGCGGCCCTGAACATACGGCGGAACAAGGCGGTGACCGCGTCCATCGAGGCGCGCAGCGAGAGCGATTCGCGCAAGTACGACTTCGTCATCGAGGTGTTGTCGCATATCCAGACCGTGAAGGCGCTGGCGCTGGAGCCGCAGATGGTGCGCCGCTACGAGCGCCTCCAGCGCCAGGTCGGAGAATGCAGCTACACGGCGATCCAGCTGGCGAACAGCTCCCAGAACGCGATCAGCCTGTATTCCTCCATCGCCACGATCGCGGTCGTCTTCGCCGGAGCATTTCTGGCGATCGGCGGCTCCTTGAGCGTGGGCGCGGTCGCGGCCTGCACATTGCTCACCGGGCAGGTCATCCAGCCGGTGCTGCGCGGCATCTCGGCGCTTGGCGAAATTCAGCGAACCCGTCACGACGTGGTCGAGGGGTTGCGCCTGTTCGAGCTGCCGGAACAGCAGGCGTTCGACGGCACGCTTGAGGACTTCGGCGACGGCATTCATGTGCGCGACCTGTCGTTCCGCAGCAAGCGCAAGGCCGGCGCCCGGTTCGAGAACGCGTCGTTCTCGGTCGAGGCAGGCACGATCACGGGCATCCGAGGTGTGGACGGCAGCGGGCGATCGACCCTGATGCGCATTCTGTCCGGCGATCTCCAGCCGGACGGCGGCACGATCCGCTACGGCGGCCACGATCTCTATGGGCCGGCGCATCCGCTGCTGCGCGAGCGGATTTCCTATGTCGGTCCGGCCGCGCCGCTGTTTCGCGGCACGATCCTTGAAAACCTCACGATGTTCGGCTGCAGCGCGACGCCGGAGCGCGCCCGGGAGGCCGCAGCCCTCATCGGCCTGGAGCATGACATCCACCTTCTGCCGAACGGCTACGACACGGATCTCGGCGTCGGGGTCATGGAGGCGCTTCCCGGTTCCACCAAGCAGCGCATCGCGATTGCACGTGCGCTGGCGCGGGATCCGCGCGTCCTGATCCTGGACGAGGCGAACGCCCCACTCGACCAGCGCAGCGAGGCCCTGCTGATCGAGGCCCTGAAGAGCCTGCGCGGACAGATGACGATCCTGATGATCAGCTATCGCCCGTCGCTGTTGAAGGTGTCGGATCACCTGCTGGAAGTCGCCGACGGGCGGGTGACGCCGGTCGAGCCGGAGGCGCCCCAGGAAACTCCCGCTCCCGAGGTCGCGGCAACCGGGGCCGACACGGTGGCGCCCGCGCCGGCTCGTCCGTTTTCGATCAGCGGCAAGCTGACGGCATGAGGGATCACGCATGACGCAGGGTATCGCCGAAACCGATTGCAACGAAAATCCGCCGCCGAGGAACGCGGTCCATCGCCAGATCGATGCGCTGGCGAAGGCGCTGCGCCGACCTGTGGGCAAGGGGGAGGCGCAGCGGGACCCGGCGCATGGCGATCCGGCCGGCCTTGAACCCTGTCTCAGGGTGTTGCTCGAGGCGCTGTCCTGGCGCGGCAACGAGCGCCTCATTTTCGAGGCGATGCCGCATTTCGACGGGTTGTTCTCGGTTCACGACCTGCGCGCGGTGCTGAGCCGGCTGGACCGCCCGACCCGCCGCCTCAAGGGCGGGACGGTCGCGGTGCGCGACGGTCATTTTCCGTGCATCTACGCCTGCGACGGCCGTGTCTATGTGCTGCTCGGGATGTTGTCCGATGGCGGTTTCCGCGCCTTTGACGCCGGCACGCGCTCGGAAATCGCGCTCCGCCCGAAGGCGGGCACGGGCAGCGTCTTCGTCTTTCGCGATGCCGACGACACAACAGACGCCACCGAAGCGCGGCGGCGCGGCTGGCTGGGCTATGCCCTTGGCCGGTTTCGCAAGCTGACCCTGTCGATCTTCGTCCTCGGCTTCGTGCTGAACAGTCTTGCGCTCGCAGTGCCGCTCTTCGTCATGGCGGTCTACGACAAGGCCATCGGCGCCAAGTCCGTGTCCGTTCTTCTGACGCTGAGCGTCGGGATCGCCGTGATCCTGGTTGCGGATTACCTGCTGAAACGCATCCGCGCCTCATTGCAGGCCTATCTCGGGGCGCGTCTGGATACGACGATCGGCAACGAGGCCTTCGTGCAGATCCTGCATTTGCCGCTTGTCCTTACCGGATCGGCGCCGATCGGCGCCCAGCTGGCGCGGCTGCGCCAGTTCGAGGGCATCCGGGAAATCTTTACCGGGCCGCTGGCGAATGCCGCGGTGGATCTTCCCTTCTCGCTGCTGTTTCTCGGCGCGATCGCGATTTTCGGCGGGCCTCTGGTCTGGCTGCCGGTGGTGCTGATCGCGCTCTATGCGATCATGGCGGTCTTCGCGATCCCGAAAATGCGCAGCGCGATTGCCGCATCCGGCCAGGCGAAGTCCAATCTCCAGAACCTGACCATCGAAACGATCACCCATCAGGGCTCGATCCGCGACCTGTCGGCCGAAACGGTCTGGATCGAACGCTACCGCAAGCTGTCCGCCGATCACGCGGAGAAGAACCTGCGCACCCGCATGATCCAGCAGACGGTGCAGGCGCTCTCGCAGATGCTGATGTCGGTGTGCGGGGTCGGCATTCTCGGGCTCGGCGCGGTGCAGGTGCTCAACGGCGACATGAGCCAGGGCGCGCTCATCGCGGTGATGGCGCTCGCATGGCGCGTGCTCAACCCGCTCAACCAGGCGTTCCTTTCGCTCAGCCGCATCGGCCAGGCGCAGCAGACCGTCGAGCAGGTCAATGCGCTGATGCGCCTGCCGCAGGAGCGCACGCCCGGAGAGGCGCCGTCGATGAACCGCCGGTTCAAGGGGGCGGTGGCGATCAACCAGCTGGTGTTCCGCTATCCCAACAAGAGCGAACCGGCTCTGCGCGGTGTCGATCTGCGGGCAAAGCCGGGCGAACTGATCGCCATCGCCGGACCGAGCGGCGCGGGCAAGTCGACCCTGCTCAAAATCATTCTCGGCCTTTATCCGCCGCAGGGCGGCTCGGTGATCGTCGACGGGCTCGACATCCGCCAGCTCGATGTCGGCGAATGGCGCCAGTCCGTGGGCTATGTGCCGCAGACGGCGGAGTTCTTCTACGGCACGCTGGCGCAGAACATCCGCCTGTCCAATCCGCAGGCAAGCGACGAGGATCTGGCGCGCGCGGCGGCGGAAATCGATCTCCTGTCCGACAAGGTGCTGCTGCCCGACGGCTTCCAGACGCGGCTGTCGAGCCAGGTGCTTCGCCGGTTGCCGGATTCCCTGAAGCGCCGGATCACGATCGCCCGCGCCTTCGTGCGCGACGAGGCGCTCTACCTGCTCGACGATCCCGGCAACAACCTCGATTTCGAGAGCGACCGGCTGCTGATGGACAAGATCCGGGCGCTCAAGGGGCATGCCACGGTCTTTCTGGTGACGCACAGGCCGAGCCACATGCGGCTCGCGGACCGGGTGATCTACATGCGCGACGGGCGCATCGCCGCGCAGGGAACGCCGGAGGAGATCGTGCCGCGGATCATGAATGTCGCCTAGGCTGTGGCAGCCTTGTCGCGCCCGGGTGTGCGGGGCGGGGTCCCGCCTTGGGGATATGGCGCAAATTTGAGCGCCGGTCGCATGTCCGCCGGCCTGTTTCACACGCTCTATTAACGCTCGCCCCCCTAAACTGGGGCTGGATTGAGTATCGCGTTCCAACAGGGGGCTCCTCGTGCAACCGCCCGCACATTCGCGCAGTGTTTCCGGACGCCTGTCGCTCCCGCTCGAGCTGGAGGACGGCGAGCCGCCGCGCGCGATCGGCCGAACCCTCTACATTCTCTGCGGCCTCGTGATCGCGCTGCTGCTGTGGGCCAGCATCGGCGAGATCCGCGAGGTCGCGCCGACGCGCGGCGAGATCGTCCCCTCCGGTGCCGTGCAGCCCGTGCAGCATCTGGAAGGCGGCATCGTCGAGAAGATCCTCGTGCGCGAGGGCGACCTCGTCGAGGCAGGCGCACCGCTGATGCAACTGCGGGCGAGCGACGCGAGCAGCGAACTGGCCCGCATCCGCGTGCGGCTCGACTGGCTGACGCTGGAAGACGAACGGCTCGACGCGGAGGCGCTTGGAGACGCCGGCGGCGGCGCGGGCCTGCGCGGCGTCAACGGCCGGATCGCGCTCAGCGACCGCCAGCGCGACGCCTTTCTCGCCAATCTCCGCTCGCGCAAGAAGGAACAGGATGCGCTCGCCGCCCGGGTCGATCAGCGCGAGGCGGAAGTTGCCGGCCTCGTGGCGCGAAAGGCGCTGCTGGAGCAGCAGCTCGAGACGGAGCGCGAGAAGGTCGCGATCCAGAGCGAGCTCCTGAAGGAAGGCTATACCTCGCGGCGTCGCTATCTGGAGGCCAAGACCCAGCTGCATGCGGTGGAAAACGACCTTGCGGCCGTGACCGGTCAGCTGGCGCAGGCCCGGGCCGGCCTGGCGGAGGCGCAGGCGGGTCTGGCCAAGGCGCGGGCCGATGTGCTGCAGCAGGTCGCGGAACAAAAGAGCAAGATCGGCGAGGAACGCGCCGAGCTTCACGAACAGCTCGCCGGCCTTCAGGACCGGGCCGACCGGCTGGTCGTGCGCGCGCCGGTCGGCGGTCTCGTCAAATCGATCGAACAGTCGGGAACCGGATCCGTGGTCAAGCCCGGCGATCTCGTCGCCGAAATCGTGCCGCTCGAGGAGGATCTCGTCGCCGAGGTCAAGGTCGAGCCCAAGGACATCGGCCATATCAAGGAAGGCGACGCGGCCGACGTGCAGGTGACCAGCTACGACGCCAGCCGCTACGGCTCGGTTCAGGGCACGGTGCGCACGATTTCCGCCTCAAGCTTCAAGGACGAGAACGGCGACGCTTATTTCAAGGCGGTGATCGCGCTGGCCGCGCGCGAGGTGGGGTCTGGCGAAAACACCCGTCCGGTGCTGCCGGGCATGGTGGTTCAGGCGAATGTGGTCACCGGCTCCAAGTCGCTGATGCGCTACATGCTCAAACCGATTGTGCGCTCGCTCGACACGGCCTTCGGCGAGCGCTAGCTGTGGTTTCTCAGAAGGTCATTCACCCTTTGGAGGGGCGGCAGGCCGTTGAGAGCGGAGTGTTGTCTTGCCCGGTTGAACCAGTCAAGCCATCTGGGGAGGTCCGCGTTTCGGGCTTGC
>NZ_JAIVMF010000026.1 GCF_020176715.1 Stappia stellulata | reverse complement strand
CAAGCTGCTCAAGCGTCACCATCTCGAGCGCTGTCTGATCCGGGCCGGGCTTCTTCAACATAAAAACAATGAATCAAAAACCCCCGGCCAAAGCCAGGGGTTTGTCAGCAGTCTGAGGCGCCGCGGAAATCCGCGGCGCCTTTTTCACGTTCGTTTCCGGTGCGCGGCCGCTTGGAAAACGCGCCTTGCCGCTGACGGCTCAGGCGTTTGCCCCGGACTTGATCAGATCGTCGAGCGCATCCAGCACGCCGGTCATCTCGTCGACCTGCTCGACGATCTGCGCCTGCTGCTCCTTCAGGATCTCTTCCTGCCGCGCGCAGATCTCGCGCAGCGCCTTGAGCTGCGTCTCGCGAGCCTGCTTGCCCTCGACCAGGGAGATCACTTCGCGGATTTCCGTCAGCGTCAGGCCGACCCGCTTGGCCTGCAGGATCACGCGCATACGGCCCACATCGCGTGGGCCATAATGTCGCCGGGCGCCACGACGCTCGGGGTTCAGCAACCCCTTCTCCTCATAGAAACGCAATGCGCGCAACGTCACGCCGAATGTGTCCGCCATTTCGGCAATGGACAGCTTCGCGTCATCGGAGGGATCAATACGGATCGGACCGGCCAGGTCCGGAACTGCGACTGACTTTTCCGATAATTTCAGCATTCCGATACTCATCGTTTTCCCGATCTATCGCGTCGTGCGAAGAAGATTGCGGAGGATTCTCCGCACCCGACCGCATCAGCGGTCACCCTCGGGAAGGTCGCGGGTCGATTGCGCGTGTAACCGCGTTACATCGAACGGCAAACATTCCCAAAGGTCAGTATGCCATTGCCGACGCGTCGGCACGTTCTCCGAACGCGCCATTTTTTTATCCGCGGACACCAATCGACGCATTCTTTAAAAAAGATACGCACGCAACGCGAACAAAATAAAACTTTCAACCGTCACGATAAATAGAAATTATTACGTCCATAAATTTCATCAATGACAAAAACTTACAAACCGAAAGTTGATTTGCAGATTTGCATCACAAAATCTTTCGAGATCATGCAGAAACCCTGATCTCCAAAACCAATAACGAAGCGTCTCGGCTCCGGTCTCGCGATCAGAGGATCAACAGACTTAAGTCAACTGCTTGATTTTCAGGCTTTTAACGTCTCCCGGTTGCAACGGTATACCGTCGCGACTTGCAGTCATGCGCCTATTTCGAGGCGGCATCGAGCGACGCAAAGGCTGCCGCCCCCCCCTTGCCCGAGGTCGCCCGCTCCAGCCGCCATGCCGACGGCGGACATCCGAACCACCGTTTGGCCGCGCGCGAAAAATTCCCCGTGGCGGAAAAGCCGAGCCGGTAGGCGATTTCGGAGACGGACATCGTCGTATACCCGAGAAGATCGACGGCCATGCGATAGCGCACAGCATCGTGGAGCCCCTGAAACGTCTGTCCGCGCTCCTGCAGGCGGCGCTGCAACGCCCGCACGCTGATCGCCAGCGCCGCCGCGACCGTCGCGGCGGTAAGCCCCGGATCCGACACCCGTTCGGCGATCGCATCGCACACCCGTGAGGTGAAATCCTCCGCCCGGCGCCGGTCGTCCAGACGGCGGCGGTTCAGCTCGCACAGCGCCGCAAAAAGGTCGTCGTCGCGCAGCGGGTTGGGCTGCCTGACGTCGTCGACCTCGTAGCGCAGGCAGTTCACCTCGGCCTCGAAGCGCACGGGCACCCCGAAGAAGGCCTCATGTGCCTGCGGCGAGGCCGGGCGGCTGCGCGTCAGCGACACATGCGACAGCCGCACCCCGTCGCTGCAGACCTGTTGCAGGCGCATGAGGGTCTTGCTCGCCGTCCGGTCGACCAACTGGTCGCGGCAGACAAGCTCCGGGGACAGGGCGAATGCGATCGAGGCACTGCCACTGGCGTGCCGGGCACGGACCTCCGCCAGATCAAGAACGATGCAGATGAACCGCGCCGTCGTCTGCAGGGCGGTGAGAAAATCCGGCGCGTACCGCAGGGCGAGCGAGACCGTATCGTCGCGCCCGGGTCCCATGTCCCGCGACCAGGCGAGGGCAAAGGTCTCGTCCCCCGAGTAGGCGGCGCACACCTCCAGCGCGCGCGCATGGGCGCGCAGGCTGATATGATCGCCGAGCGACATCGGCGCGCTCAACTGGTCGAGACCGTTCTCCCGCATCACCCGGTCGTAGGGAACGCCGCGCGTGCGGCAATAGTCCGCCAGCCCTGACTGTGCCCGCGAGTGTATAAGAAGCGTGTCACTCAAGGCCGGAAGGCCTTTTCGCGCGGACATGAGCATGGGTCCATCGATCAGGAGAGTGCGGACATCCGCAACAACGAGAGGCCGACTGACCCGAGCCGGAACGCTCGTCAAGTCAGACTAAAGTATTTATCAACAAATTATCAATGAGGTCCAGTCCGGAATGACGCAGAGCCCGCACTGTCCCCAAGGCCGTCTTGTCTGGGTCATTGCATGAGCGGGTTTGACATTTTCTTGATCAGGACCGATTCATTGGCGCGGCCTCGGCCGTGCGGGCGCATGGGGAGCGGACGCGCCGGACAACGATCACGGGAGCAGGAGCCGGGTGCGTGCGGGTCCGAACACGACAATGAAGACGACAGGTTCCGATCAGAGCTTATCCGATCAAGGCTTCGAGACGATGACGCCGGACCGGTTTCGCCAGTGGCGCAAGGCGCTGGGGCTGAAACAGAAGGACGCCGCCGACCGGCTGGGTCTGAAGAAGCGCATGATCCAGTATTACGAAAAGGGCGACCGGGACGGCCGCCCCGTCGAAATCCCCAAATCGGTCCGCCTTGCCTGTTTCGCCATTTCCAGCGGCATTGACGATTTCAACGGGACCGATAGCGTCGCGGCGCTCGTGCCGGCGCCGGACACGGCGGCTGATCGGGCCGCGAAAACCTCCAGCCAGGACTGACGGAACGCCCACGGCGGTCATTTGGCGGCGCCCGATGCCAGCGATGGGGTTTCGCAACCCGCGCTTTTTGCCTATAAGCCGCGTTCAGCCGACCGATTTGCCATCACCTCACCCTCCCGCCCCGCCACAAAGCGGCGGACGCGGGCGAAGTCTCGCGAGCCAACAATGCCCAAACGCACAGATATTTCCTCCATTCTGATCATCGGAGCGGGTCCGATCGTCATCGGGCAAGCCTGCGAGTTCGACTATTCGGGCACCCAGGCCTGCAAGGCGCTGCGCGAGGAAGGCTACCGGACGATTCTGGTGAATTCCAATCCGGCGACGATCATGACCGATCCCGATCTCGCCGATGCGACCTACATCGAGCCGATCACGCCGGAGATCGTCGCACAGATCATCGAGAAGGAGCGCCCCGACGCGCTGCTGCCGACGATGGGTGGCCAGACCGCGCTCAACTGCGCGCTGTCGCTGCGCAAGATGGGCGTCCTGGAGAAATTCGGCGTCGAGATGATCGGCGCGACCGCCGAGGCCATCGACAAGGCCGAGGACCGCGAGCTGTTCCGCCAGGCGATGGACAAGATCGGGCTGGAGACGCCGCGCTCGCGCCTCGCCCATTCGCTGTCGGAGGCGCTCGATGCGCTCGACGACATCGGCCTGCCGGCGATCATCCGCCCGTCCTTCACGCTCGGCGGCACCGGCGGTGGCATCGCCTACAATCGGGAAGAATACCTCGACATCATCGAGCGCGGCCTCGACGCCTCGCCGACGACCGAGGTGCTGGTCGAGGAATCGGTGATCGGCTGGAAGGAGTACGAGATGGAGGTCGTCCGCGACAAGGCGGACAATTGCATCATCATCTGCTCCATCGAGAACATCGACCCGATGGGCGTTCATACCGGCGATTCGATCACCGTCGCCCCGGCGCTGACGCTGACCGACAAGGAATACCAGATCATGCGCGACGCCTCGCTGGCGGTGCTGCGCGAGATCGGCGTGGAGACCGGCGGCTCGAACGTGCAGTTCGCCGTCAATCCCGAGAACGGCCGGCTGATCGTCATTGAAATGAACCCGCGCGTGTCGCGCTCCTCCGCGCTTGCCTCAAAGGCGACCGGCTTCCCGATCGCCAAGATCGCGGCCAAGCTTGCGGTCGGCTACACGCTGGACGAACTGGAAAACGACATCACCGGCGGCGCGACCCCGGCGTCCTTCGAGCCGTCGATCGACTATGTCGTGACCAAGATCCCGCGCTTTGCCTTCGAGAAGTTCCCCGGCGCCGAGCCGATCCTGACCACCGCGATGAAGTCCGTCGGCGAGGTCATGGCCATCGGCCGGACCTTCGCGGAAAGCCTGCAGAAGGCGCTGCGCGGCCTGGAAACCGGGCTCGACGGCCTCAACGAGGTCGAGATCCCGGGCCTTGGCCAGAACGACGACAAGAACGCCATCCGCGCGGCCCTTGCCTCGCCGACCCCGGACCGCCTGCTCAAGGTGGCCCAGGCCGTGCGGCTCGGCATGGACCTCGACCAGATCTACCGCTCCTGCCACATCGACCCGTGGTTCCTGCGCCAGATCGAGGGGATCGTCGAGATGGAGGAGAAGATCCGCGCCCACGGGCTGCCGGATCACGCCGAAGGCCTGCGCAAGCTGAAGTCGATGGGCTTTTCCGACGCTCGGCTCGCCTCGCTCGCCGGCCTTGAGGAACGCGACGTGCTGAACCAGCGCGCGCGCCTCGACGTGCATCCGGTCTACAAGCGCATCGACACCTGCGCGGCGGAATTCGCCTCGCCGACCGCCTATATGTACTCCACCTACGAGCCGCCCTTCGCCGGCAAGCTGGCCGACGAGGCCGACCCGAGCGACCGCAAGAAAGTCGTGATCCTGGGCGGCGGCCCCAACCGTATCGGCCAGGGCATCGAGTTCGACTATTGCTGCTGTCACGCCGCCTTCGCGCTGCAGGACGCGGATTTCGAGACCATCATGGTCAACTGCAACCCGGAGACCGTGTCGACCGACTATGACACCTCCGACCGGCTCTATTTCGAGCCGCTCACCGCTGAAGACGTTCTGGAGATCATCAACGTCGAGAAGCGTAAGGGCACGCTTCACGGCGTGATCGTGCAGTTCGGCGGCCAGACGCCGCTGAAGCTCGCCCAGGCGCTGATGGATGCCGATGTGCCGATCCTGGGCACCTCGCCCGACATGATCGACCTGGCCGAGGACCGCGACCGCTTCCAGAAGCTCCTGCACAAGCTCGGCCTCAAGCAGCCGCAGAACGGCATCGCCTATTCGGTCGAGCAGAGCCGGCTGATCGTCGCCGACCTCGGCCTGCCGCTCGTGGTGCGCCCCTCCTATGTGCTGGGCGGACGCGCGATGCAGATCATCCGCGACGAGGAGGCGCTCAACGCCTATCTGCTCGGCACGCTGCCGGAGCTGGTGCCGGGCGACGTGCGCGCCAAATATCCGAACGACAAGACCGGCCAGATCAACACGGTGCTCGGCAAGAACCCGCTGCTGTTCGACCGCTATCTCGACGGTGCCATCGAGGTCGATGTCGACGCGATCTGCGACGGCACCGACGTCTTCGTCTGCGGCATCATGGAGCACATCGAGGAAGCCGGCATCCACTCCGGCGACAGCGCCTGCTCGCTGCCGCCGCATTCGCTGTCGGCGGACACCATCGAGGAACTGACGCGTCAGGCCAAGGCGCTGGCCAAGGGCCTTGCCGTCGGCGGCCTGATGAACGTGCAGTTCGCGATCCGCAACGGCGACATCTTCGTGCTCGAGGTCAACCCGCGCGCCTCGCGCACGGTGCCCTTCGTCGCCAAGACCATCGGCCAGCCGATCGCCAAGATCGCCGCCCGCGTCATGGCCGGCGAGAAACTCGCCGATTTCGGGCTCTCCCTGCCGCCGCTCAAGCATGTCGCGGTCAAGGAGGCGGTGTTCCCCTTCGCCCGCTTCCAGGGCGTCGACACGGTGCTCGGTCCGGAAATGCGCTCCACCGGCGAGGTCATGGGCCTGAGCAGCTCCTTCGAGGTCGCCTTCGCCAAGTCGCAGCTCGGTTCCGGCACCCGCGTGCCGACCAGCGGCACGGTCTTCGTCTCCGTGCGCGACGCCGACAAGGAGCGCGCGCTCGACCCGATCGAGCGGCTCGCGCGGCTCGGTTTCAAGATCATCGCCACCCACGGAACCCAGGCCTTCCTGGAGGAGCGGGGGATTTCATGTGCCAAGGTGAACAAGGTGCTTGAAGGGCGACCGCACATCGTCGATGCTATCAAGAATGGAGAGGTCCAGCTGGTCTTTAACACGACCGAAGGGGCGCAGGCCCTCTCCGACAGCCGGTCGATGCGCCGCGCCGCGCTCTTGCACAAGGTCCCCTATTATACGACCTTGGCGGGAGCCGTAGCGGCGGCGAAAGGGATCGAGGCATACGCTTCAGGCCATCTTGAAGTGTTCCCCTTGCAGGCCTATTTCGCACAGACCTGAGTTCAGAGCGTCCCGACCGGAAACCCGGTCGGGCGGTGGATTTTTTATCGCGCGCCCGGAACCGGGCGCGCGCAGTGGAAGGGTCGGAGACCTATGGAAAAAGTTCCGATGACCGGCGCCGGCTACGCCATGCTGGAGAAAGAACTGAAGCAGCGCACGTCCGAAGAGCGTCCGCGCATCATTCAGGCGATCTCGGAGGCCCGCGCCCACGGCGACCTGTCGGAAAACGCGGAGTACCACGCCGCCAAGGAGCAGCAGAGCCTGAACGAGGGCCGCATCAGCGAGCTCGAGGACAAGCTCGGCCGCGCCGAGATCATCGACGTGAGCAAGCTGTCGGGTGACACCGTGAAGTTCGGCGCCACGGTGACCCTCGTCGACGAGGACACCGAGGAAGAGAAGAAATACATGATCGTCGGCGACGTCGAGGCCGACGTGAAGCTCGGCCGCATCTCGATCTCGTCGCCGATCGCCCGCGCGCTCATCGGCAAGGCCATCGGCGACACCGTCGAGGTCACCGCCCCCGGCGGCGCGCACGCCTATGAGATCATCAACGTCACCTACGGCTGACGCCAGCCCCGCGCCTCAACGGCGCTGACAAGACACAGACCGAAACGCCGCCCGGAAAATCTCCTGGCGGCGTTTTGCGTTGTGGGTCAGCCACTTGCGCTCAGTTGATCACGGCGCGTGCAAGATCGCTTAATCTTGTGCGCGATTTTGCGAAATTTGCTCGTCGAGTTGGCGATATTGATCGCGGTGCCGGTCGGAGCACGCGACCGCCCCGTTCCACCCCCATGACTGCAGCACCCAGCCTCGTCCCCGCACGCCCCGCACCGCCAAAACGGGGATAAAGTCGCCGTCACGCACCGGGCACGCGCACCTCGCAACGTCACGCTGCGCCCGGCTCCTCCGCGACATCCATCACCCGCGATATCCCCGCCCTAACCACCCAGCGTCGTCCCGAACCTGATTCGGGATCCATTGGCAACCTCAGCCGGGGCGGGGGAGCGAGGCGGGAGCGAGGCGGGAGCGATAGGTGCGATCATTTTGGTGGAGGCAGGGAGGCGCGCTCCGCACCTGGAATGCGGCCGTGTGCGGGTCTTCGGTTCAGCCGAAACCGGTCAGTGTCAACATGTCGTGATAAAGAGAGGGCCGCCCCTCACCCCAGTTCCTTCATCGGCACCACGGGGTCGTTCTTGGTCTGGCGGATGGTCAGCGCCGTGCGGACGCTGTCGACGTTGGGGGCGGCGGTGAGGTCGCGGATGATGAAGTTCTGGAAGCTTTGCAGGTCCGGCACCACGCATTTCAGCAGGAAGTCGACCTCGCCCGACAGCATGTAGCACTCGCGCACTTCCGGCCAGCCGTTCACCGTGTTTTCAAAGGCGATGAGATCGGCTTCGGTCTGGCTGTGCAGGCCGACCATGGCGAAGGCGGTGACCTCGTAGCCGAGCTGCTTTTCGTCGAGCAGCGTGCGGTAGCCGCGAATGAGACCGGCCTCCTCCAGCGCCCGCACCCGGCGAAGGCAGGGCGGCGCGGAAATTCCGACGCGGCGCGCAAGCTCCACATTGGTGATGCGTCCATCGGCCTGCAGCTCGTTCAAAATGTGCCAATCAATCGCATCGAGGCGGATTTTCACACTGGTCTCCTTCGCAAATCACTGGCACAGACGGGCGGCGCGCCGAGCGCGCATCAAGCCCGGCGCATGCATCACGCAGCGGCTTTCAGGATCCGCGCCGGGGGAGCGCGCGAACCCCGTCTTCTTTCTTAGCGGCTTATGATTTTTTGCGTAAGTCTGCAATAGTGTAACAACGAGCGGCATGAACAAGAAATATCACGAAAGCGAAACGGCTGTGGACGACGCGAGCATCTGGATCGTCAGCGACGGCAAGGCCGGCGACGAAACCCAGTGCATCGGTGTGGCCGATGCGTTGGGCAGGCCGTTCGAGATCCGCCGCGTCGCCCCGCGCGCGCCCTGGAGCTGGCTGATGCCCTGGGGCGGCATCGACCCGCGCGACGCGCCCGAAAAGCCCGGCTCCCCCATCGCGCCGCCCTTCCCCGACATCGCGATTGCCTCCGGCCGCCGGGCGGTCGCCTATCTGGCGCGGATCAAGCGCGACAGCGGCGGCCGCACCTTCACCGTGTTCCTCAAGGACCCGCGCATCGGCACCCGGGCAGCCGACCTGATCTGGGTCGCCGAACACGACAAGTTGCGCGGCGACAACGTGCTGGTGACGGCAAGCGGCCCGCATCGCTTCACCCAGGAGCGCATCGCGGCCGCGCGCGCCGATCCGCTGCCCGACATCGCCGCGCTTGAGCATCCGCGCGTCGCCGTGCTTGTCGGCGGCGACAGCCGAACCCACCGCTTCCTCGACCTCGACGTCGCCCGTTTCGCCGAGGGGCTGGCGCGCATCGCCGGCGCCGGCGCGCATTTGATGATCACGCCGTCGCGGCGCACGCCGGAAGCGCTCCTTGCAGCCCTTGCCGCTTACGCCGGGTCGACCGACCACCTGGTGTGGGACGGCACGGGCGAAAACCCGCTGCTTCAATATCTGGCCAATGCCGATGCCATCGTCGCCACCGCAGATTCCGCCAACATGATCGGCGAGGCGCTGGCGACCGGCCGGCCCATCCATGTGTTCCACCCCTCCGGCGGACACAGGAAGTTCAACGCGTTTCTGGAGGCATTGACGCGCATTGGTGCCGTCCACCCCTTCCCTGGGCCGTTGAAAACGACTACCTACGAGCCAATCGATTCAACCCCGCGGATCGCCCAGGCGATCAGATGGCGCTTTGCGGCGCATCGCGCCGGCACCCGGTACCAGGGCCGGATGTAACGGGCAGCCCGGCCAGCCAGGCCCAACCACCTTGAACTCCGCCTTGTGAAGGAGAGTGCGACCATGACCGAACAGCATCACAAGCTCCTGATCGTCGGATCGGGCCCGGCCGGATACACGGCCGCCGTCTATGCCGCGCGTGCCATGCTGGAACCGGCGCTCGTCACCGGCATCCAGCCGGGCGGCCAGCTGACGATCACCACCGAGGTCGAAAACTACCCGGGCTTCGCCGATCCGATCCAGGGCCCCTGGCTGATGGAGGAAATGCGCAAGCAGGCGGAAAACGTCGGCACGCAGATCATCTACGACACGATCCTCGAGGCCGACCTCTCCGCCCGCCCCGTGCGCCTGACCGGTGACAGCGGCACGGTCTACACCACGGATGCGCTGGTGATCGCCACCGGCGCCCAGGCGAAATGGCTCGGCATCCCGTCCGAGGAAGCCTTCATGGGCGCCGGCGTCTCGGCCTGCGCCACCTGCGACGGCTTCTTCTACCGCGGCAAGGAGGTGATCGTGGTCGGCGGCGGCAACACCGCCGTGGAAGAGGCGCTTTATCTCGCCAACCTCGCCTCCAAGGTCACGGTCGTGCACCGGCGCGACGAATTCCGCGCCGAACGCATCCTGCAGGACCGTCTCGAGAAGAACGACAAGATCGAGGTGATCTGGGACAGCGTCGTGGACGAGGTGCTTGGCGGCGGCACGCCGAAGGCGGTCACCGGCGCGCGGATCAAAAACGTGAAGACGGGCGAGACCCGCGAGATCGCCGCCGACGGTTTCTTTGTCGCCATCGGCCACGCACCGGCGGTCGAGCTCTTCAAGGACCAGATCCAGATGAAGCCGTCGGGCTATATCTGGACCGCGCCGGACAGTACGCAAACCTCGATCCCGGGCGTCTTCGCCGCCGGCGACGTCACCGACGAGATCTACCGCCAGGCGGTGACCGCCGCGGGAATGGGCTGCATGGCGGCGCTGGAAGCGGAGCGCTATCTCGCCGGGCTCGACGTTGCAGACGCCGAAGCAGCCGAATAGACTTCGCTTTCGTACAATAAATCTTGAAAAAAAGGCTGTCGCTGTGCCGTTGGACTGGGACAAACTCCGTATCTTCCATGCTGCGGCACAGGCCGGGAGTTTCACCCACGCGGGCGAGACGCTCAACATGAGCCAGTCGGCCGTCAGCCGTCAGGTCAGCGCGCTGGAACATGACCTCAAGGTTCCGCTGTTCCATCGCCACGCCCGCGGGCTGCTGCTGACCGAACAGGGCGAGGTGCTCTATCGCACCGCCCGCGAGGTCTTCATGAAGCTGGAGGCGGCGCAGTCGCGCCTGACCGACAGCCGCGAGAAGCCGAGCGGCGTTCTCAGGATCACCACCACGGTCGGCCTCGGCTCGACCTGGCTGACCCAGCGGCTGAACGAGTTCATCGACCTCTACCCGGAGATGGAACTCAGGCTCATTTTCGACGACGACGAGCTCGATCTCGGAATGCGCGAGGCCGATGTCGCCATAAGGCTACGCCAGCCGACCCAGCCGGACCTGATCCAGCGCAAGCTGTTCACGGTGCACTTCCACCTGTTCGCAGCGCCCTCCTACATCCAGCGCTTCGGCTCGCCGAAATCCATCGACGAGCTCGACGGTCACCGGATCATCACCTTCGGCGAGCACGCGCCGGCCTATCTGCGCGACATGAACTGGCTGGAAACGGCCGGCCTGCCGCCGGGCCAGCAGCGGCGCTGCGTGCTGCGCATAAACAACGTCGTCGCCATAAGGCGCGCGGTGGAACGCGGCATCGGCATCGCCATCCTGCCCGACTACATCAACGAGGAAGGCTCGGGCCTGGTGCAGCTTTTGCCCGAGGCGGACGTGCCGAGCTTCGACACCTATTTCGTCTATCCGTCCGAGCTGAAGAACACGGCGCGCATCACTGCCTTCCGCGACTTCCTGCTCGCCAAGGCGGAACGCTGGACGTTCTGAGCTCCAAAGCTGCGCAACGACGTGGTTTCGCTGCATCGCCGCATCGCCCGGCGGCGATGCCAGCAAGCGGCTGTGCGTGCCCGCGCGACCGCATTCCGCTGCGGAAGATTTCATCCCGGAAATTATGATAAAAATTCGGGCATTACGCTGAAAATTCAGACGTCTGGGTCGACCCCGCAAAACACAGGCGCAAGGCTCCGATCCAGATACGCGCAAAATGCATATCAGCAATGCAACACTGCTTCTTGAATAAGCACGTTGTGCACTGCATATAAGCAACAGGCTGTTGGTCTGCTTCGTCGCTACCTCCTCCCAGCGACGTGTGATGCGACCAGCTGTTCCCCTCTGGAAGGTGATTGCGCCACGATAGTGGCAAAATCAAATAACTGCCGGGTCTTCGGACCCGGCATTTTTTTTGGCCGGATTCCAGGGGACAGCAGCCGACCAGAAGTCTTTCCCGCCCTTAGCGTGCCTCACTCCCGGACCACAAGACAGATCTTTCCGACATGGACCTTCGACAGGAACGCTTCCTGGGCGGCGCGCAAGTCCTGCAGCGGATAGGTCCTGGCAACCACCGGGCGGATTTCTCCCGCCTCGATATAGCGGACGAGATCGGCAAAGACGCTGGCCGGCTGGTGGGTGCAGCCGAAGAAGGCAAGGTCGCGCAGATAGAGCGTACGCAGGTCCAGTTCCACGATGGGTCCCGCGATTGCGCCGGCCGTCACATAGCGCCCACCCGGATGCAAGGCCTCGACCAACGCCGGCCACCACGCGCCGCCGACAAGATCAAGAACCACGTCGAACGCCTGCGCGGGCGGCTCTGCATCGCGTGCCAGCACCTCGTCGGCACCGAGTTCGCGCAGCGCATCCACCTTCTGCGGGCTGCTCACGGCAGTAACATGGGCACCGCGACGCCGGGCCAACTGAACCGCAGCGGAACCGACACCGCCCGATGCCCCCGTCACCAGCACGCGCTCCGCCCCGAGCGAAGCCCGCTGAATCATCCCCTCCGCTGTTGAAAAAGCGCAGGGAAATGACGCCAGTTCCACGTCCGAAAGACCTGACTGAATAGCGACCGCATTCTCGGACGCAACGCACGTATACTCGGCGAAAGCGCCATCGCGTTCGGATCCGAACGTCGACGCGCCAACACCCGCGCCGGCTCCAGCTGCAGGCTGGACGGCGCGAACGAGCACCCTTTCCCCAACCCTGGCGGCAGGCACGTCGGTGCCGTGCGCGACGATCTCGCCGCAGCAATCAGCGCCCTGGATGCGGGGAAAGGACAGCGCCGCACCGGACCAGCCTCCATCCTTTTCGACCAGATCGCCGTAGCCCTTTGCCGCGCCCGACGCGGTGTCGCCGCGAATGGCCTTCGAATACCAACCCGTACGGGTGTTGACGTCGGTGTTGTTGATCGCGGCCGCGCCAACCCGGATCAGCACCTCCCCGGCCGCTGGGACGGGAACCGGCAGATCCTCGCGCCACTCCAGCCTGTCGAGCCCGCCATGGCCGGTCAGGACCATGCCCTTCATCATCCCCGGTATCGTCATCCTTGTCGCCTTTCGTCAGGTAGAATGATCACTCTACTTGCACAAGTAGAACAATCGCTCTACATCGTCAAGCATGACGGATACGATGACGAGGATAGCGGCGGGACTGGAGAGCGCCTTTGCGCGCCGGGGCTTTGCGGTGCCAAGCGTGGAAGATCTGCGCGACGCGGCGGGGGTGAGCTTGCGTACGCTCTACAAATACGCCCCCTCACGCGACAGGATGGTCCGTATTGCGCTCGAGCATCGTCATCGGCGCTATCTCGACCATGTCTTTTCGGATCTGCCGATGGGTCATGAGGCCGCGCTTGACGCCCTGTTCGAGCGTATCGGCCTGTGGATGGAGCGCGAGACCTCTCACGGCTGCCTGTTTCATGCAGCCGTGGCGGCCAACCCGGACAACAACGAACTGAAAGCGCTGCTTGAGCGGCACAAGTCGGAGGTCGCGGAACGCGCGGCCGGGGCGACGGGGCTATCCGGCCGAAAAATCGAATTGATGCAGGTCATCGAGGGATTGACCCAGAGCTGGCCGCTCTACAGGGAACGGGCAACGACCGGAGCCCGGCACCTCGGTGCGGCGCTTCGGCGCGCCGAGGTGCCGGGACCGTTTGATGCCAGGACGTCCTCTCCCTCCCTCACATGAAGAGCGCCTCGCCCTCCAGGTCCTTGTAGAGATGGGCGACCTGTTCGCCGTAGCCGTTGAAGAGGCGGGTGGGGACCCGCTCGTCGGTGGCGAGCAGGCGTTCCGTCGCCTGGCTCCAGCGCGGATGCGGCACCTCCGGGTTCACATTCGCCCAGAAGCCGTATTCCGCCGCCTGGATCTTCTCCCAAAAACTCACCGGCCGCTCGGCGGTGAAGGTGAAGCGCACGATCGACTTGATCGACTTGAAGCCGTATTTCCACGGCACGGCGAGGCGGAGCGGTGCACCGAACTGCTTGGCGAGCGGCTTGCCGTAGATCCCCGTCGCCATGAAGGCGAGCTCGTTGGTGGCTTCCTCGATGGTGAGTCCCTCGACATAGGGCCAGGGGTTCCAGGAGGCGCGCTGGCCGCTGGCCACCTCCGGATCGAAGAAGGTCTCCATGCGCAGGTATTTCGCGTCCGCCTGCGGGCCGGCGAGCTTGACGAGATCGGCAAGCGGAAAGCCCGACCAGGGCACGGTCATCGCCCAGGCCTCGACGCAGCGGTGACGGTAGACCCGCTCCTCCAGCTGCACCTTGGACAGGAGATCGTCGATGCCGATCGTTTGCGGATTGTCGCAAAGCCCGTCGATCTTCACCTCCCAGGGCCGGATCCGAAGCGCCTGGGCAGCACTTGCGATCTGCTTGTGCGATCCGAACTCATAGAAGTTGTTGTAGGTGGAGGAGATCTTCTCCGGCGTGATCGCCCGCTCAACCTGGTAGGCGTCGTTGCGCGCCACCGGATAGAGCGCAGCACTCGGATCCTCGGCGGCAAGGGCGGAGCGCGAAAACAGCGAGCCGCCGGCAACGCCGCTGGCGGCGGCGAACCCGAGACCGGCCAGGATCTGGCGGCGGTTGAGGAACACATGCTCCGGGGTGACCGAGGATTCGGGAAGATCCCAGCCGCGTTTTCGGATGATCGGCATGGCTGCCTGTCCTTTCAAGGTGCTGACGCTCTTGCCCTGTCGCATATACCTGTCCCGGCTCGCGGACAAATCAAGCCCGCTTGATCGCCGGTGAGCCGCAGGTGATGAAACGCCCGGTCACGGCGCGGCGGAGATCCGGTAGAGCGCGCCGTCGGCCTCGTCGGTGGAAAACCAGAGCGTTCCGTCAGGGCCGTTTCGCAGCGTGCGAATGCGGCCATAGTCGCCGACGAGCAGCCGTTCCTCTCCGGTCACCTTGCCGCCCTCGACCTCAAGCCGGGCGATCAACTGGTCCTTGAGCGCACCGACGAAGAGATCGCCCGTCCACGCGGGGACCGCATCTCCGGAATAAAACGCCATGCCCGAGGGCGCGATCGAGGGATCCCAATAATGCACCGGCTGCTCGAAGCCCTCGGCCGACGTGCCGACGCCGATCTTCGCGCCCGAATAGTGCCGGCCGTAGGAGATCATCGGCCAACCGTGGTTCTTGCCGGCTTCGGGGCGGTTGATCTCGTCGCCGCCGCGCGCGCCGTGTTCCACGGTCCACAGCAGCCCCGTATCGGGCTCAATGGCCGCGCCCTGGATGTTGCGATGGCCGGTGGACCACATCTCGGGAAGCGCCTTCGCGCCGTCGGCGAAAGGGTTGTCCGCCGGAATGCCGCCGTCGCGTGTCACGCGCAGCACCGCACCTGCGTGATCGAAGGGGTCCTGCGCGCGCTCCGCCTCGCCCCGGTCTCCGGTGGTCACAAACACCGTGCCGTCGGGCGCGGGAACGACGCGCGAGCCGAAATGCCGGCCGCCGCGCGTCTTCTTCTCCATGCGCGCGATCACCGTGACATCGGCGAGACGCACGGCATTGCCCTCGCGCTCAAGCCGCGCACGCGCAGCCGTCGTGCCGGCGCCACCCGACCCCGGCTCGGAATAGGTCAGGAAGATCTCGCCGGTCTCTGCGAAATCAGGGGCGACGACCACGTCGAGCAGCCCGCCCTGCCCCGAGGCGCGCACTTCGGGCACGCCGGCGACCTCGATGCGCCGGTCGAGGCCGGCGGAGATCCAGACCATCCGCCCGTCGACCTCGTTCACCAGCAGCGAACCGTCGGGCAGGAAGTCGAACCCCCAGGGGTAGTCGAGATCGTCGACCATTTTCGTCACGGTGAACCTGGCGGAGGCCGCCTCGTGCACCTGTTGCGCGAGCGCCTGCGGCAGGCTCGCCAGCGCGACGACGCCTGCAAGAACGAAAGCTGAAACCGGAAACCGCATGAAACTCCTCCTGTCGAGCCGTGCCCCGAAGGAGAAGGTAGGCGCGCGGCCTCCGGTTTCCAGTCACGCAGCCTTTGCGGCGCGGCGGGCGCAGACCTCGTCGGCGGCCTTGCCGTTCAGCTCCGCCAGATGGTCGAAACTGCGGGTGAAGCTCGCAACCCCTTGCGTCGCCGAGCGCAGCTCGACGATGAGGTCGGCGGTTTCAGCCGTGGGCATCATCGCGCGCACCTCGTCCCAGCCGGGCCAGCCCGGACGGGCATCGAAGCCGAGCAACTGGCCGCGCCGGGCGGAGACGATACCGTTGATCCTGGGCGTCGCCTCGCTCGGACAACGGATCGTCACCAGGTCGACAGGTTCGAGCAGCACCGGCCTGCACTTGGGCAGGCCCTCGCGCATCGCCTGGATCGCGGCCATGCGAAACGCCTGGTCGGAGGAATCGACGCTGTGGAACGATCCGTCGGTCAGGGTGACGCCGAGATCCACCACCGGAAAGCCCAGCGCCCCGTGGCGGATCGCCTCCTCCACCCCCGCACGCACCGCCGGAATATATTGCTTGGGAATGACGCCGCCGGTGATCGTGTCGGTGAAACTGAAGCCCTCGCCGCGTTGCAGCGGATGGATATCGAGCGCCACGTCGCCGAACTGCCCGTGCCCGCCGGACTGCTTCTTGTGGCGCGCACGCACCGAGGCCGAGCCGCGTATCGTCTCGCGGTAGGGCACGCCGGGCGGCGCCGTCTCGACCGCGAGACCGTATTTGCCGGCAAGCCGTTCGACAGCCACTCGCAAGTGCATTTCCCCCTGCCCCTGAAGCAGCGTTTCGCCGGTCTCGGGCGCGTGGACCACGCTCAGCGAGGGATCCTCCTCGGCAAGCTTTGCAAGGGCGGCGTTGAGCTTCACCTCGTCGCGGCGTTCGGCCGGGGAGACGGCGAGGCCGAGCACCGGGATTGCCTCCACGGCCGGCAGCAGGGCCGCATCGACCGGCGCGCTGCCCAGCGTCTCGCCGGTCGCGACCCCCTCCAGTTTGCCGAGCCCCACGGTATCGCCGGGACCGGCGGCCTCGCGCTTTGTCGCCTGCTGTCCCATCAGCCGGAAGAGGCCGGACACCCTGGCAACGCTGCCGTCGCTGCGCGTCAGCGTGTCGGCATCGGCGACACGGCCGCTGAGCACGCGGACCAGCGACAGCTTGCCGGCATGGGGCGTATGCAAGGTCTTGAGCACCTGCACCACGGTCACCGCCGCCCCGTCCTCAAGCCCGAGCCGCGCAAGGGTCTCCTCCACCCCCGGCGTCTCGTGCCGCAGCGCCTTGAACAACCGGCCGATGCCATTGCCGTGGTCGGCGGAGCCAAAGAACACCGGGCAGACCAGCCCCTCGCGGGTCTCGCGCGCGAGATCGGTGAAGATCCGCTCCGGGTCCGGCGCCAGATCCTCCAGCAGCGCCTCCATCAGCGCGTCGTCGTGATCGGCCAGCGTTTCCAGCATGGAAAACCGCGCCTCGACCTCGCGCGCCATCGCCTCGTCGGGAATGTCGATGATCTCGCTCGGCGCGTGCTCGCGGTAGACATGGGCCCGCTCCAGCGCCAGATCGATGTAGCCGGTGGCAATGCCGTCCTTCCAGATCGGCACCTGGCGCAACAGCAGCGGCACGGCGGAGGCCGGCTGCAGCATCGCCAGAACCTCGCGGATCCGGCTTGCGGTGCGGTCGATCTTGTTGACGAAGACAAGCCGGGGAATGCCGCGCTCCTCCAGCTGCTTCAGGATGAGCTGCAGGGCGGGCACCTTCTTCTCGTCCGCCTCGACGACGACGACGGCGAGATCGACGCCGGCGAGCACGCCGGCCGTTTCGCCGAGAAAATCGACGGCTCCGGGACAGTCGAGGAAGGTGAAGGGATCGTCCATGAAGACGGTCTCGGCCGCATTGACCTCGACGCTCATGGCATGGGCGCGCGCTTCCGGCGCGCCGTCGCCGACGCTGTTGCCGGCCGAAACGCTGCCCTGCCGGGAAATCGCGCCGGAGCGGGCGAGAAGGGCCTCCAGCAGCGTGGTCTTGCCGCTGCCCGAAGGACCGAGAATTGCGATGCATCGTGGCCGGGCGCCGCCGGCCGTTACCCTGTTGCCGTTCATGGGACCACTCCCTCTCCCGGCCATGTTGGAGTACCGGCAGGGGCCGCGAGAGGCGACCGATCCGGCAGACGAGCCCAGGACCGGGGCACGGCGATGACCGGGTCGGACCGCACGCCGGCGCAACCACCTGCAAACTGCAGGTGACGAGTAAAGCCCGCCGACAGCCGACGGGCCATTATCGTCGCGCCGAAACCGGGCCAGACGCAAGGAAATCCGTTGCCGCAGCGCAGCACGGGTCGGCGCGCGAGAGCCGGGCCGAAACGCAAAAAGCCGGCGGGTCGCCCCGCCGGCCGAGCGTGATGACAGTCTCCGAAGGAGCGTCCTCCCGGCCGAATGCAATGAGAGCCGGGATCGGAGAGGCACTGCCTGTCGGCGTCTCTCAGCCTCAGGAAATACAGGCTTCGGCTCTCCGATACCGGGTCGCGCTGACGCTTGCCCGGTATGACGCCTGGAGCAGCTCCGACCTTGTCTGCACAGCAAAAAGCCGGCGGGTCGCCCCGCCGGCTTTCAAGACCTCAACGCGGTCGCGCAGTCCGGACCGCGCGCGCCTTACTTCAGGTTCGCGCAGAAGCGCTGGATGCGCTCGCAGGCCTGTTCCAGCGCTTCCGTGGAGGTCGCGTAGGAGATGCGGAAGTTGGGGCCAAGGCCAAAGGCAGACCCATGGACGACGGCGACGCCCTCGGTTTCCAGCAGCTCGGTGACGAAGTCCTCGTCGGTCTCGATCACCTTGCCCGACGGCGCGGTCTTGCCGATGGTGCCGGCGCAGGACGGGAAGACGTAGAAGGCGCCTTCCGGCACCGGGCAGTCGATGCCCTTCGCCTGGTTGAGCATCGACACGACGAGATCGCGGCGGCCCTTGAAGACCTCGTTGTTGGCCGGGATGAAGCCCTGCGGACCCGACAGCGCCTCGACGGCCGCCCACTGCGCGATGGAGCAGGGGTTGGAGGTCGACTGCGACTGGATCTTGGCCATCGCCTTGATCAGCTCGGCCGGACCGCCGGCATAGCCGATGCGCCAGCCGGTCATGGCATAGGCCTTGGACACGCCGTTGACCGTGAGCGTACGGTCATAGAGGCCCGGCTCGACCTGCGCGGGCGTGGTGAACTCAAAGTCGTCGTAGACGAGATGCTCGTACATGTCGTCGGTCATCACCCACACATGCGGGTGACGCATCAAAACGTCGGTGATCGCCTTCAGGTCCGCGCGCGAATAGCCCGCGCCCGAGGGGTTCGACGGCGAGTTGAAGATCACCCACTTGGTCTTCGGCGTGATCGCGGCTTCCAGCGCCTCGGGCGTGATCTTGAAGGTCGTCTTGTCGGCCTCCACGATCACCGGCTCGCCGCCGGCGAGCAGCACCATGTCCGGATAGCTGACCCAATAGGGCGTGGGAATGATCACCTCGTCGCCCGGATTGATCGTCGCGATCAGCGCGTTGTAGAGCACCTGCTTGCCGCCGGTGCCGACGGTGATCTGGCTGGTCTCGTAGGTCAGGCCGTTCTCGCGCTTGAACTTCTCGACGATCGCCGCCTTCAGCTCGGGAATGCCGTCGACGGCGGTGTATTTGGTCTTGCCGTCCTCGATCGCCTTGATCGCGGCCGCCTTGATGTTGTCCGGCGTGTCGAAGTCGGGCTCTCCGGCGCCGAGGCCGATCACGTCGCGGCCGGCAGCCTTGAGTTCCCGCGCCTTGTTGGTCACGGCGATGGTGGCGGAGGGTTTGACGCGTGCGAGCGCGTCGGCGATGAAGGCCATTGGGATCTCCCGGTAAATGGGCATGAAGTGCAGGCCGCGAGACTACTTCCGCGCGGTATCGCGCGCAAGGCCGCAACACCCGCCATCACACCCTAGTCCGGCGCTCCGATCTCGATCCGCAGATGCGCGATTCCCGCCGACGTGCGCTCGCGGGAGTATCCGCCGGGACCGACCAGCCCCCTGATCCGGCGGCGAAGATTGGAAAACCCGTCGAAGGAAACGACGTCCACGGGGGCGTCCAGATCGAGTACCATCCGCACCCAGCCGGGACGCAAGGCCTCCGCATCGACGACGCGCGCGGTGAAGGGCTGCGCCAGATAGGTCCCCGATACGCGCCCACCCCGTGCCCAGGTCGCCGGCGGACGGTCGTCGATGGCTGCGTGAAAGGCGTTCCAGTCGCGAAAGCCGTGCGCCCGCGCCACGCGCTCAAGCGCCTCGGCATGGCCGATCCGGATGCCGCGTTCGCCAAGCCTGGCGCGCAACCGCCGGGCGGCGGCCTTGGCCTCCGATCTCGTCGACAAAGCGGCGCTCATCGTCTGCCCTCCGGATCCGTGCGATACAGGCCGAGGCGGCGCGAGGGATGTCGCGCGTTGGCGGCCAGCACCACCAGCGTGAGACCGAAAAGCAGCGCTTCGGCGGTCGGCCAGCAAGCCGTTCATTCCCATCACGAAGATGATGGGAAGCGGGTCCTGACGTAGATGGACCCCAGCGGGCCCTCGAGAAACATGTTGGAGGCGGTCTTCGGCACTGTCCCGGTTTCCTCTTGCAGACATCACGCAAGAACTGGACAGGCACCCGCATTCCCATCCGCGCGATACGCTTGGAGGATCGTTCAAGGACAGATGTGCAGAACTTCACCGGGACGAAAGGTCAGCGGGCGGCAGGCGTCGGCAGGCCTTTCCGGGAGGTAGCCGAAGTCGGGTCTCCGGTCAACGCCCGAAAGAAGTGCCCGCGCCGCCCGTGCACCCTCAGTGCTTGCTTTCGATCACCAGATATTGGCCCTGGCCCTGGCCGCTGTCGACCACGCTCGCCCTGAGCCGCTTGCTGCGCGATACGCCGTCGAAACCGCTGACGGTCGCCTGAAGCGGCGTCGAGCTGCTCTTGCGGGCATGCTCGATCAGCGAAACGAAGGTGCGCGGATGCAGCATGGTCTCGGTGATCGGGGCCGATTCCATCATCTGCTCGGTGATGGCGAAGGTCTTGCGTGCCGCCTTGTTGGCGGAAATCAGCATGCGCGTCTTGAGATCGACGACCAGCAGCGGCGCATGCACCAGATTGAAGATCTGCTGAAAGTCGACGGCGCAATCGTTCACCTTCTCGGCGGAGAACACCACGCCGCCAAGGCCCGACGACACCCGGAAGGGGATCAGGTCATAGGTCAGCGTCATGGAATCGCCCGACGCCAGGAAGAACCGCTTGTTGCCGTCAACCGGCGCGCGGCGCGCCAGCGTCGTCAGCACCACGGAGGTCAGCGTCTTGCCGACCCGGTTGGGAATATGGGCAATGTTGCGACCGATGCACAGCGACGGATCGGCGATGTGGAAGAGGTCGTAGAGCGCCTGGTTGGCGTAGCGCAGGTAGCCGAAACTGTCGACGACGAGCACCGCCTTCTCGCTGCCCTCCACCAGGTGGCGGATCAGCGGGGCGACGCCGCGCACCGCCGTGCCGGTCGCCTCGTCCTCGGCATCCGTGCCGGAGACCGCGATGACGAAGGTGCGTCCGCCTTCCGCCTGATAGCGCGTGGCGATCAGCGACAGCCCGTTGCCCAGGTCGTCGCCGCCAAGCTCGACCGGGCCCGCGGTCCCGTATTTCACCGCATGCTGGATCAGGCTGAGGATCTGCTTCTGGTCGTTTTGCGCCAGGTTGCGCAAGGCGCTCGACAGATTGGCCTCGTTGAGACCGGCGATATGCTCGAAGTCGAGCGAGGGCGATTCCATCCACACCAGCTTCTTGGTCTGGACATCGACCATGAAAAACCCGAGGCCGGCGAGCGACAGGGCCGCATTGCCGTCGGCGCCGCCCGACGCCCTGGCTCCCGCTTCCGCCTTTCCGCTGGAGGCGTGCCGTTCGACCTTTTCCACTGCGCTCATGTTCTGTCTTCCGCTTGTCGCAACGCCCCGGCGGCCCGCACAGGGGCGGCCAGCCGGTTGCCGTTCGCGCACCTTGGCAAAAAGCTCCTGCGATTCCGTAAAGGAGACCGGCGCAAAACCGGACGCCCGCGTTCATAAGTGTGAACGCCGCCACGGTTACGCCGCGAAATGACACAGGAAGCGCCCGATTGACGGCCCGGCCAAGCCCCTTTCACGGGTCAGGATCCCACCATCGACCCAACGGGATGTTTCGGAGTTTCATGATGCGTACCTCTCGCCAGCCAGACCGCCAGACAGGTCACCAGACAGGCCGCAAATCCAGGGGCCTGCGCTCCCGCATCGTCCACGCGGCGGCCATCGTGCTTGCCGGTGCCGTGCCCGCCCTGCTGATCGCCTCCAGCGCCCGCGCCGCCGGCGCCACCCCCGCAGATGACTGGGCGATCGGCCTTCTGGCACTGTCCTTCGGGTCAATGCTCCTGCTGCTCTCGGTCTTCGCCCGGCGCCTGACCCGCAGCCTGAGGGCCGGCGCCGCCCGCCACGACCTGAACCGGAGGGACATGTGATGCGCCTGATCCGACGCACCGGCTTTTCCACAACACCGCACTGGACGTCCCAGGGCGACGAGACGCGCGACACGGCAGCACTCCATCTGGCCGCGGCCGTCGCCCTCGGCCTGCTGTTCGCCGGCTCGCTGACACTCTTCGGCGGACCGCTGACCGACGGCATCAAGGCGCTTGGCCCAGACGCCGCGACCAAGGCGCAGATGGCCGATCCCGGCCGGTTCTGACGCCACCCCTCCTCCTCACCGCCGCCGTTTCCGGACGCGGACCGCTCGATTGCGAAGCGGTCCGCGTCCTTTCGGGTTCGGTTTCCGAATTCCCGTTTCGAGACCGTTCCGCCAGGCCGGCCCGCTGCCGGCCGGCAATCGCCGCAGGCGCCGGTTCGCTCGCGCGCGACACACCGCCTCTGGCATTTGGCCTGTCCGGAGCGTAGGTTGAGCGCAGTCGCAAACGTCCGGTTTTGCAGGCCCGATTCTGGAAGAGTCGGATCCGGCAAAGTCGGATCTGGCAGGGTCGATGGCCTTGCGCTGGATCAAGGTTGAAGCGGTGCCCGCGCGGCATGGTGCATTCACCCGCCGGCGCGGCGGACGAACCACAACAGGCAAGGCGGGGCTGCGGTCCCGCACACGAATTGGAGTATCGGACCATGGCGGTCGATCTGTCCCTCTCTCCGGCAACGCTGCGGATGCTCGTGCAAAAAGGCCGGGCGGCCGCAGCCACGATCGAAGACGGTTTCGAGGACGGTCGCGACCGCGAGATCGAGTTCGACACCGATACGCTGCAGGACAGCCATGCGCACGACGGCCTGGCCGAGGAAGAATCAGAAGACCTTTCGAGCGAGGAACTGATCGAGCTGATCGAGGATCTCAACGTCGACGAGGCGGCCGAAGTCGTGGCGATCGTCTGGATCGGGCGGGGCGATTTCGACGCCTCCGATTTCGAGCAGGCCGTGGAGGAGGCGCGCGACCGAGCCGTCGGATCGACCGCCAAGTATCTGAGCGGAATGCCGCTTTTCGCGGACCACCTCGAAGCCGGCCTCGACGCGCTGGAATTGTGATCGCCGGCGCAGCGGGCGCGAGTGCGCCCTTCCTCCCGCGTTTCCTGCGGATAAGCGGCGCGGTCCGCCCGGGACCCTCTTTACAGTTTGTTAACCATACCGCCTATCATTGGGTTCCGACGGACACTGGCGGAGACACTTCATGAGGTTTTCGGACCGCACCCGAACGGATACGCTTCTGGCTCGCAAGGCGTCGCCCTGGCCCCTTGCCCTGACCATCACGAGCGCGGCGCTGACGCTCACGCTCGTCATCTGTTTCGCATTTCCCAACGGCTGACCCGGACCGACCGGCACGGGAATGCTTGCCTGCGCATGCGCGTTAGGGTAGCGCAAGTGCATGAGCCGTCCCGTCGCCAATCTCCTGTTGTTGCTCGCCGCCCTGATCTGGGGATCAGCCTTCGTTGCCCAGTCGACGGCCATGCGCGACTTGGGCCCGCTGACCTTCACCGGCCTGCGCTTTCTGATCGCCGCCATCGTCGTCGCGCCTTTCGCGATCCGCGAGCATGCCAACCGAAGCCTCGCCCCGCTGACGCACGGGCAAATGCTGCGCTTCACCGGGCTCGGGCTGGTGTTCTTTCTGGCCATCGCCCTGCAACAGACCGGCATGACGGTGACCACCGTCACCAATGCCGGCTTCCTGACCGCCATCTATGTGGTGCTGACGCCGATCCTGGGGTTGCTGGCCTTCAAGGAGCGTCCGCATGCGGTCGTCTGGCCGGCCGCTCTCGTCACGCTCGCGGGCATCTGGCTGCTTGGCGGCGGCGGGATCGACCGGCTCAACGCCGGCGACCTCCTGATGATCGTCTGCGCTGTCTTCTGGGCGCTGCATGTCTGCCTGCTGGGCGGCATGGCCGCCTCCAGCGGCCGGCCCCTGACCCTGTCCGCGTGGCAATTCGCGGTCGTCGGCATCGTCGCGATCGTTCCGGGCCTCATTCTGGAACCCGTCTCGCTTCAGGCCATCGCCGCCGCCGGCCCGGAAATCCTCTACACAAGCATCTTTTCCGGCGGCCTCGCCTATACGCTGCAGACGATCGGACAGCGCTGGACACGCGCAGGCGACGCCGCCATCCTGCTGTCGTCGGAAGCGCTCTTCGGTGCGCTGTTCGGCGCGCTGCTGCTTGGCGAAAGGCTGACGTTTGCAGGCCTTGTCGGCTGCATGCTGATCTTCCTCTCGATCGTCGCGGTGCAGGTCGTGCCGATCATCGGATGGTCGCGCCTGCGCGCGCGGATCCGGATGCGCGGCGCCTGACGGCAGAGGCCCGACAGCCGAGGGGCAAGGAAGCACGATGCAGCATCAATCCGCAACCGCCGGGCACACCGGGAGACTGGATGTCTTCGACATCGCCCGCGGCCTCGCGCTGCTGGCGATGGCCGTCTACCATCTCGCCTGGGACCTGAGCTGGTTCTCGCTGGTCGACTGGCAGGTCGCCAAGGACCCGGGCTGGCGGGGCTTTGCCATCTCCATCGCGGCGAGCTTCCTGTTCCTCGTCGGCGTCAGCCTGGCGCTGGCGCATCAAGACGGCATCCGTTGGCGGGCGGCCTCCATGCGAATCGGCCGGATCGCACTGGCAGCAAGCGCCATCAGCCTCGGCACGTTCTTCGCGCTTGGCGACGAATTCGTCCGCTTCGGCATTCTGCATTCGATTGCCGTCGGCTCGCTCGTTGCCCTCCCCTTCGTGCTCGCGCCGGCCTGGGCAACGCTTGCCGCAGCCCTTGCGGTCTTCGTCCTGCCACGCTTCGTGGCGGTCTCCTTTCCCGGCGATGAATGGGCGATGTGGACCGGCCTCACGCAGGACCCGCCGCTGTCGGTCGACTATGTGCCGCTCTTTCCCTGGCTTGCCGCGATCCTCGCCGGCATCGCCGCCGTCAGGCTGCTGCGCGGCAAAGCGCCCTGGGCCTTGCTCGCCCGCATTCGCGCCGGCGGGCGGTTCACGCGCGTCATGGCCCTTGCCGGCCGGCATTCGATGCTCGTCTATCTGCTGCACCAGCCCATTCTCTTCGGCTCGGTCTGGGCGCTGGTCACGCTCGGTCTCGTGCCCGACGGCACCGACCGCGCCTTCCTGGAGCAATGCACCGCATCCTGCTCCATCGCCCGCGACGGCCCGACATGCGAACGCATCTGCAGCTGCACGCTGGAGACCATGCGCGGCGACGGCGCCTGGGAGCGCCTGCTTGACGCGCCGCAGGACCCGGCCCTCAATGCCACGCTGAACGAGCGCTATGCGGCCTGCTTCGAGACCCTGCCGCCGGACGCGCCGGCGAACTGACGCACGACCGGCCGATGCGTGACGGCCGTCACAGTCGGGACACGCGCTCCGGGGTACGCAGGATGCAACGAAACACGCAGCAAACGCGGACCGACGACTGGGGGCACCATGCGAACCGACACTTTCCTGAAGATCCTGACCGTCTGCGCGGCGCTGCTGCCGGGCGCAGCCCTCACCGCGACCCCGGCAAGCGCCGACAGCTGCTGGACCCACAACGGCTCCTTGATGCGGCTGAAGGCCGACGGCAACCGCCGCTGGTTCCTCTATGAAGCGCCGCGTCCGGTGTTGCGTGACGCCGGGGTGACCACCGGCACGCTGCTGTTCGAGGGCGTCAAGCGCGGCAACTGGTACGAAGGCACGGCGCGGGTGTTCTCCCGTGCCTGTCCGGGCCAGCCGCAGATCTATGCGGTCGCAGGCCCGGTGCGGGCGGACCAGTTGCAGGTGACGCTGACGGGCCGGCGCAACATCAACCGCCAGTGCCATCCGAGCGACCGGGTCACCACCGACACGCTCGTCTTCACCTATTCACACCGCTGCTAGCCGGGATCGGCCGCCTGCGCGTCTCCGCGCATTGATCGCAACCCGCGAATTGCCGCAAACTCACCCCACACCTCCCTTCGGCGGGCAACCGCCCGATTGCACACAAGGAACATTTTCGCATGACGTCGCCCTGGTCGATCGGTCTGATGACCGGAACCGTTCTCGACGGCAATATCGACATCGCCGCCCTGCGCAGCGACGGCGAGACCATTGCCGAGTTCGGCCCCTGGCGGCTTGCGCCCTATCCGGCCGACCTCAAGCCGCTCTTGCAGGAAACGCTGCGCGTTGCCGCCGACTGGGGGTTCGAGGGGCCGGAGCCGGAGATCTTCCGCGAGGCGGAGGAGCGGGTGACGCAGGCACAGAGCGAGGCCGTCGCCGCCTTCCTGGACGATTTCGGGCTGACGCCCGCCGATGTCGCCGCCGTCGGCTTTCACGGCCAGACGGTGCTTCACCGCGCGCCCGCACCGGGATTGCCCGGACGCACCCGCCAGCTCGGCGACGGCCGCGCCATGGCCGACCGGCTCGGCATCGCCGTGGTCAATGATTTCCGCAGCGCCGACATGGCCGCCGGCGGCCAGGGCGCGCCACTGTCGGCGATCTATCACGCGGCCCTTCTCAAGCAGATCGGCGCGGATCCGTCGACCGCCGTGCTCAATCTCGGCGGTGTCGCCAACATCACCTTTGTCGATGCCGACGGCCGCCCGCATGCCTTCGACACCGGTCCGGCCAATGCGCCGCTGAACGACTGGATCGTCGACCACGGCCTTGGCGACATGGACCGCGACGGCCGGATCGCGGCAAGCGGCACGGTCGACGAGACGCGGCTGGCGCAGTTGCTCGAGCATCCCTATCTCGTCGCGCCCTATCCGAAGTCGCTCGACCGCAACTCCTTCACCAGCGCAATGGCCAAGGGGCTTTCCGCCGCCGACGGCGCGGCAACGCTCACCGCCTTTTCCGCCGCCGCCGTCGGGCGCGGCCTCGACCTCCTGCCAAGCCGCCCGACGCGGCTGGTGGTCTGCGGCGGCGGCCGGCGCAATCCGCGCATGCTGGAGGCGCTCGGCCACCGCGCCGGCGTGGAGGCGGTGTCGGCAGAGACGGTCGGCTGGCGCGGCGATGCCATCGAGGCGGAGTGTTTCGCCTTTCTCGCCGCGCGCTCCCTGCGCGGCCTGCCGATCTCCTTTCCGCTGACCACCGGCGTGCCCGCGCCGCTTGCCGGCGGCGTCTGCCATGCCCTTACGGAAAACGCCCGATGAGTGCGCAGGACAAAACCCGATGGAGGCGGCAATGACCCTTCGCGCGCCGTCAAAGGGCTCCGCCGCCTTCGACCCGATCGGCGAGGCGCTGCGCCACGAGACCGCCGGCGAGATGGCCGCAACCCTCGGCCGGCTGACGGCGGTGCTGGCCGGCGCGCTGGCGAGCCTGGAGCGGGCGCGCGCCGCCGCCGAAACCGCGGATCCGGCCGGGCGGAGCGCGGC
>NZ_JAIVMF010000025.1 GCF_020176715.1 Stappia stellulata | reverse complement strand
GAGCGCGGCGGCGCAGACCGCGACAGCGCCCCGCGCCCCGGCAAGCGGGAGCGCGATGCGGGAGAACGCGGTCCGGGTCGCAGTTTCGGCGACCGCGGCCCGCGCAGCGACAGCCCGCGTGGAGACGGTCCGCGCGCCGGCTTCGGTGACAAGGGGCCGCGCGGCGGCGCCTCCGGACGCGGAGGTCCCGGCGGAGCCGGTTCGAGATCTTCCGGTGCCGGCGGGGCCGGTTCGAGGTCTTCCGGCCCGAGGTCGGCGGGTCCGCGCAGTTCAGGTCCGGGCAGTTCTGGTCCGGGCGCTGGCGGCCCGCGTGGCGCGGGTCCCCGTGGCGCCGGTCCGCGCGGGGCCGGGCCCAGGAATGCAGGGCCGAAGGGCGCAGGCCCCAAGGGTTCCGGGCCTAAGGGTGCCGGGCCGAAGGGTCCGCGCGGCGGCGGCAAGGGCCCGCGTGGCGGAGGCGCACGGTGAGGATCGTTGCCGGACGCTTCAAGGGCAAACCGCTTGAGGCGCCACGCGGATCGGAAACCCGACCGACCAGCGACCGTCTGCGCGAGACGATGTTCAACGTGATCGCGCATTCCCATCCCGAGGCGCTCAACGACACGCGCGTGCTCGATCTCTTCGCGGGCTCGGGCGCGCTCGGTCTGGAGGCGCTCAGCCGGGGCGCGCGCCATTGCACCTTCATCGAGGAGGCGACGGCGGCACGCGGCGCGATCCGCGGCAATGTGGAAGCGCTCGGGCTGACGGGCGCCACCAAGATCTTCCGCCGCGACGCCACGCGTCTCGGTGCGGCCGGAACCATCCCGCCGTTCGATCTGGTCTTCGCCGACCCGCCCTATCGCAAGGAACTCGGCGAGGCCGCGCTGGCCTCAGCGCGGGCCGGCGGCTGGCTTGCGCCCGGCGCGCTGCTGGTGCTGGAAGAGGACGCCCGCGCCGAGATTGCCGTGCCGGACGGTCTTGAGCTTCTCGACCGCCGCAGCGTCGGCGACAGCCAGGTCGTGTTCCTGAAAAACCGCTGACGCACCCTCCGGCGGCAAAGCCGGGGTCGGCGACATATCCGACCGACCGGGACCGCGCGGGCGGCTGCGGCGCAGCACCTCGGCGACCGGCGTCGGTGCCCGGTCCTCCAGACCGGAGATCAGACGGTTCAGGTCGAGGTTGCGACGCCGGCGTGCGCGCAGCCAGCGCACCGCCTGGCGGCTTGTCCCCAGGATCAGGAACGCGCCGCCGGCAATCAGTGGCACGCCGGTCGGGATCGGCAGCCAGATCGTCAGCAGACCGAGCGCGATCAGGACGAGAGCCGCGCTCCAGACGAAAATCGGGACAAGTTTCCGGCCCATGCGCGCATCCCGGTCGGCGACGGACCCTTGCGCCCGCTCATGCCCGTTCCTGCCATATGGATGGCGACCGTTTCGTGACGAAAAGGCGCGCCGGCGCTACTTGCGGCCGAACAGGCGCTCGATGTCGGCAAGCTTCAGCTCGATCCAGGTCGGGCGGCCATGGTTGCACTGGCCGGAATTGGGTGTCGCCTCCATGTCGCGCAGCAGCGCGTCCATTTCCTGCGGGCGCAGGCGACGCCCGGCGCGCACCGAGCCGTGGCAGGCCATGGTGGCGGCGACGTGATCGAGCCGCTCGCGCACCCGCGTTGCCTTGTCCCATTCGGCGAGATCGTCGGCGAGATCGCGCACAAGGCCGCGAATGTCGATCTGGCCGAGCATTGCCGGCGTTTCCCGGACCGCGATGGCGCCCGGACCGAAGGGTTCCAGCACGAGGCCGACCGCTTCCAGTTCCTCCGCGCGCTCGGCCAGACGCGCGACGTCTTCCTCCGGCAGCTCGACGATTTCCGGGATCAGCAGGCCCTGACGGGCGACCCCGCGCTCCGCCAAGGCCGTCTTCAGCCGTTCGTAGACGAGGCGCTCATGCGCGGCGTGCTGATCGACAATGACGAGACCGGTCTCGGTCTGGGCGATGACATAGGTCTCGTGGATCTGGGCCCGTGCCGCCCCCAGCGGACGCTGGATGCGATCTTCCGGTGCCTCATCCTCATGCGCGCGCGCATCCGCCGACGGCTGGCTGACCGCGGCAAAGCCCGCCTGATCGGGCGCGTCGAAGCCGGCGTCCGGGGTGAGCGGGCGATAGGCGGACGCGCGCCAGTCGGTGGCTCCGCGCCGGTCGGGGATCGCACGCCAGTCGCGCGCCGCGGCACCTGCCCGCGAAACACCGCCCGTCCCGCCGGAAAACGCGGCGAGCGCCGCCGTGGCATTGTGCGAGGAGGCCATGTGGCCCGCCGCCGCGAAGGCCTGTTTCAGCGCGCCGACCACCAGGCCGCGCACGAGCTGGGCGTCGCGAAAGCGCACATCCGCCTTGGCCGGGTGCACGTTGACGTCGACCAGCCGCGGGTCGATCTCGATGAACAGCGCCACCACGGGATGGCGATCGCGCGCCAGCACGTCGGCATAGGCGCCGCGCAGCGCGGACATCAGCAACTTGTCGCGCACCGGACGGCCGTTGACGAAGAAGAATTGCGCCAGCGTGTTGGCGCGGTGATAGGTCGGCAGGCCGGCAAGCCCGTAAAGCCGCACGTCCTCGCGTTCCGCGTCGATCTCGCAGGCGTTGTCGACGAAGTCCTGCCCCATCACCTGCGCCATGCGCGCCTGAAGCGCCGTCTCGCCGGTGGCGGACGCATAGGTCAGCGTCTGCCGGTCGCTCCCCGAGAGTTCGAAACGCACGGACGGATGCGCCAGCGCCAGCCGCTTGACCACATCGGTGATCGCGGAGGCCTCCGCCCGGTCGGACTTGAGGAACTTCAGCCGTGCCGGCGTCGCGAAGAAGAGATCGCGGACCTCCACCTGGGTTCCCGACGGGCGGCTTGCGGGGCGGATCTCGCCGCGCGCACCGCCTTCGACGGAGATCGTCCAGCCATGCGGATCGTCGCCGTGGCGCGAGGTCAGCGACAGGCGGCCGACCGCGCCGATGGAGGGCAACGCCTCGCCGCGAAAGCCGAGCGAGCGGATGTCGAAGAGATCGTCCTCGGAGAGTTTCGACGTGCAGTGCCGGCCGATGGCGAGCGGCAGCTCGTCGCCGCGCATGCCGGAGCCGTCGTCGTCGACGCGAATCAGCGTCTTGCCGCCGGCGGCCGTTGCCACGGAAATCCGCTTCGCGCCGGCATCGATGGCGTTTTCCACCAGTTCCTTGACGACGCTGGCGGGACGCTCGATCACCTCGCCGGCGGCGATCTGGTTGATCGCATGGTCGCTCAACTGCCGGATCGTCATTCTGGCTCCCTGCCCTTCGCCCGCGGCCACTCCTGCTCCCGCGGGCGGGTTCGACCGCTTTCCTTCGCGGGGGCGGATCGTCTATGGTCCGCCGCGCCGCCATGCCAGTGTCATGTCGGCGGTCGATTCTGCATTTGCAACACTAGCAGACTTCCCTCCCGGCAAGATCCCGCCGCAGCCAAGAGAGAGCCATGTCCACACCCAATCCGCTGCTCGTTCCCGGCCTGTCCGCTCTGGCACCCGCCTACAAGGCCGTGCTCTGCGATGTCTGGGGCGTGCTGCACAACGGCGTGGCCGCCTTTCCCAAGGCCTGCGAGGCGCTGCAGCGCTACCGCGCGGAAACCGGCGGCAAGGTCGTGCTAATCACCAATGCGCCGCGCCCCTCGCCGCCGATCCTGGAGCAGCTCGCCCGTCTCGGCGTGCCGCGCGACGCCTTCGACGCGGTGGTGACCTCCGGCGACGTCACCCGTGCCCAGCTTCAGGCGCACAGCGACATTCCGGTGATGCACATCGGCCCGGACCGCGATCACAGCCTGTTTACGGGCCTGGATCTCACGCTCACCGACGAGGCCGGCGCGGGCCAGGTGGTCTGCACCGGGCTCGTCGACGACCAGCGCGAAACGCCGGAGGACTACCGCGCATTGCTGGAGCGCATGGTCGCGCGCGACCTGCCCCTGCTCTGCGCCAATCCCGACATCGTGGTGGAACGCGGCTCGACGCTGATCTGGTGCGCGGGCGCGCTCGCCCGGCTCTACGAGGATCTGGGCGGACGGGTCACGATCCTGGGCAAGCCGCATGCACCGATCTACGAAGCAGCGCTTTCACGCGTCGCCGAGCTTGCCGGCGCCCCGGTCGCCAAGACCGACATCCTGGCGATCGGCGACGGCCTGCCGACCGACATCCGCGGCGCGGTGGCGAACGAGATCGACGTGCTGTTCATCACCGGCGGCATTCACGGCGCGGACTTCGGCCCCGCCGGCGCGCCGGTGGAAAGCCTCGTGCGCAAGCGCCTGGAAGAGGAAGGACTTCGCGCCCGCGCGGCCATCGCCGGACTGGTCTGGTAGGCGCCAGCCTCCGGCGAGACGCATGAGAAAAAGCCGGCCCCCTTTCGGGAACCGGCCTTTCAGGTTTCCGGCCACTCGCGGGGGCGCGGGCCAGGCAAATCGGCACCTCTTGAGGGGTGCCGGAAACTCGGGCGCACGGCGCGCCTATCCGAAAAGCTTGTCGATTTCGTCCTGCGTGTCCTGGGAGGCGTCCTTGGAGGCGTCGCCGGACGTGTCCGTCGACATCATGTCATCGACATCGGACTGGGACACGCCCTCGCCGGCATGCTGCGGACCGTGCAGGATGAGGTCGCGCTTGCGGCGGTCCTCGGCCGTTTCTTCCGCCGGCGCGTCGTCGCATTCGGTGATGCGCAGCCGCTCGACGAATCCGGTGACCCGCCGGTCGATCGCGTTCAGCGCATTCACCACCTTGGAGATGCGCTGGCCGGTGATGTCCTGAAAGGCGCAGGCCTCGAACATCTCGATCATCTTGTCGTTGACGAAGGCACGGTAGGCGGCCGGATCCATGTCGTCATCGGCCGCCATGATCGTCTCGGCGGACTCCATGATCGTATGGGTCGCGGATTCGGTCGCCTCGACGATGGCGTCGAGTTCGCGGCCGGCTTCCGGGATCTGGTTGTCCTTCATGTCATTGGGACGCAATTGCAGGATCTCGCTCTTCAGCCGCGAGATCTCGTCCGCAATCGCCGTCAGTTCGGCGGTGACCGTCGGCTGCACGGCGCCGAGGAACTCGCGCATCGACCCGGTCATCATTTCCGCCAGGTCGATCACGTCGTTCAGCGTCACATTGCCATCGCGATCCTTGTTCTGCTCAAGGAAGGTGATCAGGCCCGCAACGTCTTCTTTTCTGAGAGCGCCCATGACACCCTTTCTTGTCTTTCGGGACCGCATGCAGGACAGGCCTGCCCCGTGCCACCGGCACGAAGGATCCCTTGCGCGTCGCAAGACGCGCACTTCCCCCACTCACCGGCGGCACCGCCGCCGGAGGCACAGATCGTTCGTTGTCGACAGGAGCCGGTCAGTCGGCGAACACGGCCTCGATCTTGCCCTTCAGCGTCTGTGCGTTGAACGGCTTCACGATGTAGTTGTTCACGCCCGCCTTCTTCGCAGCGATCACGTTTTCCGTCTTGGATTCAGCGGTGACCATGATGAAGGGCGTCTTGCAGAGACCGGCGTCGGCCCTGACCTGCTTCAGCAGCTCGTATCCGGTCATCGGTTCCATGTTCCAGTCGGAGATGACCAGGCCATAGCGGCGCTGCTTCATCTTCTCCAGCGCTTCCGTACCGTCGGCAGCGTCGTCGATATCCTCGAAACCGAGCTGCTTGAGCAGGTTGCGAATGATGCGGATCATGGTCTTGTAATCGTCCACCACGAGGACCGGCATCTGAACATCAAGGGCCATTGTCTACTCCATACTGTCAATCTGCCCGACCCGTTGAACGGGCGTCTGATGCTTTGTTGTCTTCAGGAGGAAGACACATTTCGTGTCCCCGCCTCCCCACGCTGTACGACATTAGACGCCGGGGGCTGAAAACTCCGTTAATTTGCCAGTTCCTTCTTCCTCAAAAGCTCAATTGCCCTCACGCACGCCAGAGCCTAGCCTCGCCAGAGCGCCAGTATTTCACATGGGGAGGAAAAGAATCGCACCATGCTTACCCTACAAACACTGTACTTCGAGGACCTGTCCGTCGGGCAGAGCGAAAGCCTGGTCAAAACGGTCAGCTCTTCGGATGTCATTGGTTTCGCGGAAGTGTCCGGCGACCGCAACCCGATCCACCTGTCCGAACATTTCGCCGCGCGCACCCCGTTTCGCACGCGCATCGCCCATGGCCTCTACACCGCCAGCCTGATTTCCGCGGTGCTGGGAACACGGCTGCCCGGTCCCGGCGCGATCTATCTCTCGCAGACGTTGAATTTTCGCGCGCCGGTGCGAATCGGCGACGACGTCACGGTGACGGTGACCGTCGCGGAACTGATGGAGAAGGGCAATCGGGCGCGCCTCGACTGCACCTGCGCGGTCGGCGACACGGTGGTCCTGGAGGGCGAGGCCATCGTGAAGGTTCCCGCGCGCGCCGACAGCGACAGGGACGACCCGCGCGCTTGACGTTTCCCGGGAGAATGGGCAGGGTCCGCGAAACCTCCGGACGGGCTTGCGATTTCGCGACACCGTCCGGCAGCTCCCTCCGGCCGTGCGCCGGTCCTTTTTCCGTTTCGGCCGGCCACCGCGGCCGGTGAGTGGCCCGACTGAGATGAACGAACACCTGCCTTCCCGCTTTGTCGCCATCGACGATCTCGACGCCTTTCCCACCGGCCTGCGCGGCGGTGTCGTGGCGATCGGGAATTTCGACGGCGTGCATCGCGGCCACCGGCGGGTGCTGAAGACGGCGCTGGCGCAGGCGCAAAAGGCCGGCGTCCCGGCCTATGCGCTGACCTTCGAGCCGCATCCGCGCTCCGTCTTCGCGCCCGACACGCCGGTGTTCCGGCTCACGCCGCCGGCGCAAAAGGCGCGCATCATCGAGGCGATGGGGCTCGACGCGATCGTCTCCGTTCCCTTTAACCGGGCCTTCGCCGGCATTGAGGCGGAAGCCTTCGTCACCGACATCCTGCAGGCGCGCCTCGGCATCTGCCACGCGGTGACAGGCTACGATTTCCATTTCGGCCGCGCGCGGCGCGGCACGCCGGAATTCCTCAGCGAGGCCGGCGCGGCCGACGGTTTCGGCGTGACCATCGTCGCGGCGGAAACCGACGAGAGCGACACGGCGGTCTCCTCCAGCCGCATCCGCGCAGCACTCGCCGAGGGCGACATCGTTCTCGCCAATGCGCTGCTCGGCTACCGCTGGTCAGTGGAGGCAAAGGTGCGCCACGGCGAGAAACGCGGCCGCGATCTCGGCTATCCGACCGCCAATCTGGCATTGCCGGCGGAAACACAGCTCGCGCACGGCATCTATGCGGTTAGGACCTGCGTCGACGGACGCTGGATCGACGGCGTGGCAAGCTTTGGCCGCCGCCCGACCTTCGACAACGGCGCGCCGCTGCTCGAGGTCTTTCTCTTCGACTTTTCCGGCGATCTCTACGGCAAGCATCTGCGGGTGATGCTCGCCGCCTATCTGCGTCCGGAGCTTCGCTTCGACAGCGCGGACGCGCTGATCGCCCAGATGGACCGCGACAGCGCGGAAGCGCGCGCGGCACTCGCCAGCCTGAACCCGCTCGGCCCGCTCGACAGGGCGCTCAACGGCCTTCCCGGCGAAGGCGCGGGCGGGTGACGACGCCCCTGCCCATCCCCGCGCCCAGCATCACCGTGATGCGCGGCATCGCCTTGATGAGTTTCGCGATGCTGATGGTGCCGCTGATGGACACGGTGGCGAAATATCTGACCGCAAGCCTGCCGCCGCTGCAGATCACCCTCGGCCGCTTCGGCTTCCAGATGCTGTTCGCCTTCCTGACGGCGGCGATCGGACCGGGGCTCGCGACCTTGAAGGCGCCGCGGCTGTGGCCGCACCTGCTGCGCGGCTTCTTTCTCTCCGGTGCGTCGGCCTGTTTCTTCACCGCGCTGAAGACCATGCCGATTGCCGACGCCATCGCGATCTTCTTCGTCGAGCCGATGATCCTGACCGTCCTGTCCGCGCTGCTCTTGCGAGAATCGGTCGGGCCGCGGCGCTGGAGCGCGGTCTTCGTCGGGCTGATCGGCGCGATGATCATCATCCGCCCGGGGTTCACGGAGTTCGGGCCGACCGCGCTGCTGCCGCTGGCCGCCGCCTTCCTGTTCGCGCTTTATCTGGTCATCACGCGCCGCCTGTCGGGCGAAGGCTCAATGCTGAGCGTGCAGTTTTCTGCAGGGATGGGCGGCGCGATCCTGCTCGGCGCGCTGACCGTCGGCGGCACCATGGCCGGGATCGAGGATGCCACCCCGGTAATGCCCGACCTCCCCTCCTGGGGGTTGCTCGCCATCGTCGGCGCGATCTCCTTCTTCGCGCACGGACTGATCGTCAAGGCCTTCGCCGCCGCCCCGGCCTCCGTGCTGGCCCCCTTCAACTATCTGGAGATCGTCAGCGCCACGCTGTTCGGCTATCTGGTGTTCGGCGATTTTCCCGACGGGCCGACCTGGTTCGGGATTGCATTGATCGTCGGCAGCGGCATCTATATCGCGCACCGCGAGCACCGGCTGAGCCGGGCGGAAATGGTCGCACGCTCCACACGCACCGGCCCGCCGGACTGACCACGGGCCTGCCCCCCGCGGAGACATCCGCATCGCACACGAGACCGGGACACGAAAACCGACATGACAGCCTCGCGCCTCTGGGGACCGATGAGCGGCCTGATCCTGGCGATCACGCTGGCCGGACTTGCCGCCGACCAGGTCTTCAAGGCCTGGATGCTCTACGGCTACGGGATCGCCGAAAGGGGGCGGGTCGCGCTGACCCCGTTCTTCGATCTGGTGATGGTCTGGAACTACGGCGTTTCCTATGGCCTGTTCCAGCAGGATGGCACCTTCGGCCGCTGGGTGCTGGTCGCGGTGACGCTTGTCATCTCCGTCGTATTCTGGGTCTGGGGCGCGCAGAGCGACCGCCGGCTGCCGGCGATCTCCTTCGGACTGGTGCTGGCCGGCGCGCTCGGCAACGGCATCGACCGCGTGGTCTACGGGGCGGTCGCCGATTTCTTCCATTTCCACGTCGGCAGCTTCTCCTGGTACGTGTTTAACCTCGCCGACGTGTGGATCGTTGCCGGCGTGGCCGGCCTGCTGTATGACAGTTTTCAAAAGCGGCCCTAATGATGCCGTAAAGGGCAGCCTGAGTGCATCTGCCGCAAAGCGACCGTCACCGGTCCGCATTGCGCTTTGTTTCGCATGAAAGTGACCCGGGCGCGCCGCCTCCACGGACGCGGCGCAGGTCCGGAAACCGTACAAGGATCGCCGCCGTGTCGCGTCGCCAGAAGTTCACCGTCTCCGCCTCCAGCCGCCCGCACGGCCGCGCCGGCCTTCTTGCCGTGTGCGCCTCGGCACTTCTGCTCGCGGCCTGCCAGACCGGATCGGACGGGTTCAATGACGGCACCGAAACGAAGGAAGCGCCCGATACCGCGATGATCCGCAGCCTGATGGAAGGCCTCGGCGCGGTTGACGCCAAGTCGGAAGCCAAAATCGAATACACCCCGCGCGCGCCGCTCGCCATGCCCAGCAAGATGGACACACTGCCGCCGCCGGAAGCGCCCGAGGTGGTCGCCAACTGGCCGACGCAGAACGAAGACGATTTGAAGCGCATCCAGGAAGTCTACCGCAACGACGGACGCGGCAGCGCCGACCTCGATGGCGACGGACGCAGCAACACCCGCCAGTCGCGCGGCATCCAGCAGCTCGTCTCCGGCGGCGACGGCCGCAATTTCGCCGCCGAACGCCAGAACGAAGACCGGCTGGAAAGCGGCAAGATGAAGCCGAACGAGCTGAACCAGCGCGTTGGCGTTGCCGAGACGACCGCCATTCCGGTCGACGAAAACGGCGTGCCGGTCCGCCGCTATCTGATCGAGCCGCCGACGGCGTATTCGATCCCTTCGGCCGATGCGCCGACCGTCGCACCCAAGACCGTGAACCGCGCGCCGGAAATCAGCACCACCGAGCAGATCATGAACGGGCGTTCGGCCCGCACGATCGAGTAGCGGCGCTTACGCGGGCCATCGCGCCCGTGCCGGCGTCGTCGCGCCCGGCTTTCCCCTCTTGCGATACCGCCCCTTTCGGTCCCCTCGTCAGGCGCGAGCCGCCCGACAATGACCGTGGGGCGTCTCCCCGTCGTGGGCGGCGGCGCATCGTCGCGCCTTGCCGGCCTGTCGTGACCTTACGAAAAGTTCACGGGCTTTTGCGCGCCAAGCGCCTATATCCTGTAAAGCCAACGTTCACACCCCGTTTCCGGAGCCTTGCCGTGCCGCAGACCGCTTCCGTCCTTCCGCGCGTTTTCCTCGCCGCCGCCCTGGCGCTCACGATCGGCGCGACCGGCGTCGCCGCCTCGTCTCCCGGGCCAGCCGGCGGGATAACCCTTGAAGCCGCCGATGCCGCCGCCTTCGCCGATATCAAGATCGGCGGCGACATCGAGAGCTTCCGGCTCGACAACGGCCTGGAGGTCGTCGTCATCCCGGACCGCCGGGCACCCGTTGTTACGCATATGGTCTGGTACAAGGTCGGCGCCGCCGACGAACCCGCCGGCATGTCGGGCGTGGCGCATTTCCTGGAACACCTGATGTTCAAGGGCACGACCAACAATCCGGACGGCGCCTTCTCCAAACGGGTCGCGGCCATCGGCGGCCAGGAGAACGCCTTCACCTCCAACGATTACACCGCCTATTTCCAGCGCGTCGCCAAGGAGCACCTCGGCGAGATGATGGCGCTCGAAGCCGACCGGATGGAAAATCTCATCCTCACCGATGCCGTGGTCGCGCCGGAACGCGATGTCGTTCTGGAGGAGCGCCGCATGCGGGTGGAAAACGACCCCGGCGCCATGCTGGGCGAAACGCTGGACGCCGTTCTCTACGTCAACCACCCCTACGGCACGCCGGTGATCGGCTGGCCGAGCGAGATTTCCGCACTGTCGAAGGACAATGCCATCGCCTTCTACGACCGCTTCTACACACCCAACAACGCCATCCTGATCGTCGCCGGCGACGTGGAGGCCGGCGAGGTCCGCCGCCTGGCGGAAGAAACCTACGGCAAGGTGGCGCAGCGCGCCGACCCGGGCGAGCGCAACCGCCCGAGCGCGCAGCGGGTTCCGGGCGCGCTTGAGGTCGATCTCGCCGATCCCCGTGTGAACCAGCCCAACCTGCGCAAGGCCTGGCTGGTGCCGAGCTATGCGACCGACACGGCGGATGACGCCCCCGCGCTCGACATTCTCGCCGAGATCCTGGGTGGCGGCAGCACCAGCCGGCTCTACCGCTCACTGGTGATCGACCAGGGCATCGCCTCCTCCGCTGGCGGCTGGTACCAGTCGAGCACCCTCGATGACAGCCGCTTCATGGTCTATGCAGTGCCGAGCGACGGAACCACGCTGGAGGACCTCGGCGAGGCGACGCGCGCGGTGATCGACACGCTGATCGCCGAGGGCGTGAGCGCGGCGGAACTGGAGCGGGCCAAGACCGGGCTGCTGTCCACCGCGCTCTATGCTCAGGACAGCCAGTCGAGCCTGGCGCGCATGTTCGGTGTCGCGCTCACCACCGGGTCGACCATCGAGGAGGTCCGCGACTGGCCGCGCGTTATCAGCGCGGTGACGGCCGAAGACGTGCGCAAGGCGGCCGAGACCTATCTCGCCTTGCTGCCCGTTACCGCCTATCTGCGCGCGCCCGAAGACGCCGGCCCCGCCGCGACCGCCAATCAGTGATCGTACAGCACCGGGTGCCTGAGGCGCCCGGTGCCTGCCGATCCGTCCCTGCCCTCAACACGGAGATGCCCACTATGGGGATTTCAATCGCCGCCGCACGATCCGCTGCCCGTCTCCCGGCCCTCTGGCGTGCCGGCCTTGTCACCTTCGCCGTCCTGGCATCGCTCGCCATCGCCAGCGTCGAGGCGCGCGCGGTGGAGATCCAGACCGTGGAAACGCCGGGCGGGCTGACCGCCTGGCTGGTGGAAGATCATACCGTGCCGATCGTCGCGGTAAACTTCTCCTTCGCCGGCGGATCGGCACAGGACCCGGACGGCAAGGAGGGCCTTGCCAACCTGATGGCCGCGACGCTTGACGAAGGCGCGGGCGAGCTCGATTCGCAAGCCTACCGGCAGCGGCTGGAGGAACTGGCGGTCAAGATCAGCTTCGATGCCGGGCGCGATGCCTTCTACGGCTCGCTGCGCACCCTTACGCCCAATGTCGATGACGCCTTCGACCTCCTGCGCATCGCCGTCAACGATCCGCGCTTCGACGCCGATGCGGTGGAACGCATGCAGCGACAGATCATTTCCGGGCTGCGCCGCGAGCAGAAGGATCCCGATGCGATCGCCAGCCGGGTCATGGCGGAGACCGCCTTCCCCGACCACCCCTACGGCCGTCCGTCGAGCGGCACGGAAGAAAGCGTCTCGGCGTTGACGCCGGCGGATCTGAAGGCCCTGCACGGGCGGCTCGTCGCGCGCGGCGACCTCACGATCTCCGTCGTCGGCGCGATTGGCGCCGAGCGTCTGGCCGCCCTGCTGGACAAGACCTTCGCCGACTTGCCGGAGCAGGCGGAGCTCGCCCCGGTCGCGGATGTGACGCCGAAGACCGGCATCCGCAAGGATGTCGCCTTCGACGTGCCCCAGACCTCGATCCGCCTCGCCCTGCCGGGCCTGAAGCGGGACGATCCCGATTTCATCCCCGCCTTCGTGATGAACCACATTCTGGGCGGTGGCTCGTTCTCGTCCTGGCTCTACGAGGAAGTGCGCGAGAAGCGCGGGCTCGCCTATTCGGTCGGCTCCTATCTGGTGCCCTATGACCACTCCGGCGCCTTCATGGCCGCGACAGGCACCCGCTCGGACCGCGCGCCCGACACGATCGCGATCATCGCCGCGCAGATGCAGCGCATGGCCGAGGTCGGCCCGAGCGCCGATGAACTGGCCAAGGCCAAGGCCTTTCTGACCGGCTCCTATGCGCTGCGCTTCGACACCTCCGACAAGATCGCCAGCCAGTTGCTGGGCATCCAGATGGAAAAGCTCGGCCTCGACTATATCGACAAGCGCAACGCGCTGATCGAGGCGGTGACGCTCGACGACATCCGCCGCGTGGCGAAACGGCTGCTTGCCGATGCGGATCCGATCGTGGTGACGGTGGGCGCCGGCGCGAGCTGACGCGACCGGCCGTTCAGCGAGGCGTCGGAGAGACGCCTATTCGGCCGCCCGGCGCATCGCCTTGGGCGGCCGGCCCTGCAGCACCTCCGGGCGCACGGGGCGCGGCGGGGAGAACAGATAGCCCTGGCCGATGCGGGCATCGAGATCGAGCACTTCCAGCACCTGGGCCTCGGTCTCGATGTGATCGACGATCAGCTCCATCGCGAAGCGGCGCAGCAAATCGCCGAGATCGGCGGGATGAATGTGGCTGTCGGGCATGCGCTCGGACCCGATCAGACGGCTGGCGTGCAGTTTCACATAGCGGAAGCCGCGATCCGACAGCGACTTGAAGTCGAGGCGCAGGTTGGTCACCCGGTCGATGGAAAAGCGGAAGCCGAGCTCCGAAAGGGCGGCGAGGCTTTCGTGCTCCAGCGCACCCATTTCCGAGACATCGCGCTGGGTGAACTCAAAGGTCAGCTGATCGCTGAAGCCCTGGTTGGCGCGCAGGAAATCCAGAAAGCCCGGGAAAAACTTCTCGTCGACCAGCGTCTGCGACGACAGGTTGACGAAGAGGCCCGAGCGCCGGTTGCGGTTGCTCAGCCGGCGCAGCACCTGGATCGCGCGAAACAGCATCAGGTTGTCGATCGCCGGCATCATGCCGGCGCGCGCCGCCTCGTCGATGAAATCGACCGGCTCCAGGTAAACCTCATTCTGGTCACGGATGCGGGTCAGCGCCTCATAGTCGCGCACCTGGCGCTGGGGAAGCGTCACCAGCGGCTGCAGGAACAGGTCGACGCGGTTGTTGTCGAGCGCCTCCTGGATGGTGCGGCGAAGCGCGAGATCCGGTTGAGCGTCGCGCGGGCCGGCTGCCGGAGGTGGCGGCGCTGCACGACGCGGCGCGGCAGGGGCCGGCTCGGCACGCGGCGCCTCGGGTGCCTGCTCGAACGTGCGATCGACCCCGGAATAGCCAAGCGCACGCGGCGCCTCTTCATAGTGGCCAAGCCGCTCGCGCGGCTGCGGCGGCGCGACAAGACGCTGGTCCTGCTCGTCGATGCGGTCTTCCATCCCCGCCATCGCCTCGGCCATCTGCTTGATCAGGCTGCCGAGCACCTCGACCTCGGCGAAGAGCGGGTCGATCTCCTCGCGGGTGCGGCGCGGCAGGTTGGTCTCCATGCCGGTAAGCCGGCCCTCGAGATTGCCGACGTCCTGGTCGACCTCGAGCACACGCTCCTCCAGCTCGGCAACCCGGGCGCTGACGTCGCTGCGGTCGCGCTGGCGGGTGAAGACCAGATGCACCACGATCATCGTGCACAGAAGCGCCAGGCCAAGGGTAAAGGCCTCGCCCGCAGGGCGGGCGAACTGGAACATCATGATCGCGGACACGGAGGCCGCAATCACGCCCATGCAGAGGAAAATGAAGATCGTTGTCGCGCGTGCCATACTCGTCCTTCGGCTCCGGCCGAATCACCCTGCCGCCCAATAGTGCATGAATACGCCGATTCTTCCGAGTCTACAGCATTGATCCGTCTTGCGCTCCGGCGTCATTTGCCGATCCAGTCATCCGGGCTTTTGCGACCTTGACGTTCCAGTTGCTGGAAGCCCCAGTGTCGCGTCAACCACACCGCATCATTACGAAGGACGATGGCATCATGATCGAAATGCGGATCGAAGGCCTGGCCTGCAAGGGCTGCGTTTCGTCGGTTGAACAGGCGATCGCGGCGGCCGATCCGGCCGCGAAAACGGAAATTGACCTCGACAGCGGACACGCCCGCATCGAGAGCTCCCTGCCGAAGGAGCGCCTCATCGCGGTGGTCGAGGCCGCCGGCTACGACGTTCCGGCCGCCTGACACGGCGTTCGGCACACGATATGCGGCCGTCCGCGCTCAGGGGTCGGCCAGCATCCCGTCGACCAGATGCAGCCGGCGATCCATGCGCGCGGCAAGGTCCAGGTCATGGGTCACGGCGATCACCGTCTTGCCGTGGTCGTCGACAAGATGGCGCAGGGTCTTGAACACCTGTTCCGACGAGGCGCTGTCGAGACTGCCGGTCGGCTCGTCGGCCAGGATCACCGGCGGGTCGTTGGCGAGCGCCCGCGCCACCGCGACGCGCTGGCGCTGACCGCCTGAAAGCTGGATCGGCAGCTTGCCGACGTGATCCTCAAGGCCCAGTTCCGAGAGAATGCCGACGGCGCGTGCGCGCATCTCGGCAACGCTCAACCGCCCGAGCTTGCGCATCGGGATCATCACGTTCTCGACGACGGAAAACTCCGGCAGCAGAAAGTGGAACTGGAACACGAAGCCGAGCGTCGACAGGCGCTCGCGCGCGCGCCTTGCCTCGGAATGCAGATGGGTGGGCTGGCCGTTGATCAGCACCTCGCCCGAGGTCGGCGAATCGAGCAGCCCGAGCAGATAGAGCAGCGACGACTTTCCCGATCCCGACGGGCCGGTGATGGCGACGAACTCGCCCGCCTCGATCACCAGATCGATGTCGCGCACCAGCGTGACCGGGATTAGGCCCGGAAGAATGCGGGTCAGGCCGCGCGCCTCGATCAGCGGCGGGCCACCGGTCGCGGCACCGGCTCCGGCGTCCGACCGCGTGCGGGTTTCGGGTTCGGCGGACAGGCTCACGACGCCCCCCTGATGATATCGACCGGGTTGAGCTGGGCGGCCCGGCGCGCCGGCAGATAGCCGGCGATCCCGGCGGAAAACAGCGCGAACCCGCAGGCAATCGCATAGTGCCAGGCGCTGTAGTGCATCGGCAGCGAGGTCAGCTCGACATTCGTCTTCACCTCAAACGTCAGCGACCCGAGAAAAACGCTCAGGCCATAGCCGAGCGCGGACCCGAGCACAGATCCGACGATGCCGATGAACAACCCCTCCATCAGGAAAATCCGGCGAATGTCGGCCTGGTCGAAGCCGAGCGACTTGAGGATGGCAATGTCACGCGCCTTTTCGTGCACGATGGTGGACACGATGGTGAAGATGCCGAAGCCGGCCACAAGCAGGATCGCGCCGACCACCGTGTACATGATGATGTTGCGCACCATCAGCACCTCCATCAGGCTTTCGTTGGCCTCCTGCCAGGAGGTGGCCCGGTAGCCGGTCATGCGCTCCACCCGTTGCGCCACCGCGCGGGCGGAATTGACGTCGTCCAGTCGGATCGAAAGCCGGTTGATGGCATTGGGCCGCGAGAACAGCACCTGCGCGGTCTTCAGCACCGTATAGCCGGTGGCATCGTCGGCCTGGGTCACGCCCGTATGAAACAGGCCGATCACCTTCAGCCGGCGCACCGCGCCCGAGGAGGTCGATACCGCCACGGTGTCGCCGACGGAAGCGCCGATCTTGTCCGCCACTCCGTCACCGATGATCAAGCCGTTCAGGTCGGCGGCCAGATCCATGAAGGCTCCCGACTGCATGTCGTCACCGATATTGGACACCCTGAGATGCGCCGCCGGATCGACGCCGGTGAGCGCCACCGCGACATCCTTGCCGCCGTAGCGCAGCACCGCCTGCCCCGAGAGGGACGCCGCCATGTCTCCCGGCAGCCAGGTGTCCAGCATCGCCTTGAGACGCACCGGGTTGCGCAAGCCGCGCGTGTCGTCGTCCGGACGCGCGCCGATCACATTGACCGCGTCGAAAACGGTTGCCGCCGGGGGCGGTGCCGCCTCGCGGCGGTCGTCGGTCACCTCGACATGGGGAATGGCATCGACGAGCGTCGCGATGAAATCGCGCTGCGATCCCTCCATCAGCGCCGCCATGGCGATGGAAAAGCCGACGCCGAGCATGACGCCGAGCACCGACACGATGCTCTGGCGAAACCGTCCGCCGACATGGGTCAGCGCGATCGACAGGATCAGCGGCATGACGGCAGGCCCGCATCCGTGCCGGTCCCCGGCGGGACGTGGCGGCTCATCGGCCCGCCTCCCCCTCGCCGGCTGCGGCAAGCGGCCGCGCGGCCTGGCCCGGGCGCAAGCCATCGCGCCACACCGCCACCACCCGCGCGTCCGGTTCAAGTCCGCCGGTCACCTCGACCGTCTCCGTGCCGCGAATGCCGATCTCCAGCCTGCGCGCGGCAAGGCGCCCGTCGTCCTCCAAAACCAGCACGCGGTCGCCGTCGACTGCCGCCAATGGCACGAGAAGCGCCTTCTCGACGACCTTGACGATGATGTTGACGTCGCTGGTCATGCCGATCATCAGCGGCGGCGGGTCCTGGAAAGTCAGATAGACTCGATAGGTCTTGAGCACGGGATCGCCCTTGGGCGTGATCTGGTCGACGACCGCGTCGAAGGCGCGTCCCGGAAAGGCGTCGGCGCGCACCAGCGCCTTCTGTCCGGTCCGGACCAGGGGAATGTCCTCCTCGTTCACATCCGCCACAACACGCAACGGACGCGGCTGACCGACCCAGAAGAGCACCGCTCCCGGTTCGGCCACCTCGCCCACTTCGCCATCGCGGCGCAGCACCTGACCGTCCATCGGCGCCTTGAGCTCATAGTCGGACAGGCGCGCCGTCTGCGCCGCCAGCAGCGCGACATTGCGGGAATGATCGTTTTCCGCCTGCTCGAACGCCTGACGCGAGATCACCCGGCGCTCCAGCAGGCCGACGGCGCGGTCGAGGTTCTGCTTCGACAGTTGCACGCGCGCCTCCAGTTCGGCGGCGGTTGCCCGCGCATCGGAGGCATCGAGCCGGCCGAGCACCGTTCCCTGTGTAACCGTCTCGCCCTCGCAGGCGCACATCTCGATGATCCGCTCGCGCAGCACGCTCGTCACCTTGGCCCAGCGCACCGGCTCCACGACACCGGTGGCATAGACAACATCGGCGGCGCGTCCGACCTGCGGCGACACCACGGCCACCGGCTCCGGGCGGGTCGACCACCACCAGAGCGCGGCCGCAACCGCCGCGCCAAGTCCGAGCACCACAACAGCGAAAAGAAAGCGTTTCATGGGGATCCATCTTCGCGAGACGCCTGTTTCGCACGACCCTATCACCAGCGTCGCGCGCGCCCTATCCGCAGAAGCCCTCAACCAAACGCAGGAGCTGTGGACATTTCCCGGCCAAATTGCAGGGTCTCAAACAGGGAGATTTCATTCGGAAACGGTTTATTTACCATGTCCAGCCAAGATTCTGACGGCAAATCAATTCGATGCCGACGTTTCGGCTGAACAAAAGGGGGTCGCCACCGCATGGAGTCCATGCATGGCGCTGAGGGGCAAATCAGGCTGGCCGTTCTCGACGGCGACGGCTCGATGCGCAATCTCGCGGGATCAATCGTCGACGCAATGGATCACCCTTGCGCGACACCGTTGGCTTACCACAGTTTCGAACCGTTCTACGCGGCCAGCACGAAGGTGCGACCCGACGTGATGATCGTCGATCTCGAAACGCTCGGACAGGACGGCCACCTGTCCCGCCTCGCGGCGGCGCAACCGCAGGCTTTCCTGATGGCGGTGAGCACCGGGCAATCGCTGTCACGCAGTCTCGCGGCGATGGAGGCCGGTGCCCACGACGTGATTTCCGTGGGTGTCGACCCGGCGTCCGCCGCCGAGAAGATCGACCGCTTCCTGATCCAGAACACCCGCCCGGCCCGCGCCGACGGCACCCGCCGCACGACGCGCCCGCAGGCCGCGGCGACGCAGATCAGCGACGGCACGCCGCACCGCTTCGAGGCCTTCATCGGCGGATCGGCGCGGATGCGCGAGGTCTACGACCAGATCGAACGCATGGCGCCCTCCGGTGCGCCGGTGTTCATCACCGGTGAATCCGGTACCGGCAAACAACTTTGCGCCAGCGCGATCCACACACGTTCGCCACGTCGCGACAAGCCTTTCATCGCGATCAACTGCGCGGCCATTCCCGGCGCGCTGATGGAAAGCGAGCTCTTCGGGCACATCAATGGCGCCATCAGCGGCGCAACGGACGCGCGGGAAGGCGCCGCCGAGGCCGCGGATGGCGGCACGCTGTTTCTCGACGAAATCGGCGAAATGGACCTGGCGCTTCAGTCGAAGCTGTTGCGCTTTATCCAGACCGGTATGGTGCAGCGCGTCGGCGACACCCGACAGCGCGCCGTGAACGTGCGCATCGTCTGTGCGACCAATCGCGACCCGATGACGGAAATCTCGGAAGGACGGTTCCGCGAGGACCTGTTCTACCGGCTTCACGTTTTGCCCGTCCGCCTGCCGGCGCTGCGCGACCGGCGCGAGGACATCCTGCCGCTGGCGCAGGCCTTTCTCGCCCGTTTCTGCGTCGAGGAGACCCGCCGTTTCACCGATATCGCCGGCTGCGCGGGCGAAAAGCTCCTCACCTACGACTGGCCGGGCAACGTCCGCCAGCTTGAAAACGCGATCCGACAGGCGGTCGTCCTGCATGACGGCGAGGCGCTGCGCGCGGAAATGCTGCCGGGCTTTCTCCTGGGCGAGGGCCTGTCCGGCCGGCTGGAGCCGCTTCGCGCCGGATACGCCCCGCTGCCGGGCGGATCGACGGAGGCGATCGAGCCGCTCTGGGCGCAGGAACGGCGCATCATCGAAACGGCGCTGACGGCCTTCGACGGCAATATCGCCAAGGCGGCGGCGGCGCTGGAGATCTCTCCCTCCACCATCTACCGGAAGCGCCAGTCCTGGAGCGAGCGGATGGGCGGTACGGCGCCCGCGTTCACCGCATTTGCCGGTTAATCTTGTCGTTTGCCGCGCTCCGGTCTATACGGTGCGCCGCAACACAGGGGCTGGCAAGCGACAAGGGACGGGGCAACTCATGCGAAGGGTCGGACATCCGCACACACACGGCGGACGGGGCACCGGATGCCGCCGCGCGATCGCAGCGCTCGCGCTGCTCGGCCTCGCGGCAACGACGCCGGCGCTCGGCGCGGAGGCAACCGACCCGGTGTCGCCGGCCCTCGCAACGGCACGCGCGGCGAGCGCCGAGGCCTGGGAGGCGTCGCCCCTCGGTTTCGCCAGGGCGCTGTTCGTCGAGGGCGACGTGGGCGGTTTCGGACAATACACCCCGCTCGCCGAGCCGGTTTTCCAGCCCGACGACACGCTGACGGTCTATGCCCAGCCGCTTGGATATGGGTTCGTCGAAAGCGATGCGGGATATGGCATCCGCCTCGTCGCCGACTACGAGTTGCTGAACCCTTCGGGGCAGGTGCTGGCCGCGCAAACGGGCTTTGCCGAACTGTCCTACGACAGCCGCGACGCCCGACGCGAGTTCCACACCATCCTGCAGTTCCGCTTCGATGGCCTGCGGCCCGGCGACTACGACCTGAAGATCGTGATGCGCGACAATGCCAGCGAGAAACAGGGACACATCTCCCTACCGTTCCAGATCCGGTCGGAAACCGCCGCGCAGTAGCGCGCATCAGACGCGCTGCATCGTCGGTTACTTGTTCAGGCGCAGCTTGCTGATTTCCTCGGCGATGCGCTTGAAAGCATCCACCAGATCGCCGTTCGAACGGGCGTCGAAGGCCATGTTCGCATTGGACGCGCAATTGCGCATCATGTTCACCGTGTTGCTGTCATTGATCTGGAACGCCACGGTGTAGACGTTGATGCCGTCCTTCTTGGCATTCTCGCAGGCGAGCGACGTGCGCTGGTCCATCGCATTGGCGATCTCCCAGGTGCTGTCGACACCTCGGCCGAGGCGCTGTTCGCGCCCGTAGCCATAGGCATTGATGTTCGTCTTGTTGAACGACCGCTGGCTTTGGTAGGTGTTGGCGCCGTCGGTCATCACGATCATGATGCGCACGTGTTCGTCGTCGCTGTCTTCTTCGCGCACACGCCCTTGCGTGAAGGGCGCCTGCGGCGACAGCACCCGCCAGCCCCACACGACACCCTGGTGGATGTTGGTGCTGCCATTGGCCTTCATGTTCTTCAGGTCTCGCAGGACCGTCACCTTCTCGGTCGTCAGGTCGGTGAGCGGCCGGGTACGGCAGGTATAGTTCGGACCCTTTGTGTAGGAGTTGCCGAAAGACCGGTTCTGGTTGCGGTACTTGCACATGCGCTCCTGCGCGTAGAGATACTCGGGCTTGCCGAGCTTGCGCGCCTTCTTCGAGGCCTTGTCGCGGCATCCCCCGGAATCGTCGCGGATATAGTCGTTGGAATGGCGATCGCCACGACGGGTGTATTTCCCGTCCGGTTCGTCGGGGGCGAACTCCGGCACGTAGAGCGTTTCAGGCACGCGCTTGTCGGGCGCATCGTCCGTCACGTCATAGGGAATCGGCCGTGCCTCGACACAGCCGAGCCATTTCGTGTGCTTGAGCTGCTTGAACAGGGTAAAGCGGCTGGGTTTGCCGTTGTAGAAAAACCGGCTTTCCATCTCGTTCGGATCCGGGGTTCCGTCGGGCCGGGTTTCGAAATTGGTCCAGTGGATCGGCGACTGGCCCTCGCGGTCCATCCAGCTCTCGTTCTCCTTGTCGCCACCGATGTTGACGAAGGAGGTGAACGGAACGAGGCCGATCTTCACACGGTCCTTCTTTTCGCTCTTCTCGTTGATCGCAAACAACGTCTCCGCCAGGTCCTTGGAGGCGTCCTTGAGCGTTTTCAGCTTGCTCCCGCCCATCGAGCCGGAGTTGTCGAGCACCATCACCACATCGAAGGTCGCCTTGCCGATCACCGTTTGCGAGCGCACGCCAACATCGACCTTGTCGACATTGAGCACGCCGCCGAACAGGGTCTGGACGGCCTGGGTGGCGGACACGGTGACGGTGCCCTTCTCGACCGTGACGTCGAGCTTCACGGCATCGGGATCGCCCTTGTAGATGGCGTTGAAATAGTCGATCGCATTGGCCTTGACCTTGGCCTCGGCCAAGCCCTCGCTGTCGTAATTCGCGGCCAGCGCCGTGGCATCGACCGCAGCCTGCAGCACGACCTTGGTGTTGTGCGCGCGCGAGTAGTCAAGGCCAGCTCCAATCACCAGCATGACGAAGCCAAACGTCAGCGCGAACGGAATGACAATGTTTCCGGAGCGCTCGCCGTAAAATTCCCTGACAATATCGACAATGGTCTTCATGACAGGGAGTCTAGCGGCCAGCGATTGCCAAAACGTTTAAACACGGTACCACGTTTTAACCGGTCACCGCGTTTGGCTCCACAAAACCGGACCGTGCCCGCACGGCGCCCCCCGGCGCGACGGGGCGCGATGATTTTTTCAAAAAATCCGGATCGCGAAGTCATTGACAGGGTCTCTACCCCGTCCTACATCAGGCGCGCTGTTAGCACTCTCATTCACAGAGTGCCAACGTGGTCTGCGTTCGCTGCCGCGCCAATTTCCTGGCGCGGACAGGAGGGGTACCACGCTGGCCAGAAAAGGAAAGAGCACGATATGAAGTTCCGCCCTTTGCATGATCGCGTCGTGGTTCGCCGCGTCGATTCCGAAGAAAAGACCGCCGGCGGGATCATCATCCCGGACACCGCCAAGGAAAAGCCGCAGGAAGGCGAAGTCGTCGCCGTCGGTCCCGGCTCGCGCAAGGAAAACGGCGACCTGATCGCCCTCGACGTCAAGGCTGGCGACCGTGTGCTGTTCGGCAAGTGGTCCGGCACCGAGGTCAAGATCGATGGCGAAGACCTTCTGATCATGAAGGAAAGCGACATCATGGGCGTTGTCGGCTAATCAGCCACGCCAGTCCCCTTTCCCGTCTTCCGCGCCCGCGAACCCTGCGTGCGCAGCGCAGGCCAAACGGGTCTGCACCAGCGGCGTGACGAGACATCGCGCCGGAGGCCGGGTCCCAAGTACATCAGGAGACGAACGATAATGTCTGCCAAAGAAGTCAAGTTTTCCACCGACGCCCGCGACCGCATGCTGCGCGGCGTGGACATCCTCGCCAACGCGGTGAAGGTCACGCTCGGCCCCAAGGGCCGCAACGTCGTCATCGACAAGGCGTTCGGCGCTCCGCGCATCACCAAGGACGGTGTCTCCGTTGCCAAGGAAATCGAGCTTGAGGACAAGTTCGAGAACATGGGCGCGCAGATGGTCCGCGAAGTCGCGTCCAAGACCAACGACATCGCCGGCGACGGCACCACCACCGCGACCGTTCTGGCCCAGTCCATCGTCCGCGAAGGCGTCAAGGCCGTTGCCGCCGGCATGAACCCGATGGACCTGAAGCGTGGCGTCGACCTGGCCGCCGCCGCTGCCGTCAAGGACCTCGAGGCCCGTTCCAAGAAGATCTCCACCTCCGGTGAAGTCGCACAGGTCGGCACGATCTCGTCCAACGGCGACGAGCAGATCGGCAAGGACATTGCCGAGGCCATGCAGCGCGTCGGCAACGAAGGCGTGATCACGGTCGAGGAAGCCAAGTCGCTCGAGACCGAACTCGAAGTCGTCGAAGGCATGCAGTTCGACCGCGGCTACCTGTCGCCCTACTTCGTGACCAACGCGGAGAAGATGATCGCCGACCTGGAGAAGCCCTACATTCTCCTGTTCGAGAAGAAGCTCTCCAACCTGCAGGCCATGCTGCCGATCCTGGAAAGCGTCGTCCAGTCCAGCCGTCCGCTCCTCATCATCGCCGAAGACGTGGAAGGCGAGGCGCTCGCGACCCTCGTCGTCAACAAGCTGCGTGGCGGCCTGAAGATCGCTGCCGTCAAGGCGCCGGGCTTCGGTGATCGCCGCAAGGCCATGCTCGAAGACATCGCCATCCTGACGGGCGGCACGGTGATCTCCGAGGATCTCGGCATCAAGCTCGAGAACGTGACCCTCGACATGCTCGGCACCGCCGACAAGGTCGAGATCACCAAGGAAGCCACCACGATCATCGACGGCGCCGGCCAGAAGGCCGACATCGAAGGCCGCGTCACGCAGATCAAGGCGCAGATCGAGGAGACCTCCTCGGACTACGACCGCGAGAAGCTGCAGGAGCGTCTTGCCAAGCTCGCCGGCGGTGTTGCCGTGATCCGCGTCGGCGGTGCCACGGAAATCGAGGTGAAGGAAAAGAAGGACCGCGTCGACGACGCTCTCAACGCGACCCGCGCGGCCGTGGAAGAAGGCATCGTTCCGGGTGGCGGCACCGCGCTGCTGCGCGCCAAGAAGGCCGTCGAAGCCCTGAAGTCCGACAATCCGGACATCATGGCCGGCATCAAGATCGTGCTGCGCGCCCTTGAAGCCCCGATCCGCCAGATCGCCGAAAATGCCGGCGTCGAAGGCTCGATCGTGGTCGGCAAGATCCTCGAGAACGAAGATCCGACCTTCGGCTTCAACGCCCAGACGGAAGAGTTCGTCAACATGGTCGAGACCGGCATCATCGATCCGACCAAGGTTGTGCGGACCGCTCTCCAGGATGCGGCCTCCGTCGCCGGCCTGCTCATCACGACCGAAGCCATGGTCGCCGAGCTGCCGAAGAAGGATGGCGGCGGCGCTCCGGCAATGCCGGGCGGCGGCATGGGCGGCATGGACTTCTAAGAAGTCCAAAGCCAGCCCATCATCAAAAATGCTGAAACCGCCAACAGGCGGTTTCAGGTGGCGGCATGGACTTCAAGCAAGTCCAAAGCCAGCCCATCATCAAAAATGCTGAAACCGCCAACAGGCGGTTTCAGCTAATCTCAGGTGCCCTGGAAAGGCCCCGCGCCTTCCAATCCCCGAACGCCGGGCGGCTCCCTCGAGCCGCCTTTTTTATTTTCCGCCGTTCTGCGAACCTGCGAGCAGAGGGAAACGTTCCGGCGCGGATCAAGCTCCGCCTCCTGGCTCCGGCACCATCACGCTTCACGCACATCTGAAGATTTTCCGGAAGAGACGGCCCCGCGTTTTCGCCGAAACCGGGCATCGGACAAGCAAACCGGTACTTCCGGGGCTTGTCTTCAATCAATAGCGCGCCGTCGCGTGTCTCTCAGGTCATCAAAAGCCGCGATCGGCACTGCGTAATATCAAGCCCTTCAAGTAAATTTAAAAATAATTTCAAGAATGATGCAGAGTCTCTATTGAAATTAATGAAATTCTTGAAAAAATCGACAATTCAATATTACAACACTCTTGAGACCATGTCGACATAGTGACGTTCAAGATATAAAATAAAGAAATTCCGGTTGGAGGGCCCCAAGGTGAAAAGACAAATTTTCCTGACCTCATTGTTGATCAGCATTTCCAGCACGGTCGTCGGCGCGGCGGGCGGCGGCGGTGTCAACACGGATCCAAATGCCGCTTTGGGCGAGCATTTTGACGAAAAGGGAAAAAAGCCAAGCGAGCGAACGCTGGAGATCATCGAGACATTGCGCAAGGAGTTGCCGTTCGATGATACGCGGGACTTCGACGAGGCGAAAAGGGGCTTTATCGCGGCGCCTGACTACAAACAGATCATGGCGGAGGCCGGCAACGTAGCGTGGGATATGGGCAGCTACGAATGGCTGCTGCAGGACAAGAACTTCGACAGCATTCATCCATCGCTGCAACGCCAGGCCATCCTGAACATGGGGTACGGCCTTTTTGAAGTCATTCCGGACAAGATCTATCAGGTGCGCGGTTTCGACCTCGCCAACATCAGCTTTATCAAGGGCGACACTGGCTGGATCGTCTTCGACCCGCTGACCGCCAAGGAAACCGCCGCGGCCGCTCTGAAATTCATCAACGAGCAGCTTGGCGAGCGCCCGGTCGTGGCCGTGGTCTACTCCCACTCCCACGCTGACCATTTCGGCGGCGTTCGCGGTGTCGTCGATGAGGCGGACGTTGCCTCGGGCAAGGTCCGGATCTTAGCGCCGGTCGGTTTCATGGATCACGCGGTGTCGGAAAACGTCTATGCCGGCAATGCAATGAACCGACGCATGTTCTTTCAATATGGCGTCCTGTTGCCGCGAAGCCCCTTCGGCCATGTCGATCAGTCGATCGGCAAAAACACCGCCGCAGGCAATTTGGGGCTGATTGCGCCAACAACAGTTGTGAGCGAAGACATCGAAGAACACACGATCGATGGCATCAAAATGGTGTTTCAGAATACGCCGGGGACCGAGGCGCCCGCCGAAATGAACACCTACTTTCCGGATCTGAAGGCCTTTTGGGCAGCGGAAAACATTACCGGCACCATCCACAACATCTACACCCTGCGGGGGGCGCTTGTGCGCGATGCGCTCGAGTGGTCGAAGCAAATCAACAAGGCGCTCTATCTGTTCGGTCAGGATGCGGAAGTGATGTTCGCCTCGCACAGCTGGCCGCGCTGGGGAAACGACCGCATTCAGGACGTCATGCGCTCGCAGCGCGATACTTATGCCCACCTGAACAATGGCGTGTTGCACCTTGCAAACCAGGGCGTCACCATCAACCAGATCCACAATGAATACGCGGTTCCCGCGAGCCTCCAGCAGGCGTGGTCCGCGCGCAGTTACCATGGGTCGGTGGAGCATAACAGCCGGGCGGTGGTTAACCGCTACCTTGGATACTGGGACGGCAACCCAAGCACGCTGATCCCGCTTTCTCCCCAAGACAGCGCCCCGCTGTATGTCGAGATGATGGGCGGTGCGGAGCCGATTATTGCCAAGGGGCGAGAGTTGTATGACGCAGGCGAGTACAAGCACGCCCAGGAAATCCTGAACAAGCTGGTTTATGCGGAACCGCAAAACACCGAGGCAAAGGATCTCCTGGCGGACGTGTTCGAGCAAATCGGCTACCAGCAGGAAAGCCCGAGTGTCAGAAACTCCTTCCTTGCAGCGGCTTACGAGTTGCGAAACGGCATCCCGCAGGGGGCCTCCCCAAAGAGCAGCGGCCCGGACATGATCAAGGCGATGTCCACCGCGTTGTGGCTCGACTTCCTTGGCATCCGGTTGGATACCGATAAAGCCGCAGACCGTGCATTCACCATCAACCTGTCATTGCCGGACGTGGGCGAAACCTTTGTTGTGGAACTCAGCAACGGAACCCTCACAAACATCGAAGGTTTCCAAACAGCCGACGCGGATCTGTCGATCGAGATCGCGCGCTCGGATCTGGAGCCGATCATGATGGGGGTTGCAAGCTTCGATGATCAGATCGCCAGCGGCAAGGCCAAGCTCGACGGCGACAGGCAGGTCTTCGATGATTTGAAGGGCATGCTGATCAACTTCGAGCTCGGGTTCGAGATCATGCCGGGCACGGGCGCGGCGGACTTGTCTCCGCAGCTCAATCCCTTCGCTCAGGAGCCGCTTGCCGATACCTCCGGCGGCTGATCATCCAAGCCTGACGAAACCTGCCACAGCCGGTGTCGGGTCAGGACCCGAAGATGGAACTGCAGAACCCATCAGCGGGCGGTCTTCGGGCCGCCCGCTGTTTTTTGGTTCTCCGCGTCGCGTGACGGCGTCCGATGACTGCGTTAGGGTCCGAATCCGACACGGGTCTTCGCACCGCATCGGATGCCCCCTGCAATACGCCATGGAGAACGGCAAGCCTTGGAAAGAGGGCCGATGGACACGGAATTGCCTGCACGCATCGACCGACTGGAGGAGCAGCTTGCCCATCAGTCGCTCACGATCGACGAACTGAACGAGGTGGTCGCCCGGCAGGCCGATCTCATCGACGCGCTCGGCCGCAAGATCGCCGCGCTGACCTCCCAGGTCGAAGAGCTGGAGGATGCGGCCATTCCGCAGCCCGCGATCACCAAACCGCCGCATTATTGATGCGACTGACGGGTGCCGCGAGCGTCTTGCTGCGCAGCGCAACCCGCATTCGACCGATCTCCAGACCCGCAGAGCCGACGGCACGAAATGAGCCAGATTTTTTCGATTGCAGCGCTTCTGACAGGCTCCGGCCTGTTGCTTCTTGCCGGCGGCCTGCACGGGCTTCTCCTGCCGCTGCGCGGCGCCGCCGAGGGGTTCTCCGACACCTCGCTCGGCCTGCTCGGCACGGGCTGGGCGATCGGCTATGTCGCCGGCTGCATCCTGACGCCGACGATCGTGAGCCGTGTCGGCCATATCCGCACCTTCGGCGTGTTCTGCTCGCTCGCCGGCATTGCGGTCCTGCTCAACCTGCTGATCCTGCATCCGGCCGCCTGGATCCCCTTGCGTGCGGTGTCCGGGTTCTGTTTCGCAGGTGCTGCGATGGTGGTGGAGAGCTGGCTGAACGAACGCGCAACGCCTGAAACCCGCGGGCGGATCTTCGGCTTCTACACGATGATCAACCTGGCGGCGACAACGGTCGGGCAGATGCTTTTGACCCTTGGCTCGCCCTCCGGCTACCTCTTCTTTGTCATCGGCTCGATCGTCTATTCGCTGGCGCTGCTGCCGACCGCGCTGTCGACGGTCGCCGCGCCCGTGCCGCTGCTGCACTCCAGGCTCGACATCAAGATGCTCTGGCACAACTCTCCGGTCGCCGTGATCAGCGTGTTCCTGATCGGCATCTCCAACAGCGCCTTCGGCACGCTCGGGGCCGTCTACGGGCGTCAGATCGGACTGTCCGTCTCCAGCATCGCCACGATGATGTCGGTCGCGCTGCTTGCCGGCGCGGTGATCCAGGTGCCGATCGGCCTGCTGTCCGACCGCATGGACCGACGCATCGTGCTGGTGGGGATCGGCGCCGCCGCCTGCGCCATCGGCGCGGTGCTGGCCATCGGCGGCGGCCTGCCGCAACTGGCGGTGATCGCCCTGGTCGCCGCCTTCGGCGGAATGATCTATTCGATGTATCCGGTGATCGTCGCCCATGCGAACGACCACACGCCCGCCGGCGAGTTCCTCAAGACCAGCGGCGGCCTGCTGCTCCTGTTCGGCGCCGGCTCCATCGTCGGCCCCGTAATTGCGGCCGCAATGATGACGCTCACCACGCCGCAGGGGCTTTTCGCCGTGACCTCGGGCGCCCATGCCTCGCTGATCGCCTTCGCCCTCTTCCGCATGACCCAGCGCAAGGCGATCGCGCCGGAAGACCGGGAGGATTTCGTCGCCATGCCCTCCGGCGTGCGCTTCTCCACGCCGGAAACCCTGGCCATGGACCCGCGCGTGGAGGACAGCGAGGTGGAAGCCGAGCACGAGGAATACGATCCGGACTGGGAACCGAAGAACGACGACGGAGAGCTCAAGACACCGGCTCCCTCAAACTGAGACCCGCTTGCGCCGCGCCGGCGTTCGTGGCATAGGATCTCCCATCATCAAGAGAAGGGCTGGCGCCCTCGCCAACCTGCCCGACCGGGCAAGGTGGTTTCCCTGAGCGCTATGGCGATTGTCCGCAATCGTCCCAGGCCACGGGGATGTGGCCGCGAAAGCGGCAACGAAACGGTCACCGTTTGCGCCAGTCCTCCTCGGGAAACCGAAGGAGGATTTTTCATGTCCGGACTGTCCGTCACGCCCGTTTCAGGGGCTCCCGTCGACCCCGTATCCGCAACGCCTGCGGCCAGCGCATCCACCGACGACGTGCTTCGGTTCGCGGAATTGCGGGTGCTCGCAGCCGGATGCCGGATGCGCTGGGGGCTTTCGCCAAGGCTTGCGCAACCGGTTCCGCCCCTGTCGGCGGCCGAACGCGCGGCCCGGCTCGAGGCGCTTCTGGCGCTTTGGGACGCGGGATGCCGTCAGGCGCTGGACGAAGATCTCTACCGTGACATCGCGCAACGCAATCCGCGCATGAGGGCTGCCTTTCGCGAGCGCTTTCGCCCGTAACGGGACGGCCCGCCGATACCCGAAGGCTGTCGCGCCAGGTGTCCGGCGCCCGTCAGCTCTCTTCAGGCGCGGGCGGGACGGGCCGCGGCCGCCCCGTATCGGCGACAGCGACAAAGGTGAAGATCGCGTCGGTCACCTTCTCGCGTTTGCCATGACGATGGCGCAACGCCCAGGCCTCGATGGCGACCTTCATCGACGTGCGGCCGACCGAGGAAATCGCGCAATAGACACACAGCACATCGCCGACATGGACGGGGCGAATGAACGTCATGCGCTCGACCGAGATCGTGACCACCCGCCCCGAGGCGCGCTGGCCCGCCGCGATCCCGCCGGCGAGATCCATCTGCGACAAAACCCATCCGCCGAAGATGTCGCCGGCGGCATTGGTATCGGCGGGCATCGCCATGGTGCGCAGGGTCAACTCGCCCGACGGGCCATTCGCTTCACTGTCGTGCATCACACGCTCACTCCATCAAGATCCGCCGCACGCCAAGGCACGGCCTCGCACAAACCTAGGCCGGGACATGGGAAATGCCAACTCGACCATCGCGAATGCAAAAGGCGGCGGGACCGGGGTCCCGCCGCCTTTCGTGTCGTCTGTCTCTGCCGCGTCGGCTTGGCGATCAGGCCGCCGCGACGTCGTTGAGGAAGCGGTCGATCTCCTCGCGCAGCGCGTCGGTGTTCTGCGACATGGCACCGGAGGCGGAGAGCACGTTGTCGGCAGCCGCACTGGTGCTTTCCACGGTCGTCGCCAGCCGCTCCATGTTGCTCGTCACCGCCCCCGTGCCCTGGGCGGCCTGCTGCACCGAGCGCGAGATGTCGCTCGTCGCCGCGCCCTGCTG
>NZ_JAIVMF010000024.1 GCF_020176715.1 Stappia stellulata | reverse complement strand
GGCCAACCTCAAACCACGACATCCTAGGCATCTACTTCGGCGCAAATCGTGTCGCAAACATCGATCTCTCTGCGCTATAAACTTGTCACCTATGTCTCCGAACAGGTGTCAACCATCTCTCAAGTCTGAACACTTGATCGGGGATCCATTGGCAACTTCGGCACACGAGGTGGTCCGAGGCGGCGGCCCCGCGCGGTCAGGTGTTCCTTGTCATTCTTCCTCAAACGTCATCGCCGTGCCGTTCATGCAGTAGCGCAGGCCGGTCGGCGGCGGGCCGTCCGGGAAGACGTGGCCGAGGTGGCCGTCGCAGGTGCCGCAGCGGATTTCCGTGCGCAGCATTCCGTGCGAGCGGTCCTCGATCTCGGTGACCGCGTCGGGGGTGAGCGTCTCGAAGAAACTCGGCCAGCCGCAGCCGGCGTCGAACTTGGTATCGGAGCGAAACAGCGGCGTGCCGCAGCCCGCGCAGGAATAGAGCCCGCCCCGGAAGGTGTCCCAATAAGGACCGGTAAAGGGGCGTTCCGTGCCCGCGCGCCTGAGCACGTGAAACTGCTCCGGCGTCAGCTCCGCCTGCCACTCGGCATCGGACTTTCGAACCCTGGGGCGCACGGATGTATCGGTCATGGAAAAGGTCCCGCTTCGCGTTTTGTCGGCGACACTCTCAAATAGGACCGGATCGGCCATGCGACAATGCCTTCGCGGTCGATTGACGAAAGCTTTCGGCCGGGCGCCTAAAACGCTTGCCCCCGGTTTGGACCTGCATGTATGTGGAGCAAATCTTAACGAACACTCGATAGAAAACGTCGATTCGTATTCAACGCCGGCTGTTCTGGCCGGAACATCTTCCTGGGGAGGCCCATGCCGCTGTTCGGACCCGAGGCGACCTTCTTCGCCGTACTGGCGCCGTTTGCCGCCGCGATTGTCGCTCCGGCGCTGACGCGGGCAATGGGCCACAACGCCGCCTGGCCGCTGGCTCTCGTGCCGGCTGCGGTTTTCGTGTTTTTCGCAGGGCTTGTGCCCCAGGTCGCCGGCGGCGAGAGCTTCACCCCGGGCATTGCATGGGCGCCCGCCTATGGTGTGAGCTTCTCCTTCTTCATCGACGGCCTGTCGACGATGTTCGCGCTGCTGATCTCCGGCATCGGCACCTTCATCATTCTCTATGCCGGCGGATACCTGAAGGGCCACGCCCATCAGGGGCGGTTCTTCTCGTTCCTGTTCCTGTTCATGGGGGCGATGCTGGGTCTGGTGCTCGGCAACGACCTGCTGACGCTCTTCGTGTTCTGGGAACTGACCTCGATCACGTCCTTCCTGCTGATCGGCTTCGATCACCTGCGCGCGGCCTCGCGCCGCGCCGCGATCCAGGCGCTGGTGATCACCGGCGGCGGCGGCCTGTCGCTGCTCGCCGGCTTCCTGGTGATCATGAGCGTGACTGGCGAAGCCTCCATGTCGCAGGTGCTCGCCGGCGGCGACGTGCTGCGCGAGCATGCGCTCTATCCGCTGATCCTGCTGCTGGTGCTCGGCGGCGCCTTCACCAAGTCGGCGCAGTTTCCGTTCCACTTCTGGCTGCCGAACGCCATGGAAGCGCCGACGCCGGTCTCCGCCTTCCTGCATTCCGCCACCATGGTGAAGGCCGGCGTCTATCTCCTGATGCGCATGCACCCGGTGCTTGGCGACACGGCGCTGTGGACGACGATCCTCCCCGTTTTCGGCGGCGCGACGCTGATCGTCGGCACGCTGCTTGCCGTGCGCCAGACCGACCTCAAGCTGATGCTCGCCTATACGACGGTCGCCTCGCTCGGCCTGCTGGTGATGCTGACCGGCACCAGCTGGGAAAAGGCCATCGAGGGCGCGGCGCTCTACCTCCTGGCGCATTCGCTGTTCAAGGGCGCGCTCTTCATGGTCGCCGGCACCATCGACCACGAGGCCGGCACCCGCGACGTGACCAGGCTCGGCGGGTTGCGCGGCGCCATGCCGGTAACCTTTGTCGCCGCCTGTCTCGCCGCGCTGTCGATGTCGGGCCTGCCGCCCTTCGTCGGCTTTATCGCCAAGGAATATCTCTACGCCGGGATCTGGGGTGACGGCGGCATCTATTACGCGCTGACGGCGACCGCCGTGATCGGCAACGCGCTCATGCTGGTGATCGCCGCCGCTGTCGCGCTGAAGCCCTTCCTCGGCGCCAAGGTCGAGACCCCGAAACACGCCCATGAGGGTCCGCTGCTGCTCTTCGCCGGTCCCGTCGCCCTGTCGCTGACGGGTCTGGCCACCGCGCTTCTGGCCCATTCCACGGGCGTGTATCTGATCCAGCCGGTGATCACCTCCATCACCGGGGTCCAGAGCACGGTCGACGTGCATCTGGTGCCGGGCTATGTCGGTGCGCCACTGATCCTGTCGGGGCTGACGGTGCTGCTCGGCATCGTGCTCTACCTGAAGCTCGATGCCCTGCGCGCGGCGATGGCGGGCACGCTTGCCGCCATCGGCTGGGGGCCCGACAAGGGCTTCGACCAGGCGATCGCCGGTCTGGTGCGCTTTTCCGCCGCCGTCACCCATCGCCTGCAGAGCGGGCGGATGGACATTTACATGACGCTGACCTTCCTGGTCGCGGCGATCGCGCTGCTGGCCCCGCCGCTGCTGACCGGCAGTTGGCCGGCCGCGCTGGAGATGCCGGACTTCCGCTTCTACGAATGGGGGGTGCTGGCGATTGCCGCCGTCGGTCTGATCGCGGTGCTCACCGCCCGCACGCGGCTGACGGCGATTGTCTCGCTCGGCATCCAGGGCTTCGCGGTGGCGCTGATCTTCATGCTGTTCGGCGCGCCGGATCTCTCCTTCACCCAGTTCATGGTGGAAACCCTCTCGGTGGTGATCCTGGCGCTGGTGATGACACGGCTCAACCTGCAGCCGCGCGATCACCGGCCGATGGGCTACCGGGTGGTCCACGGCCTGATCGCGACGGCGCTCGGCGTCGGCTTCGCCACGCTGCTGATCCGGGTGACCCAGCTCACCTTCGACCGCTCGCTGTCGGACTTCTTCGAGGCCTACAGCCGCACCATCGCCCATGGCCGCAACATCGTGAACGTGATCCTGGTCGACTTCCGCGGCTTTGACACCTTCGGCGAGATCGCGGTCGTCATGATCACCGGCCTCTGCGTGCTGGCGCTGATCCGGGTGCGCCCGAAACGCGCGGCGGAGGGGGCGCTCGACAAGGCGTCCGGCGACGAGGCGCTGTCCAAGCGTGAGGAGGTGCAGGTATGAGAACGATCATCTTCCGCACCATTGCGCCCTATCTGGCCGCGCTGATGGTGCTGTTTTCCATTTTCGTGCTGCTGCGCGGGCACAATGAGCCGGGCGGTGGCTTCATCGGCGGCCTGATCGCCGCCTCCGCCTTCGCCATCTACGGCATCGCCTGCGGCGTCGCCGCCGTGCGCCGCGCGATCACCCTGCATCCGATGACGATCTCGGCCTGGGGCCTGTTCATTGCGGGCCTGTCCGGCCTGCCGTCGCTGTTCCTGGCGCAGCCTTTCATGACCAGCCAGTGGTGGTACGTCCATGCCTTCGGCGTCGAGATCCCGCTGTCGACGCCGCTGTTCTTCGACATCGGGGTCTATCTCGTCGTGGTGGGCTCGATCAGCTCCATCGCGCTGGCGCTGGAAGAAAGGGAGAGTGACTGATGGAAGCCGCCCTTTCGATCCTGATCGGTCTGTTCTTCGCGGTTGCCACCTATCTGTTGATGTCGCGCCAGCTGGTGCGCATCCTGCTCGGCATCGCCATCCTGGGCAATTCGGTCAATCTTCTGATCTTCACCTCGGGACGGCTGATGCGGGAGGTGCCGCCGGTGATTCCGGAGGCCTTCCAGGTGCCGCCCGGACCGATCGCCAATCCGCTGCCGCAGGCGCTGATCCTGACCGCGATCGTGATTTCCTTCTCGTTTTTCGCCTTCCTTCTGGTGCTGGCGTTCCGCGCCTATCAGGAACTGGGCACCGACGACACCAATGAGATGCGGGTGGCCGAGCCGACGGGCGAAGCGTCTCCGCCGCAAGGGTACTGAAGATGGCCGCTACCGATTCCGCCGTGGACCTGTCGCAGGCAATGCGCCTGGAGCCGGTCTTGCCGGCCGACTGGCTGCTGGTCGCGCCGCTGATCATCACCATCCTGGGCGGCGCGCTCTGCCTGATGACGCGCAAGAACACGGCCGCCCAGCCCAAGGTCGCGATCATCTTCCTGACGTTGCTGGTCCTTGCCTGCGCCGGGCTTCTGGCGCATGTGCTGGACAAGGGCGTGGTGACCATGGTCGCCGGCGGCTGGCTGCCGCCCTTCGGCATCGCCTTCACGGTCGATGCGCTGGGAGCGACCCTGGCGCTGACGTCGTCCATCGTGGCGCTCTGCGCCGCCGTCTACGGCATGACCGACGTCGACAATTCCGGCCGGCGCTACGGGTTTTATCCCTTTCTGCTCCTGCTGATGACCGGTGTCTGCGGCGCCTTCCTGACCGGGGACATCTTCAACCTCTACGTCTGGTTCGAGGTGCTGCTGATCTCGTCCTTCGGCCTCCTGGTGCTCGGCAACGAGCGCGCGCAGCTGGACGGCGCGGTCAAATACGCACTGCTCAACATCATCGCGACGACGCTTTTCCTGATCGCCACCGGCCTGCTCTACGGCATTCTCGGCACGCTCAACATGGCCGATATCGCGATCAAGGCGCGCGGCGCCGACGCGAACGGTCCGCTGATGACCGTGGCGGTGCTCTACTTCCTTGCCTTCGCCATGAAGGCCGCCGCCTTCCCGGTGAACTTCTGGCTTCCGGCCTCCTACCACACGCCGCGCATCGTCATCGCCGCCGTCTTCGCCGGCCTGCTGACCAAGGTCGGCGTCTATGCGCTGCTGCGCATCTTCGCGCTGCTTCTGCCCGAGGCGCGGATCGCGCTCGCCGATATCATCGCGCTGGTCGCGATCGCCACCATGCTGACCGGCGTGCTCGGCGCTCTCGCCCAGACCGACGTGCGTCGGCTGCTCGGCTATCTGGTGATCTCCGGCATCGGCTCGATGCTCGCCGGCCTCGCCATCGGCACCACGCCGGCGCTCGCCGGGGCGATCTTCTACGCGGTGCATTCGATCCTGGTGATGACCGCGCTCTATATGGCTGCCGGCATGATGCGGGCGCTCGGCGGGTCCTATTCGCTGCGCGAGCTGGGCGGGCTTTACCGCGCCAGCCCGGCCTTTGCCGCGGTGTTCCTGATGCTCGGTTTCGCGGTCGCCGGACTGCCGCCGTTCTCCGGCTTCTGGCCCAAGGTCATCCTGGTCGATGCCGCCCTCGTCGGCGGTCACGGCTGGATCGCCGGCTCCATCCTCGTCACCGGCCTGCTGACCACCATCGCGGTCGGGCGCGTGTGGATCTACGCCTTCTGGCGGGGCGGCCCGGAGGGGACGGCCGACGGCCAGCTTGTCGCCTTCGCCGTTCCGGCGCCCTCCGCGGTCGGGGCCAATGTCTGGCTGCCGATCGGCGTGCTTCTGGGGCTTGTCGTGCTGCTCGGCGTGCAGCCTGAGTTCATGATGCAGGTGTCGGGTCGCGGGGCGTCGACCCTGAGCGAGCCGATGGGCTATCTCCGGTCGGTCTTTGGGGAGGTCGCGCGATGACCAGCTTGTTCCTGATCAACATCCTGCTCGCGCTCGCCTGGGGCGCGGTGACGGGAAGCTTCGCCGAGGTCAATCTGGTCTTCGGCTTCGTGCTGGGTGCGGGCGCGCTCTACATCATCCGCGAACAGGTCGGAACCCGCGGCTATCTCACGCGCACCTGGCAGATCGTCAGCCTGGCGCTGCTGTTTCTCTATGAGCTTGTCCTGTCGGCCCTGCGCGTGGCGGGGATCGTGCTGCGTCCGAAGATCGTGCTTCAGCCCGGCATCATCGCCTATCCGCTGACCGTCGACCGGGATTTCGAGATCACCATGCTGGCTAATCTGATCACCCTGACGCCGGGCACGCTGTCCGTGGACGTCTCGGACGACCGCAAGACGCTTTTCGTCCATTGCATCGACGTTCCCGATCCGCAGGCGACCATCGACGACATCAAGAACGGGTTCGAACGCAAGATCCTGGAGGCGTTCCGATGAGCGGACTGGAACAATTCGCAAGCGAGTTTCTGGATGTCTGCGTGAACATCTCGCTGGCGATCCTGACCGTCGCCTTTTTTCTGACCGTCGCGCGGATCATCAAGGGGCCGACCTTGCCGGACCGTGTGGTGGCGCTGGACATGCTGGTCGCGCTCGGCATCGGCTTCATCGCCGCCATCGGCATCCAGACGGACTATTACCTTTATGTCGACATCGCCATCGCGCTTGGCCTTGTCGGCTTCCTCGCCACGGTCGCCTTTGCCCGCTTCGTTCTGAACCGCGGACTGGCCAAGGATGCGACCATCGTCGAGGAAGTGAAACGAAGCATCGCGGATCGAGAGGCAGGCCGATGAACCCGGTTTACGAAATCATCGTTGGCATCGTGCTGGTGACCGGCTCCATCTTTGCGCTGATTGCGTCCATCGGCCTGTTGCGCCTCAAGGACGTCTATATGCGCATGCACGCCGGCTCCAAGGCCGGCACGCTCGGGTCGGGCCTGATGCTTGTCGCGCTCGCCGTGCATGCCCATCAGATCGACGTGATCACCCGTGCCTTTGCGGGGGTGGTGTTCTTCCTGCTGACGGCTCCGGTTGCCGCGCATCTTCTGGCCAAGGCCGCCTATGAAGCCGGTTACCGGCCGTGTGCGGATACCAAGATCGACGAGATGGGCAAAGGAAGCGAGTGAAGCCGGTGCCGTGACGTCACTCGGGTGCGTGGCGGGACGGTTTTCAGCCTGAATATTCGTGATCTGCTTCTTTTCCGGGACACGAAATCTAGCGTTTAGTCACGAGTTCCTGCGATGAAGCAGGATCGGGTCATAGATTCTTCCAAGTTTTTTCTTGTGATCTCATTTTTCGCGATATATACGGTTTTCATGCTTTTACGACGGCAGAATCGAAGTCGGTTCGGGTGAAGTCGCAATATCGTGACAGTACGTTGATCGCTTTGGAAAGGCTATTCTGCCGATCTATTTCCGATGTGTACCGACATAACTAGTGGGTGGAAAATGACTGAAATGGTCGCCGACGACAATCTCATCGACCTGACCGCCGATATCGTCTCGGCTTATGTTGCCAACAACACGGTCGCCGCGACCGATCTCGCGGGGCTGATCAACGAGGTGTACAACGCGCTGCACCGCACCAGCACGGCCGCTGTCGAGCCGGAGCCGGAGCCGCTGAAGCCCGCCATCGCGGTGAAGAAGTCCGTGACGCCGGACTACATCATCTGCCTGGAAGACGGCAAGAAGTTCAAGTCGCTGAAGCGTCACCTGCGCACGCATTACGACATGTCTCCCGAGGAATACCGCGAGAAATGGGGCCTTGCGAGCGACTATCCGATGGTTGCGCCGAACTATGCGGCCGCCCGTTCGGAACTCGCCAAGAAGATGGGCCTCGGCCAGCAGCGCAAGCGCACCAAGTAAGCGCGTCCAACTGCCTTTGTCCGGCTCTGCCGGATCCTCACGACCGCCGCGAGATCTCGCGGCGGTCGTTTGCGTTCGGGGGTGCGGCTCCAGCCTCCCTCTTGTGCGGGCTGCCCCGGGCCAGACACAGCGCCATGGCGCGCAGCTGTCGCAGCGCCACCAGCCGGTGCCGGTCGTGGAGCCAGGACCCGGCACGTCCGCGCTCTTTCTCATGGGCAACCGCGCGCTCGAGCCATTGCGCCTGGATCTCAAGGAGCGCGGCCCCGGTCTCGCATCCGGTCTCGCACCCTTCCGGGCTCTCTCTTGGCGGAGTTCGCGAGGGAACCGCCAGTCGTTCGCAAAGCCGTCGGTAGAGCTCCGTGCAGGCCGGCGAGCAGGCATCAGCGGGCAATGTCGGACGCTGCACGACCCCGCCGCCACGACCTGCCATCGGGCAGGCCGCATGCCCGTCCTGTCGGTGTCCCGGGATCATCCCGCATCCCTCCGTCTGCACCTGTCACGCCTGCGGTTGCCCCGCAGCCGCGCTTGGGGGAAAGCCCGAGTATGAGGCCGGTGCCGACGGCGGGAGGAAAGTCGCTGCGCCCGTGCCGGCCAGGCACAGCGGCCGGGCGATTTATCCCCGTGCGTGTATTTCTCCCGTAATGATATAGGAATATAAACCTATGATTGTTGTCGGGAGTTGGAACATGCAGGTCAACCAGAGGGAAACAGGGAACCGGTCTGCCATTGCGTCTGGCGTTGGCTGGCAGGCCGGCGAGGGGAGCGAGGCGGCAAACCGGAGGTCGCGCATCGGAACGGCCGCTGGCGGCGACGCCTTGCTGCTTGCGGAAAACCCCAAGGGCGCGGAGTTGATCGTCCTTGCCTGCGTGATGTCCGCCTTCGGGGTATCGCCAAGGGAGATCGCCGGCCGCAGCCGGGGACTGGCGCATGTGGCGCTCGCCCGTCAGGTCGCGATGTACCTGCATCATGTGGTGTTGCGTCAGACCCTGACGGCGGTCGCAAGGCGGTTTGCGCGCGACAGGACGACCGTGGCGCATGCCTGTCGGGTGGTCGAGGACCGTCGCGACGATCCGGCCTTCGAGGAGTGTCTGGACGCGATCGAACGGGCCATCCAGGGCGCGATTGGACCGCTTCGCCGCTCGCCGCGTGGGCAGGGGTGATGGCGGGCGCCTCCTTGCACGCCCCGTCGCCGGCGGGCGCTCCGACGCAGCGGGCGATCGACCGGCTGCTGACCCGGCTGGGCCGGGCCGAAGCCTGGCGGGTCCGGCCCGCCGGCAAGGCGGATGCCGCGGAGGGTGACGGCTCGGAGCTGTTGCGGCTGGTTCCGGCGTCCGGCACCGGACGCGGCGCCGAGGCCGAGGCCGAGGCCCAAGCCCAGGCCCAGGGCGTTGTCGTGTCGGCCGCCCTCTTGCGGGCGGCGCGGGCACGGGATCTGGTCGAGCGCTGCGACAGGGACAGCGGCGCGCTGCGCATGTCGCAGGCGGGACAGGCGCGGCTGCGCCGGATCTCTTGTGGCGACGACGGGTTTCGCCGCCAGCATCAGCATCGCGGCACGCGGCGCCAGCCGGGGCCGGACGGCTCGGTCGCGCTTCTTGCGGTCGATCACGGGGAAAGCCCGCTTGCCTGGCTGCGCAACCGCAAGGGGCCGGATGGCGCCGCGCTGATCGATGCGGCCCGGTTCGAGGCCGGCGAGCGGCTGCGGGCCGATGTCACCTTCGGGCGGATCGTTCCGGGGCTTGCCACGCAAAGCTGGGACGGGCTTGGCGCCTCCGGCGCGCGGCGGTCGGCGGCCTCCGGCATTGCCGATCTGTCCGATGCGGCGGTGGCCGCCCGCCTGCGGGTCGACCGCGCGCTTGCAGCGGTCGGGCCGGAACTGGCGCCGGTCTTGATCGACGTCTGCTGCGAGCTGAAAGGGCTCGGCGAGGTGGAAAAGGCCCGCCGCTGGCCGCCGCGCTCCGCCAAGGTGGTGTTGATGATGGGGCTGGCGCGGCTTGCCCGCCACTACGGGCTGATGCCACCGGAGGACGGCCGGCGCTAGAGGCGTCGCGCCCGGGGCCCTTGCTCCGGGACCGATCTTGCCTCAGGCCTCGGCGAGGGCCGCGCGCGCGTCGTGGCGGATCTGTTCCACCATGGATTTCAACCCGTTGGCGCGCTGGGGCGTGAGGTGTTCCTTCAGCCCGATCCGGCCGAAGACGCCATCGATGTCGGTCTCCACGATCTCGGCGGCGCTCTTGCCGTTGTAGGTGGAGAGCACGATGGCGACGAGGCCCTTGACGATATGGGCGTCGCTGTCGCCGTCATAGCTCAGGCGGATCGTCCCGTCGGGATCCTGCGTCGCGGTTTTCGACAGCCAGACCTGGGAAACGCAGCCGCGCACCTTGTTGGCCTCCGTGCGCTCCGCTTCGGGAAAGTCGGGAAGCGTGCGGCCAAGCTCGATGACATAGCGGTAGCGGTCGTCCCACTCGTCGAGGAATTCGAAGTTGTCGAGGATTTCTGAAAGCGGAGGGATCATGGCGCCTGTCGGGTCGGGGGGAGAACTCGCACCCGTATATAGTCCGCATCCCTGTCCAAGAAAACCGTTGCCCGGCACCTGTGCGCCGGATCGGGCGCGCAAAGGCGGGGTTTTTGGCCGGGCCGTGGCCTTGTGGATCCGGGGAAAAAGAAAAGGCCGCAGGCGAAAAGGGCAGCAATTCGCCTGCGGCTGGCGGAAAGACCCGCCAAGTGTTGGCGCAAACGTCTGTTTGTGGAGCGCGCCGGGAGTATGTGTGAAAAATCTTGCGGTTGCGCTGATCAGGCTCCGGGGCGGGGCCGCGGGAGCGGGAATGCCGCGTTCGGCGAGAGGTCGACGGTCTCGGCTGCAGGCGGGGCCACGGCCGCCGGGGCCTGCGACCGCGTCGCGGCGGAGGGCAGGTCGAGCGCCCATGCCGGTTCCAGATCGGACGGCGAAAGCGTCCCGGTCGCGCCGGTGACCAGCGTGCCGTCGGCATCCATATAGTCGACGAGGATCTTGGCGCTGACCTTCGCCTTTTCGCCGATCCGGGCGATGGCCTGCCCGCCGGTCGCGCAGGTCTCCGGATTGCGGTCGCAAAAGCCGGAAAGGTCGCTGATGGTCGATTGCGCCGCGAAGAAGGCCTTCACCGGGGATATTCCGGCGGTCGAGCTTTCGTCCGGGCCTGTGTCGATCGGCAGGAGCAGCAGCACCAGACCGATCCAGAATGCGCATCTCAGCAAGAAGAACATGTTTGCCGCCCTTCGTTCAGTCGTCCTGTTCAAGGTCGGTTCCGATCGCCGCAGACGGGTCGTCGGGAACCGTTATGCCCGCACATTAGCAGGCACGTTCAAAAAAGCGGTTGCGGCCCAAACCTGCATTTTCATCAAATTCGCGACGAGTTTTCGCAAAATTTGCATCAAATTTTAGCGAAATTGACGCGCCCGCCGCCGGGCCGCGTGCAAATCCGAAAAGCGATGGTTTCACGGTTCCTTAAGCCGTTCCTGTGACCATTGCAGACAAGATTGGCGAACAAACGGCAGGCGTGCCGGGACCAGGAATATGATGCCAGAGTATCGGGATCGGCTTCGGCGCGGGCTTGCGCTCGTCGACCAGTTGGTCCACCCGTCGGCGGCGCGTGATGCCGCCGGCCTCTCCAGACACCGGGCCTTCATCGGCGCGCATCTGGCATGCGGCGCGCTGGCGCTTGCCGTGCTGCCGATGCTGCTTGCCTTGCACGGACCGTTGTCGCTCACCGCCATTCTGGTCTTCGCCTGGGCCCTGACGCAGCTGCCGCTGGCGATGTATGTCTCGCGCAGCGGCGCGCTCGCCCGCGGGCAGCTTGGCTCCGCCGTCACATCCGCCGGCTTCGTCGCCGGACTGGCCGCGCTGAGCGGCGGCCTTGCCTCGCCGGCGCTGCCCTTTTTGGTGCTGGCCCCGCTCGAAGCCGCGCTCACCCGCCGGCGCGGCCCGGTCGTCCTGACGCTTTTCGTCTGCCTTGTCCTGGTCGCAGCCCTCGCGGGCGCCGATGCCGCCGCCCTTTTGCCGGCCGCGCCGGAACCGCTCTTCGGGCTGCTGCCCGCCGGCGCCGTCGCGACCGCGATGGCCCTGATGCTTGCAAGCCTTCTCGCACTTGCCTTCGTCGCGGACCTGCGCGCCGCCGAGGGGCAGGCGCGGGGCGAGGCGGGACGTCACAGGCTGCTCGCGCTCCATGCCCGCGATGCGGTCGCCGTGCATGAGAGCGGCGGGCGGATTGCAAGCATTTCACCCACGGTGCGCGGCCTGTTCGGCCTCGCGCCGGCCGAATTCGCAGGTGACGGCTTTTTCCAGCGCCTGCATGTCGGCGACCGGCCGGCCTATCTGAAGGCGGTCTCCGACACGGACGCCGACGGCGCCACGCGCCGGCTTGAGCTGCGGCTGCGCCGGGGCGGCAGCCGGCCGGGCGAAACCGGCGTCTCCGATTTCGGCTGGATCGACTTCGAGGTGATGAACGATGCCGAAAGCGGGCGCGTCGTCTCGGTGATCCGTGACATCGACACGCGCCGCGAGATGGAAGCCGACCGCGATGCGGCCCGCGAAGCGGCGGACGCGGCGCAGGAGGCGCGCTCGCGGTTCCTGGCGACCGTCAGCCACGAACTGCGCACGCCGCTCAACGCGATTCTCGGCTTCTCCGAGCTGATGCGCAAGCTGCCGCAGGCAGCCGCCGACACCCGGAAGGTGCAGGACTACGCCGGCCTGATCCACCAGTCGGGCAGCCACCTGCTGCAGCTGGTCAATGACATGCTGAACATGGCCCGTATCGAGGCGGGCCAGTTCCGCATCACGGTCGAACCCGTCGACATGCGCAACTGTCTGGACGGCTGCCGGCGGATGATGGCGGCGGAAGCCGAACAGGCCGGCCTGCGCCTGTCCTCCGATATTCCGCTCGATCTTGGCGAATTCACCGCCGATCCTCGCGCCTGCCGGCAGATCGCGTTGAACCTGCTTGCCAATTCGGTGAAGTTCACACCTTCCGGTGGACGGATCGTGCTCTTTGCCCGCAAGGAAGCCTCGGGGCTGGTCTTCGGCGTGCGCGACACCGGCGTCGGTATTTCCGGCGCCGATCTGGCACGCGTGACGAAGCCCTTCGTGCAGGCAAGCGACGGCACCGCGCGCGCCCACGACGGCGCCGGCCTCGGACTGTCGGTGGTCAAGGGCCTGGCCGAGTTGCACGGCGGGCGGATCTCGCTTGAAAGCCGCGTCGGCGCGGGAACCTGCGTGACGGTCTATCTGCCGGTCGGCCAGGCTCCGCTGGCGGCGAAGGCGGACCCGGCGGATGCCAGGCCTGTGGCCGCATCCGCCCCCGGCGTCCGTGTCGCAGCCGACCCCGCGCAGGACGCGGTGAGGCGGATTGCATGACCCGGGGGCTGGAATGAGCGAGGGACGGCGCAAGACCAGGGCACCGCAGGTCAGGACCCGGGCGGCGGAGCAGGACACCTCAAGCTCCGGCGGCGGGCTCGGCGCGGCCGCGCTCGACAATCCGGTCGCCGCCGGCGGCTGGCTGGTCATGGTGCTGACCGGCTTTTTGATCATCGCCAATGCGACGGCGTTTCAGTCGGGCCGTCATCCGGCGCCGTTGGTCGCAACCAGGGACCGCGCGTCACCGCCCGCGCAAGCTGCGCCGGCCACTCCCGACCGGGCGACGCTGCAGGCGCAGAAGCTGGTGCGCGACATCCAGGTCGAATTGCGCCGCCTCGGCATGTACGAGGGGCCGCTCGACGGCCTCAAGGGCCCGGCGACGGAGCGCGGAGTGCGCGCCTATCAGCGCGCCCGCGGCCTGGCCGAAACCGGCCGTGTCAACGAGGCCTTGATGGCACGGCTGGCCCTCGACACCGGCGACGGGGTCAACGGGCCCGATGCGCCGCCGCTGCCGCCCGTGCCGCCGGCCTCCGTCCCGGGAGCCTCCTCCGCGCCACCTTCCGTGACACCCTCTGCGGCGCCATCCGCGGCGCTGTCGCCGGAGCGCGCGCGGATCGTCGGCATCCAGTCCGCACTGGCGGAACTGGGCTACGGTCCGATCGAGATCGACGGCTATGCCGGCGAGCAGACCTCCAATGCGATCCGGCGCTTCGAGCTGGACCGTGGTCTTCCGATCAACGGTGCCATCACAGAGCGCATCGCGACGGAACTGGAAAACGTTCTGGGCCGGCCGCTGGCGAGGTGAGTATGCTGGGGCGCGATTCGCGCTCCTGACGAGCGTGCCGCCGGAGCCCCCAATGCGCCTGACATCCGACTTCTTCGTTTCCGCACTGCTGCGCCGCTGCTTTTCGGAAAACGCCTATGCCAGCGTTGCCTCCAAGGGCGCGCTGGAGGCGGGGGCGATCTATATCATCGTCGACCGGCGCGACGGGTCGTTCGATCTCTACGGCCCGGCACCGCAATCGGCCTTTGACGAGACGACGCCGGGCGGCCGGCTGTTCGAGGCCTTGTTGACGGCAGCTCCCAAGGAAGACCTCGACCGCCGGCTTGCCTCCGAGCGGCGCATGGACCCGGATGTCTGGATCGTCGAGATCGAGGACCGCGAGGGCCGCGTGTTCTGGGACCTTGCGGACGGCTGACGGCCCGCGTGCGGTGCGGTTCGCGCTCGCTGCGTCCCCCCGGCTTCACAAACCCCTTTCAAAGTGCCGCGTCGGACAGGCGCCGACGCGCTGCGTGCCTCCGTGCGACCGCCCCGGTGGAGCGGCCCGCGACAGGCCTGAATAGGCCGATACCTGTTCCTCTTCGCTCCCTGTCCAAACGCTTCGGCGCCCATGCGGGGCTTGGCGACGTGTCGCGCGGGATCGGAACCGGCAGCTTCTTCGTCATCCTCGGACCGTCGGCGCGACCGCAGGAGCCGGGTGGAAGGCAGTCTCCAGATGGCGGGGTTCGACGGTTTCGCCAGCGCAAGCCCGCGTCCCGGTCCGGCGGGCAACGCAAGCGGGTGGCAGTGGCGCGCTGCCTGGCCCGGGCGGCCGGGACGGTGCTGATGGACGAGCCGCTGGCCAATCTCGACCCGCATCTGCGCCAACGGCTGACCCCGGGCGAGACCGTTCCGGTCAGCCGTGCCTCCGGCTGACGCCTGCCAGCCGGGTGAGGCTGACGCCGGTGTCCTCTCCCAAAGACGCCGCGCCGCGCAACGTCGACGCAACCGAATTTCCCGAAATGCAATCCTGATAATGTACAAGGTGTGTGGTTTCGCGACCAATTGGTTGTAAATAAATTTATCTCGTTTCCAGATTGATAATTTCGTGAATATATGAATTAAATACACTGTGAAAATTATTTAGTTCTTCGGTGGAAGAGTTTCAGGTCGCGCATCTTTTGATGTCGGCCGACTTATCTGAATCTACGCGGTTATTGGCCGTGGGAGTCGAAAAAACTTCCGCGGATGGCAGGATTTTGTTCAATGATAACGGGAGGCGGCAACATGTTTACACGAATGAACGCGGCTGGTCGGGCCTTGGTATTCGCAACGGTCTCATCCGCCGCTACGCTTATACCCTTTGCGCCGGCGCATGCGGAAACCCTGCTGGAGGTTGGCCCGGAGGGATGCGCGGAACAGGTCGCGATCGGCGGCGCGCTCGCTCAAAGCTTCACCCCGGAGGGGGGGCTTGATCTGCAATCCGTCTCCGTCTGGATGACGCCGGGAGACGGCGACAGCGGTCATGACATGTTCCTGCTGCAGGGCGCGGGCCCGTCGTCCCGGCCGCTCGGTCTTTCGCAAACGGTGACGACCGCCGGTGGCGGCGCTGCGGGATGGCAGGCGTTTGCCTTCGACGGCGTCGCCTTGGCGGCAGGGGAGAGCTACACCTTCGTGGTCGTCCCCCGCTCGCCGTCCGGGGGCACGCTGGCGCAATGCGCAGAGAGCCATGACGGCGGGCGCGCCTATCGCCCCGGCGCGGAGGACCTCGATCCGGCGACCGATTTTGCGTTCAGGGTCGAGGGAACGCCCTCCACTGCGGCGGCGGACGCCGAGGTCACGTTGCCGCCGCCCGCCGATCCGGGCGAACCGGCAAATGCCCTGCCGCCGGAAACCGAAGCGCTGCTTGCCGAGCGTGATCTTGCCGCGCGCAAGATGGTGATGCCGCTGGGCGATTCCATCACCGACATGCCCGACAACATGGGCGCGGCTTGGGGCGGCTACCGCAAGGACATGGCCAATGACGCGACCTTCGCCCGGGTGTTCCAGTTCATCGGCAGCTACGGCGTCTATCAGTACTCGAATTCGCCGTCGCCCTGGGACATGCCCTGGGACCAGCGCTTCCATTGCGGCTGGAGCGGCGCCACCATGGACGGGTACGGCGGCAATCCGTCGACCTCCATCATCCAGAACTACTGGAAGTGCCGCACGGTCACGGCATCGGTCGACTATGTGCTGATGCATGCGGGAACCAATGATCTCAGGAACACCCGTGAGCCGGCCAATGTGCTGGGCGAGCGCGTGGCGATGCGCACCGTGCAGTTGATGGAGGGCATCCTGCAATACTCCACCTCCAAGATCATCGTGGCGCAGCTCATCCCGCAAACCGGCGGATCGGCTCAGTACAATCCCAATGTCATCGAATATAACAAGTCGCTCGCCCAGATGGTTGCCCAGAAGCAGGCCGACCCATCGACCGCGTGGTACTGGCGTTCGCGGGTGAAGATGGTCGATATGTATCAGGCGTTCTTCAAATGGACCGGCAACCAGCCGCAGGCGGCGCTGCAGGACGGGCTTCATCCCAGTCTCTGGGGTGCGCAGATCATGTCCTATGAATGGCGCGCCGCGATCTACACCTTTCCGAACTGATCCGGGCCGTCGGAAAAAAGAGCAAGGCCCGCAGGTTCTGTCGAGCGGATGGAGCCTGCGGACCTTTGCGGTCCGCCGGGACCTTTGATAGTTGACAATTTCTGCAATTTCAAATTGAGTGCAATAATAATTTCTTACATCCATAGGAGGCGGGTTTCATGTCGGACGACATAAAGGCGATGATCCTGAGCATGCGCAGCGACGTGCTCGACCTGCGCAAGCAGGTGATGGATCTGCGTGATGCAATCGCGAAGAGCGGGGCCGTCGATGTGGATGCCGATTCCGAGATGAAGGATCCGGACAACGTGACCGGTGACGTCGATCAGGAAAACACCTGATCGCATCGGCGCTGCCCGCCGAAAACAGATCGGAAGATGCACCGGCGCGGAGCGCCGGGATCACAGAGAACAAAGGAAAAGGGGGAGCCGATGTCCGACGATTTGAAATCGCTGGTGTTGAGCCTGCGCGCCGACATCCTCGATTTGCGCAAAGAGGTGATGGACGTGCGCGCAGCGCTCAAGCGCAGTCCGGTCGGCCCTTACATGGATGCGGATCATGCTCGCGAAGCGATGCGCGATCTTGATCCCGTGACCGGCGACGTCGATCAGGAAAACACCTGAATCCGGGATAGCCCGGTCCCGTCCGTTGCCGGCGCGAGCGGAGACGCCGGGAGTGGAGGGGCATTTCGACCTGGCAACTGGGGGAACCGATGTCCGACGATCTGAAATCGCTGGTGCTGAGTCTGCGCGCCGACATTCTCGATTTGCGCAAGGAAGTGATGGACCTGCGTGCCGCGCTCAAGCGCAGTCCGGTCGGTCCGTATATGGATGCGGATCATGCTCGCGAAGATCCGCTCCGCGATTTTGATGACGTTACGGGTGATGTCGATCCGGAGCCGGATCACGATCGCAACGTGAAAGCCGACGGCGGCTGAACGTATGCGCCAACTCAAGCGCACCGACGCGCCGCAGACCGCCGCCGAGCCGGGTGTGGAAAGGCAGAAAAATCCTGCCGAACCCGACGACACCGGCGCTGTTTCGCCGCTGGCGTATTGCATCGGGGGGATGGACGCGACGCGGTTCTTTGCGGCGCATTGGGAGAAAAAACCTCTGGTTGTGGACGGCAAGGGCCGAACGCCTCCCGATTTGCTCTCGCTCACCGAAATCGACCGGATTCTCCAGTTCGAAGGGCTGAAGGCACCGCACTTTCGTGTGTTTTCCGCTGGGCAGGCCGTTCCGGAACGCGAACTGATCGCGCCGCTCAAGATCGGGTCCGATAGCGTTTCCGGCGTCGCGCTTCCGGCACGCATCTATGAACGGCTTGCGCGCGGCGACAGCCTTGCCTTGCAGTTCTTGGAGAAGATCCGGCCTGCGATCCGCCGGTTCTGTGCGGATTTGGAACGCGAGATCGGCGTTGATTGCCAGGCGAATTCCTACCTGACCTTCCCGAACACGCAAACCTTGCACATCCACTACGACATGCACGACGTGTTCGTTGTTCAATTGAGCGGCCGCAAGCACTGGCGAATCTGGGGCGATCCCGTTCCGCTGCCACTGCGGCGGCCGGACAAGGCGCGCCACGCCGCGTCCGTGGAGCGGCGCGTGCGCGGGGCACCGCTGATCTTCGACGGGGAAGTTCGCCCGGGCGACGTTCTCTACATACCGCGCGGCTATGTGCATTGTGCCGAGGCACGGGCCGAGCACTCCCTCCATCTCACCGTTGGCCTTCTGGTCGAGCGCATTCACGGGGTTCTGGAACGTCGCGTCGAGCGTCTTCTTGCGCGTCTCGCCGACGACCAGTCGATGCGCCGCAGCGCCCGGCAGGTCTTGGCGGGTCCCGACGGGCGCAACGCGCTGAGTGACCTGATCCGGGCGGCGGGACGGGAAATCCGCGCGTCGGACGCAAGCCCCAGGAACGCGGGAACGCCGGTTTCGTGCAATCCCGGGACGGGGCGATCGGCCTGGAGCGGGCGCTTGCTGGAACTGAGCCTGCGCCTTGACGATCCTGAGTGCGCGGATCGCGTCCTTCTCGTCGGTCCGGCCGGCGCCGCCATTGAGCCGCACCACCTGGCAGTGGAGGCCGCGCAGGTGTTGGCTGTTCTCACTAGCGGGGACTGCCGGTCCGGTATCGCTTTCAAGGCACTTGTTGCGGACCTGGGACATGGCAGTGCCCGGACCGGGGTGATTGCGCTGCTGCAAAGCGATCTGGCCGATGTCCAGCGAGGCACGGCATGACGGCGACAGTGACGCTGGCGGATTTGCTGTCTCCGCTGTCGCCCGACCGCTTTGTCCGGGAGGTCTTCGAGGTGCGCCCGATGCTGTTCGAGGCGCGCGGGCGGGCTTTCGATGGTCTGTTCGGGATCGAGCGGGTCGATGAAATGCTGTCGTCGCTGACGACGCGCTCCGCATTGGTGCGGCTCTATCGAAACGGCGAACCGGTCGCGCGGAAGGACTACGAAAGGGTGCGGCGCCTGGCCGGCGAGCGCCACCGCGACTTCATTGACTACGATGCGGTGGTGGACCAGCATCTCAATGGAGCGACCATCAACCTGCGTTTCGTCGAACGCCGGTCTGCGGCCTTGGCCGCGTTGTGTCGCGAATGCGCGACCGTCTTCGCGAGCGCAAGTCATGCCAGCGCCTTCCTGACGCCGCCGCGCAGTCACGGATTGCGCCCGCATTACGATCTCATCGACGCCTTCATGCTGCAGGTGTCGGGAGAGAAGCGTTGGGACGTCTGGGTCGAAGACTGCAATCGTCTCGCGTTGCGCACCCGCGGCTACGATCCCGAGACCGTGCGGCGCCAGGTGGCGGCGCGCCCCCCGGACCACAGCTTCCTTCTCAGGCCGGGCGATGTGCTCTATCTGCCGCGCGGGTTCACCCATGTGACCTATTCCAATGCCGACTGCCGTCCCTCGCTGCACGTGGCGGTGAGCGTCGATCCGGTCCGAACCCATGATGTGGTGCAGACGGAAGCCGAGCGGCTGTTGGAGACCTACAAGGGGCGTTACGACCTGCGCCGGTGCGTGCGCGCGGCCGGTGCCTCGGCCTTTCCCGACGAGAGCGCACAGGTGGCGGCGATCGTCGAGACGCAGTTCGAGGCTTTTGTCGAGGACCTTGCCGCACGCGTGGCGGGGTTGGACGGTGCAATTGACGGCGCGCGCGCTTACGATCCAAATCCATCCGGCGGAAGCCTCGACGACATCGCAGGCCGGCTCGAACGTCGGACATGACACGTTGCCGGTTCGCGCCTTCAGGCTTTCCCGATCGGTTGCTCCAGGGACTGTTCCGGCGGAGACGTCACCGGCCAGATCGTTCCTGCTCGGCAGAAAGAGCGCACGGCCGCAATGACAATGACGCTCGCAAGGGGGAAACGGGTTTTGCGGCGGACGGGTCGCGATCCACTGCGACAGGCGCGACCTGTCCCGATATCCTACTTGCCACCGGCCGCCGAGCGGGTCCATTTTTGCGGAAGCAGGTCGCCGCCGAGCGGCGAGATGAAGAGCGCAGCCCCGTCGGCCGTCGCCTCGGCGGCATGCAGCGCCTCGCCGCTGGACCCTTGCGGGAGCGAGATCTCCCAGCTTGCCGCCGCATCGCAGCCCGACGGAACCGGAAGCGCCGCCGTGCAGAGCGGGTCGACATCGAACACCGAGGCGATGCCCTTGCCGGTGAAGGTGGTGGTGCTTGCGGTCACGAACATTTGCAGCCTCGATGAGCCGGGCGCGCGCGCCAGCGACAGGCCGTAGACCCCGAGGTCGCCGAAACAGGCGAGCTCCTGCAGGAAGGTGCCGTCCGTGCGGATGATCTGGACGCGGTGGTTCAGGGCATCGGCGACATAGACCCGGTCGCAGGCATCGACGGCAATGGCATGGGGCAGGTTGAACTCCCGCTCGCCCGATCCGGGCTGGTTGTCGGGCGCCGACCAGTGGCTCAGGACGGTGGCGGTTGCCGGATCGATGGACAGAACCCGGTTGTTCAGACCGTCGAGATCGCCGTCGGTCACCCACATCAGTCCGCTGCTGTCGAAGGCGATGTCGGTCACCTTGTCGAATTGCACCGGGTCGAGGCCCGTGCCCTGGCTGGTCTCGCCGCAGGTGCCGATGCTGCCGAGATAGGCGCCGTCGAGGCTGAATTTCTTGAGGCAGTGGCCGTAGCTCTCGCTCGCCGTCACTGGCGGCGCCATGTCGGTGATCCAGGCGTAATGGGTGCCGTCGGCGCTCTGGAAGGTCAGCGAATGCGGCTCGCCGAGGTCGCTCGTCGACCAGGTGGAGAGCAACGCGCCGTCGAGGCTCCACACGGAAACCGCCGGATTGCCCCGCTGCACCATGAAAAGCCGCTCGCCGTCCGGCGACAGCGTCGTCCAGCTCACGTTCTGGAAGTCGAAGCTTCCCGCCTGCGGGAAATCAGGATCGAGCGCATAGGCCTCGACCTCCTGCGCATGGGAGGCGGGGGCGGCGATGCCGGCAAGAAGGAAGAGGGCGCCGGCACTGGCACAACGGGCCAGGGGCGAGTGCCGGCGGCCCGGCAGGGTCGTGTCGAAGAGGTTGGTCATCGTCCCGGTCTCCATGGCTCGGGCATCACGCCTTGGGGGCGGGCGCGGTGTGATGGAGCGCTGCGCCGGTCGGTTTGTCCGTTGCCTTGCCGCCTGCGCCGGAGACCGTGCAAAGCTCGGGCAGCGCGTAATATTCGGCCGGGAACCAGCTCGGGGATTCGACATAGTCGTAGTAATCCGCCAGCGCCAGGCTGGTGCCGCCCTCGGCGATATTCGACGCCGATTCCATGAAGGTGACGGGCCGGGCATTGGTTCCATCGGAGCCGGGCAGCAGCGAGTACCAGGTCCACAGATAGCGGCCTTGCGGATACTCCCTGGTCGGCGGGAAGAGCACCGAGATGATGTTGGTCGCCTGACCGGGCGACAGGGCGGAGTTGTCGGTGACCGTTGCGTGGATCTTGCCTTCGACGGCCGGAATCCGGGCCCAGTCCGGCGGCTGCTGGCCGAGGCCGATGTTGTCGCAGGAAAGCACCACCGGGGTCGGATAGCCCCGGGTCAGGAAATAGATCTCGTTGTAGATGAAGCCGTTTCCCGCCCAGGGCGGCGGCGTGGTGCCCGTCGGCGCGACGCCATAGAGCAGCGCCACCTGATCCTGGAAGCCGGCGCTTGGATTGTACTCATAGGACATGATGGTCGCCTGCGCCCGGTCGGTCACGACCCGGTAGTCGGCATCCGGCTTCCACTGGTAGAGCACAACGGTCGGCAGCGGCAGGCTCGCGGAATCCACCGGTGTCATGAAGGTGGTCATGTAGAAACAGTCGTTCCACACCACCAGTTTGAGATTGTTCGGATTTCCCGGCTGGAACCCCTCGATGACGGGGGTGACCCATGTGCTGACATTGGGCGAGGCGGTGGCCTCGAACGTCGGGAAATAGGTGAAGGAGAAATTCTGGAAGAAGGCGAGCTGCGCCGGATCGCCCATGGTCGGCGACGGCGGCGGCGCGCCGAACATCATGCGGAACGGCAGCGACGTCGCACTGTCGAACCAGGTCCAGGTCGCGGCATTGGAATTTTCCACCGGCTGTTTCCACCAGTCGACCTCCTGCGCCTCCATCCAGTTGAGATAGCCGGTCTGGAAATAGCTCGCGGTGCTCGGAAGCCAGGTCTGCGTCGGCAAGGTCCAGCCCATGTCGACATCCGTGAAGGTCAGCCCCTTGTCGGTCGAGACCTTGGTGCCGGAGGGAGTGATCACATACCACCAGGTGCCATAGTCGAGCCCGACGACCCGGATCGACATGGTCTCTCCGGCGACATAGCCGATGAAGGCGAGGCACATCTGGTAGAACGGCGTGGTCTTGGGGTCGTTGCGCGGCGGCGGACTGTAGGCGTGCAGCAGCGCGGTGCATTCCCAGGCCGCCGGCAGGAGCGGCGGGGTCGCATCGGCCCGTGTTTCAAGATGCGGCGGCTTGGCGATCGGGAAAGTGCCATGGGTGATCCGGGTCATGTCGTGCCCCTCCGGTGTCGTCCCCGCAGCGCGCCGGGACGGTTCCACGACCGCACGCGGCCGCGCGCCCGATGGGGGCGTGCCGGCGGTCCGGCCGGCTCCCGGCCGAAGTGCTTTCGGTGGAGGGCCAGCCGGGCCGAGACTACAACGATTCCCGTATAAAGGGCGTGATGTAATAATATGCAATCAGAGCAAGAGGCCGGGCCGTCTGGTCAGGTTCCGCTCGTCCCTTGCCGCGGCCTAGGCTTTTTTGATCCGGTGGCAGGTCTCGAACACCGTTGCCGGCAGCGGGTGTCCGTCGCGGGTGGTTACGTGCGCGTCGTAGGTCGGCACCCCGGGCGGGATGACCGTGTCGCCGCGGGCCGCGCCGAGGAAGATATGCTTCGAATTGGCGGGATCCATCGGGAACCAGCACGGATTGTCGAATGTTCCGGCGTAGACGCCGACGGCATCCGCAAACCGTTCGAAGCTGAGCCAGAGTTTCGTTCCGCACTCCGCGCAGAAATGGACGTGTACGGTTTTTCCCGATCCCGTCGATGTCAGGTCGAAGGTTTCGGGCGCTCCGGTCAGGACGGCGAAATCGTCGCTGTTGAAGATCGGCTCCACCATATAGGCCGAGCCTGTGGCCTTCTGGCAGAAACGGCAGTGACAGACCGTTACGCGGGTCGGCATCGCGCGCGTTTCGTAGCGAATGCCCCCGCAAAGGCATCCGCCCTGGTGTTCCGTCATCGCCTGTTTCCCCGCATCGTAAAATCGCATGACATCACCGATAGCAGGGAGCTTGGCACGTCCCGTCCGCCGGGAGAAGCAAAAGCGGGGGGCACCGCTTTCAATCAAGGGTCCGTCCGGGGAAGAGGGCTTCAGCCGGCGTCGCGGCGAACCGTGCGCTGGGGAAGCGGCGACCCGGCGCGGCCCGGTTGCGCGGGCACGCCGACCGCCCGGCGCTCCGCATGGGCAACGCCTTCCTGCAGCGGCGCGTGCACGGCGGGTCTGTCCGGTGCCCGCGTCTCCTCCGCCGGCGCCTTGCGCCAGCCCTGGGCAAGGATCATCGCGGCGCGCGGGGTGATCGTTTCATGCAGCCTGATCAGCACCCGCAGCTCGTCAAGGGGCAGGCGGGCACCCAGCAGGCGCACCAGGATGCGGCCGCTTTCCGTGTCGCTGGTGCCGAGCGCGCGCAGGCAGACGACCAGCGCCTCGCCGCCGGGATCATCGACAATGCGGGCGGCGACATCGCCCGGCAGGTCGAGCGTATAGGCGAGATGGGCGGCGAAGACGGCCACGCCGCCGGACAGGGCGGCATTGACCAGCGACTTGAGGACCGCCGGCTTGAAATGCGCCGACAGAATGCGCGGATCGCCTTTCTGGGCGAGTTCCGACAGCGTGCGGGTTTCCGCCGCCGCGATCGCCTCCATCCGCCCGGTCGTGTCCAGATCGAGAAACAGCCGGAACAGCATGGCGGACGGCAGGGCCTTGCGCCGGGCAAGGCTGGAGGCCAGCGGCGCCAGCACCTCGGGGCGGGCGGCGAGCACGTCGAGCAGATCGTCGCCGAGCTCGATGTCGTCGCGTAGCAGGAGGCCGCGAAGGGTTTCGGCCTCGCCGTGGCGGAACAGCGCAAAGACGACGCGGGCCGAAAGCGGAGACCGGGCCGCGATCGCCCGGCGCACGATCTCGGGACCGCGCGCGGCACGGTTGATCAGGCCCGCTTCCGGCAGGGCGAGCGGCGTGGCAAGGGCCGCGGCAGCGACCTTGGCGTCGGTGTCGAAGGTCAGGAGCGCGAGGCAATCGATCGGCGCGTCGCCATAAGGTGCCAGCAACCGGGCGATGGTCAGCCGGTGGGCTGCGGGCGTTTCGGGCAGCAACTGTCGAAACAGCTCTTCAAACACCCTTTGCTCCTGGCGCGGATGCGAGGGCGTCGCGACATAGAGTTCGCTCGCGGCGAGCAGCAGGTGTTCCTTGCGCTTGGTCTGCGTATCGAGAGAGAGATCCACGACGCCATCCAACGGCTTGTAGGCCGCCGGCCGGGAGCCCTGCGGCAGGTGAGAACTGGACGGGTGCTTGTCGGTTTTGGACACGGGGCGGACTTGTCACTCTACACGGGACAGACACGCGCCCCGGACTCAACACACACGCCGGACCATCGCGCACGAACGGCCCACTTGCATAGAATTGACAGAAAACCGTTAGCGACTTGTTAACCGTGACTCGCGCCTACTTCAAAGACGGCAGATGGTTTCGCGTGACCTGCCAGGGTTCCAGGCTCGGCCTCCCGCCGCGCCGCTGGGCTCATGGAGGATGCAATGGGCACCGTGCTGAGTTTCACTTCATCCCGTCGTTTCGATCGCGCAGGCGGTCGTTGCGCGTCGTACCGACCCGGTCATCAAGCCGAGGTCGTGATCTTTCCAGGCGTGCGCATGGAACGTGATACGCTTGATCTTGCGGCCCGAATCGGGCGCAAACGAGAGAATGGTCCGCAACTTGGCGCGGATCGGGAGCCTGGCCGCCCGCTCTGAAGGCAGACGGCCTTGGATGTGTCGGGGTGGGCCTCGGGTGCGCGCGTCGATGCTTTCAGGTTCCGCGACGGGAAAGGCCCCCGGGGTGAAGACTGGCAGTATCGGCAATTCGGCGGGGCGACGCCGGGCACTCCTGCGCTTTGCGGGGCTTGCCGCCGTGTGTCTCGCGCTTGCCGCCTGCCAGCGTCCGACCGGCGATTTCGGCCGCGCGGCCCCTTCCGTCGTGCACGACAAGATCATGCCGCTTGCCGGTGACGAACTCGCGGCCGAGCGCGGCGAGCCGGTGTCCAAGTTCAATCTCACCGACGACGAGCGGGAGTTGCGCGACCGCGCCTGGACGCTGATCCGCCCGCCCGCCTCGAAGGACTGGATCGAGGGCACGCGCACCGAGCTGATCCGCACCCGCATCATTCCCGAAATCGGCGGCCAGGCCGACCCGGACCGCTATTACGCCTATCTGCGCTCCGACCGCTATTCCTCCAGTCAGGTGCGCTACGACCGTGTTGCCGCCGACGCCAATGCCGATGCAGCCCTCGTCGAGCCGTTCTGCCGGGTGGTGGCGCGGGTGGATGCCGCGGATCAGGAGCGGTTGCGGGCGCTCGGGCGGCGGGACCTCTCCACCCAGGAGGAACTTGCCGGCGCCCAGGCGCGCGTCTGGGAAAACCGCCGCTACATCGACTGGGCCGTGCAGGCGCTGCGCCACCGGCTGACCGCCTATCGTCAGGCAATCGACTCGCTGGAAATCGAGACCCCGTCGAGCGACAAGGTCTGGGACGCCAATGTCGCCTGGAAGCGTCTGGCGGCTGAGATCGTGCGCCTGCAAAAGGGCTGCGACACGTCCAACCGCTATGGCCAGCCGGAGGTGGAGCGGCGCTCGCGCATCTACGACAACTGGGGCACGGAACGCGCCGCGCCGGTAAAATAGCCGGACGGGCGCACCGCCGGACGGCTCCGGCTTGTCCCAGATCAAGGTGCCGTGCTGCCATTCACGTATGATTTTCTGCGGACAACAAGCGTGTGTGCCCCGTTGCAGAAGCCCGAACCGTCCGAGATCGATGCGCTGGAGCGCATCGAACAGCCTTTCCCGCTGATGCGGCAATTCCTGCGCCGCGTCCTGCCGGGTTTTGCGGTGTTTCTCGTCGTGCTTCTGGTGCTGGTGTCCTACAGCGCGAACCGGGTGGCGAAATCGATCTATCTGGAGCTTGCCGAGCGTCGCGCCGCGACGATCGCCCGGGGCGTTGCGACCGTCGCGCCCGAGGCCTGGGCGGCGCTGTTGTCGGGCAGGGGCGATGCCTCGCCCGATCTGGCGCAGGCGTTCGCCGGCGAAATGCGCGAACTCGCCCTTGGCGATCTTAAGGTCTACGACCTCGCGGGCCGGGTGCTGTTTTCCAGCAAGGCCGACGAGATCGGCGCACGCGAGAGCGGCGCGCCCCTGCGCCGCGTGCTGGCCGGAGAGGGGCCCGTCGTCGCCGTCACGCAAACGCAGGACGGCAGCCCGCGCTACGAACTCTATGTGCCCTTCCTGGACGATACGGGGCGGTTGCGGGCCGTCTTCGAGCTCTACGAACCGGTGACCTATCTGGATGCGCTGTTGCGCCGCGCCACGATCCCCGCGCTTGCGGTTCCCGGACTGCTGCTCCTGCTGCTTGCCGTCATCTTGACCCGGCTGGTCAAGCGCGCGCAGGGCGAGATCGACGTCCGCACACGCGCGCTGAACGCCTTGCGGCGGCGCATGGCCACGTTTCTGTCGCGCTCCACCGTCACGGCGGCGGAACATTCGGTCGGCGACGCGGCCGACATCGCCTCGCGCAAATATGTCACCACGCTGTTTTATTCCGACCTGCGCGGGTTCACCGCCTTCTCCGAGACGCATGCGCCCGAAGACGTCGTCGCCTATCTGAACGAGGTGATGACGCTGCAGGTGCAGGAGATCTCCCGTCACGGCGGGGATGTCGACAAGCTGATCGGCGATGCGGTGCTGGCGCGATTCGACGGCGAGGACGGGTCCGCGCGGGCGATCGCGGCGGCACGCGCCATTCAGGCCCGGATGGTCGGCTGCACGCCGGGACCGCGTATCGGCATCGGCCTGTGCCGCGGCGAGGTGATCCTGGGTGTTGTCGGCGCGCCCGACCGGCGCGATTTCACCGTGATCGGCGATACGGTCAATATCGCCGCCCGCCTGTCGGATGTCGCGCTTGGCGGCGAGATCGTCGCAACGGATACGCTGGCCGACGCGGCCTTCGGAGCGGCCGAAACGGTCTCGGTAAAAGGCCGCTCCCACGCCCTGCAGGTGCGCCGCTGGCCGGCGGGGCGTCAGTCCTTGCGGTAGAGATCCGCCCGCGTCAGCGGGATCGCCGGCCTGCCCTTGGCCGACTTGCCGCAAAGCGTCTGGTAGATGCGCGCCGAGCCCCGGTGAAACGTAAGCGCGCAGCCGCCGAGATAGGCGACCCATAGCCGGTAGAGTTCGGGTCCCGCGAGCGCTTCGGCCTCCGCGCGGCGCGCCGTCAGCCGCTCGCACCAGACCTGCGTCGTGCGTTCGTAATGCTGGCGCCAGTTTTCCACGTCCTGCACCTCGAAGCCGGCACGCTCCATCTCCGCGACCGTATGGCCGATGTCGTCGAGTTCGCCGCCCGGGAAGATGTATTTCTGCAGCGCGCGCTGCTCGGGCCGCTTGATCAGCCGGTGGCGGCGCTTCTTGGCACGGCGCGAGATCGCGTGGTTGAGGAACAGGCCGCCCGGCGCGAGCAGCCGCTGCACGGTCGAGAAATAGGCCGGGATATTGTCGAGGCCGATGTGCTCATACATGCCGACCGACACGATCTTGTCGAAGGTCCCGGTCAGGTCGCGGTAGTCCTTCAGTTCGAAGGTGACCCGGTCGGCGATGCCGAGCGCCTCCGCCTTGGCCCGGGCGAAGGCCAGTTGCTCCTCCGACAGCGTGACGCCGTGACCTATGACGCCGTGGTGGCGCACCGCATGGCACAACAGCCCGCCCCAGCCGCAGCCGATGTCGAGAAGCCGGTCGCCGGGCGTCAGCTGCAGCTTGCGGCAGGTGACCTCGAGCTTGGTCTGCTGAGCCTCTTCCAGCGTCGCGTCCTCATGCGGGAAACAGGCGCAGGAATACTGCATCTCCGGATCGAGGAAGAGGGTGTAGAAGTCGTTGCCGACATCGTAGTGGAAGCCGATGAAGCGCTTGTTGTCGCTGGCGCCCTTTCGCGCGCGTCCGTCCGCGTCGCCGGAAAAGCCGCGGGTCGCGTCCGGCGAGATCGCCGGCGCCGTCAAGAGCGGCCAGGCGGCCTTTGCAAGCGCCAGCTTTCCGACTTTCCGCAGCCGCCGCCGCGCCGCCTTGTCGACCGCATAGGGGCGGCCGATGTCGATGATCGTGCCGCCGGAGATATCGATGTGCCCATGCGCATAGTGGCGGATCAGCCGGTCGAGCGACGGCCGGCGGATGAGCGACGGCAGCACCCCCGGCTCGTTGATCTCCAGCATCAGGCCCGGCACCACGTTGTCGCCGAGCGGCTCGACCGAGCCGTCCCACAGGCGCACGGAAAAATGCGCGTCCATATGCGGGCGCAACACGCCGATGGCCTTGCGGGTCGCCGCCAGCGTGCGGGCGTCGCGCGGGGCAGTCTCGGGGGCGCCGCTTTGGGTCATGCAAATGTCTTTCGGTCTGAGGAAATGTCTTGAAACGGCATTCGGGCAGTCGGACGGCTCATTCCTGGTCGAGAGTGCGGCAGGTGGCTTGCGCGAGCGCGGCTTCCTTCACGTCCCGGCGCAGCGGATCGCCGTCGAAGGAGCGCAGCAACGCATAGCCGAGGGTCTCTGTGGTTTCGATCACGATGAGGTCCTCCAGTCCGGGCGGCGGATCCTCGCGCAGCACGCTCAACTGCTCGGTGGTGATCACCAGCACGTCGAGCATGCCGTCGTTGCCGGAGGTGCGGTCGTTCAGCGAATAGATTGCCTCGCCGCGCGCATTGAACAGCGCGAACGACCAGAACGGCGGCGGCAGGGCGGCGACGATCTTCAGCGGGCCGTCGGTGAGGTCGAACCGGCAGGCGGCATGCAGCATCATCGGATCGAGCATCGGCAGCGGCTCCGCCCCGGCGCGCGTGTCCGGCAGGCGGTTGAACATACCGTCCGGCCCGAAGGCCGCGACCCGTGCATAGGCCGTGACCGGCACAAAATGCGGCACGCTCATCACCACAACGACATGGATGATGCCGCCGAGCAACAGCCCGGCCAGCAGCACCGCGCCCGCGCGCGCCACGTCCAGCGCCTCGATCCCGCGAAGCCTGTTCAGAACCCGGTCCGCCGCGCTCACCGGCAATCCCCCCGCGTGATCTCGGGCATCGGCACATTGGCAACGCCCGTGCCGGTCGTCAGCGGCGTGTCGTAGAGCCTGAGCGCCAGCACCAGACCGTTGGCGTCGCGCCCGCCCGGAAGCCAGTTGCCCGACCGCGCCCGCGCCGCGACCTGCACGGTGAAGCTTCCGTCGGGACGCCTCAGGATCTGGCGGCTGTGCAGGCCGGTGCGTTCGGCATCCGTTTCGGTCAGCCGCAGGTTTTCGTCGAGCGTCGTCAGCGTCCACAGTCGCGCGGGCGCTGCCTGCCCCTCCAGCGTGTAGTCGCAGGCCGGCGACAGCGTGGCGCCGGCCGTGTCGGTGCGGGCCAGGAAGATCAGGCCCTCGCCAGAGGCGAGCGGCACGCGTCCGGTGCGGGCATGGGTGGCGGCGGAATAGGGGTCGGCCTCGCCGGTGCCCTGCAAGGGGCGGGCCTCCCACACGCCGAGCTCCAGAGTGTCGAAGGCGGGCGCGTTGTCGACGGCGAGATAGGCGCTGCCCAGCCCCGTGACGAGGCCGATGACGAGGATGGCGGCGAGTTTCGGCCAGCCCGGCATGCGCCCGCGGCGCAGGATCGCGGGCACGCGGTCGGGGGCCAGCCCGTCGGTCTCGGGGTTTCTGTCGAACGTCAGGGTCACTGCGTGATGGACTCCACGCCGTCTTCTCTCGCGGCCGGCGCGCCGCCCGGCAGATCCGCGCGCTTGCCGATGGCATCGAGCCGCGCGCCGATTTCTTCAAGCACGGCGATCGACTGTTCGCGCAACAGGCGCGGACGGCCGGCGGCGGACCCCGCCCCGCCATCGGCGACCAGCGCCTCGGCCGGCTGCGGCGGACGGTCGACGCCCGGCATCGGCTTCAGCTCGATGCCCTTGTGGGCGTATTCCATGATCGATTGCCAGGCCATGGCCGGCAGGCTGCCGCCGGTCATGCGCGCGGTGGTGCTGAAATCGTCGTTTCCGAACCAGACGGCCGCCGCGTAATTGCCGGTGTAGCCGACGAACCACGCGTCGCGATAGGCCTGGGTGGTGCCGGTCTTGCCGGCGGCGGTGACGCCGGGGACCTGCGCGCGGCGGCCCGTGCCCGCCTCCACCACATTGACCAGCACGTCGTTCATTTCCGCGGCCTTTTCCGGCGGAAACAGGCGTTCGGGCGGGCGGCGGTGGCGGCTGAGCTCATAGACGGTCTCGCCGGCGGAATTCTTCACCTCAAGGATCGGCGTCGGCACCACCTTGAGCCCGCCGCTGGCAAACGACCCATAGGCCGCGCTCATGTCCAGCACGGTAACCTCGGCAACACCGAGGGGCAGCGCGCGGGTGATCTTCAGCTCGGTGTTGATGCCCATCGCATGGGCGTTTTCCACGACCTTGTCGCGCCCCAGCGCCTGCGACAGGCGCACCGGGATGGTGTTGATCGACTTGGTGAGGGCAAGTTTCAGCGTGACCGGGCCGCGGTAGCTGCGGCCGTAGTTGCGCGGGCTCCAGCCGCCGATGTTGATCGGCGCGTCCGGCACGACGGAGGCCGGCGAATAGCCGTTCATGAAGGCGGTGATATAGACGAAGGGCTTGAAGGAGGAGCCGGGCTGGCGCAGGGCGTCGACCGCCCGGTTGAACTGGCTGGCGCCATAATCCTTGCCGCCGACCATGGCGCGCACGGCACCCGTCTCCGGTACGATGACGGTGACGGCGCCTTCCTCCACCCGGTAGCGGTTGCCGTGCTGGCGCAGCGTGTCGAGGATCGCACGTTCCGCCTGGCGCTGCAGGCCGGGATCGAGCGAGGTGCGCACCGTCAGGATGCGGTCGTTGGCGAGGGCCGGATATTCGCGCGCCAGCTCCTTGAGCCGGTCATAGGCATAGTCGAGGAAATGGTCCGGCGAGCGCTCGCGGCTGCGGTCGACGGCGACCGCCGGATTGCGCCTTGCGCCGATCACCTGGCCCTCGGTCATGAAGCCGGCCTGCACCATGTTGGTCAGCACCTCATTGGCGCGCGCGCGCGCCGCCGGCAGGTTGATGTGCGGGGCGTATTTGCTCGGCGCCTTGAACAGGCCGGCGAGCATCGCCGCCTCGGCAAGGCTCAATTCGCGCACGTTCTTGGCGAAATAGAATTCCGACGCCGCCGCGACGCCGAAGGTGCCGCCGCCCATATAGGCGCGGTCGAGATAGAGCTTGAGGATCTCGCGCTTGGAGAGGTTCATCTCCAGCCACAGCGCCAGGAAGGCCTCGTTGATCTTGCGCTCCAGCGTGCGCTCGTTGGACAGGAACAGGTTCTTGGCCAACTGCTGGGTCAGCGACGAGCCGCCCTGGACGACGGTGCGCGCGCGCACGTTCTCCATCATCGCGCGGAAGGTGCCGACCACGTCGATGCCGAAATGGTGGAAGAAGCGCCGGTCCTCGGTGGCGAGCGCCGCCTTGATCATGTGGTCGGGAATTTCCTCCAGCGGCACGGTGTCATTCAGCAGAATGCCGCGATGGCCGATCTCGTTGCCGAAGCGGTCGAGGAAGGTGACGGAAAAATCCTCCGTCGTGCGCCAGTCGGCCCGGGCGGTCTTGTCGATCGCGTCCTGGGCCAGCGCCAGCATGACCACGAGGCCGAGAACGCCGAAGGTCACCCCGTCTGAGGCAAGCTCGGCCGCCACGCGCCCGGGTCCGCGCACCCGGAAGCGGCGCAGCCAGGCGGAATAGCCCTCGATCGCACCGCGCAGGCCCGATCCGAGCCGCCACAGCGCGGTGTCGACCCAGGCATCGGCGGAGAGAAGGCCGGCCTTGAGGCGCCCGCCCTTCGGCCGTGCCCCTCCCTGAGCCTTCGGCGTATCCGGCTCCGTGCCGTCGGGGGGAGCTGATCCCTTGTTCACCTTGTCCGTCCGTTCTGCTATGGCGGTCGGGTTTGACGCCGCCGCATGCGCGTGCCCCGCGCGCCCAGTTGTACTCCCGATCCGGCCGGCGTTTCAAGAAAGGTGAGGGAAGGACAGCCAATGAGCGCGCGCGATACCGGCGCAAAGACCCCCGATGCCGGGGCTACAGACGTGCGCACCGCTGACGTAACGGCAGATGGCGGCGGTCCGGCCCGCGCCGACGGTGCGGCGCCTTCAGCCGAGGGGCCGGTCGAGACCGTGCCGTTCTGGCGCGCCAAGTCGCTCGCCGAGATGACCGCCACGGAATGGGAATCCCTGTGCGACGGCTGCGGCCGCTGCTGCCTCAACAAGCTGGAGGACTGGGACACCGGCGAGGTGGTGTGGACCTCGCTCTCCTGCACGCTGCTCGACCAGCACTCCTGCCGCTGCGGCGATTATCACAACCGTCTTGAAAAAGTGCCGGACTGCCTGCCGTTGACGCCAGAAACCGTGCCGCAGCTCACCTGGCTGCCGCCCACCTGCGGCTACCGGCTGATCTCCGAGGGCCACGACCTCTACTGGTGGCACCCGCTCGTCTCCGGCGATCCCGAAACCGTCCACGCCGCCGGCATCTCCGTGCGCGGCCGCACCTTTCCCGAAGACGGCATCGAGCTGGAAGACTACGAGAATTTCGTCGTCGACTGGCCGGGGGAGGGGCCGGAGGAGGGGTGATCTGTAGTCTAAGTAAATTTCTTATAATGAATGGGAATTATCCCCTTGAGACAAGTCATCCAGATTCACTGCTAGGTCACGCGACCACACTTTTCACTTGATCTCCCCAGTGTGTCGTGCGATGAGTCGTGAATGTCACAGAGCCCACATGATTCTGGCTTTAGTATTTCAGGTGCGGAAGTGCGCAGCTGGGAAGCCGAGTGCTCGGAGATTGATCTGAAGATCGAAAATCTCCGGAAGCGGCAGGCATCCCTGCGCGAAAAGATCGATGCTGTTCGCCTTCTTGCTCCGTCACTTTTCTTGGGGGACGGAACGGCGCGCAAGAGCGAGAGTCCCGGATTGGTTAAGACCCGCAAAGGTCGCGCAACGTGGACTGGGGTAATTGAAGAGCAGGTTAGGTCTTCAAACGGAGGCGTAATGCAACGGGAGTTGCTCGCGAAGATGCGCAGCGGCCCGTTCGGTGATCGCCTGAAAAGCAGTGAATCTGGCTACTACAATGGCATTCAAAAGTTGCTTAGGCGTGGACTGCTGAAAAAGCGAGGTGATCATCTTTTCACTCCTGCCCAGTATCGCGATTACATGAGCAAACTGGAAAAAGGAGAAGTCGATGACGTTGCCGATGTTAGTGAGTTTGGTTCGCCGGCTGCCGTTTTGGCTGTTCGCTATATCAGCGAAAACCCTGGTTGTAGCTCATCAGATGTGATTGATGCAATTTGGGCCGCGCACGAAGGTGATCATCCTCCGAGCAAGACCTCCCTCTACAACATGATTGCGCGACTATCTGAGCAAAAACACATCCGTAAGGAGGACAAAAAGCTCTATCCTTATGGAGATAATGAACCGCCCGCCGTGGCGGGCGGTTCAGAAACTGATAGGGCTGGCACCCTATCTGACGATAACCGAGCCAGCCTAAAGGTGGTCGGTTGAACCCCGCGTCTCCAAGCGCACAATGGAAAGGATAGAAGCGTGACTTGGCATATCACCCGGAGATTACCGGTAGCCGCTTAACGGCGGCTTAACTTCCTGCCCCCTTCCAAAAGGGGTAAGATCAAGGGTGCTGTGGTCTCCAAAACCATGGCACCCTTGTGCATGAATGTAGCAACTCCCCGTGATTCCGTCTAGAGTCTTTGCCATGTTATCGTTAGCAACAGCCATCAAAGAAAACCGGTTAGCTGAGTTCATAGATCAGCAGGAAGCGGCTGAGATTGGCCCTATCCGCGAAGATCAGTTTTTGTCCGCTGCATCTCGCGTCATACGCGGGACACAATCAGATCAAACATCGCATTGTTCATCTCGCGATGGTTCGAGCGGAAAGCAAACTCGTTAAGGTACCGATCCATGTATTTGCTCGACACATGAATGTGAGTTGAGCGAACCGACGCCTTGAACAGTTTCCAGAAGCTTTCGACATTGTTTGTCGAGTGCGTTTCACCGGTCCGGTAATCGAAATAGGTCCATTCCTTTGCGGCGTGTTTCACGCGACCGTGCTTGTAACCGTCACCATTCAGTAAGCCGTAGGACACCAGTTCGTCTGTGGAGACGGCTGCACCCTTTTCAACATTTGCCAGCGTTACGCCGCGAAGCGTGTCCTTCTTGACGTTCGGGATCACTTCGGTTCGAAGCTTGCCGCCGCGCTCTTTCATGCCCATGACAATCGTCTTTCCTTCCGCACCGCGGCCACGTTTGCCGGGGCGGCGACCACCTACATAGGCTTCATCCATCTCCACATGTCCGGTCAGCATTTCGAAGCTGTCAACCGATCCGATCAGTTCCCGGATTTTCATGCCTATGCGCCATGCCGTCTTATAGGTGACGCCAAGCTGACGCTGGAGTTCCTTGCCCGAAACGCCGTGGCGGGTCGTGACTAAGAGATATATGGCATAGAACCAAATCTGGAGGGGTGTGCGGGTATCCTCAAACACGGTGCCAGCAGTCGGGTAAACATGATCGCCGCAAGCCGCACATGCAAATGCACGGCGTTCTGTCATGCGGTGAAACGTGCTGTCGACACCGCACTTGCGGCAAACATGCTTCATGCCGAAACGCACTTCCATGATGTGGGTGAGGCAAGCCTCATCATCTGGAAAGCGGGCGAAGAAGTCGCGGACTGAAAAGGTGGGTGCTTTGCTCTTGCTCATGAACCCAATATAGGTTCATTCCTTACTTGCGTCAAGGGGATAACTCCCTTGTTTTAACAAGGTGCCTATTCTGGTTTTGATTTTCCCGACGAAACACGCGCGGAGATCCGTGTCCGACTGCTACCCTTTGCAGTCTTGGTCTTTCGAGGGGGGGAAGCCGCTTCGTCTTCTTTGTTCGTTCGCGTGCATGGCGACGTGGAATGGATCGCGGCTCGCTGGCCGCGGTGTGAGGGGTAGGTTGAGAGCGTCTCTGTCAGCCCGGAAGTTGGATACTTGAAAACGCAACATCAAGAAGCTGAGGTCGCGCAAGGCGTCGCCGTTTTCCTCCGCCGTCATCAACTCATTGCGTTGAATTCGTCTCTCATGCGTGCATTGAGGATGACGACGATCTTTCGCATGACGGCTGTTAGAGCGACGAGCTTCTTCTTTCCGCTTTCGACAAGTCGTTG
>NZ_JAIVMF010000023.1 GCF_020176715.1 Stappia stellulata | reverse complement strand
AGCCCCAGCCTGAGGTGGCTGGACCAACCTAACCCTGAACCAAAACCGCTCAAAACCTCAGAACCAAAACTGCAAAAAAACAAACCCGCCGAAATCGACGGGTTTGTCAGCAGTCTGAGGCCTCCGGGATCGTCCCGGAGGCCTTTTTGATGTCTGAGCCGGCAATCGGCTCCACGTTTCGGGCCGCGCGCCCTCTTGCGGATCACTTGAAGGTGGCGAGCGCCTGGATGATCACCGGGCCGATGATCACGGCCAGAAGCACGGGCAGGAAGAACACGATCATCGGAACCGTCAACTTCGGCGGCAGGGCGGCGGCCTTCTTCTCGGCCGCCTGCATACGCTGCGCCCGGTTCTCGTCGGCCATCACCCGCAGCGCCTGCGACACCGGCGTGCCGTAGCGCTCCGCCTGGATAAGCGCGAGCGAGACGTTCTTGACGCCTTCCAGGCCCGTGCGCTTCGCCAGGTTCTCATAGGCAAGCCGACGCTCGCCGAGATAGGACAATTCGGCGTTGGTCAGCGTCAGTTCCTCGGCGAGCGCGATCGACTGCACGCCGATTTCCTCCGAGACCTTGCGAAAGGCGACCTCGATGGACATGCCCGATTCCACGCAAATCAGCATCAGGTCGAGCGCGTCGGGCCAGGCCCGGTTGATCGACAGCTGGCGATTCTGAATGCGGTTCTTCAAGTAGAGATCAGGCGCGTAATAGCCGATGAAGGCCACCACGCTGGCGATCAGGACCTTGACCATCGGCGGCTGTTCGAGCTGCAGCACCACGAAGGTGTAGAACAGCGCCACGACAAACAGCACCACCGGCATGACCAGCCGCGCAAACAGGAACATGTAGAGCGGCTTGGTGCCGCGAAATCCGGCCCGCATAAGCCGCAGCTTGGTCTGTTCGTCCGACATCAAATGCTTGAGGTTGAGCCGGTCGACGATGCGCTGCACCTGCTGCTTGGGCTGATTGCGCAGGGAGACCCTTGCATTGGCTTTCTCGTCGGCCATGCGTGCGCGTTCGCGCGCCCGCATCTGGTCGCGCTCGAGCGCCACCGACTTCATGCGGCTCTTCAGCTTGTCGCCCTCAAGCAGCGGCATCACCAGCACGAAGACCGTGCCGGCAACCGCGACCATCGTCAGCGCGGCGATGATCATCTGCTGGCTCATCAGATCAGAAAAATCCAGTCCCATCATGGCCGGGCCTTCGCGTCAGAAGTCAAAGTTGATCATCTTCTTCATGATGGCCATTCCCGTCAGCATCCAGAATCCGGAAAAGGCGAGGATCATGTTGCCTGCAGGTTCGGTGACCAGAAGCATGATGTAGGACGGGCTCGTCAGCGACAGCACGCCGACAACCAGGAACGGCAACGACCCGATGATCGCGGCGGAGGATTTCGCCTCCTGGCTCATCGCCTGGATCTTGCCCTTCATCGCCTTGCGCTCGCGAAGCACCTTGGACAGATTGCCGAGCGCCTCCGACATCGAGCCGCCGGCCTGCGACTGGATGGCAACGACGATCGCGAGAAAATTCGCTTCCGCCACCGGCATGCGCTGCGGCAGCTTGGTGATCGCCTCGCTCAGCGTGACGCCCATCGTTTGCGCCTCGATCAGGCGGCGGAACTCCGTCCGGATCGGGTCGCGCGCCTCGGCCGCCACGATCTGGAAGCATTCCGCCAGCGGCAGACCCGCCTTGGTACCGCGCACGATGACATCCACCGCATTCGGCAGTTCATTGAGAAACGCGTCGATGCGCTTCTTCTTCTTGCGCCCCAGATAGAAGCGGGGAATGCCGAAGAAGCCGACAAAGGCGAAGCCGGCGTTGACGAGGATCGACGAGGTGATCGAGAAGCCGATCAAGGTGACGACAAGGCCGCTGACCACGGAGAAGATGTAGAACGTGCGCCGCGTCCAGGTCAGCCCCGCCTGCTCGATCCGCTCCTCGAGCGTGAGACGCGCCTGTTTGTCCTTGCGCTTCTTTTCCCGGGTTTCGAAATCGCGAAGCTGGTCCTGAACGGACTTGCGGCGCCGGTCGTTGTCCTTCAGGAGACGGGCGGCGTCGATGGTCGTGGCGCGGCTGGAGACGGACTTGAGGCGCTTGTCGCGCTGCTTTTCTCCCGTCAGCATCGGCTGCAGCAGCGCATAGAGGATGCCGCCGATGGAAAAGGTGGCAAGCAGGGCGGTTGCCAGCATCGTCAGTTCGGGCGAGAGAAAGTCCTTCAGCTCAGACATTGCCGTCCTCGCGCACTTCGGCCGCGTCAAGCGCCGCGGCGAGACGGTGTTCCTCACCGAAGTAGCGGGCCTTTTCCCAGAACTTCGGACGGCCGATGCCGGTGGAGCGGTGCCGCCCGATCAGCTTGCCGTTCGCGTCCTCGCCGAGGATGTCGTAGAGGAACACGTCCTGGGTGATGATGACGTCGCCCTCCATGCCCATGACCTCGGAGACATGGGTGATGCGGCGCGAGCCGTCGCGCAGGCGCTGCGCCTGGACGATCACGTCGATGGAAGACACGATCATCTCGCGCAGGGTCTTGGAGGGAAGCGAGAAGCCGCCCATGGTGATCATCGATTCCAGACGCGAGAGGGCCTCGCGCGGGCTGTTGGCGTGGAGCGTGCCCATCGAGCCGTCGTGGCCGGTGTTCATCGCCTGCAGCAGATCGAAGGCCTCGGGTCCGCGCACCTCGCCGACGATGATGCGTTCGGGCCGCATGCGCAGGCAGTTCTTGACCAGGTCGCGCATGGTCACCTCGCCCTCGCCCTCAAGGTTGGGCGGGCGGGTTTCCAGACGCACCACATGCGGCTGCTGCAGCTGCAGCTCCGCCGCATCCTCGCAGGTGATGATGCGTTCGGTGGAATCGATATAGGCGGTCAGGCAGTTGAGCAGCGTCGTCTTGCCCGAGCCGGTACCGCCGGAGATCAGCACGTTGCAGCGGCTGCGGCCGATGATCTCCAGAACGGTAGCGCCTTCCGGCGACACGGAATTGAACTGGACGAGCTGCTTGAGCGTCAGCTTGTCCTTCTTGAACTTGCGGATGGTGAGCGTCGGGCCGTCGATCGCCAGCGGCGGCGCGATGACGTTGACACGCGACCCGTCGGCGAGACGCGCGTCGCAGATCGGGCTGGATTCGTCGACGCGGCGGCCGACCTGGCTCACGATCCGCTGGCAGATGTTCATCAGCTGCTTGTTGTCGCGGAAGCGGACGCCGGTCTGCTGCATCTTGCCCTGGGTCTCGATGTAGACCGTGTCGGCGCCATTGACCATGATGTCGGCGATGTCGTCGCGCGCCAGCAGGGGCTCCAGCGGGCCGTAGCCGAGCACGTCGTTGCAGATGTCCTCCAGCAGGTCTTCCTGCTCGGAGATCGACATGACGACGTTCTTCAGCGCGATGATGTCGTTGACGACGTCGCGGATCTCCTCGCGCGCATCCTCCGGCGACAGCCGGGTCAGCATCGACAGGTCGATGGCCTCGACCAGCGCGTTGAAGATCGACGCCTTGGTCGCGTAATAGTCGTTGGACCGCCTCTGCACGGGCTTTTCCGGCGCAGGCTCGGGGGCCTTGGGCTGGGGAGCGGGCTGGGCGGCAACGGCTGGCGCAGCGCTGGCGGCGACCGCCGTCTCGCGCTCCTGTTGCGCGTCCGCGCGCGGTTCGACCGCCGATCCCGCGGGGGGAGCAGCGGGAGCCTTGGGGCGGGGAGCCGCCGTTCCAGGAGTTGCGCCACGTCGACCGAACATTTTCACCTGCTCTCAACTGCGTTCATCAATCGTCCGCGGAGGGACGTTCCCCCGCCGCGGGCCGACAGCCACAAGCCGCCGTTCCGCGCCTCAGGCCTTTTTCAACAAGCGGCTCATCAGCGCGCCAAGCGCCAGGCCCTTCTGCTTCTGGATCTCGCCCCGACCGGTGACGACCTGCGAGATCTGGTCGAACAGGGCGGCGCTTGGATGCTTCTCGTCCTGCTCGCCGATCATCTGCCCGTTGTTCGCCGCCGTGCCGAACAGGAGCGGCTCGAACGGCAGCACCGCAACCGGATCGATGCCGAGCGCGTCGGTGAACTCGCTCACCTTGATCTCGGGCCGCTTGGGCACGTTGACGCGGTTCAGCACAAGGCGCGGCGCGGCGTCGTTGGGACGCAGCTGGCGCAGGGTGTCGACCATGTTCTTGGCATTGCGCAGGTTCGCCAGATCCGGCTCGGCGACGATCACCACCTCGTCGACCTTCGCCAGCAAATGGCGGATCCACGACGACCAGCCGTGGGGAATGTCGAGAATGACCGCCGGCGCTCCTGCCTGCATCACCTCGAGCAGTCCGTCGAAGCTGGTCTCGCCATGATCATAGGCGCGTTCCAGCGAGGCGGGTGCGGCAAGGAGATTCAGGCGATCCGCGCATTTCGACAGGAGGCGGTCGAGCATGGTCTCGTCCAGCCGCTCCGGCGAGGACACGGCCTCGAACACGCCCTGCAGCGGGTCCTGGTTGAAATCCAGCCCGGCGGTGCCGAAGGCCAGGTCGAGATCGGCCAGCACCACATCGCTTTCATAGACGCGGGCAATCGACCAGGAGACATTATGCGCAACCGTGGAGGCCCCGACGCCGCCCTTGGCGCCGATAAAGCCGATGGTGCGGCCGAGCGGTTCGGACTCCGGGCTGACGTAAAGATCGCCGATGGCGCCGATCACCTGGAACAGGTCGATCGGCGCGACAAGATAGTCGCTGACGCCGCGGTGAATGAGATCGCGGTAGAGCGACACGTCGTTGACGTGGCCGATCACCACGACCTTGGTGCCCGCGTCGCAGACCTCGGCGAGACGCTCCAGCCCCTCGATCAAGCCGTTCGGGTCCATCAGGCTTTCGATCATGATCAGGTTCGGTGTCGGCGCGGAGGAATAGAAATCCGCCGCGGCCGCGATCCCGCCCCTGTGCACCTTCACATGCGCCTTGGCCATGCGCCGGTCCTGCGCGGCCCGCTCGATGGTCCCGGCAACCTCGTCGCTTTCGCAAAACGCCTGGATGGCGATGCGCGGAACCGCTTTCAGGTCGAGCGTGTCGGCCGGCGGCGGCGGGGCCGCGATCTCGGTTTCGCGGTCCGCCTCGTCGATTGCCCGGCGGGTGTCCTCACCCATGTCCTCGAATGCCAGCGTGTTCATTCGTCCTGCTCCTCCCGGGATCAGTTTCCGGCTGCGTCGGAAATCTGAGCGCCGTCACCCTGCTTGTATTCCGATGCCGTCTGCTCGCCCTTGCGGAACTTTTCATAGACGACGCCACGGCGCATCTGATCGCCCGGCTCGACCGCGCGCGGGTAGAGAAGGTCGGAGGGATTGTCGACCATCGCCGCCAGGTTCGCCTGCGAGGCGCAACCGAAATTGTAGTACTGCGTGTTGTTGAGCTGCGGATTGTGCTTCGTCGCCGAGCCGCCGCCGGTGATATTGTCGGGCCATTGCCCGCAGGGACCCGCACTTGCCTGCACGCCGGTGTAGGCGAGGCGCACGGGTGCTGCGATGCCGCCATCGCCGACGCTGTAGCTGCGCGTTGCGATGCGCTTCGACGGCACCCCGCCGCGGGCCAGCGCCTGGCGGATCTGGGGCAGAACCGCATGGACCGCGGCCTCGTTGCGCGAGCCGGACGGCGCGATGATCTCCACCGACCCGCCGCCGCGCGACCGGGCGTCGCGGGCGAAACTCGACACCACCGCCGCCAGTTGCGGCGACAGGTGCCGCATACCGCTGCCGATCGGCAGGTCCAGCGTCTTGGTGCCTTCGCCAACCACGATGGGATGGCGCAGGCGGTAGTCGTTGGCGGCAAGCGCCGAGGTGGTCGGCGCCTGGCTCTGGCAGCCGGCGGCGAGAAGCGCTGCGAGAACCGCAACGGCGGGCATGACCGGCCGGCTCGGGCGCGCTGCCGCTGCGCGGCGCTGTGCGGTCTTTGCAATCATCGGTGCGATCCCCATCATTCGTAGATAAAGCCGACCTGGCCGTGATAGCCGCCTTCGGCCGGGCTACCGGACACGCGATAGACGCGGTTCAGGCGGTTCAGGAAAATCGTGTCGCCGTCGGTGGCCGGGGCGAAGTTCTTCGTCGGCTCGACAAGCTCGGACCGTGCCACCGGGCGCACCGTGTAGGGCGTGACGAAAACGGCGAGCTCGGTCTCCTGGCGCAGGAAGTCGCGGCTCTTGAACAGCGCGCCCAGGATGGGCACCTGCATCAGGCCGGGCACGCCGTTGAGATCCTGCTTGTAGGATTCCTTCAAAAGGCCGGCCATCACCAGCGTGCCGCCGGAGGGAAGCTCGACGGTGGATTCCGCACGCCGCACCTTGAGGGCCGGGATCGACAGGGTGCCGATATTGACCGCGCCTTCCTGGGTGATCTCGCTGACCTCGGTCTTGACGCGCAGGGAGATACGGCCGCCGCTCAGCACCACCGGCGTGAAATCGAGGCCGACACCGAACTTCTTGAACTCGACCGAAATCTTGTTGTTGTCCTGGGAGATCGGGATCGGGAATTCGCCGCCCGCCAGAAAGCTGGCGTTCTCGCCCGAGATCGCCGTCAGCGTCGGCTCGGCCAGCGTGCGGATCACGCCGTCGCGCTGCAATGCCTCGATGTTGGCCTTGAGCTGGGTGCCGCCGGCGATGAAGCCGGAGGTCGAATTCGGATTTGTCGGGTCGAACAGGCCGGCCGCCGACCGGCCGACGACGTTGGAGTTCACCGTGTAGCCGGGTGCGTTGTTGAAGCCGACGTTGTAGTTGCCGATGCCGATGTTGCCGCCGAGATTGACGCCGAGCTGCTTGATGATCGAGCGCTCGACCTCCGCGACGGTGACCTTGAGATGCACCTGATCCTTGCCGGTGACGGAGATCATGTTGAGAACCGGGAGCGCCTCGCCCTCCTTGCGGGTGAAGCGCTCGGCGAGGTCGGCCGCCCGCTGGGCGTCCGCCGTGCTCGGCGCGGTTCCGCTCAGCACCATGTTGCCGTTGACGGATTCGGCACGGATCTGGGCACCGGGGATGGAGCGCCGGATCATCGCATTGAGGTCGGTGGTGTCGTTTTCCACCGCGAGATCGAAGCTGGCGATCTGGTTGCCGGCACGCCCGAACAGGAAGAGGCTCGCCTGGCCCGCCTTGTTGCCGAAGACGAACACCCGGCGCGCGCTGCGCACGACCGCGTCGGCCACTTCCGGGTTGGACACGATGACGTCGCTGACTTCCTCGCCGAGGTTGATCACCACAGACCGGCCGAGGCCGACCTGGAGCATGCGCCCGGAGACGCGCTCGCCGGCGGAGATCGTCACGGATTTCGGATACCCGTCCGCATGTGAGCGCGTGGGCAGTCCCAGGCCGCCGAGGACCAGCGCCACGGCCAGGCCGATGCCGAGGAAACGTTGAGCAACCATTCTAGTTCTCCTTGACGTCATTGCCATACCCGCGCCGTTCTAGCGCTGGGTCTGCATCTGGCCGGTAACGCCGAATTTCACAAAGTTCACACCGCCGCCGATCACGTTCTGCTCCGCGTCATCTGCCGAATCCTGAACGCTGCGCAGGACCAGCGAGATCGTTCCGAGCTGCGTCGCCTGGGCAACGACCTCCGCCTGGTTCGGCAGGAGCTCGAGCGTCGCGGTCTGGCCCGGCGGCAATGCCTTCTCCTCCTGCTCTCCGGCCGTGATCGTGTCGATCGCGAGCACGCGCACGTTCTGGAGGATGGTTTCGCTGGTGAAATTGTTGCCGCCGCGCTGGCCGGACTGGCGGGTGAGAATGACGTCGACCTTGTCGCCGGGAAGGATAAAGCCGCCGGCGGAGGTCAGGGCCTCCACCGAGACGGCAATCGCCCGCTTGCCCTTGGGCAGGATCGAGGACATGAAGCCGCGGTCGCTCGAAATCAGGCGCTCCTCGCGCAGCGGCTCGCCGGAATAGACCGGCGCCTTGGCGATGCGCCCTGCGATTTCGCCCACGGCATCGGGGCGTTCGGACCTGAGGATCGCGTTCAGGGGGGTGAGGTCGCGCGGCCAGTCGGTCCAGCTCAGGTCGTCTTCCCTGACCTGCTGACCGAGCGCGATATCGCGGCCCGCCACGAGCACCTCGTCCTTCTCCGTCGTTTCCGCAACGATCACGGGTTCGGACGGCGGTTCGCTGCCGGAGGTCATCACCATGCGCGCAACCAGAAGGCCTGCACCCAGCGAAACACCCAAAATGGCCAGACGAGCGATTTTCATGACTGTTACCCGCAATCGGTCGGTTTCGTGTCGTCGGCACAAACGCCAACGACCATCCTGCCGATACTGTGCGGGGCAAATGGTCAAGACATGGTTAATCAGGTGTGATCAATGTAGATGAATGATTTTTAAAGATTTTGCATTTCGGGAATCGCTCTTTGGAGCGTTTATTTTTCGTTAATATTCAGGCAAGCAACCGGGGTTACCGTCCGCCTGAGGTCACATCGAACGAAACCCCAAAATGAGCGCCACCGGCCCCTTACGTCAGCGCCTGGAACCAGATGCTCTGCGGATAGGTCTGAAGCGCGGCCACAGATAGCGCGATGCCGTATGGAACACCGGTGTGCTCATCATGGAGACGCAGAAGCCAATCGGCCCGCCCGGCGGGAATCGGCAGAACAGGCACCTGGCGGAACATCAGGAGCCCGAGCGTCAGGACGGCGCCATAGATCCCGGCGAACGCCAGGAAGACAAAGAAGGCCGGCGTAAAACCGAACCACAGCGCCACGGCGGTCATCACCTTGGCATCGCCCCCGCCCATCCAGCCGAAGGCGAAAAAGGCGAATCCGGCGCATAGCGTCATCGCTGCCGCCAGCACATGCAGGCCGATGTCGGCTGGTCCGAGCCCGATGAAGGGCGCAAGCACGGCGAAACCGGCGACCAGGAGGAGCGACACACGGTTCGGAATCGTCATCGTGAACAGGTCGGAGGCGCCGGCAAAGGCCAGCAGGCATGGGAAAACCACCAAGAGGGCCGCTTCGAGCATGTTCCGTTCCTCGTCCACTGTCGATCCGCCCCGAAGTCTGGCAGCGCGGCCCTTAAGACCGGGTTCACGCGCTCGTCGAGGAGGCGGACAAAAAGAAGCGGGCGGCACCGGCCGCCCGCTTGGTCTTGCGTCATGGACCTGCCGGTTCGCGGACTGCGGCAACCAGCAGGTTCATTCGCGATGCGGGACGGCCCGTCTTACTTGACGTTGCCCTGAGCGGCCGTCAGCTTCGTCGAGACGGTGGTGAAGATCGACGAGATCGATCCACCAGCCGTGGTAACCGCGGTGACGATCGCGATGGAGATCAGGCCGGCGATCAGACCGTATTCGATCGCGGTGGCACCGGATTCGTCATTGGCGAAACGTGCGAAAAGATTTTTCATTTGTTGGCTCCTAACTTCCACTTGTTTTGACAGCACCATCTTGTCGACCGTTTTTCTCATTTGCTTGGCCGCTCTAAGATGTTGCCACTATAGGAACCACAAGTTGCCACTTGGTTAAATTCGGAAAGCGGAGAAAAAACAAATCCTCTTCGCCTTTCCATGGTTAATGCAATGCGAATACATTCGATTCAATTTTAACCAAGGCTTTCAACACGCATTGCCCCGGGACACCAGCAACGAAAGCGGACGAGGGTGCCGTCGCGAAGATCTTGGTAAACCCCTCGCCTCGTCGGAATTAACAATAGCAGCGGATCGCAACGAGGCGCCGGCGCATGTTAGCGGTTCCTTCACCAATCTCCTTCACGTTCGGGTAGGAATTCTTCGAAGGAGCCGATGGAAATGTCGCCTTTCCGCCTGATTTCGCTCAAGCCGCTCGCCGGCGCCCTGGCGTTCGCGGCCGCACTCGCGCTGCTGCCCGTCGACGGACAGGCGCAGGACAGCGCCGTTCAGGTCATGACAGACCGCGCCAAGGTGTTTCGCATCGACGCGCCCGCCGACACGGTGATCGTCGGCAATCCCGCCATTGCCGATGTTACCATGTATGACCGCCAGACCGTTGTCGTGACCGGCAAGCTCTATGGCACCACCAACCTGGTGATCCTGGACGCCAAGGGCGAGCCGATCATCGACGAGGTGATCACCGTGAGCGCGCCCGAGGCCGATATCGTCACCGTCCACCGCAACACGGCACGCACCTCCTATTCCTGCGCGCCCGCCTGCGAGCCGGTGATGCGCGTCGGCGACACGGAAGCCAGCTACGAGCTCACCAACAAGCAGGCGACCGCGCGCACCCAAATGTCAGAGCAGGCCGCAGGCGTCACGCAGTAGATGACATCCAACGGCGAAATCGATGGAACGAGGCCCCCGATGAGCGACGTTTCAGGACGTTCGGTGCGCGCAGGCAAGCGCAGGCGGCTGCTCGCCGTGCTGCTGCGCGACCGCAAGGGCACGACGGCGATCGAGTTCGGATTCGTCGCAATTCCGTTTTTCCTGCTGCTGTTCGGCCTGATCGAGATCGGCCTGTCGCTGTTCGCGGATCAGATCCTCAACAACGCCGTTCTCGACGCCGCGCGGCTGATACGGACCGGGCAGGCCCATGCGCAGGGCTTCGACAGTGGCGCCTTCAAGGCGAAGGTCCTGGAGAACATGTCCGGCTTTCCGGTGAGCAAGGAGCGGCTGACCATCGACGTGGAGCGCATCAACTCCTTTTCCAGCTATACGCCCAAGACGCTGATCGAGGATGGGGCCCTCACCGACAAGACCGCCTACAACCACGGCGAGGCCGGTGACATCGTCATCGTGCGCGCGCTCTACCGCTGGCCGATGGTATCGTCGCTGATGAAGACCAATTACGCGGATCTCGATTCAGGCGACCGGCTCTTGGTCGCCACCGCCGTCTTCCGCAACGAACCCTTCCCCTGGACAACGCAGAAGCCGGGAGGATGACCGTGACGCGTTGGACCCTTCCCTTCCGGCTCCGCCTTCCGCGCCCTCTGCGGCGCGTCACCCGTTTCGGTGCCGACCGGCGCGGCGTTGCCGCGGTCGAATTTGCCCTGGTGCTGCCGTTCATGCTGCTGCTGTTCCTGGGGATGGTGGAACTGAACTCGGCTTTGACGCTCGATCGCAAGGTCAGCCAGACGGCGAGCGCGCTCGCCGATCTCGTGGCGCAGACCGACAAGCTGACGACCGCCCAGATCAACGATCTCATGGAAATTTCCGAGGCGATGCTCGCGCCCTATCCCTCCAGCGACGCCAAACTGGTGGTCGCCAGTGTCTGGATGAAGGACGTCGACACGCCGCAAGTGGTGTGGAGCCGGGCCCTGAACACCAGCGCCTGGAGCAACAACTCCCCTCCGCCGATCACGATCCCGGAAGGCCTGACGAAACAGAAAGACACCTATCTGATCGTCTCGCAGGCGACCTATACGCATCGGCCGACCTTCGCCGCTGTGCTGAAGGATGTGTTCAATTCCGACACGATCGAACTGAGCGACATCTATTTCATGCGCCCGCGCGTCAGCACCAACGTCGAGTGCTGCAACTGACGTTTCCCCATGCCTGACCTGGGTGCCCCTGTCTCCTAAGGGCCTTACCGGATAGCGCGGATGCGACCGTCCGGGTTCACTGCCGCTTCACAGACGTGCCATACACCGCTGAGGCGCATTTGGGGTTTGCGGGGAACGCCCCCGCGCGCAAACGTGCGGCATCGCGAACAAGGACGGACCATCATGGCGCAGAACCGCACCTATGACGAACTGGCAATCGGCGAGACCGCGTCGCTCACCCGCATCCTGAGGGCCAACGACCTCTTCGTCTTCGCCCATGCCTCCGGCAACATCAATCCGGTACATATTCCAGATATCGACTGGACAGGCGACGGCAAGAAGGACGATCCGGTCGCGCCCTCCATGTGGGTCGGTTCGCTGATCTCCTCCGTCCTCGGCAATGTGCTGCCCGGCCCCGGCACCGTCTACCGCAAGCAGACCTTCAACTTTCGCGCGCCCGTCCATCTCGGCGACAAGCTGACCGCCAGCGCCACGGTATCCGCCAAGGAGGCCGACGGCGTCGTGCGCCTGGACACGCAGGTGACCCGCTCCGACGGCACAGTGATCGCCGACGGCGAGGCCGTCGTGGTCGCGCCGTCAACGCGGATCGCCTTCGACGCCTCGATCCTCCCCGGCATCCTGGTGGAGCGCCACCAGCATTTCGACCGGTTGACCGAACTGGTCCGCCCGCTGCCGCCGCTCCCCGTCGCGGTCGTCGCCCCCGACGACGCCAATTCGCTCGGCGGCGCGCTTCTCGCCGCGCGCGAAGGGCTGATCTCCCCCATTCTGGTCGGCAATGCGGCCGCCATCGTGGCGGCGGCGGACAGCCTTGGCGAAGACCTCGGCGAGATCGAGATCATCGACGTCGATTCCGACGAGCAGGCGGCGGCCAAGGGCGTCGCCCTGGTGCACGAGGGCCGCGCCCGCGCACTGATGAAGGGGCATCTGCACACCGACGTGCTGCTGCGCCACATCGTCAAGCGCAACGGCGGGCTTCGGACGGGCAAGCGGCTGAGCCATTGTTTCGTGATGGATATTCCCGGCCGGCCCTCGCCGGTGATCATCTCCGATGCGGCGATCAACATCGCGCCGGATCTCGCCGCCAAGGTCGACATCGTGCAAAACGCCATCGACATGGGCCGCGCGCTCGGCATCATGACGCCCAAGGTCGGCATTCTCTCGGCCATCGAGACGGTGAATCCGGCTATGCCCTCGACGCTGGACGCCGCGGTCCTGTCCAAGATGGCGGAGCGCGGCCAGATCACCGGCGGCATCGTCGACGGACCGCTGGCCATGGACAACGCCATCGACGTGCGGGCGGCGAAGACCAAGGGCATCACCTCGCTTGTGGCGGGGCGCGCGGACGTGCTGATCGCGCCCAATCTCGAAGCCGGCAACATGCTGGCCAAGGAACTGACCTTCATCGCCCATGCGGAGGCCGCCGGCCTGGTGATCGGGGCCTCGGTGCCGGTGATCCTCACAAGCCGCGCCGACGATGCCCGCTCCCGCCTCGCCTCCTGCACGCTGGCGCTGCTCTACGATCACTGGCGCCGCAACGGCGAAGCGCTTGCCCCCTTCGAAGTGACGGAGCTCGAAGGTGATGCAAATGGGACGGAGCACGACACATGACGAGCGCTGAGCAGGCAATCCTGGTCATCAACGCCGGATCCTCGTCGATCAAGTTCCAGCTCTTCGACGGCGAGCACTCGCTGCTGCGCGGACAGGTCGACGGTCTGGGGACGAAACCGCATCTGTCCGTTCACGACGATGCCGGCACGACGCTCGCCGACAGCGCCCTGCCCGCCGATGACGCCGCCTGCCACGAGACGGCGCTTGGCGCCATCGTGGCCTTTCTTTCGACCGCTACGCCCGATATTGCCGTGCGTGCCGTCGGGCACCGAGTGGTTCACGGCGGACCGGACCACGCCGACCCGGTGCTCATCGACGAGACGCTGCAGCAGGCCCTTGCGCGGCTGGAACCGCTCGCGCCCTTGCACCAGCCGCACAATCTGGCCGGCATCCGCGCGGCGCAAAAGGCCTTTCCCGGCACGCCGCAGATCGCCTGTTTCGACACGGCCTTTCATCGCGGCCATCCGCGCGTCATCGACACCTTCGCCCTTCCGTCCGCCTTCTACGACGAGGGCGTGCGCCGCTACGGCTTTCACGGGCTGTCCTACGAGTTCGTCGCCGGCCGACTGTGCGAGATCGCGCCGGACGTCGGACGCGGCCGCGTCATCATCGCGCATCTGGGAAACGGCGCGTCGATGTGTGCGCTCAGGGACGGCAAGAGCGTCTCCACCAGCATGGGATTTTCCGCGCTCGACGGTCTGCCGATGGGAACCCGCAGCGGCCAGATCGACCCGGGCGTGCTGTTGTATCTGATGCAGGAACGCGGCATGGACGGCGACGAGATCGCCGACCTGCTCTACCACCGCTCCGGGCTCCTGGGCCTCTCCGGCGTCTCCTCCGACATGCGCACGCTGGAAGCTTCCCCCGACCCGGCCGCGCGGCTGGCGATCGAGCATTTCGCCCTGCGCATCCGTCGCGAGACCGGCGCGCTTGCGGCCATTCTCGGCGGGCTTGACGCGCTGGTCTTCACCGGCGGGATCGGCGAGCATTCCGCGCGCGTGCGCAGCCTCGCCTGCGCCGACATGGGCTGGCTCGGCATCGCCCTCGACGCGGACGCCAATGCAGCACAAGAAACGCGGCTGTCGCCGGCGGAGGCGAAGGTTGCCGTCTACCGGATCGAGACCGACGAGGAACGGATGATCGCCCGCCAGGCACGGCGTCTCGTCGACGCCTGAGCGCGCTTCAGCGCAGCTCCCCCGCCGCCCCGCCGAGCGGACGCAGACGGCCGCTCGCCCCTTCTCCCGCCTTGGGAAAGGTCGCGAGCACGGGCGCGAAATCCTCATGGGTCACCGGCACGAAGCCATGGGGCGACAGCCGCAACGCGTCCGAGGGCGACACCGCCGCATCAATGACCAGAAGCTCGACGAGCGCATCGCGGATCTCGACCGGAACGCTGGCGCGCGCGACATGCGGCGCATTGGGAATTTGCGGCGAGGTCCATACCACCCGCAAGGGAGACGTGCCCGCGCCCTGCAGTTCGGCGAGATCGCGCAGGGTGCCCCGGCTGTAGCCGCTGCGCGCGTCTCCCCGCAGCGACGACCAGCCGAAGGCGACATCCGCCTCGCCGGCCAGAACGGCAGCAGCGGCCGCGCGCACGCTGTCGAACGCCCGAATGCTGGCGAAATGGCTGTCGGGATCGAGCCCGTCCGCCTTCATCGCCGCAAGCGGCACCCGGTAGCCCGCCGTCGAGACGGGTCGTGCCGTCGCAAGCCGGGTTCCGGCAAGATCCCGAAGGTCCTGAAACGGCGCGTCCCGCGCGACCAGGGCGACCGCGTGCCACCCGGCCGCGCCGTCGGCACTGCGCGGCACCATCAGCGGCACGACGCAGGAACACCGCCGATAGGCCGCCGCATAGGCCGAGGCCGACAACGGCGCATAGTCGATCTCGCCGCGGACCAGCGCGGTCTGAAGCCGGGCGAGATCGCGATAGGCGACGAGGTGAACGGGAATGCGAAGCCCCGCCTCCAGCGCCGCGCGGAACGGCTCGGCGGCCTGAAAGTCCTCGCGCGCCGGATCAAGCACCAGCCCGACGCGCAACACCGGCAGGAGCGCCAGGCGCTCGGGATCGAAGGTATCGGTGCCGGCGTCGCCCGCCTCCAGGCGCCCCTCTTCCGGCGCGTCTCTGCCGGGAACACCGGTCTGCCAGGGGTCGCGTCCGGCGTCATCCGCTGCAAGATCGCCGTCGCTGGCCTCACCTGCGTCCGTATCGGGCCAGCGCGCGTCGCCGCCGCCGTCCTGAACCGCCGCGTCCCGCGAGACGGCCGGGTCGCCGGCGGGCCACACCGCTCCCGCGTCGCCCGCTTGCTGCGCGCGGGCCGACGAAACGGCCAGAACCAGCACCGCCGCCGCAGCCAAACAAAGCCGAACCGTTCCGGGACGCGTTGCCGCTGGTCCGCCGGACATAAGCTTCCTGCGGTCTTGTGCGCGCGGTGTCACCGTCTCGTGCCGTTCCCGTGTCAGACTTCGAATCACTTGAAGGAGCCATCATGCCACGCACACCCGACACGGTCGTCTTCGATATCGGCAACGTCCTGATCCACTGGGACCCGCGCGTCCTCTACCGGGAGATCTTTCCCGACCCTGAGGAGATGGCGCATTTCCTGGAGGTCGTCTGCCCGCCGGAGTTCAATCTCAGCCTCGACCGGGGCCGCAGCTTCAAGGACGCGATCACCGAGCGTCTCGAGCTTCATCCCGAGCATGCCGAGGCGATCACCGCCTGGGACACCCGCTGGCAGGAGATGGTGCCGGGCGAGATCACGGCAACCGTCGCGATCCTCGAGGAGCTGCGCGCAGCCGGCGTGCCGCTTTATGCGATCACCAATTTCTCGCGCGAGAAATTCGCCGAATGCGAGATCCGCTTTCCCTTCCTCAAGGAGGCGTTTCACGACGTGGTGGTCTCGGCCCATGAAGGCGTTCTCAAGCCGGACCCGGCGATCTACCAGGTGCTGTTTTCCCGCAACGCAATCGTGCCGGAACAGACGATCTTCATCGACGACAGCGCCACGAATGTCGCCGCCGCGCGCAACGTCGGCATGCACGCCCACCATTTCACCGGCGCAGACGGCCTGCGCGCGGTCCTTGCAGACCAGGGCTTTCCGCTCACGCCTCGCGGCTGACCTCAAGCGTCGGCGAAGCCTCTAAGCGCGTTGACGCAATTGACGCCAAGCGCGTCGACCGCATAGCCGCCCTCCATCACGAAGACCGTCGGCAGGCCGGCGCGCGCAAGCGCCGCTCCCATGCGGGTAAAATCCTCGCCGGTCAGGCGGAATTTCGAGATCGGGTCGTTCTGGTAGGGATCGAGACCGAGCGAGACGACCAGCGTGTCCGGGCGATGCGCTGCAATGCGCGTCAGCGCCGCGTCGAGGGCGGCCGACCAGATGCGCCAGTCGGCGCCGAGCTCCAGCGGATAGTTGGCGTTATACCCCTCGCCCGCTCCGGCGCCCGTCTCGTCGGCATGGCCGAGGAAATAGGGGTATTCCTCGCGCGGATCGGCATGGATCGACAGGAAGAGCACGTCGTCGCGCTCGTAGAAGATCGACTGCGTGCCGTTGCCGTGGTGGTAGTCGACGTCGAGCACGGCAACCCGCTCGGCGCCGGCATCGCGCAGCCACTGGGCGGCGATCGCCGCGTTGTTCAGGAAACAATAGCCGCCGTAATAATCGGCCGCCGCGTGATGCCCGGGCGGGCGGCACAGCGCGAAGGCGTAGGCCTCGCCGCCGGCGACCAGCCGGGCCGCCGTCAGCGCGGAATTGGCGCTGGCACGGGCGGCGGCGAAAGTGTGTTCGCCCATCGGCGTGCCGGCATCGAAGGAATAGCGCCCGAGCAGGCCGTCGATGTGATCGGGCGCGGGATCCTTGCGCAGGCCCCTGACCGGCCAGACGAAGGGGAAGGCCTCGCCGGACCGTCCGGCGTTGGTCCAGCGGGTCCAGAAGCTTTCCAGGAACGCCAGATAGTCGGCATCGTGAACGCGCTGCAAGGGCGCCATGCCGAAATCGTCCGGCTCGAGCACCGCGCCGAAGCCGGTTTGCAGGATGCGGTCGCGCACCATCTCGGCGCGCGCCGGAATTTCCACCGCCGGCTGCAGCGCGCCGTCGGAAATCTCGTGGGTCGGATTGTGAGCCAGCTGGCCCATGGAAAAGATGGTCTTCATGCGTCGGGTCCCCACCCTGGCCGCCCCAATCACCTTTGAGATCCGGTCACCTTCAAGGTCCAGTCGCCTTGCATGGACGGGCAGCGCTCTTCCCATCGCTGATACCGGTGTCGGCCGGTCGCCGCAACCCGTCAGCGAGGCGCCAGGGCGCATGCCTGCGGCAAAGTCGGGAAAAGCCGCAAGGGACGCGCCTACTGGATCAGCCGCATGGTTCCGGAGCGGATGTCGACCGTGCGCAGGCGGTTGAGCGCCGACATGCCGATGAGCGGGATTTCCAGCGCGCCCGCCGGCATTACCAGCGCCTCGACATTCCGCATGCGGATGCTGCCGAGGCGCATTTCACGCAGGCGCACGGGGGCGGCGAGCGCCACGCCGTTGGCGGTCCTGACCCGAACCGTATAGTCGGAAGCGGAAGGCGCGATGCCGGCCGCCCGCGCAACAGCGAGGGGCAAGGCGACGGCCGAGGCGCCGGTGTCGATCAGCGACTGGACCGGACGGCCGTTGAAATGCGCGCTGACCTGGAAGTGGCCGTTCTGCCCCGCCTTGAGGACGAGCGTGCGCAGTCCCGAAGAGGTCTGCGAGGCATCGCTTTCGCCGTCATCGACGCGGGCGGCGGCTAGAAGTCGGCCGTCGTCCAGGTAGGTGCGGGCAAGGTCGGGGCCGAAGACCGCGGCCGCCACGACAGCAATCGCAATGATCAGATAGCGTCCCATCGGTCCCTCTTCGCCCTTCCGCGGATCAATGGGAGAAGTATCGACCTGACGGGTTAAGGGAGGGCTGAGCCTTGAGGAAAACCGCAGGTCTGGGTTTGCGAAAGGTGAACGCGGTCGCCGGCTTTTTAACGAGACGCGGCAAGCCGTACCTATGAGGCGGTGGTGCGCTCGCAGGTGAGCGTGTCGGCAAGCGCGGCAATCGCCTGTGCACCCGGCGAGGACGTCTGCGCGCCTGTTGCCGTGCAGGCGAGCGCCCCGGCGGCCGTGCCCTCGCACAGGGCGCGCGGCACATCCGCCCCCCGGTCGAGCGCTGCGGCAAGCGCCCCGACGAAGGCATCGCCGGCGCCGGTGGTATCGACGACCTCGATGCGCGGCGCGGCAACCCGCCAGACGTCCGTCCCAAGCCGCGCGACGACACCGCGCGGCCCGAGCGTGACGACGCTCAGGCGCTCCGCACCGCCAAGCACGGCGCAAAAGGCTTCGGCGGAGGACCCGGGCGCCGCGCCCCTGGCAATGCCGAGCTCCGCCGCCTCGATCTCGTTCGCGACGACAATGTCGACATCGTCGAGAAGCGAAGCCAGATCCGCGTCCCCGGAGGGCGCGGCGTTGAGCAGCACCCGCGCTCCGGCCGCACGGGCGCGCGCCACCGCATCGCGGATCGGTTCGGCGCGCAACTCGCGCTGCAACACCAAAAGCACCTCGGGAGACAGTTCGCCCTCAAGCCAGTCGGCGGCGACGCGGGCATTCACGCCGCTGGCGCACATGATCAGGTTCTCGCCGTCGGCGGCGACCCCGATCATGGCAAGCCCGGTCGTTCCCTCCAGATGGCGCACGCCGGAAAGGTCGACGCCGGCGGCCTCCAGATTGGCGAGCGCGGGGCCGGCATGGGCATCCTGTCCGACCGCGCCGATCATGCGCACCCTGGCGCCCGCGCGGGCGGCGGCAAGCGCCTGATTGGCGCCCTTGCCGCCGGCAAAGCTCTGGTGATCCGGCCCGACGATGGTCTCGCCGGGTGCCGGCAGGCGCGGCAGCGACACAACCAGATCCAGGTTGATCGACCCGAAAACTGTGATCATCTCCGCGCCCCCGCGTTCAGGCGGAAAGCCCCGCCTATTTGGTACCGTACATGCGATCGCCCGCGTCGCCGAGCCCCGGCACGATATAGCCCTTCTCGTTGAGCCTTTCGTCGATGGCGGCGGTAAAGATCGGCACGTCGGGATGGGCCTCGTTGAACTTGGCGATGCCCTCGGGTGCGGCCAGCAGGCACAGGAAGCGCAGTTGCGTCGCGCCGCGATCCTTCAGCCGCTGCACGGCGGCAATCGCGGAATTGGCGGTGGCGAGCATCGGATCGACCACCACGACGAGGCGTTCGGCGAGGCCGTCGGGAGCCTTGAAGTAATATTCGACCGGCTGCAGCGTCTTGGGGTCGCGGTAGAGACCGATATGGGCGACGCGCGCCGCCGGCACCAGTTCCAGCATGCCCTCCAGCAGGCCGTTGCCGGCGCGAAGGACGGAGGCGAAGACGAGCTTCTTGCCCTCGATGACGGGAGCCGACATCGGCTGAAGCGGCGTCTCGATCTCCATCGGCGCGATCGGCAGGTCGCGGGTGACCTCATAGGTCAGGAGAACGGAAATTTCCCTGAGCAGACGACGAAACCCTTGGGTCGAGGTGTCCTTCATCCGCATGTGCGTGAGCTTGTGCTGAACCAGCGGATGGTCGATTACGGTGGCACCTGTCATGTCTCGCCTCTTCTTGTGTCGGACCGGATGTCGAACGCGTCCCCGGCAACGCCAGGGCCGGACGACCGGTGCGCTGCCTGTCTTCGGTCCTTCTAGTTCAAGCGCTCGCCAAGCGGAACACCGGCCGCGACGAAAAGCAACAGATCCGATGCGCCTCACGCCGGGTCCGGAGGGGCGTCCTCAGCCGTCGCCACCGCATGCAGCAGCCGGGCGCGGGTGTCCTCGTCGCAAAAGGCGGCGGCAATCGCCGTGCGCGTGATCTCCAGGCTCTGTGCCCGATCCCAGCCGAAGGTGCGCGCGCAAGCTTCGTATTCCTGGGCGAGCGACGTGCCGAAAAACGGCGGATCGTCGGAATTGAGCGTGATGCGGCAGCCGGCGCGGCGCAGCAGGTTGACCGGATGAAACCGCAGCGCGCCATAGATCCCGAGCGCCAGATTGGAGCCGGGACAGACTTCAAGCACGATGCCGTCCCGCACAATGCGTTCGACCACGGCCGTGTCCTCGATGGCGCGCACGCCATGGCCGATGCGCGAGACCTGCAGGAAATCGAGCGCCGCCGTCACGCTTTCCGCCCCGGCCGTTTCGCCGGCATGAGCGGTAAGACCGAGGCCGGCCTCCGCCGCCATGCGAAAGGCGCGGGCGAAATTCGCCGGATGGCCCTCCGTCTCGTCGCCCGCCAGGCCAAAGCCCGTCACCAAAGGATGCGGATAGGCCGCGACCTGACGGGCCACCTGTTCCACCGCGCGCGCGCCGAAATGGCGCACGCCGACGGCGATCATCCGCGCCTCGATGCCTGTCGCCGCCCGCGCCCGCGCAATGCCCTCGGCAAGACCGCCGACATAATCGGCATAGGAGAGGCCGCTTGCGGCGGCATGATCCGGCGAGATGGTGAGTTCGGCGTAGATCGCGCCGTCCGAGGCAATCGAGCGCAGATAGGTCTCGGCGAGGCGCGCATAGTCCTGCGGCGTGCGAAACACCCGGCTCGCCCTGTCATAGACGGCGAGAAACTGGGCGAAGTCCGTCCACGCATAGGACCCGTCCTCGGCGAAGAGGCCGGAGACATCGACGCCGTGTTGATCGGCGAGCTCGCGCACCAGATCCGGCGGCGCGGCGCCCTCGATGTGGACATGCAGTTCCGCCTTGGGCACGAGGGCCGCAGTCAGGGTCTGCGTCATGCCGGCCCGAAGCCGCGCATCGGGTTTTCAGGAGACCGCAGCAGCCAGTTGTCGGGCGACCAGCGGGCCGTGCCGTCGACCATGTGCAGCGCATAGGCATGGCGCGAGCGCGGCGAGCGGTTGGGCGCGGAGCGGTGCGGCACCAGACCATGCAGCACGACCAGCGTTCCCTTCGGCGCGACGAGTGCGGCATCCTCGCCGAAAGGCGTGTCGTCGAGCGGTTCCATGGTCAGCCCGTCGCCGTCGTAGTGAAAACGCTGGCGCAGAGGACCGATATGGCCGCCCGGCACGCCGAGCAACCCGCCGTTGGTCTGGTCCGCATCCTCGAGCGCGAACCAGAAGCCGGTGCAGGTAAGCGGCTCGGTGTGCAGGAAGGTGGAATCCTGGTGGCAATTGACCTCGCCGCCGATCTCCGGCGGCTTGAAGATATACATCGACTGCGCCAGCAGCGGATCGGCCAGCCCGAGATCGGCGGCGGTGCGCGCAAGGCGCGGATCGCGCGAAAACGCCTCGAACACCGGATCGAGATCGTGCAGCGCATGGCCGACCTTGTTGAGCGCGGCATGCTTGGGCCGCGTCAGCTTGCCGTCGGTGTCGAAGGCTTCCTCCTCGAAGAAGAAACGGATTTTGTCGCCGCTTTCGCGGAAGTAGCGGTCGCGGGCGTGGCTCTGCGCGCCGGTCTCGAAGACGGAGGCGTTTTCCGCCGGATCAAAGGCGTCGATCAGCTCGGTCATGCGGCTGGCGAGCGCGTCGCATTCCTCAGAACTCTTGTAGCCCGTCAGGACGAGAAATCCGTCCTCGGCATAGGCCGTGCGCATCTCCGGCGTCAAACGACCGTCAGCGGGCGCCTCAAATGAGCGTGCAATCATTCATCCGTCCTTGTCATGTCTGGGAGACGCGTCGTCGTTTACAGGAACCCCTGTCCGTGCCGGCCCGGCGCCAGACCCAGATGCGCGGCCAGCGTCTCGCCGATGTCGGCGAAGGTCGCGCGCACGCCGATGGCGGTTGCCGGGATGCCGGGCCCCGTGCCGATCACCGGAATGCGCTCGCGGGTGTGATCCGTGCCGCGCCAGGTCGGGTCGCAGCCGTGATCGGCGGTGAGAAGCAGCAGGTCGCCGGGCTTCAGCCGCGCCAGCAGTTCCGGCAGGCGGGCGTCCAGCGCCTCAAGGGCTGCGGCATAGCCGGCGACATCGCGGCGGTGGCCGAACAGGCTGTCGAAATCGATGAAATTGACGAAGACGAGATCGCCGTCGCCGGCCTCCTCCATCGCCTCCAGCGTCTTGTCGAAAAGCGCCATGTTGCCGGCGGCCTTGCGCACCGTGGAGATCCCCTGATGCGCGAAGATATCCGCGATCTTGCCGACCGTATGCGTCCGGCGACCGGCCTCCACCACCCGGTCGAGCAGCGTCGGTTCGGGCGGCAGGACAGAGTAATCCCGCCGGTTCGCCGTGCGCTCGAAGGTCTCGGCCGTCTCGCCGACGAAGGGCCGCGCGATCACCCGGCCGATGTTGTAGGGATCGACCAGGTCGCGCACGGTCTCGCAGAGCGCATAGAGACGCTCCAGCCCGAAATGGGTCTCATGCGCCGCGATCTGGAAGACGGAATCGCCGCTCGTGTAGCAGATCGGCTTGCCGGTCGCGATGTGGTCCTCGCCGAGTTCGGCGATGATCACCGTTCCGGAGGCATGTTTGTCGCCAAGGATCCCGGGCAGGCCGCCCTTGTCGACAATCGCGCGGGTCAGTTCGGCCGGAAAGGCCGGTTCGGTGTCAGGGAAATAGCCCCAGTCGAAGGTGACCGGCACGCCGGCGATTTCCCAGTGGCCGGAGGGCGTGTCCTTGCCGTGCGAGGTCTCGCTCGCCGCGCCCCAGACACCCTCGGGCTCCACACCCACATCGAGGCCGGCGGGTGCGGTGCCGCTCGCCAGAAGTGCCGCACGGGCCAGACCCAGCCGCGTCATGTTGGGAAGCGCGAGCGGACCCTTGCGCAGGCCGTCGCGATCCGCCGCGCCGGTGGCGCAGGCAGCGGCGATATGGCCGAGCGTATTCGCGCCCTCGTCGCCGAAGCTTGCCGCATCCGGAGCCCCGCCGATGCCGAAACTGTCCAATACGCACAGGATTGCGCGGGCCATGGGGTTTCCTCTTTGTCAGCAGTCTGACGGGTTTGTCCCGTCTTTCGTTGTTCGAACGATCAACCCGACGGACCGACCCGCCCGGCAATCACCGGCCTGTCCTCCACCTGGGACGGCGCACCGACGCGATAGGCTTTCTGCACGATCTCCGTCGCACGCGCCGCAGCCGCCTCGTCGGCGGCATGGACGATGGCGAGCGGCGCGTCGCTGTCGACGGAATGTCCGACGCCCGCCAGATGCTCCAGCCCGACGGCCGGGTCGATCGTATCCTCGGGACGCCGACGCCCGCCGCCAAGCTCCACCACGGCAACGCCGATGGCGCGCGCATCGACGCAGAGAACCGTCCCGGCCTCCGCCGGATAGATCGCCCGCTCCACCGGAGCGGAGGGCAGATAGGCCTCGTATTTTTCCAAAAAATCCGCCGGACCGCCAAGTGCCGTGACCATGCGGGCGAAATGCTCGGCCGCAGCGCCGCTGCCAAAGACCTTGCGCATCGCATCGGCGCCCGCCGCCCGGTCGGGCGCGAGGCCCGCAGTCACCAGCGCCTCGCCGCCAAGCTCCACGGTGACGTCATAGAGGCGGTTGTCGATGGCACGACCGGTCAGGAAATCGGCCGCATTGCGCACTTCCAGCGCGTTGCCGGCGGCAGAGGCCAGCGGCTCGTTCATGTCGGTCAGGAGTGCGGTGGTGCGGCAGCCCGCGCCATTGGCGACGGCGACGAGGCTTTCGGCGAGTGCCATCGCCTCCTCCAGCGTCGCCATGAAGGCGCCGCTGCCCCATTTGACGTCGAGCACCAACCCCTGAAGCCCGGCGGCGAGCTTCTTCGACAGGATCGACGCGGTGATCAGGTCGACGCTCTCCACAGTCCCGGTAACATCGCGGATCCCGTAGAAGCGCTTGTCCGCCGGGGCGAGATCGGCGGTCTGCCCGATGATCGCGCAGCCGACGTCGGCCACCACCTTGCGAAACAGCGCATTGTCGGGCTGCGTCACATAGCCCGGAATGCTGTCGAACTTGTCGAGCGTGCCGCCGGTGTGGCCAAGCCCGCGCCCGGAAATCATCGGCACGGCCGCGCCGCAGGCGGCCAGCGCCGGCGCCAGCATCAGGGACACATTGTCGCCGACGCCACCGGTGGAATGCTTGTCGACCACCGGCCGGTCGAGGTCGGACCAGTCGAGCACGGTGCCGCTGTCACGCATGGCGAGCGTCAGCGCCACGCGTTCGTCGGCGGAAAGCTTGCGGAAGATGATCGCCATCGCCAGCGCGGAGACCTGCGCGTCGGTGACCGATCCGTCGACCAGCCCCTTGACGAAAAAACCGATCTCCTCGGCATCCAGCGTGCCGCCGTCGCGTTTCTTGCGGATGAGTTCCTGTGCGAGCATCGCGGTCAATATCCTGCCTTGAGGGGGATCGGCCCGTCGTCTGGCGGATCGCCAAGGGCTGCCAGCAGCGCATCGAGCAGTCCGCTCGCGCCGAAACGGAAGCTTGCCGCCGACACCCAGTTCGGCCCGAGAATCCGGTCGGCGAGCGCAAGATAGGCGCTTGCGTCCTCGACGGTGCGAATGCCGCCGGCCGGCTTGAAGCCGATCTCCATCAGACTGTCGCGGCGCACTTCCTCGATCAGGGTCAGCATGATTTCGGCCGCCTCCAGCGTCGCGTTGACCGCAACCTTGCCGGTGGAGGTCTTGATGAAATCGGCGCCGGCGCCGATCGCGACATTGGAGGCCGCGTGGATCAGCAGCGGATCGCCGATCTCGCCGGTTTCCAGAATGACCTTCAGCGTCGCCTCCGGGCAGGCCGCGCGCACCCGGCGGATCTGCTCCTCGGCAAAGCCGCGGCGTCCGGCGACGAAGGCGCGATAGGCCATGACCAGGTCGATCTCGTCGGCGCCGTCGGCGACCGCCTGCCGCGTTTCGGCAACGACCTTCAGCGTCTCGTCGCCGCCTTGCGGAAAATTCACCACCGTCGCCACCCGGACGCCGGTACCGGCAAGCGCTGCCGCCGCCTGGCCGACGAAGCGCGGCCAGATGCAGACGGCGGCGACCGGCCCGTGCGGCGTGACGGCACGCTTGCACAGCGCATCGATGTCAGTCGCCTGGCAACCATCGTCCAGATTGGTCAGGTCGACCAGCGGCAGGGCGCGTGCGGCGGTCGCAGCGGCTGTTTCTGCGGCAGTCATCTCAGTCATCGGCAAGATCCTTCACGAAACGCCGGATCAGCGTCTTCAGAGCATCGACCGCGGTCAATGCGGTCGCCTTGGTCTCGGCATGGGACAACGCATGCGCCTGCAGGCCGGCGCCATAGTTGGTGATCGTCGAAATCGCCGCGACCCGAAAGCCCATGAAGCGGGCCAGAATCACCTCCGGCACCGTCGACATGCCGACCGCATCCGCGCCCAGTCCCCGCGCCATGCGGATTTCCGCCGGCGTCTCGAAGGAGGGGCCGGAAAACCACATGTAGACGCCCTCGCCCACCGTGATGCCGGCGTCTTTCGCAAGGGCCGCAAGCCGGGCGCGCAGCTCAGGGTCATAGGCCGCGCTCATGTCGAGAAAGCGCGCCTCGCTTTCCTCGCCGATCAGGGGATTGAGACCGGACCAGTTGATGTGGTCGGAAATCAGCATCGGCGTTCCGGGCGCGAGGTCCTCGCGCAGGCTTCCGGCCGCGTTGGTCAGGAGCAGCGTGTCGCAGCCAAGCTCCCTTAGCGTCTCCAGCGGCGTGCGCATCACGTCCGCCTTGCCGCTCTCGTAGTAATGCGCGCGCCCCGACAGGACGACGACGGGAACGCCGGAGAGCGTTCCGGCCACGATCTCGCTGCCATGCGAGGAGACGGAGGACACCGGAAAGCCCGAAAGCCGCGCGTAAGGAAGGCGCACGGCGTCCTCGATCTCGTCGGCGAGCGCGCCGAGACCGGAGCCCAGCACCATGCCGAGACGGTAGGTGCCCGGGCGCGCGGCGCGGACCTGTTCGGCGCATTCGCGTCCATAGCCGCTCATGACGCGGTGTCCTTTCGTTCATGCAGTTCGAATTTCGCCGGCAGCAACTCGTCGAGACGGAAGGTCCGGCGCAAGGCAGTGGCATTGCAGATATGCACCGGCGTGTCATCGCCTGCGAACTCGGCGAGCCGCTGGCGGCAGCCGCCGCAGGGCGTGCAAAGGGCGGCATCGGCCGTCACCACCACCTCCACCACCCGGCGGCCGCCGGCGGCAACCATGGCGCCCAGCGCCGTCGTCTCCGCGCACCAGCCTTCCGGGAAGCTGGCGTTTTCGACATTGCTGCCGGCGAAGATCCGTCCGTCGTCGGTCAGAACCGCCGCGCCGACGGCAAAGCCGGAATATCCGGCATAGGCATTGTCGCGCGCCGCACGCGCGGCGGCGAAGAGGTCGTCGAAACGGCTCATGAGCGTTCCTTGACATAGGCCGTGCCGCCGGCCTTGGGCGGGACGGCCCGGCCGATGAAGCCGGCCAGCAGCACCACGGTCAGGATATAGGGGAGCGCCTGGATCGCCTGCACCGGCACTTCGCCGATGCCGGGCACCTGCTGTCCCTGCAGGCGGATCGCCACCGCATCGAGGAAACCGAAGAGCAGACAGGCGAACATCACCGGCACCGGCTTCCACTTGGCGAAGATCAGCGCGGCGAGCGCAATGAAGCCCTTGCCCGCGGTCATGTCCTTGATGAAGCCCGCCGATTGCGCCACCGACAGATAGGCCCCGGCGATGCCGCACAGGATGCCGGTGCAGATCACCGCGCGGTAGCGCAGCCAGGTGACGGAGATGCCGGCGGTGTCGACGGCGGCCGGGTTTTCGCCGACGGCGCGCAGGCGCAGGCCGAAACGGGTGCGAAACAGCACCCACCAAGTGAAGGGCACGGCGAGAAACGCGATGTAGACCAGGACGTTGTGGCCGGACAGAAGCTCGGAATAGATCCCGCCGATCACCGGAACCTCGCGCAAGGCATCGGCGAAGGGCAAGACCAGGGTCTCGAAGCGCGCATCGCCGGTGACCGGCGGCGTGCGCCCGCCCTGGCGGAACCAGTCCTGGCCGAGCAACGCCGTCAGGCCGATGGCGAGGAAGTTGATCGCCACGCCGGAGACGATCTGGTTGCCACGGTGGGTGATGCAGGCAAACCCGTGCACAAGCGCAAGCGCGATGGACACCAGAATGCCGGCCCCCAGACCGATCCAGGCGGAACCGGTGACGGCGGCGGCGGCGCCGGCGGCAAAGGCCGCGCCCAGCATCTTGCCCTCAAGGCCGATGTCGAAGACGCCGGAGCGCTCCGAGTAAAGTCCGGCAAGGGCGGCCAGCAACAACGGCGTGGAGAGCCGCACCGTGCTGTCGAGAATGAGGATCAGCGTGTCGAACATTGGCGGTGCTCCTCAGGCCGGTCGCGTGGCCGGCGCGGAGAGCACACCGAACAGCTTGATGAGGGCGGGGCGGAACATATGCTCCAGCGCGCCGGCGAAGAGGATCACCAGCGCCTGGATCACCACGATCATGTCGCGGGTGATCGCCGGCATCTCGAAGGCAAGCTCGGCGCCGCCCTGGTAGAGCATGCCGAACAGCAGCGCGGCAAAGAGAATGCCGAGCGGATGCGAGCGCCCCATCAGCGCCACGGCAATGCCGACGAAACCGTAGCCGGAAACGAACTCGATCAGCAGCCGGTGCTGCGACCCCATGATCTCGTTGACCGCCATCATGCCGGCCATGGCTCCGGAAATCAGCATGGTGATGACGGTGATGCGCACGGGCGAGATGCCGGCGTAGATCGCCGCCGTCTGGTTGGCGCCGAAGGTGCGGATCTCGTAGCCGAGCTTGGTGCGCCAGATCAGCACCCAGGTGAAGACGCAGGCGAGAAGCGCCAGCACGAAGGAGAGATTGGCCGGCGCGGAGCCGAAATCGACGCCGGGCAGGATTGTATCCAGCAGGGGAAGCCGTCCGCCCTCCTCGAAGGTGCGGGTTTCCGGCTGCATCGAGCCTTCCTTCGCCATCACGTTGACGAGCAGATAGACCATCAGCGAGGCGGCGATGAAGTTGAACATGATGGTGGTGATGACGACATGGCTGCCGCGCTTGGCCTGAAGCACGGCCGGAATATAGGCCCAGGCCGCGCCGAAGGCGGCGGCCCCCGCAACGGCAAAGGGCAAGGTCACCCACCAGGGCACGAAGCGGTCGAGCGCCAGACAGGCGAAGGCGACGCCGAGCCCGCCGATATAGGCCTGTCCCTCGCCGCCGATGTTGAACAGGCTCGCATGAAATGCGACCGCCACGGCAAGACCGGTGAAGATGAAATTGGTGGCGTAGAACAGCGTGAAGCCGATGCCCTCGTTCCAGCCGAAGGCGCCCCACACCAGAATGCGCACCGCATCGATCGGGTTCTCGCCGATCGCCAGCACCACGAGGCCGGAGACGAAGAAGGCCGCCGCCACGTTGATCGCCGGCATGAGAATGTAATCCGCCCAGCGCGGCATCTGACCCGCCGTCATTCCGCCGCCTCCTGCGTCGCACCCGCCATGAGAAGTCCCAGTTCGCTTTCCGCCGTCTCCGGCGCGCGTTCGCCCACCACCCGGCCGTCGAACATGACGAGCACCCGGTCGGCGAGCGCGCGCACCTCGTCGAGTTCGACGGAGACGAGCAGCACCGCCTTGCCGGCGTCGCGCAGCGCGACGAGCCGCTTGTGGATGAACTCGATGGCGCCGATGTCGACGCCGCGCGTCGGCTGGCCGACCAGAAGCACGGCCGGATCGCGCTCGATCTCGCGCGCCAGCACGATCTTCTGCTGATTGCCGCCGGAGAAATTGGCCGTCTTCAGCGAACAGTCGGGCGGGCGGATGTCGTATTTCTCGATGCCCGCGCGCGCGGTGGCGCGGATGGCGTCGAGATCGAGGAAGGCGCCGCGACCGCAGGCGGGATCGCGATGATAGCCGAGGATGGCGTTTTCGTATTCGTGGAAGCGCGTCACCAGCCCCATCCGGTGCCGGTCCTCCGGCACATGGGCGAGACCATAGGAGCGGATTTCCGCCGGATCGCGCCGCGCGGCGGCAAGGTCGATGCGGGTGCCGTCGATGGTGACGATACCGGACCGCGCCGGGCGGATGCCGGCAATCGCCTCCAGCAGTTCCGACTGGCCGTTGCCGGAGACGCCGGCGATGCCGACGATCTCGCCGGCGCGCACCTCAAACGAGACGTCCTTGACCACATCGACGCCGCGCGCGTCGCGCACGTTCAGCCCCTCGACGCTCAGGAGCGGGGCGCCCGGTTGCGCCGGGGTCTTTTCCACGTCCAGCAGGACCCGCCGCCCGACCATCAGTTCGGCCAGTTCGCCCATGGAGGTCTTCGACGTCTCGCGGGTTGCGACCATCTCGCCGCGCCGCATGACCGAGACCTCGTCGGTCACGGCCATGATCTCGCGCAGCTTGTGGGTGATCAAAAGGACGGTCTTGCCCTCGTCGCGCAGCACCCGGAGGATGCGGAAGAGATGATCGGCCTCCGGCGGGGTCAGCACGCCGGTCGGCTCGTCGAGAATGAGAATGTCGGCGCCGCGAAACAGCGCCTTGAGAATTTCCACCCGCTGCTGCAGCCCGACCGGCAGATCGCCGGTGATGGCGTCCGGGTCGACCTTGAGGTCGTAGTCCGCTTCCAGCCGCTTCAACTCGGCCCGCGCGCGGCCGATGCCCTCGGACAGCCGTGCGCCGCCCTCCGCCCCGAGAATGACGTTTTCCAGCACGGTGAAATTGTCCACCAGCATGAAATGCTGATGCACCATGCCGATGCCGAGCGCGATCGCCGCCTGGCTGGAGGCGATCGTCACCGTCTTGCCGTCGACGCGGATCTCGCCGCCGTCGGCATGATAGAACCCGTAGAGGATCGACATCAGTGTCGACTTGCCGGCGCCGTTTTCCCCGACGATGCCGTGGATCGACCCCTTCTTGACCTTGAGGTTGATGTCCTTGTTGGCCTGAACCGCACCGAACCGCTTGTCGATGCCCTCCAGCTCGATGGCAAGTTGCTCGCTCACAGCGGACACTCCCCGTCGCGCATGGTGTCATGCACCGAAATGCGCCCGTCCGCGATGCCGGCCTGCGCGTCGCGCGCCGCCGCCTCCATCGCGGGGGTGACCAGCGCGCGATTGTCGGCGTCCAGCACCCAGTCCATGCCGCCGTCCTTCAGACCCAGTTCCTGCACACCCGGCGTCCAACGGCCGTCACGCACATCCATGAAGTTGTTGAAGACGGCGGTGTCGATGCGCTTGCGGATCGAGGTCAGCACCCGGCCCGGGTGCAGGCCGTTCTGGTTGCTGTCGGTGCCGATGCCGAGCTTGCCGGCATCCGCCACCTCCTGCAGCACGCCGATGCCGGTGCCGCCGGCCGCCTGGATGATCACGTCGGCGCCGCGCGCGATCTGGCTGCGCGCCAGTTCCGCCCCGCGCGCGGGATCGGCGAAGGCCGCCGGCGTGTCGCCGGCCATGTTGAAGATCACCCGCACATCGGCGGAGACGGACGCCGCGCCCTCGCGGTAGCCGCAGAGAAACCGGCGGATGATCGGAATATCCATGCCGCCGACGAAGCCGATGGTGCCGGTCTTCGACGCCATCGCCGCCAGCAGGCCGGCGATATAGGCGCCCTCATGCTCGCGAAAGACGACGGAGCGCACATTGGGCGCATCCACGACCATGTCGACGATGGCGAAATTGGCATTCGGGAAATCGGCGGCGGCACCCGACACGGCGGAGGCCTGGTTGAAGCCGATGGCGACGATCGGATCGGCGCCGCGCCTTGCGAAATTGCGCAGGGCCTGCAGGCTCTCCGCGTCGCGGGCGATCTCGAAGTCGCGGTAGCTGTCGCCGGTCTCCGATGCATAGCGCTCCGCGCCGCGGTAGGCCGCCTCGTTGAAGGAGCCGTCGAACTTGCCGCCGACGGAATAGACAAGCGCCGGCTCGGCAAGACCACCACCGCTCGCGGCGAGAAGCATCGCCGCACCGCCAATGCAGCTTTTCCAAGTCAAAAGGGTCATCGTCGGTCCGCCCCGGCTTGCCTGCGCGTTGCGGCCGCCCCGAAAACCGGGACGGCCGTTTTCGTCACGTTTCTTCGATCAGAACGGGCAGCTCTTGGTGGCCATGTAGTCATGCACCTCGATCTTGCCGGAGATGATGTCGGCGCGCGCCTGGGCGACCGCTTCCTTCATCTCGTCGGTGATCAGCGCCTCGTTGTGCTCGTCGAGCGCCCAGTCGACACCGCCTTCCTCAAGCCCGAGCGTGTAGAAACCGGAGGTCCAGTTGCCGTCGCGCGCGTCCTTGAAGGCCGTCTCGACCGCCACGTCGACGCGCTTCAGCATGGAGGTGAGCACCTGGCCCGGATGCAGGGCGTTCTGGTTGCTGTCGACGCCGATGCCGAGCTTGCCGGCATCCGCCACGGCCTGCAGCACGCCGAGACCGGTGCCGCCGGCCGCGTGGTAGATCACGTCGGCGCCGCGATCCATCTGCGACTGGGCCAGCTCGCCGCCCTTGACCGGATCGTTCCAGGCGGCACCCGTCGTGCCGGTCATGTTCTGGAAGACCTCCGCATCCGCATTGGTCTCGATGACGCCCTGCTTGTAGCCGCAGGCGAACTTCTGGATCAGCGGAATGTCCATGCCGCCGACAAAGCCGACCTTGCCGGTTTCCGACGCCATCGCGGCGAGCTTGCCGACGATGTAGGAGCCTTCCTGTTCCTTGAACAGGATGGAGCGCACGTTCGGCAGTTCGACGACCATGTCGACGATGGCGAACTTCGTGTCCGGGAACTCCTTGGCGACCTTTTCCAGCGCATTTGCGTGGGAAAAGCCGATGGCGACCACCGGATTGGCGCCGCGACGGGCGAAATTGCGCAGCGCCTGCTCGCGCTGGCTGTCGTTCTGGATCTCGAAGTCGCGATACTCGATGCCGGTTTCCGTCTTGAAGCGCTCCGCGCCCGTATAGGCGGCCTCGTTGAAGGACTTGTCGAACTTGCCGCCCATGTCATAGACGAGGGCCGGCGCGAACTCTTCCGCCATCGCCGTGCCGGACAGAAGCGCCGCCGCCGCGACGCCGAGAATGTAGCGTTTCATCACCTGCAAAACCTCCACCTGTTCCCCGCAGCCGGCGTCATGCCGAGCGGGCCTGTTGTGCGCCCTTTGCCGACACCAGGGCGCGCCCCAGGCTTTCGTCGACAATCAGGTCCGTGATCAGCCCCGCGCGCAGTGCCGCGCGCGTCGCTTCAAGCTTGCCAAGGCCGCCCGACAGCGCGACGACGCGCGACCCGCGCACCGCCTCGAACGGCAGGCCAACCGCCTTTTCTCCCAGTTTCGCGCCGACGAGTGTGCCGTCGCGCCCGATAAACCGCCCCATGAGGTCGCAGACCGCGCCCGAGGCGATCAGGTCGCGCTGCTCGTCGCGCGAAATCAGGTCGCGGCGAATGAGATGGCCGTCGTCCTCCACCGAGCCGATGCCGATGACGAAAAGATCGGAGGCGCGCGCGCGCTCCAACAGCGCCTGCACGCTGCGCTGGCCGAGGAACATGTCCCGCTCGGTGGCACTTTCCGCCAGATAGGGAACGGGCAGATAGAAGCCCTCTCCGCCGGTGCGTTCGGCCAGTTGCTGCACGACGTCGAAGGGGTTTGCGGACAGCTTGCGGGTGAGCGATCCGGAGATCGAAACGATCCTGAGATCGGGCCGCTGCACGCGCGGCATCCGCTCCACCGTCGCCTTCAGCGTGCGGCCCATGCCGACGCCAAGCTGCGAGATGCCGGATCCGGACAGGAGATTGGCAAGATGCGGGCCGGCCAGCGCGGCGATCGCGCGGATGTCGCTGTCTTCGGAATGATCGCCGCCGGCGCCGATGTCCGGCGCGATCAGGCAGGACGACAGTCCCCATTCGGTGATCAGCGCCGCCTCGATCTCCAGACAGTCCGCCGGCCGGCCGGCGATCTGGAACCGCACCAGCCCCGTGCGCTGCGCATGGGCGATCAGTCTGTGAACCTTGGCGTTGGAAATACCGAGGCGGGTCGCGATCTCGCCCTGGGTGGCGCCACCGACAAACGACATCCATGCCGCGCGAATGGCCATATCCGTGGTCCAGTCGCCCTGTTGCATGGCCACACCCCTCCCTCGCCGCCTGCCCCGAACTGACATTGTGTCCCGGACGCTCGTTTTCTGGCGCCGATCCGGAGTGCCCGCTAGCCGAAAAAATATTCAGCACTTGCGATTTCTTTCAAACAGACTGCATGACGGTTTCTGCAAGGTCAAGCGCGTTATCTGTGCAATTGCGGGCGGCAAAGCGCACCGCGGAGCAAGCGGCGCGCGCCCGGTCGGCAGGCATGAAATACCCGACGGGCGGCAATTCCTGCCGAGCGTTTCGCCTTTTGCAAGAGCGGACGCCACGGATCGCCCGGCCCGGTCGCGCCAAGCTGCGCGCGCGCCACTCTCGCACGGCGGTTTTGCCCGTGCCCTCTCGCTCAGGCTTTTCCATTGACGTTGCGGCAGTTTCCGCCGCCATCCGTCATCCGCACGGGAAACGAACGGGCGGGTCGAGGGCGTTCCGGCCAGCCAATGGCACGACACTTGCGTTGCAAACCTTCAGGTGTCCGATTGTCGCCACCGCGCACCCCATCGCTCCCGCGCCTTTGCCGGGAGCGGCGCGACCACGGCAGGAGAAGACAGCCCGGGAGGGGCTTTTAGGGAGACGGCGTCAGAACAGGCGGGAGCTTGTCACATCGGTTGAAGGAGAATTCGACCATGCGCGTTTCAGTTCACCCCTCTCCGGCAAGGGACGCCGCCCTTGTCCTCCTCCGCGGCGCGCTGGTCGCGCTGTTGGCAGCCTCACTCGGCCTTGCCGTCACATTGCGCAACGCCGATGCACAGACCCTTGGATATGGCTACGATCCGGGCGCCGAGGTCGATGTCGAGCTGGTGCTCGCCGTCGACATCTCGCAGTCGATGGACACCGAGGAACAGGAAATCCAGCGCGCCGGCTATGTCGCGGCCCTCACCTCGCGCGAGGTGCTCGACGCCATCCGCTACGGCCCGACCGGGCGCATCGCCGTTTCCTACATGGAATGGGGCGGCGCCGGCGAGCAGTTCATCGTCGCCGACTGGTCGGTGATCAGCGATGCCGCCACCGCTGCCGCCTTTGCCGCCAAGGTCGCCGAGGCGCCGCTGAACCAGCGCCGGCGCACCTCAATCGCCTCCGCGCTGGAACACGCCGTGGCGATGGTCGAGGGCAACCGCTTTCAGGGGCTGCGCAAGGTCATCGACATTTCCGGCGACGGCCCCAACAACCAGGGCGGCGCCGTCACGCTCTACCGCGACCGCGCAGTCGCCGCCGGCATCACCATCAACGGCCTGCCCCTGATGCTGAAAAGCAACGAGACGGCGTGGCAGGCGATGCTGAACATCGATCGCTACTATGAGGACTGCGTGATCGGCGGGCCGGGGCATTTCTTCGTGCCGGTGCACTCCAAGGCACAATTCGCCGATGCCATCCGCATGAAGCTCGTGCTCGAGATCGCCGGGCTGGTGCCCGAAAAACCGCTGGTGATGCAGGCCAGCGCACGCAAGCCGGTCAACTGCGGGCTGTACGATTGACGGCGCCCCGGCCAGCGGGGGCGATCCCCTTTCGGAGCGTCTCCGCACGGCCAGACGGGTTCCAACGGACGGCGGAAACGGGTAAACGGAACGTCGGCGTTTGCCGCGCCCTCCGCGTGAACACAGGACCCAGCCGTGACCGGATCGCTTCCCGACATCCTGCCCCGTTCAGACCTGCCGCGTCCCGCGCTCGCGCTGATCGCGCATGATGCCAAGAAGGACGACATGGTCGCCTTCGCGAGCGCGCATCTCGACAAGCTCGCCGCCTACACGCTGGTTGCCACAGGCACCACCGGCGGGCGCATCGCCGATGCCTGTCCGGCTCTGGAGATCCTGCGGCTGAAAAGCGGCCCGCTCGGCGGCGACCAGCAGATCGGCGCGATGATCGCGGAAGGCCGGCTCAACGGACTGATCTTCTTCGTCGATCCGCTGTCGCCAATGCCGCATGACGTCGACGTCAAGGCGCTGATGCGGCTTGCGGTGGTCTACAATATTCCCATGGCGCTCAATCCGGCGACGGCGGAAATCCTTCTGCGCTCGGCGCGGCTTGCCGGACTGTCGACCACATCGAAGACACCGGAAATCCCGCGCGGAAAGTCATGACCGCAAGCCCGATTCCGCACGCGGCCTTCCCGTTTCCCGTCCTGGTCGCCGACATCGGCGGCACCAACGCCCGTTTTGCGCTTGTCGCCGCCGCCGACGCGCCGACCGGCGCGGCCGCGCGCGTGCCGACAGCGGATCACGCCGGCTTTTTCGAGGCGGCGCGGGCCGCGCTGCCGCTGGAGGGCGCGACGCGCCCGCGCTCGGCGGTGCTCGCCGTCGCCGGACCGGTGACAGGGGAGCGCATCCCGCTCACCAACGCCGACTGGGTGATCGAGCCGCGCAAGCTGATGGCGGAGCTCGACCTCGACCGGGTCCTGGTTCTCAACGATTTCGAGGCCCAGGCGCTGGCGCTCCCCGGGCTCGACGGCGACCATCTGCAGCAGATCGGACCGGGAACGCGGATCGCACAAGCCCCGCAGGTGGTGCTTGGCCCCGGCACGGGCCTCGGCGCCGCGGCGATGATCCATGCCGCCGGCCGCTGGGTGCCGGTTCCCGGCGAAGGCGGCCACGTGGAACTCGGCCCGGTGAGTGCGGAGGACTATCGCGTCTGGCCGCATATCGAGCGCGTCGGCGGGCGCATCGGAGCCGAACAGATCATCAGCGGCTCCGGACTGCTGCGGCTGGCGCGGGCGGTGTGTGCCGCCGAAGGCGCGACCCGCGACTTTTCAGCGCCCGGCGACGTCACCAGCGCCGCCGATGCCGGCGACGAGATCGCCAACCGCACGCTGGCGCTCTTTGCCCATGCGCTCGGACGCGTCGCCGGCGATTTCGCGCTCACCTTCCTGGCTCGTGGCGGCGTGTTCCTTGGCGGCGGCATTCCACCCCGCATCGAGCGCCATCTGGTCGATGGCGGATATCGCGCCGCCTTCGAGGCCAAGGTCCCGCATGACGCCCTGATGGCAACCATCCCGACGTTTCTCGTCCGCCACGACGCGCCGGCCCTCGAAGGGCTCGCCGATTTCGCCCGCACGCCCGACAGGTTCGCGGTCGACCTGGACGGCCGGATGTGGACACGCGCCGCAGCCGACCGTCCCAAATGAGCTTGAGCGAGATTTCCAGACCCGCGCTGCCGATCGACGCGGTTCTCGGCGATCTCACCGCAGCGCTTGAGACGAACACCCGTGCCGTGCTCGTCGCGGAACCCGGCGCCGGCAAGACGACGGTCGTGCCGCTTGCCCTCCTCGACGCGCCCTGGCGCGGGGAGACAGACCCGCAGGGGCGCATCATCCTGCTCGAACCGCGCCGGCTCGCGGCGCGCGCGGCGGCCCAGCGCATGGCCTGGCTGATTGGCGAAAGCGTCGGCGAAACCGTCGGCCTGCGTGTGCGGCTGGAAACCCGGGTTTCGGCGAAGACCCGCATCGAGGTCGTCACCGAGGGCGTCTTCACCCGCATGATCCTCGACGATCCCGAGCTTTCCGGCGTCGCCGCCGTGCTTTTCGACGAGTTTCACGAACGCTCGCTCGATGGCGATCTCGGCCTGGCGCTGGCGCTCGATGCGCAAGCCGCGCTGCGCGAGGACCTGCGGCTCCTGATCATGTCGGCGACCATCGACGCGGAGCGGATCGCCGCGCATCTCGACGGCGCGCCGGTGATTGCCTGCGCCGGGCGAAGCTTTCCCGTCGAGACGGTCTATCTCGGGCGCGACCCGCGCAAGGGGCCCGCCGATCAGGCGGCCATGGCCGTCCGCAAGGCTCTTGCCGAGGAGCGCGGGTCGATCCTGGTTTTCCTGCCGGGACAGGGCGAGATCCGCCGCGCGGCCGATCTTCTTGCCGGGCATCTGCCGCCCGACACCGATCTCGCCCCGCTTTTCGGCGCGCTGACCGGCGCGGAGCAGACCGCCGCGATCCGCCCCGCGCCCGACGGCCGGCGCAAGGTGGTGCTCGCGACCGCCATCGCCCAGACCTCGCTCACCATCGAGGGCGTGCGGGTCGTGATCGACAGCGGGTTGTCGCGGGTTCCCGTCTACGAGCCGGCGACCGGGCTGACGCGGCTGGAAACCGTTCGCGTCTCGCGTGCCGCCGCCGACCAGCGCCGGGGCCGCGCCGGGCGCATGGAGCCGGGTCTGTGCTACCGGCTTTGGGACGAACCGCAGACCGCCGCCCTTGCCGCCGACGATCGGCCCGCGATCCTGGAGGCGGACCTGTCGCGCCTTGCCCTCGACCTCGCCGCCTGGGGCGTGGCGGATCCAGCCGCCTTGCGGTTTCTCGATCCGCCGCCTTCCGGTGCCTGGTCCCAGGCGATCATGCTGCTGACCTCTCTCGGCGCGCTGGATGCCGGCGGGCTCCTGACGGAGGAGGGCAAGCGGATGATGCAGCTCGCCTTGCCGCCACGTCTGGCGCATATGCTGGTCGCGGCGGGACGCGAGGGCCATGGCGGGCTTGCATCGGAGATCGCCGCGCTGTTGTCGGAACAGGGGCTTGGCGGCCGGGACAGCGACCTGCGCGGCCGGCTCTCCGCCTTCCGCCGGGCGAAGGATCCGCGCGCGAAATCCGCGCGTGCGCTTGCCGCACGCTGGCGCGAGGCGGCGGGCGTTGCCGTCGGAGACACCGACCCTGACGCCTGCGGTCCGGTGCTGGCGCTCGCCTTTCCCGACCGGGTGGCACAGGCGCAGGACGGGCGCGGCGGCTTTCGCATGGCCAATGGACGCGCGGCCCGGCTGGAGGAAACCGACGCGCTCGCCCGCGAACCCTTCCTCGTGCTTGCCGAGGTGCAGGGCACGGCGGCGCGCGGGCGGATCCTGCTGGCCGCGCCGATCTCCCGCGAGGAGATCGAGGTGCTCTTTGCGGAGCAGATCGTCAGCGAAACTCGCGTTGCCTGCGATGCGTCGGGTGCCGTGCGGGCGCGGCGCATCCGCCGTTTCGAGCGTCTGGTGCTTGCCGAGGACGTCGAGCCGGCGCCGGACCCGGAGGCCGTCGCGACGGCGCTTGCCGAGCATCTGAAGACGCGCGGTGCCGGCGCGCTCAACTGGTCGAAGGCTCAAAAGGCCTTGCGCGGCCGGGTCGCGATGTTGCGCCGGATGCTTGGCGAAACGGGAGCAAACGACTGGCAAGATCTTTCAGACGACGCGCTGACGGAGACGATGGACGACTGGCTCGCGCCCTATCTCGCCGGGATCACCAAGGCATCCGAGATCGACGCTCGGCTTCTGGGCACTGCGCTTGCGGGCCTTGTGCCGCAGCACCGCATGGCGGAGCTGGAGCGCCTGACGCCGGCGCAGTTCGACGCCCCGTCCGGATCTCGCGTCGCCATCGACTATTCGCGTGAGGAAGGACCGACACTTCCCATCCGCGTGCAAGAGCTCTTCGGCCTCGACACGCACCCAGCGATTGCCGACGGGCGGGTGCCGCTGATCCTGGAACTGCTGTCGCCGGCTCACCGGCCGATCCAGATCACGAAGGATCTTCCCGGCTTCTGGCGCGGCTCCTGGGCGGCGGTGAAATCGGAGATGAAGGGCCGCTATCCAAAACACCCCTGGCCAGACGATCCCCTCTCCGCGCAAGCCACCGCACGGGCGAAGCCGCGGGGGACGTGAGGCGACGCAAGCTCGAGGTCTGCGAGACCCCGAATTCACTCTGGAAACGAATGGATCCCCGATCAAGTGTTCAGACCGGTGACATAGGTGACATGTGTTCATGGAGATGGTTGACACGTTTGGCATGAGTCCCGTTGAGGAGGCGGCCATGCCCTGGTCACAGGTGTCGATCATGGAACAGCGAGAAGAGTTTGTGCGCCTTGCGCGGCTTGAAGGTGTGAACCGGCGAGAGTTGTGCCGGCGGTTCGGGATCCGCGCACAGACGGGATACAAGTGGCTTCGCCGGTTTGCGGCGGGCGAGAGGCTTGATGATCGCAGCCGGCGTCCGAAGTCGAGCCCGCAGCGGGTGAGCGCGGCTTGGGAAGAGGCGGTGGTGCGTGTGCGCGAGGAGCACCCGGCATGGGGGGCACGCAAGATTGCGGCGGTTCTGGCCCGCAGCCAGAGTGAGCTGCCTGCCGT
>NZ_JAIVMF010000022.1 GCF_020176715.1 Stappia stellulata | reverse complement strand
GGACTTCGCTTCGCCATCCGCGAAGGCGGCCGCACGGTCGGTGCCGGCGTCGTCGCGTCGATCATCGAGTAATCCGCGAGACCCGCGGGACGGACACTCAAGTCCGCCCGCGGACCGCATGGGGATTTGGACATGAACGGTCAAAACATTCGGATCCGTCTCAAGGCGTTCGATCATCGAGTTCTCGATGCCTCGACCCGCGAGATCGTCAGCACGGCGAAACGGACCGGTGCACAAGTGCGCGGCCCCGTGCCGCTGCCCACGCGGATCGAGAAGTACACAGTGCTTCGTGGTCCGCATATCGACAAGAAAAGCCGTGATCAGTTCGAGATGCGCACGCATAAGCGTCTTCTCGACATCGTTGATCCGACGCCGCAGACCGTGGACGCGCTGATGAAGCTCGACCTCGCCGCTGGTGTCGACGTCGAGATCAAGCTGTAAGGCGCTCACAAGGGGACACGCCGATATGCGTTCTGGAGTGATCGCACAGAAGGTGGGTATGACGCGCATCTACAACGATGCGGGTGAGCATGTGCCGGTGACGGTGCTGAAGCTCGAAAACTGTCAGGTAATCGCCCACCGGACGGAAGAGAAAAACGGTTATGTTGCGGTGCAGGTTGGCGCCGGACTGGCCAAGGTTAAGAACACGCCGCGCGCCATGCGCGGGCACTTCGCCGTCGCGAAGGTTGAGCCGAAGCGCAAGCTCGCGGAATTCCGCGTCTCGCAGGACAACCTGATCGATGTCGGTGCCGAAATCACGGCCGACCATTTCGTCGAGGGCCAGTTCGTGGATGTCACGGGCACCTCGATCGGTAAGGGTTTCGCCGGTGCCATGAAGCGGCACAACTTCGGCGGCCTTCGCGCCTCGCACGGTGTGTCGATTTCGCACCGTTCGCACGGTTCGACCGGCCAGTGCCAGGACCCCGGCAAGGTGTTCAAGGGCAAGAAGATGGCCGGGCACATGGGTGCCGAGCAGGTGACCACGCAGAACCTCAAGATCGTCCGCACCGATGTGGAGCGCGGCCTGATCATGATCCAGGGCGCAGTCCCGGGATCGAAGGGTGGCTGGATCGTCATCCGCGACGCGGTCAAGAAGGCGCTTCCGGACGGCGTTCCGATGCCGGGTGCCTTCCGCGCGGTCGAGGCTGCTGTTGCAGTCGAGAAGGAGAGCGAGTGATGGAACTTGAGGTAAAGACCCTCGACGGGGCTGCCGCCGGTTCGATCACGGTGTCGGACGAGATCTTCGGTCTCGAGCCGCGCACCGACCTGATCCACCGCGTGGTGCGCTGGCAGCTGGCTCGTCGCCAGGCCGGTACGCACAAGGCGAAGCAGCGTTCGGAGATTTCCGGCACGACGAAGAAGTTCGTCCGCCAGAAGGGCACGGGCGGCGCGCGTCACGGCAACAAGAAGGCTCCGCAGTTCCGCGGCGGCGGCAAGGCCCACGGCCCGGTCGTTCGCAGCCACGCCCACGATCTTCCCAAGAAGGTCCGTGCGCTCGGCCTGCGGCACGCGCTCTCGGCCAAGCTGAAGGGCGACGGCATCATCATCGTCGACGATGCCAAGGCTTCGGAAGCCAAGACCAAGGCGCTCTACGCCCGTTTCGCCAAGCTCGGTCTCAGCAATGCGCTGATCATCGACGGCAGCGAGGTCGACGCGAACTTCCGTCTCGCATCCCGGAACATTCCGGCGATCGACGTTCTGCCGATCGAGGGTATCAACGTCTACGATATCCTGCGGCGTGAAAAGCTGGTGTTGACCAAGGCGGCGGTGTCGGCCCTGGAGGAGCGGTTCAAATGAGCACTCTCAAGCACTATGACACGGTCGTGTCCCCGGTGATCACCGAGAAGGCGACTTTCGCGTCCGAGCAGAACAAGGTCGTGTTCAACGTTTCGCCGACCGCCACGAAGCCCGAGATCAAGGCCGCTGTCGAAGCGCTCTTCGGGGTCAAGGTGACGGCAGTGAACACCCTTGTCCGCAAGGGCAAGCAGAAGCGGTTCCGCGGGCGGATCGGCCAGCAGTCCGACGTCAAGAAGGCGGTCGTGACCCTGCAGGACGGCCAGTCCATCGACGTCACAACCGGTCTGTAAGGGCGGAGAGGGAACAATGGCACTCAAAACCTTCAATCCGACGTCGCCCGGTCGACGCCAGCTGGTCCAGGTGGACCGCTCGTCGCTGTACAAGGGCAAGCCGGTCAAGAGCCTGACCGAAGGTCTGACCAAGTCCGGCGGTCGCAACAACACCGGTCGCACGACGGCGCCGAACCGTGGTGGCGGGCACAAGCGCCGCTACCGCCTGGTCGACTTCAAGCGGACCAAGTTCGACATGTCGGCAACGGTCGAGCGGATCGAATACGATCCGAACCGGACGGCGTTCATCGCTCTGGTCAAGTATGAGGACGGCGAGCTGTCCTACATTCTTGCTCCGCAGCGTCTCGCCGTCGGCGACAAGGTCATCGCCGGCAAGTCGGTCGACGTGAAGCCGGGCAATGCGATGCCGCTGGCGTCCATTCCGGTCGGCACGATCGTCCACAACGTCGAGATGAAGCCCGGCAAGGGCGGACAGATCGCACGTTCGGCCGGTGCCTACGCACAGGTCGTCGGTCGCGACCAGGGCTACACGACGATCCGCCTGCTTTCGGGCGAGCAGCGTCGCGTGCTCGGGACCTGCATGGCCTCGATCGGCGCCGTGTCCAACCCGGACCACGGCAACATCAATCTCGGCAAGGCTGGCCGTTCGCGCTGGCAGGGCCGTCGCCCGCACGTGCGTGGTGTCGCCATGAACCCGGTCGACCACCCGCATGGTGGTGGTGAGGGTCGTACCTCCGGTGGCCGTCATCCGGTCACGCCGTGGGGCAAGCCGACCAAGGGCAAGCGCACGCGTTCGAACAAGGCCACGGACAAGTACATCGTCCGCAGCCGTCACGCGCGCAAGAAGTAAAAGGGGCCGACCATGGCACGTTCAGTTTGGAAGGGCCCGTTCGTTGACGGCTTTCTGCTGAAGAAGGCAGAAAAGGTCCGCGCGTCGGGCCGTAACGAAGTCATCAAGATCTGGAGCCGTCGTTCGACGATCCTGCCCCAGTTCGTTGGTTTGACCTTCGGCGTCTACAATGGCCAGAAGCACGTTCCGGTGCTGGTGTCCGAGGACATGATCGGTCACAAGTTCGGCGAGTTCTCGCCGACGCGCACCTATTATGGCCATGGCGCCGACAAGAAGGCGAAGAGGAAGTAACCATGGGCAAGCCGAAGGGCGGGCGCGCGCTCGCCGACAATGAGGCGAAGTCGGTCGCCCGGATGCTGCGCGTTTCTCCGCGTAAGCTGAACCTCGTCGCGGAAACCATCCGCGGCAAAAAGGTGGAAAAGGCGCTGTCCGATCTCACCTTCTCGCGCAAGCGCATCTCCGACGACGTCAAGAAGGCGTTGATGTCGGCGATCGCGAACGCGGAGAACAACCATGACCTCAATGTCGACAGCCTGGTCGTGGCCGAGGCGCATGTCGGCAAGGCATTCGTGATCAAGCGGTTCCAGGCTCGTGCCCGTGGCCGTGTGGGTCGGATCGAGAAGCCGTTCTCGAACCTCACCATCGTCGTCCGCGAAGTCGAGGAGACCGCCTGATGGGACACAAAGTAAATCCGATCGGTCTGCGTCTTGGCATCAACCGCACCTGGGATTCGCGCTGGTACGCGGACAAGGGTGAATACGGCCAGCTGCTGCATGAGGACTTCCGCATCCGGGAGTATATCCTCAAGGCTTTGAAGCAGGCAGCCGTGTCCAAGGTTGTCGTCGAGCGTCCGCACCGCAAGTGCCGCGTTTCGGTTCACTCGGGTCGTCCGGGTGTCGTGATCGGCAAGAAGGGCGCGGACATCGAGAAGCTCCGCAAGGCGCTTTCGCAGATCACCAACTCCGATGTGCACATCAACATCGTTGAAGTGCGCAAGCCCGAGATCGACGCTCAGCTGGTTGCTGACGGCATCTCGCAGCAGTTGGAGCGCCGCGTTGCCTTCCGTCGTGCCATGAAGCGGGCGGTTCAGTCCGCCATGCGTATGGGCGCGCAGGGCATCCGGATCAACTGCGGCGGCCGTCTTGGCGGCGCCGAGATCGCCCGGACCGAATGGTACCGCGAAGGTCGTGTGCCGCTGCACACGCTGCGCGCGGACATCGACTTCGGCATGTCCACGGCCCATACGGCCTACGGCACATGCGGCGTCAAGGTCTGGATCTTCAAGGGCGAAATCCTCGAGCACGACCCGATGGCGCATGAGCGCCGTGCGGTCGAGGGCGACGGATCGAACCAGGGCGGCGGACGCCGCGACCGCGGGCGCGCTGCCTAAGGGCAGCAAGTCGGGTCTTGGACAGTAGCAGAGCGAGAGAGTAGAGATGCTGCAACCGAAGCGAACGAAGTTCCGCAAGCAGCACAAGGGCCGGATCCATGGTACCGCCAAGGGCGGAACCGATCTCAATTTCGGCGCCTTCGGCCTCAAGGCCGTTGAGCCGGAGCGGGTGACCGCACGCCAGATCGAGGCGGCCCGTCGTGCCATGACCCGTCACATGAAGCGTGCGGGTCGTGTTTGGATCAGGATTTTCCCGGACGTGCCGGTGTCGTCGAAGCCGACCGAAGTGCGTATGGGTAAGGGCAAGGGTTCGCCGGACTATTGGGCCGCTAAGGTCAAGCCCGGTCGGATCATGTTCGAGATCGACGGTGTGCCGGAAGACACGGCACGCGAAGCGATGCGCCTTGCTGCAGCCAAGCTGCCGATCAAGTGCCGCTTCGTTCAGCGTATCGCCGACTAAAGGCGGGACCAGGAGAGTAGTGCCATGAAGGCCATGGACGTTCGGGCAAAGACCTTGGACGAGCTGGCAACGGACCTTGAGAGCCTGAAGAAAGAGCAGTTCAACCTGCGCTTTCAGCGGGCCACCGGCCAGCTTGAGAATACGGCGCGTGTGCGCCAGGTGCGTCGTGACATTGCGCGCATTCAGACGATCATGCGCGACAAGCGCGTGGCAACAAGCGCGTAAGGAGACCATTATGCCGAAACGCGTACTGCAGGGCGTTGTGGTGAGCGACGCCAACGACAAGACGGTCACGGTTCGTGTGGAGCGCCGCTTCACCCACCCGTTGTTCAAGAAGACCGTTCGCCGCTCGAAGAAGTATCGGGCGCATGACGAGACCAACGCGCACAAGACGGGCGATACCGTCCAGATCCAAGAGTGCGCGCCGATTTCGAAGACCAAAACCTGGACCGTTGTCGAAACGTCGACTGCGGACTGACATGACTTCCGGCGTTCGCAAGCGAACACGGTGAGAGAAGAACAAGGCGGCCAGTCATGATTCAGATGCAAACAAACCTCGACGTGGCGGATAATTCCGGCGCCCGTCGTGTCATGTGCATCAAAGTGCTCGGCGGCTCGAAGCGGAAGTATGCCAGCGTCGGCGACATCATTGTCGTCAGCGTGAAAGAGGCGACACCGCGCGGCCGCGTCAAGAAGGGCGACGTGATGAAAGCGGTCGTCGTGCGCACGGCGAAGGATATTCGCCGTCCCGACGGCTCGGTGATCCGGTTCGACCGCAATGCGGCGGTCCTGATTAACAACAACAAGGAACCGGTGGGGACGCGTATCTTCGGCCCGGTTCCGCGCGAGCTGCGTGCGAAGAACCACATGAAGGTTATTTCGCTCGCTCCGGAGGTGCTCTAATGGCCGCCAAGATTAAAAAGGGCGACACCGTTGTCGTGCTCACGGGGCGCGACAAGGGCAAGACCGGCGAAATCATTTCGGTTTCCCCGCAGGACAACAAGGCTCTGGTTCGCGGCGTCAACGTCGTGCGCCGGCACCAGCGCCAGACGGCGCAGTCCGAGGGTGGGATCATCAGCAAGGAGCTGCCGGTTCACATGTCGAACCTGGCGCTTGCCGATCCGAAGGACGGGAAGCCGACTCGCGTCGGGTTCCAGGTAAAGGAAGACGGCACCAAAGTGCGCGTGGCCAAGCGTTCGGGAGATCTGATCGATGGCTGAGTCCAAGACCCTGCCGCGGCTGAAGACGGAGTATCTGGAAAAGATCCGTCCGCAGCTGCAGGAAAAGTTCAACTACAAGAATCCGATGCAGATTCCCGCGCTTGAGAAGATCGTTCTCAACATGGGTATCGGCGAGGCGGTGGCCGACAGCAAGAAGGCCAAGATCGCTGCCGAGGATCTTGCGCAAATCGCCGGTCAGAAGCCGGTCATCACCAAGGCCCGCAAGTCGATCGCGACCTTCAAGGTTCGTGAAGGCATGCCCCTTGGCGCAAAGGTGACGCTGCGCGGTGAGCGGATGTACGAATTTCTCGATCGCCTGATCACGATTGCGCTGCCGCGCGTTCGTGACTTCCGCGGCCTGAATGCCAAGAGCTTCGACGGCCGTGGAAACTACGCAATGGGCGTGAAGGAACATATCGTGTTTCCGGAAATCAATTACGACCAGGTCGACCAGATCTGGGGCCTGGACGTGATTGTTTGCACCACCGCGGACAACGATGACGAGGCGCGCGAGCTTCTGCGCGCGTTCAACTTCCCGTTCCGCAAGTAATCGAGCGGGAAAAGAACGAGGACAGACGATGGCGAAGAAGAGCGCGATCGAGAAGAACAAGCGGCGCGAGCGGCTCGTTAAGAAATACGCCGAGAAGCGCACCGCGCTGAAGGCGGCTGCGAAGGACGACAGCCTGTCGCTTGAAGAGCGTTACGCCGCAAGGCTGAAGCTCGCCAAGCTGCCGCGGAATTCCGCGGAGGTGCGTGTTCGCAACCGTTGTGAAGTGACAGGACGCCCCCGCGGCTACTATCGCAAGCTGAAGATGTCGCGTGTTGCGCTTCGCGAGCTGGGCTCCAAGGGCTTGGTCCCGGGCCTCGTGAAGTCGAGCTGGTAAGGAGAGTCCGATGGCGATTTCCGATCCCTTGGGCGATATGCTCACCCGGATCCGCAATGCTCAGATGCGGCGCAAGAGCAAGGTCTCTACGCCCGCGTCGAAATTGCGCGAACATGTGCTCGACGTGCTTGCGTCGGAAGGGTATATCCGTGGCTATTCGGCTGTGGAATTCGACGGCGGCAAGGCTGAGCTCGAGATCGAGTTGAAGTACTTTGACGGCGAACCGGTCATCCGCTCCATCGAGCGGATCTCCAAGCCGGGACGGCGGGTCTATTCCTCCGTCAAGAATATCCCGCGGGTTGCCAATGGCCTGGGCGTGTCGATCCTGTCGACGCCGCGCGGTGTCATGGCCGACCATGATGCGCGGGAGCAAAACGTTGGTGGCGAGGTGCTCTGCCGCATCTTCTGATGCAGCAGGGTTCACTTGCAAGGTAAACTGGACAGGTTGGTCATATGTCTCGAATTGGCAAGAAGCCAGTCCCCGTGCCGAGCGGGGTAACGGCAACGATCAACGGCCAGACGGTAGCGGTCAAGGGTCCGAAGGGGGAACTCTCCTTCGTGGTCAATGATCTCGTTCTGGTCGAAATGACGGACGATGGAATCAAGGTCAATCCGCGGGTCGACAGCAAGCCGGCGCGCGCGATGTGGGGCATGTCCCGCACGATGGTCGAAAACCTCGTGACCGGGGTGAGCAAGGGCTTCGAGAAGCGCCTTGAAATCACCGGCGTCGGTTATCGCGCACAGGTGCAGGGCAGAAACCTGCAGCTCGCGCTCGGTTTTTCGCATGACGTCGTGCATCCGATGCCGGAAGGCATCGATGTGGCATGTCCGAAGCCCACGGAAGTCGTGATCACGGGCATCGACAAGCAGCGCGTCGGACAGGTCGCGGCGGAAATCCGCGATTACCGTCCGCCCGAGCCCTACAAGGGCAAGGGCATTCGCTACGCGGGCGAATATATCGTCCGCAAGGAAGGCAAGAAGAAGTAACGGACCGGATCATGGCGAAGACACAATCAGGCTTCGAACGCCGCCGCGACCGCGTCCGTCGTTCGATCAAGAAGGTACTCAACGGGCGTCCGCGCCTGTCGGTGTATCGCTCTTCCAAGCAAATCTATGCGCAGATCATCGACGACGCCAAGGGCCATACGCTCGCTTCGGCGTCGAGCGTCGACAAGGATCTCCGCTCCGCTCTCAAGTCGGGCGGCAACACTTCCGCGGCCGAGGCCGTTGGCAAGATGCTTGCCGAACGTGCCAAGGCGGCCGGCGTCACCCAGGTGGTGTTCGACCGCGGCGGTTACATGTACCACGGGCGCGTCAAGGCTCTTGCCGATGCGGCTCGTGAGGGCGGACTGGAATTCTGATCGTCGTTGAAAGACGCTCACAGACAAACGGAAGCGAAAATTATGGCGAGACAGGATAATCGGGATCGCGGAGGCGATCGGAACGAGCGCGACAGCGAATTCGTCGACAAGCTTGTTCACATCAACCGCGTCGCCAAGGTCGTCAAGGGTGGCCGCCGGTTCGGCTTTGCCGCACTTGTGGTGGTTGGCGATCAGAAGGGCCGCGTCGGCTTCGGTCACGGCAAGGCCCGTGAAGTGCCGGAAGCGATCCGCAAGGCAACGGAAGCCGCGAAGCGGTCGATGATCCGCGTGCCGCTGCGCGAGGGCCGCACCCTGCACCACGACGTCAACGGACGTCACGGCGCGGGCAAAGTGATCCTGCGGGCTGCTCCGGCCGGTACCGGCATCATCGCCGGCGGCCCGATGCGTGCGGTGTTCGAGACCCTCGGCGTCCAGGACGTCGTTGCCAAGTCGCTGGGCTCGGCGAACCCCTACAACATGGTGCGCGCCACTTTCGACGCCTTGAAGCATGAGGACAGCCCGCGTTCGGTCGCGGCTCGTCGCGGTCTCAAGGTTTCGCAGGTCCAGGCTCGTCGCCGCGACATCGACGATAGCGCGCAGTCTGCCGCCGAGGCTTGACCTTTGCGTGCATCGACCCCAGCTTGAGAAAGGCTTGGTTCCATGGCGAACACTGATAAGACCGTTACGGTCGAGCAGGTTGGCAGCCCCTTGCGTCGTCCGAAGGATCAGCGCGCGACGCTGATCGGGCTCGGACTGAACAAGATGCACCGCCGCTCGACGCTCAAGGACACGCCGGAAGTACGCGGCATGATCCGGAAGGTTCAGCATCTCGTCCGCGTCGTCGAAGACGCGTGAGGGATGCGGGGAGATAGATGATGAAACTGAATGAACTCCGGGACAATCCGGGTGCCACGAAGGACCGCATGCGCGTCGGTCGCGGCATCGGCTCCGGCAAGGGCAAGACCGGTGGCCGTGGCGTCAAGGGTCAGAAGAGCCGTTCGGGCGTCGCGATCAAGGGCTTCGAGGGCGGCCAGATGCCGCTGCATCGTCGCCTGCCGAAGCGCGGCTTCACGAACATCTTCGCGAAGTCCTTCACGGTGGTTTCCCTCGGTCGCATCCAGATCGCGATCGATGCCGGCAAGCTCGACGCGAGCCAGACGGTGACGGCCGAGGCCCTCAAGGCCGCCGGCGTCATCCGCCGGGTCAAGGACGGTGTCCGCCTGCTTTCCGACGGGGCCCTGAAGGGCGCTGTTTCCTTCGAGATCGCAGGCGCCTCCAAGGCTGCCATCGACGCGGTCGAGAAGGCTGGCGGCAAAGTCACGATTATCGGAGCCCAGGCTGAATAAGCCTGGGTTTTCCCTTGTTCCTGCACGCATATTTGACCGGAGCCTGGAATGGCATCAGCTGCCGAACAGCTAGCGGCTAATCTGAATTTCTCAGCTTTCGCCAAGGCAGAAGAGTTGAAGAAGCGTATCTGGTTCACACTGGGTGCGCTTCTTGTGTATCGGTTCGGCACTTACGTGCCGCTGCCGGGGATCAATCCCGAAGCCTTCGCCCAGGCCTTCGGCCAGGCGCAGCAGGGCATCGTCGGCCTGTTCAACATGTTCTCGGGCGGTGCCGTCGAGCGCATGGCGATCCTGGCGCTCGGCATCATGCCGTATATCTCCGCATCGATCATCATCCAGCTTCTCACCTCCGTTGTTCCCTCGCTGGAACAGCTCAAGAAGGAGGGCGAGCAGGGCCGCAAGGTGATCAACCAGTACACCCGTTACGGGACGGTCGTCCTTGCCACCTTCCAGGCTTACGGCCTCGCGGTCGGGCTGGAGAGCGCGGCCAATGTCGTCCTCGACCCGGGCTGGTTCTTCCGCATTTCGGCGGTGATCACCTTCGTTGGCGGCACGATGTTCCTGATGTGGCTCGGTGAGCAGATCACCGCGCGCGGCATCGGCAACGGCATTTCGCTGATCATCTTCGCGGGCATTGTCGCGGGGCTTCCCTCGGCGATCGCCTCGACGCTGGAACTCGGCCGCCAGGGCGCGCTCGCGACCCCGATCATCATCGCCATCATCCTGCTGTCGATCGTCGTGATCGCCATCATCGTGTTCATGGAACGCGCGCAGCGGCGCCTGCTGATCCAGTATCCGAAGCGCCAGATGGGCAACCGGATGTTCGAGGGCAACACGTCGTTCCTGCCGCTCAAGCTGAACACGGCCGGCGTGATCCCGCCGATTTTCGCCTCGTCCCTGCTGCTGGTTCCGGCGACGCTGTCGGGTCTCGGCACGACGGGCGACGAGAACAGCATCCTGACCACCGTCACGGCGCTGCTCGGTCACGGCCAGCCGCTCTACATGCTGCTCTATGCGGTGCTGATCGTGTTCTTCTGCTTCTTCTACACGGCGATCGTGTTCAATCCGGCGGATACGGCGGACAATCTGAAGAAGCATGGCGGCTTCATTCCGGGCATCCGTCCGGGCGAACGGACCGCGCAGTATATTGACTACGTGTTGACCCGTATCACCGTGGTTGGCGCCATCTACATTGTTCTGGTCTGTCTATTACCCGAATTCCTCATTTCCGCGACGGGCGTTCCGTTCTACTTCGGTGGCACCTCCCTTCTGATCGTCGTCAGCGTGACCATGGATACGGTATCCCAGATCCAGGGCCATCTGCTTGCGCATCAGTATGAGGGACTGGTGAAGAAATCGAAGCTCAGGGGGAAGCGTAGATGAGGCTGATTTTTCTCGGACCGCCGGGTGCCGGCAAGGGCACCCAGGCCGCGCGTCTGGTGGCGAAGCATGGCATTCCGCAACTGTCGACGGGTGACATGCTTCGGGCGGCGGTTGCCGCCGAAACGCCGGTCGGGCTGAAGGCGAAGTCGGTGATGGATGCCGGCGGGCTGGTGTCGGACGACATCGTCATCGGCATCGTCGCCGACCGGATAGAGGAGCCGGACGCCGAGAAGGGCTTCATCCTCGACGGGTTCCCGCGCACGGTGGCCCAGGCCGAGGCGCTCGACGCGATGCTGGCCGAGAAGAACATGACGCTTGATCTCGTGCTCGAACTCGAGGTCGACCAGTCCGCACTGGTCGAGCGGATCGTCAAGCGCGCGGCCGAGGCCAAGGCCAACGGCCAGCCGGTGCGCAAGGACGACGATCCGGAAGTCTTCAAGCAGCGCCTTGAGGCTTACAACCGCGATACCGCAGTCGTTGCGCCCTATTATCGCGGACGCGGCCAGCTGAAAACTGTCGACGGCATGAAGTCGATCGACGAGGTCTCGGCACAGATCGATTCCGTGCTTGACGCGGTTGGCAGAGAGGTCTAAGCCTCGCGACCTGCCCTAATGTACGCATCCGGGTCCGCGCCATGCGCGCGGGACGCGGATGCGTTCGTGCAGTTTTTCTTCCCCGCATGGGCCGGCCTCCACCGGACGCGGGGCAACCCCGGTGGCGCTTCAGCCATGAAGCCCCCAAAACATGGAGACGGCATTGGCCCGTATTGCAGGTGTAAACATCCCGACGAACAAGCGCGTCGTCATCGCGCTTCAGTACATTCACGGCATCGGCCCCAAGTTCGCCGAGGAGATCATCTCCAAGGTGAACATCGCGCCCGAGCGCCGCGTCAACGAGCTTTCGGACGCCGAAGTCCTTGCCATGCGCGAGACCATCGACCGCGACTACATCGTGGAAGGTGACCTGCGCCGCGAAGTGGCAATGAACATCAAGCGTCTGATGGACCTTGGCTGCTACCGTGGCCTGCGCCACCGTCGCGGTCTTCCGGTCCGCGGCCAGCGCACGCACACCAACGCCCGCACCCGCAAGGGCCCGGCGAAGGCGATTGCCGGCAAGAAGAAGTAATTCATCGGAACGTACGGCCCGGTGGAGCCGCCGAACCACGGCGGTGACGAGATCGAGCAAAGGATAGAAAAATGGCTAAGGAAACCACGCGCGTCCGGCGTCGCGAACGAAAGAACATTTCGTCCGGCGTCGCGCATGTGAACTCGACGTTCAACAACACCATGATCACCATCACTGACGCGCAGGGAAACACGATTTCCTGGTCGTCGGCTGGCGCCATGGGCTTCAAGGGCTCGCGCAAGTCGACCCCTTACGCCGCGCAGGTTGCCGCGGAAGACGCCGCGAAGAAGGCTGCCGAGCACGGCATGCGCACGCTTGAGGTCGAGGTCCGCGGTCCGGGTTCGGGTCGTGAGTCGGCTCTGCGTGCCCTTCAGGCTGCCGGGTTCATGGTGACGTCGATCCGCGACGTGACTCCGATCCCGCACAACGGTTGCCGTCCGCGCAAGCGCCGCCGCGTCTGAGTTTCAGGCGTATCACTCCCTTCTCATGGCACAGCATGGCCGTGGCTTTCGGGCCGCGGCGGGACAGCCGGAGGAACGAGATTTGAGCATTAACAAAAACTGGCAGGAACTGATCAAGCCGAACAAGCTTGAGGTAAAGCCGGGTCATGACGCGCGCCTGCTCGGTGTGGTGATCGCGGAGCCGCTGGAACGCGGCTTCGGTCTCACGCTTGGCAACGCCCTGCGCCGGGTTCTGCTGTCGTCGCTCCAGGGCGCGGCCGTCACCGCCGTCCAGATCGACGGCGTTCTGCATGAGTTTTCGTCGATCCCCGGCGTTCGCGAAGATGTCACCGACATCGTCCTGAACATCAAGGAAATCGCGATCCGCATGCAGGGCGAAGGCCCCAAGCGCATGGTCGTGCGCAAGCAGGGCCCGGGTGTCGTGACCGCTGGCGATATCCAGGTGGTGGGCGACATCGAGGTTCTCAACCCGGATCTCGTGCTTTGCACGCTGGACGAGGGTGCGGAGATCCGCATGGAGTTCACCGTCAACACCGGCAAGGGCTATGTTGCGGCCGACCGCAACCGCCCGGAAGACGCGCCGATCGGTCTGATCCCGGTCGACAGCCTGTATTCTCCGGTCAAGAAGGTGTCCTACCGGGTGGAAAACACCCGTGAAGGCCAGGTTCTCGACTATGACAAGCTGTCGCTGACGATCGAGACCGACGGATCGGTCACCCCGGAGGATGCCGTGGCCTTTGCCGCGCGGATCCTGCAGGACCAGCTCTCGATCTTCGTCAACTTCGAAGAGCCGCGCCGTGAAGTGAAGGAAGACACCGTTCCGGAACTCGCCTTCAACCCGGCGCTTCTCAAGAAGGTCGACGAGCTCGAGCTGTCGGTGCGTTCGGCCAACTGCCTGAAGAACGACAATATCGTGTATATTGGCGATCTCATCCAGAAGACCGAAGCCGAAATGCTGCGCACGCCGAACTTCGGTCGCAAGTCGCTGAACGAGATCAAGGAAGTTCTCGCCCAGATGGGTCTCCACCTCGGCATGGAGGTGGCCAACTGGCCGCCGGAGAACATCGACGAGCTCGCCAAGCGCTACGAAGATCACCAGTACTGATCGCGCGTTTCGCGCGGTCTTCAGACAAGGCATCAGGCGGGTTGGTCCGCCGTGACAGGAAAAGGAGAGAGCCATGCGCCACGGCAATCGCGGCCGCAAGCTCAATCGGACTTCGAGCCATCGCAAGGCGATGTTCGCAAACATGTCCGCATCGCTGATTGAGCATGAGCAGATCGTGACGACGCTTCCCAAGGCAAAGGAACTGCGTCCGATCGTCGAGAAGCTGATCACCCTCGGCAAGCGCGGCGACCTGCACGCCCGCCGTCAGGCGATCTCGCAGATCCGCGACGTCGCGCTCGTTCGCAAGCTGTTCGACACGCTTGCAGAGCGCTACAAGGGCCGCAACGGCGGCTATACGCGCGTCCTCAAGGCGGGCTTCCGCTATGGCGACAACGCCCCGCTGGCCGTGATCGAGTTCGTCGATCGCGACGTCGAGGCCAAGGGCGCGGCCGATCGTGCCCGCACCGAGGCCGAAGACACGGCAGAAGCCGCGGCATAATCTGTCGCGCAGCAAACGATTGAAAAGGCGGCCTTCGGGTCGCCTTTTTTGTTACCTTCGATCCCTCTATACCGATGAGGGCGAATCGGGCGTGCGCGCCCTGCGCGCAAGGCCCTTGCGGACAATCCGGAGTGTGGGGACGAGCGAGATGACGGGATATGCAGGCGCGTTGGGACGGGCAGCGGCGCGGATCGCGGGCGCGGGCCTTCTGGCCGTGGCCCTCGTGCTGCCGGGACAGGCCTCGGACCGACAGGCGCCACGCTCCGCAGGGGAGTTGAAGGCCTCCTTCGCGCCCGTGGTCAAGACCGCCGCGCCGGCGGTGGTCAACGTCTATGCGAAGCGCACGGTGCTCCAGCGCCAGACCTCGCCGTTCTTCGACGATCCGTTCTTTCGCAGGTTCTTCGGCAATCCGGGGCAGGATCTCGGCCGCCCGCGCGAGCGCGTGGAATCCTCGCTTGGGTCCGGCGTGATCATTTCCGCCGACGGCGTGATCGTGACCAACCATCATGTGATCAAGGGCGCCGACGAGGTGCGGGTCGCGCTGTCGGACCGGCGCGAGTTCGACGCCGAGATCATTGTCCTCGACGAGAAGACCGATCTTGCGATCCTCAAGGCGAAGGACCTCAAGGGCGAGTTGCCCTATCTGGAGTTCGCCGATTCCGACACGGTGGAGGTCGGCGACATCGTGCTCGCCGTCGGCAATCCCTTCGGCGTCGGGCAGACGGTGACGCAAGGAATCGTGTCGGCGCTGGCGCGCACCCGCGTCGGGGTGACCGACTATCAGTTCTTCATCCAGACCGATGCGGCGATCAACCCGGGCAATTCCGGCGGCGCGCTGGTGGATGTGGACGGGCGGCTCGTCGGCATCAACACGGCGATCTTCTCGCGCTCCGGCGGATCGAACGGCATCGGCTTCGCCATTCCCTCCAACATGGTGCATTTCGTCGCCACCGCGGCGCAGGGCGACGGCACGGTTCGTCGGCCCTGGCTCGGGGCGGGGCTGCAGTCGGTGGGGGCGGAAATCGCCGAGGCGATGGGGCTCGACCGTCCGCGCGGCGTGCTCGTCACCCAGATCGCGCCGGACAGTCCGGCGGAGAAATCGGGCCTGCGCGTCGGCGATCTGATCATCCGCGTGGCGGATGCGGAAATCACCGATCCCAACAGCTTCGGCTACCGGTTCGCGACCAAGGAAATCGGGTCCAAGACGCGGTTCACCATCCTGCGCGGGTCGGGGGAGCAGGAGCTCACCGTGTCGCTCGAGCCGGCTCCGGAAACCGTTCCGCGCGACCCGCGGCGCATCGAGGGCTATTCGCCCTTCGCCGGCATCACCGTGGCCAATCTGTCGCCGGCCGTGGCCGAGGAACTGCGTCTCGATACCTTCGAGCAGGGCGTCGTGGTCATGGAGCTCGAGCCGGGGTCCACCGCCAATCGCGTCGGCCTGGAGATCGGAGACATCCTGCTTGCCGTGAACGGGCGCGAGATCGCGAATTCACGCGAGCTTCAGCGCATCGCCCGGGGCGATCCCGGGGTCTGGCGCATCGAAATCAAGCGCGGCGACCGTGTGTTGCGCATTGCCCTTCGCGGCTGAGGGGCGACGGCCGGAATGAGGCCTTCTGGCGATGAGTGACCTGTTTCAAAACGCGGGGCTGGACGCGGGGGCGGTGCGGCCGCTCGCCGACCGGCTGCGCCCGGCGCAGCTTGGCGAGGTGGTCGGCCAGGAGCATCTGCTCGGCGAGGACGGCGCGCTGACCCGGATGCTGCGCACGCGCAGCCTCGGCTCGCTGATCTTCTGGGGTCCGCCCGGCACGGGAAAGACCACCGTGGCGCGGCTTCTCGCCGAACAGACGGACCTGCGCTTCGAACAGATCTCGGCGATCTTCACCGGCGTCGCCGACCTGAAGAAGGTGTTCGAGGCGGCCCGCGCCGCGCGGGCGGTCGGTCAGGGCACGCTGCTTTTCGTCGACGAGATCCATCGCTTCAACCGCGCCCAGCAGGACGGGTTCCTTCCCGTGATGGAGGACGGGACGGTGACGCTCGTCGGTGCCACCACCGAAAACCCCAGCTTCGAGCTCAATGCCGCGCTGCTGTCGCGTGCCCATGTGCTGACCTTCAAGACGCTCGACAGCGCGGCCATCGCCAAGCTGCTGGAGCGGGCGGAAGCAGAGGAGGGGCGGCCGCTGCCGCTCGACGAGGAGGCACGTGCGGTGCTCCTGCGCATGGCCGATGGCGACGGCCGCTCGGCGCTGACGCTGGCAGAAGACGTCTGGCGCGCGGCGCGCGAGGGCGAGATATTTGATGCCGAGCGTCTGCAGGAGATCGTGCAGCGGCGCGCGCCGGTCTACGACAAGTCCCGCGACGGCCACTACAATCTGATCTCCGCGCTGCACAAGTCCGTGCGCGGCTCGGACCCGGATGCCGCCCTTTACTGGTTCTGTCGCATGCTCGACGGCGGCGAGGACCCGCTGTTTCTGGCCCGGCGGCTGATCCGCATGGCGGTGGAAGATATCGGCCTTGCCGATCCGCAGGCGCTGGTGCAGGCCAATGCCGCGCGCGATGCCTACCAGATGCTGGGATCGCCGGAGGGCGAGCTGGCGCTGGCGCAGTCGGTCGTCTATCTGGCGACCGCGCCGAAGTCGAACGGCGTCTATACCGCCTATAAGGCGGCGGTGCGCTCGGCCAAGCAGAACGGCTCGCTGTCGCCGCCGAAACACATTCTCAACGCCCCGACCAAGCTGATGAAATCGGAAGGCTACGGCTCCGGCTACGCCTATGACCACGATGCGCCGGATGCGTTTTCGGGGCAGGACTATTTTCCCGAGAGCATGGGGCGGCAGCAGTTCTACGACCCACCCGAGCGGGGGTTCGAACGCGAAATCCGCAAGCGCCTCGATTACTGGCAGCGTCTTCGCCGCGAGCGCGGGACCACGTGACGGCGCGCGCCGCGCGGCCTACCGCTTGCTGCAACCCCTGACGGGAAAAGCGCGCGACTCCCTTGCCATTTCCTGCGAAGCGGTCGAGCATTGACGTTCCAGCACGGAGCGTTCCGCTTCCATGAAACAGATCGAATTGCGCCTGGCGCTTGTGTTGTACGGTGGCGTTTCGCTCGCCGTGCACATGCACGGAATCACGAGGGAATTTCTCAATCTGGTGCGGGCGTCGCGGCGGATGGAGGCGCGTCTGGACACAGGCGAGGCCGACCCGGCTGCGGCGGATGGCTCGGCCGCTGCCGCCTATGAAGCTTTTCTCGGGCTCTTTGCGCCGAAACTCGACCTGCGCGTTGTCATCGACGTGATCTCGGGCGCATCCGCGGGCGGGGTGAATGGGGTCATGCTGGCACGCGCGCTGGCGCATAATCTGTCGCTTGAGGCCCACCGCGATCTCTGGCTGGAAAACGCCGATGTCACCCGTCTCGCCAATGAGCCGGTGGGATTGACGCGCTACCTCAAGGGATCGATTGCGCCGGTGCTGGACCGGCTGGTGACCATGGCGCTCAAGTCGGAGACGGACGACGGCGAAACGCGCGGCAAGCTGCGCCGCCTCATGCAGTCGCGCTGGTTTACGCCACCGTTTTCCGGCGCGCGTTATGTCGGCTGGATGCTCGACGCCTGCCACGCCATGCGGCCCGGCGACGGGGAGGCAGGGCCCGCGACCCTCGTGCCGCAGGGCCAGCGGCTCGATCTGCTGGTGACCGTCACGGATTTTCACGGCGCCAAGCGGCGCTTTGCCATCCACGATCCCGCCGAGGTCGAGGAGACCGAACACCGCTTGATCCTGCGGTATTCCGCGACCTGTCGGGGCAATGGCGAGCTTCAGTCGGATTTCGGCGATGCCGCCATTCCTGCTCTGGTGTTTTCCGCCCGCGCCACATCGGCGTTTCCCGGCGCCTTTCCGCCGATGACGCTTGGCGAGATGGACGAGGTGCTGGTCGAGCGGGGCGAGGCCTGGCCGCAGCGCGACGCCTTCTGCCGGCGTGCCTTCGGCGCGGGTGGCGAGGCGGCGGAGGCGCGCGTCCTGGTCGACGGCAGCGTGGTCATGAACAAGCCGTTCCAGCCGTTGCTGGAGGCAATCGCCGGGCGCGCCGCGGGGCGGGAGGTGGTCCGCAAGATCGTCTATGTCGACCCGAAGCCCGACGAGGTGTCGGCGCCGGAGGATGGCGCGCCGGATGCGCATCTTCCCGGGTTCTTTCGCGTCATTCTGGCATCGCTTGCACATATCCCGCGCAACGAGCCGATCGGCGACGCGCTTGAACAGGTGGCGGAGCACAACCGGGAGGTCCGGCGGATCGCCGAGGTGATCGCCGCCGCCGAGCCGCTGGTGGAAAGCGAGGTGCACGCGATCCTCGGGCCGGAGCTGCTTCATCCGCTGACCGTGCAGGAACTGACGCGTTGTCGCACGATGGCCAATGAGCGCGCGCATCTCACCGCCGGCTATGCCTATCGCGGCTATCAGCGGCTGAAGCTCTCCGGCGTGGTCGAACGGGTCGCGGATCTCTGCGCGCGGGTGCTGCAGGACGCGCCGGGAGGTGCCCTCGGACGCACCGGGGCCTATGGCAACGGTCAGGCCTCCGCGATTGCGCTTCGTCTCGATGTATGGCTTGCCACGGCGTCCGGCGCGCGCACCGAAGGCTCGGTGACGCCGGAGCCGGTCATCCGGTTCCTGCGCGGCCTCGATGTCGACTACCGCATCCGCCGGCTTCGCTTCGTGATCCGCCGTCTCAACCGCCTCTATCGGCTTGCGGAGAACCGGGGCGGGGTCCGGGCGGACGAGATGGACGAGCTGAAGTCGACGCTCTACGAGCAGATCGACAATCTCTCCCGTCGCTGGAGCGCGGAGTTCTATGGGAAGGAGACGCGCAGCCTCGTCGAACGGCTGCTGGAAACCCCTGCCGCCGACCCGAAGGCGGGCGACGCTCTCGTCGCCGCTTTGTCGGCGCGCATGGGGCTTGCCGACCTCGACGCGCTTGCCGACGACGTTTTCTCGATGATGACGCTCAATTACCTGCCGCAATCGCTGCATCTGGCGCTGACCGGCGCCTATGTGGGGTTCGCCTTCTACGACCTCGTGACCTTGCCCGTTCTGCGGGGCACGGCGATCGCGGAACACAACGAGGTCCAGGTTGACCGCATCAGTCCGGCCGATCCGCACAGCCTGCGCCCGCAAGGCATCGAGCTGAAGGGACGCAGCCTGAATGCCTTCGGCGCGTTCTTCAATCGCGGCTGGCGCGAGCATGATTATCTTTGGGGGCGTCTGACGGCGGCCGACCGGCTGATGACCATGGCGCTTCAGGCCGCCGAACCCGTGATCCGAGTTGCGGAGGCTGAGGTGCGGGCGGCGCGGCGCGGTGTGTTTCTCGCCATCCTGGAGGAGGAGCGAGACCGGCTCAACGCCGATCCGGCGCTGGTTCCGGGGTTGCTGCGGGAGGTGGAGGAAGCGTTCTCAGACGTGCGCGCGGGCGCGTGAGATCTCGACGCTGACGCGTCCGCTCGCGATGGGAAGCGGCGCGCCCGGCTTGTGAACCCGCACCCGCACCGATTCGATGCGCGCGTCGCAGTCCAGCACGGCGTCGGCAATCGCTCCGGCCAACCGCTCGATCAACTGAAACCGGGAGGTGGTCACGACCCGTTCCACGGTTTCGGTCAGGAGGCCGTAGCAGACCGTGTCCTCGTAGCGGTCGGACGCCGATGCCTCGCTCAGGTCCACGTGACAGGTCAGGTCGACTTGGAAGCGCTGGCCGAGCCGCGCCTCTTCCGCATGGACACCATGGTAGGCGTAGAAGGCCAGATCTTGAAGGTGGATTGCGTCCATGTCGGGATGGGTCCGTTTCGGCAAAGGGCGCTCGGCCCGATCAGGCCCGCCATCTAGCAGCCGGGGTAGGGTCGCCGCAACCGCGAACTGCCCGCGCTCACCGGCGCGAGCACACCGCCTCTCCGGCAAGCTGTGCCATGCCCTTGATGCGAAAGCCCGAATAGCGGCCGTCGTCGAGCTGGATCTGCATGAAGTGGCCGCTGCGCAGCTTGTTCCAAAGCCAGGTCGCCTGATCTGCACACAGGGGACAATCGGTGCGGATGTAACCCCGCGCATCGGCCCTGAGCTTGATCATCGAGCGGTCGATCACCAGACGGACAAGCCGGTTGGCCGGCGCGGCACGCTCGGCGATCCGGATGGCGAGAACCGGATGGGGACCGGTGCCCCAGTCCTGGCACCACAGGGTGAAGCGGGCGCCGCCGGCGCCTTCCGTCCAGAAGCGGGGCGTCCCGCCGCGCACGTCGTAGGACCAGCTGGTGGCGCCTTCCGCGCCTTCCGCCGGTGCCGTCAGGGCGAGGGAAAACATCAGCCCCGCAAGCGTGGCGAGGGCACCAGACCATAAACGGATTTCTGACACGCGTTCGAGCATATTTGCCCCGGCCGGAGGCTTCGGACCCCTGATCTTGTGTCAGAACTAGAGGAAATTGACAAGAAACAAGCCGGAATGACCGACTGTGCTTTGTCTCCCGCAGGCGGATGCTTCGGTGTCTCAGGGTGCCGCTACGGAGATCGTCGGGCCGAAGGCCTCTTCGAAGGTGCGCTTCAGGGTCAGGTCGACATCGGCGAGCGTCACGGGCAGGCCGAGATCGACGAGACTGGTGACGCCGTGACGGGTGACGCCGCAGGGCACGATCCCGGCGAAATGCTCAAGCTCCGGGTCGACGTTGAGCGCCATGCCGTGAAAGCTCACCCACTTGCGCATGCGGATGCCGATGGCGGCGATCTTGTCCTCGCGGTCCGCGCCCTTGTCCGGACGACGCACCCAGACGCCGACGCGGTCTTCCCGCCGCTCGCCGCGCACGTGATGTTCCCACAGGGCGGAGATCAGCCAGCTCTCCAGCGCGGCGACGAAGGCGCGCACGTCCGGCGTGCGGCGCTTGAGATCGAGCATCACATAGACAACTCGCTGACCGGGACCATGATAGGTGTATTGCCCGCCGCGGCCGGTCTTGTGCACGGGGAAGCGGTCGGGGGTGAGCAGGTCGTCAAGCTTCGCGCTGGTGCCGGCGGTATAAAGGGGCGGATGCTCCAGCAGCCAGATGCGCTCGGGCAACGTGCCGTCGGCGATGCCGGCGACCCGTCGGTCCATCTCGCCTAGCGCGTCCTCATAGGGCACGAGCCCGTCGCTAACCGCCCATTCGACCGGCGGGCCGTCGGGCGTTGTCGGATGGAAGCCTTTGAGGATCTCACCGCGTTCTGTCATTTTGCAAGTCCGTTAGCGGTTTGTTAACCATGGGGCGCCCAAGGTCGGATCGGGCGTGATCCGCGCCCCCGTCATTTAGAGTGAATACCCTGGCATTGCCATCCTTGTTCGAGGCCGGACGCTTACATGGGCATCTTCGACAATATCTCCATCGATATCTCCGTGGTTCTGGGAACCGCGGAAATGCCGATTCACCAGCTGCTTCGCATGGGCCGCGGCGCCGTCATCGAGCTGATGTCGCGCGAAGAGGATGACGTGAAGATCCTTGCCAACAACATTCCCATCGCCAAGGGGCAGGTGGTGCTTCAGGGCGAGCGTGTCGGCGTCTCGGTGACCGAAGTGCTCATTCGCCCGCCGGAAGCCCGCCCCGTGCGCGCCACCGGTCCCGTCTGACGTCTTTTGGGCGCAAGCCTGTGAATATCGTCTCGCAATTCGCTTGCACCGCAAAAACCGATTTGCTAGACGATGGCACCGCAATCAAGTCGGTTGCGAAACAAGCGGTCGTGGCGGAATTGGTAGACGCGCAGCGTTGAGGTCGCTGTGGGGTAAAACCCGTGGAAGTTCGAGTCTTCTCGACCGCACCAAAAAAAGACCCGGTCTTCGGACCGGGTTTTTTTGTGCCCGCAAGCAGCGGGACGCGCTGATGCGATTCTGCGCGGCGGGCCGGTGTCGCGCACGGCCGGGCCGCGCGCGACACTGCGGCTACAGGGCTGCGGTCGGATAGACCGGTCCCTGCGCCACGATAAAGCCGCCATCGACGACAAGCGTTTCGCCGCTGATGAAGCTCGCCTCGTCGCTTGCAAGGAAGAGCGCTGCCGCCGCAACCTCCTCCGGCCGTCCGAAGCGGGCCAGCGGCGTCGACCGGGTGACGCCCTCGACATAGGTCGTCGACGTCATCAGCGGCTGGGTCATCGCCGTCTCGATAGAGCCCGGCAGGACGGCATTGCAGCGAATGTTGCGATGGCCGAACTGATAGGCGATCGACCGCGTCAGGCCGATAACGGCGGCCTTGGCGGCCGTGTAGCCGGCAACCGGGCCGGCTCCGGGAGGTCCGCCGCCCATGAGGGCGGCGATGGACGCCTGGGTGACGATGGCGCCGCCGCTGGCCGGCATCAGCGCGACCGCCTCGCGACAACACAACCAGGTGCCATCGACATTGACGCGAAACACGCGCTCCCACGCCTCCCGCGTCTGCTCGGTGATCCCGCCGATCGCGCCGGAGATGCCGGCATTCGTGTACAGGATGTCGAGTCGACCCTCGCGATCGCGGATGTCGCGAAACAGGGCGCCGACCTGTCCGTCGTCCGAGACGTCGCAGGCGATGGCGCGCGCCGACCCGCCGGCTGCCCCGATCTCGTGGCAGAGATCTTCGAGCGCGGTTGCGTCGAGGTCGGAGGCGATGACATGCGCGCCCTCTCGGGCGAAGAGGCAGGCGCTTGCGCGGCCGATGCCGTTCGCCGCGCCGGTGATCAGCGCGATCTTTCCGTTCAGTCTCATTGTGTGGTCCAGTTCTTTTGGAAGGGGCGGGCGGATCAGGTCCGCGGCACATCCTCAAGATGGGCGAAGGCGTTGTTCTCGCGCACCCGGTCGATCATCCAGTCGACATCGACCAGGCCGGCAATGGAATCGTCGTCGTTCAGGCCGACGACCGCGCCGTACATGAAGCCGAGCAGGGTGCAGCCGTCGGGATGGATTTGCGGCGTATGCGAGACGCCGCCGGCTTCAACCATGAACTGGCCGGCGCGGATGGTGCCATGCTCGTAGGAAAATCCGCCTTCGAGGATAAAGGCGTTCGCTGCGCCCATATGCTTATGCCTGACCGGCGGCGAATCCGGCGAGATGCGAAGAAGGATCACGGAATAGGAGCGGTTGCGGTCATAGTCGAGCAGCTTGAACTCGGTGCCCGGCAACGCCCATTCGGTCCAGGGAATGTGCTCCGCGCGCACGAGCGTCGAGCCGTCGGCGTAATATTCGTGCTGCGTCGGCGCGGCGGGGATTTCCGTCATTTTCTCTGGTGTATAGGTGCCCATTCTTTCCTCCGGTAGGTTCAAGCGATTGATGGAGCAGGTTTTTCTCTGCCCCGTTCGAATGCTATTGTCGTACAAACCACGGTGGAAATACTCTCTGGGTATATCGCGATACCGGGGAGGAACCTTGAGTCGATGCGTCCAACACTTGAGCAATTGCGCCAGTTTGTCGCGCTTGACGATCTTCGCAATTTCACCCGTGCGGCCGCGCTTTGCGGGATCTCGCAGCCGCCGTTCTCGCGCAGCATTCGCCGACTCGAGGAGGTGGCGGGTCTGGCGTTGGTGGCGCGCGAACAGGGAGGCGTCGAGTTGACGCCCGCGGGTGTGGAACTCGCGAGCCGGGCGCGCCGGATCATCGCCGATCTCGATGACGCGTTGCACCTCGTCCGCGAAATGTCGACAGGACGGCGGCGTATTCGCATCGGCTTCCTGGAGTATGTCTACGCGTTGATCGAGCCGCTCGGCCTCGATACCTGCGCGCATCTGTTTTCCGATCGCATTCTCGAGCCGGTCGATCTGGGTGACATGCGTCCCGACCAGGCCGTGTTGTCGGGAGACCTGGACCTGGCGTTTGCGGCCGGATGCGACGGCGAGGGACATTGGGCGCCCGGGGTCGCGGCGACGACGCTCTTCACGGAACCCATGGCCGCCATGCTGAGATCCGACCATCCGGCAGCCGGGATGCCCGCGGTTTCCCTGTCCGGGCTTGCCGGCAACTCTTTCGTGGCCTTCGATCGCGGGCATGCGCCGTTTCTCTATGACCGTCTGGCAAAGGCGCTCGCGCGGTCGGGCGCGCCGGGGCCACTTGATCTTCACGTGGCCACTCTGGAAAGCATGGTCAACGCAATCCGGGCAAACGGTGCGGTCGGGCTCGTGCCCGCGTCCGTCAGACAAAGACCGTTGCGCAACATCTCGGTGGTGCCTTTCGCCGATGCGGACAGTCCGCGCATCAGTCTGATGCTGTTGTGGCGGCAGTGCGAGACACAGCCGTCATATCGCTCATTCGGTGCATGGATGCGACAGGCGATTCACACCAGGGAGACGCCGCTTGCCGACAGGCTTGCGCCGGCATGACAGCAAGGCAAGGTAACCGGGCCCGGTGCACGCGCGTTGTCCCTGCTTGAGCCGTTGATCCGATTTTTTGAAATCCTGTGGCGTGCGCATGCCGTATCACAAGGAGGTCAAGGTGATTGGCTCGTTCGTCCGACCGCTTTGCGGCCGCGCCGTAGCGGGGGCCTCATTGGTCGAGACGCCCTCAAACCTGGAAGGAGTTTGCGATGACAATCGAGAAACAAAAGACCGACGCCCGACAGGGCAACACCAACAAGACCAATGCGCGCGTGCTGACGGTGTCGCTGGGACTGGCCGCGGTCGTCGTCATTCTGGCGGCGCTGGTGTTCGCCTTGTAAGCATCTTTCCGCGGCGAGGTCCGTCCGCCGCCGGCGCCGCGACGCCGGCTGCCGGCATTTCGGTGCGTGGGCTGTAAGCCGTCTTTTCCCTCCCCAACGTCACTTTCCGGCCGCTTTCGGTGCCGCGCCCACAGGATTTCTCGTGTCGGGCGTTGGTGCGGCCCTGTCTTTGCCCTAAGACTGTGAGAAGCGGGGGCTCAGACGCGGAGTGCGCCTGGTCCCGCGCGTATCCCGCGCCGCGCGGATGGTGTCGCCGTGCGTGCCGCAAGCGCATCGCAGGGCCGCGCCGCATCTTGAAACGATTGCCTGCTCGCGTGGGCCCGCCGTTGCGACGGACAAATCAGGGAGGGGATCGTGTCGGACGCCGAAACAGTCGAACCAACCGATCCCGTGCTGGAACTTCCGCCCGTGCGCGACGAGGAAGGGCGGATTTCCGCGGGCTTCCTCGCGCTGATCGAGGCCGGGATCGAGGTCGAGGACGCGCCCGCGATCATCGGCCTTGTCGGCGACCTGCACGAGGCGGATGTCGCCGATCTCATCGAATCGCTCAGCGCCGACAGCCGCGGCCCGTTCGTGCGGCTGCTCGGCGACGAGTTCGACTTCGCCACGCTGACCGAACTCGACGAGGCGGTTCGCCTCAAGATCCTGGAAGAGCTGCCGGCCAAGACGCTGGCGGAGGGCATCGGCGAGCTCGATTCCGACGATGCCGTCTACATTCTGGAAGACCTGAGCGAGGAAGAGCAGGCGGCGATCCTGCAGCGGCTGTCGCACACCGACCGGGTCCAACTGCAGCGCTCCCTCGACTACCCGGAAGAATCCGCCGGCCGTCTGATGCAGACGGATTTCATCGCGGTGCCGCCGTTCTGGAGCGTCGGGCAGACCATCGACTACATGCGCGAGGCGGAGGACCTGCCGGACACGTTCCACGAGATCTTCGTGGTCGATCCGGGCTTCCGCCTGATCGGCTCGCTGCCGCTCGACAAGCTCTTGCGCACAAAGCGGGCGACCAAGGTCTCCGCGATCATGGAGGAAGACGTCCACCCCTTCGAGGCAACCGAAGACCGGGAGGAGGTGGCCCGCTCCTTCGAGCGCTACAACCTCGTGTCCGCCGGTGTGGTCGACGATGCCGGCCGGCTGGTCGGCATGGTGATGATCGACGACATCGTCGACGTCATCCAGGAAGAGGCGGAAGAGGATCTGCGCGGCCTGGCGGGTCTGGGCGACGAGGAGATTTCCGATGCGGTGCTCGTCACCGCAAAATCCCGCTTCACCTGGCTGGTGGTCAATCTCGCCACCGCGGTGCTCGCCTCCGTGGTCATCTCGCTGTTCGAGGGCACCATCGAGGCGATGGTCGCGCTCGCCGTCCTGATGCCGATTGTCGCCTCCATGGGCGGCAATGCCGGCACCCAGACGATGACGGTCGCGGTGCGCGCGCTGGCCACCCAGGAACTCGACGCCCGCAACATGTGGCGGGTGCTGCGCAGGGAGGTGCTCGTCAGCCTGCTGAACGGCATCGCGCTGGCGATCCTGATCGGCATCGCGGCCACGCTCTGGTTCGGCAACGCGGGGCTTGGCACGGTGATCGGCGTGGCCATCGTCATCAACATGGTGTCGGCGGGCCTCTCGGGCCTGCTCATTCCGGTCGTGCTGGAAAAGGTCGGCGTCGACCCGGCGATTGCCTCAAGCGTTTTCGTCACCACTGTGACCGACATCGTCGGCTTCTTCGCCTTCCTGTGGATCGCGGCGCTCTGGTTCGGCCTGCCGATCTGAGGGGAAAGCCATGTGCAAGCCAGCAGGAGTGTCATGATGGCAAGCGCTCCCCGGGTGCGGGGCATTCTGGAAACCTCCGTCTATGTGGCGGATCTCGACCGCGCCCATGCGTTCTATGGCGGGATTGTCGGTCTTGAACGCATGGTCGGCGGCGAGCGGCTTTGCGTCTACGACGCGGCACCCGGCGAGGCGCTTCTCGTCTTCCTGCGCGGGGCCACGGCCGAGGATGTGCAGACGGATGGCGGTGTCATTCCCGGCCATCACGGCGAGGGGCCTGGCCATTTCGCCTTCAAGGTCGCAAAGTCCGACCTCGATCAATGGCGGGCGCATTTCGCGCAAGCCGGCGTGCCGATCGTCAGCGAGGTCACCTGGCCTGCCGGCGGCGTTTCGATCTATGTGAACGACCCGGACGGCAACGTCGTGGAATTCGCCGCGCCTGCGCTCTGGCCGAACTACCAGGAGTGACGGGCCCGCGATGATGCATTTCCTTCTCGTTGCGCTGGGCGGGGCGCTGGGCGCCGGCAGCCGGCATCTGGTAAACCAGGCGGCGCTGCGTTGGTTCGGTCCCGGCTTTCCGGTCGGCACGCTGACGGTCAATATCCTCGGGTCGCTGGCCATGGGGCTTCTGATCGGCTGGCTCGCGGCGCGCGCCAGCGCGGGCGGCACGGCGACCGGGCTCCGGCTTTTTCTCGCGACCGGCGTCCTCGGCGGCTTCACGACGTTTTCCGCCTTTTCCCTCGATGTGGTGTTCCTGTGGGAGCGGGGCCAGCAGATGGCCGCGCTCGGCTATGCGGCCGTTTCGGTGGCGGTCTCCATTGCCGCGCTTCTGGCCGGGCTGTGGGCCATGCGCACGCTGATGGCGTGAGCCGACATGCGGGAATGCTTGCCCTGCCGCGCGCGGCGGATTAGGTAGAGCGAAATCCCCACGCCTTCCGCGCAGCGCCGCGTAGGCTGGCGGAAGCGATCAGGAAAGCCAATGTCCGGAATAGAACAACGAACCGTCACCGCGGATGAGGCCGGCATGCGCCTTGACCGGTGGTTCAAGACGCATTTTCCGGGGCTCGGCTTCGGGCACCTGCAAAAGCTGCTGCGCACCGGGCAGGTGCGTGTCGACGGCAAGCGCGTCGACACCTCCACGCGCATTGCAACGGGGCAGGTGGTGCGCATCCCGCCGATGCAGGTCGACGCCAAGGTCCAGGCCAAGGACAGCGCCAACGCCAAGCCGAAGGCGCGCAAGCTCGTGGCCGGCGACCGCGAGGCGGTCGAGGCGATGACGGTCTATGAGGACCGCGAGGTGATGGTGCTGAACAAGCCGGCCGGGCTTGCGGTGCAGGGCGGCTCCGGCCTGACCCGGCACCTCGACGGCATGCTGGAGGCCTTCCGCGACGCCAAGGGCGAAAAGCCGCGTCTCGTGCACCGTCTCGACCGGGAAACCTCGGGCATCCTGTTGCTCGCCAAGACGCGCAAGGCGGCGCAGTCGCTGTCGAAATCCTTCCGCGCGCGCCAGACCCGCAAGATCTACTGGGCGCTGGTGGCCGGCGTGCCGAAGCCGCGCCAGGGGCGGATCTCCACCTATCTGACCCGCGACGAGGACGAGGAACGCATGCGCATCGCCCGCCACGGCGAGACCGACGCGCAGCATTCCGTCTCGCTCTATTCGGTGGTGGAGAACGCCGGGCCGAAGGTGTCCTGGGTGAGCCTGCGCCCGATCACCGGCCGCACGCACCAGCTGCGCGCCCATGCCGCCCATATCGGCCATCCGATCATCGGCGATCCGAAGTATTTCAACATCGAGAACTTCGAGTTCCCGGGCGGACTGCAGAACAAGCTGCATCTGCATGCCCGCCGCATCGTCATTCCGCATCCGTCGGGGCGCGGCTCGATCGACATTTCCGCGCCGCTGCCCGCCCACATGCAGCAAAGCTGGAACCTGCTCGGTTTCGATGCCGCCCAATACGACCCCGAAACCAACGATCCGGAGGACTGAGCCCTGTATCTGGTCATTTTCGATTGCGACGGGACGCTGGTCGACAGTCAGGACACGATCCTGCACGGGGTGACGGTGGGGTTCGAGGCGGTGGGGCTGACCCCGCCGGACCGGCGCACGGGCCTGTCCATCGTCGGGCTGTCCCTCGATGTCGCCTTCAGGCGGCTCGTCGCGCCCGAGCACGCCCATCTGGTGCCGGCGATGGCGGACGCCTACCGCCAGGCCAAGGTCGCGCGCCGGCTTGCCGGGCTCGATCACGATCCGCTCTATCCCGGCGCCCGCGCGGTGCTTGACGCGCTGCATGCGCGCGACGACGTGCTGCTCGGCATCGCCACCGGAAAGGCCCTGCGCGGTGTCCGTCACTTGCAGGAAATGCACGGTCTGGAGCGGATGTTCGCCACCATCCAGACGGCGGACAGCGCCCCGTCCAAGCCTCACCCGGGCATGATCCTGCAGGCGATGGCCGAAACGGGGGCGCAAGCCGACAGGACGGTGATGATCGGCGACACCACGTTCGACATCGACATGGCGCGCGCGGCCGGCGTTTCCTCCGTCGGCGTGAGCTGGGGCTATCATCCGCGCGAGCAGCTGGTGGCAAGCGGCGCCGGGCGCATCATCGATGCCTTTGGCGAGCTTGAGGGCGTGCTGGCCGAAATGCTCGATCTTCGGTCGGCTGCTGCACAAATGGATCGTGTCTGATGCGTGATTTGCTGGAAGAGCTGGAAGCGGGCGGCGGGGCCCTCGATCCCGTGGAGCGGGCGAAGACGCTGTCGCGCAAGCAATTGCCGAAGCGCTTCTACACCGTCGTGTCGGTGGACGCCGGCGACGACGGGTTTTCCATTCTGCTCGACGGGCGCCCGGTCAGGACGGCACAGCGCAACCGGCTCGTTCTGCCGGACGAGGCGCTCGCGCGTCGGGTCGCGGAGGAATGGGACGCGCAGGAAACCGAGATCGATCCGCTGCGCATGCCGCTGACCCGCATTGCCAATGTCGCGATCGATGCCGTGTCGAAACGCATGGCCGAGGTCGCTGACGACATCGCCAAATATGCCGGCAACGACCTGCTGTTCTACCGCGCGGAAATGCCGGACACGCTGGTCCAGCGCCAGAACGAGCAATGGGGCGCGGTGCTGGCCTGGGCGGAGGCGCGCTATGCCGGCCGTTTCGTGCTGGCCGAGGGCATCATGCCGGTGCGCCAGGATCCGGCGCTGATCGCACGCATTCGCGAGCGGCTGGAGCCGGCCTCGCCATTGCGGCTTGCGGCGCTGCACGTCGCGACGACGCTGACCGGGTCGGCGCTGCTGGCGCTGGCGCTTGCGCAGGAGGCGTTCGATCCGGACACGATCTGGTCTGCGGCCCATCTCGACGAGGACTGGAACATCGAGCAATGGGGCGCCGACGAAGAGGCGCAGCGCACACGCGCGCTTCGCAGGCGCGATTTCGACGCGGCGGTGCACGTGCTTCAGGCGACGCGGGCCGGCACCTGACCGGCCGATTTTGCCGGCTATCGCCGGTGCCGGCGATGGCGGGTGTTTGTCGCAAGCACAATCTTTAATTGTTTTTTGCCGAGGCTATAATTGCACTTTCGGATGGGGGAGGTGCAGATGGTGGATATTGCAGAAATCGAGCGCCGTATATTGGCGGGTGAAGAGATTTCCTATGAGGATTATCAGGTCATTCGGGCAGAGCAGGAGCGGCTGAACGATCTGGAAGAGATCCTGAGTGGTGCGCGCGCCGGGGTCGATGCGGAAAAGGAGATCGTGGCGCGGGCGTCCGGGCCGGCGGTCGCCATCGTCGTCGGGCACACGAAAAACAGCCCCGGCGCGTCGGGCGGAGCTCCGATCCACAAGAGCGAATATCCCTGGAACAAGGGTCTTGCCGCGATGGTGCATCAGGCCTGCATGGCGCAGGGCATTCAGAGCAAGATCTTCTTTCGCGATGGGATCGGCATCGCCGGTGCCTACAAGCAGGTCGCCAAATGGGGCGCAAGCTGCGTGATGGAACTGCATTTCAACTCGTATAACGGCGCGGCGCACGGCACGGAAACGCTCTACGACGAGGACCGGAATGCCGGATCGAAGGCCTGGGCGCAACGGCTGCAGGACGCGATGCTTCAGGCGCTCGGGCTCTATGACCGCGGCCTGAAGGAACGGGACAAGGGCGATCGGGGCTACAGCAGCGTGTCGGCGCTGGACATCCCTTCCGCGCTCACCGAGCCCTTCTTCGGCGACAACCCGAGCGATGCGCATGTCGGCGAAGCCAACAAGCAGGAGCTGGCGGACGCGCTTGCCCGCGCGGCGGCCGCGCAGTTGATGCCGTCGTCCTGAGCGGTTGGCAAGCCGGGTGGAAGACGCCGGCCGTCAGATCTCGAAGTCGGGGATCTCGGCGACCGCATCGCGGAGTTTTTCCGACCACATGCGCGACATGTCCGCGAAATACCGGTCGGTCTCCTCGACCCGCGTCTGGCGGTGGGCGGAGAAGCTGTCTGTATTGTAGAGCAGCATGTCGATCGGCATGCCGACGGACAGGTTCGACCTGAGCGTCGAGTTGAACGACAGAAGCACCAGTTTCGCGGCCTGGCCGAGGCGCATGTCGGCCTGGGTCACCCGGTCCAGGATCGGCTTGCCGTATTTGTGTTCGCCGATCTGCAGGAACGGCGTGTCGTCGGAGGCCTCGATGAAGTTGCCGGCGGAATAGATCTGGAACAGCCGTGGCGCCTCGCCCTTGATTTGCCCGCCGAGCAGGAACGTCACGCTGAAGCTCTCGGAGTTGGCGGCAAGCGCATCGCCGTCGATGGCGCGCACGTCGCGCACGACGCTGCCGACAAGGCGGGCGGCCTGAAACATCGTGTCCACGGAAAACAGCGTGGGGCGGGCGGGATCGTCGCCTTCCAGCCGTTCGGACAGAAGGCTCACCACCGACTGGGTGACGGCAAGGTTGCCGGCCGAAAGCAGGCAGAGCACCCGCTCGCCGGGCTTTTCCCACACATGCAGCTTCTTGAAGGTCGCGACACTGTCGAGACCGGCATTCGTTCGCGTATCGGCGGCCATCACCAGGCCGCGGTCAAGCTTGAGACCTACGCAGTACGTCATGTTGCACCGTTTGCAACGCACCTGCGGCGAGCGTGCCGTGGCGCGGGATGATTCCCGTCTTGGGAGGCTTGAAGGATATGACCGTGTTCCGGGCGAGGGAGCAACGGTTTCATTGCTGTTGAGCTTGCGCCGATTCCTGCAGGACCGCCACCTCAACCGACATGGATTCATCGCCGCTGCCTCTGCGGATGCCGCGAATGGGGGCGGCGGAGCGGGAATCGAGGCCCGTGGTCAGGCGGATATAGCGCTCGGTCGGGCACATGCCGTTGGAGACATCGAAGCCGACCCAGCCGAGCGTCGGCAACTTGACCTCGGCCCAGGCGTGATGGGCCTCGGACTCCTGCTCGTCTTCCATCAGCATGTATCCGGACACATAGCGCGCCGGCACGCCAATGCAGCGGGCCGCACTGATGAAAATATGTGCATGATCCTGGCAGACGCCTTGCCCCGAGGCGAGCGCCTCGGCCGCGGTGGTGTGTACTTCCGTCACGCCGGTCTGATAGTCGACCTTGTCGCGGATCGCGTGCATCAACTCGTGAAAACCGGAGACATCGCCGGTGTCGGAGGCGAGCGCGCCGAGGCGCCGGATCGCCGGACTGGCCGCGGTCAGCGGTGTGAAGCGCCGGAACACGTCGTCGGTGGCGGGGCAGGGGAAGTCGCCGACGATCCCGGCCATGTCCTTGGTTTCGACCAGGCCCTCGACGGAGACGCTGAGCTCGGTGACAGGGTCGTGGTGGCTGACCAGATCGACCCGGTTGCCGAAGCCGTCGATGTAATGGGCGCCCGTTTCCAGACCCGGCACCGTCACCGTCCAGGACAGGATCTCCTGCCCCTCCTGAGTGTGAGGGGTCAGCCGCAATTGCTGGATCATGTGGGCAATCGGCTGTTCGTATGTGTAGCGTGTGACGTGTTTCACGACGAGGCGCATGGGCCGTCGGTCTCCGTTGGTCGCGTTCCGGACACGCGTCCTGTCCGCATTACGAGAAGTGGTAATCCGATGCGAGCTGGGCGCCAAGCGCGTTGTTGCGGGCGATCAGATCGGTCAGGAATTCATGCAAGCCACCCTGGAAGATGCGGTTCATCGAGGTTTCCTCGAGCAGCGAGAGCGTGCCATGGGCCATATCGCAGCTTACCGGGCTGTCTTGATAGCGGATCGCAAGAGCGGCAGCGCTCTCCGAGATCCAATCATAGCAGTAAGAGATGGACCGCGGCATTTCCTTTCTCAGGATCAGGAATTCCGCGACATTGAAGGGGCGCACCTGGGCGTCGCGATAGGCGTGCCGATAGCTTCTGTGCGCCGAAACCGACCGCAGGATCGTGGTCCACTGGTAGCGGTCCAGATCGCCGCCGATCATCTCGTTGTCCGGCAGCAGGATCCAGTATTTCACGTCGAGGATGCGGGCGGTGTTGTCCGTGCGCTCGATGAAGGCGCCGAACTGGCTGAAGTGATAGCCGGCGTCGCGCATCAGGGTGCCCAGCATGGCGCCGCGAAACAGCATGGAGCGCTGCTTGATCCAGGCGAGAAAGTCCGGAAGCTTGTTGTCGGTCATGTGCTGCGGGCGAATGTCCATGAACTCCAGATAGGTGGTGTTCAGGCTTTCCCACATTTCCCCGGTGATGGCGGTTCTGACCGAGCGCGCGTTGTTGCGGGCCGCCTCGATGCAGGAGCGCACGGAGGAGGGATTGTCCCGGTCGAACAGCATGTGCTGAACCACGGCGCGCTTGGTCGGCTCGTCGTATTTGGAAAAGAACGCGCCGTCGCATCCCGCGCTCACCAGCGTCGAGCGCCAGTCGTCGGAACGATCCTGTCCCAGGCGCGGGGTCATCGCGATGCGATAGCCGACTTCCAGCAGACGGGCCATGTTTTCGGCGCGCTCGTTGTAGCGCGAGGTCCAGTAGAGCGAAGCGGCGGTGCGGCCGAGCATGTCGTATCAGTCCTCCAGTACCCAGGTGTCCTTGGTGCCGCCGCCCTGGCTGGAATTGACCACCAGCGAGCCCTTCTTCAGGGCGACGCGGGTCAGCCCGCCAGGCGTGATGCGCACCTTGTCGCCGACCAGGACATAGGGCCTGAGGTCGACATGGCGCGGCGCAAGGCCCGAGGCGACATGGGTGGGGCAGGCGGAAAGCGACAGGGTCGGCTGGGCGATGTAGTTCGACGGATTGGCCTTCAGCCGGCGCTTGAATTCCGCCAGTTCGCGTTTCGATGCGGTCGGGCCGATCAGCATGCCGTAGCCGCCCGACCCGTGCACTTCCTTGACCACGATTTCCGGCAGGTGATCGAGCACATAGGCAAGGTCGTCTTCCCGCGCGCAGTTCCAGGTCGGAACGTTCTGCAGGATCGGCTTCTGGCCGGTGTAGAACTCGATGATCTCCGGCAGATAGGCGTAGACGGCCTTGTCGTCGGCGATGCCTGTTCCCGGTGCGTTGCAGATCGTCACGTTCCCGGCGCGATAGGCATCGAACAGGCCCGGCACGCCGAGCATGCTGTCTGGCCGGAAGGTGAGGGGGTCGAGGAAGGCGTCGTCGATGCGCCGGTAGATGACGTGCACCCGTTCCGGCGCGCGGGTGGTACGCATGAAGACCTTTCCGTCGTCGACGAAAAGGTCGCGCGCCTCGCATAGTTCGACACCCATGCTGTCGGCCAAAAAGGCGTGTTCGAAATAGGCGGAGTTGTAGATGCCCGGCGTCAGGATGCAGACCGTCGGTTCGTCGGTGTCGCAATTCGCCGGCGCGACGCTTTCCAGCGTTTCGCGCAGAAGATCTGGATAATGCTCGATCGGCGCGACGCGGTTCTGCTGGAACAGCTCGGGAAACATCCGCATCATGGTTTCGCGGTTTTCCAGCATGTAGGACACGCCCGACGGCGTGCGCGTGTTGTCCTCCAGCACGTAGAACTCGTCCTCGCCGACCCGCACCAGGTCGGTGCCGATGATATGCGCATAGACCTTGCGCGGCGGCGTGAAGCCGATCATCTCCGGCAGGAACGCCTCGTTCTGGATCACCAGTTCGGCAGGAATCCGGCCGGCGCGGATGATTTCCTGCCGGTGGTAGATGTCATGCAGGAACGCGTTCAGCGCCCGCACCCGCTGGTCGATGCCGGCGGAGATCCGCCGCCATTCGGCCGCCGCGAGAACGCGCGGCACGATGTCGAAGGGGATCAGGCGTTCCGTCGCTTCGGCGGTGCCATAGACGGCGAAGGTGATGCCCAGACGCCGGAAGATCGTTTCGGCCTCGCGCGATTTCCTGCGCATCTCGGCAGGAGACATGCCCGAGAACCACTCCGCCAGCGCCCTGTAGGGCGCGCGGGGCTGACCGTCCGGTCCGAGCATTTCGTTGAATGGCTCTGTATCCGTCATTCTCCCCCTCTGCGCGACACTGTCCGGTCTTCCGGTTCCAACGGGCTTTCAATTTCGCAAGCCGGCAAGGCGCGTCTCAAGTCTGAAAAAGCGCCATCCGATGGGCAGTTTTTCAGCATGTGGGCACCGCCGGCAATTGCCGTAGCGCGTGTTTCACCTTAGCCGTTGGAGCAGTTCCGTCAAACACATGCCTGCCGCGAGGCTGTTGCGGGCCGTCCCGTGCTGCGCCTTTCAGTCCCATTCGAACGGGCGGAACAGGGGCACCTCGCAGATGTAGCCGACCACACAGCTTTGCGTGTCGCGGGTGCTGGCGACCTCGGGGCGCACCACCTCCCAGTGGTCGCACCAGCGCGGACCGGCGACGAAGCGCTGATAGGTGTATTGGCCCGTGGTCATCACCACCGCGCCGCGCTGGGCGACCATCGCCTGCGCCTGGGCGCAGGTCATGCGCCTCAGGTCGGGGCGGGCGGCGTCCGCGACGCTGGGAACGAGAAGGGCAAGGGCGAGAACGGCCGTTCCCGCAAGGATGGCGGTCCGCCTGCCGGGGGCGGTGGAGTGGATCGGCGACATGTGCGGACCTCCTGTCGGGGCGGGACCTGTCCCGCCGCTGAAACCGGCTCCGGCCGGCGGGACTGGCGTCTCCGGCCCGCCGGGCAATCGCTTGGAGTGTGCCGGGTCGGGCGGTTAAGGCCAAGAAAAAGTCGATTGCGGGACGCCGGTGCGGCGTTTCGGCACGCGCGCACAGGCAACTTCAGCGATCGCACCGGGCGCGATCCGGTCGACGTTTTGGCCGAACGACTGAAGTTTGCGAATAGGTATGTGTTTGAAAAAAATACAGGAAATTTTACTTGTTGACTGGAACGTAAGGGTAATTCAGCATGATGGTGGAGGGGTCATGCAGCTTTATTATACCATCACCCAGCTCACCCAGGAATTCGGCGTGACGACGCGGACGCTTCGGTTTTACGAAGCCGAAGGGTTTCTCAAGCCGCAACGCCGCGGGCGCCAGCGGCTCTATCGCCCCGGCGACCGGACGCGGCTGAAGCTGATCCTGCGCGGCAAGCGGCTGGGGTTTTCGCTGGCCGAGATCCGCGACATCATCACCATGTACGACAAGGCGCCGGGCGAGGCGGGCCAACTTCAGCTATTGATGCGCCGTATCGAAAGCCGGCGCGCCGAACTTCTGGCTAAGCGCCAGGACATCGACCTGACGCTTTCGGAACTGGAAGAGGTGGAGGCCGGCTGCCGCAAGCGGCTCGCCGAGATGGGCCCGGCCGGCGACCTGTTCTCCGGGCTTGGGGACAAGCCGCTATGAGCGCGATAGAGCCCCGCGATCCAGCGTGGGAGGCACGGGTGCGCGCCAGCTTCGCCCGGCAGGCGTTCATGACCACGCTGGGGGCCGAGATCGCCGCGCTCGCCCCGGGACGGGTCGAACTCGAGGCTGCCTACCATCCCGGCCTGACCCAGCAGCACGCGTTTTTCCATGCCGGCGTGACGAGCACGCTCGCCGACAGTGCCGCGGGCTATGCGGCGCTCTCCCTGTTTAAGGCGGGGCACGGCGTGCTGACCACGGAATTCAAGATGAACCTGCTCAATCCCGGGCGTGGCGATCGGATGAAAGCCGTTGGCCGGGTCATCAAGACAGGCCGGACGCTGAGTGTCGTTGCCGCCGATGTCCATGGCTTCGGCGATTTCGGCGAGGTCCATATCGCGACCGGCCTTTTCACCATGATCGCATTGCCGGGCATCGAGGACTGACGCCCGCTCACCCCGTTTCCCGCAACATCCGGAGCCAACAGATGATCCGCAACGATTTTCCCGCCTTCAACTTCAATCTCGGCGAAACCGCAGACATGCTGCGCGACAGCGTGCGGTCGTTCTCGCAGGACCGGATCGCACCGCTTGCGGAGCGCATCGACCGGGAGGACTGGTTCCCGCGCGCCGAACTCTGGCCCGCGATGGGCGAGCTCGGCCTGCATGGCATCACGGTGGAAGAAGAGTGGGGCGGCACCGGCCTCGGCTACCTGGAGCATTGCATCGCGATGGAAGAGGTGTCGCGGGCATCGGCCTCCATCGGCCTGTCCTACGGCGCGCATTCCAACCTTTGCGTCAACCAGCTGCGCCGCTGGGGTACGGACGCGCAAAAGACCCGCTATCTGGAGAAGCTGATCACCGGCGAGCATCTCGGCGCGCTGGCCATGTCGGAGCCGGGGGCCGGCTCGGATGTCGTCTCGATGAAGCTGCGCGCCGACAAGAAGGGCGACCGCTATATCCTCAACGGCTCCAAGATGTGGATCACCAACGGGCCGGATGCCGATACGCTGATCGTCTATGCCAAGACCGATCCCGACGCCGGGCCCAAAGGCATCACCGCCTTCCTGATCGAGAAGGGCTTCGCCGGATTTTCCGTCGCCCAGAAACTCGACAAGCTCGGGATGCGCGGATCGGAAACCGGCGAGCTGGTGTTCCAGGATTGCGAGGTGCCGGAGGAAAACGTGCTGGGTGAGGTCGGCAAGGGCGTCAACGTGCTGATGTCCGGTCTCGACTATGAGCGCGCGGTGCTCGCCGCCGGGGCCGTCGGCATCATGCAGGCCGCGATGGACGTGGTGATCCCCTATATCCACGAGCGCCGGCAGTTCGACCAGCCGATCGGCACGTTCCAGCTCGTGCAGGGCAAGGTCGCGGACATGTATGTCGCGATGAATTCCTCCAAGGCTTATGTCTATGCCGTCGCGCAGGCCTGCGACCGGGGCGAGACGACCCGCGAGGATGCCGCCGGAGCGATCCTTTATGCGGCCGAAACCGCGACCAAGATGGCGCTCGACGCGATCCAGCTGCTCGGCGGCAACGGCTATATTAACGAGTATCCGACCGGACGGCTGCTGCGCGATGCCAAGCTCTATGAGATCGGGGCCGGAACCTCCGAAATCCGCCGCATGCTGATCGGCCGGGAAATCTTCAACAAGACCGCCTGAGGAAGATGTGCGGGGAAATCGCGTGGCGGTAGTGCAAATTTAACGAACAGCACCTTTAGGTAGCATATTGCTGCCTTAGGGTGTTTCATGCTCGACCGTGTTTTGGGTGCCGTCGTCGGTCTCGGGATCTGGATTGTCGTCCTCTCTGCAGGCGTCCTGATCCTGGTGTTTGCGGCCCTCGATTTCCTTCCGCTTGTTCAACCCGCGCCCCGGTTCCAAATGCCGGATCTGGCGGAGCGCGGGGTGGCGTTGCCCGAGACCGCCTTTGCGCCGCGTGTGCCGGAAGAAGCCGTAAAGGCTGTGAAGACAGCGATCGTTCTCAGCGGATCGGTCAAACTCCTTATCGGTCTGGCGGTGCTGCTGGTCGGGGTCCTCGGGCTGGCGGCACGATTGCGCCGCGGCTTTGCCAGCGGCCTAGCCGCACGCGGAACCTCGCCCGTGCGGCGCTGGGCGGCCATCTGCACCTTCGCCTTCGCCTTCGCCTTCGGCATCGGCGTCGCCCTCCACGGCGTGCCCCGGCACCTGGCGGATCTGGCGGGATCGGGAGCGCATGTGCTCGCCGGCCTTCGCATCGAGGGAACCGTCGAGGACCGGCGGGAAATCTCCGATCCGCAGACGGGCGACGTCCGCTACTATCTTCTCGATGTGTCGTTTTCGCCCGCGCAGCGCCGCTTGTGGATGAAAACCCTCAAGGTGGCTGCGCAAACGGCCGGCGATCATCAACCCGGCCACACGGTCGCGCTGGTTCATCCGATCTACGATCCGCAGGACGTTCGCCTCGCCGAAACGCTGAAGAGCCCGCTGGGCGTGCTCTGGCCCTTTCTCTGGCGCGCGGTGTTCGTTTTTGTCGGTGTCCGGGGCATTCAGCGCAACTGGCCGGCAGCAGCGCCGCCGGGATCCGGAGCGGGGCGCCATGCGACCGGCGGGGCGTCCTTCCAGGGCACCGGCCTGACCGGCTTCGGCCGGCGCGGAGCAGGCCGGTAAACCCGGCAAGGGCTGTGCGTTCTCCGCGCGTGGGACAAAAAAGCAGCGCTCTGCGGGCACGCGCTGGTCATGTGCGGGGTTGATCTCCGCGCTGCCGCCCCCCATTGAAGAGGCAGGGACTTCAACCGGGGACACTCCATGAGCCGCGTCAAGCGCCGACTGGCCGCAATTCTGTGCGCGGATGCCGTTCAGTACTCGCGGCTGATGGAAGCCGACGAGGACGGGACCTTCGACCGCCTGCGCGGCTATCGCGAGGCGATTGGCGGACTGGTCGCTGCGCGCGACGGACGCATTGTCAACACCTGGGGCGATGCGGTGATCGTGGAATTCGGATCGGTGACCGAGGCGGTGCGCGCTGCCGTCGAGATCCAGACCGAACTCGCCGGGCGCAACCATGCCCTGCCGCAATCCGAACGCATGGCCTTTCGCATCGGCATCAATCTTGGCGACGTTCTGGTGGAGGATGGCGATATCTATGGCGAAGGCGTCAATATCGCGGCACGTCTCCAGCAGATCGCCGAGCCGGGCGGCATCGTGATCTCGTCCCCCGTCTACGAGCAGGTGCACGCAAGGCTTGCGCTCGGATTCGATGCCCTCGATGCGCAGAACGTCAAGAATATCAGCGAGCCGGTTCTAAGCTACCGCGTGCGGATCAATGGCGCGAACGCGGAAAATGATGGTGGAGCGCAGGCCGGTCCATCCGTGCAACCCGACGCCGACAATCGGCAGGACCCGCCTTCGGCCACGGAGGCGGCCCGGGAAAAAGACGATGCCGGCCGCCCCGTCGCGGCGCTCTTTCACGGGGTGTGGGATTGGTACTGTCGGCAGCCGGGGCGGGTGCGTTTCGCGGTCGGCTGGATTGCGTTCTTCTTCGCCATCAATGTTTTCACTGGTCTCGGATCGATCTGGTTTCATTGGCCCTCGCTGCCGTTTCTGGCGATGCTCTGGATGGGGGTAAAGACCGGGAAACGCCTCTGACGTTCGTGCCCTGCCGGATTGATGGAAACCTTCTTGCGAGAACCCCTTTGCCGCGCGGGCGCGCATCGCCTAAGTATGGGGGTCGAGACAGGGCCTTCCCGGGCCGATTCCGTCTTCACAAGGAGCAGATCTTGCACATGACCAACAAGACGACCGATGTGCCGAGCCGCCTCGACGACGAGGAAGAGGAAAAGACCAAGACGCCGAGTTCCATTCAGGTCGACAAGCATCTGTTCGACGCGCGCACGGTCCTGATCACGGGGCCGATCACGCAGGAACTGGCGCGCGATGTCAGCGCCCGCCTGATGGCGCTGGCGCAGGTGTCGCATGATCCGATCACGGTGATCGTGTCCTCGCCCGGCGGTCACGTCGAATCCGGCGACATGATCCATGACACCATCAAGTTCATCGCGCCTGAGGTCCGTATCCTGGGCATGGGCTGGGTGGCGAGCGCCGGCGCGCTGATCTATGTCTCGGTGCCGAAGGAGCGTCGCTACTGCACGCCCAACACCCGGTTCCTGCTGCATCAACCGTCCGGCGGCGCCGGCGGTCAGGCCTCGGACATCGAGATCCAGGCGCGCGAGATCCTGAAGATGCGGGACCGGTTGAACAAGATCTTCGCCGATGCCACCGGCCAGCCGATGGAGCGGATCGAGAAGGACACCGACCGCGACTACTGGATGGGGCCTGACGAGGCGATCGCCTATGGTCTTGTCGGCAAGGTCGCGGTCTCCGTTTCCGACCTGGACTGAATTCCCGGGCGGGGACCTTGCCGGTTCCCGCCCGAATCATGTCCGCAGGCCGGGGATGCCGTCACCCAGGAGGATCACGCGATGAAATACCTGTCTTTCAATGGCGTCGACATGCCGGCCCTCGGTCTCGGCACATGGCCGCTCAGCGGCGAGCCGTGCCGCGACATCGTGCGCGCCGCGCTGGAAAACGGCTGGTCGCACATCGACACGGCGGCGATGTATGACAACGAGAAGGATGTCGGTGCGGGCTTGCGTGCCGCCGGGCGCGCGCGCGAAGACTATTTCCTCACGACCAAGGTCTGGCACGACCGGCTCGACCCGGAGCTGATGCTGCGCTCCTGCGAGGACAGCCTCGACCGGCTCGGGCTTGAGCAGGTCGATCTCTTCCTGATCCACTGGCCCAACGCCCATGTTCCGCTGAAGGAACAGATGGAGGGGCTGCTGGAGGTGCGCGCACGCGGCTGGGCGCGGGCGATCGGCGTGTCCAACTTCACCGCCGCACTGGTGCGCGAGGCGCAGGATCTCGCCGGCGGAGCCTTATCGATCAACCAGGTGGAATATCACCCGCAGCTCTCCCAGAAGGCGGTGCGCGCTGCACTTGACGCCGCCGGCATGGGCCTGACCGCCTATTCGCCGATCCAGAAGGGCGCGGTGCGCGATCAGCAGGTCATCCGCGACATCGCCAAGCGCCACGGCAAGTCCGAAGTCCAGGTCACCCTGCGCTGGCTGATGCAGCAGGACGATGTGGCGGCGATCCCCAAGACCGGCACGCCGGGTCGGCTTGCGGAAAACGCGGCGATTTTCGACTTCGAGCTGAGCGAGGACGAGATGGATGCGATCTTCGCGCTGGGCAGCGGAGAGGGACGCCGGGTCGATCCCGATTTCGCGCCGGAGTGGGACGCGGAGTAGGCCGTTTCGCAGCCCCCGCGAACACGTGATCGCGAAACGGTCTTTTTTCAGCTAAACTTCGTGACTAGATAATTGCGCGTCTGCCGTTGCGGAATTCGGTTTGCCGCAGGCGTCGCGAGAGCGCTCGTGCGGCGGACCGGCATGCGATGCCGCGAACGGACGAGAATGGTCGCCCCGGCGGCCCGGGGGCGAAGGGGCATTCCATGACGATCAACACAACCGTGCTTGCCGCCGATGTCATGGAATGGCTCTATGGCGAAGCCGTCATGATCGGCGACAGTCTCGAACTGATCGAGACGCTGGCGCAGCGCCTGCGCAAGAGCGGCTTGATGGTCGACCGGATTTCCACCTCGATCCCGCTGCTGCATCCCAATGTTCGCGCGGAAAGCGCTTTGTGGAGCGTCGATGGCGAGCGGGAAATGCGCCGTTATTTCGAATCCGCGGAGACCAACGAGGTCTATCTCGCCAGCCCACTGAAGGTGGTCTACACCGAGCGGCGCAGCGTGCGCATCCGGCTGGTCGGCAACGAGGAGCCGCCGCGCTTCGGCATCACCCAGGACCTGATCGACGGCGGTTACACCGACTACATTGTCCTGCCGATGCCGTTTTCCGACGGGTCGCTGAAGGGCGTGAGCTTCGCAACCCGCGGCAGGAACGGGTTTTCCGGTGCCGAGATCGGGCTTCTCGAGGCCATCACCCGGCCGCTGGCGCTGATCTGCGAGCTGCAGACCCTGAAACGCACGTCGCGCACCCTGATGGAGACCTATGTCGGCCATCGCGCCGGCGAGCGCGTGCTGGAGGGGACGGTGCATCGCGGCGACGGCGAGACCATCTCCGCCGTCGTTGGCTTCGCGGATCTGCGCGGCTTCACCGAACTGTCGAACGAACTGCCCGGCGACACGCTGATCGCGCTGCTCAATGCCTATTTCGAGGCGATCACCACCTCCGTCGAGGCCCATGGCGGCGAGGTGCTGAAATTCATCGGCGACGAGGTGATGACGGTCTTTCCCTACGGCTGCCCGGAGAGCGCGCGCGAAGCTTCGCGCCAGGCGCTTCTGGCGGCGCGCGATGCGGTCGAGAAGATCTCCGAGATCAACAACACCTGCTGCGAGAAGTCGCAGGAGCTGCGTGTCGGCATCGCGCTTCATGCCGGCGACGTGTTTTTCGGCAATGTCGGTGCAAAGACGCGGCTCGACTTCACCGTGGTCGGGCCGGTGGTCAATCTGGCCTCGCGGATCGCCGGCCTCACCCGCGACCTCAACCAGGACATTCTCGTCTCGGAGGCGATCGCCGACATCATGGGCTGTCGCGCCGGGCTGATGGGCAGCTTTCAGGTGAAGGGGTTTGCCGAGCCCGTGTCCGTCTTCATGGCGCCCTTGTCGGCCATCGGCTCCGATGGTGACTGGTGTGCGGAAACCGCAAGGGTTCTCGCCCTTGAGGCGAACTGACGCCGCGCAAGCACGATCATCACGAAGAGGGTGGTGACGAAGAACACCCGCGCGTCGGCGAACCAGCCGAGATAGCCGATCGAGAAGAAGAACGCCCGCTGGCCGCGATTGAAGTGGCTGCCGGCGAGCACCATCATCCCGCCGGCGCGTTTGGCGAAATCGGCCGCATGTGCCGGCGCCGGATCCCCGTCCGGCATGGCGCCCATCATGATCGTAGCGTAGTTAAACAAACGGTAGGCCCAGCCGAACTTGAAGAACGCATAGGCGTAGATCAGCGTCAGGCCGATCACCTTCAACTCCCAGGTGGCGGGGTTGCGCCCTTCGTCCAGCCCGAGATCCTGCATGATGCGAAAGACCGATTCGGTCGATGTCAGCAGGGCGAAACAACCGCCGATCGCCAGCAGCGAGGTCGAGGCGAAGAAGCCCGTGCCCTGCTGAAGCCCGCCGGCAACGGCGATGTCCATGATCCTGACCGGTCGGCGGCTCATCTCCATCATCCAGCCGATGCGATGCCGGTTCATCGCGTGCGACAGCGTGCGCTTGCGCAAGGGCGACAGCTCGACGACGGCGTGAAAGCCGAGCCAGCCCGCCAGGAACCAGGCAAGGGCGGCTAGGTCGAGGGGCGTGAGAATGTCCATCAGCGTTCCTGTGCCGGACCGTACGCGGGGCGTGAGCGTGCGCTCCACAGTGGCCTTGCGCGCCTGTGCGATCAAGAGAGGCGTCCCGTACCCGGCTGCCATGCATCCGGGAAAGTCCGGCGAACCCGTTTGGATCGGCCGACCCGCTGCGCTTGGGCGTCCACAGGACCCTGTGGGCAAAGGGCGGGGATCGGACGAAAAACCTGCCATGCGTGACGCGCACGGCAGGTTGCTCAAAATTCGACCTTGCGAAAGCGTTGCCAAATCGTTAAATCCCGCTCGTCCGAACACGGCGCGCAATTGGTGCCGCCGATACTCATCATGGGCTCAGGATCGGACAAGGGGTTTTCATGGACGAACATGTGCAGAAATCCTGCTGGGGCGTAGCGGCATGGGCCGTTATCCTGGCCGGTGGCGTTCTCGCCTTGATGGTCGTTTTCGGCGGTGCCGACGTCGGTCCCGCGACGGTGGTTGCGGTTCAATAGACGCGGCGCGGCCCTGGGGGCCGCAAGACACCGAAGTCGAAACAAGGGGTGCGGCCAGGCCGCACCCCTCAGACTGCTGACAAACCCCTGGCTTTGGCCGGGGGTTTTTGATTCATTGTTTTTATGTTGAAGAAGCCCGGCCCGGATCAGACAGCGCTCGAGATGGTGACGCTTGAGCAGCTTGT
>NZ_JAIVMF010000021.1 GCF_020176715.1 Stappia stellulata | reverse complement strand
ATCGCAAGCCCGAAACGCGGACCTCCCCAGATGGCTTGACTGGTTCAACCGGGCAAGACAACACTCCGCTCTCAACGGCCTGCCGCCCCTCCAAAGGGTGAATGACCTTCTGAGAAACCGCAACTAGCGCGGGCAGGGCACGGTGGAGGGCGCGTAGGGATGTGGAGCTCGCTGCCATGCCCCTCGTCGTTGTAGAGTCAAAGTAGTTCTCTTTGCTTTTTATGTAATAGTCAGAGTTATCTCCGAAGGACTCTGCGCTCTGGGTTCGATAATTATATTCTTGATAGGATTTTTTGGATAAGAAAAAGTAATTTTATATAAATATGAATATACATAGATTATTTTATTTTATGAAATCGCAATTTAATTAATTTATTATTGTTACAATTCTATTTTGGGATTTGAGAAAAAGCTTTTATTAAAATGGAATTTCATTTTTATCAGCGTCTGGATCGCGATTTTTTATGATCGCCTCGATCTTTTCTGGGACACCCCAAGAATCTCTAACTTGTCCATTATTTACAATCGCGTCACGAAGTATCGACTTGTATTCCGGCTTCCAAGCCTCTAAGTACTCGACCTGAAGGGCATTTTTTTTAGCACTAGCGAAAGATGTGCTTTTACAGAAGCGTTGAATAACTATATCAGCAATCTTCTCTTTTGTCTTGGGGTGTTTCTTAAAGGCTTCATGGAGTTCATGCGCGATAGTTTCGACGCCTTTACCTTTTCCGTTGAAAGCCTGCTTTTTCCCAAAGAGGCCGTACGGGTCCATTTCCAAACGAACTGAAAACACAGGTACACCGCGCCCAAGCGCATATCCGACTTCTTGGTCGGTCCAGGTGCTTTGGTTGAAGCCTTCATTGAGAAGGGCGACCAACGCGTCACAAGTGCGTAGCGCCTTCTCTATTTCTGCCTGCCATTCTGCGTCCGGCTCGATATCTTCGTGGGCGACAAAGGAACAAATTCCATAAGCGCTGAGCGCTGCTTGTAGTTCGGAGGCGAAAACCTTGTGCTTGGCGAGGTGGGAAAGGAAGACACAAAGCTGTCCTTCTGTCTAAAATCCCGGCGGGTCCAGTACGCTGTCTTCACCGGTTTGGATGTTTAGGTGGGCAGCCAGTTGTTGGAGCGCGCTATCATCAAGTCCTTTGATCATAGCGACAACGTAGGAAAAAATGTCGCCACTCCATAAGTCAGTAGTGTCTGCTCCAAACTCCTCGAGGATCAAGTCGACTTCCGGCCATGAACGGGGTGATAGCCTGTGGGCAATTTCTGTCTTATAAGTCGCGCGCTCGGAAGGTGAGAGGGCCATTTGTCCGTATATGAATAAGATATAAAAATAGTGGAGCGGGTGAAGGGAATCGAACCCTCGTCTTAAGCTTGGGAAGCTTCTGCTCTACCATTGAGCTACACCCGCTTGTGCTTCGCTATATCGGCGGCGCGGTGGCGGCCTGTCAAGAGGCGAGACGGCGCGCGGCAGCGCTTCACACCGCTTTCCCGGCACGCACCGCGCAATGCGGTGGCTCCTGCAAGTTTGTGCTTGATTTCCCGTATCCCATCGCCACGTTTGGCGGCGTCGCGCGCTCGCGCGATCCGGACCAGGTCGAGGAGTGAGAATATGCGGGAGCGGGCGAAACGCCTCGTTCAGTCGAAACGCTGGGAAGCGGCGATCATCGCTCTGATCGTGATCAATGCGATCACGCTCGGGCTGGAGACGAGCGAGACCGCCATGCAGGTGGCGGGCGGTTTTCTGCTCGCGCTCGACCGGGCCGTGCTCGCGGTCTTCGTCGTCGAGATTGCCCTGCGCATCTATGCCCACCGGCTCTGGTTCTTCCGCGACCCCTGGAGCCTGTTCGATTTCTTCGTCGTGGCGGTTGCCCTGATGCCGACGACCGGGGCGCTTTCGGTGCTGCGCGCGCTCAGGATCCTGCGCGTGCTCAGGTTGATCTCCGTGGTGCCGTCCTTGCGCCGGGTGGTCGGCGGTCTGGTTGCGGCGCTTCCCGGCATGGGCTCCATCGTGCTTCTTCTGTCGCTCGTCTTCTATGTCTTCGCGGTGATGACGACCAAGCTCTATGGCGCGTCGTTCCCGGAGTGGTTCGGGACGATCTCGCGCTCGCTCTATACGCTGTTCCAGATCATGACGCTGGAAAGCTGGTCGATGGGCATCGTGCGTCCGGTGATGGAGGTCTATCCGCTCTCCTGGCTGCTCTTCGTGCCCTTCATCCTGTGCACGGCCTTCACGGTGCTGAACCTCTTCATCGGTGTCATCGTCTCGGCGATGCAGCAGGAGCACGACCAGTTGGCCGAAGCCGACCGTCAGGCGATCCATGACGAGACCGGCGTGTTGCTGAAGGAGGTGAAGGCCTTGAGGGCCGAGGTGCGCGATCTGCGCTCCGAGATCGCAAGGCCCGGGGCCGGCAAGGGCGACTGAGGGCGCGCGTTTCCGGCAAAGGGCCGATCAGGCGTCGAGCCGGGCGAGATCGTCTTCCGGGCCTTCCAGCGTCAGCGTCACGCCGTCTGCGGTAAAATCGCGGGCGATGACCGTCAGGCCAAGCTGCTCGACCCGGCCTTCCAGCTCCGAGCTCGATGCAAAGTCCGCGCTGACCTGCTTCACCGCGAACCGCTGGAAGGGGATCAGCTCGGCATTGGCGATGGCCGCCTGAGCCGCGCCGGAATAGGCGCGCGCCAGCCCGCCGCCGCCGAGCTTGATGCCGCCGAAATAGCGCACGATCAGCACCGCGCAATCGATCAACTCCGCGCCCTGCAGCACGCGCAGCACCGGCATGCCGGAGGTGCCGGCCGGTTCGCCGTCGTCCTTGCCGCTTTCCTCGATGCGGTCGTCGTCGAGAAGGTGGCGATGCGCGGTGACGATGTGGTTGGCCTTGCGATGTTCCTTGCGCAACGCCTCGAGCCGTTCGTCGAAGAGCGCGAGGGGAACGAGATGCGCGAGGAACCGCGATTTCCGGTCTTCCAGAAACCCCTCATATTCGCGGGCGATTGTCATGAGGGGCATGGCGTTATCCCGCGTTCTTTGCCGAAGCGGGGAGGGCGGCGGCCCCTTTCGGGGTCAGCGCATAGATCCCGCGCTCGACCCGTTCGAACCAGCCATAGTGATCGTCGGCCATCAGCCTTGTCGCCTTGGCAACGCCGGTCGCCTTCGCCACCTCCGCGCCGCGGCTCGGGCCGTTGGCTGCAAGATGCATGGCGCAGCGCAGCGCGTCCTGCCGATAGGCTGTCACAAGCGTGACCCGGGTCGAGCCGCCGGTGTTCGGATCGCCGACCCGGCGGGCGAACTCCCGAAGCAGCCGCTCCTTGCGCGGCTTCGACTGGCGCGGGCTGAACGGGCCCGGATCCAGATGCACCTCGACCAGGGCGTCCGCCAGGCGAACCGTGATCAGGCCGAGGCCGAGACGGCGGGCGAGTTTCAGATTGCTCTTCAGGGCCGACTGGAACCGGCGGCCCGTCGTCCGGGGGACCGCCACATAGACCGCATCGGTGATCGATTGCCGCGCGATCGCCTGATGGAAAAGCCCCAGGGTGAAACCTGTCTTCAATTCAACGATCACGGGGTCCTCGTCGCCCCGGCAGGCGACGACATCGGCGGCACCGATCTCGGCCTTGACCTCGTAGCCTTGCGCCGTGAGGAAGGCCTTTATCGGAGGATAGAGCTCTGTTTCCAGAATGCTGGTCATCGCGAAGGCTGTGCCTCAGGCACGTGCCTTGAAGTGTTTCGACAGCTTCAGAGCCTGGCCCTGGTAGTTGGAGCCGATGCCTTCGCCGTAAAGCGTTTCGGGGCGCTCCAGCATGTGCTCATAGACCAGACGGCCGACGGTCTGGCCGTGTTCGACGATGAAGGGCACCTCATGCGAGCGCACCTCCAGCACGGCGCGCGAGCCGCCGCCAAGCGTCGAATGGCCGAAGCCGGGGTCGAAGAAGCCGGCGTAATGCACCCGGAACTCGCCGACGAGCGGGTCGAAGGGCACCATCTCGGCGGCGAACATCGGCGGCACATGCACCGCCTCGCGCGAGACGAGAATGTAGAACTCGTTCGGATCGAGGATCAGCGTGCTGTCGCCGCGGTGGACGATCGGCTCCCAGAAATCGAGCGGCTCCTGCGCGGCCTTGGCGTCCATGTCGATGACGCCGGTGTGGCGCTTGCCGCGATAGCCGATCAGGCTGCCCGGACCCTTGCCCTCAAGGTCGATGGTCAGATGCACACCGCCGCCGATGGTGGTGTCGCCGCCGGCGACCAGCGCATGCTCGCGATGCACGGCCGTGAGGTCGGCGTCCTGGACGAAGGGATCGCCGATGCGGAAGCGGATCTGGGAAAGCCGCGAGCCTTCGCGCACGAGAACGGGAAAGGTGCGCGGGCTGATCTCGGCATAGAGCGGGCCGCGGTAGCCGGCCGGCACCGTGTCGAAGGCCCGCCCCTCGTCGGTGATGACGCGGGTGAAGACGTCGAGCCGGCCGGTCGAGCTCTTCGGGTTGGTGGTGGCGGAAACGTCGGCGGTGAGCGCCAGCCCCTCCATCAGCGGCACGATATAGACGCAGCCGGTTTCCAGCACCGCGCCGCGCGTCAGGTCGAAGGCGTGCAGCTTGAGCCTGTCGAGCTTGTCCATCACCTTGGCGCCTGCGCCCGGCAGGAAGCTTGCCCGCACGCGGTAGGCGAGGGGGCCGAGCCGCAAATCGAGGCTTGCGGGCTGGATCTGGTCGGCGTCGGGGTGTCGCGGTGCCGCGATTTCGCCGCGCGTGAACATCGCGCGGATCGCTTGTGCGGGGAGGATGCCGTGGCCGGGTGCGGTCATGAAGTGTTCCAAAAAGCCTTCGGGTTTCGCCGTGCTTAGCGCAAGCCCGCCCGTTTTGCCATGGGGAACTGGCAAGCAGCTGCGTCCGGACTTTGCGACGCCGCTGCGTCAACGTGGCGTTGACGCGGATTGAGGCTTGGCGTAAGACCAGCGCGGTCCGTGGTGATTTGAGCCGGCCGGCTTGCAGCCACGTTAAAGAAGTTGCTAAAAAGGCCGGGTTGCAAGACCCCGGCCCGTGGCCGGGGTTTTTGCATTTGGAGACAGGCATGAGCTCAGATACCCGCCGTTGGCATCCCGAAACCGCCCTCGTGCACGGCGGAACGACGCGTTCGCCCTTCGGGGAAACCTCGGAAGCGATGTTCCTGACGCAAGGGTTCGTCTACGCCAGCGCGGAAGCCGCCGAAGCCCGCTTCAAGGGCGACGATCCGGGCTTCGTCTATTCGCGTTATGCCAATCCGACGGTCGCCATGTTCGAGGAGCGCATCGCGCAGCTCGAAGGCGCGGAGGCCGCACGCGGCACCGCCAGCGGCATGGCGGCAGTCAATCTCGCGCTCATGGCCTGCTGCAAGGCCGGCGATCATGTCGTCGCCGCCAAGGCGCTGTTCGGCTCCTGTCGCTATATCGTCGAAACGCTGCTGCCGCGCATGGGCGTTGCCTCGACGCTGGTCGACGGCACCGATCTCGACGCCTGGCGCGCGGCGATCCGGCCCGAAACGGTCGCCTGTTTCCTGGAAAGCCCGACCAATCCGACGCTGGAGGTGATCGACATCGCCGCTGTCGCCGAGATGGCGCACAAGGTCGGCGCGCGGCTGATCGTCGACAATGTCTTCGCGACCCCGATGTGGCAGTCGCCGCTGACGCTCGGTGCCGACGTGGTGGTCTATTCCGCCACCAAGCACATCGACGGGCAGGGGCGCTGCCTCGGCGGGGTGGTGCTCTCCGACGAGGAGTGGATCAAGGACGAGGTCATGCCGCTGGTCAAGCACACCGGTCCGGCGATGAGCCCCTTCAATGCCTGGGTGCTGCTCAAGGGGCTGGAGACGCTGCCGCTGCGCGTGGCGCGCCAGACCGAGACGGCGGCGGCACTGGCCGATGTCCTTGCGGCCGACCCCGCGATCGCCCAGTTGATCTATCCGGGCCGCGACGACCATCCGCAGGCGGATCTCGCCCGGCGGCAGATGAAGGCCGGCTCGACGATGATCGCCTTCGAGGTCAAGGGCGGCAAGGCGGCGGCCTTCCGCTTCGCCAATGCGCTGAAGATCATCCGCCTGTCGAACAATCTGGGCGATGCCAAGAGCCTGATCACCCATCCCGCCACCACCACGCACCAGAGCCTGAACGACGAGGCGCGCGCCGAACTCGGCATCACCGACGGGTTGATGCGTTTTTCGGTCGGGCTGGAGCATGCTGGCGATCTGGCGGAGGATCTGCGCCAGGCACTGGCGGCCGCGCGGGGCTGATCAGTCCTTGAGCATGCGCGCGACGAGCACGACCCGCGCGAGCGCGGAGACGAGGCAGATGGCCGCGAACCCCCAGGCAAGCACCGGGAAGGCTTGCGGCCATAGGCACATGGCCAGGAAGACGGCGATTGTCTCCGCGCCTTCGGCCAGCCCGCCCAGGTAATAGAGCGATTTCTGGCCCTGGATGTCGGTGGTGATGCCGCGCTTTTCCGCCATCACCGAAAAGCCGAGGAAGCTTGCGCCGTTCATGTAGAACGACAGCAGCAACGCGGCGGCCGCCAGCGCGTTTGCATCTGGGTCAAGGACGGCGAAGGCGAAGGGCATCGCGCCGTAGAAGAAGAAATCCAGCACGATATCGAGATAGCCGCCCCGGTCGCTCTTGCGGCTTGCGCGGGCCACGGCGCCGTCGAGACCATCGGCGAGCCGGTTGAGCGCGATCAGCACGAAGGCGACGAGCGGCGCGCCGAGCGCGATGGCCAGAGCGGCTCCAAGCCCGAGGCCGAAGCCTGTCAGCGTGACGGCATCCGGCGAGACGCCGCGCGCGGCAAGCCTGCGGCCGGCGGCGTTCAGCGGCGGGTCGATCAGCGGGCGCAGACGGGCGTCGAACATGGGACCTCCGGTCGGGGGATGTTCTGGATGGCGCAAGCCCGCGACGGGCGCAAGCGCCCGCCGCTCACAAGCGCGTCATTCCCGCTCCTGGCCGGCACCTGCTGTGGCGGGTCTCATGCGGATTGCGGGTTTCCCGGACTGGAAACCGGCGGAATGCGCGCTAGTGTCTGACGGACGCTCGCGCCCTGTGGCGGCGCGGCGGAGGCGACGGGGGATTTGCCATGTACCGGGCTGTAACGCATGACATACAGGTGACCGTCGAGCCGTTCTACCTCGTCGAGGAGTCCGATCCCGACACCCGGCAGTTTCTTTGGGCCTATACCGTCGAGATCGTGAACCACGGTACGGAGACGGTGCGGTTGCGTGCGCGTCGCTGGCTGATCGTCGACGGTGCCGGACGCGAGGAGGAGGTGCGCGGTCTTGGGGTGGTTGGGGAACAGCCCGTCCTCGCGCCGGGCGAACGCTATGAGTACACCTCGGGCTGCCCGTTGCGCACGCCGTCGGGCATGATGAAGGGCAGCTACGAGATGGAAGACATGAACGGCGGACGCTTTGAGGTCGCTATTCCCGCCTTCTCCCTCGATATTCCCGGTGAGGTGCGCAGCATCAATTGAATGCATCTTTCGCGAGTTTAAGGTTGCATTAACAAAAGTTGTCTTCCAATAATTTTCGCCGAATGATTGTATAAATCAAAGATGAAAACGTAAGGTCTTTTGGGTGACAGTGCGGCAAGTGAATTTTCTATTTGTGTAGGCTTGTCGTTGCAAATTCTTATTTTCGAATCGGGAATTGTTTCTGCTATATTAATACTCTGCCGGTCTAGATGGGACGATGCGGTTTTTGGCGTCTTGCTCGGAGGGAAGTGCGACAGTGGCATCGATGAAAAACCTTGCGCAGGATGCCGCCGCCGTTCTCCCCGATCTGAGAGGCCCGGCGGACGATGCCTTTCGAACGGCGTTTCAGGTCTCGCCCATCCGGATGATCTACTACGACACCGACATGATCATTCGGGACGTCAACACAGCATTCCTCGAAAACGATGGATTCACACGCGGCGAGGTGATCGGGCGATCTATGCGCGCGGTCATGGGCGACGCGATCTGTGAACGGGCGCGTCCCGCCATCGAGGCCGCGCTGCGCGGGGAGCCGCAAGTCAGCACCACATGGGGCTTGCGCCGCGCGACACGCGACCGGTTGATCCGGATCCGTCACGAACCGGTGTTCGATGCCTCCGGCAAGGTGTCGGGCCTGATTGTGCTGATCGAGGATACGACCGAGCTGTACGAGCTTGAAAGCCGTGTCTCCATGCATGAGGAGGTGTTTCGACAGTCGACCGAGGCCATGGCCATCGTCGGGCTGGACTTCCGGTTCATCTGGTCGAACCCGGCCAATGCACGGACCTGGGGCCATACCGCGGAGAGCATCGTCGGCAAGCATCTGGTCGATGTCATCGGCGAACGGGGGTTCCTGGACCGGGCCAAGCCCCATCTGGAGCGCTGTTTTGCGGGTGAGCAGGTCGAGTATCACTTCGCGCATAAGTCCGAAAACGGCGATATTGCCCATTTCGATCTCAATTGCGTGCCTTTCCGCAACAGCTCGGGTGAGGTGATCGCCGCCGCGGTCACCCGGCGTGACGTGACCAGCGCGACCATGATGAAAGCGGAGTTGCTGCGGCAGGCGCGCCAGGATGCGTTGACCGGGCTTGCCAACCGCTATGCCCTTGAGGAAGAGCTGGAGGCACGCGTTGTGCAATGCGCGGCTTGCTCCGGTGACAGCGACGCGCGCCTGTCCGCCCTGGTTCTGGTCGACCTCGACGGGTTCAAGGTGGTGAATGACATCGCCGGTCACAGTGCCGGCGATGCGTTGCTGAAACAGGTCGCCGATCTCCTGCGGACCATCGAGAAGGTGGACATGATCGCGCGGCTTGGCGGCGACGAGTTCGCGCTGGTGCTTTCAGCCTGTACGGCCGAAAAAGTCATGGCCGCCTGCCAGACGATCATCAGCGCGCTGGACACGACGCCGTTCGACTGGGGAGGCGCGCGCTATTCCGTGCGCGCCAGCGTCGGTGTCGCCATGCTCGACAACGAGGCGTTCGAGGCGGCCACGCCGAGCATCTACGATGTCATTAACTGGGCGGACCGGGCCTGCCGGCTCGCCAAGGAGCGCGGCGGGTCGCGGGTGGCCGTCTACCACCCGAAGGACACGGAAATCCGGGCGCGTTTCGAGGAGACCGGCAATCTTCGGGTGGTCCAGGATGCGTTGCTGAACGGTCGGTTCGAGCTCTATGTCATGCCGATTGCGCCGATCGACGGCGTCAGCGGTCACTACTACGAGGTGCTGCTGCGCATCGTCGGGAGCGATGGGCAGATGCTGGCACCTGCGGCCTTCATCTCCGCCGCCGAGCGGCACCAGATGATGATTCCGGTCGACAAATGGGTGGTGCGAAACGTGCTGGAGCGCCTGCGTCGCGCGCCTGCGGACCTGCAACTGACCGTCAACCTGTCGGGGCAGTCCGTCGGGGATCCGCAGTTTCGCGATTTTCTGGTCTCCGCGCTCGACGACTTTCCCGACGTCCACGGGCGCCTTTCCTTCGAGATCACGGAGACGTCCGCCGTGCGCTCGATGGAGACCGCGCGCGATCTGATCAAGGCGCTGCGCGGGCGTGGCTGCGGCGTCATCCTGGACGATTTCGGCTCGGGGCTGTCGTCTTTCGGATACCTTCGCAAGTTCGACGTCGACATGCTCAAGATCGATGGAAACATCATTGGCGACGTCGTCAATGATCCGGTCCAGCAGACGATCGTCGCGGGCATTGTCGCCGTCGCCGGAAAGATGGACGTTCGCGTCGTCGCCGAATTTGTCGCCGACGAACACATGCAGGAAACCTTGCGAGACCTTGGGGTCAGTTTCGTTCAGGGCTATTACGTCGGCCGACCCTGCCCCTGGGCGGAGGCAATCGGCACATGAGGGGGCGGGATCCTGGAGCTGCACTCGCACGCTGGCCGGGGAGGGCTGAAATGCTATCATCGGGCCCATCGGTCACGCGCAATTCATGGTTGAGGACCTTTGAGCGTTCGAGAGCAAGACCCTGACGAGAGCAGCGTCCCGCCGAAGGGTCGCCCGGTCAAACAAGACGACAGCGGCGCGATCTGGCCTATCGGCGTCGCGAGAGAGGTCGTTCGCAATACCATCATCGAGATGAACAGGGCCGGTGTCTTCGTCTGCGACCGGAGTTATCGGATCTGGGACGTCGACGGGGCCTTCCTGGACATGGAGGGGTCGGGCCGGGCCGATGTGATCGGACGGACGGTTGAAGAGATCCTTGGGCCCAAGGTTTTCGCCCTGCGCAAGCACAACCTCGACGAGGCGTTTGCCGGAAAAGCGTCGCGCATCCGCGTCCCGGGCGTGCGGGACAAGACCCGGGGCAAATACCTCGAGGTGTTTTTCCAGCCGGTGTTCAATGACGCTGGCGAGGTTGTTTGCGTCATTTGCGCCGCGCGGGATGTGACGCAGTTCCAGCATCTCAACGAGCGCCTGTCGATGCACGAGGAAATCCTGCGGCAGACGACAGACCGCATCTCCGTGATCGGCACGGACTTTCGTTACAAGATGACCAATGCTGCCAATGCCGCATTCAGCGGCAAGTCTCCGGAGGAGTTCATTGGCATGCATGTGCGCGATCACATTGGCGCGGAGCGTTTCGACCTCCGTGCCAAGGCGCATTTCGAGAACTGCTTTGCCGGCCAGTCGGTCGAATACGAGCACGAACTGAAGCTGCCGAGCGGCGTCACGCGCCATATCCGCGTGCGCATGGACCCCTATCGCGACGATGGCGGCGAGGTGACGGGCGCAATGATTGTCCTGCGCGATATCACCGAGGCCGCGCTGATGGCGCAGACGCTCAGGCGTCAGGCGCGCGAGGATGCCCTGACGGGGCTCGCCAACCGGCATGCCCTGCAGGACGAACTCCAGAGCGTGATCGAGGATACGTCGTCGCTCGGCGGCACGGCGGCGCTTCTCACCATCGATCTCGACGGCTTCAAGGTCGTGAACGATCTGGCCGGACACAGCGGCGGCGATGCCCTGCTCAAGCAGATTGCCGGGTTCCTGAGGAGCGTTGCCACGCCGGACATGCTGTGCGCCCGTCTCGGCGGCGACGAGTTCGCCGTGCTGTGCCGGGGCCTCAGGGAGGCTGCGGCCTGGGACCTGGGCTGTCGCATCACCGCCGGGCTTTCGGGCATGCGCTTCGTCTGGCAGGGGCTTCCCCACGCGATCACCGCCAGCGTCGGGATTGCGATGATCACGCCGCCCCGGCCCGGTGAGCCGGAGTTGAGCGTTTTCCAGATCCTCAACGAGGCGGATACGGCCTGCCTCCATGCCAAGTCGATCGGCGGCGCGCGGCCGGTGATCTATCGCCCCGACGCCGATGAGATGGTCGCCCACCGGCTGGACATCGGCAATCTGCAGATAGTCCGCAGCGCGCTCGAAAACGACCGCTTCGAACTCTACACCATGCCGATCCTGCCGATGGATGATGTATCGGCGCTGCATCTCGAGGTGCTGTTGCGGATCGTCGACGATGACGGTCGGGTGCTCGCGCCGGCGGCGCTGATTTCATCGGCCGAACGCCATGGGCTGATGCCGCGGATCGACCGCTGGGTGGTTTCCACCACCCTGGAAAACCTCCATTCCGTCGATCCGGACACCTGTCTGACGATCAATCTGTCGGGTCTGTCGATCGGCGATCCGGAATTCACCGCCTTTCTGCTCGACGAACTGGACGCGCGCCAAGACATCGCCGGACGCCTGGCCTTCGAGATCACGGAAACGGCGGCCGTGCGCAGCATGGCGACGGCCCAGGCCCTCATCGATGCGCTGCGGGCCAGGCGGTGCCGGGTCATTCTCGACGATTTCGGATCGGGCCTGTCGTCCTTTGCCTATCTCAGGCAGTTCCGCATCGACAGCCTGAAGATCGACGGCGCGATCATCGGCGAGGTGGCGCGTGACGAGGTTCAGCGCACCATCGTGGCCGGCATTGTCGCGGTGGCGCGCAAGATCGGCGTCGGGGTGATCGCGGAATATGTGGAGGACGCGGAAACGCTGGAGGTGTTGCGCGACCTCGGCGTGACGATGGCGCAGGGCTATCACATCGGCCGGCCGGCGCCCTGGGTGGGCGCCCGCCCGGTGTCGTCTCAGATCGCGCGGTAGCGGGCCTGCGCGCCGCGCTCGATCGCGGCGACCGTGAGCTTGTCGAGGCCGAGCGTGTCGCGCAGCATCTGCAGGATCCGCAACTCTTCCTGCTGGACCGACAGATCGGCAACGGCGACGTCCACGGCCAGGGCATAGGCCGTGTCGCGGTGGCTCGGCGGAACGCTCGCGCCGATCAGCGCGAATGTGTCCATCATGCCGTTTTCCGCCTGCAGGCGCTTGCCGCAATCCTGGGCCACGCGCACCAGTCGATCCTGGTCGAAACCGGCGAAGACCGGCAGCGTCTTCACGACTTCGCCCATGGAATGGAGTTCCTGGTCGGTCATGCTGCTGTCGGCGGCGGAGACCATCACCATCACGTAGATCAGTGCTTCCTGCAGGGATACCTGTTCGCTCATCGGCTGTGCGGCCCTTTTGTCGACGTGTCCTGTTGCATGTTGCCTAAAGCCAAGCCGGGAGCAGCGCAACCCGCGAAATGTCACGGCCGGTGCCGGCGGCTTTTTTGCTGCGACCCTGTTCCGTTTGTGCGGCGCATCCAGTAGTGTCCGCCCGCCGTTTGCCCGCGCCTGCGCCGGCGACGGCCCTCTTTTTCACTCCAACGACAATGGTCCGAACATGACCTCAGTTTCGCTGCCGACGCTCGATCTGTCCCCCTCCATGCGAGAGGCGGCCATGGCTTCCAAAGCCTGGCCGTTCGAGGAGGCGCGAAAGCTGCTGAAACGGGTCGAGGCGCGCGGCGCCGACCGGCCGGTGCTGTTCGAGACCGGCTACGGCCCCTCCGGCCTGCCGCATATCGGCACCTTCGGCGAGGTGGCGCGCACGACCATGGTGCGCACCGCCTTCCGCCTGCTGACCGAGGACAAGGTGCCGACGCGCCTTCTGTGCTTCTCCGACGACATGGACGGATTGCGCAAGGTGCCGGAAAACGTGCCGAACCGCGAGGACATGCAGCGCTACATCGGCCAGCCGCTGACGCGCGTGCCCGATCCCTTCGATGCGGGGCACGAGAGTTTCGCGCATCACAACAACGCGCGGCTTCGCGCCTTCCTCGACCGCTTCGGCTTCGAGTACGAGTTTGCCTCGGCGACCGACTATTACACCTCGGGCCGCTTCGACGAGGCGCTTTTGCGCATGCTTGCCGTCTACGACAAGGTCAAGGACATCATCCTGCCGACACTCGGCCCGGAGCGTCAGGAGACCTATTCGCCGTTCCTGCCGGTGTGCCCGCGCACCGGCACGGTGCTTCAGGTGCCGACCGTGGAACGCAATGTGTCGAAGGGCACCATCGTCTATATCGACCCGGAAACGGGCGAGAAGGTCGAGACGCCGGTGACCGGCGGCCGGGTCAAGTGCCAGTGGAAGGCCGACTGGGCGCTGCGCTGGTTCGCGCTTGGCGTCGACTACGAGATGGCGGGCAAGGACCTGATCGACAGCGTCACGCTGTCGTCGAAGATCTGCAAGGTGCTGGGCGGTCCGCCGCCGGAAGGCTTCAACTACGAGCTCTTTCTCGATGAAAACGGCCAGAAGATCTCCAAGTCGAAGGGCAACGGCCTGACCATCGACGACTGGCTGGCCTATGCCTCGCCGGAGAGCCTGTCGCTTTACATGTACACCAAGCCGAAGACGGCCAAGAAGCTCTACTTCGACGTCATTCCGAAGGCGGTCGACGAGTATTTCACCTTCGCGCAGAAGTTCCCGGAAATGCCCGTCGAGCAGCAGCTCGGCAATCCCGTCTGGCACATCCACTCGGGCAATCCGCCGGCCGTCGACCTGCCGGTGCCGTTCTCGATGCTGCTCAACCTGGTGTCCGCGTCGAATGCGGACAGCAAGGATGTGCTGTGGGCGTTCATCTCGCGCTATGCGCCGGGGGTCACCGCCGCGACCCATCCCAAGCTCGACGAGCTGGTGGGTTATGCGATCCGCTACTTCGAGGATTTCGTGAAGCCGGCGAAGACCTTTCACGCGCCCGACGAGACGGAGCGCGCGGCGCTGGCCGCCCTCGACGCGAAACTCGCGTCGCTCCCGGCGGATGCGGACGGGTCGGCCATTCAGGACGCCGTGCTCGACGTGGCGCGCGGGATCGAGCGCTATCAGGACGAGAAAAAGAAAAGCCCCGACGGCGGGCCGGGCGTCTCCGTTGCCTGGTTCTCCGCGCTCTACAAGCTGCTGCTCGGGCAGGAGCGGGGACCTCGCTTCGGCTCCTTCGTCGCGCTCTACGGCATCGACGAGACCCGGGCGCTGATCGCCAAGGCGCTGTCCGGCGAACTGTCGGCGGCGTAAGGCGGTCCGGACATACCGGCTTGCCGATAGAGGAACTGGCATGGGTGCGTTCGCCTCGGTTCTGAGCTGGCTTGTCCTGCCGCTTTATGCGGTCGAGGGCATGCGCGTGCGCGCCCGCATCCATCGCCATCCGCCGCCGCCGGGTCCGGTCTCCGGGCGCGTCGGGGCGGAGGCGGGGGACCCGCTCAGGCTGCTGGTTCTGGGCGATTCCTCGGCCGCCGCCGTCGGTTTGAAGCGTCAGGAAGACGGCCTCGCGCCCTGCCTGGCCGAAGCGCTCAGCGAGCGGGCCGGGCGGCCGGTGGAATGGCGGTCGGCGGGGTTCAATTCCGCCACCGCCGGCATGTTGCGCGATCACGTCGTCCACAATCTGGAGCCTGTGCCCTACACGCATGTGCTCTTGTCGGTCGGCTTCAACGACATGAAGAACTACCATTCCCGCAGGCGGTTCCTGCGGGAGTTCGGTGGGCTGATCTACGCGGTGAAGGCGCGCTTTCCCGAAAGCCGGCTCTACTGGTCGCGCATGCTTGATCCCGCCGACGTTCCGGGTCTGCCGCCGCATCTGGCGGCCATTCTCCGGCTTCGCGTGTCCGTGCTCGATCCGACCGGCGCATGCCTGTGCCGCGAGCGCGGCGCGCGTGCGATCCCGGCAATGCGCGGCCTCGTGCCGGAGGCCTTTTGCGACGACGGCATTCACCCCTCCGAAGCGGGATTTTGCGGATGGGCCGCGCATCTGGCCGCGCACATGCACGCGGACCGCTGAAGCCACCGGCCTGCCGTTCAGTCCGGCAGGCGTTCGCCCGTGCCGGAGAGCGGGACTTGCGGGTCTTGCGGATCGGGCGTCTCCGCGCTTTGCGGGTGCCACGGTGTATCGATGATCTCGACGTCTCCCAGGAGCCCCTCCAGCACGGCGCCGCCGGCCTCCGGCGCCGGTTGCGCGTCCGGGCCGCCTTCGGCTGCGGCGGGATCGTCGTCTGCGGTCTGCGCCGGCCGGTCCAGATCCCCGCGCCAGTCGAGCTGCCAGATGCCCTTGCGCCCGGACCGTGCGGCCTCGCCCGCGTCCCGCAGCGCTTGCGGAGCATCGTCTGCCGGACGGGCCCACCCTTGCGAGACCATCCAGTCGCTGAGGTCCGTGTCCTGGCGCCGGCACTGTGCGGAGATCAGGCCGGGCGAAATCTCGGTCACCGCGTCGCAGGTGACGGCGCGCCGCCTGACGAAGGCGCGAAGTGCGGTCCGCGCCCGCCGGCCGCAGGGCCATGTGCCGCCGAGCCGCGACGGACAGGTCTCGGCAAGGGCCGGCCCGTTCAGGCCGGCGAGGCGGATGGTCAGCCTCTTGTGGCGCAGTGTGCCGGCATCCAGCACCAGCGGGCGGCGGAAGGTCAGGTCCTTGGGAACCTCGACCTTCGGCAGATCCGGCAGCTTGGCCTCGACCCGCTTCAGCGGCCCTTGCACCGGCGGCGGCGGCAGGATGTCGGCCGGTGTCACATTGCGGATCGTCTCCGGCAGCGGCGCGTCAGGCAGCGCCGCGCGCGGCGGGGCTTCGACCGGGGCACTGGCCTGTCCGGTTTGTTCCGGGGCCTCCAGGCGCGCGGGCGGAGTATCGCCGGCTTGCGGTGACGGTTGCCGGTCGGTTTGCCCCTTCGTTGGCAGGTCGCCGCCGGCCAGCAGCACGATCGCGCCCGCCAGTCCGGCCAGTCCGAGCGCCGTTGCGCCCAGGCGCATGCGCCAGGAGGACGGGCGGCTCACTGGCTTGCCCAGATGATCCGCGCCACCCAGTCGACCTCGGGGCCGGCGAAGCTGACGATTTCCGCGTTCTCCAGCAGCGGGCGCACATGGATGCGCGCGCGCGTGCGCCGCTCGTACACATGGGCGAGCAGCGTTCCGTCGGTCAGCCGCAGCAGGACGCGGTCGCCCTTGCGGATACGGGCGGCCGGCGAGACGACGACGATGTCGCCATCCCGGTAAAGCGGCAGCAGCGCGTCGCCGCAGACCCGGATCGCCGTATCCCGGGAGGGGGCGTCCGGCGCCGCAACGGGCCAGTCGGTCAATTCCGGATAGCCGCCGTCATGGAAAAAGCCGCTGGTGGGGTGAGCGTGCGTTTCGGCAAGGGACAGGCCCCCCGGCAGGGGCAGGGCGTCGTCGGCGCGCCGCGTGTCGGACGCAATCGGCAGGCGGTCCGCACGGCGCTCGAGGAGGTCGACGAACTCCGAAAAACTGGCCCCTGTCGCGGAAAGGATCTTGGAAATCGATTCCATCGACGGCCAGCGCGGGCGCCCGTCCGACGCCGTGCGTTTGGACGGATTGAAGGTGGTCGGGTCGAGCCCCGCGCGCCGCGCCAGGCCGGAGGGAGACAGGCCATGGTCTCGGGCAAGCCGGTCGATGGCGGTCCATACGCTTTCATGCGACAGCATCTTGCGGCCCCGTATCTTGGTGGCACCATTGTGCCTCTGCGCCCCTCCAGAACGGATATCCCCGCTACGGTATATATTCCTAAACCGGACAAAGTGCCACCCCGCGCCGCGCGCTTTCCCTTGTCTTGCGCGCAGCCCGGCTTTATTGCGGGCGGGAGAAATCCGCACCCGCTCAGAAGGTACCTCGGCCATGTCCCTGATATACAAAATCTCTCCCGAAGGCGCGTGGCGTGCAGCGGAGGCCGCCGGTGTCTATACCGGCGCGCCGGTCGACCTTGCCGACGGGTTCATTCATTTTTCCGCCGCCGATCAGCTCGGCGAAACGGCGGCCAAACATTTCCACGGGCAGACGGACCTTCTGCTGATCGCGGTCGACACGGACACTCTCGGCGACGCGTTGAAATGGGAGCCCTCGCGCGGCGGCGCGCTGTTTCCCCATCTTTATGACGATCTGAAGATGAACGCGGTCGTCTGGGTGAAGCCGCTTCCGCTCGATGCCGACGGTCGCCACCGTTTCCCGGAGGAGCTGTGATGCTGCGCGACCTGGTCGACGGCGCGGCCCGGCGTGCGCTCTTCATGCTGGATGCGGAAGCCGCCCACGGGCTGACGGTGAAAGCGCTTGCCACCGGTGCCGTGCCGGCCTGCAGGGTACCGCAGGACGGTCGGCTGAGCGTCAGAATCGCCGATCTGACGTTCCCCAATCCGCTCGGCATGGCCGCCGGCTTCGACAAGAACGGCGAGGTGCCCGACGCGCTTCTGCGCCTCGGTTTCGGGTTTTCCGAGGTCGGCACGGTGACGCCGCGCCCGCAGGCGGGCAACCCGACCCCGCGCGTCTTCCGGCTGGTCGCCGACAAGGGCGTGGTCAACCGGCTTGGCTTCAACAATGACGGCCATGCCGCCCTGCGCGTTCGGCTGGAGGCGCGCAAGCATCGCGGCGGGATCGTCGGGGTCAATGTCGGCGCCAACAAGGACAGCGAGGACCGGATCGCCGACTATACCGCCGGCATCGAGACCTTTGCGGATCTCGCCTCCTATTTCGCGGTCAATATCTCCTCGCCCAACACACCGGGCCTGCGCGACCTGCAGGCGCGCGCCGCCCTTGCCGAGCTTTTGTCGCGGGTGATGGAGACGCGCGACGCGGCCGCGGAACGCCATGGCCGCAAGGTGCCGGTTTTCCTGAAGATCGCCCCGGATGTGGTCGAGGCGGAACTCGACGACATCGCCGCCGAGGTGCTTGCCGCGCGGCTCGACGGGCTGATCGTGTCGAACACGACGCTCGCACGCAATGGTCTGAAGGACAGTGCGGGGGCAGCCCAGGCCGGTGGCCTTTCGGGACGTCCGCTGTTCCGGCGCGCGACGGTGACGCTTGCCCGCATGCGCCAGCGCGTCGGGCCGGAGCTTCCCATCATCGGAGTCGGCGGGATCGACAGCGGAGAGACCGCCTGGACCAAGATCACCGCCGGCGCCAACCTGATCCAGCTCTATACCGGCATGGTCTACGAGGGGCCGGGGCTGGTGGCGAAGATCCTGCGCCACCTGTCGCGGTGTCTCGACCGTCACGGCCTGTCCTCGCTGGACGAGGCCGTCGGCACCAACACCGACGCCTGGGCGCGGCTCGATCCGGATCTGGAGAGCTGACACCTCGGTCCTTCGGGTCGGCTCCATGCCGTTTGCGAGCGGCGAAAGCGCATTGCCGGGGGCGCGTGCGCGCGGCATGATCGTTTGCCGCCGATCGTCGTCGGCGAAGGTCATGCAAGGATGTGCCCATGGCGTGCGGAATGTTTTCAACAGGTCGCCGGCTTGCAGCCCTTGGATGTCTTGCCGCCGCCGTGCTGCTCTCGTCCGGCGCGGCGGATCGCTCCGCCCGTGCCGCGGAAACGGGCGGTCTGGCGCAGCGCCTTGAGGCCCTGTCGGACGAAGACCTCGACGCGCTGATCGATTTCGTCGACGGCAACGTGCTGTTCACGGTCTATCACGAGGCCGGGCACATGCTGGTCTCGGAGCTGGATCTGCCCGTTCTCGGGCAGGAGGAAGACGCGGTCGACGCGCTTGCCACCCTGGCGATGTTGCAGTCGGACAATGCCGAGATGGATCACCTCCTGTCGCAGGCGATGCTCGGCTGGTTCCTCGGCATGGGCGACGACGCGCAGGATCTGGTCTTTCACGAGCAGCACGATCTCGACCCGCAACGCGGATACGCCGTGTTGTGCCTGATGGTCGGCAGCGACCGGTCAGCGTTTCGCGACCTGGCCGGGGACCTCGACCTCCCGAAAGAGCGGATGGACACCTGCACCGAGGATTACGATCAGGCGGTGGCGTCCTGGGATCGTGTCACCGAGCCCTATGTGCGGGAAAAGGGCGAGCTTTATGATCCGGTGATCACCGTCCGCCATGCGGCGGCGCCCGACGATCTGACAGTGTTTGCCGAGATCCTGCGCGGCTCCGAGGTGATGGAGCTGGTCGCGGAGGAGATGGACGATCTCTACCGGCTGCCCAATCCGGTGACCTTCAAGAGCGAAAGCTGCGGCACAGCCAATGCCTTCTGGGATCCGCAGGCGCGCGAGGTGACGATCTGCTACGAGCTTCTGGAAGCCTTCGCGCAGATCTATCTGGAGGTGCTCGACGACGGCAAGTGACCCGCCGTCGCCGAATGGGGTTCGCCTCTAGTAGGCGCTTTCCACGTCGCCCATCTCCACATAGACCGACTTGATCTGGCTGTAGTGGGCAATCGCCGCATGGCCGTTCTCGCGCCCGATGCCGGACATCTTGTAGCCGCCGAAGGGCATTTCCACCGGCGTCAGATTGTAGGTGTTGATCCAGCAGGTGCCGGCCTGAAGCTGCGCGATCACCCGGTGGCCGCGCTGCAGGTCGCGGGTGAAGACGCCGGCGGCAAGGCCGAATTCCGTGGCATTGGCGCGGGCGATGGCCTCGTCCTCGTTCTCGAAGTCGAGCACGCACATGACGGGGCCGAAGATCTCCTCGCGCGCGATGGTCATGTGATCGACGACATCGGCAAAGACCGTCGGCTCGACGAAGAGCCCGTCGGGGAAGCCCTCGACGGTTGCCCGCGTCCCGCCGCACACGAGCCGCGCGCCTTCGTCGACACCCTTCGCGACATAGGCCATCACCTTGTCGAGCTGCGACTGCGAGACCAGCGGCCCGGTGTCGACGCTCTCGTCCATCGGATCGCCCATGCGCGCCTTGGCGGTGCGCTCCGCGAGCCGGGCAAGGAAGGCCTCCTTGAGGCCCTTTTGCACGAAGACGCGGGTGCCGTTGGAACAGATCTGGCCGCTGGAATAGAAGTTTGCGTTGATCGCGGCGGAGACGGCGTTTTCGAGATCCGCATCGTCGAAGATGATCAGCGGCGACTTGCCGCCAAGCTCCAGCGTGACGTGCTTGAGCGTTTCGGCCGCCGTCGCCGCCACCCGCTTGCCGGTCGGCACCGAGCCCGTCAGCGACACCTTGGCGACATCGGGGTGGGAGACGAGATGCGCGCCGGTTTCGCCAAAGCCCTGCACGACGTTGAAGACCCCGTCCGGCAGGCCGGCTTCCTTGAGGATCTCGGCAAGCTTCAGGGCGGAAAGCGGCGTGACCTCGGAGGGTTTGAACACCACCGCGTTGCCGCAGACGAGCGCGGGCGCCGCCTTCCAGCAGGCGATCTGGATCGGATAGTTCCAGGCGCCGATGGCGCCGACGACGCCGAGCGGTTCGCGGCGGGTGTAGGCGAAGGACCCGCCGAGATCGATATGTTCGCCGGTCAGCGTCGCGGCGAGCCCGCCGTAATACTCCAGGCAGTCGGCGCCCGACGCCGCATCCGCCACCAGCGTTTCCTGCAAGGGCTTGCCGGTGTCGAGCGTTTCCAGTTCGGAGAGCTCGCGGTTGCGTTCGCGCAGGATGTCGGCGGCACGGCGCAGCACGCGCCCGCGTTCTACTGGCGGCGTCGCGGCCCAGACCTTGAAGCCGGTACGCGCGGCGGCGACGGCGGCATTCACTGTCTCCGGCGTTGCGGCGCGGAGACTTGCGATCACCTCGCCGGTCGCCGGATAGCGGCTTTCCAGCAACTGGCCGACAGGATCTTCATGCGGTGTGCCGTTGATGAAATGGGAAGCTGCGGGTTGGGCGCGCATGGGCGTCTCCTTTCAGGTGTCGCGGGGCAGGTGTCGCGCGTCAGCGCTGCGATGTCTGCCAATCGGGGTGGATCCAGGGCTGCCGGTTGCTGGCCGGCAGCGGCGTGCGGCCGAGGATATGATCGGCGATCTTCTCGCCCACCATGATCGAGGGTGCGTTGAGATTGCCGTTGGTGATCTGCGGAAAGATCGAGCTGTCGGCGACACGCAAGGCCTCCACGCCGATCACCCTGCCGTGCGGGTCGACCACCGCACCCGGATCGTCCGCGCGCCCCATCCGGCAGGTGCCGCAGGGATGATAGGCGCTTTCGGCGTGCTCGCGGATGAAATCGTCGAGATCCGCGTCGCTTTGCACGCTGTCTCCGGGCTGGATCTCGTGCCCGCGGAAGGGCGCGAAGGCCTCCTGGCCGAAGATCTCGCGGGTCAGGCGGATGGCGGTGCGGAACTCCTCCCAGTCGTCGGGATGCGACATGTAGTTGAACAGGATGGACGGGTCCGCGTCCGGATCGGCGGAAGTCAGCGCCACGCGGCCGCGCGACTTGGAGCGCATTGGCCCGACGTGCGCCTGGAAACCATGGCCTTCCGCTGCCGCCTTGCCGTCGTAGCGCACGGCAAAGGGCAGGAAGTGATACTGGATGTCTGGATACTCGATCCCGGCGCGCGAGCGGATGAAGGCGCAGGCTTCGAAGTGGTTGGAGGCGCCGAGACCCGTGCCGGTGAAGAGCCATTGTGCGCCGATCAGGGCCTTGGAAACGAGGTTCCAGTGCTTGTAGAGCGTGATCGGCTGGGTGCAGGTCTGCTGGATGTAGAGTTCCAGATGGTCCTGCAGGTTCTGCCCCACGCCCGGCCGATGCGCGACCGTCTCGATGCCGAGCTCACTCAACGCCTCGCCGTCGCCGATGCCCGACAGCATGAGGAGGCGCGGCGAGTTGATCGCCGATGCCGCGACGATCACCTCCGCCGAGGCCTGCGCCGTCTCGACCCCGTTGCCGCGGGTGAACTCCACGCCGGTCGCGCGGCCGTTCTCGATGATGATCCGCCGGGCGTTGACGCCGGTCAGAAGCCTCACGTTCGCGCGTTTCAGCGCCGGTTTCAGATAGGCGTTGGCCGTCGACCAGCGGCGGCCGCGCCACACGGTCATCTCCATGTCGGCGAAGCCTTCCTGCTTCAGCCCGTTGTAGTCCGGCGTCGTCTCGTAACCGGCCTGGCGGCCTGCCTCGATGAAAGCGTTGTAGAGCGGGCTCCATTTGGTGCCGCGCGTGACATGCATCGGGCCGGAGGTTCCGCGCACGCCGGCTTCGCCGCCATGCGCGTTCTCCATGCGCTCGAAATAGGGGGCGACATCGGCGTAGGACCAGCCTTGCGCCCCCATTTCGGCCCATGTGTCGAAGTCGTGGGCGTGACCGCGCACATAGACCATGCCGTTGATGGAGGAGGAGCCGCCGACGACCTTGCCGCGCGGCGTTACCAGCTGCCGCCCGCCCAGATGCGGTTCGGGATCGCTGACAAAGCCCCAGTCGTAGCGGCTCATGTTCATCGGATAGCTGAGCGCGGCCGGCATCTGGATGAAGGGGCCGACGTCGCTGCCGCCCGCCTCCAGAATCAGAACGCGCGCATCCGGGTCTTCCGAGAGCCGATAGGCGAGGGCGGCGCCGGCGGAGCCGGCACCGATCACGATATGCGTTGCCTCAAGCATTGGTCAGTCCGTGAGTTGGCGTTCCACATAGTCCTCGACGCGGCGAATGGCCGAACGCGGCTGCGGCGGGCCGTCGGCGAAGACCCGTTGCAGCCACAAACCGTCGATGAGCGCGGCGGTTCCTTCCGCCGCGGCGCGGGCGCGGTCGCCGGGCAGGAGCGCGGCAAAGGCATGGGCCAGGTTGGACACCAGGCGCCGGTGATAGATGCGCAGCAGGCGGCGGGTCTCGGTGTCGGTGCGCGCCTGCAGGTAGAAGGCAAGCCAGGCCGAGATCAGCGCCGGCTGGAACTGCGTCGGGGAAAAGCTCGCGCCGATCATCGCCGATAGCCGCTCGCGCGGGCCATCGGCCTTGGCCATGCGCGCCTGTGTTTCCTTCGACAGGTCGAGCAGCAGCGACCGCATGGTGGCGTTGAGCAATCCGGCCTTGGAGCCGAAATAATGATGCGCTAGCCCGCCCGAGACCCCCGCCCGGCGCGCGATCTCGGACATCGTCGCATCGCCGAATCCGCGCACATGGATCGTTTCCACGGTCGCGTCGATCAGCGCCTTGCGACGATGCACTTCCATTCCGATGCGCGGCATGAGCGGGTCCGTTTCCTGTCGGGCGCATTTTTCCCATAGCGCACAAGGAGTAATTTTGATTGATCATTCAATCAACAAAAAAACGAGAAACGCGCCGGCATTTGCGCGAAAGCGCCAAAAGTGCTTACATGCGCCGACGCGAGCGGACCGCTGCGGAAACGGCCGTTGCCGACCAGCGGATCCGGTTCGGGACCGAGTGCCGGCGCACGGAGCGTGTTGCGGCCGGCAGTGAAGTCCCGCGTCGCTGACACATCATCAGGGGCTGGCGCGAATCGCCCGGCAACAACTTGGAGGACAGAACCAGATGAAGACTTTTGCCATGCGCCTCGGCGCGGCCACGCTTGCCCTCGGGCTGACCGCCGGCGGCGCCTTTGCCGCCGAAGCAGACGCTTGCAAGGCCGTGCGTTTCTCCGACGTCGGCTGGACCGACATCACGGCAACCACCGCCGCCACCTCCGTGGTGCTCGATGCGCTGGGCTACGAGAGCGAGGTCAAGATCCTCTCCGTGCCGGTGACCTATGCGTCGCTGAAGAACAAGGACATCGACGTCTTTCTCGGCAACTGGATGCCGACGATGGAAGCCGACATCAAGGCCTACCGCGAGGATGGCTCCGTCGAGACTGTGCGCGCCAACCTGGAAGGCGCGAAATACACGCTCGCCGTGCCGAAATACACCTATGACAAGGGTCTGAAGTCCTTCGCCGACATCGCCAAGTTCAAGGACGATCTCGAAGGCAAGATCTACGGCATCGAGGCCGGCAATGACGGCAACCGCCTGATCATCGACATGATCGAGGCCGACCAGTTCGGCCTCAAGGGCTTCGAGATCGTCGAAAGCTCGGAAGCCGGCATGCTGTCGCAGGTCGCCCGCGCGACCAAGCGCGATGAAGACGTCGTCTTCCTCGGCTGGGCGCCGCATCCGATGAACGCCAACATCGAGATGGAATATCTCTCCGGCGGCGATGACGTCTTCGGTCCGAACTACGGTGGCGCGACCGTCTACACCAACGTGCGTGCCGGCTATCGCGACGAATGCCCGAACGTCGGCAAATTCCTGGAAAATCTCGTCTTCTCGCTTGAGATGGAAAACGAGATCATGGGCGCCATCCTCAACGACGGCACCGATCCGGACAAGGCCGCGACCGCCTGGCTGAAGGAAAACCCCGGCGTTCTCGACGGCTGGCTCGACGGCGTGACCACCTTCGACGGCGGCGATGCCATGGCGGCCGCCAAGGAAGCGCTCGGCCTGTGATCCGAGCGATCCGGCAAGACTGAAACCGACCGGGGCGCGGGAACCGCAGAGGATCCGCGCCCCGGATCTTTCGTAAGGAGACGGTCGGGCGTTCGCGACGGCATGCCGCTCCTGGCGGCATCCCACGGCGAGGGCGGGACCGGCAAACACAAGACGTGGGGGCAAGACGGCCGTGGAGTGGCTAACGGAACACAAACTGCCCATCGGGAAATGGGCGCAGGTGCTTGTCGACTGGCTGACCGACAATGCCTACTGGATCTTCGACGGCATCTCGGCGGTGCTCGAGACGCTGATCGACGCGATCCTCTGGCTCCTGCAGACACCGCATCCGCTGGTCGTCGTGGCGCTTGCCGCAGCACTTGCCTATGCGGTGCGCCGCAAGGCGAGCTTCGCGCTTTTCGTCGGGCTGAGCATGCTCTTCATCATCAACCAGGGCTATTGGGAAGAAACCACGGAAACCCTGTCGCTGGTCATCGCCGCGACCAGCGTGTGCATGATCATCGGCGTGCCGCTGGGGGTCGCCGCCGCGCACCGGCCGGCCCTGTTCGCCGCCATGCGCCCGGTGCTCGACCTGATGCAGACGATCCCGACCTTCGTCTATCTGATCCCGGCGCTGATCCTCTTCGGCCTCGGCATGGTGCCGGGCCTGATCGCGACCGTGATCTTCGCGATCCCCGCGCCCATCCGCCTGACGCAGCTCGGCGTCTCCTCAACGCCGACCCAGCTGATCGAGGCGGGCGAAGCCTTCGGCGCGACGAAGTCGCAGCTTTTGTGGAAGGTGGAACTGCCTTACGCGCTGCCGCAGATCATGGCCGGCCTGACCCAGACGATCATGCTGTCGCTCTCCATGGTGGTGATCGCGGCACTCGTCGGCGCCGATGGGCTCGGCGTGCCGACGCTGCGCGCGCTCAACACGGTGAACATCGCCAAGGGCTTCGAGGTCGGCATCGCCATCGTGCTGGTGGCCATCGTGCTCGACCGCTTCTTCCGCAGGGATGAAAAGGGGCACGGTCAATGAGCGAGGCAGTAGTCACCTTCAAGGACGTCGATATCGTCTTCGGCGACGAGCCCGAACTTGCGCTGCCGCTGGTCGACCAGGGCGTGTCGCGGGTGGATATCCAGGAACAGACCGGCCAGATCCTCGGGGTCGCCGGCGCGAGCTTCGATATCAGGGAGGGCGAGCTCATCGTGCTGATGGGCCTGTCCGGCTCCGGCAAGTCGACGCTGCTGCGTGCCGTCAACGGGCTCAACCGGGTCACGCGCGGCGAGGTCTGGGTGCAGAACGGCGACCATGCGGTCAATCCGTCCACCTGTTCGCCGCAGGAGCTCAGGGCGCTGAGGCGCAGCCGCATCGCCATGGTGTTCCAGCAGTTCGCCCTGCTGCCCTGGCGCAGCGTGCGCGACAACGTCGGTTTCGGGCTGGAGCTGTCCGGCATGGGGACGCGGGCGCGCAAGGAAAAGGTCGACGCGCAGCTCGAGCTGGTCGGCCTGGAGCAATGGGGCGACAAGTTCGTGCATGAGCTCTCCGGCGGCATGCAGCAGCGCGTCGGCCTGGCGCGCGCCTTTGCGACCGACGCGCCGATCCTGTTGATGGACGAGCCGTTTTCCGCGCTCGACCCGCTGATCCGCGATCACCTGCAGGATGAGCTTCTGGCGCTGCAGGACAAGCTCGGCAAGACCATCGTCTTCGTCAGCCACGATCTCGACGAGGCGGCCAAGATCGGCTCGCGCATCGCCATCATGGAAGGCGGGCGGGTGATCCAGCTCGGCACGCCGCAGGAGATCGTGCGCAAGCCGGCGACCGATTATGTCGCCGAATTCGTCGCCCATATGAACCCGCTCGGCGTGTTGCGCGCGCGCGACATCATGCGTCCGCTCAACGGCGAGACGCCGGCGGCCGACGCGGTTCGCTGCGCGCCGAAAACGCCGGTGCGCGAGGTCATCGCGATGAAGCGCGAGGGTGCCGGAACGCTGGTGGTGGAGGACGCGGGCGCGGCCATCGGCCTGATCGACGAGGCGGAGATCCTCGACTGCCTGCGCTGACGCTCCGCGTCAGCCCGTTTCGGGAAAGGTTTCCGCCGCGCGCTTTCTGGATATGGCGAGAAGCGTCAGTCCGCGCGCGGCGATGAAGAGCGAGAACGCCAGCCACAGGCCGTGATTGCCGAGGAGCGGGAACAGCACCCAGTAGGCGGCGAGAAACAGCGCCAGCGAGGCAAGCATCATGTTGCGCATGTCGCGCGACCAGGTGGCGCCGATGAACACCCCGTCCATCTGGAAGGCGAGCACGCCGAGGAGCGGCGTCGCCGCCGCCCAGGGCAGATAGGTCGCCGCCACGGCGCGCACGTCTTCCGCCGTCGTCATGAAGTCGATCAGCGCCTGGCCGCCGGCCATGAAGATCAACGCTGCCACGAGCGCCAGCGCGAAGCCCCACAGGACGCTGAGCCGCACCGCCTTGTCGAAGGCCGGGCGGTAGCGCGCGCCCACCGCCTTGCCGGCGAGCTGTTCGGCGGCGGTTGCCAGCCCGTCGAGGAAGTAGCCGGAAATCAGGAAGAATTTCTCCAGGATCGCATTGGCGGCGAGGATCGTGTCGCCCTGAACGGCGGAGCGCGAGGCAAAGAAGGCGAAGGCGAAGATCAGCGCGAAGGAGCGGATCAGGATGTCGCGGTTGAGCGCGATCATCCGCCTGAAGCGCGCCATGTTGAAGATCCGCGCCCGAGACGGCCAGGCCCGCCCGCTGAGCGCTCGCATGGCAAGCAGCGTGCCGACGCCTGCCGTTGCCAGTTCGCTCAATACGGTGGCGCCGGCGACGCCCGCCACGCCCCAGTCGAGATAGAGCACGAACCACACCGACAGCGCGATGTTCAGTCCGTTGAGGCCGGTCTGCAGCAGAAGGGCCGTCATCGACTGGCCGCGCCCGATGAACCAGCCGAGATAGGCGTAGTTCAAAAGCGCCACGGGCGCGGAAAGCGTGCGCACGGTGAAATAGCTGGCGGTTGCCGCCTTCACCGCCTCGCTGCCGCCCATCAGCCACAGGCCGGCGGAGAGGATCGGCACCTGCAGCGCCACCACGCAAAGCCCGAGAGCAAGCGCCAGCAGGCCGGCGCGAAACAGCACCGCGCGCTCTTCCTTGCCGTCGCCCGCCCCGACCGCCTGTGCCGTCAGGCCGGTGGTGCCGGAGCGCAGGAAATTGAAGCTGGCAAAGACCAGATCGAACAGGATGCCGCCGAGCGCGATGCCGCCGAGAAGCGCCGCGTCGCCCAATTGCCCGATGACGGCGGTGTCGACCAGCCCGAGCAGGGGCGTCGACAGATAGGCGAGCGTCATCGGCACCGCGATGGCAAACACCGTGCGGTTGGTCACGTCAAAGGGGCGAATGGCGCGCGACTGCGCGGAACGGGCGGGATGCACGGGCGTGTCCGTAAAGACTGATCGGGCGGGCGGTGCCCGATCGATGGAATCGCCTTCGCCGACCGGGCATCCGGCGAAGGATACACCTTGCATGCACATGCGCGCGCGGCAACTGCCGCGTGACACCAGTGGCGCCGCCGGCGGCGAAGAGAGGCGATGAAAGCCGCGATCAGCGTGGCGCCGCCGGCAGCAATATCAAGTCGCGGGAGACGTTTGCGCGCGGGAGGATAGACCGCCGCGCATCGCCCTGGAGTGAGGGGCTTGAATATACGTGAGTGCTCACGTATATATCACGCAATGGTCCGTTATAAATCATGTATAGGAGTTGAAATTATGGAAGCGCTTGCGTTTTCTCTCATGGATGTTGCGAGCCTGATCGAGAAACGGTTCGACCGGTCCCTGTCCGCCATTCGTGGCGTCAGTCTGGGCGAATATCGGTTGTTGCGCAGCCTTTCCGCGTTTCCGCAGGCACGCGCCACCCGCGTCGACCTTGCCCGCGCGGTGGGGCTCACCCCGTCTGCGGTGACGCGGGCGCTGAAGCCTTTGGAAAAGCTCGGCTTCGTGACGACGGAAAAGAGCGACCGCGACGCGCGCCAGAGCCTGGCACGGCTCGCGCCTGCGGGCGAGACGCTGCTGAGCGATGCCGACGGTATCGTCGCCGATGTGGCGGCGGGCCTGCCACAGACAACGATCACGGTCGAGCAGCTCGATGCCCTTTATCGCGGCCTCGGCGGGTCGCGCTAGAAGCCTGGTTGGGCGGTCCGGAAAACGGTCCCGGACCGCCGCCTGCCGCTGGCCTTCGATCCGGGTCAGCTGCTCAACAGGCTGTAGAACGGAATCGGGTAGAAATGGACGCTCAGTCCCTTTTTGTCGCGGTAGCGCGCGTACCACGACCCGACCGTGAAGTTCTGCGCCCAGTTGGCTTTGCTGGAAGAGTTCGAATAAATCAGGCGAGAGTCTCCGCTACCCTCGCCCAGGATGCCGACGTGACCGGTTCCGACCCTGACGATCTTGGACCCGACCTTTTTCCAGGTCGTTGGCGAGATCACGATCCCGCCGGGCAGGATGTCGCTCTCGGGAAGGTCATCCGGGAAACAGTCGTCAAGCTCGTTCTCGAACGTGGTGGTCAGATCGCTCTTGTGAACCACGCGTCCCAATGCCTTCTTGAGGATGCGCCGGACAGCCCAGACGCAGGCAAGGTTTCCGCCGTCCGGCCCGGACTTCGAGGAATAGTTGCCGACCAGGGACTTCGCCATGTCATGAGCAAGCTCGTGGTCATCCTTGGAAGACACCTGGCATGACAGGTTTCTGTTGAAACGGTCTGCGAACGAAGAAATCGTGGGCGAGAACAGGGTTTCGAGATCGATGATCGTATCGCTTGCGACATGTGCAAGCGAGTTTTCCTCGACTTCGAAGAGGTGCTGGCCGCCGTCTTCATCTCCCGTCTCTGTCACCAGCAAAAAGCGTTGTCCGGAATAGACCAGCTCTTGAGCGGTGAAGCTTGCGTCGCTTGCGGGGTCGAAAAACTCTGCCCCATTGTCGTATCTCGATAGCGCTACCATGGCAATTACCTCAGTAGAAGGACTGGATGCAATTAACGGTAATAATAATGTAAAATTGCAATCATGCTGTAAAGCGCGCTCATGCGGAGCCGTTCACACCGCACGGTTCCAGGTGGCGGACAGGCCAAGCCTGTTGTCGGCTGGCGGCGCTTGCCTGCAGCCGACGGAGTGGTCGCGGGCGGTTTCCGGGTGAATGTCGCGGTGATCCGCGCGGCTACGTCTTCGGCCGATAGTCGCGCGGGTCCAGGCAGTCGTCGTAAAGCTCGCGGGAGAGGGGGATCCAGTCGGTTTTCTCGATCCCGCGGGTCTTGCGCCGGCTGTTGTCGGGATAGGCGGAGGCGATCTTCAGCCACCGGTTCTGTTCCCGGCCGATCCGGCGCAATTCGGTGGCGGCTTCCACCAGATCCTGATCCTGCGAGAAGACAAGGGCGACGTCATAGGCCCGCTTGTGCGCGAAGCGGATGACGTCGAGCGCGATGCGGATGTCGATGCCCTTTTCCGTCCCGACCACGAACTTGTGGAACTTGCCGTCGGGAAGGCGCAGCGACTTCGTGCGGTAGCGCAGCGGGCGGGTGATCACATGCACGCCCTCGCGTCCCATCTGCGCGCCCTTGGCGATCCAGAAATGGTTCCAGAAGGCGTTGTCCTTTGCATCCGGAACGCCGGTGTAGAAGCGGGTGGCCTCCAGCTCCCATCCTTGTTGCGCGCACACGGCCTGTGCCAGCTTGGTCACGCTGTAGTTGGGATAGTGATAGCCGAAGGCTGCCTTGGCGGCGTGAAACAGGTTCTGACCGTCGACAAACGCAATCGCACGAATGGGGGAGGGAGACTGCATCGCTCGGCCCTGAACCTGTGCCCGGCCCACGGCCGGGTCGGCCTGCTTGCCGGTGCGCGCGCGTCGCACCGGTGAAAAAATAACCCCGCCGGAGGCCTTTCGGCGTGTCCGGCGGGGATCAGATATGATGTCAATATCGAGGTTTGTCTCGCCGGAATCAAGCCCTGCCCGGGGGCGAGCCTGGTTGTGCTTGCCGTTCGTCCGAAAGGCGCCATAACCGGGATCACGTCCCTTGCATCCCTGTCCTCTTCCCGGGCCTGCCGCCATGTCGCTTGCCGTCGTTCACCATCCGGCCTTTTGCGCCGAAATCCCGGCAAACCACCGGTTTCCCATGAACAAGTTCCGCCGGGTCGCGGAGGTTCTGGTGGAAGAGGGGATCGTTGCGCCCGGCACCTTCCACCGGCCGGCGCCGGCGCCGGCCGCATGGGTGGCGCTTGCCCATGAGCGCGCCTATGTCGACCAGGTGTTCTCGGCCAATGTGCCGGCAAATGTCGCCCGCGAGATCGGCCTGCCGATGAGCGAGGCGGTCGGCTTTCGCGCCCGCTGCGCCACCGCCGGCACGGTGCTGACGGCAAATCTCGCGCTGGAGCATGGTATCGCCTGCAACACCGCCGGCGGCAGCCATCATGCGCGCAAGCGCCATGGCGCCGGCTTTTGCGTGTTCAACGATGTCGCGGTGGCGATCCGGCTCCTGATCGCCGACGGTGCGATCCGCCGCGCGATGGTGGTCGATCTTGACGTGCATCAGGGCGACGGAACGGCGGAGATTTTCACCAACGACCCGTCCGTCTTCACCCTGTCGGTGCATGCAAGGCGCAACTACCCGGTGCGCAAGGTCGCCTCGACGCTGGATATCGCGCTGGAGGACGGCGTGGGAGACGAGGCCTATCTGGAGGTGCTGGCCGCGAGCCTGCCGCAGGCGCTGGCGTCCTACCGGCCGGACCTTGTGTTCTTCAATGCCGGGGTTGATCCGCATGAGGACGACCGGCTCGGGCGGCTGTCTCTCACCGACGAGGGACTGGAGGCGCGCGACCGTTTCGTCATCCGGACCGTGCGGGCCGCCGGCATTGCGCTCGCCGGCGTGCTGGGCGGCGGCTATCTGACCGACATCGACCGGCTGGCGCACCGGCACGCCACGCTGCACCGCGTGGCGGCCGAATTCGCCTGAGCGGCGGGGCTGCTAGTCGCGCCGGCCGAGGCTCAGGAGCCTGAGCACCACCCACACCGGAATGACCACGACGGCGCCGAGCACGAAGTAGCTGCCGAGACGTCCAAGCGCCTCGAAGCCCATGTTCCACAGTCGCTGGATGAAGTCGATCAGACCGTCGAACAGGTCGAGCGGATGCAGGTTGAGCGCCGACAGCAGCACGCCGACCACGAAGGACAGGAAGATCAGCTTGATCAGCACCCGTCCGGGGCTGTCGCCGAGAAAGCGGGAAAAGGAGCGGTTCGACATGAAAAGGTTATCCTTGGGTTCGTCGAAAAAGCGAAAGGTCAGGTCCTGGCGACCGCGGCCGGCGTGCCGGCGGCGTTGAGCGCGGCGCGACGGTTGTCCTGCTGTTCGGCCCGGTGGCCGCTGGCGGCAAGGGGGGAGGCCACCTTGGGAAAGGACCCGGCCCGGCAAGCAAAGTCGCAGGTGTCGCGTCCGGTGAAGAATTGGCGATGGTCGGCAAACCGGCGGTTCGTGCCGGCGATCTCCCCAAGCGGCGGGTCCGCGTCACGGGTGCGGGTGACACACCCCTCGAGCCGGTCCTCGCGGATGGCGCCGATGCGCAAGAGCGTGTCGCGAAGCCGGTTGGAAGTCATGTCTGCTGTCCCTGGACGGGGCTACCCGGTTGACGATGGAGCGAATGTAGGCCCTTGGCCGGCTTTGGCAAACCGCTTTGCGGTTTGCCCCCATGACCTTGTCCCTGTCGGCCTTCCTTATGCCGTATTGGGTTGGGAGACCCCTTGAGAAGCGGGGCGTATTGGTGTGTTATCCCGATCCCGCCTTGATGTGCATGACAAAAGTCCAAGGACACGTTACCCGCATGACCCTTGCAGGATACCGCAGCAGTGCGTTTCGCTTCTTTGCCGTTCTTCTTGCCCTTCTGGGCATGGGCGGGACGCTGTTGGCGCAAGGCGACAAGCCGTCGATTGCCGGAGAGTGGCAGATTGCTGCCCTTGCCACCGCCAACGGGGCACTGGTCGATCTGGACGCGGCCCTTGCCCGCAAGACCGAAGTGGTTATCGACCGCCACGGTCTGTGGGCCGCCTCCGCCGGCTGCAACCGGCTGCGCGGGACGCTGGAGCAATCCGGCCGCACACTCTCGGTCTCCGAGCGCGTGATGGCGACGAAAATGGCCTGCGCCGGACCTTCGGGAGATCTCGAGCAGCGCTTCCTGCGCTATTTTCCGGCGGCTGTGGAGATCGACGGGATGGACAAGCGCTTGTTGCTGCGCGATGCCGGCGGTGCCGTGGTGGTGCTGCTCGTCGGCAAGGAGTGACGCCGAAACGGCGGCAACGACATTGCCCCGGCACCTGAGCGGATGACAAAGGGCGGCACGGGGCCGCCCTCGGGCCCCTGACGAAGGATGCGAATGCTCTCCTGCGTCATATCGGGCAAGCACAAGCGCGACCCGGTATCGGAGAGCCAAAAGCCCATCTTTTCAGCGAATTGCCCACCGCGAGACCGTGCCTCGCCGATCCCGGGTCGCAGCTCACGATGCGTCCGGGAGGACGGTTTTCCAAGGCTTTGTCAACATCTTCAGGGCGGCACGGGGCCGCCCTTTTCGGTTCGCGCTTGTCAGCAGCCTCAGGCCGCGTCCTTCTCCGCCGGACGATCCGGGGCAAAGCGGTCGTAGAAGCGCGCATCGGTCTTTGCCATCTCGCGCAGCAGCCGGTTGGCCTTGAAGCGCGGTCCCCATTTCTTGGTGAACTTGCGGCAGATGTCGACGAAGCGGGTCGTGCCCATGCCGTCGATGTAGGAGATCGTGCCGCCGGTGAAGGGCGCGAAGCCGAAGCCGAGGATCGAGCCGACATCCGCCTCGCGCACGTCCGTCAGGCAGTTTTCCTCGAAGATGCGCGCCGTCTCCAGCGCCTGCATGACCAAAAACCGCTGCTTGAGCTCCTCGACGTTGAAGTGCTCCGCCGGCTTGGGCTTGCCGACCACCTCGGGAATGCCCGGCCACAGCGTCTTCTCCCGGCCTTGGTAGTCGTAGAAGCCCTTGCCGTTCTTGCGGCCGAAGCGCTCGCGCTTGACCACCATCTCTTCCAGGATGTTGTCGAGCGGCCCTTCCACGTATTTGACGCCGAGGTCCTTGCGGGTCGCCGACACGATCTTCCAGGCCAGGTCCAGCGCCACCTCGTCGCCGAGCGACAGCGGCCCGACCGGCATGCCGGCCATCCGGCCCGCCGTCTCGATCATCGCCGCCGGCACCCCGTCGGCGAGCATCATCAGCCCCTCGCGGATGTAGGTCATCACCACGCGCGAGGTGTAGAAGCCGCGCGAGTCATTGACGACAATCGGCGTCTTCTTGATCGCCTTGATGTAGTCGAGCGCCATGGCGAGCGCCCGTTCGCCGGTCTTCTTGCCGAGGATCACTTCCACCAGCATCATCTTGTCGACCGGCGAGAAGAAGTGGATGCCGATGAAGTTCTTCGGCCGCTTGGAGGCCTCCGCTAGCGAGGTGATCGGCAGGGTCGAGGTGTTGGAGGCGAAGATCGCGCGCGACTTCAACACCGCTTCCGCCTGTTCGGTCACCGCCTTCTTGATGCCGCGCTCCTCGAACACCGCCTCGATGACCAGATCGCAGTCGGCGAGATGTTCGTAGTCCGTGGTCGCCGTAATCCGCGAAAGCAGCTTTTCCTTGTCGGCCTCATGCGCCTTGCCGCGCTTGATCGCCTTGGTCATCAGCTCGTCGGAATGCGCCTTGCCCTTGTCGGCGGCGGCCTGCTCGCGGTCGATCAGCACCACGTCGATGCCCGCGCGCGCCGAGACATAGGCGATGCCCGCGCCCATGAAGCCCGCGCCCAGGATGCCGACCTTCCTGATCTTGTTGGGCTTGATGCCCTCCGGCCGGCGCGCGCCCTTGTTCAGCTCCTGCATGGAGACGAAGAGCGAGCGGATCATGCTGGCGGCTTCCGGCGTCTGCAGCACATGGGCGAAATAGCGGCTTTCCACCGTCAGCGCCTGGTCCATCGGCATCTGCAGGCCTTCGTAGACCGACTGCATGATGCCGCGCGCGCCCGGATAATTGTCGTGCGTCTCGCGGCGGTAGATCGCATTGGCCGCCGGCCAGAACTGGAAGCCCGCGGGCGAATAGATCGGCCCGTTCGGCAGCTTGAAGCCCTTCTTGTCCCAGGGTTTGACCGGGTCGACGCCGGTCTTCAGCATCTTGCGCGCCTCCGCGACGAGCTTCTTCGCCGGTGCAGTCGCGTCGACGAGCTTGAGGCCCTTGGCCTTGTCGGCGTTCAGCGTGCGGCCCTGCAGCAGGAACTGAAGGCCCTGCTGCGCGTCGGCCATGCGCATCACGCGCTGCGTGCCGCCGGCGCCGGGAAAGAGCCCGACCTTGACCTCCGGCAGCGCCATCTTGAAGGCGTCGCCTTCGGCGGCGATGCGGGCATGGCAGGCAAGCGCAAGCTCGGTCGCCCCGCCCATGCAGGTGCCGTTGATCGCCGCGACGAAGGGCTTGCCGCTGGTTTCCAGCTTGCGGAAGATCTGCGACAGGCGCCGCGAGCCGTCGAACAGCAGCCTGGCGGCGGCCTCCGGATCCTTCGCGCGCTGCGCGTGATAGTTGCGCAACAGCCCCTCCAGCATGGTGAGATCGGCACCGCCGGAGAAGGTGTCCTTGCCGGAGGTGATCACCGCGCCGGTGATCTTGTCGTCGCCGGCCACCGCGTCGATCAGCGCGTCAAGCTCGTCCATCACGGTAAGGTCGATGACGTTCATCGACTTGCCCGGCATGTCCCAAGTGATCAGGGCGATACCGTCGGCGTCCGTTTCAATCGAGAAATTCGTGTAAGCCATGTCGGCCTCCTGAGGTCAGTAGGGCGTTCCGTCCTTGCGGGTGAATCTGTGGCCGGCGGCATCGCGCCGGTAGTCGAGGTCGTGATCGGCGTAGCGCGCGTGTTCCTCTTCCGCGCGGCTGCCGACTTCCAGATAGACAACGTCCTGCGCCGAGCGGTTCACGAGCTGGTGGGCAATCCCGTTGCCCGCCTTGAAGGCGGCCGCCTCCCCGGCGACGAGAGGCGTTTCCGTGTCGTCTTCCACCAGCACTGCCTCGCCCTCCAGGATGAAGACGAACTCGTCCTCGTTCTCGTGCCAGTGTTTCAGCGAGGAGATCGCGCCGGGCTTCAACCGCGTCAGGTTGACGCCGAACTGGGTGAGGCCGCCGGCATTGCCGAGCGCCTGTTTGGCGCGTCCCGCGACAAGAGCGTCGAAGGGGGCGGGATAGATGGTCATCGTCCTCGTCGGGATTGCGTCGATGTCGATCTTTGGCATCGCTGGTCTCCTCAGTATCCGGCCGCAAGAGCACTGCACCGCGCGCTCCGAAAACCCGCGGCGCAGTAAGAAAGTTTCAATTTCCGGTGAATAGAAATTCTGGATTGCATCCTGGGTGGAAACGAATTTCTGGGCGGCTCATGACAGATCATTGCGACGGGTGCCGAAACGGGACCCGGCTGGATTTCGATTTCACCATGGCGTTTCAGCCGATCGTCGATCTCGCGTCGGGCCGCGTCTGGGGCTACGAGGCGCTGGTCCGCGGTCTCGACGGTGAGGGCGCGGGAACCGTCCTGTCGCGGGTCACGCCGGAAAACCGCTACCGGTTCGATCAGGCCTGCCGGGTGAAGGCGATTGAAATGGCCGCCCGGTTGTTTCCCGACGACGGGACCAGACTGTCGATCAACTTCATGCCGAACGCCGTCTACGATCCGGCCGCCTGCATTCGCACGACGCTGCTTGCCGCCGGTCGCACCGGCTTCGCGCTCGACCGCATCATGTTCGAGTTTACCGAAAACGAGCCGATGGTCGACACGAAACACGTCGAGGGCATCATCGCCGAATACAAGCGCCGCGGCTTCATCACCGCGATCGATGATTTCGGCGCCGGTTTCGCCGGCCTCAAGCTTCTGGCCAACTTCCAGCCCGACCTGATCAAGATCGACATGGACCTGGTGCGCGGCATCGACACGAGCCCCGCGCGCCAGGCCATCGTCGCCGGCATCATGGGCATCTGCCGCGAGCTCGACATTGCCGTTCTCGCCGAGGGGATCGAGACGCAAGGCGAACTGACGGTGCTGCGCGCCGCCGGTGTATCCCTCGTGCAGGGCTATCATCTGGCGCGTCCGGCCATCGCAAGCCTGCCGCCCGTCGGCGACGCGATGCGCGTGCAAGTCGCCTGAAACAGCGCCCGGGCGACCGGCCGGCCTGTCTGACGCAACGGGCGTCATTCTTCTCACACCCGCTCGATGATCGTGGCCGTGCCCATGCCGGCGCCAATGCACAGCGTCACCAGCGCCGTGTTCAGGTCGCGCCGCTCCAGCTCGTCGAGCACGGTGCCGAGGATCATCGCGCCGGTCGCGCCCAGCGGATGGCCCATGGCGATGGCCCCGCCGTTGACGTTCACGACCGCCGGGTCGAGATCGAAGGCCTGACGGTAGCGCAGCACCACCGAGGCAAAGGCCTCGTTGATCTCGAAGAGATCGATGTCCTTGAGGCTCATTTTCGCCGAGGCCAGCAGTTTCTCCGTGACGTCGACCGGGCCGGTCAGCATCAGCGCCGGGTCGGAGCCGATGTTGGCGAAGGCCTTGATCCGCGCGCGCGGCTTCAGTCCCGCCTTGCGGCCGGCCTTGCGGTTGCCGATCAGGACGGCGGCGGCGCCGTCGACGATGCCCGACGAGTTGCCGGCATGATGCACGTGGCGGATGCGCTCCACCTCGGGATGGGCCTGGATCGCGACGGCGTCGAAGCCGCCCATCGATCCCATGATCTCGAAGGAGGCATTGAGCGAGGCCAGCGACTGCATGTCGGTCTCGGGCCGCATGTGCTCGTCCCGGTCGAGGATGGTCAGGCCGTTGATGTCGCGCACCGGCACGACCGAGCGGCTAAAATAGCCGTTCTTCCAGGCATTTGCGGCCCGCTGCTGGCTTTCCACCGCATAGCTGTCGACGTCGTCGCGGGTGAAGCCGTATTTCGTCGCGATCAGGTCGGCCGACACGCCCTGCGGCATGAAATAGGACGGCAGGGCAACCTGCGGGTCGACCGGCCAGGCGCCGCCGCTGGCGCCGATGCCGATGCGGCTCATCGATTCCGCGCCGCCGGCGATCACCAGATCGTGCTGGCCGCTCATCACCTGGGAGGCGGCGAAGTTCACCGCATCGAGCCCCGAAGCGCAGAAACGGTTGATCTGCACGCCGGGCACGCCGGCGTCATAGCCGGCGGCGAAAACGGCGGCGCGGGCGATGTCGCCGCCGGCCTCGCCGATGGGGTCGACGCAGCCGAGCACCACGTCGTCGACCAGCTTCGTGTCGAGGTCGTTGCGGTTGCGCAGGGCCTCAAGCGGCTGGGCCGCCAGCCGGACCGCCGGCACCTCGTAAAGCGCGCCGTCCTTCTTGCCGCGCCCGCGCGGCGTGCGAACGTGATCGAAAATCAATGCGTCGGCCATGAGAGCCTCCTTGCCGTAAAAAAGCCTGGGGTGGTCCGCCGCGCGTTGCCGCCTAGAGGCTGCGCGCGATCAGCACCTTCATGATTTCGTTGGTTCCCGCGTAGATCCGCTGCACGCGGGCATCCGCGAACAGGCGGGAAATCGGATATTCGCTCATGTAGCCGTAGCCGCCGAAGAACTGGAGGCACTCGTCCATCACCTTCATCTGAAGGTCGGTGCACCAGTATTTGGCCATCGAGGCGGTCACCGTGTCGAGCTTGCCGGCGACGAGCTTGGCGATGCAGTCGTTGACGAAGACCTGCCCGATGGTGGCTTCGGTCTTCAGTTCCGCCAGCTTGAACTGGGTGTTCTGGAAATCCAGCACCCGCTTGCCGAAGGCCTTGCGCTCCTTGACGTAATCGAGGGTCAGCGCAAGCGCGCGCTCCACCGCTGCCATCGCCTGCACGGCAACAAGCAGCCGCTCCTGCGGAAGCTGTTCCATCAACTGATAGAAGCCCTGGCCTTCCTCGCTTCCCAGCAATGCATCGGCCGGCACCCGCACACTGTCGAAGAAGAGCTCCGAGGTGTCGTTGCCCTTGAAGCCGAGCTTGTCGAGATTGCGGCCGCGGCGGAAGCCCTCGACCTTGTCCGTCTCGACCACGAAGAGCGAGACGCCCTTGGCGCCGGCCTTCGGATCGGTCTTGGCGACGACGATGATCAGATTGGCGAGCTGGCCGTTGGTGATGAAGGTCTTGGAGCCGTTGATCACATAGTGATTGAAGTCGCGCACGGCCGTTGTCTGCACCGCCTGCAGGTCGGAGCCGGCGCCGGGCTCCGTCATGGCGATGGCGCCGATCAGATCGCCGGAGACGAGGCCTGGAAGCCAGCGCTCCTTCTGCTCGCCCGATCCGTAATGCGCGATATAGGGAGCGACGATGGCGGAATGCAGCGCGATGCCGAAGTGATCGAAACCGGCAAGCCCCAACCGGCGGATGATCACCGATTCATGGGCGAAGCTGCCGCCGGCCGCACCGTAGTCCTCCGGCATCGCCGGACAGAGGAAGCCGCCGGCGCCGGTTGCCTTCCAGGCTTCCCGGCTGACGCTGCCCGCCTCGACCCAGCTTTCGTAGTCGGGCGCGATCTCGCGCTCCAGGAAGCGGGTGAAGGCGTCGTCGAGCATGGTCAGCTCGTCGTCCATCCAGGCTGGCGGCTCGATGTTCAGCACGGTCACGCAAGTCTCCTCCCTTGACGTGGCGGGCGCGTCGCGGCGGTCTGCGGCGCGCCCTTTTTCCGGTGTCGGTCGTGCGTCCTGTGGCGGACGCGATCAAAACGCTTCGGCGTCGAGCCCCATGATCGTTTCCGCGCCGGCGGAGACGCGGGCAAGCCGCAGGGCCGTCTCCGGCATGTGGCGTTCCATGAAGTGTTTCGCCAGGGTCAGCTTGGTTTCAAGGAAGGCTGCATCCGACGCCTCGCCCGATGCAAGCGCGGCCGCGGCCGCCTTGGCCATGCGCGCCCACATGTAGCCGAGCGCCACCGTGCCGAAGAGATGCATGTAGTCCGTGGAGCCGGCGCCGGCGTTGTCGGGCTTCGCCATGGCGTTGTTCATGAACCACATGGTCGCCGTCTGCAGGTCGTCGAGACCGGCCTTCAGCGGACCGAGCAGCGGGGCGAGGGTCGCCTCGTCCTTGTTGTCCTTGAGGAAGCTGCCGACCTCGTTGAAGAAGGCCATCACCGCGCGGCCGCCGTTCTTGGGCAGCTTGCGGCCGACGAGATCCAGCGCCTGGATGCCGTTGGCGCCCTCGTAGATCATGGCGATGCGGGCGTCGCGCACGAACTGCGACATGCCCCATTCCTCGATATAGCCGTGACCGCCGAGCATCTGCTGGGCGGCGACCGCATTGTCGAAGCCGACATCCGTCAGCACGCCCTTGATCACCGGCGTCATCAGGCCCATGTGATCGTCGGCCGCCTGGCGGGCCGCCTCGTCGTCGGAGCGGTGGGCGATGTCGGATTGCAGCGCGGTCCAGAGCACCAGCCCGCGTGCCGCCTCGTTGAAGGCGCGGATCGACATCAGCGTGCGGCGCACGTCCGGATGCACGATGATCGGATCGGCCTTGCCGCCCGGGTTCTGCGGTCCGGAGAGCGCCCGCCCCTGGAGGCGTTCGCGCGCATAGGCGGCGGCGTTTTGATAGGCGACCTCCGACTGTCCGAGACCCTGGACGCCGACCGCAAGGCGGGCCTCGTTCATCATCACGAACATGGCGGCGAGGCCACGGTTTTCTTCGCCGACGAGCCAGCCCGTCGCGCCGTCGTAGTTCATGACGCAGGTGGCATTGCCGTGAATGCCCATCTTCTCTTCAAGCGAGCCGCAGGAGACCGCGTTGCGCTCGCCCGGCTCGCCGTTTGCGTCGGGCAGGAACTTCGGCGCGACGAACAGCGAGATGCCCTTGGTGCCTTCCGGCGCGCCCTCGATGCGGGCGAGCACCAGATGCACGATGTTGGACGTCAGGTCGTGCTCGCCGGCGGAAATGAAGATCTTCTGACCCGTGATCTTGTAGCTGCCGTCGGCCTGCGGCACGGCCTTGGTCTTGATCAGGCCGAGATCGGTGCCGCAATGCGGCTCCGTCAGGTTCATGGTGCCGGACCAGTCGCCCGAGGCAAGCTTCGGAAGATAAAGCTCTTTTTGCTCCTGCGAGGCATGCTCCAGGAGCGCGGCCGCAGCCCCTTGCGACAGACCGGGGTACATGCCCCAGGCGAGGTTGGCCGCCGACATGAACTCCTGGATGATGGTGTTCAGGGTCGTCGGCAGGCCCTGGCCGCCGAATTCCTCCGGCATCGACAGGGCGATCCAGCCGTTCTCGGTGTAGGTGCGATAGGCCTCCTTGAAGCCCGACGGCGTCGTCACCGAGCCGTCGTCGTGGCGGGTGCAGCCCTCGCGGTCGCCGGAAACGTTGATCGGCGCCAGCACCTCCTCGCAGAAGCGCGCGCCCTCGCCGAGGATCGCCTCGATCAGATCCGGCGTCGCGTCGCCGAAGCCCGGCAGGTTGCCGTGGCGCTGGAAGTCCAGCACGTCGTTGAGCAGGAAAGTCACATCCTTCACTGGGGCTGTGTAGCTCGGCATGGCGTTGCCTCCCGGTCCAATTGTCGATCTCGGTCGCGGCCCAACGGGCGGGCTCGCACCTGACGTTTCCGTAAACGTCACCTTGAGCCGTTTATAGTCCGGCGTCCGCGTCGGAGCAAGACGTGTCCTTGCGGCAGCATGCGCTTATTTTTGTTGAAGTTTGCCGAATTTGTTGCAAAACGCCGCAAAATTGATCGGAAAATTGATGAAGTTGATGCGAATTGCATCCGCCTTGCAGAAATTGACGATGCCCCGACGGCGGGGACATCTCCTGCAAGGGGAGGGGACAAGTCGCAAGGGCGCCGGTAACGGAGAGACGACGCATCCCGTGCGGCGGTCGCGTCTATCCCCGTCCGGGCCGATGTCTTGCACGTTGTCGGAAGGCGCGCGAAAGCGGACCCGCGCGCGGTACGGCGGAGGCGACCGGACGGGCCGGAGCGGGTCGGATTGCGGGCGACGCGGCGCCAGGGAAGGCTACGGGCGGATCACTCCGCCGGCTCGCCTTCCTTCTGCTTGAGCATGCCGGCGACGATCTCGACTGTGCGCCCGAGTTCCTCGATCGCCTGGTCGATGTCGCGGCGCTGTTCGACCAGCACGTCGATCTGACCCTGGAAGCGCGACAGCGCCACGCGCAGCTGCGTCACCTGGCCGTCGCGCAAGTCGTAAAGGTCCAGCATGTCTCGGATTTCCGCCAGCGAGAAGCCGACGCGCTTGCCCATCAGGACCAGTTTCAGGCGCGCCCGGTCGCGGCGCGTGTAGACCCGGTTCATGCCGTCGCGGCGCGGGTTGATCAGGCCGCGGTCCTCATAGAAGCGCAGCGTGCGCAGCGTGACGCCGAACTCCTTGGCGAGATCGCCGATGGTGAAGAGCGTCTTCTTGGTCGAATCGTCCTTGGCGGCGACCGCCTCGACGATGTCGTTGTTGACCGAAAGCGCTTCGCTCATGCCGTATTCCTGTCTTGCCTTAAGAGCCGGGTCGCCGACGCAAATGCGCGGCGCGGCCTTGCGTCATCCGCCGGGGGGCGGCGCATGACATTACGTAACCTCAGGCTTCCGAATATCTTCCGTAAACGTAAGCGTCAAGGTTCATTGCGCCTGACGCCGGGCGGCAAGGCGACCGGCCCCGTTTATCTTCATCTTTGGTTAACCATGTAATTTTGGCGCTTAACCAGGTGTTTACCATAACCGGTGAGAGTTTGAGTCTAGGTCGTCCGGCGCGCGGCATGCAGTTTGCGGATCGGACGAAAAGACTGTGCGCGTCGAGAGGCGCTCCGTATCGGGTGAAGAGGCCCCTAGCATGTCCTGGACAGCGCGTTATCGCACCCCCCGCGGCACACAGCCGGACACAGACCCCCGCTACAGCGCGGAAGGGCACGACGATGCGTGGTACGAGCCGCATCACCGGGCGCCCGCCTGGCGCGGCGGGTCCCAGGCTTCCGCCCCCGCCGGCCACCCGGGGCGGGCCCGCGCGCAGGAACAGCTGAGCGAGGTGGCCGATGCGCTGGAGCGGCTGATGGATCCCGCCGCCGCAGGCCATGATGCCGCGCCGCAGGCCGCCCCCAACCGCCAGTCCCGCCGTGCCGCCGCCGCCCGCGCCCGTTCCGCGCCGCCTCCCGCTCGCGATACCGGATCGCCGTCGGTGGATGACGCCCGCACCAGCCGCATCGAGGCGGTGCTCGGAGCGCTCGACCGGCTCGACCGGCGGGTCGAGGACCTGTCCCAGTCGGCCCAGGCGCAGGATCTGGACGAGGACGAGCCGCGCCCGGCGCGCCGGACCCGCCAGGCATCGCGCCCGGCGTCCGAACCTGTCTATCGCGCCGCCGAGCGCGCCGGTCACGGTCAGCAGACCGGCTCGCGTGGCCGTGTTCCTTCATACTATGAGGACGGCCCGGCCGATCCCGCATACAACGGTTACGACGACTACGACGATTATGACGCGGCTCCGCGCGCTGTCGCCGCTGGTGCCGCACCGCGCCGCGCGCCCGAGTTCCGTGCCTCCGGTCTCGGCGAGGAACTGCGCCCGCTGTTCAACGATCTCGCCCGCCGTATCGACGAAGCCAATGATCCGCGCGACGAGGCGCTGGCCACCATGCGCCGCGACATCCAGGACCTGCGTGCGGTTCTGGTTGAGACGCTGCGCAGCGAACGCCATCGTCCCTCTGCACGCGAAAGCGGCGAGATCCGGCGCCTGTCGGAGGCGGTGGAGCGCATGCGCACCGACCGCTCCGACGTTCGCCTGTCGCGCGAGATGCGCGCCGAGATCGCCGATCTGCGTGCGCTGATCGGCCAGTCCAATGTCGACGGCATGCTGAAGTCGCTGGAAAGCGGCTACGCCCATCTTGTCCAGCGTCTCGACGAACTGGCCCGCGACCGGGCCGAGCCGCGCCTTCTGGAGGACCTCGGCCAGCGGCTGATGGAGATCGAGGACGCCTTCCGCATCGTCCCGCGCGCCGACCAGCTGGTCGCGCTCGACGACCGGGTCGCCGACATCGGCCACCGGGTGGAAGAGCTCGTGCGCCGCTCCGGCGGCGAGGATGTGGCGGCCTTGCGCGGCGAGATCCGTGCCGTGCGCGATGTGGTCGAACGCATCGACGTGCAGGACCTCGTCGGCGGCATCGACGAACGCCTGTCCGAACTTTCCGTGCGTTTCGATGCGGTCGCGCGGCTCGCCGACGGCCAGCGCGCCATTGAGGGCCGGCTCGAGGCGATGGAAGCCCGCGCCCCCCAGGTCGGCGCGGTGGACCGCCTGAACGACCGGCTCGAGCAGATCGCCGGAATGCTGGCCGACGACCGGGCCGAACGCGCCGCCGCCCCCGATCCCAGGCTCGACGAGCAGCTTGGCGAGATCGCCGGCCGGCTGAAGCGCATCGAGAACGCGCGGCAGATGCCTCCGAGCTACGATGCGGCCTTCACGCTGCTGGAAAAGCGGCTTGCCGCCATCGACGGCAAGATCGACGCCCTCGACCGCCCGGGCAGCGTGACGTTGCAGGCCGGCGGCGAGGCGGCGTCCATCGAGGCGGACCTGCTGGCGCGGCTGGAAAGCGGCATTGCGGATCTCAACGCACGCATGGAGAACGCCGGCACGAGCGGGCGGGGCGAAGATCTCTCCGCGCTGCATCGCGAGATTGCCGCCCTTCGCGAATCCCTGTCCTCCGCGCCGGCGACGGCGCAGCTGGAAGCGCAGCTGCGCGATCTTGCCGAAGCGGTCAATCGCGGCTCGTCGGCCGACGACGGTGCGGCGCTCTCGCTGATCGAAGACAAGATCGCAGCGCTTGCCGAAAAGCTCGATGCCGCCGAACACGGGTTCTCGCGCCTTGGCGACCTGCAGTCGCTGATCAGTGCCAATGGCAGCGCCGGCGGTGAAGTGGCCGATGCATTGCGCGGCGATCTCGACCGGCTGCTTGATGCCGCCACCAGTTCCGAGCGGCGCACGCGGGAATCGATGGACAGCGTCCAGGACGTGATGGCCTCGATCAACAAGCGGTTGATGTCGCTGGAGACCGGCGCCCTTGGCGCGGGCGACGACATCGGCTCGGTGGAAGACGACCGCCCGCTCGAGCCGGGATCCGGCAAGCCGGTGCCGCGCCAGCAGCCGCAGATCCGGCTCGATCCGCGCGCGCAGGCGGGGGCTGCCGTTGCCAAGGCAAGCCCGCCCCGCCAGAAGGCCCCGGCCGCAGGCGCCCAGGCCCGACCGCAGCCAGCCGGCGGCCGTCGCTGTCTTGCCGCCCTCGGCGGCCGCGTCGTCGCGGGCCTTGCCACCCAGAAGACTGCGCGGAGTGTTC
>NZ_JAIVMF010000020.1 GCF_020176715.1 Stappia stellulata | reverse complement strand
AGAAAAGCCATGGCGGTGGTATCCTGATCAGGCTTCGGATTGTTCGCGGGCGTGGTGACAGCCAGAGACCCCATCAACTCTCCAAGCGGGAAAAGGAAGCGGCAGGGACCCCGATGACGGCGGGTGAAAACCCAATCCCCGACCGGTCGCCTGCCACTGGTCTCCCGGCAATCTAGGGGCCGGGAGACCGCCCCCAGTCTAACACCCCTTCAAACGAACAACCCCGGATGCAGCGAAGCGGAGATCCGGGGGCCATTGGCGCCCTCAGCGTAAGCGGGGCGTGGGGTGGTTGCGAGTGCCGTGCACCCCTGCAACGCTCACCCGTTTGTCGACGTGGTTTGGATCCCGGCTCGGGGGCCGGGATGGCGCCGGTGTGTTGCTTGAGGCGCCGGGGGCCCTCTAATCGCGGATCCGTCCATGCGCTTCGTGCGGGCTGACGCCCCCCCCCCGTCACACTGCCATGCCTGAATCACACCAATCCCATCAATGCAGATTAACGGGTCCTGAGCCCAAGCTGCCCATTCAGATCATTCGTTCTTGTACTAAAAATCCCAATATAAATAATAATACTGAATCCAATTTCTGCAACATTACCTAAAGGGATAAGTGAATTTGATGAAAAATTCTGCGGAAAAGTTTCTAAGCAAACGCGCAATGGCTCAGTTATTACTAAATCCATCGCCAAAATATTCACTCAATTCACCTTCAATACACTGGCGGGACGAAGCGCTCGCCCCAGTCGACAAGACGCTCCGGCAATTCCAAAAAGAATTCACGACGATATAATCGATAACTCTCGAAAGTTCTATTGAGTTATCTTCTGAGATCCCAAGCCAGTCAGCATAGCTAATATTAATAGAGTACATTTTTAATATTTCATTATGAATACATTCACTGTATTCAAAGGGATCTAGATTTATATAAGTATATATAAAATAGTCTATTCTACTGCGATCGCGATCAACAACGCCTCTAGACAAACAATTTTTTTTGGTATCACCGACGTCAAAACCGAGACCAGCATTTTTTACTGCCGTTGCATAAATCTTAGGCTGATCAAAAACGTGAACAAATCGACTAACCGCCTCACCAGTGGACCGCGGCAAATACCTCACAATAGATGAAAACTCAGACAAAACCCGACTATACCTATAAGATCTAATCTCAACAGAGAACTCAAAAGGTTCTATATCATATGCATAAAAATCATTTACATTATCTAAAATAAAATTTGAATAATTTATGACATTTTCTCTTTTGTATATTCCTTTTACGGAAGAATTTGCTTGACTTGCAGTAAATATGAGGAAAAAGATGACGAGGAAATTGGATTTAGATAACATAGTTCCCACCCACGGCCTTGAATCCATAGCGTCGAAAAAAGTGATCCGCTCGTGCCGGGTCGATACCGCCCGTTGCATGTATCGGAAGATGCTTGCACGCCCGCTCCCTCGCCCATTGGCGCGCCGCCGCGATCAGTTTCAGCGCGGCACGACCGCAGAGCGGCGTTGCCGCAATCTCCTGCTTGGCGACCACGCTTCGGACTCATAAATAGTAGCATACAGTTGCCGCGAGGCAGAGTGCGGACAGGAAGTTGACGGCGTTGCGAGCATAGCGCGTTGCGATCCTTCGGAATTCCTCAAGCCTGCCAAATATGCGTTCGATGACGTTTCTGCATTTGTAAAGATATGGCGAGAAACAGTTTTTCCATTTTCTGGTTTTGCGAGGCGGGATGTTGGGCAGTGTTCCTCGCGCCTCAACGGTTCGGCGAATGCGATCACTGTCATAGCCTTTGTCTCCGTGCAGGATACCTTTTGACGGAATGAGTGGGAGCAAGGCTTCGGCGCCGGTAAAGTCCGAGACATTGGCGTCGGTGAAGTGGAAGGCGATGGGTCGACCCTGATGATCGCTCAGGGCGCGGATTTTGGTTCCCGGACCACCACGAGATCGCCCAAGGGCATGGGCTTGAGTCCCCCCCCTCAGACCGCCGTGCCGCCGACCGTCATCTGGTTGATGCGCAGCGAGGGCTGGCCGACGCCGACGGGGACGCCCTGGCCCTGTTTGCCGCAGGTGCCGATGCCCGGATCGAGTGCCATGTCGTTGCCGACCGCCGCAATGCGGGTCATGGCGTCGGGGCCGTTGCCGATCAGCATGGCGCCCTTGATCGGCGCGCCGATCCGTCCGCCCTCGATCTTGTAGGCCTCGGTGCAGGAGAAGACGAACTTGCCGGAGGTGATGTCGACCTGGCCGCCGCCGAAGGAGACGGCGTAGATCCCGTCCTTGACGCCTTCCAGGATCTCGCCCGGATCCCGGTCGCCGGCGAGCATGATCGTGTTGGTCATGCGCGGCATCGGGATATGGGCGAAGGACTGGCGCCGGCCGTTGCCGGTGGAGGTCGTGCCCATCAGCCGGGCGTTCTGCCGGTCCTGCATGTAGCCGGTGAGGATGCCGTCCTCGATCAGCACGGTGCGGCTGGTCGGCGTGCCCTCGTCGTCGATGGTGAGCGAGCCGCGCCGTCCGCCGATGGTGCCGTCGTCGACGATGGTGACGCCCTTCGACGCGACGCGCTGGCCCATCAGGCCGGCGAAGGCGGAGGTCTTCTTGCGGTTGAAGTCGCCCTCGAGCCCGTGGCCGACCGCCTCGTGCAGGAGAATGCCGGGCCAGCCGTTGCCGAGCACCACGTCGAAACTTCCCGCCGGCGCCGGGATCGCCTCCAGGTTGACCAGCGCCTGGCGCAGCGCCTCGTCGACGGCGTGTTTCCAGCTTTCGTCCGTCACATAGGCGCCGACGCTGTCGCGGCCGCCGAAGCCGTAGGAGCCGGATTCCTGGCGCGTGCCGTCGCCGGCGACGACCGAAACGTTGAAGCGCACCAGCGGACGGATGTCGCGCACCCGATGGCCGTCGGCGCGCAGGATGTCGACCACCTGCCAGGAGGAGGCGAGCGAGACCGAGACCTGCCGGACCTTCGGATCCTTCGCGCGGGCATAGGCGTCGACGGTCTGAATCAGCGCGACCTTGTCGGCAAACGCCGGTTCCGCCAGCGGGTTGACGTCGCTGTAGAGCCTGGCGTTGGTGCGCTGCGGCGCGGCCGCATAGCTGCCGGAATGTCCCGAGGCGACGGCGCGAACGGCATCGGCCGCGCGGGCAAGCGCTGCCTGCGAGATCTCGCCGGAATGGGCGTAGCCGGCGGCCTCGCCGGCAACCGCGCGCAGGCCGAAGCCTTGCGAGGTGTCGTAATTCGCAGCTTTCAGCCGGCCGTTGTCGAAGACGAGACCCTCGGTCTGGCGGTACTCCAGGAACAATTCGCCGTCGTCGGCGCCGGTCAGCGCCTCGCCCAGCATGGCGCGGGCGGTCGCTTCGTCGAGATCTCCGGTCGCGAGCAGGTCGATGGCCGTGTCTGTCATGATGTGGGCTTTCGCTTGTGGCTTCGGTCTTGCCGGGAAAGATAGGGGCAATGCCGCCCGCTGCCCAGCCTTGTCGGACGCGACAAGCCGCAAGGCTCAGGCGCGACACGCTGCAATCGACCGCGCGGCGGCCCTGTTTGAGGGCGGGCTCAGACCACCCGGCGCGCGGCGGCGCAGTTCAGGCCGCGCCTCAGGCAAGCGCGGCGGCGCAGCTCAGGCCGCGCCTCAGGCAAGCGCGACGGCGCAGCTCAGGCCGCGCCTCAGGGAAGCGCGGCGAAGCCGTCGGAAAAGCCGTTCAGCGAGATCGGGATGCCGATGCCTTCTTCCGGGGTCTGGAAGATGACGAAGGTCGCGGCCTGGCCCTGCTGCATCTTCTGGATCAGGTCGTCCTGCATCACCACCTCGACGATGCAGCCGTTGGGCAGGCAGCGCACGAAGCCGGCACGGCCGACATCGGCATTGTCGACGCGAAGGCCGAGGCCCATCGGCAGCAGCACGCCGAGCGGGGCGAGAACGCGCAGCAGGCGCGACTGCTTGTCGGCGGTCTTCAGCACGATGACGGAGAGGCCGACGTTTTCACGATCGTCCGCCGTCACGTTCTGGATGAGGGCGCATTGTTCTTCCTGGGCGCCGGCGGGCGTGTCGCAACGCATCTGCCAGTCGCCATGGACGGAGCGCACGGCGCCCTGCGCGAGTGCCGCGGTGCCGGAGGCCGCGACATGGGCAAGAACGATGCCGGCGATCGCGAGGGCGCGGAGAAGCGGGTTCGATCTGAAAGGCACAGGCTGGGCTCCGGTTTCTGCGGCAAGTCTTCTGGTGTCGAAACGATCCGCCCCGGTCGGGACGGTCTCGCGGGGCGCGTCGCACCCGGCGCAACGGAGCACGATCCTGTCGTGATTCGCGTGGCGCGACGCTGCCTTCGGTTTTCAACCCTTGAAATGCGGAATTCAAGGCGAAACGGTGGCGAAGGCGGCGCGCCGGGGCCTTCGGCGCGCGCAGGCAGGGTTTTTCTTGTGTTGCGCGGGGGCAACATTGGCAATTGGGCGCGAATTTTGTCATTCATGAAAGGAGTCCATTGCGCTACGCGGCGGCTTGTGGTTTTTCAAGCCGACTTTGACCTCGATCAAGCGCGAATGCGGCCTTTTGCCGCTCCTCGGGCCCGGCCCTCGCGCGGTATGTACCGTGCAGGGTAGAGTCGCGGACAGCGTTTTGACGCCGGGCGAGACGGACTTTCGACCTGCCGCCCTACGGTCGGCATGGTCACGGACCGGGGCGCATCGCGCTGGCGGTTCTTGAGCGATTGATGAAAATAGACCCGGACCTCATGCGACGGTCGGGTCAGGAAGGGAGACCGGACGTGACACAGTTGGTCAAGCGTCTGACGATGATCGGCGCGGCGATCGCCGCGCTCAGCGGATTTGCCGGCGGCGCGTTCGCTGCACAGCCCACGGACTGGCAGATGGGCTTCCAGCCCTCGGTCACGACCGTGATGGACGACATCACCTGGTTCAACAATTTCACGCTGGTGATCATCACGGTGATCACGCTGTTCGTGCTGGCGCTGTTGCTGTGGTGCATCTTCCGCTTCAACGCGAAGGCGAATCCGACGCCGTCGCGCACCTCCCACAACACCATGATCGAGGTGGTGTGGACGCTGGCGCCGATCCTGATCCTGGTGATGATCTCCATTCCCTCCTTCCGCCTGCTCTACAAGCAGATCGAGGTGCCGGAATACGACATGACCATCAAGGCGACCGGCCTGCAGTGGGCCTGGAGCTATGCCTACACCGACGAGGGCATGGAGGACGTCATCCTTGATTCCTACATGCTCGACAACGAGGGACGCGCCGAAAAGGCCGCCCAGTTCAACCGCCCGGCGGAAGAATTCCCGCGCCTTCTGGCCGTCGACTACGAGATGGTCGTTCCGGTCGACAAGGTCGTCCGCCTGCAGGTCACCGCAGCCGACGTCCTGCACTCCTTCGCCATGCCGGCCTTCGGCGTGAAGATGGATGCGGTGCCCGGCCGCCTGAACGAGACCTGGTTCAAGGCCGAGAAGACCGGCATCTACTACGGCCAGTGCTCGGAGCTTTGCGGCAAGGACCATGCCTTCATGCCGATCGCCATCCGCGTGGTCGAGGAAGAGCAGTACCAGGCGTGGGCGGATGCCGCCAAGGACGACGTCGATGCCGCCAACGAGCAGCTGATGGCGTCGATCAACGCCGCCGCCAAGACCGCCGACGCCGGCACTGGCGAACTGGATGTCGCGACGCGCTGATCGCGCGTCGCCGAACCGCAATTCCGCAGGCTATGGCGCCTGCGGCCGAGATCCGACCGCGGTGACTGGCCCGGTCGGGCGACTGTGAAAGAGGGAGCTGGAAGATGGCCTATGCAGCGCACGCGCAAGGCGACCATGACCATCCGACCGGATGGACGCGCTGGGTCTATTCGACCAACCACAAGGATATCGGCGTTCTGTATCTGATCTTCGCGATCATCGCCGGCATCATCGGCGGCGCGCTCAGCGTCGGCATCCGCATGGAACTGCAGGAACCGGGGATGCAGTTCTTCTCCGATCCGCATGTGTTCAACGTGTTCACGACCTCGCACGGCCTGATCATGATCTTCTTCATGGTGATGCCTGCGCTGATCGGCGGTTTCGCCAACTTCTTCGTGCCGATCATGATCGGCGCGCCGGACATGGCCTTCCCGCGGATGAACAACATCTCGTTCTGGCTGCTGCCGCCGGCATTCCTGCTGCTGCTGCTGTCGCTCTTCGTCGAAGGGCCCCCGGGCGCCAACGGCGTGGGCGGTGGCTGGACGATCTACCCGCCGCTGTCGACCTCGGGCCAGCCCGGTCCGGCGATGGATCTCGCGATCCTGTCGCTGCACGTGGCCGGCGCCTCGTCGATCCTGGGTGCGATCAACTTCATCACCACGATTTTCAACATGCGCGCCCCGGGCATGACGCTGCACAAGATGCCGCTCTTCGCCTGGTCCGTGCTGGTGACGGCCTTCCTGCTGGTGCTCTCGCTCCCGGTTCTCGCCGGCGGCATCACCATGCTGCTGACCGACCGCAACTTCGGCACGACCTTCTTCGATCCGGCCGGCGGCGGTGACCCGATCCTGTTCCAGCACCTGTTCTGGTTCTTCGGTCACCCGGAAGTGTACATCCTGATCCTGCCGGCCTTCGGCATCGTCAGCCACATCATTTCCACCTTCGCCCGCAAGCCGATCTTCGGCTATCTCGGCATGGCCTACGCCATGGTCGCGATCGGCGTCGTCGGCTTCATCGTCTGGGCCCACCACATGTACACCGTCGGTCTCGACGTGGACACGCAGGCCTATTTCGTCGCCGCCACGATGGTCATCGCGGTGCCGACCGGCGTGAAGATCTTCTCCTGGATCGCCACCATGTGGCAGGGGTCGATCACCTTCAAGACGCCGATGCTGTGGGCCGTGGGCTTCATCTTCCTGTTCACCGTCGGCGGTGTGACGGGCGTGCAGCTCGCCAACGCCGGTCTCGACCGGGCGATGCACGACACCTACTACGTCGTGGCGCACTTCCACTACGTGCTGTCGCTGGGTGCGGTGTTCGGCATCTTCGGAGCCTGGTACTACTGGTTCCCGAAAATGTTCGGCTACATGTACAACGAGACGATCGGCAAGGCCCATTTCTGGATCACCTTCGTGGGCGTGAACCTGATCTTCTTCCCGCAGCACTTCCTCGGGCTCGCCGGCATGCCGCGCCGCTATGTCGACTATCCCGATGCAATGGCCGGGTGGAACGCGGTCTCCTCCTACGGGTCCTACATCTCGGCCTTCGCGGTCCTGGTGTTCCTGTTCGGCATCGTCGAGGCCTTCTCCAAGAAGCGCGTCGCCGCCGACAATCCGTGGGGCGAAGGTGCGACCACGCTGGAGTGGACGCTGTCCTCTCCGCCGCCGTACCACCAGTTCGAGACCCTGCCGCGCATCCGCTAAGCGCGACGGGCCTGTAGCAAGACGACCGCGCCGGCATCCCGCCGGCGCGGTCATCGTCCGGCGGACGACGATGGGCGAGGGGCCGCATCGTCACCAAGCCGGCACGTATTCGAGACTGCCAGCCGAATGGACCCGGACCGGTTCCGGGCCGCGAACGCGAAAGACCTGCTTGATGTCGCTTGCCGAAATCCAGGACACACCGCTCGACGAAACCGGCTTCGGTGGAGGCCAGGGCGAGGTCGGCGATTACATCGCGCTCCTGAAGCCGCGGGTGATGTCGCTCGTCATCTTCACCGCCTTCGTCGGCATGCTGATCGCGCCGGGCGGGATCCATCCCGTTCTGGGCGCAGTCGCCATCCTGTGCATCGCCATCGGGGCCGGCGCCTCGGGCGCGCTGAACATGTGGTATGACGCCGACATCGACGCCGTGATGTCGCGCACCAAGGGCCGTCCCGTCCCCGCCGGCAAGGTCACGGCGCAGGAGGCGCTTGTCTTCGGGCTGACGCTGTCGGCCTTTTCGGTCCTCGTGCTCGGACTGACCGTGAACTGGCTTGCCGCCGGACTGCTGGCCTTCACCATCTTCTTCTATGCCGTGATCTACACGATGTGGCTGAAGCGCGCGACGCCGCAGAACATCGTCATCGGCGGCGCCGCCGGCGCCTTTCCTCCGATGATCGGCTGGGCGGCTGTGACCGGCGACATCTCTGTCGAGAGCGTCGTCCTGTTCCTGATCATCTTCATGTGGACGCCGCCGCATTTCTGGGCGCTGTCGCTGTTCAAGCGCGGCGACTACGAGAGCGCGCGCATCCCGATGCTGCCCGTCGTGGCCGGCGAGGATGCGACCCGTCGCCAGATCCTTGCCTATTCGGTCCTGCTTGCCCCCGTCGGCGTCGCGCCGGCGCTGCTCGGCTTTGCCTCGCCGGTCTATGGCGCGATTGCGGCCGTCCTCGGCGTCGCCTTCGTCTGGTATGCGGTCAAGGTGTTTCGGGAGCGCGAGGGCGATGCGGCACGCAAGGCCTCGGTGCAGCTCTTCAAGTTCTCGCTGCTCTATCTGTTCCTGGTGTTTGCGCTGCTGCTCGGCGACAGCCTCTTCGCGGCCCTCTTTTCCGGAGGTTTTGCATGAGTGACGACGACGGCATCCGCCTGAGCGACGACCAGAAGCGGCGCCAGCGCGGACGATCCATCGCCATCGGCCTCGCGCTTGCGGGTCTTGTGGTGCTTTTCTATGTCGTGACCCTGGTCAAGATGGGACCGGGCGTGCTCGACAAGGGCATGTATTGAGGAGGTGACCCGCATGACGCGCGAATCCGATTCGACCTCGCGAGACCATGACGCGCAGCCGGTGGCGGACGCAGGCAGCAACACCCGCCTGCAGCGGTCCAACCGCCGCGTGGCGATTGCCGTTTTCGGCGGCGTCGTCGCGATGACGGGCATGGCCTATGCGGCGGTGCCGCTCTACGAATTGTTCTGCCAGGTCACCGGCTACGGCGGGACCACGCAGCGCGCCGAAGCTTCTTTCGGGGAGGTCATCGACCGCAAGATCACGGTGCGCTTCGACGGCAACGTCAACGCGGCGCTGCCCTGGAAGTTCGGCCCCGAGGTGCGCTCCGTCACGCTCAAGATGGGCGAGACGACGCAGATGGCCTATTCCGCGACCAACCAGGGCGCAGCGGGCACCGTCGGCACGTCGACCTTCAACGTCACGCCCTTCGAGGCCGGCGCCTATTTCAACAAGATTGACTGTTTCTGCTTCACCGAGCAGCCGCTTGCCTCCGGTGAAAGCGTCGAGATGCCGGTCGTGTTCTTCGTCGATCCGGAGATGGACAAGGACCCGAAGTTGAAGCACATCAAGGAGATCACGCTCTCCTACACGTTCTTCCCGGCAAAGCAGCCGGAAACACCCGTAGCGGCCCGGCCGGATGCGACCGGCACCCGCGACAACCTATAACTCTGCACGCCCGCGGCATGCGCGGCACTCGTTGAAAGATCGGGGGAGACACCCATGGCGCACGCCAAGAACCACGACTACCATCTCGTCGATCCGAGCCCCTGGCCGTTTCTTGGCGGCGTCGGCGCCTTCATTATGGCGCTCGGGGCCATCGGCCTGATGAAATATACGCAGGACCGCGAGTTCCTCCTGTTCGGCGTCGATCTGGCCGGTTGGGGCATCTTCACGGTCGGAACGCTGATCGTTCTCTACGTGATGTACGGCTGGTGGCGCGACACCGTGCGCGAGTCGCTTGCCGGCGATCACACGCCCGTCGTGCAGCTGCATCTGCGCTACGGCATGCTGCTGTTCATCGCCTCGGAAGTGATGTTCTTTGTGGCCTGGTTCTGGGCGTTCTTCGACGCGTCGCTCTTCACCAATGAAGCCGCGCAGTTCGCCCGCGTCGAGGCGACCGGTGGCGTCTGGCCGCCCGAGGGCATCGAGACTTTCGATCCCTGGCACCTGCCGCTGTTCAACACGCTGATCCTGCTGACCTCCGGCACCACGGTGACCTGGGCGCATCACTCCCTGCTGCACAACGACCGCGAGGGCCTGAAGTGGGGCCTGACGCTGACCGTGGTGCTCGGCGTGCTGTTCTCCATCGTCCAGGCCTATGAGTACAGCCATGCGGCCTTCGGCTTCTCCGGCTCGATCTACGGCGCGACCTTTTACATGGCGACCGGCTTCCACGGCTTCCATGTGATCGTCGGCACCATCTTCCTGCTGGTCTGCCTGATCCGCGCGTCGATGGGACAGTTCACCCCGCTGAAGCACTTCGGCTTCGAGGCTGCCGCCTGGTACTGGCACTTCGTTGACGTGGTGTGGCTGTTCCTCTTCGTGTCGATCTACGTCTGGGCCGCCGGCCCGGCGCATTGACCGGGGCGGGCGCATCAGCCAGAGCCAGAGCCTGAGCCTGAGGGCATCGTCGCCCGATCCAGAGTTTCGCGTCCGCGGCGGTTCCCACCGTCGCGGACGTTTCGTTTCAGCCCGGGAAACCGGATCCGCGCCGACCGGCCGGCGTCTTCCGGTCCGCAGGGGCGACCGGTGCCTCCAGACGGTGCATCAATCTGTCGTCTCGACAAATGCCTGCGCCGCCGGCAGGCAGACGCGACATGCAGGCGCGCCCGGCCGGGCGTGCAACACGGGATCACGAGATCATGACGCAGCCACCGCGCACCGACCAAAGCCCTCAGGGCGATCGCGCGCAATATCCGCAGCAGAACCCGCTGCGCACCGGCCTGCGCGGGCGGTGTCCGCGCTGCGGGCAGGGTCGTCTGTTCGATGGCTTTTTGACCGTGCGGCCGCAGTGCGGCAATTGCGGTCTGGCGTTCGATTTCGCCGACAGCGGCGACGGACCGGCGGTGTTCATCATCATGCTCGTCGGCTTTGTCGTGGTCGGGCTGGCGCTGGTGGTCGAGGTTGCCTTCCAGCCGCCGATCTGGCTGCATATGGCGCTCTGGTTGCCGCTGACCCTCGTTCTGGGGCTCGGCATGCTGCGCCCGCTGAAAGGGCTGATGATCGCCCAGCAATACCGGCACAGCGCAAAGGAGGGTCGCCTTGACGACTGACGCGTCGCGAAATCCGCCGGATGCACCGGTTCGCCCGCTGGCCCGGCGGCTGCTGTGGCCGGCGCTGGCAACGGCCGTGGTCTTTGCCGTGCTCTTGACCCTCGGCTCCTGGCAGGTCGCCCGGCTCACCTGGAAGCTCGAGCTGATCGAACGGGTGGAATCGCGTGTCGACGCGGCACCTGTGCCCGCTCCCGGTCCGGCGGCCTGGCCGGATCTGGAAACGGACGACTGGGACTATCGTCCGGTCGAGGTCAGCGGCCGCTTTCTTGACGGCGAGCTCTATTATTACATCGCGCTGAGCGACGCCCGCGGGCCCGTCGGCGGTCCCGGCTATTTCGTCTATGCGCCGTTCGAGACCGACGACGGCTTCGTGGTGATGGTCAATCGCGGCTTCGTGCCCGATGGCCGGCAACCGCCGGAGAGCCGGCCCGGAAGCGAAGCGCCGGACGGGCCGCTGACGCTCACCGGCCTGTGGCGCCGCGACGAACGGGGCAACATGTTCACGCTGGAAGCGGACAAGGGGATCTGGTTCGTGCGTGAGGCGCGCAAGATGGCGGCGTCTCTCGGCATCGACCCTCAGCAAACGCGCGTCGCGCCCTTCACCATCGACGCGCGGGCCGACTTCACGCCGGCATCGGGCCTGCCGCAGGCCGGAGAGACGATCGTCAGCTTCACCAACAACCACCTGCAATATGTGGTGACCTGGTACGGGCTGGCGCTTGTGCTTCTGGCGGTGTTCTTCGCCTATGCGCGCGGGGAGGCACGGCGCGGAGAAGATGCGCGCGGGGAGGCACGGGGCGGGAACGACTGAGGCCGGGGCGGATCAAAAACGCCCGCCGGCGGACCGACGGGCGCTTGAAAGGTCGGATGTCCCTGAGGGAAATCAGCCGAGCTGGTTGAGAATCTCTGCCGCGCCGGACGCCTCGGCCGTTCCGGGGGCTTCCTCGATGTTGAGGGTCTCGACCACACCGTCCTTGACGATCATCGAGTAGCGGCGCGAGCGAATGCCCATGCCGAAACCGGAGGCGTCGAGCTCAAGGCCGATTGCCTTGGTGAATTCGGCGCTGCCGTCGGCGAGGAAGTGGATCTTGCCGGCGTTGCCGCTGGCCTTTGCCCAGGCATCCATGACGAAGACATCGTTCACCGACACGACGGCGATCTCGTCGACGCCCTTGGCGCGGATCGTGTCGAAATGCTCGACGAACCCCGGCAGGTGATTGTTGTGACAGGTGGGGGTGAAGGCCCCCGGCACCGCGAAGAGAACGACCGTCTTTCCGGAAAACAGCTCTGCCGTGGTCGTTTCGGCCGGTCCGTCTGCGGTCATGATCTTGAACGTCGCGTCGGGAAGCTTGTCCCCAGCCTTGATGGTCATTTGAAATCTCCGGATTGATGCGGGAAAAACAGGAAGCCGTCGGCAATCGACGGGCTTCCTCGTTCACATAGGGTCTTGCGGTGACTGCGTCGAGAGGTCGCGAGCACATGCGATCCCTCTCCGCCCGTTCGCGGCATGAGAGGGGTCAGCGCGGCTCCAGCGTCTCGGCGTCGACGACGTGCTGCACGGCCGTCGTGCCGTTGACAAGCACCAGGGTGAGGGGGCGTCCGTCGGCCGTGCGCGCCAGACCATGGGTGGAGAGCGCGAAGACGGCGCGCGTGCCGTCGCGCTCGATCAGGCGCGGCACCTCGTTGTAGGACCCCTCCGCGCCTTGCGCGAAAAGGTCGACGGCGAGATTGCCGCCCGCCAGCGCGACCTCGATGGTCAACCCACGCTCGCCGGCGTCGTCCGTCGGTCCGGCCACGACGCGGGAAATCCGCGGCGGCTGGTCGCCCTGCGGCTTGGGAACGGCGAGCCTTGCGCTGGTGATCGCCATGCGGTGCTGCAGCGTGTCCTGCTGCGGCGGCACGGAGAGCGACAGCGAGGCCTCGGCCGGAACGCAGATGTCGCTGCACACGCCGAACAGGACGTCGGCGGAAAGCGACGCCGAGCCGTCCGTTTGGTCGAGCGTGAAGTCGACAGGCAGGATCACCCGGTTCTGATAGACGATCGAGGTGGAGGTGCCGTCGTCGTAGCGCAGCGGCGCGGGGAAGCCGAGGCGGGCGTCGGACACGCCGACAGAGCGGCTGAAGTCCGCCGTCGTCGGAATGCCGGCCTCTCCGGGAAAGCGCCAGTAGGTATGCCAGCCGGGCTCCATCACGATCTCGAGCGCCGCATCCGTGCGCTCCGGCGCGCCGGGGGCGCCGACGGCGATCATGCGGATCTTGCCGCCGGTGACCTCCTGCCAGTCGGTTTGCGCGGCGTCGGCGACCGTGGCCGCGATGAGGACGGCGAGTGCCGGCAGGAGTCGGAGGACGGATGTCATGAGGTGTGGCCCTGGCAAGAACATTGCCATCCAGTGTTGCCGCAAAAACCCGGGGCGGTCCACAGTAGCGCCGACCAATTTCGCGTGAGTGCGCCCGGGCCGGTGCTTGCGCCGGGCATCAACCGGGAGGCGGCGGAGAAACAGGAGGCGGTTAACATTCGCCCGGAGGCGGCGTACAATCGGGTCAGGCAAAGATCCGCGTCCGCGCAAGTGCGCCCGAGCCGGTGCGGCCGCAAGCGCGTCGGCTTGTAGCGGGGCGATGGCGGATCGATGCGGGTTGCAGATGCAAGCAGGTGACGCGGGACGACATGGCGGACAGTGATTTTCTGACGGGCCGGCTTCTGATTGCCATGCCGCAGATGGCGGACGAGCGCTTTGCGCATGCCGTCATCTATCTGTGCTCCCATACGGCTGACGGCGCGATGGGCATCATCGTGAACCAGCCGGCCGCCAATCTGACCTTCCCGGACCTGTTGCGCCAGCTCGACCTGATCCCCGAGGATGCGGACATCGTGCTGCCGCGGCTGGCGACGCGCATGCAGGTGCATCGCGGCGGACCGGTGGAGACCGGGCGCGGCTTCGTCCTGCACTCCGAGGATTTCGTCATCGACAATTCCACCATGCTGATCCAGGACGGCATCTGCCTGACGGCGACGCTCGACATCCTGCGCGCCATCGCCGAGGGTCGCGGGCCGAGCGAGGCGATGCTGGCGCTCGGCTATGCCGGCTGGGGCGCGGGCCAGCTGGAAACCGAGATCCAGGAAAACGGCTGGATCATCGCGCCGGCCGACAGCGCGATCCTGTTCGACCACGCGGTCGACAGCAAATGGGATCGCGCGCTCGCCAAACTGGGCATCAGCCCCGGCATGCTGTCGAGCGAAGCCGGGCACGCCTGAGCCTTCAAACCACCGGCCAACGCGCTTGCCCGTTCCGGGTCGGGGCGATAGTGTGCGCGATGGTCTGCCCACGGGCGTCGCCCGGCCGCAGAGGGCCGGGGCACATGCACGCCGGGGATCCGGGACCAACAAACGTCATGCGACGATCCGCCGTCCGTCGGCTGCGGATCACAACACACCGCGCCGGGCAGGCCCGGTGACAGCGGGCCGGTCTTCCGTGGCGGAGGGCGGTGCGCGGGGCGCGCATCGGCCGCCCCGGACGATCGAACTGGAGGACGTCGCCACCGTGAAATACGTCAGTACGAGGGGCGAGGCCCCTGAGCTGGGCTTTGCAGATGTTCTTCTGACCGGGCTTGCCGCCGACGGCGGGCTCTATGTGCCGCAAACCTGGCCGGAGCTCTCCGCCGAGACCATCGCGGGTTTTGCCGGCAAGCCGTATGCCGAGGTCGCCGAGGCCGTGATCGCGCCCTTCGTCGGCGACGACATCGACCGCGCGACGCTGGCGCGCATGATCCGCGAGGCCTATGCCGAGTTCCGCCATCCGGCGGTGACGCCGCTGGTGCAGCTGGCGCCGAACCGCTTCGTGATGGAGCTGTTCCACGGTCCGACGCTTGCCTTCAAGGATGTCGCCATGCAGCTGCTCGGGCGGCTGATGGATCATGTGCTTGCCGAACGCGGCCAGCGCGCCACCATCGTCGGCGCGACGTCGGGCGACACCGGCGGCGCCGCCATCGAGGCCTTTCGCGGGCGCGAGCGTACCGACATCTTCATCCTGTTTCCCGACGGGCGCGTGTCCGACGTCCAGCGTCGGCAGATGACCACGCCGACGGAAGACAACGTCCACACGCTGTCGCTGTCTGGCACCTTTGACGACTGCCAGACCATCGTGAAGGGCATGTTCACCCACGCCGCCTTCCGCGACCGGGTGCAGCTCGCCGGCGTGAACTCGATCAACTGGGCGCGCATCGTCGCCCAGGTCGTCTATTACTTCGTCGCCGGCGCCGCGCTCGGCGCGCCGCATCGCCCGGTGTCCTTCACCGTGCCGACCGGAAACTTCGGCGATATCTTCGCGGGCTTCGTCGCCGCGAAGATGGGGCTGCCGATCGAGCGGCTCGTGATTGCCACCAATGCCAACGACATTCTCACCCGCACGCTGGAAAGCGGCGCCTATGAGACGCGCGGCGTGATGCCGACCATCGCGCCGTCGATGGACATCCAGATTTCCTCGAATTTCGAGCGGCTTCTGTTCGAGGTGCACGGGCGCGACGGCGGCGAGATCCGCCGGCTGATGGCCCGTCTCGGCCAGTCGGGCGGTTTCACCCTCGCCGGGCCGGCGCTGGAGGCGATCCGCACGCGTTTCGATGCCGGGCGCACCAGCGAGGCGGAGATTTCCGCGACCATCGACCGGACGCTGCAGCAAAGCGGCTACCTGCTCGATCCGCATACCGCGATCGGCCTGCATGTCGCCGAACAGCGTCCGGACGACGGTGCGCCGATGGTGCTGCTGGCGACCGCCCATCCGGCGAAGTTCCCGGATGCGGTGGAGGCGGCCTGCGGCGTGCGGCCCGCGCTGCCGCCGGCGCTTCAGTCGATGATGCAGGCACCGGAACGCTTCGAACGTCTCGATGCGACGCGTGAAAGCGTCGAGGCGCATATTCTGTCCACGGCCCGCGCGGTCGGACTGGAGGTTGGCTGATGAATGTACGCACGACCCGGCTCGAAAACGGCCTGAGGGTCGTGACGGACACGATGCCCCACTTGCGGACCGCCGCATTGGGGGTCTGGGTCGAGGCGGGATCGCGCTCCGAACGGCCGGAGCAGAACGGCATCACCCACCTGCTTGAACATATGGCCTTCAAGGGCACGGCGACCCGCTCGGCGCGGCGGATCGCCGAGGAAATCGAGGCGGTGGGCGGCGAGCTCAACGCCGCGACCAGCGTCGAGCACACCAACTATCATGCCCGCGTGCTGGCCGAGGACGTGCCGCTCGCGGTCGACATGATCTCCGACATCCTGCAGAACTCCGTCTTCGACGAGGAGGAGCTGGCGCGCGAGAAGCATGTCATCCTCCAGGAGCTCGGCGCAGCACACGACACGCCCGACGACAAGGTCTTCGACCAGTTCCAGGAAACCGCCTGGGCGCGTCAGGCCATCGGGCGCCCGATCCTCGGCACCCGCGAAACGGTGATGAGCTTCACGCCGGACGATCTTCGCACCTATCTCGCCGACCATTACCGGGCCGACAACATGGTGCTGGCGGCGGCCGGTGCGGTCGATCACGACGCGCTGGTCGAGCTTGCCCGCGACCGGTTCTCCGGCCTGTCGTCCAAGGCCTCGCCGGAGCTTGCGCCGGCCCATTACACCGGCGGCACCGGACGCATCGAGCGCGACCTGATGGAGGTCCAACTGGTGCTCGGCTTCGAGGGGCAGCCCTACAAGGCGCCGGATTATTACGCGGTTCAGGTCCTGGCATCGGTCATGGGCGGGGGCATGTCGTCGCGTCTCTTCCAGGAGATCCGCGAGCGCCTCGGGTTGTGCTACGCGATCTACGCTTTCCACTGGGCTTTTCAGGATACCGGCGTCTTCGCCATCCACGCCGCAACGGGCGAGGAGGACGTGGCCGCCCTGTTCCCGGCGCTTATGGAAGAGCTTGCCGGGGCCGCCGACGGCATCGCGCAGGACGATCTCGACCGCGCCAAGGCACAGATTCGCGCCGGGTTGATGATGTCGCTGGAAAGCCCCGCCGCGCGCGCCGGGCAGATCGCCCGGCAACTGATGATCCACGGCCATGTCATGTCGCTGGAGGAAATTCAGGCGCGCATCGACAGGGTGACGCTCGATTGCCTCAAGCGGGTGGCGGCCGCGACCTTCGCCACGGCGCCGACCCTGTCGACGGTGGGGCCGGCCAGTGTGGTTCTCAGCGCCGATGACGTGGCGCAAAGCCTCGGGCACCGGCTGGCACGGGCCGTCGGCGCCTGATCGAAGCGGAGGCCGGCATGTCGTTTCTGCGGGGTCTCGGGGGGCATGAAGCGGCGCGGATCCTGACCGGGGAGGGCGTGCGGCTGCGCGCGCCCGCCGCTCACGATCACCCCGACTGGGCGCGGCTGCGCGAGGAAAGTCGCGACTTCCTCCAGCCCTGGGAACCGATGTGGGCGCGCGACGAGCTGACCCGCGCCGCCTACCGCCGTCGCTTGCGCCGCTATTCCCGCGAAATCCGCGAGGACCGGGCCTATCCCTTCTTCATCTTTCGCGCCGAGGACGATGCGCTGGTCGGCGGCGCGACCCTGTCGAACCTGCGCCGGGGCGTCGCGCAGACCTGCGTGCTCGGCTACTGGATGGGCGCGCCCTATGCGGGCCGGGGCTATATGACCGCCGCCGTGCGCGCGCTTGTCGGCTTCGCCTTCGGCGATCTCGCCCTCCACAGGATCGAGGCCGCCTGCCTTCCGCACAATGCGGCATCGCGGCGTCTCCTTGAAAAGGCCGGATTTCAGGTCGAAGGCTTCGCCCGCCGGTATCTGCGCATCGCGGGCGACTGGCAGGACCATGTGCTGTTCGCACGTCTTTCCAGCGATCCCGATCCTCTCGTGGACGGTCGTGAGGAGCAGGCCCGTCTCTCGCCGGTGTGGCGCGGGCAGGCAATGCGACCCGACGGCCAGCCTGCAGACCGGTCCGCCGGCCGGCCGGGCGGCCAGAAAGAAATCTTGTGAGATGTTACGGATGCCGATATGTGTCCGCCACATCGTGAACGCCGAATCTCAGCGGGTAATACGGTTGCGTTTCTTGAAAATCCTCCTCCTCGTGCTGTCTGCGTGGCTCGCCACTCTGGCTCCGGTCGCCGCGCTGGAGGCCGTCGAGGTGCCCGCCAACGCGGATGCGATCGACCTGACGTCGGCGGTCGATCTCTATTCCGGCACGGGCGCGAGCCTGCAGGTCTCCACGGCGCCCGGCGCCGACGGGATCGTGCGCCGCATCGAGGTGAATTCCCGCGACGATGAAAACACCAGCTGGGCGGTCTTCGCGCTGTCGAACCCGGGCGACGAGCAGATCGACCGGCTGATCGTCGCACCGTTCTTCCAGCTCGTCGGGTCGCGGTTGATCTGGCCCGACCTCGGCGCCTCGCGTATCGCCTCGATCACGCCGAGCCAGGGCATCGCCCCGGAACGCCAGTCGAGCCAGGAGGCGGACGTCTTTCTGGTCACGCTCGATCCGGGCGCGGTCGTCACCTATGTCGTCGAGCTGAGAACCGAGAACCTGCCGCAGATCCGCCTGTGGGAGCCGGACGTCTACAAGGACACGGTGAATGCCTATACGCTCTATCGCGGCATCATCCTCGGCATTTCCGGCCTGCTGGCGCTGTTCCTGACCATTCTCTTCGTGGTCAAGGGAACCATCATGTTCCCGGCCACCGCCACGCTCGCCTGGTCGGTGCTGGCCTATCTGACCATCGATTTCGGCTTCTGGAACAAGGTGCTGCAGATCACGCCGGGCGACGAGCAGCTTTATCGCGCCTGCGCGGAAGTTGCCCTTGCCGCCAGCCTTATCATCTTCCTCTACGCCTATCTCAACCTGAACCGCTGGCACATTCGCTACAGCCATCTGGCGCTGGCGACGCTGATCCTGGTGCTCGGCCTCTTGGGCGTCGCCGTCTGGGATCCGTCGGTGGCAGCCGGCATCGCGCGCATCTCGCTCGGCATCATCGGCGTGCTCGGCTTTGCGATCATCGTCGCGCTGGTGGCGCAGGGCTACGACCGGGCGATCATGCTGGTGCCCACATGGGTGCTGCTCCTGTCCTGGCTCGTCGGCGCGGGCATGACGGTGACGGGCGCGCTCGCCAACGACATCGTCCAGCCGGCGCTGGCCGGCGGGCTGGTGCTGGTGGTGCTTCTGATCGGCTTCACGGTGATGCAGCACGCCTTCGCCGGCGGTGCCATCGCGCAAGGCCTGATTTCCGACGTGGAGCGGCGGGCGCTGGCGCTCACCGGTTGCGGCGACATCATCTGGGACTGGGACATCGACCGCGACCGCATCTCCACCGGCAATGAGGTGGAAGAACTGCTCGGCCTCAAGCAGGGCCTGCTCGAAGGCCCGGCGCGCGACTGGCTGGACGTGCTGCACCCCCAGGACCGCGACACCTTCCGCGGCACGCTGGACGCGGTCATCGACCAGCGCCGCGGGCGGATCTCGCAGGCCTTCCGCCTGCGCTCGGAAGACGGCCACTACCGCTGGTTCCGCCTGCGGGCGCGTCCGATCATCGGTTCCGACGGCGAGGTGATCCGCTGCGTCGGCACGCTGCTCGACATCACCGAACAGAAGGTGACGGAAGAGCGCCTGCTGCATGATGCGGTCCACGACAATCTGACGGGCCTGCCGAACCGCGAACTCTTCCTCGACCGGCTGCAGGCAGCCCTTGCTCGCGCCCGCGCCGAAGGTCTGGCGCGCCCTTCCGTGCTGATGATCGACCTCGACCGCTTCAAGCAGGTCAATGATTCCATCGGCCTGTCGGCCGGCGACAGCATCCTGCTGACGGTGGCGCGGCGCATCTCGCGTCAGCTCAAGCCGCAGGACGCGCTTGCCCGGCTGAGCGGCGACACCTACGGGCTGCTGCTCCTGTCGGAACAGTCGGCCGACCGCGTCGCCGCCTTCGCCGACGCGATCCGCAGGGCCGTGCGCTCGCCGATCACCTTCGGCGATCAGGAGGTGTTCCTGACCTCCTCGGTCGGCATTGCCATCTACGAGGGCAACGAGAGCGAGGTCAGCGCGCCGGAGATGATGCGCGAGGCCGACATGGCCATGAACCATGCCAAGCGCATGGGCGGCGACCGGGTCGAGGTGTTCCGCCCGTCGCTGCAGTCGAGTGGCGCCAGCCGGGTCGAGCTGGAAGCGGACCTGCGCAAGGCGCTCAATACCGACGGGATCACGGTCTTCTACCAGCCGATCGTGCGTCTGGCGGACCGCTCCATCGCCGGCTTCGAGGTGCTGGCGCGCTGGAACCATCCGCGCCGCGGGGCGGTGTCGCCGACCGAATTCATCCCGATTGCCGAACAGTCGGGCCTGATCAACGAGCTGGGGCTCTTCGTGCTCGACCGCTCCGCGCGCCAGCTGTCGGAGTGGCAGTCGAAGTTCCGCGTTCCGGTTCCCCATTTCATCAGCGTCAATGTGTCGTCGCTGCAGTTGCTGCGCCATGAGCTGATCAACGACGTCAAGCAGGTGCTGTCGCGCTCCGCGCTGGCGCCGGGAACGCTGAAGCTGGAACTGACCGAATCCGTGGTGATGGCCAATCCGGAATATTCCGCGCGCATGCTGGAACGGCTGCGCGGGCTCGGCGCCGGCCTGTCGCTCGACGACTTCGGCACCGGCTATTCCTCGCTGAGCTACCTGCAGCGGTTCCGTTTCGATACGATCAAGGTCGACCAGTCCTTCGTGCGGCCGAACGGCCGCAGCGCGCGGCCCGTGATCCTGCGCTCGATTATCGCGCTCGGACACGACCTGGGAATGCAGGTGGTGGCGGAAGGCGCGGAGACGGAATCGGATTCGCTGGAACTGCATCAGCTCGGCTGCGAGTTCGCGCAAGGCTTCCTCTACGGCCAGCCGATGGAGGCCTCCGAGGCGACGAAACTGCTTCAGGCGGAAATGGAAGCGCTCAGCGCCTGAGGCGCGGGCGCGGCGACCCTTCCCTCACGCGTCTTTGCGATCATATGGCTGTGCGGCGGCCGCGCATGGTCGCGCCGTCAGCCCTTGAAGGGCGCCATGCCGCGCCGCGCGAGCTCGTCGGCGCGTTCGTTGTCGTCATGGCCGGCGTGGCCCTTGACCCAGTGCCAGACGACCTCGTGGCGCTTGCGCGCCTCGTCCAGCGCCTGCCAGAGTTCCGCGTTCTTCACCGGCTTCTTGTCGGCGGTCTTCCAGTTGTTGCGCTTCCAGTTGTGCAGCCACTTGGTGATGCCGTCGCGCACATAGGTGCTGTCGGTGTGAAGATCCACCGCACAGGGCCGTTTCAGCGCGTTCAGCGCCTCGATCGCCGCGGTCAGCTCCATGCGGTTGTTGGTGGTCTGCCCCGCGCCGCCGCACAATTCGCGCTCGTGCGCGCCGAAGCGCATCAAGGCGCCCCAGCCGCCGGGTCCGGGATTTCCCGAGCAGGCGCCGTCGGTGTAGATCGTCACGCGCAACGGGGTATCGCTGACGTCGCTCATTCGCTCAGCCCGTAGTCGGTCGCGGTGGCGACCCCCTGGTGGACGCGCAGCTTCTTCAGGTATTCCAGCGGATCCTTCGGCGTCACCAGCGCGCCTTCGGGTACGCGCAGCCAGTCGTGCAGCCGGGTCAAAAGGAAGCGCAGCGCCGCGCCGCGCGCAAGCAGCGGCAGGGCGTCGAATTCGGCCTGCGTGAAGGGCCGCACCGCGCGATAGGCGTTGAGGAGCGCGCGCGCCTTGGTCACGTTGAACGACATGTCCGGCTCGAAACACCAGGCATTCAGACAGATCGCGACGTCATAGGCGAAGGCGTCGTTGCAGGCGAAATAGAAGTCGATCAGGCCCGACAGCCGGTCGCCGAGGAAGAAGACGTTGTCGGGAAAGAGGTCGGCATGGATCACGCCGGAGGGCAGGTCGCGCGGCCAATGCGCTTCCAGATGGTCGAGCTCGGCGGTGAGTTCTGCGGCGAGCCCCGCGCTGATCGTGTCGGCCTGATCGATGGAATCGGCGAGCAGTGGCCGCCAGCTGTCGACCGACAGCGTGTTGGGGCGGGTGAGCGCGAAATCCTTGCCGGCGAGATGAAACTTCGCCAGCGCTGCGCCGAGTGCTGCGCAATGATCGCGCTTCGGCCGGCGCACCCACATGCCGTCGAGAAAGGAGATGATCGCCGCCGGCCGGCCGGCAAGCCGGCCGAGCATCCTGCCGTCGCGCGCGGCGACGGGGGTCGGGCAGGAGATGCCCTTGTCGGCGAGATGGCGCATCAGCTCGATGAAAAACGGAAGATCCGCCGGGTCGACGCGCTTTTCGTAGAGCGTGAGGATGAAATAGCCGGCGTCGGTATGGAGCAGGAAGTTGGAGTTCTCGACCCCTTCCGCGATGCCCTTGCAGGCAAGCACGCCGCCAATGTCATATCCCTCGAGGAAAGCCGCAAGCTCCTCGTCGGACACATCCGTATAAACTGCCATTTCGGTTCTTTTTCTTTTGGTGGGGATTGCGTTTGGAGCGGTCGCCAGGGCGAAGCGATCAGGGGGTGACGGGGGTGCGGGCATCCGCCAGCAGGCGGCCGCCGATGGCGATGAAACAGGCCCCGGCCACCCGCTCGATCCAGTGCTGCAGGCCGGCGAAGCGGCGAAGCACGGGGCCCGAGGACATGAACAGGGCGACGAGTGTGTACCACACGGCCGCCGCCGCCACGACAAGCACGACCATGGCGACAAGCACCCAGGCGGGCGTCTCGGCCGTCACGGCGGTCGCAAAGACGCTGGCGAAGAGCACGATGGCCTTGGGATTGGTCATCGTCACGAGAAAGCCGAACAGCATCGGATTGCGTCGTGGGCTGCTGTCTGCGGCGTCGATCTCCAGCGCTTCGGGTCGGGCGAACAGCAGCTTGAGGCCGAGCCAGGCGAGATAGAGCCCGCCGGCAACCCTGAGCACGATGGCGAGCCACTGATACTCGACCAGAAGCGCGGAGAGCCCGACCAGCGACAGCGTTGCATAGACGCCAAGCCCGAGGGCGACGCCGGCCGTGGTCAGCAGTCCCGCGCGGGTGCCGCGTGCCATCGACGAGCGCACCACGGCGATGAAGTCCGGTCCCGGAAGCATCAGGGCCGGCAGGAAGATCGCGAAAACCGCGATGAAGATGCCGAGCCACTCCATGTCCGTCTCCTCAACTCGCCAATCCGGGCGGCCCCGCCGGGCGCATCCGCTGTTTATTCCGCCGCCTCGCGCAGGGCGCGCGGCAGGTTGAAAGCGATCGTCTCTTCCGCCGTGCGCACGCTCTCCACCGCCACGTCGTAACGCTCGGCGAAGGCGCCGATGATCTCTTCCACCAGCACCTCCGGTGCCGAGGCGCCGGCGGTGATGCCGAGGCTCGAAAGCCCGGAAAACCGCTCCCAGGGAATGTCGGAGGCGCGCTGCACCAGAACCGCGAAGGGGCAGCCGGCACGTTCGGCGACCTCGCGCAGGCGCTGCGAGTTGGAGGAATTCGGCGCGCCGACCACGATCATTGCATCCACTTCGGGGGCAACGGCCTTGACCGCTTCCTGCCGGTTGGTGGTGGCGTAGCAGATGTCGTCCTTGTGCGGCGCGACGATCTCGGGAAAGCGCTCGGTGAGCACCTCGACGATGGCGCGCGTGTCATCGACGGACAGCGTCGTCTGGGTGATCCAGGCGAGCGGCTTGCCGCCGGTCGGCTCGTAGGTCCGCGCGTCCTCCACCGTCTCGACGAGGCGCACGGCGCCGTCGGGCAGTTGGCCCATGGTGCCGATCACCTCCGGATGACCGGCATGGCCGATCAGGATGATCTCGCGGCCGCGCCGGTGATGGATCTCGGCTTCCTTGTGCACCTTGGAGACGAGCGGGCAGGTGGCGTCGAGATAGAACATGTTGCGCGCCTGCGCCGCCGCCGGCACGGATTTCGGCACGCCGTGGGCGGAAAACACCACCGGCCGCTCGACATCCTCGTCCGGGATCTCGGTCAGTTCCTCGATGAAGACGGCGCCCTTGGTCTTGAGGCTTTCCACCACGTATTTGTTGTGCACGATCTCGTGGCGGACGTAGACCGGCGCGCCGAAGCGCTCCAGCGCCAGCTCGACGATCTGCACGGCGCGGTCGACGCCGGCGCAAAAGCCGCGCGGCGCGCACAGCAGCACGCGCAAGGGGCCGCGGGTCTGTGCGGAGCCGGTGGATGCCGTCGTATCGCTGGATGTCGAAGCCAAGCCGGGCCTCCTTCGCCGTTTCGCCTGCCCGCGAGGGGCAAATTCCTGCCCGGCGCCTTGATCGCGAAGATGCGCAACCGGTTCCCGGCAATAGAGGGACGCACCCGGCACCTGTCAAGGGTTGCCGGCCGGCAGCCGCATTGTCGCGGCGCGAGGGGTGGCGTCTCGCCAAGTCCGCGACGGGCTGATATAGACGGGCGCTGTCGAGAATTCGGGACACGGGTCGAAGTGGAAGAGACGGATATGCACAAGACTGTCGGAATGCGCCGGGCGGGATCTGTCGCGGCTGCTGTCATGGTGCTGGCACTGGCCGGCTGTGGCGGCGATGGCGGCGGGGCCGGTGGCGTCTTCGGCGGCGGCGATGTCGGCAAGACGATCATTTCCGGCAATGCGGCGAGCCAGTCCGCCGTCGACGTCAATCCGGACGTCTTCCGCCAGGATGTGCCCTGTCCGGCGATCGAGGTCGAGGACGGCGGCTATATCGTCATGAAGTCGCAGCGCGGCAAGGACGACGATCCGCGCGCGCTGCAATATCAGGCGAACCTGGAGAAATGGGCACGCAAGTGCCGCCGCGAGGGCGGCGAGGTCAAGATGACGCTCGGCGTCTCCGGTCGCGTCACCCCGGGTCCGGCCTGGGAGGGCGGCGAGATCTTCCTGCCGATCCGCGCGACCTTCGTGTCGCTGGAGGATGACGCCGACACCAAACGCGGGCCGAAGCCGACCGTGCTGACCGTTCCGGTCACGCTCGGCGCCGGCGCGCCGGCCGAGCAATGGGCGCTGGTGGAACAGAACCTCGTGGTGCCGCAGGGCGGTTCGGTCAAACTCGAAATAGCGCTGGACGACGGCCGCAATCGGCGGCAATAGGGAGCGGTGATTGACAGTCCGAGTCGGAGTGCCGACAATGACTGGACGGAACTGACGCGGCGTTTTCGTTGTGCGCCGCAGGTTTTCCCGCATTTACCGACCGTTGGCCGGTCGGCGAAGGGGAGATCCGAAACGACTTGCGGGAGAGGTCGGCGCAGGGCGCCGGCGCCGAAGGAGCAACCGCCCCGGAAACTCTCAGGCAAAAGGACCGCTGGTCGAGCAACGCTCTGGAAAGCAGGACGCGCAAGCCCTTTGGCGTGCACGGCCTCACCGAAGGAGTAACCGCCACCGAGACGCGCATGATCCTTGCGCGGGCGGGAAATCTCTCAGGTCGTCGGGACAGAGGGGGTGCGTGTGAGCCGTTTGCTTTCGCGTCACCATTCCCTCTTGCGCCAGGACGCCCCATGACCGACGCCTCCCTGTTGTCGACGCCGCTGACCGATCTCCACCGTGAGCTTGGCGCAAGGCTCGTGCCCTTCGCCGGGTACGAGATGCCGGTGCAATATCCGCAAGGCATTATCGCCGAGCACAGCCATACGCGCGAGAAGGCGGGGCTGTTCGACGTCTCCCACATGGGGCAGGCCTGGCTCGTCGGTCCGGACTTCGAGACGACCGCCGCAGCGCTCGAACGCATCACGCCGTCCGCCATCGCCGCGCTCAAGCCGGGTCGCCAGCGCTACACCGTGCTGCTGAACGAGACCGGCGGCATCGTCGACGACCTGATGGTGAGCCGCCCGGATGGTGCTGAAAACGACGGCCGGCTGTTCCTTGTCGTGAACGCGTCGCGCAAGGCGGTCGACTACGAGATGATCGCGAAGAGCCTCCCCGAGAACGTCAAGCTGGAGCCGGTGGAAGACCGCGCGCTGATCGCGTTGCAGGGGCCGATGGCCGCCGATGTCCTGAAGGCGCATGCGCCGGATGCCGCCGACATGGCCTTCATGGCGGTACGGTCCATGGAATTCGACGGCATCGCCGTTCATGTCTCGCGCTCCGGCTACACCGGCGAGGATGGCTACGAGCTGTCGGTGCCGGCGGGCGCGGCGGAGGCGATTGCCCGTGCGCTGCTCGCCGATGAGCGCGTCGCGCCGATCGGGCTCGGCGCGCGCGATTCGCTGCGCCTGGAAGCGGGCCTGTGCCTTTACGGCCATGACATCGACGAGACCACCTCGCCGGTCGAGGGCGCCATCACCTTCGTGCTGCAGAAGCGGCGCAAGGAGGCGGGCGACTTCCCCGGCGCGGAACGGATCCTGAAGGAACTGGAAGACGGGCCGTCGCGGGTGCGCGTCGGTTTCACCCTTGAAGGCCGGGCGCCGGCGCGCGAGGGCGCGGAGATCCGCAACAGCGAGGGCCGGACCGTCGGTGTCGTCACCTCCGGCGGCTTCGCGCCGACGCTGGGTGCACCGATTGCCATGGGCTACGTCGAGACATCCTGCGCGGACGTCGGCACCAGGCTGACCCTCGTCGTGCGGGGCCGCGAGCTTCCCGCCACCGTGGCGGAGATGCCCTTCGTGCCGCAGCGCTACTATCGCAAGCCGTCCGCCTGAGCCGATTTTTGCAGACGCCCTCCCGCGTCTTTCATCCCTGGACGCTCGAAGCGTCCGCCCTCTCTGGACGCCTGAAGACGTCCGTACCATGTGACTTTCCATCTGGAGGAACGAGACCATGTCGACCCGCTACACCGAAGATCACGAATGGATCACCGTCGACGGCGATGTCGCCACTGTCGGCATCACCAATTACGCCCAGGAGCAACTGGGCGATGTCGTTTTCGTCGAACTGCCCGAAGTCGGCCGCAAGGTCTCCAAGGGCGACGAGGCCGCCGTGGTCGAGAGCGTCAAGGCGGCGTCGGAAGTCTATGCGCCGCTCGACGGCGAGGTCGTCGGCGCCAATGACGTGCTGGCCGACGAGCCGGGCAAGGTGAACGAGGATCCCGAAGGTGCCGCCTGGTTCGTCAAGATCAAGATGTCGGACACCGGCCAGCTCGACGGCCTGATGGACGAAGCCGCCTACAAGGCGCATCTCGAAGGCCTGTAAGCCGATGGCGAAGCACCTTTACCGGGCCGATGTCAGCTGGCGGTGTTCGGGCGATTTCTCCGCGAACGCCTACAGCCGGGGTCACCAGTGGTCGTTCGACGGCGGGATCACCGTTCCCGCGTCGGCGTCTCCCACGGTGGTGCCGCTTCCCGCGTCCGTGGAAGCGGCCATCGACCCGGAAGAGGCCTTCGTCGCCGCGATTTCAAGCTGCCACATGCTGTGGTTCCTCGATCTGGCGCGCCGCGACGGCCTGGAGGTTGCAAGCTACACCGACCGGGCGGAGGGCCGCATGGAGCGGGTCGCGCCCGGCAAGATGGCCGTGACCCATGTGGCGCTTCGCCCGGAGGTCGTCTTTTCGGGCGACGTTCTGCCCGATGCCGACCGGCTCGAGGACCTGCATCACAAGGCCCATGAGGCGTGTTTCATCGCCAATTCCGTCAAGAGCGAGATCGTGATCGAGGCCTTGCCCGCGCGTCTCGCCCAGGATCGACACGACGACGATCAAGACGACCGACAAGGAGCGTAACATGCGCTATCTCCCGCTTTCCGACGCCGACCGCGCCGACATGCGCGCCCGTGTCGGTGTCTCAGACATCGACGAGATCTTCGTCGATATTCCGAAAAGCGCCCGTCTCGACGGGCTGCTCGACCTGCCGCTGCGCCAGAGCGAATTCGCGGTGGAGCGAGACCTGTCGCGCATGGCGCTGAAGAACGTGCCGGCCTCCGCCGTGCCCTTCTTCGTCGGCGCCGGTGCCTACAAGCATCATGTGCCGGCAAGCGTCGATCACCTGATCCAGCGCTCCGAGTTCCTAACCTCCTACACGCCCTATCAGCCCGAGGTCACGCAGGGCACGCTGCAGTATCTCTTCGAGTTCCAGACCCAGGTCGCAGCCCTGACCGCCATGGACGTGGCCAATGCCTCCATGTACGACGGCTCGACCGGCACGGCCGAAGCCGTGCTGATGGCGCACCGGGTGACCAAGCGCAACAAGGCGGTTCTCTCCGGCGGATTGCACCCGCAGTATCGTGACGTGGTCGAGGGCCTGAGCGCCATGGCCGGCGACCGGGTGGAAAGCCTGCCCGCCGATCCGAACGCGACCGAGGACATCCTGTCCAGGATCGATGACGAGACTTCCTGCGTCGTCGTGCAGTCGCCGTCCTTCTACGGCCAGCTGATCGACCTGAAGCCGATTGCGGAGAAGGCGCATGCCCATGGCGCGCTGCTGATCGCCGTCTTCACCGAAGTGATGTCGCTCGGCCTGATCGAGCCGCCGGGCGCGCAAGGCGCGGATATCGTTGTCGGCGAGGGCCAGTCCATCGGCAACGGGCTGAACTTCGGCGGGCCTTACGTCGGTCTTTTCGCCACGCGGCAGAAGTACATCCGCCAGATGCCGGGACGGCTCTGCGGCGAGACGGTCGACGCCAACGGCAAGCGCGGCTTCGTGCTGACGCTTTCGACCCGCGAGCAGCACATCCGCCGCGACAAGGCGACGTCGAACATCTGCACAAACTCCGGCCTCTGCTGCCTGGCCTTCACCATCCACATGACGCTTCTGGGCGGCAAGGGGCTGGAGAAGCTGGCGAGGATCAACCACGCCCATGCGGTGAAGCTGAAGGCGATGCTGGAAGCGATTCCCGGCGTCTCGGTGATCAACGACGCCTTCTTCAACGAGTTCACCGTGAAGCTGCCGATGGAAGCTGCCGCCGTGGTCGAGGCGCTTGCGCGCCAGGGCATTCTCGGCGGCGTGCCCGTCTCGCGGCTGGAGCCGGGCAAGAGCGATCTGGAAAACCTGCTGCTCGTGGCATCGAGCGAAGTCAATTCCGACGAGGACCGCGACGCCTTCGTCGCGGCGCTGAAGGAGGTGCTGGCATGAGCATGAACAATCAGGGACGCCCCTCCGCTCCGACCGAAACGGGCGGACTGACCGAGCATCCGACCTTCACCGGCAACAAGGCGTTGCAGATGGAGGAACCGCTGCTGTTCGAGACCGGCCGCACCGACATTTGCGGTGTCGATCTCGACGAGCCGGCGGATTTCACGCCCGCACTCGGCGGCCATGCCCGCACGGCGGAGCTGGATCTTCCCGCGCTCACCGAGCCGGAGACGATGCGTCACTTCGTGCGCCTGTCGTCGAAGAACTACGCCATCGACGCAGGGCTCTATCCGCTCGGCTCCTGCACGATGAAGCACAATCCGCGTCTCAACGAGAAGATGGCGCGGCTGCCGGGCTTTGGCGACATTCATCCGCTGCAGCCGCTGTCCACCGTGTCGGGTGCCATCGACCTGATCGACGAGCTGTCCCATTGGCTGATGACCATGACCGGCATGAGCGCGGTGGCGATGAGCCCCAAGGCCGGCGCCCACGGCGAATTGTGCGGCATGATGGCGATCAAGGCGGCGCATAGCGCGGCTGGGCGCGACCCCAAGATCGTGCTTGTTCCTGAATCCGCCCATGGCACCAATCCGGCGACCGCCGCCCTTCTCGGCTACAAGGTCGTCTCCATCGAGGCGCGCGAGGACGGCACGGTCGATACCGCTGCCGTCAAGGCGCGGATCGCGGAGCATGAGGGCGACATCGCCGGCATCATGCTGACCAATCCGAACACCTGCGGGCTGTTCGAGCGCGACATCATCGCCATCGCCGACGCGATCCACGAGGCCAACGGCTATTTCTACTGCGACGGGGCGAATTTCAACGCCATCGTCGGAAAGGCGCGGCCCGGCGATCTCGGCGTCGATGCGATGCACATCAACCTGCACAAGACCTTCTCCACCCCGCATGGCGGCGGCGGACCGGGCTCCGGCCCGGTGGTGCTGTCGGACCGTCTGGCGCCCTTCGCGCCGCTGCCCTTCCTGCGCAAGGACAGCGCCGGCGTCACCTGGGTGGAAAGCGAGACCGAGCTGAAGGAGGGCGAGAAGCCCTTCGGCCGCATGACCGCCTTCCACGGGCAGATGGGCATGTATGTGCGCGCGCTCGCCTACATGAAGAGCCACGGCGCCGACGGTCTGCGCCAGGCCTCCGAGGATGCGGTCCTGAACGCCAACTACGTGCGCGTCGGTCTGGAAGACCTGATGAGCCTGCCGTTCGGCTCGCGCTGGTGCATGCATGAGGTGCTGTTCGACGACAGTTTCCTCAAGGACACCGGCGTCACCACGCTCGACTTCGCCAAGGCGATGATCGACGAGGGCTATCACCCGATGACCATGTATTTCCCGCTGGTCGTCCATGGCGCGATGCTGATCGAGCCGACGGAATCGGAAAGCCGCTCCTCGCTCGACCTCTTCATCGCCACCATGCGCGATCTGGTGATGAGCGCGCAAAAGGGCGAGACCGACCGCTTCAAGGGCGCGCCGTTCCATGCGCCGCGCGCGCGTCTCGACGAGACCCGCGCCGCCCGCAAGCCGGTGCTCAAGTGGGAACGCCCCGCCGCACGCGAGGTGCAGCCGCAGGCCGCGGAGTAGGGTCGGCCCGCAAGCCGCGACCAAAGAGACGAACGCCCGGCCATCGCGCCGGGCGTTTTCGTTTCGCAAGGGCTATTGCCTTTTGTAATCTCGTGTGTCTATTAGACATATCAAATGTCAAATAGAGGCGATGATGACGGACAAGGCCCGGACGCTCTACGACCTGCTGCAGATGGTGCGGCCGCTGCACCGGCGTGTCGCCCGCTCGGTTGGCGGTCATCTGGAGGGCGCGGGCATCGGCGTCGGCGAGCGCGCGGTGCTGGCGCTTCTCGTCGAGGACGCGCCCTTGAGCGTTCCGGCGATCGGGCGCGCGCTCTTCCTGCCGCGCCAGAACATCCAGAAATGGGTGGACGGTCTCCGCGCTGCCGGACTTGCCGAGCGCCGGCCGAATCCGGCCCATCGCCGCTCGTATCTCATCGCCGCGACGCCTCAGGGCCGCGACTTGTTTGCAGGGATCCGCAAGCGCGAGGACGCCGCGATTGCCGACCTCGCCGAGCGCCTGTCGCCGGCGGACCTGAAGACCGCATCCAACGTGCTGTCCGCCTGTCTCGAGCATTTCTCGCCGTTCGAGGACGATCCCGATCATCCCCGTCCGCTCGCCTGACACCCGCGCAAGGAGATCGCACATGTGGCTCACCATCCTCGGCGTCGCGCTTGCGGCTCTCGCCGGTCTGGCGCTTTACTTCGTCGCGACGGCGCGGCGCATCGCCCGACCGACCCGCGGGGAGCCGATTGCGGGCGAGGCCACCAAGGGGGCGCTTCTCGTCATCGACATGCAGGAGGACTTCACCCGCTCGCACGGCGCGAATGCCTATGACGGGCAAGAGCGCAACCGGGCGATTGCCCGTATCAACGCTCTCGTCGCGGCCGCACGACAGGCCGGCGAACCGGTCGCCTTCATAAGGCAGGAGCATCAAGGCAGGGCGGTGCGATGGGTCGCGAGCCTTTTGCTCGGCGGCGCCGGCAATCCGGGTCGGCCGGGGGCGCGGCTCGACCGCGATGTCGACGCGGATGGCTGTCCCGTCTTCGTCAAGCATGTGGCAGATGCCTTTTCCGATCCCGCGCTCGATGCCTGGCTGCGCGAGCAGGAGGTCGGCCGTCTCACCCTGACCGGGCTGGACCTCGCCCATTGCGTCAGGGGAACGGCGCTTGGCGCGCGCAACCGCGGCTATCGGGTGACGGTCGACCTGGCCGGATCGCTGGCCGCGCGGGAAAAGCCGGCCTTGCACGCGGTCGACGAAATGGAAACGGCGGGCGTTGTCCTGCGCGGCCCGCAGGACAACGCGCCGCGCGCCGCCGCCATGGTCTGACTGCGGGCGGGTGACGGGCGGTCTTGCCAGTGGCGCGGAAGTGGCCATGTTAGGGCGCAACAACAGGACCGACCGCTATGCCCCATCCAACCGACCTCGACACCCGCACCGGGCTGTCGGAGGAAATGCTTTTCCTGCTGCGCCAGCACCCGCGTGACGTCTGGCAGCGACACCCGAACCTTGGCGGCATGGCCCGCTTCTGGCTCGACCGGCACAACGGCTTTCGCCAGCTCGGCGGCGTGCTGGAAGATGCGCTGTCGCGCTTTCGCGAGGGCGAGATGGAGCCGGCGGCCTTCGGCGGCTTCTTCGCGCCGCGCCTGCAGCACTTCCTCAGCGAGTTGCACCACCACCACATGATCGAGGACCAGCACTATTTCCCGGTTTTCGTGGCAGCCGAGACGCGGCTGACGCGCGGTTTCGAGGTGCTGGAAGGCGATCACGAGGCGATCCACGAGCTCATAGAGCAGGTGATCGCCAGCGCCAACGGGCTGCTCGGCCACCTGCAGGGCACGGACCGCGACGCGATCCGACGCGCCGCCGATGGATATTCCGGGGACAGCGGCCGGCTGATCGGCGGGCTGATGCGCCATCTCGACGACGAGGAAGACCTGATCGTGCCGCTGATTCTGGAGCGCGGCGAGGGGCCGCTCGGCATCGGCTGAGCGACCAGCGCGGCCCACGAACGAAAACCGCCCCCGCCCGAGGGAAGGGCGGAGGCGGGCAGAAGGCGCGGGGAAGCGCTTGGCAAACTCTTCGTCCCGGGCGGCGAGGACCGCCCGCAGTCTATCCGGCCGCCGGGGCCGCCTTGCGGAACGCCTGGCGCAGCACGTCGATCGGCTGGCGCTTGCCGGCTTCCATGATGTGCCAGAAGGTCCAGCCGTTGCAGGCGTCCTGCCCCTGGACCAGGGCACCGACCTTGTGGATCGAGCCGCTGTGATCGCCGGACAGGAGCGAGCCGTCGGCGCGCACCTTGGCCTTGTGCTTGCCCTTGGCGCAGGTCAGTTCCGCGCCCGGCGCGATCATGCCCGCTTCCAGCAGGTTGCCGAAGGGAACGCGCGGCGCGGCCCGTTTGCCCTGCGTCACGGTTAGGGTCGACGGATCGAGCGGATCGATGGCCGCGATCCGCGCGGTGGCCGCGTCGATATAGTCCTGCTCGCGCTCCACGCCGACGAAATGACGTCCGAGCTTCTTGGCGACCGCACCGGTGGTGCCGGTGCCGAAGAAGGGATCGAGCACCACGTCGCCCGGATTGGAGGAGGCCAGCAGCACCCGGTAGAGCAGGCTTTCCGGCTTCTGCGTCGGATGCACCTTCTGGCCGTCCGCATCCTTCAGCCGCTCGCCGCCCGTGCACAGCGGCAGGTGCCAGTCCGAGCGCATCTGAAGATCGTCGTTGAAGGTCTTCAGCGCTTCGTAGTTGAAGGTGTATTTCGCGTCCTTGGCGGGAGACGCCCAGATCATCGTCTCATGGGCATTGGTGAACCGCTTGCCGCGAAAGTTCGGCATCGGGTTCGACTTCAGCCACACCACGTCGTTCAGGATCCAGAACCCGAGGTCCTGCAGGATGCTGCCGACGCGGAAGATGTTGTGATAGGAGCCGATGACCCACAGGCCGCCGTCCGGCTTCAGCACGCGGCGCACGGCAAGCAGCCAGGCCCGGGTGAAGGCGTCATAGGCCTCGAAGCTGGCGAACTGGTCCCAGTGATCGTCGCAGGCATCCACCCGCGACTGGTCGGGGCGGTGCAGGTCTCCGCCGAGCTGTAGATTGTAAGGCGGATCGGCGAAGACGAGATCGACCGAATTCTTCGGCAGACGTTCCAGCGCGGCCACGCAATCCCCCTTGAGGATCGTGTCGAGCCATGCGGGTCCGCTGCCGGGAACCGGCGTTGAACCGTCTTGGTGGAAGCGGGGTGCCACGGCGGGCACCCCTTTACGCTGTACACTCATTGCGACGCAATACCTCACGCAATTACGAGCATCATGGTTACCGGGCTTGGTAAATCAGCGGTTAAGGCGCGAAACAAAAAAGCTTTTATGAATCAATACTCTGTTTACCGTTTTCCCCGTTGCATCGCGGCCTGCTTCGCTTCGTTAACCGAAGGGTCAGAGTCTGTAACCCGGCAGGAACTGCCCAACGGCCTGTGCCGACTGCCGTTTTGCCGAAAGCGTCATCCGGTCGTCTTGCAAATTGCACGAGCGGGTCATGGCAATGGGTTAACGCTGACGGGGGACGGCGACGCCTGATCCGGAGCGGAGAAAAAACTTTTCACGCCATGAAATAATATTCATAGTTGGCAACGGCCTGCGGAAAGGGCCGGCGCCGGGCAATGGGGCCTGTGCGCGGCAAGGGCAAGAGGCAGGACAGCATGGCAGAAAACGAAGCGGACCGCGGACGCGAAACCGGCATGGCGATACACGAGCCCCCCGCCGGTCCCTTCACCGGTTACCGCGATGCCGCCGCCGCCGTCGCGCGCCTGGAGGAGATTTTCGAGACCAACACGGCCTTCCTGCGCGATGCCTTCCAGCAATTCCTGGCCGGCGACATTCCGCAAGGCCGCGTGCGGGCCTGCTACCCCGAAATCCGGCTGGTGACGGAAACCCACGGGCGGGTCGACAGTCGGCTGGCCTATGGCTTCGTGTCTGGACCGGGGGTGCATTCCACCTCGGTGACCCGGCCGGACCTTTTTCGCGACTATCTGCTGGAACAGGTCGAGCTCCTGATCCGCAATCATGAAGTTCCGGTGGAGGTTGGCGTCAGCGATCTGCCGATCCCGCTGCATTTCGCCTTTTACGACGGCACCCATGTGGAAGGCGCGGCGGTGGCGCTGCAACGCCCGCTCGCCGATGTCTTCGACCTGCCGGACCTCTCGGTGCTCGACGACGCCATCGTCAACGGCACCTTCGAGGCGGGGCCGGGCATGCCGCGTCCGCTCGCGCCCTTCACCGCGCCGCGGGTCGACTATTCGCTGCACCGCCTGCAGCATTACACGGCAACCGCCGCCGGCCACTTCCAGAACTACGTGATCCTGACGAACTACCAGTTCTACATGGACGAGTTCTGCCGGCTGGCGCGCGACCTCCTGGCCGATCCCGACAGCGGCTATACCCATTTCGTCGAGCCGGGCAATGTGATCACCCGGGCGGGCGACATGGAGCCGCAGGAAGGCGAGGCGCCGGCGCGGCTGCCGCAGATGCCGGCCTATCATCTCGCCCGGTCCGACCACTCGGGCATCACCATGATCAACATCGGCGTCGGTCCCTCCAACGCCAAGACGATCACCGACCATGTCGCCGTGCTCAGGCCCCATGCTTGGCTGATGCTCGGCCATTGCGCGGGCTTGAGAAACAGCCAGCAGCTCGGCGACTACGTGCTAGCCCATGGCTATGTGCGCGAGGATCACGTGCTCGACGCCGACCTGCCGGCCTGGGTGCCGATCCCGCCGCTGGCCGAGATCCAGGTCGCGCTGGAAGGCGCGGTGGAAGAGGTGACCGGGCTTGCCGGCTACGAGCTGAAGCGGGTGATGCGCACCGGAACGGTCGCCTCCATCGACAACCGCAACTGGGAACTGAGGGACCACCGCGAGCCGGTGCAGCGCTTCTCGCAGTCGCGGGCGATTGCGCTCGACATGGAATCGGCGACGATTGCCGCCAACGGCTTCCGCTTCCGCGTGCCCTACGGCACGCTGCTCTGCGTCTCCGACAAGCCGCTGCATGGCGAATTGAAGCTGCCGGGCATGGCAACGGATTTCTACAAGCGCCAGGTCGCCCAGCACTTGCGGATCGGCATCCTGAGTATGGAAAAACTCCGCGCCATGCCGCGCGAGCGCCTGCATTCGCGCAAGCTTCGCAGTTTCGCCGAGACGGCGTTCCAGTAGGGCGCGCGTGTCGGATCAGCGAAACGCCGGGCCGTGGCACCAGCAGGTCAGCGAATGGCGGGTGCCGCGCGTGACCGGCGCGACCCGGTGCAGCATGAAGGAGGCGAAGAGCGTGGCGTCGCCGACGCCGCGCTCCGCTGTCGCGCAGGCGCTGCCGAGATTGATCTCCAGAGCGCCGCCGTCATAGCTCTCCGGCTCGCTCAACTGCACGACGATGGTCAGCTTGCGCCAGCGCGCGATCGGCCCGTCGCCGATATCCGAGTGCCAGTCGTAGTGGCCCTCGACGCTCTCGTCGTAGCTTGCGACCTGTAGCCGCTCGCGAAAATCCGTGATGTCGAAATCGAAGCGGTCGCGGTTGGCCTCGGCCACGCTTGAGACGATGCGCTCCATCACCCAGGCCGCACTGGTCTTGTCGTCGAGCCAGGCGATGTCGGCGCGGCGGATGTTGTGATTGTGCAACCCGCCGACGAGCCCGCCGGAGCGTGTCTGGGCGTCGGCCGCAAGCCGGATGACCTCGGCCGCTTCGGCCCTGGAAAAAAGCGCTGGATGAGAATGCGTGAACATGGGCCGAAGTCTCCGCAACGGCAAAAGGATGCGGGTCTATGCGGCAGACGACGGCGAAACGCAACTTGAAAACGCAGCGTCCGCGTCAGTCGCGCAGGCCCGCGGCAAGAACCTTTCGCATGACGGTCGGCAGAGCCTCGCCGTCCAGCGCCTCGGGCGCCGACCACCAGTGTCCGTCGGGGGCTTGCGGCATGCCGCCGACCTCCGCGCGCCAGACCGCGAGTTCCAGATGGAAATGGGTAAACGTGTGGCGCACGTCGCCGGCGGCGCGCCACCATCTCGGAGCGAACCCCGCTAGCGTATCGGGGACCTGCGCAAGATCGTCTTGCGCGGCGGTTTCAGACCAGTCGCTCACCGGCGGCTCGCTCATGCCGCCGAGCAGACCCTTGGGCGGGCGGCGGCGCAGCAACACGGCACCGTCGCCGCGCGTGACGACGAAGGCCATGCCCCGCCGGGTCGGCTTGGCCTGTTTCGGGGCCTTCTTCGGCAGCGTCTCGGCAATTCCGGCGCGATGCGCGGCGCAGGCCTCGACCCAGGGGCAGAGCGCGCAGGCGGGCCTCTTCGGACTGCACAGGCTGGCGCCGAGATCCATTGTCGCCTGGGCGAAGTCGCCGGGCCGGTCATCGGGGACAAGCTCGGCGGTCGCCGCGCGGATTTCGGGCTTTGCGGCGGGAAGCGGCGTTTCGATGGCGCGCAGCCGGCTGATCACCCGCTCCACATTGCCGTCGACCACGGCCGCCGGCCGGTCGAAGGCGATCGCCGCAATCGCCGCCGCCGTATAGGGACCGATGCCGGGCAGGGCCAGAAGCCCGGCCTCCGTATCTGGAAAGACGCCGCCATGCTCGCGCGCGACCGTCTCGGCGCAGGCCTTGAGGTTGCGGGCGCGCGAATAATATCCAAGCCCCGCCCAGGCCTTCATCACGTCTTCCTCATGCGCCTCGGCGAGGTCGCGCACGTCCGGCCAGCGACGGGTGAAGGCCTCGAAATAGGGTTTCACCGCCTGCACGGTTGTCTGCTGCAGCATGATTTCCGACAGCCACACCCGGTAGGGATCGGTGATCTCCCCGTTGGCGCGATCCTCCGGCAGCACCCGCCAGGGCAGGGTGCGCGCATGCCGGTCGTACCAGGCAAGCAACTGGCCTGTGAGCGAGTTGGCGGTTTGTGCGGGGCGGATGGCGGAGACGGGGCTGTCGGCTGTCATGGGAGACAGGATCGGGCGTCCGGCGGCGAATTCAAGGGTGCTCGACCCCGATCCGGCGCTTATCCCGACAAATCGCAGGCGCGGCGCAGCATATCCCGGATTGTCGCCCTGTCCTGTGGGAGACGGTGCATTGCGGGGAGGAGCGTTGCGATTTCCGCCCGATCCGCAGAAAGGCGTCGCGAAATGGGCGCAATTGCCCCAAAAAGCTTGGACATGAGTGATTCGCACGCAAACCAGCGCAAGGCAGGACGCGCCGCACCCGCACCGGGTGCGCGCCGGGTCACCCGTGCGCGCCCGCTCGGTGATCTGATCGGCGCCTCGCTCGACAAGGCCTGCCGGCGCCGCGGCTTCGCGACCTCCGACCTGGTGGCCGACTGGCCGGAGATCGTCGGAGCGCGCTATGCCGGGCGGGTCCAGCCCCTGCGCCTCGACTGGCCGCGCGTGAAGGGCGGCGAGGATGCCGAGCCGAAGCCGGCGACCCTGGTGGTGCAGACCGACGGCGCCACGGCGCTGATGCTGACCCATGACATGCCGCAGGTGATCGAGCGTATCAACGGGTTCTTCGGCTGGGCCGCGATCGGGCGGATCCGCATCCTGCAGGGACCGGTGTCGCCGCCCCGGCGCAATCGCCCGCCGAAGCTGCGCGAGCTCACCAGCGAGGAAGAGGCGGAGCTGAAGCGCACGATCGCCGGCGTTGAGGGCGACAAGCTGCAGGCGGCGCTGGAAAAACTCGGACGGGCGGTGCTGGCGAAGACCCGGTGACGCGTGCTCACACAGCTGTGAGCGCGACGCTTGCCCCTGCTCCCAAAGACGCCACATTGTCCGTGTCCGGTTGACCGACCCGCCAAAGGCGATAAACAAGCTTTAAGCGGCCTTCAATTCTAGAAGACATGGGAAAAAGCTCGTGAGCCTTAATCGCCGACAGTTACTTCTTCGCGCTTCCGCCGGTCTCGTTGCGGCCGGGACGGTCCTGCCCGCCCTTCCGGCCTTCGCGCAATCCGTGGACGCGGCCAAGCTGCTGGAGCCCGGCGTTCTGCCGGACAAGGTGCTGGGCGACGAGAACGCGCCGGTCGCGGTCGTCGAATACGCCTCGATGACCTGCGGCCACTGCGCCAACTTCCATAAGGAAGGCTATCCGCATCTCAAGTCGGAGTATATCGAGACCGGCAAGGTGCGTTTCATCTTCCGCGAATTCCCGCTCGACCCCGTCGCTGCCGCCGCCTTCATGCTGGCGCGTTGCGCGCCGGAGGAAAAATACTTCGACGTCGTCGACCTGATGTTTGAAGAGCAGCGCAGCTGGGCCTTCACGCAAAATCCCTATGAATCGCTGCTGAAGTTCGCCAGACAGATCGGCTTCACCCAGGAAAGCTTCGAGACCTGCCTGAAGGATCAGGCGCTGCTCGACGGAATCTATGCCGCGCGCGACCGGGGCAAGGAATTTGGCGTGAACTCCACGCCGACATTCTTCTTCAACGGCGAGATGGAAAGAGGCGCGCTGTCGGTCGCGCAACTCGACGCGGCGATCGCCGACCATCTCTAGCATCGGGATCGGGGGCCGGGCGGTCATGCGCCGTCCGGCCTCCGGCCCCGAGATCAGGCGCCCCTCATGAAGTTCACCAAGCTGCGCGTCCTCGGCTTCAAGTCCTTCGTCGAACCGATGGATTTCATCATCGGCGACGGACTGACCGGCGTCGTCGGCCCGAACGGCTGCGGCAAGTCCAATCTTGTCGAGGCGCTGCGCTGGGTGATGGGGGAAAACTCCTACAAGAACATGCGCGCGTCCGGCATGGACGACGTGATCTTTTCCGGCAGCCTGAACCGTCCGGCCCGCAACACCGCGGAAGTGACGCTGTTCCTCGACAATGCCGACCGCACCGCGCCTTCCGGCTTCAACGACAGCGACACGCTGGAAGTCACCCGCCGCATCGAGCGCGAGGGCGGCTCCAACTACAAGATCAACGCCCGTGATGTGCGCGCCCGCGACGTGCAGCTGCTTTTCGCGGATGCCTCCACCGGCGCCCGCTCGCCCGCGCTCGTGCGCCAGGGCCAGATCGGCGAGCTGATCGCGGCAAAGCCGACCTCGCGTCGGCAGATCCTGGAAGAGGCTGCCGGTATCTCCGGCCTGCACTCGCGCCGTCACGAGGCGGAACTGCGCCTGCGGGCCGCGGAATCCAATCTGGAACGTCTCGAGGACGTGCTCGGCCAGATCGACGGCCAGCTCGACAGCCTGAAGCGGCAGGCGCGCCAGGCCGGCCGCTTCCGCAACCTGTCCTCCGAAATCCGCTCCGCAGAGGCAGCGCTCTACCATCTGCGCTGGATTGCCTGCCGCGACCATCTGGTGGAAACGGAGACCGAATTCACCGCCGCCGAGGCGCGGGTGCGCGAGGTGGCCGGGGCCCAGACGCAAGCCGCGACCGGACAGGCGGTTGCCGCGCGCAAGGTGCCGGAAGCGCGCGATGCGGCGGCCCGCGCCGGCGCGACGCTGCAGCGGCTGGTGATCTCCCGCAACGAGCTCGACGGCGAGGAACGGCGGGTGCGCGAGCGGCTGAGCGATCTCGGCGCACGCCTCCAGCAGCTGCATCAGGACATCGCCCGCGAGCAGGCGCTGATTTCCGAAAACGACGAGCATCTCGCGACGCTTGCCGAGGAGGAGGAAGAGCTGCGCGCCGAGGCGATGGCCGAGGAAGAGCGCGCCGAGACCTCCGCGACGCGGGTGGAAGAGGCGGAAAGCCGGGTCGCCGAGGCCGAGGAACGGCTTGCCGCGCTGACCGAGGAACAGGCCGGCACGGTGGCGCGGCGGCGCCAGCTGAGCGAGGCGCATGACGCAGCAAAGGTGCGGGTCGACCGGCTGGCGCGCCAGCATGACGAGACGGCGGCGCAACTGTCCGCGCTCGTGTCCGAACTGGAAGCCGCGCCGGCACTCGAAGCCGCCCGCGAAGCCCAGCTGATCGCCGAGGAACGGCTTGCCGCGGGCGAGGAGGCCGTGCTTGCCGGCGAGGACCAGACCGGTGCCGCGCGCAGCGCGCTGGAAGCCGCGCGCGGACCGCTCGCCGACGCGCAGGCGCAGGTCTCCAGGCTTGAGACCGAGGCGCGCACCCTGGCCGATATCCTGAGCGAGGGACACGCCGGCGACTGGCCGGCGGTTGTCGATGCCATGTCGGCAAAGCCCGGATATGAAACGGCGCTGGGCGCCGCACTTGGCGAGGACCTCGATGCGCCCGTCGGCGGAGATGCGCCGATGCGCTGGAGCGAGAGCGGCGGCGCGACCGCTGCCGCCTCGTCCGATCCGGCCTTGCCGCAAGGGGCAACGCCGCTGTCGGACTACGTCACCGCACCTAAGGCCCTTGCCCGCCGACTGGCGCAGATCGGCGTTGTCGACGCCGAGACCGCCCTGCACCTGAAGGACAGTCTGGCGCCGGGGCAGCGGCTGGTGTCGCGCGACGGCGCGCTTTGGCGCTGGGACGGCTTCACCGTTTCGGCCGACGCGCCGACGGCCGCCGCGCAGCGCCTTGCCCGCAAGAACCGGCTTGCCGCGCTCCAGGAGGACATCGAGGCGGCGCGGGAGGTCCTGTTAGCGCGCCAGACGGAGTTTGAGACGCTTACCGCCGCCGTGCGCACGGCCTCCGAGGCCGAGCAGGCCGCGCGCGGACAATTGCGCGGGTTGCGCCAGGCGGCCGACGAGGCCCGGGCGCAGGTGACCAGGCTTGAGCGCGCGCATGCGGAAGCCGAGGCCCGCCGTGCAGCACTTGAAGAGGGCGTCGCGCGTGTGGATGCGGATCTTGCCGAGGCGCGCGAGGCGGCCGAAGAGGCGCGCATGGCGCTGGAGGAGCTTCCCGCCGACGACGGGCTTGCAAGCCGCATCGACAGGGTGCGCGCCGAAACGTCCGAGGCGCGCGCGACGCTGTCGCGCGAGCGCGCGGCTGCCGAGGGGCTGGCACGGGAGCGCGAGATGCGCAAACGGCGCCAGGACGCGCTTGCGCGCGAGCGAGCAAGCTGGGTCCAGCGCGCCTCGGGCGCGCGGCAGCAGGTCGAGGTGCTGGGCGAGCGGATGGCGGCGGCCGAAGAAGAGCGCGCCGAACTGCTGGAAGCCCCCGATGACATCGACATCAGGCGGCGCGGGCTGTTGAGCGAGATTTTCAAGGCGGAAGCCGCGCGCGCGGCTGCCGACGATGCGCTGGCGCAGGCGGAAGCAGCCCAACGCGAGGCGGATGCCGAGGCGCAGGCCGCGTTGACGCATCTCTCCGAGGCGCGCGAGCGGCGCATCCGGGCCGAAGAGCGGCTGGCGGCGGCCCGCACCCGCAAGGCGGAAATCGAGGCCCGCATCGACGAGGCGCTGGAAGTCTCCGTCGAGGCGCTGGCCGGTCTTGCCGGCCTGAAGGAGGGGGCGCCGCTGCCCGATGCCGATGCGCTTGAGCGTCGGGTCGACCGGCTCAAGGCGGAGCGCGAGCGGCTCGGCGGGGTCAACCTGCGCGCCGAGGAAGAGCTGGGCGAGATCGAGACCCAGCGCGGCACGCTGATCTCCGACCGCGACGACCTGATCGAGGCGATCAAGCGGCTGCGCGGCGCGATCTCCAACATCAACAAGGAGGCGCGCGAGCGCCTGCTGACCGCCTTCGAGACGGTGAACGCCCAGTTCCAGCGCCTGTTCACCCATCTGTTCGGCGGCGGCACCGCCGAATTGCGCCTTGTGGACGCGGAAGATCCGCTCGATGCCGGGCTGGAAATCATTGCCCGTCCGCCGGGCAAGAAGCCGCAGACCATGACGCTGCTGTCCGGCGGCGAACAGGCGCTCACCGCGATGGCGCTGATCTTTGCCGTGTTCCTGACCAACCCGGCGCCGATCTGCGTGCTCGACGAGGTCGACGCCCCGCTCGACGATGCCAATGTGGAGCGCTACTGCGACCTTCTCGACGAGATGGCCCGCAGCACCGACACGCGTTTCGTGGTGATCACCCACAACCCGATCACCATGGCGCGGATGAACCGGCTGTTCGGCGTGACGATGGCGGAACGCGGCATCTCGCAACTCGTCTCGGTCGATCTCGAGACGGCGGAGCGATTCCGCGAGGCAGGCTAGCGGCGCGCGGCTCTCCGCAATTGGTGGAATAAGCTGTTCGCAGTCTTCCTGAAAACTTAAATTTATTCTGAAAAACAAATACTTAGGTGGCATCCGTGTTGTCTTGACAGGGCCGGGGGTGCCGACTATGGTGCGCCCGACTTCCAGAGGCATGCGGGCATCGCGCCGGTGCGCATCGAGAAAGGGGGCTGGGTAACATGTCTCCCGACGAGAGCGGACAGGAAAGCGAGAAGCGCGCGCTTAGGGAAGCGGAACTGTCCGAGCGAAAGAACCGGCTGGTGCAATCGCTTGAGGAACGCTCGCCGGAGGCGCAACAGCGCAAGGGCGAAAACTCTTCAGGCGCGGGGCAGGGGTTTGCGCAGGCCATGAAGCTGTCGACGGAATTCGTCGCAGGCGTCGTGGTCGGAGCGGGCCTGGGCTGGCTGATCGACAGGGGACTGGGGACGAGCCCGTGGGGCTTGATCATCTTCCTCTTGTTGGGGTTCTGCGCGGGCGTGCTGAATGTCTTGCGGTCTGCCGGCGTTGTGGCCGAGCCCCATGACAGGACGCGCGACGGCGGTTCCTGAACCTGTTTCCGGCGCGAAAGCGTCTCATGCGACCGCTAAAGAGGGGCTGACCCGGTGGCGAACAATCCGATAGATCAGTTCAGGATCACCGAAATCGTTCCGATCGAGGTCGGCGGCCTCAATCTGTCCTTCACCAACTCCGCGCTGTTCATGGTGGTGACGACCGCGCTGGTCGCGACCTTCCTGATCCTGTCGACCGGCGGACGCGGCCTGGTGCCGAGCCGCTGGCAGTCGCTGGCGGAGATGAGCTACGAATTCGTGGCGAACACGCTTAGAAGTTCGGCCGGCAACGAGGGCATGCGCTTCTTCCCGCTGGTGTTCTCGCTGTTCATGTTCGTGCTTTTCGCCAACCTGATCGGCATGTTCCCCTATTTCTTCACCGTCACCAGCCACATCATCGTCACCTTCATGCTGTCGCTGCTGGTGATCGGCACGGTCACGGTCTACGGCTTCGCGAAGCACGGCACCAAGTTCCTGCACCTGTTCGCACCGTCGGGTGTTCCTCCGATCATGTATCTGCTGGTGACGCCGATCGAGGTGATCTCGTTCCTCTCGCGTCCGGTCAGCCTGTCGGTTCGTCTCTTCGCCAACATGCTGGCGGGCCACATCACGCTGAAGGTCTTCGCCGGCTTCGTGGTGTCGCTCATCGCAGCGGACGGTCTTGGCGCGATCGGTCCGATCATGGCGATCCTGCCGCTCTTGATGACGATCGCGATCACCGCGCTGGAGTTCCTGGTCTCCTTCCTCCAGGCCTATGTTTTCACGGTTCTGACTTGCATGTACCTCAACGATGCGCTGCATCCGAGCCACTAGAAGTCAGTCTGGTTAGGCTCCGCAATGAAGCGGAGCCGCCTCTCTCGTCGCTGCAATCTCTACTCAAGGAGCAAGTGTCATGGAAGCTGAAGCAGCTAAGTACATCGGTGCCGGTCTCGCCTGTCTGGGCATGGGCGGCGCCGCCCTCGGCCTCGGCAACATTTTCGGCAACTACCTGTCGGGCGCCCTGCGCAACCCGTCTGCCGCCGACGGCCAGTTCGGCCGCCTCATCCTCGGCTTCGCCGTGACCGAGGCGCTCGGCATTTTCTCGCTTCTCGTCGCGCTTCTCCTGCTCTTCGCCGTCTAATCACGACGGAGTGCGTCAGCGACGCGGATTATCCGACCGGGTGCGCTCGCCGTGCCCGGTCGGCCTGTCCCCAAAGCTGAGAGGCAGCACAAGCTGCGGCATTGGAGATCAAGATGGCCACGACTAGCGCCGAAACCCAGACCGGAACCGTTGTTCCCGCCGACAACCTGCCGGATACGTTTCCGCCTTTCGACGGAACGACCTACGCATCCCAGATTCTCTGGCTGGCGATCACCTTCGGCCTGCTCTACTGGATCATGAGCCGGGTGGCTCTGCCGCGCATCAGTGGCATCCTGGAAGATCGCCGCGACCGGATTGCCGGCGACATCGCCGAGGCGAACCGTCTGAACGACGAGAGCAACGCCGCCATCGCCGCCTACGAACAGGCTCTGGCCGAGGCCCGTGCGAACGCACATGGCATCGCGCAGGAAACCCGCGACAAGCTCAAGGCCGACGTCGAACGCCGGCGTGCGGCAACCGAGGCGGATCTTGCGGCGAAACTCTCGGACGCAGAGCAGCGCATTCAAGATATCAAGGCGGCCGCCATGGAAAACGTGGGCGAGATCGCATCCGAAACCACCACCGCGCTGGTCGAGAGCCTGATCGGCAAGGCGCCGACCAAGACGGAGCTTTCCAAGGCCGTCGACGGCGCAATGAAGTGAGGACGGCCTGATGGACGCTTCAGCATGGGCACTGGTCGGGCTTCTGCTTTTTCTGGCCCTGATCGCATATCTCAAGGTTCCCGGCACCGTCGGCGCCAGCCTCGACAAGCGCGCCGATAACATCCGCAAGGAACTCGACGACGCGCGCAAGCTGCGCGAAGAAGCCCAGTCGCTTCTCGCCGACTACCAGCGCCGTCGCCAGGAAGCCGAAGCCGAGGCCGAAGGCATCGTCGCCGAAGCCAAGCGCGAGGCCGAGCGGATGACCGAAGAGGCCAACGCCGCGCTCGAGGAGATGATCCAGCGCCGCACCGAGGCGGCCGAGCGCAAGATCGCCCAGGCCGAAGGCCAGGCAATCGCCGACGTCAAGGCCCGCGCCGCCGACATCGCGGTCGCCGCCGCCGAGGTGATCCTGGCGAAGAAGGTCGAAGGCAAGATCGGCGAAGATCTTCTGGCAAAATCGATCAAGGACGTGTCCGCCCGTCTCAACTGAGCGGCCGGACATCGGACTGAGTGAATTGGGCGGCCCTCGGGCCGCCTTTTTCGTATCTGGCGTCCTAGTCGGGATCGAGTGTTGCGCGCACGGGCCGAAAACTCACCCGGTGCAGCGGGCAGGGACCGGCCGCGGTCAGCGCGGCTGCGTGTGCTGCGGTGCCATAGCCCTTGTGTCCGGCAAAGCCGTAGTCCGGCCAGTGTTCGCCCATCTTCGCCATCAACCGGTCGCGCGCCGTCTTGGCGACGATCGAGGCGGCGGCGATGCACAGAATGCGCGCGTCGCCCTTGATCGCCGATTGCCCGGAGCAGGGAAGACCCGGGGGCACGTCCCGCCCGTCGATCAGGCAGGCCGAGGGCGTTCGGGCAAGGCCCGCCGCCGCCCGGGCCATGGCGTCCAGCGTTGCGGCGCGGATGTTGCGGAGGTCGATGGTCCGCGGCGCGGCAAAGGCCAGCGCCACCTCGGCGCTTTCCAGGATCTCGTCATGCAGCCGCTCGCGCTCCGCCGGTTTGAGCGCCTTGGAATCGGCGAGCCCCGACGGAAGATTGTCATAATCGAGAATGACGGCGGCGCAGGCGACGGGGCCCGCCCAGGGGCCGCGTCCGGCTTCGTCGATCCCGGCAAGGGCGCCGCCGAACCGGTCCGCCAGCGCGCGTTCGCTCCTGGGATCGAGGCGGTGGGGCAGGTCCAGCGCCATGTCGGCGTGAAGGGTAAAGCGCATCATGCCCGCATGGTTTCAGCCTTTGCCGGAACCGGCAAGGCCGGGACTTCGCCGGTGCGGCGCGATCCCCCGCAAACTGCGGCTTCAGAACAGGTTGAGCTGAACGCCGCCGGCCTGCGGCGGACTGAAGAGCTCGGATGTCAGTGACCGCCTCCGGCTGTTCATGCCGATCCGCTTGCAGGCAAGCGAGAAGCGGTTCGCCAGCTGTTTGGCATAGGGACCGTCGCCGCGCATGCGCTTGCCCCATTGCGCGTCGTAATCCTTGCCGCCGCGCATCGAGCGGATCAGGTTCATCACATGCCGGTAGCTGTCCGGCCGGTGCCGGAGCAGCCAGTCGCGAAACAGCGGGCTGACCTCGATGGGCAGCCGCAGCAGGATGTAACCGGCTTCGCGCGCGCCGTGCTCGTGGGCGGCTTCCAGAATGCGCTCCATTTCATGGTCGGTGAGGGCCGGGATCACCGGCGCGACCATCACGGTTGCCGGAATGCCGGCCTCCGACAGGCCCCTGAGCGCGGCGAGGCGGCGCGACGGCGTTGCCGCGCGCGGTTCCATCGTGCGGGCAAGCTTGCGGTCCAGCGTGGTGATGGACAGCGCGACCTTGGCCAGCCCGCGCTCGGCCATGGGTGCCAGAATGTCGATGTCGCGCAGTACCAGCGCTGACTTGGTGACGATGCCGACCGGATGGTTGCAGCGCGCCAGCACCGTGAGGATCTCGCGCATCACGCCCCGGTCTCGTTCGATCGGCTGATAGGGGTCGGTGTTGGTACCGATGGCGATGGTGCGCGGCTTGTAGCCGGGTTTGGAGAGTTCGCGCTCCAGCAGTTCCGCCGCATTGGGCTTGACGGTCAGGCGGGTCTCGAAATCGAGGCCGGGCGACAGTCCGGCATAGGCGTGGCTTGGTCGCGCGAAACAATAGACGCAGCCGTGCTCGCAGCCCCGATAGGGATTGATCGAGCGGTCGAAGGAAATGTCCGGCGATTCGTTGCGGGTGATGATGGTGCGGGCGCGTTCCTCCTGCACCTGCGTCTTGAGCACGGGGATGTCGTCGAGCGTCCCCCAGCCGTCATCGAAGGCCTCGCAGCTTTCCCGCTCGAAACGTCCCGCCATGTTGAGTCCCGCGCCGCGGCCCCTGGCGCCGCGAATGTCGCCAGTGGGTTTCGTGCCCGGCTCGGGTGGGGTGAGGTTGCCGGTTTGGCCGGAAACAGGCGTGTGCTGGGAGGCGCGCATTGCTGTTCCATTCCTGAGGAATCAGACCCGACGAACGGGACGGAATAGAACATATCAGGAACATAAAGCGCTGAAAAGCGGTGTCCGCGCCAACGGGTGAGGCCACCCCGTTTCCATGAAACGGGGTGGCCACCAGGGCAAATGGGAGAAGATTCAGCGAAAAGGATCAGCCGTCGGACTTGGAGGTTGCGGCGGCGAATTCCTCTTCCGACAGCGTGCCGTTGGCATCGGTGTCGGCTTCGGTGTAGGCCTCCATCGTCATGTCGGGCATGGTCGCCGTGACCTCGGCGTAGGTCAGCTCGCCGTTCTGGTCGACATCCAGCTCCGCGAAGCTCGCAGCTTGGGCGACTGCGGCGGTGGCAAAGGTCAGGGCCGCAAGGGTTGCGAGTGTCTTCTTCATGGGTTCAGCCTCCGTTGTTCATCTTCAAGACGGCCTTTCCGGCAGTGCCGGGGCAAGGCCGCCTGCGGACGACCTCTCGCCGTCCACGAGAAACAAGATCGGCTCCGATAGTGGTTGATAGATGAAAACGGCAGGGAAATATTTTGGAAAGATCATGTCACTCCAAAGACAGGGCAAAATATAGAAAGAATTCGTCGTAAATTATGGCATATTCGTATTTTATTTCATGAATATGGTGATTGTTGAGATTATGAAATGATATGATAAGTAAAAATTGCCACAATGGGCGATAATTTCGCAAGATAAGAGAAGTGGTTACTTTCGGCGCTTCAGTGTATCGCTCGGGCGTTCGCCGAAGGCGGCGCGATAGGCACTCGCCGCCCGGCCCAGATGGGCAAAGCCGCAGGCGTGGACCAGCTCGGTTACGCTGTCGTCGCCGGAGCCCGCCAGCAGGCGCTCGCGCAACAGCGCAAGGCGCCGGCCTTGCACGGCCTCGGTCAGCGTTTCGCCGCGATGGGTCTTGAAGGCCGCCTGCAGCGCGCGCGGCGAGCAGCCGCAATGCCGGGCGAGGGCGGCAAGGTCGAGCGGCTGGTCGATATGGGCGTCGATATGCTCCAGCGCGGCGGCGATCCGTCGCGGCGGCGCCGGCTGGTCCTGGCCCGGCCCGCCGACAAGAGCCGTGCGCCGGTCGCTGTCATGCTGCCAGAGCAGCGTATGGCCGATGGCCTCGCCGATCCGGCGCAGCAGATCTGCGTCGTCGGCGCCGGTGTCCTGCGCCAGCCGGGCCAGATGCGCGACCTGGCTGGCGATGCTGCGGCCGGGTTCGCGGTCGAGCGGCATGAGCGGCGCGAACACGATCTCGTCGACCTCGCGCCCGAGATAGGCGGCGATGGTGCGTTCCAGCGGCGCGCGGTCGAGCATCAGGATCAACTGCCCGCAGGACGCCCGCCAGCGCATCTGCGCCGGGCGCGTCGGCGACAGCAGCGAGGCGGCGCGTCCGGGGCGCGTCTCGGTGATCTCGCGGCCGCAGGCGATGTCGGCGCCGCCACGCAAGGGGATCTGCAACAGGAAGAAGCGCTCCAGGCATCCCGGGTCGATTTCGACATCTCCGCCATAGGCGACATAGTTGATCGACCCGCCGGGGAACCGCCGGCTGTTGTGAACGGCGGAAAATGTCTGCGCCCGATCGAGCGGCGTCAGCCGGTGTTCGCAGAAAATGCGCCCGACCTGTTCGGCGGCCTGCGAGACGTCGCGGGTCGCGACCTTCGCATGGCCTGAAAGCGGCATCGCAGTGCCCGTCATTCCTACCCTTGCATTCTCTGGAATCGGGCGTTTGCTGCCCTGGTTCTTGCGCGCAGCATAGCATGGAAAGCGGAAGCGTTTCAGTCTTCCCTATAGTCATATTTTAATACTTGAATGTGAACTTGGCTTTCAGGTCCTGGATTCGACCTGTGCGGCCACGCCGCAAGCGGGCATTCCCTGTGCACTCGGAGACGAAGAATGAAGACGATCCGCGCTCGATTGACGTTCGTTATCCTCGGTCTGGCTTTGCTGGGATCCGCTTCGGTCTTCGTCCTCTCCCAATGGGTCGCGGCGGACCTGACCGAAACGGCCCTTCACCGCGAGGTGACCAACGCCAAGCAGCAGCTCAAGGCCAAGATCGCTGCGGAAAGCCGGCAGGCCCTGCTTCTGGCCAAGGTGGTTGCCGGTCAGACGGGCGTCCAGGAGAAGTTCGCCGCGCGCGACCGCGACGGCCTCGCCGAAGAATTCGTCTCCGGCTTCGCGGAGTTGAAGACGGACTATGGCATCCGCCAGTTCCAGTTCCATCTGCCACCGGCGCAATCCTTCCTGCGCGTTCACAAGCCGGAGAAATTCGGCGACGACCTCTCCGGTTTCCGCAACACCGTGGTTGAGACCAACACCAGGGGAGCCGTCATTTCGGGACTGGAAAAGGGCGTTGCCGGCATCGGCAATCGCGGCGTGGTCCCGATCACCCGCGACGGGCTCGCTCTCGGTTCGGTGGAATTCGGTCTCGGCTTCCATGATCTTTTCGTCGCCGATTTCACCAGCCAGAGCGGATATCCGCTGGCGATCCTGAGGGACGGCGAGAGCGGGGCGGAAGTGATCGGCTCGCAATTGCCGGAGGGCATGGACCCGCTCGCGATGGTCGAGGCAACGGCGAACGGAGGGATCGTCGACGCAAGCGGCCGCTACTTTGTCGACCGGGTCGCAATCGAGGACTTTTCCGGCAATCCGATCGCCACGGCGATCATCGGCGTCGACCAGAGCGCCTATCAGGCGATCGCCGGATCGGCCCGCACGCTCGGCATCGGCGTGAGCCTCTTCCTGCTGGCGATTGCCGGGGGAACGCTTGTCTTCGCAAGCTGCTGCATCTTCTCGCCGCTGCGCACCGTCACCTCCCAGATCATGGAACTGGCCGGCGGCAATGCGGATCTCGCGATCAAGGGCATCGACCGGCCGGACGAGGTCGGCGACATCGCCCGCGCCGTTTCCGTATGTTGCGAGAACCGCAAGGAGCAGGACCGTCTCGAGGCGCAGCAGGCCAGCGACCGCGCGACGCGCCAGCAGAGCCAGGAGCAGGTCAGGGCTCTGATCGAGGGGTTCAAGGAGACCTCCCAGGATCTGCTGGCGGCCGTCGACCGGGCGAATGCAAGCCTGGAGGCGACGGCGGGAACGCTCGATCAGGTGGCAACCTCGAGCGCCGGGCAGGCGAGGCAAGCCGCCGGCGCCTCGCATGACGCCTCGGAGAACGTCCAGTCGATTGCCAGCGGGACGGAGGAACTTGCCTCCTCCATCCACGAAATCTCGCAGCAGATCGGGCGCACCACCGAGATCGTCACCCAGGCAACCGACGGCGTGCGCGCCACCAACGACAAGATCGCCGGACTGGCGCTCTCCGCCAGCAAGATCGGCGAGGTCGTCACGCTTATTCGGGCAATCGCGGAACAGACCAACCTGTTGGCGCTCAATGCCACCATCGAGGCGGCGCGGGCAGGCGAGGCCGGCAAGGGCTTTGCGGTCGTGGCAGCGGAAGTGAAGGACCTGGCGACCCAGACCTCCAAGGCGACCGAGGAGATCTCCTCGCAGATCGCCGAGATCCAGTCGTCGACAGACGACGCGGTCAAGGCCATCGGTGCCATCGCCGGCACGATGAGCGAGGTGAACGAGTACACCGGAGCGATTGCCGCCTCCGTCGTCCAGCAGGGCGCGGCCACCAACGAGATCAACGCCAACGTCCAGAATGCGGCCTCCAGAACCCAGTCCGTGGTGGCAAGCATCGGCGAGCTCGACAATGCGGTCGGCGAGACCACGCGCTCCGCGGCCTCGGTCCTGGGCGCAACGCGCGAGGCCTTCGAAAGCACGGGCCGCCTGCGCACGGAAATCCAGACGTTCCTGAAAGGCGTGACCGCGGCCTGATCCAGCCTTGTCTCGTCTTTATTGATGTTGCGCAGCGGCACGGATTTTCCGCGGTGCAGCATCGTTTTTCTCTCCAGATTCGCAACAATCCTGCGCCGGATGGACAGGCGCGTCGCTCAGCGGATAGACGCGCAGGCCCATTCTCCGCTCTCCTCACTGTCGCAGGATCGCGGTCCTGACGAAAACGAACCGGCGATGCGCCGCGACATGGCGCACGAGAAAACAAAGCCCGGTCCAGAGGACGATCCGCGCGATGTCGCGCGCGAAATTTCGGGAGAGAGCAATGAAGAAATCCATCGCCAACATGGTCCAGGTGTGCACCGAACCCGGCATCACGCCGGCCGGCACCGGCATCGAGCAGGTCGAGTGGAGCATCCTCGGCCATACCTACTGGCTGAAGTCGGAGGGCGAGAGCTGCTTCTGCTTCGAGACCCTCGATCCGCCGGGCACCTTCGTGCCGCCGCATATCCATCCGACCCAGGACGAGTTCATCTATGTGCTGGAAGGCCGTTTCGACCTCTATCTCGACGGCCAGCATCATCAGGCCAATGCCGGCGATCTGGTGCGTATGCCGATGGGTATCCCGCACGGCTACTACAATCTGACGGACCAGACCGCGCGCGGTCTGTTCTGGGTCAGCCCGGCGCGGCGCCTGCGCGAGCTCTTCGACAATCTGCACAATCTGGGCGACCCGGAAGAGGTGGTGCGCCAGTCCGCCATGCGCGAGGTGAACTTCCTCTCTCCCGATGAAATGGCCTTCGACCCGCTCTCCCTGAAGGGCTGATCCTTCGGGTCACCTGGTGGTCCTGTCGTCGCGGCGGGGCCACCCTTTTTCGAGGCTTCAGGAGAGACGATATGGTCAAGCGCAAGCGGGTCTGCGTCATCGGCGCAGGCGTGAGCGGACTTGCGTCCGCGCAAGCCTTCAGGGACCGGGGACACGACGTCACGGTGCTGGAGCGCAGCCACGATCTGGGTGGCGTATGGGAGCCGTCCAGGTCCTATCCGGGGATCAAGACGCAAAGCCCCAAGGATCTCTATCGCTATGTCGGCATGGCGATGCCCGACGACTACCCCGAATGGCCGTCGGGCCGGCAGGTCTATGAGTATCTGCGCGCCTTCGCGACGGCCAAGGGCCTGTTGCCGCTGATCCGCTTCGGTCATGCCGTGCGGGCCATGGCGCGCAAGCCGGACGGCGGCTGGCGATTGACGGTCGACACCCCCGACGAAGGGGCCGCCGATCTGGTCTTCGACTTCGTCGTGGTTGCCAGCGGCACCTTCAGCGACAAGAACGTCCTCACCCACCCCGGACAGGACGGCTTCGAATATGCCGGCGGCACGGTGCTGCATTCGTGCGAATACACCGATCCGGCGCTGGTGCGGGGCAAGAAGGTGGTGGTGCTCGGCTTTTCCAAATCCGCCACCGATGTCGCCGTCAACGCGGTGCGCGAGGGTGCCGACGAGGTCACCATCGTCTATCTGGAGCCGGTCTGGCGGGTGCCCTACAAGTTCGCGGGTCTCGTCAACTTCAAGCGCATCCTCTATTGCCGCGCGTCGGAAAGCATGTTCCCGCCCTGGGGCATGGGGGCGGCCGGCAAGCTGGCGCATGCGCTTGCCAAACCGCTGGTCTGGGCGAATTGGCGCGGGCTGGAAACGCTGCTCAACCTCCAGTTCGGGCTGAAGAAGCTGGGCCTGCGCCCGAAAAAGCCCATCGAGGAGACGATCTCCTGCGGTCTGCCGATCGCGACCGAAGGGTTCTTCAAGTTCCTCAAGGAGGGCCGGATCAAGGCGGTGCAAGGCACCATCGACCACTATGAGGACGGCGATGTCGTGCTCACCGGCGGGGAGCGGATTGCGGCCGATGTGGTGGTGCAGGCTGTCGGCTGGAAGCTCGGCATTCCCTATCTGGGCGCGGACGAAAAGCGCGCGCTGATCGAGGAGGACGGCCAGTACAAGCTCTACCGGCTGATCGTCAATCCGCAGATCCCCGATCTCGGCTTCGTCGGCTTCAACTCGTCCTTCGCCACGGTGCTGACCAGCAACATCGCCGCGGAATGGCTGGTGCGTTTCGCGGATGGCAAGCTTGCCCGTCAGCCGAAGGCGGCCGAGATGGACGGCTGGATCGCGCGTCATCTCACATGGCGGCGCAAGGAACGTCCCGCCGCCGGCGTCTACGGCGGCCTGTGCTCCGCGCCCTATCATTTCCGCCATCTCGACGAGCTTCTGGCCGACATGGGCGCGCGCAAGCGGCGCAAGGCGAACCCGCTCGCTGAGACCTTCCTGCCGCCCGATGCGGACGCCTATGCCAGCTATCTGGCAAGCGTGCCGGACTACACCATCGACGCGGAGCCGGCGACGGCAGAGCGGGTCGCGGCGGCCGGTTGAGGCAGGGGAAACCCGGGTCGGCAGGAAAAAGCCCCGGGCGGTGTGCCCGGGGCTTAGGTGTGATGACAAACAGCAACGGATCGTCCTCCCGGCCGAATGCAATGAGAGCCGGGATCGGAGAGGCACCGCCTGTCGGCGTCTCTTCGTCGAAGAAGTCTGGGCTTTTGGCTCTCCGATACCGGGTCGCGTTGGCGCTTGCCCGGTATGACGCCTGGAGAAACGCCACCTTTGTCAGCAAGTTGGCCCCGGGCGCATGGCCCGGGGCTTTTCGTTTGCGGGTGCCTTGGTCGATCAGACCTTGAACTGGTAGGAGGCGGGCAGCCAGCGGTAGCCGCCGCCGCGCGTGTCGATGTAGCCGATGGCCGGGAAGGGCATGTGATAGCCGGTCACGGGCACCTTGTCGGCGGAGACCATGTCGAAGACGCGCTTGCGGGTCGCGGCCGCCTTTTCCTTGTCCATGTCGAAACGCACATGCCAGTCGGGACGCTGGATCGAGGCGACGAAATGGTTGGCGACATCGCCCCAGATCAGCAGGCGCTGGCCGGCGCTTTCGATGTGATAGGACATGTGGCCCGGCGTGTGGCCGGAGGTGTCCATGCCGGTGATGCCGGTGACGACGTCGGCGCCGTCGCCGATGAAGGTCATTTTGTCGGCCATCGGCGTCACATTCGACTGGACGAGCTTGGCGACCCGTTCGGTCGGGCCGGTGAGCTTGTCCTCGCCCGACCAGAAGTCGTATTCGGCCTGGCCGGTGACATAGCGCGCATTCGGGAACGTCGGAGTGCCACCGGTCATCAGCCCGCCGATGTGGTCGGGGTGCATGTGGGTGATCACCACGATGTCGATCTGCTCGGGCGTGTAGCCGGCAGCGGCCAGTTGCTGCGTCAGCGAGCCGGCGTCGCCGCCAAGGCCGGTGTCGAACAGGACGAGCTCGGAGCCGGTGTTGACCACGACCGGCGTGAAGACGAATTCGGTGCGCGTCGGCGGCAGGAAGTTTTCTTCCATCAAGGCGGCAACGGCATCCGCTTCCTGGTTCTGGCCGAAGATCGGATGCGGACCGTCGGAACCGCGCTGGCCGTCAAGCAGGGTGGTGATCTCGAACTCGCCAAGCTTGATGCGGTTGAAGGTGGCGCTCGAGGCGCCCATCAGCGGGGCCTCCGCAAAGGACGGCGTGGCGGACGTCAGGATGGCGGGCGCGGCGAGCGTCGTGGTGGCGGCGCCGGCCAGAACCGCCCGGCGGCTAAGCGAAAAGTGGCTCATAGGATCAATCCTCCCTCTTGGAGATGCGACATATGTGTCGAAGCTGCCATGTAGCCGGGAACGGCGAGGGGGGAAGCTGCGTTCACGAAAGCGTGACCGCCTTGGCGCGCCGGACCTCAGGCCTGCTGGAGCTTGCCGCGCTTCAGATGCTCGTCGAGCCGGGGCAGGATCTCCACGAAATTGCAGGGCATGTGCCGGTAGTCGAGCTGCCACTTGAGGATCCCGTCCCAGGCGTCCTTGCAGGCGCCGGGCGATCCCGGCAGGACGAAGATATAGGTGGCGTTGGCGACCCCGCCGGTCGCGCGCGACTGGATGGTCGAGGTGCCGATCTTGTCATAGGAGATGCGGTGGAACACCTCCGAGAAGCCGTCCATGCGCTTCTCGAACAGCGGTTCGATCGCCTCCGGTGTCACGTCGCGTCCTGTGAAGCCGGTGCCGCCGGTGGAAATGACCACGTCGACGTCGGCGGAAGCGATCCAGCGGTTCACGACCTCGCGGATCGCCTCCACGTCGTCGGTGGCGATGGCGCGGTCGGCGAGCCGGTGCCCGGCCTCCGTCAGCCGGTTGACCAGCGTGTCGCCGGAGCGGTCGTCGCCGGGCGTGCGCGTGTCGGAGACCGTGAGGACGGCAATGCGCAAGGGAATGAACGGGCGGCTGTCATCAATGCGATGCATGGGTCTGATTTCCCTTCCTCCAGGAGGCCTTTGCGGCCGACAATAGGCCGGGCTCCGGCAACTGGCCAGTGGTTGTGTCGGCCCCTTTGGTCGCAGGGGCGCGCCTGCAACGGGATGTCTGCGGAGATCGAGGATGGACTGGACGGCAGCGGTCGACGCCTATTGCGAGCGGATCGGACCGGCGTTTTGGGCAGAACCCGTGAACGCGCTGACCAATGCGGCCTTTCTCGTGGCGGCCTTTTGGGCGCTGCGGCAGTGGCAGCGTCAGCCGCGACGGGATGGCGCGGCCCTCGCGCTGATCCTCGTGGTCGCGCTTGTCGGGATCGGCTCCTTTCTGTTCCATACGCTCGCCACGCGCTGGGCGGGGCTTGCAGATGTCGTTCCGATCGCGGTGTTCATTCATCTGTATTTCTTCTTCGCGATGCGGCGCGTCCTTGCGCTGCGGCCCTGGCCCTCGGCTGCCCTCACGCTGGGCTTTTTCATCGCCGGACTGGCGCTTGGACCCCAGCTTGGCCGGCTGCTCGGCTCCTCGGGCGGCTATGCGCCGGCAGCGCTCGCCATCTTTGCCGTGGCCCTTGTCGCGCGCTGGCGCGCGCCCGCGCTGGCCGTGCCGCTTGCCGGCGTTGGCGTGCTGTTCCTGATTTCGCTTGCCTTCAGAACGGGTGATATGCTGGTTTGCCCGTCTTTCCCAACGGGCACGCATTTCGTATGGCATTGCCTGAATGCGGCGGTTTTGTACCTGTTGATTCGCATCCTGATGCGCGCGTCCCGGCCACCCGCCGCAATGGGGGCATGACCGCACGCCGATGTGGCGATAGGCTGCACCGACTGCCCTTTGCCCGAACTGACACAGCCCGCCAGCCGCAAGTGGATCCCCATGACCAAGAAGCCGACCGCCCACCCGTCTCCCAGCGAACTCGATGAAGCGGCGCTTTTCTACCACCGCTATCCGCATCCCGGGAAACTGGAGATCCAGGCGACCAAGCCGCTCGGCAACCAGCGCGACCTGGCGCTGGCCTATTCGCCGGGCGTCGCGGCGCCCTGCATGGAGATCGCGCGCGACCCCGCGCTTGCCGCCGACTACACCGCCCGCAGCAATCTCGTCGGGGTGATCTCCAACGGCACGGCGGTTCTGGGGCTGGGTGCCATTGGTCCGCTCGCCTCCAAGCCGGTGATGGAGGGCAAGGCTGTGCTCTTCAAGAAGTTCGCCGGGATCGACGTGTTCGACATCGAGGTCGACGAACTGGATGTCGAACGTTTCGTCGATGCCGTCGCCGTGCTCGAGCCGACCTTCGGCGGCATCAACCTGGAAGACATCAAGGCGCCCGAGTGCTTCATGATCGAGCGCGACCTGCGCGCGCGCATGAACATCCCCGTGTTCCACGACGACCAGCACGGCACGGCGATCATCGTCGCGGCGGCGGTGATGAACGCGCTGGAACTGGCCGGCAAGGACATCGCCAAGGCCAAGATCGTCGCATCGGGCGCGGGGGCTGCGGCGCTCGCCTGCCTCAACCTGCTGTGCGCGTTGGGCGCCAGCCGGGAAAACGTCTTCGTCACCGACATCGAAGGTGTCGTCTACAAGGGCCGCGAGGCGCTGATGGACGAGTGGAAGTCCGTCTTCGCGCAGGAGACCGACGCGCGCACGCTCGCCGAGGTCATCCCCGGCGCCGACGTGTTCCTGGGTCTTTCGGCCGCCGGCGTGCTTAAGCCGGAGATGGTCGCCGCCATGGCGGACAAGCCGCTGATCCTGGCGCTCGCCAACCCGCGCCCCGAGATCATGCCGGAGGACGCGCTTGCCGTGCGCGACGACGTGATGATGTGCACGGGCCGCTCCGACTATCCCAACCAGGTCAACAATGTCCTGTGCTTCCCCTATATATTCCGCGGCGCGCTCGATGCCGGCGCGACGACGATCAACGAGGAAATGAAGCTCGCCGCCGTCAAGGCGATCGCCGAGCTTGCCCGCGAGGAACCGTCCGAGGTCGCGGCCCGCGCCTATGGCGGCGTCAGCGAGACCTTCGGCCCGAAATACCTGATCCCGTCGCCCTTCGACCAGCGGCTGATCCTGCGGATCGCGCCGGCGGTGGCCCGCGCGGCGATGGAGACGGGCGTCGCTGCCCGTCCGATCACCGATTTCGAGGCCTACAACGACCGGCTGAACCGGTTTGTTTTCCGCTCCGGCCTGATCATGAAGCCGGTGATCGCGGCGGCGCGCGAAAGCCAGACCCGCATCATCTATTCCAACGGCGAGGACGAGCGCGTGCTGCGCGCCGCCCAGGTGCTGATGGAGGACAAGCTGGCGCAGCCGATCCTGATCGGCCGTCCCTCGGTGATCGAGGCGCGCTGCGAGCGGTTCGGCCTCAGGATCCGCCCCGGTGTCGACTTCGAATGCACCAATCCGGAGGACGATCCGCGCTACCGCGACTATGTCGACACGCTCTTTGCGCTGCTCGGCCGGCGCGGCGTGACGCCGGAAGCCGCCCGCACCATGGTGCGCTCCAACACCACGGTGATCGGCGCCATCGCCCTGCACCGGGGCGAGGCGGATGCGCTGATCTGCGGGCTCGAGGGCCGCTATTCCAAACATCTGGCGGATGTCGCCGGCATCATCGGCACCGCGCCCGGCGTGCAGGATTTCTCGGCGCTGTCGCTCCTGATCAATTCCGGCGGCGCGACCTTCTTTACCGATACCTATGTGACGGTCGATCCGAGCGCGCGCGAGATCGCCGAGACGACGGTGCTGGCCGCCGAGGAGATCCGCCGTTTCGGCATCACGCCGCGTGCAGCGCTCCTGAGCGCATCGAACTTCGGCTCGCGCGACATGGCCTCGGCCGACAAGATGCGCGCGGCTCTGGAGATCCTGCGCAAGCTTGCCCCCGATCTCGAGGTCGATGGCGAGATGCACGGCGACAGCGCGCTGTCGCTGGCGATGCGCGAGCGGGTGATGCCGGATTCGCGCCTGACGGATCAGGCCAACCTGCTGGTCTTCCCCTCGCTCGATGCTGCCAATATCGCGCTCAACCTGGTGAAGGTGATGACCGACAGCCTGCATGTCGGGCCGATCCTGCTCGGCACGGCCAAGCCGGTGCATATCCTCACCCCCTCGGTGACCTCGCGCGGGGTGGTCAACATGTCCGCCTTCGCGGCGGTCGAGGCCTGCACGCGCAAGCGCGAGCTGCTCGCCGGTTGATTTGCCGGCTTTAGCCGGATCGCCTTGACTCCTGTCATGGAAGCGTCGTCACCTTGATGCACACTATGCGTGTGGTGGGCGCATTCAGGAGGCAGGCATGGCACATATCCTCGTGGTCTATGCCACGACCGAGGGGCAGACCCGCAAGATCGCGGACCGCGCGGCGTCCCGCATTCGCGCCGCCGGTCACGCGGTCACCCTGGTCGATGCGCGGGCGGCGGCGGCAACCGAGCTCGGCACCTTCGACGCCGCCCTTCTGGCCGCCTCGCTGCATGTGAAGCGTCACCAGCCGGAGATCGTCGAGTTCATCCGCAAGCAGCGCGCGCGGCTTGAACGCGTGCCGACCGCCTTCGTCTCGGTGAGCCTGTCGGCCTCCTCGTCGGACCGACAGGACCTCGACAATGCCCGCGCCGTGGTGGAGGAGATGTTCGACGAGGTCGACTGGGAGGCAAGCCTCGTGCATCTCGCCGCAGGCGCCGTCCACGACCGCCAGATGAATTTCCTCAAGCGTTGGATGATCCATCGCATCCTGCGCGAGAAGGGCGTGGAGATGGATCCCTCCGGCGACATGGAGTTCACCGACTGGCAGGCGCTCGACGTCTTCGTCGACACCTTCCTGGAGCGGTGCCGTCAGGCGGCCGGGGCCGTGGCCTGAGCACGATCCACCTGCCGCGACACGAAAACGCCCGCGCAACGGCTGTCGCGCGGGCGTCTTGGTGAGGGTTTGCAGCCGGTTGCCGGCGGCCGGGTCTCACATGTTCGGGTAGTTCGGTCCGCCAGCGCCTTCCGGCACGGTCCAGGTGATGTTGCCGTTCGGGTCCTTGATGTCGCAGGTCTTGCAGTGGACGCAGTTCTGCGCGTTGATCTGGAAGCGCGGCGCATCCGCGCCTTCCTCGATCCACTCGTAGACGCCGGCCGGGCAATAGCGGTTCGACGGCCCCGCGTAGACATCGTGTTCCGAGGTCTTCTGCAGCTTGTCGTCCTTCACCTTGAGGTGGATCGGCTGGTCCTCCTCATGGTTGGTGTTCGACAGGAACACGGAGGAGAGCTTGTCGAAGGACACCTCGCCGTCGGGCTTGGGATAGGCGATCGGCGTGTGCTTCGCCGCCGGCTCCAGGCTTTCCGCGTCGGTCTTGCCGTGTTTCAGCGTGCCGAAGAAGGATTTGCCGAAGAGCTCGTTGGTCCACATGTCGAGGCCGCCGAGCGCGATGCCCAGCACCGTGCCGAAGCGCGACCACAGCGGCTTGACGTTGCGCACCTTCTTCAGGTCCGCGCCGATCTCGCTCTCGCGCCAGGCGGTGTCGAAGGCGGAAAGCTCGGTGTTCGCCTCGCCGCGTGCCAGTGCGGCGGCGATTTCCTCGGCTGCGAGCATGCCCGACAGCATGGCGTTGTGCGAGCCCTTGATGCGCGGCACGTTGACGAAGCCGGCCGAGCAGCCGATCAGCAGGCCGCCGGGGAAGGAGAGCTTCGGGACCGACTGGAAGCCGCCCTCGGTGATCGCGCGCGCGCCGTAAGAGATGCGCTTGCCGCCCTCGAAGGTTTCGCGGATCGCCGGATGCGTCTTGAAGCGCTGGAACTCGTCGAAGGGCGAGAGATAGGGGTTCTTGTAGTTCAGGTGCAGCACGAAGCCGACCGCGACCTGATTGTCCTCCAGATGGTAGAGGAACGAGCCGCCGCCGGTCTTGTTGTCGAGCGGCCAGCCGAAGGAGTGCTGGACCAGTCCCGGGCGGTGCTTTGACGGATCGACCTGCCACAGTTCCTTGATGCCGATGCCGAACTTCGGCACGTCGCTGTCGGCATCGAGATTGAATTTCGCGATCAGCTCCTTGGCGAGCGACCCGCGCACGCCTTCGCCGATCAAGACGTATTTGCCGCGCAGCTCCATGCCGCGGGTGAAACTCGCGTTCGGCTTGCCGTCGCGCCCGACGCCCATGTCGCCGGTGGCGACGCCGACGACGCGTCCCTCGTCGTCATAGAGAACCTCGGCAGCGGCAAAGCCCGGATAGATCTCCACGCCGAGCGCTTCCGCCTTTTCGGCGAGCCAGCGGCAGACATTGCCGAGCGAGACGATGTAATTGCCGTGGTTGTTCATGAGTTTCGGCATGAACATGTTCGGCAGGCGGATCGAGCCGGCCGGGCCGAGCACCAGGAAATGGTCCGCCGTCACCGGGGTCTTGAACGGCGTGTCGCTTTCCTCGCGCCACTCCGGCAGCAGCTTGTCGACACCGACGGGGTCGATCACCGCGCCGGAGAGGATATGCGCGCCGACCTCCGAGCCCTTTTCCAGCACGACGACGGAGAGCTCCTCGCCCTTGTCGTTGGCGATCTGTTTCAGCCGGATCGCGGCGGACAGGCCGGCCGGGCCCGCTCCGACGATCACGACGTCGAAATCCATGCTTTCGCGTTCCGGAAGGGTTTCCGTTTCGCTCATACCTGTCTCCCCCGCAAATCCTCGATCCGTGTCACTCCGTTTCTGTTTAGTGCAGCGCGAAAGCCGCTGCAATGCGCATGCAAGACCAGATGTGACATTTCCCTTTACGTAAACGGAATAATCTACCCGTACCCTGTCTCCGTTGCGCCTTTCACCGGGATGCGGCACAACGGTCTCATGGAACCTGGCGACAGCAACGACCCGCATCCTTCCGGCGCCGAGCGCGCCCGCGCGCTTGAAGCGCTGCTCGACTTTTTTGTTGGCGCGGGCGCGGATGCCTGGATCGACACCGATCCGGTCGACGCCTTCGAGCTGTCGACGCGCCCGCTCGCGCGGGCGGCTCCCGTGTCGCCGGCCTCAGCGCCTGCGTCCGGGCCGGCGCAGCAGCCGGCGCGCCCCTCCGGGCACGCTGAGCC
>NZ_JAIVMF010000019.1 GCF_020176715.1 Stappia stellulata | reverse complement strand
AGCCCCAGCCTGAGGTGGCTGGACCAACCTAACCCTGAACAAAAACCGCTCAAAACCTCAGAACCAAAACTGAAAAAAACAAACCCGCCGAAATCGACGGGTTTGTCAGCAGTCTGAGGCCCGCTCCGGAACCGGAGCGGGCCTTTTTCATTTCAGATGCCGGGGTAAGTGGCGGCGACCTGCGGGACCGCCCCGGGATCAGGACGCGACGGCGAACTGATCGTTGAAGGCATAGCCCGCGCCGCGCACGGTGCGGATCGGGTCGACCATCCTGCCGCGGTTGATCGCCTTGCGTAGGCGCCCGACATGAACATCCACGGTGCGCTCGTCGACATAGACGTCGTGGCCCCAGACGCCGTCGAGCAACTGTTCGCGCGAGTAGACCCGCCCCGGCGAGGTCATCAGGAATTCCAGCAGGCGGAACTCCGTCGGCCCCAGATGGATCTCGCGGCCGGCGCGACGGACCCGGTGGGTCTCGCGGTCAAGCTCGAGATCGCCGGAGCGCAGCTGCGAGGACACGACCTCCGGCTTGGCGCGGCGCAGCATCGCGCGGACCCGCGCCATCAGCTCGGGGATGGAGAACGGCTTGACGACATAGTCGTCGGCGCCGGTGGCAAGGCCTCGGATACGCTCCTGCTCCTCGCCGCGCGCGGTCAGCATGATCACCGGAAGGCGCTCGGTCTCCGGGCGCGCCCGCAGCCGGCGGCACAGCTCGATGCCGGAAAGCCCCGGCAGCATCCAGTCCAGCAGCAGGAGATCGGGCTGCTGTTCGCGCAGCAGAAGCTCCGCCTCGTCGCCGCGCATGCAGGTGTCGACCGAATAGCCCTCCGCCTCCAGATTGTAGCGCAGGAGCATGATGAGAGGTTCCTCGTCCTCGACAATCAGAACCTTGGGCATCTGCAATTCCCTCGTCTTGTCGTCCCGGTCGCGGCCTAGCGGGCCACGCCGGTCTCCACGCCCGTTTCATCGAGCTTGTGACGTTCATCGGCGGGCTGCACCCCGGTCGACATGTAGATGACGTTTTCCGCAATGTTGGTCGCATGGTCGCCGATGCGCTCGATGTTCTTGGCGCAGAACAGCAGATGGGCGCAGATGGAGATCTGGCGCGGATCCTCCATCATGTAGGTGAGCAGCTCGCGGAAGATCGAGGTGTAGAGCGCATCGACCTCGTCGTCGCGCTCGCGCACGTTCGCCGCCGACGCGGTATCGCGGTTGGCATAGGCGTCGAGCACGGCCTTGAGCTGCTCCTGCGCCAGCTCGCTCATGTGCTCCACGCCAAGGGCGAACTTCTTGCTGTCGAAGGAGCCCTCGATGGCGATCACGCGCTTGGCGATGTTCTTGGCGAGATCCCCGACCCGCTCGAGGTCGTTGGAGATGCGCATGGCGGCGATGACGTCGCGCAGGTCCTGCGCCACCGGCTGGCGCCGTGCAATGATCAGGATCGCCTGTTCCTCGACCTCGAACTGCAGCGCGTCGACGCGCTTGTCCTGGGCGATCACGCGGCGGGCAAGATCCTTGTCCATGCGGATCAGCGACGAGATGGCTTCGGTCAGCATGACCTCGGACAGGCCCCCCATTTCCGAGACGCGACCGGCGACGGACTTGAGCTCGTCGTCGAAGGAAGTCACTGTATGATTGGGCATTTCAAGTCTCCATTGCGGCACGCCGGCGAACCGGCGGCGACAGGTCGCGATGGCGCAACCGCTAGCCGAAACGGCCGGTGATATAGTCCTGGGTGCGCCGGTCGGTCGGATTGGTGAAGATCTCCTTCGTCTCCCCTTCCTCGACCAGATTGCCCAGATGGAAGAAGGCGGTGCGCTGCGAGACGCGGGCTGCCTGCTGCATGGAGTGGGTGACGATCACGATCGTGTAGTTTTCGCGCAGCTCGTCGATCAGCTCCTCGATCTTGGCCGTGGCGATCGGATCGAGCGCGGAACAGGGCTCGTCCATCAGGATCACCTCCGGGCTCACCGCGATGGCCCGCGCGATGCACAACCGCTGCTGCTGGCCGCCGGACAGGCCGGTCCCCGGCTCGTCGAGCCGATCCTTGACCTCCTCGTAGAGGCCGGCCTTCTGCAGGCTGTTGGCGACGATCTCGTCAAGATCCGCCTTGGAGCGCGACAGTCCGTGAATGCGCGGCCCGTAGGCAATGTTGTCATAGATCGACTTGGGGAAGGGATTGGGTTTCTGGAACACCATTCCGACCTTGGCGCGCAGCTGCACGGGATCGACCTTGGGGTCGTAGATATCCTCCCCGTCGATGCGGATGTCGCCCTCGACACGGCAGATGTCGATGGTGTCGTTCATGCGGTTGAGGCAGCGCAGGAAGGTGGACTTGCCGCAACCGGACGGGCCGATGAACGCCGTCACGGTGCGGTCGGCGATGTTGAGGTCCACATCCTTGATGGCGTGTGTCTCGCCGTAGAAGACCTGGACCTTCTTGGCCGAGATCTTCGGCAGCAGGGTGCCGGCTTCGGCGTCGACGACGGGCATCTCGTTCATGGCTTGCACTTTCCTTACCAGCGCCGCTCGAAACGGCGACGCAGAATGATCGCGATAATGTTCATCGTCATCAAGAACAGCAGCAGGATGATGATGCCGCCCCAAGCCCGCTCGTAAAAGGCCGGATCGGCACGCTTCGCCCATTCGTAGATCTGGGCGGGCATCGCCGAGTTCGGATCGAGGAAGCCGGCGGCCACCCCGTCCGGCACGTTGGAGGCGATGAAGCCGACCATGCCGATCAGGAGCAGCGGCGCGGTCTCGCCCAGCGCCTGGGCAAGGCCGATGATCGTGCCGGTGAGGATCCCGGGCATCGCCAGCGGCAGCACGTGGTGGAACACCGACTGCATCTTGGAGGCGCCGACGCCGAGCGCCGCGTTGCGGATCGACGGCGGCACCGACTTCAGCGACGCGCGGGTGGAGATGATGATGGTCGGCAGCGTCATCAGCGTGAGCACAAGGCCGCCAACCAGCGGCGCGGACTGCGGCAGATGCGCGAACTGGATGAAGGCGGCGAGGCCCAGAATACCGAAGACGATGGAGGGAACCGCCGCCAAATTGGAGATGTTCACCTCGATCAGGTCGGTGAAGCGGTTCTTCGGCGCGAATTCCTCAAGATAGATCGACGCGGCGACGCCGATCGGCAGCGACAGGACCAGCACCACCAGCATCATGAAGAAGGAGCCGATCATCGAGACGCCGATACCGGCCTGCTCGGGACGGCTGTCGGAGGCGTCCGCGCCGAAGATGAACTGCCAGTTGAACCGCTTCTGCACGATGCCGGCGGCGCTCAGCCGGTCGACGATGTCGAGATGCGCCGCATCGAGGTTCTTGTCGTTGATCAGATCCTCGCGGGTCACGCGACCCTTGAGATAGCCGTCGACGCGCGAGGACGCCAGCAGGTCGAACGTATGGGTGGTGCCGATGCTGGCGGGATTGGCGAGCACGAAATCGCGCACGCTCGCCGCCGCGCCCGACGACATCATCTTATCCAGATCCTTCGCTGACATGTCGGTCTCGATGCCCGCCGACGACAGGACGTTGGCAAAGGCCGTGCCGATGATGGCGCGATACTTGGACGTCTTGACGATGGATTTTTCCGCCGCCTCGATCTCGGCGCGTTCCAGCGGCACCGGGATCGTGATGAACGTCTGGGTGAAGGCCGAGGTGCCGTTCGACAGGATCGTCGCAAGCAGCGCGACCAGGAACAGCAGCCCGACGATCACGGCGGACAGGCCATACATCTTGAAGCGGGCTTCCGCGGCGTTGCGCTTGCGGGTCAGGCTGTCGACCTCAAGAAGCGACCCCTTGCGGGCGGGCGCCGCGACCGCGCGCCCGGTCTGTGCTGTCGTGTCGGTCATTCGTACTGTTCCCGATATTTGCGCACGATGTAGAGGGCGATCACATTGAGCCCCAGCGTGATGACGAAGAGCGTCATGCCGAGCGCGAAGGCGACCAGCGCCTCCGGCGAGGCGAAGTCGGCGTCACCGGTCAGCTGACTGACGATCTTGGCGGTGACCGTCGTCATCGCCTCGAAAGGATTGAGGCTGAGGCGTGCCGCGGCGCCGGCGCCGAGCACCACGATCATGGTCTCGCCGATGGCGCGCGATCCGGCGAGAAGGATCGCGCCGACGATGCCGGGAAGTGCGGCCGGCAGGATCACCTGCTTGACCGTCTCGGAATGGGTGGCGCCGAGGCCGAGCGAGCCGTCGCGCATTGCCTGCGGCACCGCGTTGATGATGTCGTCCGACAGCGAGCTGACGAAGGGGATGAGCATGATGCCCATCACCAGGCCCGCCGTCATGACGGCCGTTCCGCCGCCCATCCAGCCAACCCCGAGAACACCGCCGTCGCCGAAGATGTCGACAAGCAGCGGCCCGACGGTGAGCAGCGCGAAGAGACCGTAGACGATGGTCGGGATGCCGGCGAGCACCTCAAGCAGCGGCTTGGCGACCGCACGCACCGCCGGTCCGGCATATTCCGACAGGTAGATCGCGGCGAACAGGCCGATGGGCACGGAGACCGCGAGCGCGATGAAGGAGATGTAGAGCGTGGCCCAGAGCAGCGGCAGGATGCCGAGCTCGGAGCCGCCGCCGAAGCTCGGGCTCCAGGTCAGGCCGAAGAAGAAATCCCAGGCCGGATACAGGCTGAAGAACTCGACCGTGTTGAAGATCAGCGACAGGATGATGCCGACGGTCGTCAAAATGGCGATGGAGGCGGCGAGGATGAGGATCCAGCGCACGACCGCCTCGACCGCGTTGCGCGCCCGGAAGGTGCTGGCGGCGCGCCTGTAGACGAAGGCCAGTCCGGCCAGCGCCGCCGCGACGACCGCAAGCGTGCGCAACAGGTCGCCTGTCGACGACAGTGCCCGGTAGCGCTGCGCCGCCTGCAGCGTCTCCGAGGTCACATCCGAGCCGAGCGCGACGCCGACCTCGCCGAGGCGCTCCCGCACGTCGGTGAATTCGGTGCGGATCGATGCGGCCTGCTCTTCGGTCAGGACGCCGGCATCGACCGCAAGGTCGAGCCCTTCCGCCACCCGTTCCACATCGCTCATGACGAGGCCGCGCGAGCTTTCCGCCGCCGAGCGGTCGGAGATCATCGCCGAAACCTGCGTGTCGATCACGACGCTTTGCGCGGGAAGCCACAGGAGAAGCATGAGGGCCGCCGGCAGAAGCGCCACGAGGAACCCGAACCAGCCGTAGTAATTCGGCAGCGAATGAAGCTTGCGCGCATCCCCGCCCGCACTTGCCATCGCCCTGCCGCGACCGAGCACATAGCCGGCGACGGACAAGGCCAGAAGAACGAAAACCAATATTGGCAGGGACATGACACCCGATCCGGTCTGCGAAAAAACAAGGAAGGGCGGCGGGGTACCGCCGCCCTTCGATCGAACCCGTGGGCTTAGTTACCCATCGTGACTTCGTTCGCAACCGCTTCCTGCGTCTTGGCCAGTTCCGGATCGGCGACCAGGCCGTACTGGGCCAGCGGGCCGTCGGGGCCTGCGATTTCGTCGGAGACGAAGAACTGCGTGTATTCCTTCAGACCCGGGATCACGCCGATGTGGGCCTTCTTGACGTAGAAATACAGCGGACGGGAGACGGGGTACTCGCCGGTCGAGATCGTCTCGGTCGTCGGGTTGACACCGGACATCGTCGCGACCTGCAGCTTGTCGGTGTTGTTCTCGTAGAACGCCAGACCGAACACGCCGATGCCGTCCTTGTTGGCGTCGATGCGCGCCAGCGTCTCGGTGTAGTCGCCGTCGATGTCGACGGACACACCGTCGGTGCGCACGGAGATGCAGGCATCCTCGGCGTCGTCTTCGCTCATGCCGGCGTCGATCATCGCCTTCATGGCGCCCGTCGCCTCGCAACCGGCCGCAAGAACCTTCTCTTCGAAGACTTCACGCGTGCCATGCTTGGTGCCCGGAATGAAAGCGGCGATCGGCTGATCGGCGAAATCCGCGTTCACCTGGTTCCAGGATGTGTAGGGATTGTCGACGAGCTGGCCGTCGACCAGAACCTTCGGAGACAGGGCGTTGAACCAGTCCGACGGCGTGAAGGCAAAGGAATTGCCGTTGATGTCGGAGGCAAAGACGATGCCGTCGTAGCCGATGCGGACCTCGATGATGTCGCTCACGCCGGCTTCGGCGCAGGCCTTGATTTCCTTCTCGCGGATCTTGCGCGAGGCATTGGCGACGTCGATCGTGTTCTCGCCGACGCCGGAGCAGAACTTCTTGAGGCCGGCGGAGGAGCCGCCCGATTCCACGACCGGGGTCGGGAAGTCGGTGTTCTCGCCAAAGGCCTCGGCAACGATGGAGGCATAGGGCAGAACCGTGGAGGAACCGGCGATCTGGACCTGGTCGCGCGCAACGGCGGCGCCTGCGAACCCGGTGGTGGCGACCGCAAGAGCGGTGGCGCTGAGAAGAGCCTTGACTTTCACCTGACGTCTCCCTGGATGTTCAGGATTTTAAGTGTCCCCCTGCGGACTTATTCCCGCAAGGTCGAGAGGGACCCTAGAGCGACCCCGTGATGCTTGTATGACGGTTTCATTTCAGTTATGTGACAACGCAGTCCTTTGAATTCATTGATTTATCAATCCACATCCGGTTCAGTACGCGACATGGCCGCAGGGATTTTGACAAGAAAGTTCGCCCCTTCCCCCAGGCGGCTTTCGATGTCGAGGCGGGCCCGGTGGCGGGTGAGGATATGCTTGACGATCGCAAGCCCGAGACCGGTGCCCTTCATCTCGCGGCTGGCGGCCACATCCACCCGGTAAAACCGCTCCGTCAGACGCGGGAGATGCTCCGGCGCGATGCCCGGGCCGTGGTCGCGGATGGTCAGGATCCATTGGCCCGGCGGCCGCGGCTCGGCCTGGGGCCGGTCGAGTTCGGCCCAGGCGAGACCGATCTCGACCCGCTCGCCGGAGGCGCCGTATTTCAGGCTGTTCTCGATCAGGTTTTCCAGCACCTCGATCAGCTCGTCGCGGTCTCCGCGCACGATGGCGGGCCCCTCGGGAAGCGTCAGTTCGATGGCAACGCCCGCCTCGTCGGCGACGGGCTTGAGCGCATCGCAGGTGTGGCGCACGAGCGGCACGAGATCGAGCGTCGCCTCAGGCTGGACGTGGGCCTTGAGTTCCACCCGCGACAGCGACAGGAGATCGTCGATCAGCCGGCGCATGCGTTCGCCCTGCTGCATCATGATCTGCAGGAATTTCTCGCGCGCCACCGGGTCGTCCCGGGCCGGGCCGAGCAGCGTCTCGACGAAGCCGGTCAGCGACGCGAGCGGCGTGCGCAGCTCGTGGCTCGCGTTGGCGACGAAATCGGCGCGCATGCGCTCCAGGCGGCGTTGTCCGGTCTGGTCCTGGATGGTGACGAGAATGAAGCGCGGCCGCGCCGAAGGGGCCGGGTCGGCCTCGCCGCCGGCGGTGCCCTGGGTCGGCGCCACCGGCGCGATCACCGCCTCCAGCCATTGTTCGGCCGGCGTCTTCTCGCTCCATTCGATGCGCTGCGCCGGATCGCCGCCGATCACGCGCTCCAGCGCCTCCAGCAGCGCGGGCGATCTCAGGCGGAAGGAAATCGGATCGCCCGGGCGCACCTGTCCGAAGCGGTCACGCGCCGCGGAATTCGCATAGCGGGTCACGCCCCGATGATCGACGATGAAACACGGGTTGGGAAAGGCATCGGAGAGATGCTTCATGGCGGTTTCCGGCCAGGTGGAGACGGCGCGCTTGCGCCGAAGCCGCCGGCCGATCAGCGGCTTGCGCGCCGGCGCCAGGAGGGCTGCCCCTGCAATAATCGCAAAGCCCGCAAGCACATGCAGCGCCGGTGCAGCCCCCGTATAGACGGCCGCCGCCGCCACGGTGATGGCGGCAAGCAGCACCCAGCGCTGCATCGACAGCCGCTCACGCAGCATGCCCCGCGCGCGGTTGCGGCCCCGGGAGTGCGGGGCATCAGCCTCCAGCGGTTCATCGGTCATGGCAGCGCTTTCGGATCACCTGTGACGGCCGGCGCGTTCGACACCTGTGCAAGGTGTGGATCGCCGAAGCCGGAATTGCGGAAGGATGGCCTAACACGAGGCTCATGACAAACCAAAGACGTCGCCCGGCGGCGGCGACCCGCCCGCAGCGCCTTGCCGGACCCGGAGTGGATCGGCTAAGCCCTTCGTACGTGCCGCCTTCCACCCCCGCGACGGACGCCCATGGCCAAACTGGAACACGACAGACGTTTCGACCCCGCCCATGGCAGCGCCGTGCCGCTCGGCGATGCGGTGCGGCGGATCACGGCGCGCAACGCCGGCCCCTTCACCTGGCAGGGCACCAACAGCTATCTGGTCGGGCGCGACGAGATCGCCGTGATCGACCCGGGCCCGGAGGACCGCGATCATCTCGAGCTGATCCTCCAGACCTGCGGCACGGCCCCTGTCGCGGCCATTCTCGTGTCCCACACCCATGCGGATCACTCCCCCGGTGCGCGCCTGCTCCAGAAGATGACCGGTGCCCCGATCGTCGGCTGCGGTCCGCATGTGGCGGCGAGGCCGCTGTTTGCCGGCGAGGTCAATCCGCTCGACGCCAGCGCCGACCTTGAGCACCGGCCGGACCGCGAGCTTCATGAAGGCGACACGCTGGTCGTCGACGGGCTGACGCTCACCGCCGTCGAGACACCTGGCCATACGGCCAATCACCTCGCCTTCGCGCTGGACGAGGGCCGCGTACTGTTTTCCGCCGATCATGTCATGGCCTGGTCAACCTCCATCGTGGCGCCGCCGGACGGCTCGATGAGCGCCTATATGGCCTCGCTCGACCGGCTGATGGCGCGCGACGACGCGCTTTACCTGCCGGGCCACGGCGGGCCGGTTCAAGAGCCGGCCGACTATCTCGCCGGGCTCAAGGCGCATCGCCTGGCGCGCGAGCAGGCAATCCTTGCAAGGCTTGCGGCGGGCGAGCGCACGATTCCCCAAATGGTCGCGACGATCTACCGGGACGTCGACACGCGCCTGCATGGCGCGGCCGCGCTCTCCGTCCTCGCGCAGATCGAATGGCTGGTCGAGCGCGGTCTGGTCGTCTCGGACGGACCGCCATCGCTGGCCGCGCGCTATTCACCCGCTCCGACAGCCTGAGCCTTGTCGCACGCGCCGGCGCGTGGCATGAGGACATCGTCACGTTGGCGCCCTCTCCATCAGTTCAAGACGGATCATCTCATGCGCATCAAGGCCGTTCTCTTCGACCGCGACGGCACGTTGACGGATTTCGACCGGACCTGGGGCCCGGCGATCGCCGCCGTGCTGACCGATCTGGCCGCAGGTGACGCAGCCTCCCTCGCAACCCTGTCGGAGATGGCGATGTTCGACGTCGCGGGGGCGCGCTTCACCGGCCCGTCTTCATTGAAGGTGCAGGCCCCGGCCGATTATTCGGCCGACTGGGCGCGGGTTCTCGGCGAATCGGATCCGGACGCCATGCTGGCGCGCATCGAGGCAACGCTGCTGGAGCATGCCACCTTGAATGTCACCCCGTTTCCGGGCGTCGTCGACACGCTTCGCGGTCTTCATGAGGCGGGCCTTCCCGTCGGGCTTGCGACCAACGGCACGGAAGCCTCGGCCCGGGTGCAGATGGAGGCGCTCGGCGTCGGCCATGCCTTCGGCTTCCTTGCCGGCTACGACAGCGGCTTCGGGCGCAAGCCCGCACCGGGACAGCTTCTCGCCTTCGCCCGCCACACGGGCCTCGACCCGGCCGAGATCGCCATGGTCGGCGACAGCCTGCACGACATGCACGCCGCCCGCGACGCCGGCATGATCCGCATTGCGGTGACCACCGGTGCCGTCACGCGCGCCGACCTGGAACCGGAAGCGGATCTTGTGCTCGACGAGATGCGCGATCTTCTGGCCGTCGCGCTGGCGGCGGAGAGCGTGCGATGACGCCGCTCAAGGCGGTGCTGTTCGATAAGGACGGTACGCTGATCGACTTTCAGGCAACCTGGGCGCCAACCTTCCTCATCATCCTGGAAGAGCTGTCGGCGGGCGATGCGCCGCTGATGGCGCGCCTCGGCGAGGCCTGCGGCTACGATCTGGCGACCCGACGCTTCCATCCCGATTCCATTGTCGTCGCCGGCTCGAACGACGACATCGCGGCCGCCTGGGCGGGTCTCCTGGAAGGGCGCGACATCGACGCGCTCTTCGCCGATCTCAATGCCCGCGTCGGCGACATGAGCCTGCCGCATCTCACCCCGTTCCCGGATCTGATGCCGGTGCTCGACGCGCTTTCCGATCTCGGCCTGCGCCTTGGCATCGCCACCAACGACGGCGAGGAGTCCGCGCGCACGCAATTGGCGACGCTCGGCCTCGACGCCCGCTTCGAGACGGTGATCGGTTTCGACAGCGGCCACGGGGCCAAGCCCGCGCCCGGCATGGTGCTTGGCTTTTGCGAGGCGCTCGGCCTTTCGCCGGCGGAGGTCGTCATGGTCGGCGACAGCCTGCACGACATGCACGCCGGACGCAGCGCCGGCGCACAGACGCTGGCGGTCACGACCGGAACCGTGCCGGCGGAGGCGCTGAGCGATCATGCCGATCACGTCGCAGGGTCGCTTACCCAGGCGCTCGAATGGATCCGCGCCCGCGCCTCATGATGCCTGCCAACGGATGACCGGTCAGAACAGCCAGGTCTCGGGATTGGGCACCGGCTCGCCGCGCGAGACCCATTGCAGACCCTTGACGCAGCGCACGATCAGCCAGACGACAAGCGCGATCATCAAGAGGAAGCCGATACCGACCATCATCAGCACCATGGACAAGAGCGCATAGGCAAGCCCCATCCAGAAGGTGCGGATCAGATAGGTATAATGGCTCGCCGCCACCGCATCCGCCTTGGCCCGGTTCATATAGGCCAGAATGACGCCGACGAGCGCGGTGAGCCCGAACACCAGTCCCACCAGATACAGGATGTAGATCAGCTGGATGTTAGGCACGCCGGGATCCAGAAGCCGTTGCGTCTGCCCGTCGCCGGCCGGTCGGGTATCGGGATCGCTCATCTCGTCTGTTCCCTCGCCTGTTCGCACAAATCTTTCCGATTTCCATCGTGCAGCCGGCAACCTCAAGGGTCAACTCCCCCGGGAATGCCGCCGCCCTGCACGCCTGCGCAAGCCTGCGCGCGACGCTGGACAGGCCGCCACCTCCCGGTGCTAATGTGGGGACAAGAAAAGCTCACCGAAACAAAGAGCTGAACCTTCCGGAAGGAGACCTCATGCCCGCACCCGCCATGCCTGGCCTGATGCAGGACTGGTCGTTGACCTGCACCCGCATTCTCGACCATGCCGCACGCAATCACCCGACACGGGAGATCGTGTCGCGCTCCGTCGAGGGCCCGATCCATCGCACCACTTACGCCGGGATGCGCCGCCGCGCACTGACGGTTGCCAAGCGCCTTTCGCGATACGGATTGAGCGAGGGCGACCGGGTCGCGACGCTTGCCTGGAACACCTGGCGCCACATGGAAGTCTGGTACGGGCTGCTCGGGATTGGCGCCATCTATCACACCGTCAATCCGAGGCTGTTTCCCCAGCAGATCGCCTGGATCATCAACCACGCGGAAGACCGGCTGCTCTTCGTCGACCTGACCTTCGTTCCCATCGTGGAAAAGATCTGGGACGAACTGACCTCGGTGGAGCATGTCATCGTGCTGAGCGATGCCGCCAACATGCCCGAGACCGGCTTTCCGGCGTCTCCTTATGAAGAGTGGCTGGCGGAAGCCGATGACGACTTCGCCTGGGTCGAGCTCGACGAGAATGCGGCCGCCGGCATGTGCTACACCTCCGGCACGACGGGCAATCCGAAGGGCGTTCTTTATTCGCACCGCTCCAACGTGCTGCATGCGATGGCGGCGGCGACGCCGGACATGCTCGGCCTTTCGGCCCGCGACCGGGTGATGCCGGTCGTCCCGCTGTTCCACGCCAATGGCTGGTCGCTTGCCTTCTCCTGCCCGCTCGCGGGTGCTGCGATGGTGATGCCTGGACCGCGCATGGATGGCGAAGCGCTGTGGGAGCTGCTCGACACGGAGCGGGTAACCCTCACCGCCGCGGTTCCCACAATCTGGCTGATGCTGCTGCAGTATCTGGAAAAGAGCGGCAAGACGCTTCCCCATCTGGAGCGGGTGGTGATCGGCGGCGCCGCCTGTCCGCGCGCGATCACCAAGGCCTTCGAGGAGAACTATGACGTGCGCGTCATGCATGCCTGGGGGATGACGGAAATGAGCCCGCTCGGAACCGTGTGCTCGATCAAGCCGGAGGTCGCGGATCTTGCGGGCGAGGACAAGCTCGACCTGCAGGAAAAGCAGGGCCACACGCCCTTCACCGTGGAAATGAAGATCACCGACGACGAGGGCAACGAGCGTCCCTGGGACGGCAAGACCTTCGGGCGGCTGAAGGTGCGCGGTCCGGCGATCTCGCAAAGCTATTTCAAGGACGAGACGCCGATCGTCGACGGGGAAAATTACTTCGACACCGGCGACGTCGCGCATATCGACGAAAACGGCTACATGCAGATCACCGACCGCGCCAAGGACGTGATCAAGTCCGGCGGCGAATGGATCTCGACCATCGACCTGGAAAACCTGGCGCTCTTACATCCGCATGTGGCCGAAGCCGCGGTGATCGGCGTCGCGCACCCGAAATGGGACGAACGGCCGCTGCTGATCGTCGTTCCGCGCGAGGGCACAACGCCGGACTCCTCCGATATTCTCGCCTCCTTCGAGGGGCGCATCGCCAAATGGTGGATGCCCAATGACGTGGTCTTCGTCGACGAAATTCCGCATACGGCAACGGGCAAGATCAAGAAAACCGCGCTGCGCGAGCAATTCAGCGACTATACCTTCCCGGAATAGGGCGACGGCATCGGTGAAGACGGTTCGCATCCCGAAGAGGGCATGGTAAGGCCAATGACGGTTCATCAGCCCGGATTGTCGGCCCGCACCATGCACAAGAAGATCCCCGTCCGGCGGTCGCGGCTCGCCGCTGCCAGCCTGTGGAGCGGCCGCATCGCGGTGCCCGTGCTCGTGATCGGTGCGCTCCTTCACCGGCTTGAGCTTGTGTCCACGCCCCAGTTTCTCGTCGTTCTGACGCTCGGCTTCCTGCTCGGCGCCCTTGCGGCCGCGGCCGCGGTGCTTGCGCTTGTCAGCCTGTGGACCCGCGGGGGAACCGGCTGGGCCCGGGCCCTGCGCGGTCTCCTCTACGGCCTGATCGCCCTCTTGCCCGTTTTCGCCGGGCTTTACGGCTTCTGGCGCTATCCGCTGCTGGCCGATGTCAGCACGGACATCGAGGCGCCGCCGGTCCTGCCGCCGGCCGGACCCGGCATTCCCGAGCGCAGCTTCGATACGGGCGAATTGCAGCAGGCGGCCTATCCCGACATCGTCTCGCGCCGCTTTCGCGTGGCGCCGGCCGACCTGCATGCGGCCGCACGCCGGGTCGCGGAACAATCGGGCTGGATCATCACCGCGGAACTGCCGCCCGGCATGCCCGACGAGCCGACCCGCTTTCAGGCGGAAGCGGTCTCGCTCCTCTTTGCCTTTCGCGATGACGTGTCGGTGCGCATCCTTCCCGATCCGGTCGGGTCGCGCCTCGATATCCGCTCCGCCTCGCGGTTCGCGGAGCATGATCTGGGCGCCAATGCCCGCCGCATTCGCGGCTTCCTGGAAGATCTCGACGCGGTTCTGCTGGCGGCCTTCGGCGCCGTGGAGGCGATCGACGACGACGAGGACGTGCCCGAGCTGCCACCGCTCGATCCAAATGCGCCGCGCGAGGAAGACGACGGCCCTCCGCCGCTCCCCTCCACCAAACCGGAAGACGGCGGCGACCCCGCCCTCTCCGCAACGGATGGCCCTGCGACGGGCGGCGAAGCCGGCGGCATCGCCCCGCTGCCGGACGACATTTCGGAAATCTATCAGGACGATCCGGCGCCCGGCGCCGCGCAACAATAGCCGCTGCAAGGAACGGGGAATTGCCCCCGGCAGCCCGGCATATTCAGGAGACCGCGACCATGCCCTTGACCAACGTCCAGACCCGCGATGTGGAAGCGCTCCTGCATCCCTATACCGCGCTCCACACGCTGCGCGACACCGGCCCGCTGGTGCTCGACCACGGCAAGGGCGTCCATGTCTATGACACCCATGGCAAGGCCTATATCGAGGGCATGTCGGGCCTGTGGTGCGCGGGCCTCGGCTTCGGCGACGAGGAACTGATCGCAGCCGCCAAGGAGCAGCTCGACCGCCTGCCCTATTATCACCTGTTCGGCGGCAAGAGCATGGAGCCGGCGATCGAACTGGCGGAAAAGCTCAAGGAGCTCGCGCCTTTCGAGGCCTCCAAGGTGTTCTTCACCTCCTCCGGCTCGGAGGCGAACGACACCCAGGTGAAGCTTGCCTGGTACTACAACAATGCCCGCGGACGGCCGGAGAAGAAGAAGATCATCTCGCGGGTCAAGGCCTATCACGGCGTCACCATCGTCGCCGCCTCGCTCACGGGACTGCCCAACAACCACCGCGACTTCGACCTGCCGGTGGACCGGATCCTGCACACCGATTGCCCGCATGCCTATCGCTTCGCGGAACCGGACGAGGACGACGCCGCCTTTACCGCGCGGATCGTCGCCAATCTGCGCGCCATGATCGAACGCGAAGGCCCGGAGACCATTGCCGCCTTCATCGCCGAACCGATCCTGGGCGCCGGCGGCGTCATCGTGCCGCCCGATGGCTATTACCAGGCGGTGCAGGCGCTTCTGGCCGAACACGACATCCTGTTCATCGACGACGAGGTGATCAACGGCTTCGGGCGCACCGGCAACTGGTGGGGCTGCGAGACCATGGGCTTCGTTCCCGACACGATCTCCTGCGCCAAGCAGCTGACGTCCGCCTATGCGCCGCTCGGCGCGGTGATGGTGGGCGAGGAGCTGTATGACGCCTTCGTCGAGGAATCGCGCAAGATCGGCGTCTTCGGTCACGGCTTCACCTATGGCGGTCACCCGCTCGGCTGCGCGCTCGGGGTGAAGGCGATCGAGATCTACCAGAAGCGCGGGATCCTCGAGCGGGTGCGCGGCCTGACGCCGCAATTCGAGGCAAGGATGCAGCGCATCGCGGACCACCCGCTCGTCGGCGAAGTGCGCGGCAAGGGGCTGATCGGCGGCGTGGAACTGGTCTCCAGCAAGACCACGCGCGCGCCCTTCGATCCCGCGCTCGCCATCGGCGCGCGCTGCGTCGCCCACGCCCAGAAACACGGCGCGATCCTGCGGGCGGTCGGCGACACGGTGGCGCTCTGCCCGCCGATGATCATCTCCGAGGACGACCTTGACCGGCTGTTCGATTGCCTGGAGGCCGCCCTCAAGGACACGCTCGCGGAGCTGCCGGCGGGACTGCTGAAAGACTAACTTGCTGATTTTTTGTGCAATTTGAGCCTTTCCCGGCAAACAGCCACAGGCCGTTCCCTGCTCCAACTCGCGAATTCTTACAGGGCGAAAAGGAAAGTGACTGGATTCACAAGGTTTTGTGCCCGCATCCTTAGTTTCGTCCAATTCCGAGCCCCACTGTGCTCACGAGCTGACGGGAATACCCCCGGGCCGAACAAACCGACGCTGGACTGTCAAAAATGACCTCGAAGTCACATCAAACCGCCCCTGCCACGCCGCGCCCGAACCTCGACGCGCTTTACAAGCCGGTCGGCATCAAGTCGATCAACGCGGCGGCGCTTTGCAACAAGGGTGCGATGAAGACGGCGAGCGGTTCGGGCAAGTAACCTTGCTCGAGAACGCCAGCGACCGCCTCAGACCTCTGGCCGTCCGCCGTTGATCGCAACCGGCGGGAGACCAGTGTTGGAGGACCAACGTCGGGGGACCGGGCGAACCGGTCAGACTATTCAGGACGCGCGAACCGCGCGTCCTGGCGTTTTCCGGAACGCGGGCTTGGCGCGCATCCACGCGAGACGCAACGGTCATCTTCCTCCATCATGCTGCGACACGGGCCGGAACGCCACCGACCAGGGAGCGCAGCGGGAGTGCAAACGCGATGATGATCGCCTATGTGCGTGACGGGGCCGGACTGCGCCCCGCCACGAGCCAGTCCGGGAAAACGCCGATCCCGGCGGAAGCCGTCTGGCTCGACCTTTCCTCACCCGCCGCCGCCGAACGCCGCGCCGCCAGCGACTGGGTCGGCGCGCCCGTGCCCAGCGGCGAGGACATCGGCGCGATCGAGACCTCCGAGCGGCTCTACGAGGCCGGCGGCGCGCTGGTGATGACGGCGGTGCTGCCGCTGATCGCCCGCGATCCCAATCCGATGGTGTCCACCCTCAAGATCGTCGCAACGCCCGAGCGGATCGTGACGATCCGCCAGAGCGAGACGCTTTCCGTCGATCTTGCCGCGCGCCGTCTCGCGGCCGGCATGGTACAGGCCGCGAGCGGCATCGACATTCTCTTCGCCCTGCTCGACGCCATCGCCGACCGCGCCGCGGATGTGATCGAGGAGGCCTCTGCCGAATTCGACGCGATCTCGAGCGCCGTGTTCGGCCAGGGCATCGACAGCCGCAAGGCCGCCTCCTACAAGGCGACGATCCGCCGGATCGGAGAAATCGGCCTCAAGGTCGCGCGCATGCACGAATCCTGCGCAAGCCTCGAGCGGCTGTTCGTCTATCTGACGCTCCACGCCAAGACGCTGCGGCTCACCGGCGCCCAGCGCAGTCAATGCAAGGCGCTCGGCCGGGACATCCGCTCGATCCGCGAGCATGCCAATGCGCTCGACGCCAAGCTCAACTTCCTGCTCGATGCGACGGTCGGCCTGGTCAATCTGGAGCAGAACCAGATCATCAAGATCTTCTCGGTGCTCGCGGTGGTGTTCCTGCCGCCGACGCTGATCGCCTCGATCTACGGCATGAATTTCGAGGGCATGCCGGAATTGTCCTGGACCTACGGTTATCCGTTCTCGATCCTCATCATGATCGCCTCGGTGCTTGTGACCTTCCTGTATTTCAGGTGGAAGAAGCTTCTGTAGCCCCGGCAGGGGCATCGCGGTTGCGGCGGTAGAGCACCACCGGATCGCCGCGATAGCTCGTGTGCGTCCACATCCGAAAGCCCACCCGCTCCGCCAGCCGCAGCGAGGGACGGTTGTCCGGGGAAATCAGACATGCCACACAGGGCCGCGCGAGATTCGCGTCGCCCCAGGCAAGAATCGCCCGGACGGCCTCGCTCGCAAGACCGCGACCGTGCCACTGCGGCGAGACCAGCCAGCCGATTTCCGCATGGTCGGACAGGGACGGCACAATGTCGCGCTGATAATCGGCAAGCCCGGCCTCGCCGACAAAGGCACCGGTGGCCCGGTCCTCAAGAGCCCAGTAGCCGAAGCCGAGCATGTGCCAGTGTCCGGCGTAGCGCAGCAGTCGCCCCCAGGTCTCCTCGCGCGTGGCCGGCTTTCCGGTGATATGGCGCACGACATCGATGTCGCCCCACAGGGCATGGCAGGCGGCAAGGTCGTCCGGCCGGTGGGCGCGCAGGCGCAGGCGCGCTGTCAGGATCTCGGGCGGAGAGGAAAAACCGGGGCGCGTCATGAAGAAACCTGTCGGCTGAAACGGCGGGATGGCGGGCCGGCGCGGCCGCTGCCTCCTGATAACCCGCTGCGGGAAAATCGGAAACGAAATCGCAAATTGAACGGACTCACATTTTGTTAAGGCTTCTCCTTCACCCTGTTGCAAAGGCGTCACATCGACCGACGGTTGAACGATGCGCTGCGGGGTCCCTTGCCCCGCGCCGGCTGCGGGACTTCGCCCCATGACACACACACGCTTTGCTCTTCTTGCCAAGATCGCCCCGCGCAGCGGGGCATGCGTTGCGCTTGCGTTGCTCGCCGGGGCTTGCGGCGGCGTGTCCATGCCCGTGGGCAGTGCCGACATCACCACGCCGCTGGATCTCACCGGCTCGATTTCTGGCCAGCAAAACGACGCCGACGTCGACATCAGCCGGCAGGACCGGGCCGTGATCGCCAAGGCCATCGCCACCGCCCGCGACGGCGCCGTCGGCGCGCCGCCGTTTGCGTGGAACAACCCGCTGAGCGGCAATTCCGGCACGATCGTCGCCCTCGCCGACGAGACAGTCGCCACGGGCACCGGCTGCGCGCGCTTCGAGACCACCGCCAACACCATCGGCGGCGTGCGCGCCTATCAGGGCATTGCCTGTCAGGATGCCATGCAGGACTGGGCCGTGATACAATTGATGGCAAAGGACGGCACCGCGGCCGACAGCGACGGCGCCGCTTTCCCGAACGGCTGAGCCGAACGCGGACAGGCAAATCGACATCTGGATTTTATTCCTATCAATTCCCATATGGCTCTTGAGCACAACACGGGTATATACCCGTCATGACACTTCCTAACCGCGGTCGGAGCCATGCGTGACCCTTACAGCGTCCTCGGCGTCAGCAAGTCGGCGAGCGAGGCGGACATCAAGCGAGCTTACCGGAAGCTCGCCAAGACCTATCATCCGGACCAGAATGCCGACAATCCGTCGGCCAAGGACCGTTTTTCCGAGGCGAGCCAGGCCTATGAGATCCTCGGCGACAAGGAGAAGCGTGCCCAGTTCGACCGTGGCGAGATCGACGCGGACGGAAAGCCGCGCTTTCAGGCCCACGGCTTCGACGGCTTCAGCGACAGCGACATCTTTCGCCAGGCGCGCGGCCAGCGCGGCTTCCAGCAGGGCCAGGGCGGCGGCTTCGACGATATCCTGAACGACATTCTCGGCGGCTTCGGCGGACGGGCCCGGGGCGGCGGTTTCGGCGGCGGCGCAGGCCCCGGCATGGGCGCGGGAATGGGCGGCGGCCGCGGGCCTCAGCCCAAGCGCGGACAGGACGCCCAGATCACCGCCCGCGTCACGCTCGAGCAACTCGTGCACGAGCGCAAGGCGAGAGTGACGCTGCCGAACGGCAAGGCGGTCGACGTCAAGCTGCCCGACGGGACCGTCGACGGCGAGAAGATCCGCCTGCGCGGCCAGGGGCACCCGGGCGAGCACGGCGGCGGCACCGGCGATGCCATCGTCGAGGTGCGGCTGGCGCGCCATGCGCTGTTCACGCCGTCCGACGACGACCTCAAGCTCGAGCTGCCGATCACCCTCTATGAAGCCGTGCTTGGCGAGAAGGTCCGCGTTCCCACACTCGACGGGGCGGTCAACCTCACGATCACGCCGAAGGCCGCAGGCGGCAAGACGATGCGGCTGAAGGGCAAGGGCCTGCCGAACAAGAACGGCGGGCGCGGCGACCTGCTGGTCACCCCGCGCATCGTGCTTCCCGAGGAAGACGACCAGGAACTGGCGACTTTGATGCGGGCCTGGAAGGAATTGCGGCCCTATCGTCCGCGCGGTCCCGAGTTCGGCTGACGGAGCGCCTCCACCATGGCCACACCGCCGAAGAAACCCCGCCGTCCGGCCCATGACGAAAACCGCCATCCCGTGCTGCACGGGCTGGCGCTTTTCGTTTGCGTCGCGGCCTTTCTCGGCGCGCTGTTCTGGAAGGCGATGGGCTGGTAGGCCCAGCCTTCCTGCCCGCTCAGCCCTTGGCCTTGCCGAGGTTCGCCGGCGGTACGCTGTCGTCGGGCACGAAGAAATCCGGCATCAGCGGTTGCGACGGATCCACCCGGTACTGATCGAAATCCGTGACGCCGCGCGACGCCAGGAACGTGTCGTCGATCAGGAAATTGCCGGTGAACTCCCAGGCCGGGCTGGTGAAGATCGCATAGGCGGCATCGGAGAGGATCTCCGGCGTCCGGCTCTTGGACACCATGTCGTCGCCGCCGATGATGTTGCGCACCGCGGCGGTCGCGATCGTCGTGCGCGGCCACAGCGCATTGACCGCGATGCCCTTGCTCTTGAGCTCTCCCGACAGACCCAGCACGGCAAGGCTCATGCCGTATTTCGCGATCGCATAGGGCGTGAAGGGGGCGAACCACTTTTCGCTCATGTCGAGCGGCGGCGACAGCATCAGGATGTGCGGATTGGCCGCCTGCTCCAGATAGGGGATCGCATGTTTGGAACAGGCAAGCGTTCCGCGCGTGTTGATCTGATGCATCAGGTCGAAGCGCTTCATGTCGGTGTCGGCGAGCGGGGTGAGTTGGATCGCGCTGGCGTTGTTCACCAGGATGTCGATCCCGCCGAACCGCTCGGCCGTCTCCGCCATCGCCTGTTTCACGCGCTCGTCGTCGCGCACGTCGACCAGAAGCGGCAGCGCCTGCCCGCCCGCCGCCTCGATCTCCTCGGCGGCGGTAAAGATCGTGCCTTCGAGCTTGGGGTGCGGCTCCGCCGTCTTGGCGGCGATGGCGACATTGGCGCCGTCGCGTGCCGCCCGCAGGGCAATCGCCTTGCCGATGCCGCGCGATGCGCCCGTGATGAAAAGGGTCTTTCCCTCAAGTGACATTTTGTCCTCCCGGCAGGCGCCACCCGCGCCCGCTTTGCTGATGAGACGTATGCGCTTCCAGGATCCTCAGCCGGTCTTTCCCGCCTTGTCGAGGAAGGCGGCAAAGGCCCTGCGGGCGGTGTCCGACCGCAGGCACTCGGCAAACAGCCTGATTTCCTCTTCCATGCGCTCGCGAAGCGCGGACCGGTCGCCGATGAGGAGCGACCGCGACAGCCGCATCGCCTCCGCCGGTTTGGCGGCAATCGCGCGGGCGCAGGCAAGCGCGCGCGCCTCCAGATCCTCTTCCGGCGCGATGTGATTGACGAAGCCGGCTGCCTTGGCCATCACCGGATCGAAGCTTTCGCCGAGACACAGCAGTTCGAAGGCGCGGCTGTGGCCCATGCGCGCCGGCGCCAGCAGGCTGGCTCCCGCCTCCGGCACCAGCCCCAGGTCGATGAAGGGCGTCTTGAAGAGCGCCCTGGGGCTTGCGAACACCATGTCGCAGTGAAACAGCATGGTCGTGCCGACGCCGATGGCGAGGCCGTCGACGGCGGCGACGATCGGCGTCTCGCAGGCGGCGAGCGCGCGCAGAAAGCGCACCACCGGCGCGTCGGCCATGTTGCCGTCGGCGGCGAACGCCAGAAAGTCGGCGATATCATTGCCCGAGGTGAAGGCTCCCGGAACGCCGCACACGAGATGCACGCGCACCTCCGGGTCGGCGTTGCCGCGTTCCAGCGCCTCGGCCAGTGCGGTGTACATCTCGCCCGTCAGCGCGTTCTTTTTCGCCGGGCGGTTGAGGCGCAGCGTCTCCACGCCCGCCTCCCTGTGGATCTCGATCATCGTGGTCCTCGTCAGCTGCGGTTGACCGTCAGAAATGCCGAAGGGCGGCCCCCGCCTCAGGCCGCCGGATCATAGGCAAGCACGGCGGCGGACGCTTGCAGGACCTGCGCCTTGAGGGATGCCGCCTCGCCCAGATGGGCGGCGGCGAAATAGCGCGCAAGATGAACGCGACGGGCGCCGGCCGGCGTGTTGTCGCCAAGGCTTGCAAGCGCGCCCTTGGCAAGCATCGCGCCGCCGAAGACCGTGCCCAGCAGGCGCAGGAACGGGGTCGCGCCGGCGAGCGCTTCCTGCTGGCGTCCCTGGCCGAGCGCGTCCAGCAGCCAGTCGACCGTTTCGCGCAGATGCGCGATGGCCGTCTCAAGCTGCCGTCCGGTTCCGGAAAGGCCGGCCTCCGCCGCGCGCGCCGATACAGCGATCGCATCCAGCTCCGCCATCAGCCCGCGGATTGCCTCGCCGCCGGACAGCGGCAGCTTGCGCGCGACAAGGTCGATGGCCTGAATGCCGTTGGTGCCCTCATAGATCGGCGCGATGCGCGCGTCCCGCAGGTGCTGAGCGGCGCCGGTCTCCTCGACGTAGCCCATGCCGCCGTGGATCTGCACGCCGATCGAGGCCACTTCCACACCGATGTCGGTCGAAAGCGCCTTGGCGATGGGGGTGAGCAGCGCGGCCCGGTCGCTCCAGCGGCCGCGCACGGCGGCGTCGCCGTCGAGACGCGCCATGTCGAGCGCATGCGCGGTGCAAAAGCAGGTCGCGCGCGCCACCTGTGTCCAGGACTGCATGTCCAGAAGGCTGCGCTGAATGTCGGGATGGTTGGCGATCGGACTCATGCCCTTGCCCGTCTCGCCCGGTGCGCGCCCCTGACGGCGCTCCAGCGCATAGGCGAGCGCCTGCTGCGTCGCCCGTTCGGCCACACCAAGCCCCTGGATGCCGACCGAGAGGCGGGCGTTGTTCATCATCGTGAACATGCAGGCAAGGCCCCGGTTTTCCTCGCCGATCAGCCAGCCGACGGCGCCCCCCTCGTCGCCATAGACCATGGTGCAGGTGGGCGAGGCATGAATGCCCAGCTTGTGCTCCATGCCGGCGCAGCGCACATCGTTGCGCGCGCCCAGCGAGCCATCGTCCTCGACGAAGAACTTCGGCACCAGGAACAGCGAAAGCCCGCGCGTGCCGGCCGGCGCGTCCGGCAGGCGCGCCAGGACCAGATGGACGATGTTGTCGGTGAAATCATGCTCGCCGTAGGTGATGTAGATCTTCTGTCCGAAAATCCGGTAGGTGCCGTCGTCAGCCCGTTCGGCGCGCGCGCGCAGGGCGTTGAGATCGGACCCGGCCTGCGGTTCGGTCAGGTTCATCGTTCCCATCCATTCGCCCGAGATCAGCTTGGGCAGATAGGTCTCGCGCAGCTCGGCCGTCGCGTGTTTTTCAAGCGCCTCGACCGCGCCCATCGTCAGGGTCGGACCGATGGCAAAGGCCATGGAGCCGAAGTTCCACATTTCGAGCGCGGCGGCGTGAAGCATCATCGGCAGGCCCTGCCCGCCGTATTCCGGCGCACCGGTGAGCGCGTTCCAGCCGCCTTCGCTCCAGGCGCGATAGGCCTCCTTCCAGCCCGGCGGCATGGTGACCACGCCATCGGCCAGCCTGGCGCCGACCCGGTCGCCTACGGCATTCAGCGGGACGATTTCCTCCGCCGCGAAACGGCCCGCCTCTTCCAGAATGGCATCCACCAGATCGCCCGACAGATCTCCTGCCCCCTCTTGCGCGACGACATCGGCAAGGCCGGCGACTTCCTTCAGGGTGAATGCGATTTCCGAAACAGGAGGACGAAACATCCGGCGAAATCCTTCTTCTTTGTTTTCGCGGGCCGCTTGACGGATCGCAGCAGAGACCGCAGAACCGGCCCGGCAGTTGGCAGGGCGGAGGATGGTCCCTGTTGACGTAAACGTCAACACTCGAGACTTACCCGAGGCGTCTGCGCCCTTCGCGTTTCAGCCACCCCTATTCGACCCGACAGGCACATCCGCATGCTCCGCTGGACCTTATCTCCCGACGTGTCCGATCCCGGCGATCTGCCGGAATTCGCGCAAACCGTTGCGGCACTCAAGGCCGGGCGGCTTGTCGGCGTACCGACGGAAACGGTCTACGGGCTTGCGGCCGACGCCAGCAACCCTGCCGCCTGTGCCGCGATCTTCGCCGCCAAGGGCCGGCCTCATTTCAACCCGCTGATCGCGCATGTGGAAAACCTTGAGGCCGCGCAACGCCACGCGGTGTTCGATACGCGCGCGCTGGCGCTCGCCAGCGCCTTCTGGCCGGGTGCACTGACGCTGGTGCTGCCGAAGCGCGCCGACAGCCCGGTCTGCGACCTGGCCACGGCCGGTCTCGGCAGCATCGCACTCAGGGTCCCGGCAGCGCCGGTGATGCGGGCGCTCGCACGCTCCGTCGGCGCGCCGCTGGCCGCGCCGAGCGCCAACCGCTCCGGGCGCATTTCCGGAACAACGGCGGATGCGGTTGCCGACGACCTCGGTCCCGCGCTTGCGGTGCTGATCGACGCCGGACCGACGCCGGTGGGCGTGGAATCGACCATCATCGGCCTGACCGGGCCGGACCCGGTCCTGCTGCGGCCGGGCGGCATTGCCCGGGAGCGCATCGAGCAGGTGCTCGGCGCACGCCTTGCCGCGCCGCGCCCCTCCGCTGACACTTCCGAGGCACCGGTTGCGCCGGGCATGCTGAGCTCTCACTACGCCCCCGGCGCAAGCGTGCGTCTGGACGCAACCCACGTCCTGCCCGGCGAGGCGCTGCTCGCCTTCGGCGCCGACCTTCCCGAAGACGCCGACACGGCCGTTGCCGTGGAAAACCTGAGCCCTGCCGGCGATCTCACGCAGGCCGCGGCACGACTGTTTCAGGCCCTGCGCCGTCTCGACGCCTCGGGAGCGCGCAGCATCGCCGTCATGCCGATCCCGGAAGAGGGTCTCGGCGAGGCGATTAACGACCGGCTGCGCCGCGCCGCGGCCCCGCGCCCGGCGTCCTGAGGCGTCTGCGCTCCTGCCAGCAACGCGTCACTGAAATTATCACAATAAATTCTCCGGCAGATTGTCATCTTTTACACCTCGACACCGCGTGAGGGAAATTTTATTTCACAATTCGCCGCCAGCGCCTTCTAACGCCCCGGCGAATCATTTAGTATTACAAATGGAATGCAGCTTGCAGCGAACCTCCCCAACGGGCCGTCTCACGCCCGCACCTTGCGCCCCGGGACCGTCATGGAAATGCGGTCCCGGTTTTTTGCGTCGAGACCGCTGCCTATCCCCATGCCGGTTTGACCTCTCGCATTGACAGCCTCGCGCGCGGCCGGTCTGATGCCGGCAACAGCTTTGTCAAAAAAGCACTTTGAGGAAACGCGCTTGGCCACTCTCTTCCTGCACCATACATCCTACCTCGACCACCTGACGCCCGTCGGCCATCCCGAACGCCCGGACCGGATCCGCGCCATCGACCGGATCCTTGAGCACGAGCGCTTTCAGTCGCTGGAGCGTGACGTCGCCCCGATGGGACGCATCGTCGACATCGCCCGCGCGCATCCGTCGGACTATATCGACATGGTGCACACCTCCGCACCGACGGACGGGCTGGTGCGCATCGATGCCGACACGACCTTGTCGCCGGGGAGCTGGGAAGCGGTGATGCGTGGCGTCGGCGGTGCCTGCCGCGCGGTCGACGAGGTCATGCAGAAGAAGGTGACCAACGCCTTTTCCGCCAGCCGGCCGCCGGGCCACCATGCCGAGCGCGCCCGTGCCATGGGCTTTTGCTTCTTCAACAATGCGGCGGTGGCCGCGCGCTACGCCCAGTCCGCCTATGGCGCCGAGCGGGTCGCCATCGTCGACTTCGACGTGCATCACGGCAACGGCACCCAGGATATCTTCTGGAACGATCCGACGGTGATGTATTGCTCCACCCACCAGATGCCGCTCTACCCCGGCTCGGGGGCCGCCAACGAGCGCGGCGAGGCGGACACCATCGTCAATGCTCCGCTTGCCGCCGGCGACGGCGGCGCGGAGTTCCGCGAGGCGATGGAGATCGCCATCCTGCCGCGTCTGGAAGCCTTTTCGCCCGATCTTCTGATCATTTCGGCCGGTTTCGACGCGCATGTGCGCGATCCGCTCGGCGGCTTGCGGCTGGTCGAGGCCGACTTCGCCTGGGCGACCGTCAAGCTGATGGAGCTTGCCGACCGGCAGTGCGAGGGACGCGTCGTGTCGCTTCTGGAAGGCGGCTACGATCTGGAGGGTCTGGCGCGCTCCGTCGCGGCCCATGTCATGACCTTGATGAACGCCTGAGCGACCGCCCCCTTAAGCTGTTCACGACGCCGGCGGGCCGCTTGCCCCGCCGGCTGCCGGTCTTTACGGTTGAGCCCATGCACAATGACCCGCAGGAGCCCGTCTTGACCAGCGAGAGCACAGACCCGGGAATTGAGGCGCTGTCCTTCGAGGCGGCGCTGAAGGAACTCGAGGACATCGTCGGCCGGCTGGAACGCGGCGACGTGCCGCTCGAGGAAAGCATCAAGCTCTATTCGCGCGGCGACGCGCTGCGGCGCCAGTGCGACCGGCTGCTCAAGTCGGCCGAGGCCAAGGTGGAAAAGATCCAGCTTGCCGAGGACGGCAGCGCAGCCGGCACGGAACCGCTCGACGTCGACTGACCCGCTCCCTCCTCAGGCCTGTTTCTCGTAGACGGCGATGCGCGTCAGAAAGGCGCAGGTCAGGTCCCGGCGCCGCAGGCCCGCCGCCGCGAACGCCCCGTCGAGATCGTCCGTCAGATAGCCCGCGTAATAGGGCTCGTGAAAAAGTGCTGGAAACAGCTCGAGCAGACCGTCGTTTTCCGGCAGGTCGCCCGCCTGCAAGCTGTCGGCGAAGATCAGCCGGCCGCCGGGCTTCAGCACGCGGGCGAATTCGCCCGCCACCGCGCGGCGGATCTTCGGCGGCAATTCGTGAAACAGATAGACGCAGCTTGCAACGTCGAGACTGTCGTCGGCGAAGGGCAAGGCCTCCGCCGGCGCGGTGACGAAGGAAGCCCGGCCGCGGGCACGCTTCGGCAAGGCCGCGCGGGCATGCTGGAGATAGGGGTGCGACAGGTCCACACCGAGCCCCCGCATGCGCGGAAAGGCACCAAGCGCCGGCGCGAGCAGTCCGCCCGTGCCGCAGGCGATGTCGGCATAGGCGACATGGCGCTGATCGCGCTGGCGCAACAGCTGCGACAAGGGCACCAGCGCCTGGCGCCGCATCGCCGCCGTCGCTCCCTTGAACAACACCTCGACCTGAAAGTCGTAGATCCGGGCGCTGTCGCGCGAGAGCCAGCCGTCGGTCTGATAGTGAAAGTTCTGGCGATAGTAGCGCGGCAGGCCCTTCGGCGCCTCGCGCGTTGCCTCGAAGACCTCCTGATGCGCGCCCGTCACGCGCCGCCGGGCAACCTCCGGGACGTCCCGCAGGAAGCGCCGGCTGAGATCGAGAAACCTGAGCGGCGAGCCGAACTCGCCGTCCGGCACCGGATAGTGCCCCGCCTCGATATTGGCGAGGTCGCGGCGAAACAGATCCGCGATCTGCGCGAACAGGCGCCGCTGATCCGGCGTGTTGCGGCGCGGCTTTCGCGGCGCGGCGGGGGACGGAGCCTCCGCCTCTTCCGTCCGGTGCCGACGGGACACGCGGCGGGTGATCGCCTGCGCCAGTTCGCCATGAGCGGCGAACCACGTCACGCGCGCGCCCTGACGGGCCGCATAACGTGCCCGCCGTGTCCAGGTTGAAAGCGCGGTTTCCGACATCTCGGCCTCCTGTCCCTCAGGCAGGAGGCGTGCGATCAGTCGCGCGTCAGGCCTGCCACCACCTCAATATGGGGCGAAAAGCGGAACTGATCCACGGGCAGCACCGAGCGAAGCCGGTAGCCACCGTCAACGAGGTGGCGCAAATCGCGCGCAAGGGTCGCCGGGTTGCACGAGACGGCCACCACCGTCTTCACCTTGGAAAGCGCAAGTTCGCGCGCCTGCGCCTCGGCACCGGCGCGCGGCGGATCGAAGACGACCGCGTCGTAGCCATCGCCGAAATCGTCGAGATCCGTTGCGGTCAGCGGATTGCGGAACAGGTCGCGGCGCTCGCCCCGCACCTCGCGCAAGGCGCCCGCACCGGCGCGCATCGCCCCATCGAGGGCTTTCAGCGCGGCCCGGTCGCCTTCCAGCGCATGCACCCGGGCACGGCGGGCAAGCCTGAGCGCGAAAGTGCCGGAGCCGGCGAAGAGATCCGCGACATTGCGCGCCTTGCCCACACATTCCAGCACGCGCTTGGCAAGGGCCTGCTCGCCGGCCAGCGTTGCCTGCACGAAGCCGCCGGGTGGCGGAACAAGCGGCAGCCCGTCGACGGAGAGGATCGGCGCACGCGCCTCCACAAGGGTCTCGCCGTTGAGCGACAGGCGCGCGAACCCCGCTCCCATCGCCCGCTCGACGATCTGCGGCACGCTGCGCGGAGAAATCTTTGCCGGTGTCGCCAGCGCCACATCGAGGCCGGTCCCGGTCGCAAGAACGGTGAGGGTCACCTCCCCCTTGCGCGGCATGACCAGCGATGCCAGCTCGCGCAGATCGTCCATCGCCGCGACAATTTCCGGCAAGACCACCGGACAGACCCGCAGGTCCACCAGACGGTGGCTGGCGCGTTCGTGAAAGCCGAGCATCACCCGCGATCCGGCGCGCGCGGCGGCAAAGACCGCGCGGCGGCGTCCCTCTCCGGTGGCATCCACCGTCGGCTCGACAAGACCGTCGACATCGGCAAACCCGCGCGCGGCGAGAGCCGCGATCACCTGATCGCGTTTCCAGTCGAGGATCGCCCGCTGGTCCATGTGCTGAAGGGCGCAGCCGCCACAGGTGCCGAAATGCGGACACAGCGGCTCGACGCGCTCCGGCGCCGGCGTCAGCACCTCCAGGAGCCGCGCACGACCGTCGTCGCGGGCAATGCGCACGGTCTCACCGGGCAGCGTGAAGGGAACATGGACGGGGCCGTCGGCCGTCTCGGCGCGCCCCTCGCCCTTGTGGGCCAGGGTCTCGATGGTGCAGGTGATCTCGCTTGTCATCCGCGCCGGTTACAGGGATGCAGGCGGAAAGGCAAGACAATCGCGTATCGGGCGATCGTCAGCCGTCCTTTCGGCCGGCCAGCAGCCACTCGCGATTGCCGTCGCCGCCGGTGATCGGCGAGGGCTCGAACCCGATCGAGGACCACCCGGGTTGGGCATCGAACCACTCGGCCAGCGCCCGCGCGGTGCGTTCGGCAGCCTTCGGTTCGACCAGCCCCTTCTTGCCGACGCCTTCGCGGCCGATCTCGAACTGCGGCTTGACCAGAAAGACCCCGCGCGCGCCCGGTGCCGCCAGCTCCAGCGCGGGCGGCAAGGCAAGACGCAGCGAGATGAAGCTCATGTCGGACACGACGATCGCTGGCGTGTCCCCGTCGAGATCGTCACGTGTCAGCGCGCGGGCATTGACCCCGTCGCGCCGATTGACGCGCGGATCGGCGGCAATGCGCGGATGCAGCTGGCCATGGCCGACGTCGATCGCATGGACGCGGGCGGCGCCCGCCTCCAGAAGAACCTGCGTGAAACCGCCGGTAGAGGCGCCGAGATCGAGCGCGATCCTACCCGCGACATCGATCGCAAAGACTTCCAGCGCGGCCTTGAGCTTGAGCGCGGCGCGCGACACATAGGCCGCCGCCGGATCGCCGGTCTCCAGTGCCGCGTCCACCGGCACCTTCTGACCCGGCTTTTCAACCACCTGACCGTCAACACGCACGGTGCCGCGCAGGATCGCGTCGCGGGCACGGGCGCGGGTCTCGGCCAGGCCGCGCGCGACCATCACCGTGTCCAGCCGCTCGCGCTCAGCCATTGCCGGGGCCCCGCCCGCTGCTCAGAAGCAATTGGCCAGCCCCGTCAGCAGCCGGTCGACGAAGACGCTCTCGCCATAGCGCCACCACAGGGCGCCCGTTGCCGCGAAGAGGATCGCGACAAGAAGGGCGCCAAGCACCATCAGGGGCGTGCGCAGGGAGGCGGACGACGTGCTCATGACTTCCAGTGTCCGTCAGGAGCCGGCATCGATCAAGCGGCGCAGCTTGGCCATCGCGTTTTCATGCGCCTCGCCATAGGCGATGGTTCCCACGAAGCGGTTGTCGGCATCCATCAAAAAGACGGAGGCCGAATGGTCCATGGTGTAGTCGCCATCGTCGAGCTCCACCCGTTTGGCATAGACGCGGTAGGCCTTGACGATTTCATCAACCTGTTCGCGCGTGCCGGTCAGCGGGCGGATGCGCTGGTCGAAGGCCGCCACATAGTCGCGCATCACCTCGGGCGTGTCGCGTTCGGGATCGACGGAGATGAAGGCGAAGTCGATCTTGTCGGCATCCGCGCCCAGTTCCTCGATCCAGCCTTGCGCTTCGGCGAGCGTCGTCGGGCAGACGTCCGGACAGAAGGTGAAGCCGAAGAAGAACGCATTCGGCGTTCCCTTGAAATCCGCTTCCGTCACCGTCTTGCCGGCGGCCGCGTCGGTCAGGGTGAAGGGACCGCCGATGCTGGCGACGGGGGAAAAGGATCCCCCGCCTCCCGCTTCGCGGTAGTGGTTGACCGTCACGAACGCGACGGCGGCGATGACCAGGACGACAGCCGCCCAGGCACCGTAGCGAAGCATTTTCAATCCAGACATACCGTCCTCAGTTCTTGGGCTGGCCGTGTTTCATGCCGCCGCCGGCCTTCATGCCACCGTTCATCTGACCGTGGCCCTGCTGCATGCCCATTCCCTTGGCACCGATCTTCTCCACGGCAAAGGGCACCTCGACCGAACCGGCCTTTTCGAAGGTGAGCGTGACCGGCACGACATCGCCCTGCTTGAGCGGTGCATTCAGGCCCAGAAACATCACATGGTAGCTGCCGGGCTTGAGTTCCAGCGTGCCCTTGGCGGGAACGGCAATGCCGTCGGCCATTTCGCGCATCTTCATCACGCCGTCGACGACCGCCATTTCATGCAGTTCCGTCTTGTCGGAGACGCCAGCCTGCGCGGAGACCAGCCGGTCCTCTTCCCCGGCGTTGACGATGGTGATGAAACCGCCGCCGGCAACGGCGCGCGGCGGGGTGGCGCGCGTCCAGGCACCGGACAGCGTCAGATCGCCGAGAGCGATGTCCCCGGCCACGGCCGGCAGGGAAACGGTCGCCAGCGACGCGGACGCAAGGGCGGCCGCAACGAGAAGGGTCTTGAAAAACGTCATGTTCAGTCCATTCCGGAAATGTCGGCCTACGGTCGGCGGTCTCGCCGCGGCACGGCCGAAATCAATCAGGGACGGCCGGAAGACATCCGGCCCGCGCATCAAACCGGCAGAGCGACGCGGATAGCGCGTCAGCCGGCCGCGATCTGACCGCGGGGCGGGCCTCGAATAGCGCCAAGCGCGCCGAAGCGTTCGGAAGGACGCGTTTGCGCGGATGCGCGGCGCGCGGCAAAGGACGGCGCCTCCGGCCTCTGCGGGGTCCAGCCAACGGGACCCAGGCCCCGCAACAGCTGACAGGCGGCGCCATGAGGGCAGACCGGGCCGCAGGTGCAGAACCCGGCGTCATGTCCGGACGGCGCGGACTGCGAACTGCCGGGCGCGGCGACATCGTTCAGGCAAAGGATCTGAAGACCGGGCTCGGCTTGCGCGCGGGCCGCCGAAACGACCGGCCCGGCGATGCCCTGGAGCACGAGCGCAAGGATCGCAAGCACCGCCAAAGGCAGCGCCTCGCGTCGCAGGCTCTTGAAAAAGGTGCTCATCCCGATCATCGGCGCGACAATGCAGTAAAGCCATCTGCGCGTCGAGCGCTCAATTGCCGCAGCCGATGCCGGGCCGCGTCACGCGGTCTTCAGCGGGCTGGCCTCCGGCTCGTCCTCGTTCGACGCGGCCGCCACGACCTCGTCCATGATGTGCACCTCTGCGCCATCCAGCTCGTTCTCATAGGCCGGAAACTCTTCCGGCGGAATCACGAGCGAATCGTCAAGGTCGAGCGGCTCGGGCGTGATCACCGAACCGACCTGCGCGGTGGAGGCGTAGTCGTAATCGGTCTTCTCCTCGGTGGAGAGCGACGAGCGCTGGAACAGGCGCGAGACGATGTAGCCGCCCATCACCAGCTGGACCAGCGCGACCTGGAGGAACAGGCCAGAGGGTCCGACACGCGCCATCACCAGCGAGGCGCAGATCGGGCCGACCGCCGAGCCGATGCCGAAGGCGAGCGTCAGCCCCGAGGAGGTCTCGACGTAGTCGTCGGCATCTGCATAGTCATAGGCATGCGAGGCGGCGATGGCATAGGCCGGCTGGGTCGCCACGCCGATCATGAGCGCAAGCATCAGCGCCATGCCAAGGCCCGAAATCGTCAGCGTCGAGAAGATCAGGCTGACGATCACCGCCGTCACCGCCAGTCCAAGCAGCACGTAGCGGCGATCCATCCGGTCCGACAGGCGGCCGATCGGCCATTGCGACAGGGCGCCGGCGCCGACGAGGGTCGCCGCGAAGAAGGCCGCATTGTCGGTCGAAAGGCCGATCTGGATGGCATAGAGCGGCGCCATCATCCACAGGCCGCCCTGGGTCACGCCGATCAGCAGCACCGCGACCAGCGCCGTCGGCGAGGTGCGATAGAGCTTTGCCGGGCGGAACCGAACCACGGTGATCGGCGCGGGTTGGTTCGCCGTGGTCAGCGAGACCGGAATGACCGCGAGGCTCACCGCCACCGAGGCAACCGCGAAGGGCACGAAGGTGGAAATATCCATCGCCGTGATCGACACCTGGCCAAGCGTCATCGCGGTGTAGACCAGCACAATGTAGATCGACATGATCGTGCCGCGATTTTCGTTGCTCGCCTGCTCGTTCAGCCAGCTTTCCACGATCATGTAGAAGCCGGCGAGGCAGAAGCCGGAGACGACGCGGATCAGGCTCCAGGCAATCGGCTCGACCAGGATCGGATGCAGGATCGCGGCCGCCGACATCAGCGACACAAGCGCGGCGAAGGCGCGGATGTGGCCGGCGCGCATGATCACATAGGGCGCGCCGATGCAGCCAAGGACAAGCCCGACGAAATAGCTGGAGGAAATCACACCGATGGCGATGTCGGAGAACGCGGCCTGAGACCCGGCAAGCGGGAGCAGCGTGCTCTGCAGGCCATGTCCCGCGATCAGCAGGGCAATCGACAACAACAGCGCCGTTACGGGGGCCAGTGCTTGCGCCATGGACACACTCCAACCGGACAGAATTTCGGAAACCTGCGAGAGAAAGAAGAAACATTCTTCGCCAACCAAAAACGAACGCCGACGTGTGCCGACGCTCGCAACTGTCTGGCGACCCTCACAGATCTCCGGTCACCCTGTCAACAATGCGTAAACGCATAGCGGCCGCACATGGGTGTGGGTCACCACATGGCTTGACCGACCTACGGTCAGGTTTTGCCGGGAACCACGCCCCCTCAGGCGCGGCGAATGCCTGCCGCCGCGTCCTGTCCGAGCGCCTGAAAGACGGTCTTCATGATGCCTTCGGCATCGAGCCCCGCCTGGGCGTACATGCGCTCCGGTTTGTCGTGCTCGATGAAGGTATCCGGCAGGCACAGCGGGCGCACCTTCAGCCCGGCATCGAGCACCCCGCGCGTGGCGAGAAGCTGCAGCACATGGCTGGCGAAGCCGCCGACGGAGCCCTCCTCCACCAGCACCAGCACCTCGTGTTCGCGCGCCAGACGCAGGATCAGCGCCTCGTCGAGCGGCTTGGCGAAGCGCGCATCCGCGACCGTGGTCGACAGACCGGCCGCATCGAGTTCATCCGCCGCCGCCAGACATTCGCGCAAACGCCCGCCAAACGACAGCAGCGCCACCTTGGTACCCTCGCGCAGGATGCGCCCGCGTCCGATCTCCAGCACCTCGCCGCGCTGCGGAAGCTCGATGCCGATGCCCTCGCCGCGCGGATAGCGGAAGGATAGCGGGCCCTCGTCATAGGCGGCTGCGGTCGCCACCATGTGGCGCAGCTCCGCCTCGTCACCCGCCGCCATGACGACGAAGCCCGGCAGGCAGGCAAGATAGGCCGTGTCGAAACTGCCGGCATGGGTCGGTCCGTCGGCGCCGACGAGACCCGCCCGGTCGATCGGAAACCGCACCGGCAGCGACTGGATCGCGACGTCGTGGACGACCTGGTCGTAGCCGCGCTGCAGGAAGGTGGAATAGATCGCGCAGAACGGCTTGTAACCCTCGGTCGCCAGACCGGCGGAGAAGGTCACCGCATGCTGTTCGGCGATGCCGACATCGAAGATCCTCTTGGGAAAGGCCTCGCCAAAGAGATCCAGACCGGTTCCATCCGGCATGGCCGCCGTGATGCCGACGATCTTCTCGTCGCGTTCCGCTTCCTGGATCAGGCTTTGCGCGAAGACGCGGGTGTAGGACGGGGCATTGGCCTTGGGCTTTGCCTGCTTGCCGGTCACCACATCGAACTTGGCGACGCCGTGATATTTGTCAGCGGAGTTTTCCGCCGGCTCGTAGCCCTTGCCCTTGCGGGTCACGGCGTGGATCAGCACCGGTCCCTGATGGGTGTCGCGCACGTTCTTGAGAACCGGCAACAGGTGGTCGAGGTTGTGGCCGTCCACCGGGCCGACGTAATAGAAGCCCAGTTCCTCGAACAGCGTTCCGCCGGTCCAGAAGCCACGGGCATATTCCTCGGCGCGGGCGGCCTTTTGCTGGAGCTGGCGCGGCAGCACCTTGGCGAGCTGCTTGGCGGCGTCGCGCAGCGACAAATAGGCGCGGCCCGACACCAGGCGCGCCAGATAGGCGCTCATCGCGCCAACCGGCGGGGCAATCGACATGTCGTTGTCGTTGAGGATGACGATCATGCGCGAATGCTGTCCGCCGGCGTTGTTCATCGCCTCATAGGCCATGCCCGCCGACATCGCGCCGTCGCCGATCACGGAGATGATGTTGTTGCTGCCGCCGTCGAGATCGCGCGCAACCGCCATGCCGAGGCCGGCGGAAATCGACGTGGAGGAATGCGCCGCGCCAAACGGGTCGTATTCGCTCTCCGTGCGCTTGGTGAAGCCAGAAAGGCCATCGCCCTGGCGCAGGGTGCGGATCCGGTCGCGCCGGCCGGTGAGGATCTTGTGCGGATAGCACTGGTGGCCGACGTCCCAGATCAGCCGGTCCTTCGGCGTATCGAAGACATAGTGCAGCGCCAGCGTCAGCTCCACGACGCCAAGGCCGGCGCCAAGATGGCCGCCGGTCACGGACACGGCGTCGATCATCTCCGCCCGCAGCTCGTCGGCGAGCTGGCGCAGATCCTTTTCCGGCAGACGACGCAGGTCGGCCGGCGTGGAAACGGTGTCGAGAAGCGGCGTATCGGGGCGCTGGTACACGAATGTGATCCCAAGTGTTGTTGCGCGCCGGAGGATCCGGCTGGCGCGGTGCATACCACCAACGGCACATAGGGCGCAAATCCGCCCGCAACAGAGCTTCTGTCAGCAGGCCGGTTGCGCTGGCGATCCGCAATGCACAGTGCCGCAGCGTCAAAAAGCCGATAAAAACGGGGCACTCGGCATATAAATTCGACCACCTCACCCATTTAGGTGATGCACAGAAGGCCAAAAACTACTAAACAGAGGTTGTGGTCGATGGGGCCACGTGCACAGTGATCGACTTGAGGCCGAGCTTTCGCTCGGCCTTTTTTTTGAACGGATGTTCAAATTTCGCGGATTTCCGTGCCCTCGATCGCGATGCCGAAGCCTTCCAGTCCGACATAGTGGCGCTGGCGCGAGGCCAGAAGGGTGATCGAGTTGACGCCGAGATCCTTGAGGATCTGCGCGCCCAGTCCGATTTCGCGCCACTGTTCCTCGCGCGCCTGGGCCGACTGGTGCTCCTCGAGCTCGGCTGCCGCAAGATCGCTGCGCGCCCGCCGCGCCTGACGCGCGACGCCCACCGAGCCCTCACGCAGATAGACGACCACGCCGCGACCGCGGCCCGCGAAATCGCGCAGCACGTCGTCGAGCACCCGCGTTTCGCCGAAGACGTCGTCGAGCACGGATTCCAGCTGCAACCGCACCGGCACATTGCGCCCGTCGAGAATGTCGCCATAGACGACGGCGACGTGATGCATCGGGTCATAGGGCGTGGAATAGGTCACCGCGTAGGCCGGACCGGCGACGGTTTCGACCGGCTGCTCGCTGACACGCTCGACCAGCCGCTCCATGCGCTGGCGCCAGGCGATGAGATCGGCGACGGAAACCATCTTGAGGCCGTGCTCGGCGGCGAAATTCGCCACCTCGGCGCCGCGCTTGACCGTACCGTCGTCATTGACGAGCTCGGAGATCACGCCGACTTCCGGCTGGCCGGCAAGCCGGCACAGGTCGACGGCGGCTTCCGTATGGCCGGAGCGCATCAGCACCCCGCCCTCGCGGGCGACCAGCGGGAAGACGTGTCCCGGCCGGGCGAAATCCGCCGCACCGGCATTGGAGTTTGCCAGCGCGCGCACGGTGGAGCAGCGCTCCTCCGCCGAGATGCCGGTGGTCAGGCCGTGGCGATAGTCGACGGAAATCGTGAAGGCGGTCGACAGCGGCGCGTCATTGTCGGCCACCATCGGGTCGAGACGCAGCCGGCGGGCGGTTTCGCGCGTCATCGGCGCGCAGACGATGCCGGAGGTGTGGCGCACCATGAAGGCCATCTGCTCGGGCTTCACAAGCGAGGCGGCGACGATCAGGTCGCCTTCGTTCTCGCGGTCGTCATCGTCGGTCACGACAAGCATCTCGCCGCGCTCGAATGCGCGGATGGCCTCCGCGACACGTTGCTGGGACAGATCCAAAGCCACAGGTCCTTTCAGGCCGAGAAGATCGTTCGGGGTTACCGCGCCGCCCGTGGCGGCGGCGATGCGCTCTGCACTGTCGCGCGAGACCCAGACGCCCGGATCGTTGCACAATGCCGTCACCGCCGCCGGCGACAGGCCGGCACGGCGCGCAAAGGCGGATCGGGTTTCCTTGGACTGGGCAAGCCATTCATCGAGACGCATGCCGACACCCTACCCCAAACACCTTTCAGTAGCAATGAAAGGTGCGGTACTTTTTCAGCAATACTGAAAATCAAGAAGCCTAGCCGACCTGGCCGCGGTGGCGCAGCAGGTGGTCGGCCAACACGCAGGCAAGCATCGCCTCGCCGACCGGCACGGCGCGAATGCCAACGCAAGGGTCGTGACGGCCCTTGGTACGCACATCGACCTCCTCTCCGCCCCGTGTGACGGACCGGCGCGGCGTCAGGATCGACGAGGTCGGCTTAACCGCGAAACGCGCGACCACCGGCTCGCCGGAGGAAATCCCGCCGAGCACACCGCCGGCATTGTTGGACAGAAACTGCGGCCGGCCATCCGCGCCGATGCGCATCTCGTCGGCATTGGCCTCGCCGGTGAGTTCCGCCGCCTCGAAGCCGTTGCCGATCTCCACGCCCTTGACCGCATTGATCGACATCAGCGCGCTGGCGATATCCTGATCGAGCTTGCCGTAGAGCGGCGCGCCGAGACCGGCGGGAACGCCGTCGGCGACCACCTCGATCACCGCACCGACGGAGGAGCCGTCCTTGCGAATCGCGTCGAGATAGTCGGACCAGCGGGCCGCCGTCGTTGCGTCCGGGCAGAAGAACGGATTGTTGCCGATCTCGTCCCAGTCCCAGCGCGAGCGGTCGACCTTGTGCGGCCCGATCTGCACCAGCGCGCCGCGCACCCGCATGCCGGCAATCACCTTGCGCGCAATGGCGCCTGCGGCGACCCGTGCGGCGGTCTCGCGCGCGGAGGACCGGCCGCCGCCGCGATAGTCGCGAATGCCATATTTGGCATCATAGGTGTAGTCGGCATGTCCGGGGCGGTAGCTCTCCTTGATCTCGCCGTAGTCCTTGGAGCGCTGGTCGGTGTTCTCGATCATCAGCGAGATCGGGGTGCCGGTGGTGCGGGTCTCGCCATCCTCGTCGACCATCACGCCGGAGAGGATCTTCACCGCGTCCGCTTCCTTGCGCTGGGTGGTGAAGCGCGACTGGCCCGGCTTGCGGCGGTCGAGAAACGCCTGGATCTCCGCTTCGCTGATGGCAAGGCGCGGCGGGCATCCGTCGATGACGCAGCCGAGCGCCGGCCCGTGGCTTTCTCCCCAGGTCGTGACGCGGAAAAGATGGCCGAAGGTGTTGTGCGACATGGAAACTCGATCCGGGCGGGCGATGACACGATGCGCGGGGACCGTCCCCGCGAGTCCTCCCTTCTAGTGGGGGAATGCGAGGAGGGAAACCGGAAACTCGCCCGTGCGGATCACCCTGGGCAAAAGCCGGGCCTGTTCCCCACGCGGTTTGCGCCGCCGTTCAGCCGCTCCGCCCGGCGGCTTTTCCGCTGTCGCCCGGCTCGCCCTTGCCGGTCTCGGGCAGTGCGCTGCGGCGGGCGAGGGCTGCGGTGGCGCGCACATCGAAATCACGGGCCGCGCGGGAAAACCCGCCCCCTGCGCCATCGACGAAATGCACGTGCCGGCTCTCCTCGATGGAGAACACCAGACAGGTCATCAGGGCGGATCGCGACACATGCATGCCGTAGACGAGACGGTCGTCCGCCTCTCCCTTGCGCAGATAATTCTCGAGCGCGCCGCGCTGCAAGTCGTTCAGGTCGAGCACGAGACGCAGCGTGTCGTCGAACTTGCGAAAGTCGGTATTTCGGACAACCTCGTCGAGATAGCGCTCCGGCTCCAGCGGGCCGACCCGGCGACGGAGCGTCACCGCGACGAGGAAGACCATCGCCTCGAAGGTCGCCCGCGACAGCACGCGCCAGAAACCACGCGCCAAGCCAAGGGTTCGCGCCTCGCGCAACAGGCCCGAGGGCGGGAAGCGAAACCGCAACGACGTCCGGCGCACGGGCGCACTGCCTGGAACAGCGCCGGAAAAGTCGTTCTCCAGCAGCCGGTCGAGATCGGTGATCAGCCCCGCGAGGGCTTCGGGGCTGCTGTCCTGGGGCCGAAGCATCAAGGTGACGATATGCCCGTGCTCGGCGGGAACCGGCTCCCATCGGCAGGACAGACCGTCGAGTACCGTTGCGACGTCGCCGTCTTTCTCGCGCAACCGGTAGGGCGCGACCCGGTCCGGGTCCTTGAGGATCGTTTCCGCCATCGCGATTCCCCCGCCCGAGAACATGGCGAGATTGTTTCCAAGACTGAGTTGAAGCTTCGCCACCCTGAGATCGGCGCCGGCGCGTCTGAGATCCGCGACCGGGATCGCGGCGACACGAAGATCCAGACCGGCCGTTTCACGGGCGATCACCCGAACCCCGGCCAGCGCCTGTCCGGCCTCTTCGGCCAGATGCGGCGGCACGGCCGCCATGGCGCCGTCCCCGCCGAAGACGAAAGGGAGCTCGATGTTCTGCGACGCGTTCAGCACCGCCGCCACGGCCGCCGCCGCGATCATGTTGACCGTCTTGTAATTGCCGGCCGCCAGCGCGTCGCGCGAGCGCACGATATCGGCGGCAAGCAGGACCCAGCCATCCGGGAGGGGCGCATAGGAGCGCCGGTCGGCCACACCGGAAAACTCCGTGAACACCGGCAGGTCAGCGTAAAATCGAGTTTGGGCGCTCGAATGATCCGCCATCATTCGCCTATCCTTTCGCTCCGCCCCCACACGTGCGGTCTGCCTCACCAAGCCCTGCCTACCCCTAGATACGCGGAAATTGGCCAGATGGTTGCAAATCGGGCAAGCGAACACACAGATGTGTGAAGACCGCGAAGAAACCGCGTAAAGATCATCGGCCGGCTGCGCATTTGCCGCTTCGCCGCCACAGATTTCCGGTTTAAGGAAGATGTGAGATGGGGAGCTGCGCGCGTTTGGCGCGATCCGACGGAGAAGGAAATGACACGTCTTATTCTACAAGGCATTGCGGCCGGACTGGCGGTTGCCATGACGGTTGGAGCCGCGCTTGCGGGCGAGGTCGAGGCCACGATAGTCGAGATCGATCCGACCAATGCCGAAATGCAGCTTTCGGACGGAAACCGCTATGAGATCCCGGTCGACTTCTTCGTCGACGACCTCAAGCCCGGCCTGAAGGTCCTCGCCTTCTTCGACGAAAACGGCGAGCAGAAGACGCTCACGGATCTTCAGGTCCTCGACTAAAAGCCCCTCGATCCGGCCCATCGCGCGACCGGCGCGCCGCTCCCGTACCGGATGCGGCGCCGGTCAGATGGGTCTTCCCGGGGTCAGACCCAGTCGAGGTTGGACCCGTCCCAGACGAAGAACTGGTCCTGCGGCACATCAAGCTTCGGGACCTCGTCCGTCGGGATCCCGAGCAAAAGACCCTGAACCACGCGCATCACGCCACCATGGGAGACCACCACGGTCGGCCGCGTGACGGTCGCGAGCCAGGCCCCGATCCGGCCGGAAAGCATCTTGTAGCTTTCCCCTTCCGGAGGCACGAAGCCCCATTTGTCGGCCTTGCGCCGGGCGACAAGCTCGGGCGACTGTGCCTTCAGTTCCGGGATCGTGAACCCTTCCCAAACGCCGAATGTGATCTCGCGCAAGCGCTCGTCGACGGTGAAGGCGCTGTCCCCGCGCTCCAGCTCCGCGCACACGATCCGCATCGTCTCCAGGGCGCGCAGCATCGGAGAGACGGTGAAATGCAAATCGTCCAGCGACAATCCCGCCTGCTCGACATGCGCCTTCAGCGCCTTGCCGTTGCGCCGCGCCTGTGTCCGGCCGGTCTCGTTGAGCTCGATGTCCTTATGGCCCTGCATCCGCCCTTCGGCGTTCCAGTCGGTCTGGCCATGGCGTATGAAAATCAGGTAGGGCGGTGCGACACTGCTCGTGCCGCCGCTCGTCTCCGACATGACGTCGTCCTTCGGTAAATTCAGGCGCGGCTGCGGCGCATCGCCGAGATCGCCCGGACGCGCTTTTCACGCCGCTGCGGATGGGCTCAGTCCTTGACGACCGAAATATCCGGCGCGTCGACCGCCTTCATACCGACGATGTGATAGCCGCTGTCGACATGCTGGATCTCGCCGGTGATGCCGCGTCCCAGATCCGACAGCAGGAACAGGGCGGCATCCCCCACTTCCTCGATGGTGACCGTGCGGCGCAGCGGCGCGTTGTATTCGTTCCACTTCAGGATGTAGCGGAAATCGCCGATGCCTGAGGCGGCGAGCGTCTTGATCGGTCCGGCCGAGATCGCGTTGACGCGAATGCCGTCCTTGCCGAGATCGGCGGCGAGATAGCGCACGCTCGCTTCCAGGGCGGCCTTGGCAACGCCCATGACGTTGTAATGCGGCATGACCTTTTCCGCGCCGTAATAGGTCAGCGTCAGCATCGAGCCGCCGTCGGTCATCAGCTTCTCCGCCCGCTGGGCGACCGCCGTGAAGGAGTAGCAGGAGATCTGCATCGTGCGGGCGAAATTGCCGGCGGTCGTGTCGACGTAACGGCCGGTCAGTTCGTCCTTGTCGGAAAAGGCAATGGCATGGACGATGAAGTCGATCTTGCCCCAGGTCTCCGCCACATGGTCGAAGACGGCATCGATGGAGGCCTCGTCGGTCACGTCGCAATTGCCGGCGACGATGGCGCCCAGTTCCTTGGCCAGCGGCTCGACCCGCTTGCGCAGGGCGTCGCCCTGATACGTCAGAGCCAGTTCCGCGCCCGAATCGGCGAGGGCCTTGGCGATTCCCCAGGCGATGGACCGATTGTTCGCGACGCCCATGATCAGCCCGCGCTTGCCAGCCATCAGTCCTTGTGTACCCGCCATGCCATCTCTCCTGCACGCCCACGTAAAGGGCCGGACACCGCATTCGGCACGACCAGCCCACCCCTGCACAACCACCTGCACCAGGGACGCGTTCGTATGGCACAGCCCCCAGCCGCCTTCAAGCCACCCGCCGCCGTGCCAGCACGGTCGACGTGATGGCGAAATGTGATATTCGTCTTGCCGAATTTCCGGTTCCAAAACGATCAGGCCCACGCCCCCATGACCGACACTGCCCCCCTTTCCCGCCTCGTTGAAATCGTCGGTGAGCGCAATGCCTTGCACGCGCCGGAGGACACCGCTCCCTACCTGCGGGAGTGGCGGGACCTCTATGTCGGAACGACGCCCATGGTGCTGCGTCCAGGCACCCGCGAGGAGGTCGCTGCCATCCTCGCCCACGCCGATGCACACGGTCTGAAGATCGTTCCCCAGGGTGGCAACACCGGCCTCGTCGGTGGGCAGATTCCCAATGAAACCGCCACGGAAATCGTCCTCAGCCTGTCGCGTCTGAACAAGGTTCGCGCGATCGATGCGGACGGGTTCTCGATGACCGTGGAGGCCGGCTGCACGCTTCAGGCGATCCATGATGCGGCCGAAGCGGCCGACCGGCTGTTCCCGTTGACCCTGGGGTCGCAGGGCTCCTGCCAGATCGGCGGCAACATCGCCACCAACGCCGGCGGCACCGCCGTGCTCGCCTATGGCAACACCCGCGATCTCGTGCTCGGCCTGGAGGTCGTGCTGCCGGACGGGCGCATCCTGGACGGGCTGCGCAGCCTTCGGAAGGACAACACCGGTTACGATCTGAAACAATTATTTATCGGTTCGGAAGGCACTTTGGGCATCGTCACCGCCGCAGTCCTGAAGCTTTTCCCCAGGCCGCGCGCGCAGGACGTCGCCTTCATCGGCCTTGCCTCCCCCAAAGACGCGCTTGCGCTGTTCTCTCGTGCGCGCGCACGGGCCGGGTCTATGCTCACGGGCTTTGAACTGATGCCGCGAATCGGCGTCGAATTCGCCGTCAAACATCTGCAGGGTGCCCGCGATCCGCTGCAATCGCCCTCGCCCTGGTACGTCTTGATGGAGCTTTCCGCCGGTACGGAGGACGCGGAAGACGCCTCTCCGACCCGCGCCTTGATGGAGACGATCCTGGGCGACGCCTATGAGGCGGGACTGGTGGAGGATGCAGCGCTTGCGGAATCGGGCCAGCAGGCCGCCGATTTCTGGCATATCCGCCATGGCATGTCGGAGGTGCAGCGCGAGGAAGGCGGCTCGATCAAGCACGATGTCTCCGTACCGGTCGCCGATGTTCCGGCTTTTCTCGGCGAGGCGATCGCGGCGGTGGAAGCGCTCGTGCCGGGCTGCCGCCCCGTTCCCTTCGGCCACATGGGCGACGGCAACATTCACTTCAACGTCAGCCAGCCGCTCGATGCCGACAAGGCTGCCTATATCGCCCGCTGGGACGAGATGAACCAGGTGGTGCACGATGTCGTCGGAAAGTTCGGCGGGTCGATTTCCGCCGAGCACGGCATCGGCCGGCTGAAGCGCGACCTGCTTGCCGAGGTGAAAAGTGACGTCGAGATGGACCTGATGCGCCGCATCAAGGCCGCCTTCGATCCCAATTGCACCCTCAACCCGGGCCGCATCCTCTAGCGTCCGCAGACGCCTGCTAGGCGCCCGCACAAAGGCTCTCTAGCGTCCGCAGACGCCTGCTAGGCGCCCGCACAAAGGCTGGCGGCCGGCAGCTAGAAGAGGTCGAACTGATCGTCGGACGGCTTGCGCCCCTTGGCTGTCTGCCGTTTCGCCTTGGGCGGAGCCGGCTCCGCGGCGGCCTCGTCGCGGATCGCGCCCTGCGACGCGGCCACGGGCTCCACGAGGTCGGGCGCATCTTCAATTGCACTGTTCACCCGCGCGGACACCGGGACCGTCTCGAACAGGCTTTCCGGCGCCGGGCGCAACAGCGCCCGCGCTTCCTTCAAAGGCGTGTTCTGGACGTCGAGCCAGCAGTCGAAATCCTCCGGCGCGATCACCGCCGGCATGCGGTTGTGGACCGGCGCAACCGTTGCATTCGCCGCCACGGTCAGGATCGCGCCGGTCTCGATCTCGCCGCCGTCGGGATCGCACCATTCCTCCCACAGTCCGGCGAAGGCGACGATGCCGCCGTCGCGCGGGCGGATCCAGTAGGGCTGCTTGGGTCCGGCGTCCGGCCGGTGCCATTCATAAAAGCCGCTGGCGGGGATGAGGCAGCGGCGGTGGCGCATCGCGGCGCGAAACGAGGGCTTTTCCGCCGCCGTTTCCGCCCGGGCATTGATCAGCAGGCTGAAGCTTGCCGGGTCCTTGACCCAGCCCGGCACAAGCCCCCATCGCACCAGCACGAAGCGACGCGCACCGAAAGCCTCGCGGACCGTCGCGATCGGCTGGGTCGGTGCGATATTGTAGCGCGGCGGGAAATTCGGCGTGTCGGCATAGCCGAACAGCGCCCGGACCTCCTCAGGGGTCGCGGAAAGGGCAAATCGTCCGCACATCGCGTCGCAACCTCGCCTCGGGTTTCTCTCGGGGGTCGGACCGACCGCTGGCTTGCCTTGGTATCGCATTCTCCCAATTAGGCAATTTGAAACCCGATGGCGGTAAGACTGCAAGGTGAAAGTTCCGAAGAGACGGACAGATGAGCGAGACGCAACCAGTTCTTGGGGCAGGCCATTTGGCAACCGATCGGCTTGCCGCCGCGAATATCAATCCGCATACCGGCCTGGCGACCGACTATCTCAACCATTTCAATGAAGTGGTGATGATGCTCGAGATGCTGCCGGCGATGCCCGATTGCGCGGAAGACGTGCTCGCCTGGCAGCCCCTGAGCTACGAAGACCATTTCGAGGCCTCCTGCTTCAAGGAAAAGGGCCTGGCGATCGAGGCGTTTCACGCCGCCCCGCCACCGGTCCGCCGGGCGTTGCGCGATGTGGTCGCCACGCTCGACACGGCCGTTTGCGAAAAACAGGGCCGCCTGCGCGCCGCAAGCGAAATGGCGACGGGGATCGAAGACCTTGCCGCCACGCTTGCCATGGAGACGGTGGAGGAAATCAAGCCGCTGATCGCCAATGCCAGCGCCATCATCCACGGACACCTTGATCCGGCCGACGATGGCGAGGCCGATTCGCAGGCCTCCATCGACGCCCTCTTCGCGTGAGCGACACACCCCGCGATCCGCAAGGCGCCGGCCGAAAGCCGGCATCCGACCTGCCGCTTGGCGTCAGCGTCCTGTGCCGCGCAACAGATACCGTGCTGCTGGTTCAGCGCGGCAAGGATCCTTATCTTGGATACTGGAGCCTTCCAGGCGGCCGGGTCGAGGCGGGAGAACGCCCGCGCGATGCCGCCCGGCGCGAACTCCGTGAAGAGACCGGCCTTGAGGCCGACCTCGATCCGGACCCGGTCGAATGGGTCGAGGTGGACAGCCCGGCGCGTGATGCCGTGCCCGCCTTTCGATTTCGCATCGCCGTTTATCTGGCAACCCGGCCGCAGGGCACGCTCACGGCCGGAGACGATGCGCAAGACGCCGCCTGGGTGCGGATCGCCGATCTCGACGGGCGGCCGATGACGCCCGGAACGGCGGCGCGCATTCGCCGCCTGACCGGCGGTTAGGCGGCGCTACCCCTGCCGGAATTTCCGGATGCGCCCCTTGCACGCCGGACGCGCCCGGCGCATCTTTCCTGCGATGTTCGACATGATCCCTCTTCGCGCCCGCTCCCCCGCCCGTGACGGCGTCCGCACGCGCGGCCTTCGTGCTGCGTCGCTTGCCTGCGCGCTCGCACTGCTGATGCTTGGCAGCGGACTGCGCGATCCGGCCGCAGCGCAGGTGCGGCCGGAAGACCCGCCCTATGAGGCCGACCTGATGCGGCTTTCGGAGATCATGGGCGCACTGCATTACCTGAGGCCGCTGTGCGGCGCGGCCGACGGAACGCTGTGGCGCGACCAGATGCGCGCGCTGCTGGATGCGGAAGTCAGCGACGATGCACGCTCGCGCCGCTTCATCGAACGCTTCAATCAGGGATACAGGGGGTTTTCCTCGGTCTACCGACAGTGTACGCCTGCAGCGAAGACGGCCCTGGCGCGCTACATCGAGGAAGGCGGCGCGCTGATCCGCAACGTAACCACCCGCTACAATCGTTAACGTTTGGCCGTTGATTTCCCGCCCTGTCACCGCATTGCGTTAACCATAAATGGCGGATTTTAGCGGTTTAATTAAGGAATTGTTTACGCTCAGCCCCCGACTCACGCAAAGATGGTCCTCATCGCACACATCGAGCACGGACCAGGGCGGACAGACATGCGGGACACCGACCAGAGCGAATACGAGATCGAGGAGGTCGCGGTCACGGATCAGGACATCCGTCGGATGGCCCTTGGCTACATCGACGAGGCCTTTGCCGAAGCCGTCGCCTGCGGGATCGATTCCGCCGCCGTGTCGCATGCGGCGCTGTTCACCGCCTTCGCCGACCTTGTGACGACCTTCGGCGAAGAAGCGGTCGCGCAGATGGCGGAAGACCTGCCCTCGCGCGTGCGCCGCGGCGACTACACGCTGTTCAAGCCCCTGCACTGACGCCAGCACCTGTTGCTGCGAGGCCCGTTCAGCCCTCCAGGAAAAGGTGGAGGAAGATCGCGACGCCGAAAGCGATCAGCAGGCTGCCGGACGCGCGGTTGATCCACACCAGCCAGGCATCGGTCATGCGGCTGCGCAACCGCGACACCATGGCGGAGATGAACACCCACCAGCCGGTTGCCCCCGAAACGACGCCCGCCACCATGGCGGTCGCGCCGGCATAGTCGCCCGGGTCGGGCGCCCATTTTCCCAGACTGCCGAAGATCGCGAGAAAGCCGAGCACCACGCCGGGATTGGTGATGGTGAGGGCAAAGCCTGTCCCCATGCCCGCCCAGAGGCTGGTCGGCGGGCCGTCCTCCTCGCTGAAATGCGGATGGGCGGCTAGGATGCGCGCGCCGAAGAGGATCACCAGCATGCCTCCGGCGATCTGGATCAGACCGCTGTGGCGCTCGACGAAATCGGACACGGCCGTGATCCCGAAGGCGGCAAAGCCGGCATAGATCCCGTCCGCCGCCACGGCGCCCGCGCCGGCAAGCAGCCCCGGCAGGAAGCCATAGCGCAACGCCCGCTGGATCGCCGCGATATTGACCGGCCCGACGGGCGCGCTGGTTGCGACGCCGATCGCGATCCCGATCAGGAAAAAGACGGTTACCGACACAAATGCCCACTTTTCGCGTGTTCGACAGCAGGCACGCCCCTTGGCCCTTCCCGCCCGACGAACAAGGCTTATCTCATTGTCGGTACCCCACTCAACGCCCCCGGTGCGATAGGGATGGACACACGGACCGGACATTCACAAAGCTGTGTTTTCTTGCGGGGCCGGCTTGCTATAGGGTCGCGCGAAACCGCAACGCGATTGAAACCCGAGGTGACAATGACTGGCCTGCGAAGATTGGCGATCGGACTGTGCGCTTCGATTTTCCCCCTTGCGGGCCCCGCGATGGCGACGAGCGTCCAGACGGAGCGGATCCAGGTCGAGCCGCGCGACGTCGCTCCGTCCTCGCCCCTCATTCCCGACGCCGAGTTGAACGAAGCAACGCCGCTCGCCGAGCCGGGCACGGCCGCCGCCGGTGCGACCGACGCGCCGCAGGTCATGCTGCCCAAGGTCTATTACGGCGATGCGGAGCTGCCCAAGCCGGTGGCGCGCATGCGCGCGCAATTGCTGGAGGCGGCCCATTCGGGCGACATGGAGCGGCTGCGCATGGTGCTGGAAGGCAACGAATTGCTGCCGACCCTCACCTTCGGCGAGATGGACGACCCGATCGACTATCTGAAGTCGGCCTCCGGCGACGAGGACGGCTACGAGATCCTTGCCATCCTGGCCGAGGTTCTGGAGGCCGGCTACGTCCATGCCGATGTCGGAAGCTCGCAGGAAATGTATATCTGGCCCTATTTCGCGCGCACCCCCTTCGACCGGCTGACGCCGGAACAAAGGGTCGAGCTGTTCCAGCTCGTCACCGCGGGCGACATGGCGGACATGAACCTGACCGGCACCTGGACGTTCTACCGGCTCGGCATCGGCCCGGACGGAACGATGCATTACTTCGTGGCCGGCGACTGACGCGCGAGCTTGATTTTGGACGCACCGACGACAAGAGGATCCCGACGATGAGCAATCCCGCGCCCGGATTTGCCGCGCACCCGGACCATGCCATCAGCCTTCACCCAAGCACTGCCCTTGTTCGTGTCAGCCTCTACGATCAGCCCGTCGCCGAAAGCCGCCGGACCGTGATCCTGCGCGAATCCGGCTACCCGGACGTGCACTACCTGCCAAGGGACGACGTCGACATGGAGCGGCTCACCGCCTCCGATCACGCCACCTACTGCCCCTTCAAGGGCGAGGCCAGCTATTGGGACATCCACGTTTCGGACGGCGCGGCGGAAAAGGCTGCCTGGAGCTACGAGGCGCCCTTCGATGAAGTGGCGGCTTTGAAGGGATATATCGCCTTTTACGCCGACCGCGCCAATGTGGACATCGTCGAGGAAGGCTGACACGTGCGGCCGTCTTGTCGACGGACAGGCGCGGAACCGATAAAACGCCGGCGAGAATCGCCGGCGCGGAGGATGACGACAAAGCTTTGGAAGGGGCGTCGTCCCGGACGCAGCGTGAGCTGCGATCCGGGATCGGGGAGGCACGGCCTCGCGTTGGGCAATTCGCTGTAAAGCGTGGCCGTTGGGCTCTCCGATACCGGGTCGCGCTTGCGCTTGCCCGGTATGACGCAGGTGAGCGTTCGCACCCTTCGCCTTCAGACTGAGCGCCGGCAAGGATCGCCGGCGCTGTTTTTGATTCAGGACGCTTGCTCTTGTGCGCTATCGCTTGCGCCTACTGGCGGGTTGTCACCACGAAGTCGGTGCCGAGGCCGGAATGCAGGCGGAACGGGCGGTCGGTCACGATCAGCGACGATCCGAGCGCGAGGCGGTCCTCCACAAAGGCGCGGGCCTCGGGCGTCCATTCGATCCGCGAGAGCACGCTGTGGGCATCCGTGCCTTGCGTGGCCGCAGCGGTCACGCTCATCCAGCGCGGGGCGCTTGCCGTGCCGCCCTCGTCGATCACCGTGTAGATGTGCGTGCCGATCGGCGCATCCGGATCCTTCAGCACCACATTGGCGGAATAGATCTCCTTGAACTTGCGGCGCACGTAGAGGCGTCCGGTCGCGGGGCCGGTCTCGCCGGCCGCGGCATAGAGCGCCCGCAGCACCAGATCGCTCGGCTCGCCGGTCACGGGCAGCTCGGCGCCTTCCTGGAAGAGCTCGATCGCGGCGCGGGTCTTGCGGCCCATCACCCCGTCGACCGGCCCGGGCGCATATCCCAGTTCGTCGAGAACGCGCTGCATGTCGCGCAGCCGCTCGCGCGCCGAGGTGCGTGTGATCAGGATGCGCAGCGGATCGCGCGGCTCGGCCTTCGCGGTGTCCGCCGTCCGATCGATCGAGCCGACCGTCTCCGGCGCGTCGCCGGCGGCACCCGGAAGGGCCGGACGCAGCATGACCGCATCAGGATCGAGGCTCGCGACCTCGGTCTCGCCCGCGCCGGAGCGCGGCAGCGCCGCATGGAGGATGCCTTCGGGGCGCGTGCGTTCCCGCGTGATGATCACATGCCCGCCGCGCTCGGTCTTGCCGAAGAGATCCTTGGCGAAGCCACGCGGCAGCCGGATGCAGCCATGCGAGGCCGGATAGTTCGGCACCCGGCCCTCGTGCAGGGCGATGCCCGACCAGGTCAGGCGCTGCATGTAGGGCATCGGCGCATTGTCGTAGAGATTGGAAAAATGGCGGCGCCGTTTTTCCAGGATGCTAAAGATCCCGGTCGGCGTGCCGTAGCCGGTCTTGCCGGAGGAGATCCGCGTGCTCTCGATGAGCTGCGTGCCGCGATAGACGTCGAGCGTCTGGTCCTTCAGCGACACCAGGATCTGGAGCGGCGCGTCGGCCAGAAGGGCCGCGCCGGCCTTCATGCTGTCGCCGGCGACCGGTTCCAGCGGCTTGGTGTCACGCGCCATTGCCGGCGTTGCCGCAAGGGCTATCGCCAGTCCCAGCATCGCTCCGCGCACCGCGACCGACCGCCGTCGGCAGTCGTTTTCCGAAGTCTTGACTGTCATCTTGCTCATACGCACACCCATCGCCCTTTTTGTCCCCGGACCGTCATCATCGATAGCGCGGATCCGTGAATCCCTGGTTAGTTGTCGCAGGCTATGGCGGTTGCGGGGCCGCTTCCGTGACCGCAATCACACCTCGGCGGATCGGTGGGCGCAGGGCCAAAGCAGGCGAGGAGATGACAGCCGATTCGCCCTTGTCCACATAAAAACCGCAGAGTTTCCGCAAATTTCCTTGCGTTCCAGGCGCATTTCTTCGTTGCGACTCAGGGCGCGATTCGGAATCGTTTAACCAAGACGACCGAAAGCCGGTCGGCCAATCAAAAAAACATAACAGGAAGCGCGGAAGACGTGAGTCCGCGATGGAGACCGCTGTGTCTAAAACACCAACCGCCCTGGAACGCATAGCCCAGCCCATGTTCACCGACATCAACGACATTCGCATGTCCGACTGCCCGGTCGAAGTGGATGCCCTTCCGGTCGTCAATCGGCTCCTGGAGCAAAACCCCTGTTTCAGAAACGTCAGCGAAGCCTTCGAGGCCGGCCTGTTCGACATCGTGGAAATGAACTTCGTGGAATGCAATCCCGTGCAGGAGCGGGCACTGCGCGAGCTGGTTCACGTCCTGTCGCGCCGCATCCTCGATATCTTCGAGGCGTCGCTGCTGATGAAGCAGCTGGCGCTGGAGGACGGCACCTGCAAGCTCACCAGCGCGCAGATCACCGCCTTCGTGGAGACCGCCCGCGAGGAAGCGCAAATCCAGTGCCTCGACATCAACGAACTGCGGCCGAATTCCGAGGAAGCCGCCTATGCGGCGGTGCTCAGGACGATTTTCGACGAGTTGCGCGCCTATCTCGGCCTGCCGACGCTCGACCTGGAATTCCTGATCCCCGACCTCAAGGCCTGCATGGATCTCGTCGTGCAGCGCCATGTGTGGCGGCGCATCCGCATCGAGACAGAAACCCACCGCCGGGTCGGCGAGAACATCGAGGCGCTAATGGCGCTGGCCTCCGATATTGCCGACCATCGTATCCCGCGGCTGTTCACCATCCGCCCGATCCCGGCCCGCGCGCGCATCGCCAACCTGTCGGCCAATTTCGGCGGACGCGGGTCGCTGCCAAGCCCCGCCTGACCCGGCGCATGCCGGCCTCAGGCCTGCACGCCGAGCGGATTTCTGCGTTCGTCCGTCTCCGTAAGCTCATAAAGGACATCGGGCTCCACCGCGCGCCAGCGCGCGCAAGGCCCCTCCAGCGGCTCGGAGGCGAAGGCGCGCCCGCCGTGATCCAGACACTCCGACAGATAGAAGCTCGGCGCCTTCGCATCATCCGCATGACGAAAGGCGAAGATGCGCGCTCCGTCGGAAAACGCGCAGGTCAGCCGCAGGGGCTGCGTTCCGTCGCTCCGCTTGCGGGCAATGCCGGTGACCTGCGAAAGCGTGCGCTCCAGCGCCGCCTGCGGATCGTGGTCGAGACCGTTGGTCAGCATCATCAGGAAGAACAGTTCCGAATCGGTCGTGCCGCGCCGGGTGGCGTAATACTCGTCGGCGATACAGGCCTCCATGTCGCGACGCAGCCGCGGAAAGTCCCCCAGCCCGCCATTGTGCATGAAGGCCCAGCGCCCGTAGGCGAAAGGGTGGCAGTTGTCGCGCGACGAGGCCCCCGTCGTCGCCGCGCGGACATGGGCCAGGAACGGCCTTGAGCGCACCAGCCGGCACACGCTCGGCAGGTTGGTGTCGGCCCAGGCCGGAAGAACATCCTTGAACAGCCCCGGTTCCGGCAGATGGCCGTACCAGGCGATGCCGAAGCCGTCGCCATTGACCCTCAGCTTGGCTTCGCGCGCATCCTGGCTTTGCACCAGCAACGAATGGCGCGGTCTTGCGATGATGTTCTCGAGCGGGATCTCCGTCCCGAGGTAGGCGGCCAGGCGGCACATGGAGGACAAGGACCTTCTTTGCGGCCGGCACGATGCCGGCGAACGACGATATCTATCCGGATCCTACTGCGTCGCGCCAGCGCAAAGCATCGAAATCGCCCCACCGTAGGGTCGGTTTTTCGACCGCACGCACCGTCGCAGGGCCGGATCCTCGATCAGTCTCGCCGGGGCCACCGGTGCCGCGTTCATCGCTGTCGACACGGCCCCTCTTGTTGCCCGCCGCGATCCGGCCTATCTCGCGTTGAGGACGAGCGGCGGAGGATTCTCATGACCCAGACGGAACCCAACAGCGACACCGATACGGCCGGGGTTTGCGTTCCGCTGACCGACCGGCGGGTCCTTCGCGTCGCCGGGGCAGACGCGCGCGGGTTCCTGCAAAACCTGCTGACCTGCGATCTGGACGATGTCGATGCGCAGCGCGCGGGCTATGGCGCCCTGCTGACGCCGCAGGGAAAGATCCTGTTCGATTTCCTGATCTTCGCCGAGGGCGATGCCTATCTGCTCGATACCCATGTCTCCGGTGCGGCGGATCTCGCCAAGCGGCTCGGCTTCTACAAGCTGCGCGCCAAGGTCGAGATCGCGGATGTCAGCGACGACTATCAGGTGCTTGCGGCCTGGGGCCGCGACTGGCCCTCGGATGTCCCCGGCATCGCGGTGCCCGATCCGCGGCTTGCCGCCTTCGGAACGCGCATCCTGGCAAAAGCAGGCGCCGATCTGCCGGCCGGCTTCGAGCGGGGCGACGACGGCGCCTATCATGCGCGCCGGGTCGCCCTTGCCCTGCCGGAGGCCCCGCATGACTTTCAGCCCGGAGATGCCTTTCCCCACGACGCGGACATGGACGATCTCCACGGCGTCGCCTTCGACAAGGGCTGCTTCGTCGGTCAGGAGGTGGTGAGCCGGATGCAGCATCGCGGCACCGCCCGGCGCCGGATCGTGCGTGTTGAGGCCCATGCCCCGCTTCCCGCGCCCGGCAGTCCCGTCACCGCCGGCGGCAAGGCCGCCGGAACGCTCGGCACCACGGATGGCGCGAGCGGGCTTGCGCTGGTGCGCCTCGACCGGGTGCATGGTGCGCGTCAACGCGGCGAGCCCGTCCTTGCCGGCGAGGTCGCCATCGACGCGCAGCTCCCCGACTGGGCGCGCTTTACCTGGCCGAAGACGGCGGGCGACGACGCGTGAGCGATAAAATGTCGAAACCGGCCAGGGCCGCGACGCCGCGGGCGTGGCAGCGCATGCTCTCGGGGCGCAGGCTCGACCTGCTCGACCCCTCGCCGCTCGACGTCGAGATCGAGGACATTGCCCACGGTCTTGCCCGAGTGGCGCGCTGGAACGGGCAAACGGTCGGCGACCACGCCTTTTCCGTCGCAGAGCACTCCCTGCTGGTGGAGGATCTTGCCCGCGAGCTGACCCCGGACCTGTCGCCGGACGCGCGCCAGATCATCCTGCTGCACGACGCGCCGGAATATGTGATCGGCGACATGATCTCGCCGTTCAAGGCGGTGATGGGCGGCAACTACAAGGAGATCGAGGCACGGTTGCAGGCCGCGATCCATCTGCGCTTCGGACTGCCCGCCGTCACTCCAACGCGGCTGAAGACGCTGACCAAGCGCGCCGACATGATCGCGGCCTATTTCGAGGCGGTGGAACTGGCCGGTTTCTCCCATGCGGAGGCGGCGAAGATCTTCGGCAGGCCGCGCGGCTATCCCAGATCCGTTGACGGCGGCCCCCGTCTCGGCTTGTCGGCAGAGCCTTCGGCCCGCGCCCAGGAGCGCTTTCTGAAGCGTTTCGCCGAGATCGAATCCCTGCGGGCGCAATCTTCGATGACCGCTGCGCCACAGCGCCCTAGATAAGGCATTGTGTCGACAGGCTCCAACAACAAGGATACGCGATGATCACCGTTTGCTCGCTGGCGCGTTTGGGAGAAACCGTGGAGCGCACGCGTGCGCGCCACCTCGTCACCCTGATCAGCGGCGGAACGCAGGTCGCCCGTCCCGCGTCCATCCACGCCAACGATCATCTGTTCCTGACCTTCAACGACATCACCGCCCCGGCGGAGGGTCTGACGCCGCCGGGAGAGGACCATGTCCGGGAACTGATCGGCTTCGTGCGGCGCTGGAACCTGTCCGGCCCGATGGTGATCCATTGTTTCGCCGGGATCAGCCGCTCCACCGCGGCCGCCTATATCACGGCCTGCGCCTTGCAGGCGGACGCCGACGAAAAGGCGCTGGCGCAGGCGTTGCGGGCGGCGTCCCCCTCCGCCACGCCAAATCCGCGACTTGTCGCACTTGCCGACAGTCTTCTGGGCCGCAACGGACGCATGAGTGCGGCGATCAAGGAGATCGGGCGCGGCGCCGACGCCTATGAGGGAACGCCCTTCACCTTCGCGGTCGGCGGCACCTCCGCTCCCCCGGCCGCGTCGGCCCCGCGATGATCGAGATCGGACTGAACGCGGTCATCGTCGCCGTCGCCGACCCGCATCCGCAGGTGCTGACCATCGCGCCCGGCGGGCAGGCAGGGCCACCCTATGCGCTGCCGTTCGGCCCGTTCGACCCGACCCGCCACCGCACCTTCGAGATCGGCCTGCGCGAGTGGGTGGAGGAACAGACGGCGCTGAAACTCGGTTATGTGGAGCAGCTCTACACCTTCGGCGACCGGGGCCGGCACCACATCCACTCCGACGAGGGACCGCATGTGGTCTCGGTCGGCTATCTGGCGCTCGCCCGCCAGACGAGCCGCTCCGACGAGGCGCTGGCCCAGCAGCATGCCCAGTGGCGCTCCTGGTACGATTTTTTCCCCTGGGAGGACTGGCGATCGGGCCGCCCGGCCATGGTGACGCGCGAAATCCTGCCTGCTCTGGAACAGTGGATGGCCGCCCCCGTGCCGGCGGGAAGCCCGCCGCGCGCGCAGTCGCGCGAGGACCGGGTGCATCAAGCCTTCGACATTCAGGACGGGAGCTGGGACGAGGAAAAGGTGCTCGACCGCTGCGAGCTGCTCTACGAGGCCGGCCTTCTGGAGGAGGCGCGCCGCGACGGTCGCCCGGCCGCGCTGGAACGCAAGGCGACGCCCGCGCTCGGTCAGCCGATGCTCTACGATCACCGCCGCATACTGGCGACGGCGATTTCGCGGCTGCGCGCGAAGCTAAAATACCGCCCCGTCGTGTTCGAGCTGATGCCGCACGCCTTCACCCTCACCGACCTGCAGCGCTGCGTCGAGGCGATCTCGGGCCGCCACATCCACAAGCAGAACTTCCGCCGGCTGGTGGAAAAAGGCGATCTGGTGGAACCGACCGGTGAAACCTCGACCCAGACCGGCGGGCGTCCGGCAGCCCTCTTCCGCTTCCGCCACGAGGTCCTGAAGGAACGCCCCGCACTCGGCCTCAGGGTCGGCGGCCGCTGAGCGCATCCGCGCTGCCAAAGGCTTTGCGCCGGCGCGGCCTGCGCGATAGATGAACCATGCTCACCACCCCGCCCGTCCCGCGCGCCTATGCGCCGCCGCTCTCGCCCGACCTCGTCGTGCTGCATGCCGACGACGACCTTCTCGTGCTCGACAAGCCGAGCGGCCTGCTCACGGTCCCCGGCAAGAGCGCGGACCTGGCGGACTGCCTGATCGCCCGTGCCGAGGCACGCTTTCCCGGCGCGCGCATCGTCCACCGGCTCGACATGGACACCTCCGGGGTGATCGTGCTTGCCCGCAATCCCCACGCCCACCGTCACCTCGGCCTGCAGTTCGAGCGGCGGCACGTGTCCAAACACTATGAGGCGCGGGTCTGGGGACGCGTGGCTTCGGACTGCGGCACGATCAACCTGCCGCTGGCCTGCGACTGGCCCAACCGTCCGCGCCAGCACATCGATCCGGCCGGCGGGCGCCATGCCCGCACCGACTGGCGGGTGATGGCGCGCGACGGCGAGACCACCCGCCTGCGCCTCGAGCCGCTCACCGGGCGCTCGCATCAGCTCAGGGTGCACCTGCTGACGCTCGGCCATCCGATCCTGGGCGATCCGCTTTATGCCCATCGCGACGCGCTCGAGGCGGCGGAGTGGTTGCAGCTTCATGCCGCAAGCCTCACGATCCGCCACCCGACCGGTGGCCGGCCCTGCCATTTCACCTCCCCCTGCCCGTTTTAAAAAAACACCGTGACGCCAAGACCTTCGGTAAAATGTCACCGACCGCGTTAACCAAGATCGGGTGCAGCCTCGCGGCGAACGCAAAGGATTTCGCGGAATTCTTGGCGCATTAACTCTCTTTCAAGGTTAAGCGGCGACGATAACGGTCATGGCAGCGCGATCGCAAAGTCTTTCGTGCCGGCCCCTAGTGTATTTCGTAAGGACCGGAGTTGCCGCGCATGACTGGCACGGGAAGAACTGTATCCGCAGGACGCCGCAAGGCGAGAGGCCGCTTCGGCACGGCGGCACGGCTTGCGGTCCTGACGCCGGCGCTGTTCCTGGCCTGGAGCGGGACCATCGCCCAGCAGGATATCTCCGCCCTCATCGAGGCAACGCGAGGCGACGCGCCACGCTGGATGTCCGCCATCGAGGCGGCCCCCCACAGCAGCAGCCAGGCCCCCAGCCTCGTGCTCGCCGACGCATCCAAGTCGCGCAAGGGCGACACGCCGGACTATGCCGTCACCAACGCCGCGCCGGGCAGCGATCCGGCCGTGGTCCGCGGTCTGGAAACCTTCGTCAAGGACAGCCGTCCGACGCAGCCGCCGGCGCGCACCCCGGTGAACCGCGCCGCCAAGGGCGACCGTTTCGTCTCCATGGCGCCGGACCGGCAGATGGTCGGCGTCGCCGCGGGCTCCGTCTATGCGCTTGGCAGCATCCTCGAGACGGGCAAGCCGTCCGACATGCCGCGAGTCGCCTTCGTCCGCTCCACCATGCCGGAAGGCACCGCCGCCATGCTTGCCAAGGCGGAAGAAAACGGCTCGGCCAGCCCGCTCGACCTGACCCGGCTGGCCATGGCCCGCAACGTCGCCGCCACCAGCGTGTCACTGGCCTCCGCCTATGCGCCGGAAAACATGGCCGACGTGCGCGCGCCGTTCGAGGCGCTTCTCGGGGCGCCGGGCCTGTCCGAAGAGGTCGCCCAGGAAGCGAAACGCGACGGCGACCCCTACTGGTGGGCCACCAGCCCGCTGCCGAAAAGCGTCGTCACCGCCAAGGAGCAGCGCTGCCTCGCCGAGGCCGTCTATTTCGAGGCCCGCGGCGAGCCGCTCAACGGCCAGGTCGCCGTGGCCCAGGTCGTGCTGAACCGGGTGCGCAATCCGGCCTATCCGGACACGATCTGCAAGGTCGTCTACCAGAACCGCCACCTGCGCAACCGCTGCCAGTTCTCCTTTGCCTGCGACGGCATTCGCGACCGCACCGCAGAGACGAGACAGTGGGCACAGGCGCAGAAGATCGCCCGCGAAACGGTCTCCGGCCAGCGCTACCTGGAAGGCGTCGGCGCCTCGACGCACTATCATGCGACCTATGTGAACCCGCGCTGGGCGCGCCACATGAAGCGCCTGGAGAAAATCGGGCAGCATATTTTCTACAAGACCTACGGCGGCGGCTGGAGCTAAGGCGGCACCGCGCCAGACCTCGCGGTTCCCGGGGGATTGGCCGCGGCATTGCGCCACCTGTGAATAATATAAGCAAAAATACTTATGTAATATCCCGCAAAGAGATCGTTTACACCTTTCGGCGAGTGTCCGCCCGTCCGGCGCCGACAGCGGCGGGCATCATTGCGCAAGCAAGGTCATTTGACGGTCGCGGCGAAGCCCTGCGCGACCTGCTCGGCAGAAAACGCTGACAAAGGATGTTGCACCGCACCCGGCTTGATCACGGCAACCGGCAACGGATTGCCTCCGGTCAGGCCACCCCGTTGCGACAAGGAACCGAGGATGAGCGACGACGCGCCGATGCACGACTGGCATGCGCACCGCACGCCGGAGCTGTTCCTCGCGCAGGTCGAGGCCACGCTGGAACATGCATTCCAGCCGATCGTCGACATTCAGTCCGGCGCGGTCTACGGGTTCGAGGCCTTGTTGCGCGGCAGTGAGTCGCTCGGCTTTCACACCCCTTGCGCCGTCTTCGACTTCGCCGCGGAAAACGGATGCCTCGGCCCGACGGAAGCCGTGCTGCAACGCAAGGCGATTGCCCGTTTCGCGAAATTCGCGGATGCGCGCAAGGCAAAGCTCTTTCTCAATGTCGACGGCCGCGGCCTTGCCCCCGATGCCGCACCGCTCGCCGCCATGGTCGAGGCCATGGCGCGCAACGGCCTCACCCCGTCCAACCTGTGCCTGGAAATCCCCGAAATCGCCTCGCGCTTCGACGAGGGCGACCTCCACCGCTTCGTGCAGGCGGCCCGGGAGGAAGGCTTCAGCTTCGCCATCGACGACTTCGGCCAGGGACATTCGCAGCTTCGGCTGCTCTACCAGTACGAACCCGGCATCCTGAAGATCGACCGCTTCTTCATCACCGCTCTGCAAAACGACGCCCGCAAGCGGCTGTTCGTCTCAAGCGTGGTCGACCTCGCCCATGTGCTCGGCATCCGGGTGGTCGCGGAAGGCGTCGAAACGCCGTCGGAGCTGCGCGCCTGCCGGGATGTCGGTTGCGACCTCGTGCAGGGATTTCTCGTCGCCCGCCCCTTCGCGGATCCCTCGGAGGCGAAATCCGTCTACACCGAGATCGGAGAGCTCAACGAACGCAAGAGCGCGCGCAAGTCGGCCGATCTCGACGTTCTCGACCGGGAAATGGAACGGCTGGCGCCGGTGTGCCGGACCGCCAGCGTTGCCGAGGCGCTGGAGATCTTCCGCGCGAACCCGACACAGACCATCCTGCCGGTGGTGGACGAGCGCGACGAGCCGAAAGGGATCATCCGGGAATCCGACCTCAAGTCTTTTCTCTACATGTCCTTCGGTCGCGATCTTCTTCTCAACCCGACGATCGACAACCACCTGGGGCAGTTCATCCGTCCCTGTGCCATCGCCGACGTGCATGCGCCGCTCGACCGGCTGGTGGATGTCGGCGGCAGCGAGCCGAGCGACGGCATCGTGATGACCCGCGCGGGCCGATATGTCGGCTGCCTGTTGCCGAACGCGCTGCTGAAACTGTCCAACGAGGCCCGGCTGCGGATCGCGCAGGAACAGAACCCGCTGACGAAACTTCCGGGCAATTCGGCGATTTCCGACCATGTGGTGCGCACCTGCGCAAACGCCGACATCGACCGCGCCTTCATCTATATCGACTTCGACAACTTCAAGCCGTTCAACGACACCTACGGGTTCCGCATCGGCGACCGGGCCCTGATCCTGTTCTCGGACCTGCTGAAGCGCCAGCTCGATACCCCGGGCGCATTCGTCGGCCACATCGGCGGCGACGACTATTTCGTCGGCCTCGACGAATGGCCGCCGGAACGGCTGGCGGGACTGATGCGGGAGTTGCGCACCGACTTCGCCCATCAGGTGGAAAGCCTCTACAACGCCGAGCACCGCGGCCAGGGCTATATCGTGGCGAACGACCGGCGCGGGCGGGCGCAGACCTATCCGCTGCTGACCTGCTCGATTGCGGTGCTCCACATCCCCAAGGGACTGTCGATCGAAAACCTCGATCTGCTGAGCAATCATATCGCCCGTCTCAAGCTTCAGGCGAAGAGCGAAGCCGGCGGGGTCGCCGTTTCGAGTTTCGGCGAGGCGGAAGCGCTCGATGCCCCGGAGCGGACCGGCGAAAGCGCGTCGGTCCGCCCCTATCTCAGCATCGTCTGAGCGGCGTGGGCGGACGGCGTCGGCGCGTCAGGCGCGGGCGCGGCTCGCCTCGGAAAACCAGCCAAGCCCCGCCCCGGTGGTGGTCGCGGGCCGGTATTCCGCGCTGACCCAGCCGTCGTAGCCGATGCGGTCGAGATGAGCGAAGAGGAAGGGATAATTCAGCTCGCCCGTGCCCGGCTCGTGGCGGCCCGGCGTGTCGGCGATCTGGATATGGGCGATGCGCGGCAGGAGTTCCGCCAGCCGATGGGCGATGTCGCCCTCCATCACCTGCATGTGGTAGATGTCGTATTGCAGCGCCAGATTGGGCGAGCCGACCTCGTCCAGAATGTCCAGGGCCTGCGCCGAGGTGTTGAGAAGGAAGCCCGGGATGTCGCGGGTGTTGATCGGCTCGACGAGCAGGCGGATCCCCACCTCTCCCAGACGCGTCGCGGCATAGCGGAGATTTCTCACCAGCGTATCGCGCAACTCCGCCGGATCGGCACCCTCCGGCGCGATGCCGGCCAGGCAGTTGAGCTGCCGGCAGCCCAGAACGCTTGCAAAGCGCAGCGCCGTCTCCACGCCGTCTCGAAACTCCTCCACCCGGTCCGGAAGCGCCGCGATGCCGCGCTCGCCGGCGTCCCAGTCGCCAGGCGGCAGGTTATGCAGCACCTGCGTCAATCCGCGCCGGGCCAGCCGCTCCTGCAGGGCGCCCATCTCATAGGCATAGGGAAACAGGAATTCCACGCCGGAAAATCCGGCATCCGCCGCCGCATCGAACCGGTCGAGGAAATCGACCTCCGTGAAGAGCATGCTGAGGTTGGCAGCGAATTTCGGCATCACGGTCTCCGTCCGGCAAGAGACGTCTTTTCACAAAGCATAGACCGGCGGCGGCCAAACCGGAACCGCGTTCGCACCCGCATAGTAACCGGTGCGAACGCGGTGCCTGGTCAGGCGAGCAGGCCGCGCGCGATGATGGTGCGCTGGATCTCCGAGGAGCCCTCGTAGATGCGGAAAATCCGAAGATCGCGCAGGTAGCGCTCCAGCGGCATGTCGCGGGTATAGCCATAGCCGCCGTGGATCTGCAGCGCCTTGTCGGCGATCCGCCAGGCCGCTTCGGAGGCATAGAGTTTGGCGAAGGCGGACTCGGTCGAATACCGCCCGGCGCCCCCTCGCTTGCGCGCCGCCTCATAGCCGAGCGCGCGGGCGGCAGCGAGATCGGTCGCCATGTCGGCCAACATCCACTGCAGGCCCTGGAAATCGGCGATCGGATGACCGCCGACCCTGCGCTCCCTGGCATAGGCAATCGCGTCGGTGAGGGCGGCGGCGGCAATGCCGGTCGCCTGCGCCGCGACCTCGATCCGGCCGTTGTCCAGCACCTTCATCGCGGTGCGGAAGCCCGTCCCTTCGGCGCCGAGACGGTTTTCCGCCGGAACATGGCAATCGAGGGTCAGCGAGAACACGTGCCCGCCGCGCAGGCCCATGGTCTTTTCGTGCGGGCCGATCTCGATGCCGTCCATCGTCTTCGGCTCGATAACGAAGGCGCTCACGCCGCGTGCTCCGGCCGCCTTGTCGGTCTTGGCATAGACGACGATGAAATCCGCCGCGCCGGCGTTGGAGATGAAGCACTTCGACCCCTTCAGCCGGTATCCGCCCTCTTCGGGCACCGCGAAGCTGCGCATGTCGGCCGGATTGGAGCCGGCTTCCGGCTCGGTCAGGGCGAAGGCACCCAGCGCGCGGCCCTCCGCGGCCGCCGGCAGGAACCGCTCGCGCAGATCCCCGTCGTCGCCAAGCAGCAGGGAATCGGTGGCCAGGAAATGCGCGGTCAGCATGGAGGCGGTCGACCCGCAGGCGCCGGCAATCAGCTCCACCGCGCGGTAGAGCGCAGGCCCGGACAGTTCGACGCCGCCATAGGCCTCCGGCAGGTTCATGCCCATGATCCCCATGTCGCCCAGCGCCGGCAGGTGCTCGATGGCGAAACGGGCCTCCTCGTCGATCGCCGCCGCCTGCGGACGCAGGACATTGTCGGCAAAGCGTTCGATTTCGTTGACGATCGCCGTCTCGTGTTCGGCCAGGTCCGGTGTCATCGGGTTTCTCCTTCGCGCAAGCTTGCGAGGATGTCCTCGCGGTGTTCGTCAAGGGCCGGCGCCGGCCGGCCGCCGCTGCGCGCCGCCCCGCTGAAATGCACCGGCTGTTGCGGCACGCGCACCGGGCCGAGGCCGGGATGCTCGACCTCCACGGACAGCGCGCGACTTTCGGACTGCGGCGAGCGCCAGGCCTGAGCGGCCGTCTCGATCGGCGCGGCGGGAATACCGGCCGCCGCCAGCGCGTCGACCACCTCGGCCGCGGTCCGCGACGCCGCCCAGGCCTCGATAATCGCGGCCAGCGCCGGCTCGTTCTCGCGCCGCAGCGTGTCCGTCGCGAACTGCGGATTGGCTGCAAGCGAGGGCGCGCCAATGGCCGTGCAGAAGGCCTGGAACAGCTTGTCGTTGAGAACAGCGACGGCAAAATGCCCGTCCGCCGCGCGATAGGTCCCGAAGGGCGCGGAGAGCGCATGGCGGTTGCCGGTGCGTGCGGGATCGTCGCCGGCGAGCAGGACGCGGGCGGATGTCACCGGCATCATCGAGACAAGGCTGTCGAACAGGGCGACATCGACATGACGCCCCTTGCCGGTGCGCTCGCGCTCGAACAGCGCGACCATCGCGCCCCATGCGGCGAACAGCCCGCCGGCGACATCGCCAAGCGCCTCGCCGATCATGGTCGGAGGACCGTCGGGCTCGCCGGTCACATGCATCAGTCCCGACATCGCCTGCACGATGATGTCATAGGCCGGGCGGGCGACATTGGGTCCGCTCTGGCCGAAGCCCGAGACGCTGAGATAGACGAGACGCGGATTGTCGGCCCGAAGCGCGTCGGGGCCAAGCCCCAGCCGCTCCATCACGCCGGGGCGGAAGTTCTCCACCACCAGATCCGCCGTCCGGCACAGGGCGCGCACCGCCCTGATCGCCTCGGGATCCTTCAGATCGAGCGCGATCGAGCGCTTGCCGCGGTTGACCGCCTGGAACAACAGGCTCTCGCCGTCCCTGAACGGGCCGATATGGCGGTAGTCGTCGCCCTGCGGACTTTCGATCTTGATCACGTCGGCGCCGAGGTCGGCGAACATCGCCGTGCAATAGGGGCCGGCGAGAACCCGGCTAAAATCGATGACCCGAAGCCCGTCGAGCGGGCGGGTCGACCTGTCGGCGTCCATCGTGCGGTCCTTTCCCGGCTGTCGCAGAAGGGGTCAGGATAGGGACCGATTTGCTATAGGCAGAAATATTGATTTCTCATAAAATGAATAAATGGAACCTATACCCTTCGGCTTTCGCCAGATCGACTATGTCATCGCCGTCGCCGAGACCGGCAGCACCGCAGCCGCCGCACGGCTCGTCAACGTGTCCCAGCCCTCGGTCTCGCTCGCCGTCTCCCGGCTGGAGGAAACCCTGGGTCAGCCGCTGTTTCGCCGCGCCGCCGGTCAGGGCATGACGCCGACGGCCTTCGGGCGGCGCAAGCTCGTCGAGTTTCGCAGCCTGCGCGCCCAGATGCGCGCGCTGCTTGCAACCGACGACGGCAGCGGTGCCCTGCCCCCGGTGCTGGAGCTCGGGGTCTTTTCCACCCTCGGGCCGCGCTATGTGCCGGCGCTGATCCGCGCCTTTCGCACAAAGCTGCCGGGCGCAAGGCTGCGCCTGCACGAGGCGGATCTGAAAACCCTGCATGCCTGGCTGGAAAGCGGGCGGATCGATCTGGCGCTGGTCTATGACTTCGGTGCGGCGGCCGACGTGGAGATGGTGCCGCTGATCGACGTGCCGCCCTATGCCCTGGTCGCCGGCGACCATCCGCTTGCCACCCGCCAGAGCGTGGATCTCGCGACACTCCTTCGCGACCCGCTGATCCTGGTGAACCTGCCGCAGAGCCGGGACTATTTTCTCTCCGTCATCCAGTCGCGCGGACTGACGGCGGAGATCGCGCTGGAAACCGGCTCGACGGAAATGCTGCGTTCCATGGTGGCAAGCGGCCTCGGCGTCGGCCTACTGGCGACGCGCCTGCCCTATCGCACCACCTATGACGGCGGCGAGGTGGCGCATCTGACGCTGGAGGATCCGGTTCCGGCCCACCGGGTGGCGCTTGCCCGTCCCGCGCGCCTGCCGGGAACCTGGGTCGCGCGCGCCTTCGAAGAGGTCGCCGGCGAGGTCTTCGCGCGGCTGCAATAGCCGGTGGGGCCTCAGCCGATCTCGATATCGAGGCCGAGGTCGAGCACCGGCGCGGAGTGGGTGATCCAGCCGACGGAAATCAGGTCGACGCCGGTCTCGGCAATGGCCGTGACACTGTCGAGGTTGACGCCGCCGGAGGCCTCGAGCGTCACAGCGCCATCGGCCATCGCGACCGCCTTGCGCAGGGTGTCGGGCGTCATGTTGTCGAGCATCACCACGTCGGGCCGCGCGGCAAGTGCCTCTTCCAGCTGGGCCAGCGTGTCGACCTCGACCTCGACCTTGACCAGATGACCGGCGAAGGCGCGCGCCGCCTCGATGGCCGCGCGCACGCCGCCAGCAACCGCGATGTGGTTGTCCTTGATCAGGATGGCGTCGTCGAGCCCGAAGCGGTGGTTCGATCCTCCGCCGCAGCGCACGGCGTATTTTTCGAACGCCCTGAGGCCCGGCGTGGTCTTGCGGGTGCAGACGATGCGCGCTTTCGTGTGCGCGACCAGATCGGCGAAGCGGGCCGTGGCGCTCGCCACGCCCGAGAGGTGGCCCAGGAAATTCAGCGCCACGCGCTCCGCCGACAAGACGCCGCGGGCCGGCCCAATGATGCGCATCGCGACATCGCCCGGCGTCAGCCGCGCACCGTCTTCCAGGAGCGTCTCCACCGAGATCGACGGATCCGCCAGCCGGAACGCGGTTGCGGCAAGGTCGAGGCCGGCGAGAACGCCGGGCTGCCGCGCGGCGATGACGGCACGGGCGCGGGTGTCGGGTCCAAGCGTTGCCTGGGCGGTGATGTCGCCGGCGCGGCCCCAGTCTTCCAGCAGGGCGGCACGAACGGCATCCTCGACCATCAGCGCGGGAAGGACGGGGCGATGGGCTGCGGAACTCATGCCTCGTCTCCGGAAATCGGCTGATCGAGCCCGCGTGCGGCCACCGCCGCGCGCCCGATGTCGCTCTCCACCGCCGCCCGCACGACCTCGTCGACCTGGCTCATGGTCAGGAAGGAGCGGTGCGCTTGGTCGGGATCCAATTCGGGATGATCGGAGCGCCAGTGCCCGCCCCGGCTTTCGGTGCGCAGCAGCGCGGCGGCGGCCACCACCTTGCCGGCGGTCATCATGTTGAGGATCGAGCGCCGCGCGCAGCGCGCCTCCAGCGCATCGAGCACGGCGAGCGTTGCCGTCAGTCCCTCGCCGGTGCGCTCCACGCCGACGCCCGCCGACATCACCTCGCGCAGCACGGTGATCGCGGCGCGCTCGACCTCGTTGCGCCGGGTCGGCTCCTGGATGCGGTCGTCGATGCCCGGCCAATGCGCGCTGCGCGGATTGGGCATCTGGTTCTGGATGTCCTCGGCAATGCGGGCGGCGAAGACCACCGTCTCCAGCAGCGAGTTGGAGGCCAGCCGGTTGGCGCCATGGGCCCCGGTCGAGGCGACCTCGCCGGCGGCCCAGAGATTGTCGAGCGAGGTGCGGCCGTTGGCGTCCGTCAGCACACCGCCCATGTGATAATGCTCCGCGGGCGCGACCGGGATCGGCTGGGTGACCGGATCCAGCCCCGCCGCCTGACAGGCGGCATAGACGGTCGGAAATTTTTCGGCAAAGGCTGCGCCGATGGCCTCGCGGCAATCGAGGAACGCACCGCGCCCGGCCGCATTCTCGCGAAAGACCGCCCGTGCGACCACATCGCGCGCGGCCAGCTCCTTCAGCGGATCGATCGCCTCCATGAAGCGTGTCCCGTCACCGTTGATCAGGGTGGCCCCCTCCCCGCGCAAGGCTTCGGAGGCGAGCGGCGCCGGATCGTGCCCGACGTTGAGCGCGGTCGGGTGAAACTGCACGAACTCCGCATCGGCGATCACAGCGCCGGCACGCGCTGCCATCGCCAGGCCCTGGCCGTTGGCCTCGGGCGGATTGGTGGTGACGGCGAAGAGGTGACCGATGCCGCCTGAGGCCAGCACGACGGCATGCGCCGGGAAGGCAAGACGCTCGCGGTCGCCCCGGCGCCGGGCCAGCACGCCGGTGACGAGCCGTCCCTCGTGCAGCAGCTCCTCGCCGAGGTAGCCTTCCACCACGCGGATCGACGGCGTCTCGCGCACGGCGGCGACCAGCGCATCCATGATCGCGCGGCCGGCCATGTCGCCGCGCACGCGCACGATGCGATTGACCGAATGCGCCGCTTCCCGCGACAGCTGGAGACGGCCTTCCAGATCGGTATCGAAGGGCACGCCGTAGCCGAGCAGGTCGCGGATGCGCTCGCCTGCCTCTTCCGTCATCAGGCGGACGATTTTCTCCTCGCAGAGCCCTCCGCCCACGGCGATCGTGTCGGCGGCATGGGAGGCGGCGCTGTCTTCATCGGAAACGGCGGCGGCGATGCCTCCTTGCGCCCAGGCAGAGGACGCGCCCTCGCCGATCGGCGATGCGGAGAGGATCGTGACCGGGCGCGGCGCGAGCTTGAGTGCGCAGAACAGGCCGGTCAGCCCGCCGCCGAGAATGACGACATCGTCGATATGCGTGGTCACATTGCGGGCAGACGTCATGGCGCGAGTATCCGGCACGATGCATTACGGAAAACCGCCGTCCGCGGGATGCACGGACGGCGACAAGGAAGGGCCGGGCCGCGCGCCTGGCGACCGTGAGGCAGAAGCGCGCGAACCGAGTCGTCAGCTCTTCAGGTGGATCATCCGCTCGACCGCCTGGCGGGCGCGGGCCGCCACCTGCGGATCGACCGTGACTTCATCGCGCATTTCCACCAGCGCGTCGAGGATCTTCGACAGGGTGATGCGTTTCATGTGCGGGCACAGGTTGCACGGCCGCACATAATTCACGCCCGGCGTCTCGGAGGCGATGTTGTCGGCCATCGAGCATTCGGTGACCAGCATCACCTTCTCCGGGCGGTTGGTCTTCACCCAGTTGATCATGCCGGCGGTCGAGCCGGTGAAATCGGCCTCGTCGACCACCTCGGGCGGGCACTCGGGGTGCGCAATGATCTTCACCGACGGCTCGATCTCGCGGTACTCGCGCAGTTCGGCTGCGGTGAAGCGCTCGTGTACCTCGCAGGCGCCGGCCCAGGTCAGGATCTCGACATCGGTCTGGCGCGCGACATTTGCCGCCAGATACTGGTCGGGAATAAGCAGCACCTTGGGCGCGCCCAGGCTTTCCACCACCTGCACCGCATTGGCCGAGGTGCAGCAGATGTCGCATTCCGCCTTCACGTCGGCGGAGGTGTTCACATAGGTGACGATCGGCACGCCCGGGTGCTTTTCGCGCAAGCCCCGCACATCGGCGGCAGTGATCGATTCCGCCAGCGAGCAGCCGGCGTTCATGTCGGGGATCAGGACCGTCTTGTCCGGGCTGAGGATCTTGGCGGTCTCGGCCATAAAGTGCACGCCGCACTGGACGATCACGTCCGCGTCGGTCTTGGCCGCCTCCTTGGCAAGCTGCAGGCTGTCGCCGACGATGTCGGCCACGCCGTGGAAGATCTCCGGCGTCATATAGTTATGCGCCAGGATGACCGCGTTGCGCTCCTTCTTGAGCACGTTGATCGCATGGATCACCGGTGCCAGCACCGGCCACTCGATCTCCGGGATGAAATCCTTCACCTTCTCGTAGATCGGGGCGGTCTCCGCGGCGATCTCAGGGGTATAGGCAAGGGGCGGGCGGGCCACCGCCGGAAAGCCCGTGGCCTTTGCGGATGCGGGACGGCGGGCTTCGGCGCGGGCGCCAGTGGAGATTACAGTGGTGGTCATGACGACCTCCCTTGACTGATCCTGGACCGCATGTCGCGATCCACTCGACCCTGAGCTTGGCGTCTCTCTCGGCGCTTATACTCATTTTGAGCATAACCTTACGTTTAAAAAACGCGGCCATGGCCGTCGGTTATGCTCTTCGAGGGTATATATAGGGATGCGATACCAGATTGCCAAACGCTTTCTTGCCACCCGGGCGAACCTCCTGAACGCGCTGCGTCATCAACCTCCGCGGGCGCCCCGCCCGACGGCACCGAAGCCGGTTCGCGCCGGGACCGTGCATCGCCATGCCGGAAGGCGCCACCTATCCGCTTCGTGAATGCCACCCATCAGGATGTTTTGCTTTTCGCGCGTTCGCGCAGCGCATAAGTTCATCGAAACACGACGCCCTCCTGCATGAGGCGCGGGATCGCCAGACCCCGCCGCCGCAGGACAGACCGTCTCGGAAAACCCGCCCTCCCCGGCCGATGATCAGCACGGACACACGCATGACCTCCGCTTCCCCCCGTGACGCCGCCATCAAGGACGGGCCCAACATCCCGCTCATCATCATTTGCGGCTGCCTGATCGCGCTGATCGGCTTCGGACCGCGGTCCTCGATGGGCCTGTTTCTCGCGCCGATGACCGATGCGCGCGACTGGTCGCGCGAGGTGTTCTCGCTGGCGCTTGCCATCCAGAACCTGATGTGGGGCGCGGGCCAGCCGATCGCCGGCATGATCGCCGACCGCTACGGCACGGCGCGCACGGTCACCTTCGGCGCGCTGCTCTACATCGCCGGCCTGGTGCTGATGTCCTTTGTCGAATCGCCGATGCTGCTGCATGTCTCCGCCGGCGTGATGGTCGGGCTCGGCGTCGCGTTTTCCTCGTTCTCGCTGGTGCTCGCCGCCTTCGGGCGCGCCGTAACGCCTGCGAAACGCTCGCTCGCCTTCGGCGTCGGCACGGCCGCAGGCTCCTTCGGGCAGTTCCTGTTCGCCCCGCTCGGCCAGGCCCTGATCGACGGCTTCGGCTGGCATCAGGCGCTCCTGATCCTGGCCGGCATCGTCGCGCTGGTGCCGCTTCTCTCCATCGCGCTGAAAGGAAAGCCGAAAGCCTTTTCCGCAAGTTCCGGCGAGAAGGACCAGAGGCTCGGCGAGGCGCTGGCGGAAGCCTTCGGCACGCGCGGCTTCCTGCTTCTCACCTTCGGCTTCTTCGTCTGCGGCTTTCACGTCGCCTTCATCACCGTGCATCTGCCACCCTATATCGTCGACCTCGGTCTCGACCCGAGCTGGGGGGCGATTGCCATCGCGCTGATCGGTTTCTGCAACGTCTTCGGCGCGCTGGCCGCCGGCTACATCGGCGGGCGGTTCTCCAAGCCCTATTTCCTGTCGCTGATCTATCTGGGGCGCGCCGTTGCCATCGCCATCTTCCTGATGGTGCCGGCAACCCCCTTCACCGTGCTCACCTTCGCGGGAACGATGGGCTTCCTGTGGCTCTCCACCGTGCCGCCGACCTCGGGTCTGGTCGCGGTGATGTTCGGCCCGCGCTACATGGCGACGCTCTTCGGCTTCGTGTTCTTTTCCCACCAGATCGGTGCGTTTCTGGGCGTCTGGCTCGGCGGGCGGATCTACGACCAGACCGGCTCCTACGATCCGATCTGGTGGATGGGCATCGCGCTCGGCATTTTCGCGGCGCTGGTGCACTGGCCGATCAAGGAAGAGCCGGTCGCACGGCTTGCCGGCACGCCGGCGGAGTGACGCCGGGCCTTCGCGCCACCCACCGACGTCATCCCCGGCTCGATGTTCAGACTTGGGAGATGGTTGACACCTGTTCGGAGACATAGGTGACAAGTTTATAGCGCAGAGAGATCGATGTTTGCGACACGATTTGCGCCGAAGTAGATGCCTAGGATGTCGTGGTTTGAGGTTGGCC
>NZ_JAIVMF010000018.1 GCF_020176715.1 Stappia stellulata | reverse complement strand
AACAAGCTGCTCAAGCGTCACCATCTCGAGCGCTGTCTGATCCGGGCCGGGCTTCTTCAACATAAAAACAATGAATCAAAAACCCCCGGCCAAAGCCAGGGGTTTGTCAGCAGTCTGAGCCGCCCCTCGGGGCGGCTTTTTGCTGTGCGCAGGGCTTGCGTTCAACCCTGCGATGTGCTCGAATGTTCGTGTTTTGTTCATTTTCAATTTGGAGACGAGGCGATGCACAGGAGCCGGTTGGGCGTGGTGGTGATCGACTGTCAGGGCGAGGATGCTGCGGAGCATGAAGCGTTCTGGGCAGCCGCGCTTGGACGGGAGCGCGAGTCAGAACCGATCGATCCGAAATACCGCGATCTCAAGGGCCCGAAGGCAGAGGTCCGGGTTCTGGTCCAGGCCGTGGATCACGCCCCGCGCGTTCATTTCGACATCGAGACGGACGACATCGAGGCGGAGGTCGGGCGGCTGGAGCGGCTCGGCGCGACGCGGGTTGCGGCGCTCAAGGGCTGGGTGGTGATGCAGGCGCCGAGCGGTCACCGCTTCTGCGTGGTCAAGCCTCAGCGTCCGGATTTTGCCGAGAATGCAAACGTCTGGGCAGAGTGATCGCGGCGCGCGGACGGTTGGTGCATGCTGCCCGTCTTGAGCGGGCCGGGACAGCGGAGGCGCTGCCGTGAACGCCGTTTCGGCAAGACGGCGCTGGCGACACGTGGTCCGGGCTTTCCAGCGACGGATTGTCGGGGCGCGCCGCCTGCCGCTCGGCTTGCCGCCAGCCGGGTGCCGCAGTCGTGTCGCCGGTCATGCCCGCATGCGATCTGGCGGATGAACCGAGGAGCTCCATCAGCTCCACACGGGGCTGGTGAAGATCGCGACGCTCGACAGGAAGCCGACGGCCCAGGCGATCGAGCGCGGGGTGGCGCGGTCGCTCCAGTAGCAGGCGATGTAGATCAGCCGCGCGCCGATGAAAAGCCCGGCGAGTTGGTCGATCCAGCCGGCGTCGCCGCCCTGCCACAAGCCGACGATGACTGCCACCGCGAAGATCGGGAAGGCCTCGAAGCCGTTCGCCTGTGCGCCGGCGGCGCGGCCGCGAAATCCGCTCTTCCAGTAGGCCGGGTCGCGCGGATTGGCATTGTCGAAGTCTTTCGACAGCTTCGCCGGGAAGGCGGAAAGGATCGGCAGGATGGCGGCCGCAAGAACGCACCAGATGGCGAATGGCATGGAAAATATCCTGAGCTGACGGGTTGGCTGCCTCTTGCTTCTGGTTTTCGCCCTTTTCGTCGCCGCGTCAAGGTCGCAGCCCTTGCGCCCGGGGATTTGATCCAGCGCATGGCGCGCGGGGGCGGCGGATGCTGTGTCTTGGAAAATGGCCTGGGAGGTCATCACCACACCAAGGAGACAGACGCATGGCCGTCAGTGACTGGAATGCCTTTATCGCCCAGACAGATGCGCGCATGGGCGAGCTTCGCAGCGGGATTCCCGGTGTCGCGAAGGGGTTTCACGAGATTGCCCGCTCAGCGATCGGAGCCGGCGCGCTCGATTCCAAGACCAAGGAGCTGATCGCGCTGTCCATCGGCATCACGGTCAGATGCGACGGCTGTCTCGCCTATCACGCCAAGGCCGCCGCCCGATACGGCGCGACGCGTGAGGAGGTGATGGAAGCCATCGGTGTTGCCGTCTACATGGGCGGCGGCCCGTCGATGATTTATGGCGCCGAAGCGCTGGCGGCCTTCGACAGCTTTTCCGGTTCGCGTGCGGATGCCGGATAGGCTCGCGATCCCAATCTCGTCACGAAGTCGCCGGAACTCATCCGGGTTTCGTCATACTGCCGTTTTGCCGGAACGTTACAGCTTCCCGCGGGTTGAAGAGGGGCGTGACGCAAACGGCAGGAACTGGCATGACGACAACAATCTTGTTTGTATGCAGTGACAATGCGGGCCTCAGTCCGATGGCGGAGGCGTGTCTCAATGCCGTCAGCGACGGCAGCCTGCGCGCGTTTTCCGCAGGCCTTGCGCCCGCCAGCCACCTGGCCCCGGCAACCGCGCGCGTGCTGGCGGAAAACGGCATCCCCTGCGGCGGTCTTGTGCCGAAGCCCTGGGAGCTGTTCGCGTTGCCGCATGCGCCTTCGCCGGATGTCGTCGTTGCGCTGACGCCGGGGGTTGCGGCCGCAACCGGCCGGATCTGGGGCGGGCCGACCCGCCACATGTGCTGGTCACTCGCACCCGGGCGGGAAGCGGCAAGCCCGATCCAGCAGGCCCGGGACACCTTCGCGACGCTGCGGCGGGAAATCAGGATGCGATTCGCTGGCGGCGGGACCGATCGCCGCGTCTTGCGGCGATCGGCGTGACAAGGTGCCCAATCGCCGGCGCCTTGCCTCCCTCAGGGGCGGCCGCGCAGCATCGCGCGCGAGCCGTCGATCCAGCCGCCGAGGGTGCCGAAGACGTCCGACGTCTGTTCGCGCAGGTGGCTGAACGGCGAGGCCGAGCGCGGATCGATGCGGCCGACGATGTCGCCCATCTCGAAGGTCAGGTCCTTGGTGAACTTGCGGGCGAGCTGCTGCATGGCCCGGTTGGTCGCAAGGCAGTTCATGTAGATGCGGTGGCAGCCGCGGTTGCGCGCGGCGATCAGGGTGAGTTCCATCAGCCGCGTGCCGACACCGGCCTGCCGGCAGATGTCTTCCACGGAAAACGCGGCCTCCGCCGTGCGGATGTCGCCGCAGGGGCGCAGTTCCGCCACGGCGCGAAGATGTCCGTCGACGACGTAGCCATGCAGGACCGCGTCCAGCGAAAAACTGGTCTCGGCATAGCAGCGCAGGAAGGCGTCGCTCGCCGGCATGGCGAAACGCGCGCGACGGGCGCCGGGGTCGAGGCGCAGCAGATGGTCGCGAAACCGCGTCTGGTCGGCAAAGGTCAGCTTGCGAAAGTATCCGGTTGAGCCGGCTTCTGGTGTATGCGGCATGGGGCGCTCCTGGTCGAGTTGCGCCACTCCTTGAAGGTCTCCCCAGACCGAACTCACACTCTGGCCTCTTTACTGCGGCAGTTTGATGGCGAGCTTGACGGTTGCGTCAACGATTTGGTCACCATAAACGTCGAGGATCGACATGGGCAGCCCGCAATCCGGTGCGCTAGACTGCGTCACCGATTCCTGCCGGACGGACAGCACAAGGAAGAACAGCGCATGATCGGAACCGCCCCGCTTCGCAAGGCCCGGCTGAGCAAGCAGATGACCGCCGTCATTTGCGTGACCCTCGCGCTCGCAGGGTGCCAGCGGCTCGGCTATGGCAACCGCTCGGCGCCGCTTCCGGCGACGCCGACAGCGCCGGTTGCCAGCCAGTCGCTCGAGCCGCTCGACCCGACTCTGACCCAACAGGACATGCAGACGCTGGACGGGACCGCGCCGCTCGACGGCGAAACCCAGGTCGCCGGCGTCGATCCGCTCGCCGGTGGCCCGCCCGCAGGCGCGCGCGAGATCGGGCGCAGCGACATGCTGGGCGGCTGGTCGCTGGCCTCGGGGGCCGACAATTGCAAGCTCTTCATGACGCTCACCACCTGGGAAGGCGGCTACCGGGCCAACTCGCGCGGCTGCGCGACGCCGACGCTGCAGACCGTCTCCGCCTGGGACCTGCAGGGCAAGGAGGTGATCCTCAAGGACAACACCGGCGCCACCGTCGCGCAATTGTACGCGACCGGAGCGGAGCGTTTCGCCGGCCGCACCACCAGCGGCGCGCCGATTTCCGTGTTCCGCTGAGCGCGGGGCCGACGCTGAACTCGGAGACATCCCATGTCGATCTGGCCCGTCCTGGACGATGCCGCGCTGCCCGAGCGCTCCGCAGCCGTGATCGCGGACATCAAGGCAACGCGCAACACCGACTTTATCAACAACTTCTGGCGCGTCCTGGCGAATGATCCGGCCTTGCTGGAACGGACCTGGGGCAGCCTCAAGGAGGTGATGGGGCCGGGCGAGATCGATCCCCTGACGAAGGAGATGCTCTATGTGGCCGTCTCCATCGTCAACGGCTGCGAATATTGCATTCGCTCGCATACGGCCGCTGCGCGCGCCAAGGGAATGAGCGAAGGGCAACTGGGCGAGCTTCTCGCCATCGTCGGCATGGCGAGCGAGACCAACCGGCTGGCAACCGGGCTACAGGTCCCGGTCGATACCGCGTTTTTGCCGGCGTCCTGCGAGGACGACGGGCGGGCATAGACGCGGTCCCTTCGGCCTCGTCGTCGCGATTGCGCCTCCCGTTCGCCGCCAATCTCTTGCAGCGCCTCCTTCGCCGCGCTATCCCCGCATGGCAAAAGCTGCTTGCGAGGGTCACGTGACGTTTCTTCCGGATGCCCATCCAATTTCAGGTCCCTGCCTGTCGATGTGCCCCGTTTCGCCGCTGGCGCGCAAGGACTGCCGGCGATGACGGTCTCCAACGCACGGTCGTCCGGCATCGCCATCACCCATACGGTGGACGGGCGCTACAAGGCGCTGATCGAGGCGGGGGAGATCGAGTTCGATCCCGCCCAGGCGCAGGTCGTTGCCGCTCTCGACCGGCTGAACGCCGTTCTGGCGGAAACCGGTCCCGCATCGAAAAAGAGCGCGCTCGGCTGGCTTTTCGGCAAGCGCGGCGCAGCGCAAGATACGCCCAAGGGGCTTTACGTCTGGGGCAAGGTCGGGCGTGGCAAGACCATGCTGATGGACCTGTTTTTCGACATCGCGGTCGCCCGCAAGAAGCGGCGCGTGCATTTCCACGAGTTCATGGCCGATGTGCACGAGCGGGTGCACCGGGTCCGCGCGGCGATCCGCGACGGCGAGATCGCCGGCGATGATCCGATTCCCCCGGTGGCCGCGGAACTGTCGCAGGAAACGCGCCTTTTGTGTTTCGACGAGTTCACCGTCACCGACATTGCCGACGCGATGATCCTCGGGCGTTTGTTCACGCGGCTGTTCGAGCAGGGTGTCGTGGTGGTCGCGACGTCCAACGTCGATCCCGACGATCTCTACAAGGACGGCCTCAACCGGGGGCATTTCCTCGGCTTTGTCGAGCTGCTGAAGACCCGGGTCGATGTGGTCTGCCTCGACGCACGGACGGATTATCGGCTGGAGAAACTCGCCGGTGCCCCGCTCTACCTGACGCCGCTCGGACCGGAGACGGATCGCGGGGTGGAGGAGCTGTGGCGCAAGCTGACCCATGGGCTGAAGGCCCACAGCGAGGAGCTGGAGGTCAAGGGGCGGCACATTCCGGTGTCGCGCACCGCAGCCGGCGTCGCCAGGTTTACGTTTGCGGAACTTTGCGAGCGGCCGCTGGGAGCTGCCGACTACCAGCGCCTGGCGTTGTCCTACCATACCTTCGTGATCGAGGGCGTTCCGGTGATGGACCTGCCCCAGCGCAACGCCGCCAAACGGTTCATCAACCTGATCGACACGCTCTACAACAATCGCAACAAGCTGGTTCTCTCGGCCGAGGCGGAGCCGGAAGAGCTGTATGTGGCCACGACCGGGACCGAATCCTTCGAGTTCCAGCGCACGGTTTCCCGGCTGATCGAGATGCGGTCCGAGGACTGGCTGAGCGAAGGTGACTCATAGGGCAGCCTGACGCCCTATCCCTTCGATTGGCTTGCGCCCCGGCGCCAAACGGTTTATCGCCATGCGCGACCGTTGATGCGGTATGTGCTCCATTTTACGTAAAGGGAAGCAATAGGATATGGCTCGGAACAAGATCGCTTTGATCGGCGCGGGACAGATTGGCGGCACGCTCGCCCACCTCGCCGGCCTGAAGGAACTCGGCGACATCGTGCTCTTCGACATTGCCGAAGGAACGCCCCAGGGCAAGGCGCTCGACCTTGCTGAATCCTCGCCGGTCGACGGCTTCGACGCGAAGCTGTCGGGCGCGAACTCCTACGAGGCGATTGCCGGTTCGGACGTGGTGATCGTCACCGCCGGCGTGCCGCGCAAGCCGGGCATGAGCCGCGACGACCTTCTGGAAATCAACCTGAAGGTGATGGAGCAGGTCGGTGCGGGCATCAAGGCGCATGCGCCGGATGCTTTTGTCATCTGCATCACCAACCCGCTCGACGCGATGGTCTGGGCGCTGCAGAAGTTCTCCGGCCTCCCGGCGAACAAGGTCGTCGGCATGGCCGGCGTGCTCGACAGCGCCCGCTTCCGCTATTTCCTCGCCGAAGAGTTCGACGTCTCCGTTGAAGACGTCACGGCCTTCGTGCTGGGCGGCCACGGCGACACCATGGTGCCGCTGACGCGCTACTCCACGGTTGCCGGCATTCCGCTCCCGGATCTGGTCAAGATGGGCTGGTGCACGGCCGAGCGTCTTGAAGAGATCGTCCAGCGCACCCGCGACGGCGGCGCCGAGATCGTCGGCCTCTTGAAGACCGGCTCGGCCTTCTATGCCCCGGCGTCTTCCGCGATCGCCATGGCCGAGAGCTACCTGAAGGACAAGAAGCGCGTCGTGCCCTGCGCCGCGCATCTGACCGGTCAGTACGGCCTCAGCAACACCTACGTCGGCGTGCCGGTCGTCATCGGCGCCAATGGCGTCGAGCGGGTCATCGAGATCGAGATGAACGCAGACGAAAAGGCGATGTTCGACAAGTCCGTCGCCTCCGTCGACGGCCTCGTCGAGGCCTGCAAGAAGATCCAGCCGGCGCTGGCCTGAACCAACACATGCGGGAGGCCTCGAGCCTCCCGTTTCGCATGACGCGAACCGTCTCCGACACTGGGGGAGTGACGCATGAATATCCATGAATACCAGGCCAAGCAGGTGCTCAAGGCCTTTGGCGCGCCGGTGGCAAACGGCGTTCCGATCTTTTCCGCCGACGAGGCCGAGGCCGCTGCCAAGCAGCTTCCCGGCCCGCTCTGGGTGGTGAAGTCGCAGATCCACGCCGGCGGCCGCGGCAAGGGCAAGTTCAAGGAACTCGGCCCCGACGCCAAGGGCGGCGTTCGCCTTGCCTTCTCGATTGACGAGGTCAAGGCCCACGCCGCCGAGATGCTCGGCAACACGCTGGTGACCGCGCAGACCGGCGACGCCGGCAAGGTCGTCAACCGCCTCTACATCGAGGACGGCGCCGACATCGAGAGCGAGCTCTATCTCTCCATCCTCGTCGACCGCACCGTCGGTCGTCCGGCCTTCGTCGTCTCGACGGAAGGCGGCATGGACATTGAGGCCGTTGCCGAAGAGACGCCGGAAAAGATCGTCACGCTGCCGATCGACCCGGACACGGGTGTGACCGAAGCCGACGCGACCAAGCTCTGCGACGCGCTGAAGCTTGAGGGCGATGCCCGCGCCGACGGCATGACGCTCTTCCCGATCCTCTACACCGCCTTTGTCGAGAAGGACATGGCGCTGCTCGAGGTCAACCCGCTGATCGTCATGAAGGACGGGCACCTGCGCGTTCTCGACGCCAAGGTCTCCTTCGACGGCAATGCGCTGTTCCGTCATGACGACATCATGGAACTGCGCGACAAGACCGAGGAAGACGCCAAGGAAATCGAGGCCTCCAAATACGACCTCGCCTATGTGGCGCTCGATGGCGACATCGGCTGCATGGTGAACGGCGCCGGCCTTGCCATGGCGACCATGGACATCATCAAGCTCTATGGGGCCGAGCCGGCCAACTTCCTGGACGTCGGTGGCGGCGCCTCCAAGGAAAAGGTCACCGCGGCCTTCAAGATCATCACGTCGGATCCGAACGTGAAGGGCATCCTGGTCAACATCTTCGGCGGCATCATGCGCTGCGACGTGATCGCGGAAGGCGTGGTCGCGGCCGTGAAGGATGTCGGCCTGAAGGTTCCCCTCGTCGTGCGCCTCGAGGGCACGAACGTGGAACAGGGCAAGAAGATCATCAATGAGAGCGGCCTGAACGTCATCGCCGCCGACGATCTCGACGACGCGGCGCAGAAGATCGTCAAGGCCGTGAAGGGGGGCGCATAATGTCCATTCTCGTCAACAAGGACACCAAGGTCATCGTTCAGGGACTGACCGGCAAGACCGGCACGTTCCACACCGAACAGGCGCTTGAGTATTACGGCACCAAGATGGTCGCCGGCGTGCACCCGAAGAAGGGTGGCGAGACCTGGTCGTCCGGTCTCGACAGCGCGGCCGAGCTCCCGATCTTCGCCACCGTCGGCGAAGCCAAGGAAGCGACCGGCGCGGACGCCTCCGTGATCTACGTCCCGCCGGCAGGCGCCGGTGCGGCGATCATCGAGGCGATCGACGCGGAAGTCCCCTTCATCGTCTGCATCACGGAAGGCATTCCGGTTGCCGACATGGTCAAGGTCAAGCGCCGGCTGGAGAAGTCCAACTCGCGGCTTCTCGGGCCGAACTGCCCCGGCGTCCTGACCCCGGAAGAGTGCAAGATCGGCATCATGCCGGGCTCCATCTTCAAGAAGGGCTCGGTCGGCGTCGTGTCGCGCTCCGGCACGCTGACCTATGAGGCGGTGTTCCAGACCTCCAACGCCGGCCTCGGCCAGACGACGGCTGTCGGCATCGGCGGCGATCCGGTCAAGGGCACCGAGTTCATCGACATCCTGGAGATGTTCCTCGCCGACGACGAGACGCAGTCGATCATCATGATCGGCGAGATCGGCGGCTCGGCCGAGGAAGAGGCCGCACAGTTCCTCAAGGACGAGGCCAAGAAGGGCCGCTCCAAGCCGATGGCGGGCTTCATCGCCGGCCGCACGGCGCCTCCGGGCCGCACCATGGGCCATGCCGGCGCCGTGATCTCCGGCGGCAAGGGCGGCGCGGAAGACAAGATCGAGGCCATGGAATCGGCCGGGATCAAGGTCTCGCCGTCCCCGGCCAAGCTTGGCGAAACCCTTCTTGAAGTTCTGAAGGGCTGACCCCACGTGGTCACGGGAAATTAACCGTGACCGCAGCACCATATCGGTCACGGGACCTTCCCTTGGGGCACGTTCCCGTGTACCGATGGTATTGTTTGGACTGACAATGGGGTTGGCGCGGGACACGCCCTGCGCCTGCCCATCCCACATCCGTTCTCTGGGGCGCTGCGTGAAAGGGCTCCCCTCAACAGGCGGGCGGGGGATACCCCGCTTTTGTGATGGCTCGGCAAGACGCGAACACTGCATTCGCGATGACGTCGTTTTTGTACGGCGGCAACGCAGCGTATATCGAAGATCTTTATGCGCGCTTCAAGGAAGATCCCGGCTCTCTCGACGAGACCTGGCGTGACTTCTTCTCAAACCTCTCCGATGAAAAAGCCGATGTGCTGAAAGAGGCGCGCGGCGCGTCCTGGAAGCGCAGCGACTGGCCGGTGACGGCCAATGGCGACCTGGTCAATGCCTTCGACGGCAACTGGGCGCCGGTCGAAAAGGCGCTCGGCGACAAGATCAAGTCCAAGGCGGAAGTCGCCGGCAAGACGCTGAGCGATGCGGACGTCCAGCAGCAGACGCGCGATTCCGTGCGCGCGCTGATGATGATCCGCGCCTATCGCATGCGCGGCCATCTTCACGGCGATCTCGATCCGCTCAATCTCAAAGAGCGTGTCGATCACGAGGAGCTGCATCCGTCGGCCTACGGGTTCACCGAGGCGGACTGGGACCGCAAGATCTTCATCGACTACATGCTGGGCCTGGAATTCGCGACCATCCGCGAGATGCTGGGCATCCTGAAGCGGACCTATTGCTCCACGCTCGGCGTGGAGTTCATGCATATCTCCAATCCGGCCGAGAAAGCCTGGATCCAGGAGCGCATCGAGGGGCCGGACAAGGAAATCGAGTTCACGCCCAAGGGCAAGCGCGCGATCCTCAACAAGCTGCTGGAGGCCGAGGGCTTCGAGAAGTTCCTCGATGTCAAATACACCGGCACCAAGCGCTTCGGCCTGGACGGCGGCGAGGCGCTGCTGCCCGCGCTCGAGCAGATCATCAAGCGCGGCGGCGCGCTGGGCGTTGAGGAAATCGTGCTGGGCATGGCCCACCGCGGCCGCCTCAACGTACTCTCCCAGGTCATGGGCAAGCCGCTGCGGGCGATCTTCCACGAGTTCAAGGGCGGGTCGTTCACGCCCGATGACGTGGAAGGCTCGGGCGACGTCAAGTATCACCTCGGCGCCTCGTCGGACCGCGAGTTCGACGGCAACCGGGTGCATCTGTCGCTGACCGCCAACCCCTCGCATCTGGAGATCGTCGATCCCGTGGTGCTGGGCAAGGCCCGCGCCAAGCAGGACCAGCTTTCGGCCGTCGACGGGCGATTCATCGAGACGACCGAGGTCGACCGCTCCAAGGTGCTGCCGCTGCTGCTGCACGGCGACGCCGCGTTTGCCGGCCAGGGCGTCGTTGCCGAATGCCTTGGCCTGTCGTCCCTGCGCGGTCACCGCACCGGCGGTTCGATCCATGTGATCATCAACAACCAGATCGGCTTCACCACCAATCCGCGCTTCTCGCGCTCCTCGCCTTACCCTTCCGACGTGGCGAAGATGATCGAGGCGCCGATCTTCCACTGCAATGCCGACGATCCGGAAGCGGTCGTCTATGCGGCAAAGGTCGCGACGGAGTTCCGTCAGCTCTTCGGCAAGCCGGTGGTGATCGACATGATCTGCTACCGCCGGTTCGGGCATAATGAGTCCGATGAACCGGCGTTCACCCAGCCGATCATGTATCGCAAGATCCGCAAGCATCCGACGACGCTGCAGATCTATGCGGAAAAACTGATCGCGGAAGGCGTCCTCACCTCCGAGGAGCTGGAAAAGATGCGCGGCGACATCCGCGCGCGTCTGGATGCCGAGTTCGAGGCCGGACAGGCCTACAAGCCGAACAAGGCCGACTGGCTGGACGGCAAGTGGGCCGGCATGAAGCAGGCCAAGGATCTGGAAGATCCCCGTCGCGGACAGACCAGCGTCTCCAACGAAGATATCGACCGCATCGGCAAGGCGCTCACCAGCGTCCCCGAGGGCTTCAACGTGCACCGCACGATCCGCCGCTTCCTCGACAACCGCAAGAAGATGTTCGAGACCGGCCAGGGCGTGGACTGGGCAACCGCAGAGGCGCTGGCTTTCGGCTCGCTTCTGCTCGACGGCCATCCGGTGCGCCTGTCGGGACAGGACTGCGAGCGCGGCACCTTCTCGCAGCGTCACTCCGTCCTCTACGACCAGGAAGACGAGAGCCGTTTCATCCCGCTCAATCACCTGAGCGAGACCCAGTCGCGCTACGAGGTCATCAACTCGATGCTCTCGGAAGAGGCCGTGCTCGGCTTCGAATACGGCTACACCTTGAGCGAGCCGAACGCGCTGACCCTTTGGGAAGGCCAGTTCGGCGATTTCGCCAATGGCGCGCAGGTGGTCTTCGACCAGTTCCTGTCGTCGGGCGAACGCAAGTGGCTGCGCATGTCCGGTCTCGTGTGTCTGCTGCCGCACGGCTACGAGGGCCAGGGTCCGGAGCATTCCTCCGCCCGCCTCGAGCGGTTCCTGCAGATGTGCGCGGAAGACAACATGCAGGTCGCGAACTGCACGACGCCGGCCAACTACTTCCACATCCTGCGTCGCCAGATGAAGCGCGACTTCCGCAAGCCGCTGATCCTGATGACGCCGAAGTCGCTTCTGCGTCACAAGCGTGCGGTGAGCCGGCTGGACGAGTTCACCAACGGCTCGACGTTCCACCGCCTGCTGTGGGACGACGCGCAGATGGATCCAGACGCCGGCATCAAGCTGGTCGCGGACGAGAAGATCCGTCGCGTCGTCCTGTGCTCGGGCAAGGTCTATTTCGACCTGTTCGAGGAGCGCGAGAAGCGCGGCATCGACGACGTCTATCTCCTGCGCGTCGAGCAGCTCTATCCGTTCCCGACGAAGGCTCTGGTCACCGAGCTCGCCCGGTTCAAGGACGCCGACATCGTCTGGTGCCAGGAAGAGCCCAAGAACATGGGGTCCTGGTTCTTCATCCAGTCCTATGTCGAGTGGGTCCTGACCCAGATCGAGGCAAAGCACACCCGGCCGCGCTATGTCGGACGCGCCGCCTCCGCGGCGACCGCCACCGGCCTGATGTCCAAGCATCTGGCCCAGTTGCAGGCCTTCCTCGACGAGGCGTTTGCAGATTGACCTTGAGGTCCCGGCCGCCGGCAACCCGTGGCCGGGACCCCTTGCAGCATTTCGTGACCTTCCGCCCCGCCATGCGTCGCGGGCGGCAAGGCCAGGGGGCGGATGGCGCCCCGACGTTTCGCACGCGGAGCGATGCAGTCTCCGCGCTGCCAGTGGATGAAAGAGACTGAGATCATGGCGACCGAAATCCGAGTGCCCACCCTTGGCGAGTCCGTTACCGAGGCCACCATCGCGCAGTGGTACAAGAAGCCCGGCGACGCGGTGACCGCCGACGAGCCGATCGTGGAACTGGAAACCGACAAGGTGACCGTCGAGGTCCCGGCCCCCGCCTCGGGGACGCTGGGCGACCTTCTCGTCAAGGAGGGCGACACCGTCGAGGTCGGAACGCTTCTTGGACAGATCGAGGAAGGCGCGGGAGCTGCCGCCAAGCCGGCTGCGGCCAAGTCCGAGGCCAAGGCCGAGGCGAAGTCCGAAGAGCCGAAGCAGGCCGACAAGGCCGCCCAGGAGACCGTCGACGTGGTCGTTCCGGCCGCCGGCGAAAGCGTGACCGAGGCCGATGTCGGCGAATGGTTCGTCAAGGTCGGCGACAGCGTGAAGGCCGACGACATCCTGGTTGAACTGGAGACGGACAAGGCCGCGCAGGAGATCCCGGCGCCGGTCGCAGGCACCGTCGTCGAGATCGCGGCTGCCACCGGCGACACCGTGACGCCGAAGCAGCTTCTGTTGAAGATCGCGCCCGGCGGCGGTGCGGCTGCGACCGCGCCTGCGGCCAAGGCCGCGGCAACGCCGGCGCCGGCCAAGACCTCCGGCACCGACATGCCGCCGGCACCGTCCGCGTCCAAGATGATGCAGGAAAAGGGCGTCTCCGCCGACCAGGTGTCGGGCAGCGGCAAGCGCGGCCAGGTGCTCAAGGGCGACGTGATCGCCGCGGTCGCCTCGGGCATGACCGCCCAGTCGGCAGAGCAGGCCTCCGCGCCGGCTCCGGCACGCGCCGCGCCGCCGGCCGAGGACGAGCCGCGCGAGGAGCGCGTGCGCATGACCAAGCTGCGCCAGACCATCGCGCGCCGCCTGAAGGATGCCCAGAACACGGCCGCCATGCTGACCACCTACAACGAGGTGGACATGGGCCCGGTGATGGAGCTGCGCAAGCAGTACAAGGACCTCTTCGAGAAGAAGCACGGCGTGAAGCTCGGGTTCATGGGCTTCTTCACCAAGGCCGTCTGCCACGCGCTGAAGGAAGTTCCGGCGGTCAACGCCGAGATCGACGGCACCGACGTGATCTACAAAAACTTCTGCCACATCGGCGTCGCCGTCGGCACCGACCGCGGTCTGGTGGTCCCGGTCGTGCGCGACGCGGACCAGATGTCGATCGCCGAGATCGAGAAGACCATCGCCGGCCTCGGGCGCAAGGCGCGGGACGGCAAGCTCGGCATGGCCGACATGCAGGGCGGCACCTTCACCATCTCCAACGGCGGTGTCTACGGCTCGCTGATGTCCTCGCCGATCCTCAATGCGCCGCAGTCCGGCATCCTCGGCATGCACAAGATCCAGGAGCGCCCGATGGTGGTGAACGGCGAGATCGTCGCGCGCCCGATGATGTACCTGGCGCTCAGCTACGATCACCGCATCGTCGACGGCAAGGAGGCGGTGACCTTCCTGGTGCGCGTCAAGGAAAGCCTTGAGGACATCCAGCGTCTGGTGCTGGACCTCTAAGGAACCTCAAGCCGGCGCGGAGGGGGCAGAACGCATGGGAACGGAGTTTCTCATAGCCGCGCTGATCGTGGTGATGATCCCGGGGACCGGGGTCATCTACACGGTTGCGACCGGACTTGCGCGCGGGCGCGCGGGCGCCCTGGCCGCGGCCTTCGGCTGTACGCTGGGGATCGTTCCGGCGATCCTCGCGTCGGTCGCCGGGCTGGCCGCGCTGCTTCATGCGAGCGCTCTCGTGTTCCAGGCGTTGAAATACGCCGGCGTCGCCTATCTGCTCTGTCTGGCGTGGCAGACCCTGCGCGATACGGGGCCGCTGTTGCTGCGCGGGGCGGGTGACGTGCCGCCGGGCTGGGTCCGGATCGCCCGCACCGGATTTTTGATCAACATCCTGAACCCGAAGCTCTCGGTCTTCTTTCTGGCGTTTCTTCCCCAGTTCATCACGCCGGGAGCGGGGTCTGCGAGCCGACAGATGGTCGAGATGGGGGCCGCGTTCATGGCGATTACCTTCGCGGTCTTTTGCATTTATGGGCTGTCCGCGTCCGCGGTTGGCGCAAGGGTTTTGCGCAGTGCGCGGGCGATGGACTGGATCCGGCGCACGGTTGCCGTCGCATTTGCCGGTTTCGGCCTGCGTTTGGCCCTTTCGGAGCGTTAGGGCCGGCGCCGGAATGGACACGACGGAAAGCGGATCGCCGCCCCCGCGGCAGCCGCTTTCCTCACGCAGGGGCGGTCGCGGCGTGCAATGGCCCGATCGCGAAACACGATTTCCAGAAGGCCGGCCGCTAGACGCCGGTGTGCTGCGAACAAAGAGGCGATTTGCAATGGCAGACTATGATCTTCTCGTCATCGGAACCGGTCCTGGCGGCTACGTATGCGCCATCAAGGCGGCCCAGCTTGGCCTGAAGGTCGGCGTGGTCGAAAAGCGCGCCACCCATGGCGGCACCTGCCTCAACATCGGCTGCATCCCGTCCAAGGCGCTGCTCCACACCTCCGAACTCTTCGAGGAGGCCGGCCACAGCTTCGAGAACTTCGGCATCAAGGTCGGCAAGCCTAAGCTCGACCTCAAGGCGATGATGGCGCACAAGCAAAAAACCATCGACGGCAATGTCGGCGGCATCGACTACCTGTTCAAGAAGAACAAGATCACCGCCCATCACGGCATGGGGCGCATTCTCTCAGCCGGCCGCGTCGAGGTGAAGGCGGAGGATGGATCGACCACGATCCTCGAGGCCAAGTCGATCGTGATCGCGACCGGATCGGATGTCGCCCCGCTGCCGGGCGTCGAGATCGACGAAAAGCAGATCGTCTCCTCCACCGGCGCGCTGGAACTCGACAAGGTTCCGAACAAGCTTCTTGTCATCGGTGCCGGCGTCATCGGCCTTGAGCTTGGCTCGGTCTGGCGCCGCCTCGGATCCGAGGTGGTCGTGGTCGAATTCATGGACAAGATCCTCGGCCCGATGGACGCGGACGTTTCGAAGAATTTTCAGCGCATCCTGAAGAAGCAGGGCATGACCTTCCATCTGTCCTCCAAGGTCACCGCCGTGGAGAAGAAGGGCAAGCAGCTTGCCGTGACCGTCGAGCCGGCAGCCGGCGGCGAAGCAGCGGCCGAGACGCTGGAAGCCGACGTCGTGCTGGTCGCGATCGGCCGTCGTCCGGTCACCTCGGGCCTCGGGCTCGACGAGGTCGGCGTTGCACTGGACGAGCGCGGCCGCGTCAAGACCGATGCCCACTACCAGACCAATGTTCCGGGCATTTACGCCATCGGCGACGTGATCGCCGGGCCGATGCTCGCGCATAAGGCCGAGGACGAGGGCGTGGCACTGGCGGAAATCCTGGCCGGCCAGGCCGGTCACGTGAACTACGGCGTGATCCCGGGCGTGGTCTACACCAGCCCCGAGGTCGCCGATGTCGGCAAGACGGAAGAGCAGCTGAAGGCGGAAGGCGTCGACTACAAGGTCGGCAAGTTCGCTTTCATGGCCAATGGCCGCGCCAAGGCGATGAACCACACCGACGGCTTCGTGAAGGTTCTCGCCGACAAGGAGACCGACAAGGTGCTCGGCGTACATATCATCGGACATGGCGCCGGCGAGATGATCCACGAGGCGGCGGTGCTGATGGAATTTGGCGGCTCCTCGGAGGATCTGGCGCGCACCTGCCATGCGCATCCGACCATGAGCGAAGCCGTGAAGGAAGCCGCCATGGCCGCCTTCGCCAAGCCGATCCACGCCTGATCCAGCCGATCGCGCAACCGTCCGGCCGCGGCCGGCGGTTATCACTGGCTAATGAAAACGCCCGCCCTTCGCGAGAAGGGCGGGCGTTGTCGTGTCAGGTCCGTGCGGTGAGACGCGCGGTCAATCCGCCGCTTTCTCGTCCTCAAGCAGGGGCGCTGCCTTCGCCTCGGCTTCGCCGGCTTTCACCAGGTCGTCGCTGAGGTCGTTGGTGGCGATGGCATCCGACTGCGGCATCTCCACGCTTGCGACAGGCGACATCTTGGACTGTGCGCTCTTCATCCAGTTGCACTCCGCGATGGCGGGCGCAGTGGTGAAGGCGATCAGGGCGGCAGCACTCGTCAATCCGGTCAGAATACGCATGGTGGTCTCCTCCGTTGGCGAGACGCGGCGGACGGCCGCGCACATCACGCGCCGTCCCCCAATGGCGGATTTGCCGGGCCGGCGGATGACGCAACGTAAACGTTAGCGCGGGTTTGCCGGCGAGACCAGTCATGCGCCGTTGAAGGCCAGCGGAGGTTATTCGCGCGAAAGAATGGCCGCGTGAAAGGAATCGGGTTCTCTCGGGTCATGCGGATCGATGGTAACCAGGGCCTCGATTCGGTTGCCCATGGAAATCACCTGGATCTCACGTGCCCCGAAAAACCCCGGAAACCGAGCGAAAAGCCGCCCGTTGGACGTGCGATACACTTCCGTCCACCCCCATTTGCAATCACGCGGGGAGCATTTTGTGAAGGCGCGCATTCGGGCGACCACGCGACCGCCTTCGCAATGGCTTTCGATCTCGATGCGGCGGATCTGTTGCGTTCTGGCGGAAGGATTGACCCAGTGGCCGGTCTCGGGAATGCGGCACGGATCCTGCGCCCGGGCACGCTCGGGAAGCATGCCTGCGCAGAACGCGAGCGCGAGGAACACCGCAGATGAAGCGCCGAAAAATGCACCGCCGACCGTCATGAGCGGAGTCTGATCGTTTCGCGTGTCGACTGCAAGCGGAACCGTGTGCCGGCGCAGATCTTACCCGTCATCCGCGTGGCGGTCTGTCGCGCCCGCGCGGATGGGCCTTGTCGTAGCTTTCAAGCAGGCGGGCGGTATCCACCTGCGTGTAGATCTGGGTGCTCGACAGGCTGGCGTGGCCGAGAAGCTCCTGGATCGTGCGCAGGTCGCCGCCGCCGGCGAGCAGATGGGTTGCAAAGGAATGGCGCAGCGCATGCGGTGTGGCGCTGTCGGGAAGACCGAGTGCGCTGCGCATGCGCGCCATCGCATATTGCACGACCCGCGGGCTCAGCGGCCCGCCGCGCGCGCCGAGAAACAGCGGTCCGTCGGCTTCCGGGACATAGGGGCAGGCGGCCAGATAGGCCTCGACGGCCTCGCTCACCACCGGCAGCAGCGGCACGATGCGTTCGCGTCCGCCCTTGCCGCGGATCAGGAGCGTTTGCGCGCCCTTGCGCGGGGCGGTGCGACCCGTAAGCGACAGGGCTTCCGACAGGCGCAAGCCGCAGCCGTAGAGCAGGGTCAGCACGGCGGCATTTCGGGCCGCGATCCAGGGCTCCTCGTCCAGGCCGCTGCCGGCGTCGACCAGGGTCATGGCATCGCCGGCGGAGACGGGCTTGGGCAGGGACCGCGGCTGGCGCGGGGCCCGTACGGCGCCAGCGGCCGTGGCGTTGATCTCGCCGCGCCGTTCCAGGAATCCGAGGAAAGAGCGCAGCCCCGAAAGCCCGCGCGCCAGAGACCGGCTTTCAGCGCCGGAGCGCCGCCGCTCGGCCAGGAATCCGCGAAAGTCGAGAGGCTTCAGATCCGACAGGTCGGAAATGGCAGGCGGTGCGCCCAGATGATTGGTGAGAAAACGCAGGAACTGCCGCACATCGCGCTCATAGGCGATGAGGGTCTTGTCGGCCAGCCGCCGTTCGGAGCCGAGATGATCGAGCCAGTCGTCCATCGCCGCATTCACGTCGGGCCGGGCGGATACGAGGAGCGAATCGCCGTCGGTCATGGCGCGAGGATATCACGACGTACGGGCGGAGACGGTCTGTCCGCCCGCCGCCCCGAAACGGTTTTTTACAGAATGCTCTGGCCGGTCTTCGCCCAGTCGGCGAGGAATTGCTCCAGGCCCTTGTCGGTCAGCGGGTGCTTGACCAGGCCCTTGAGCACGGCCGGCGGGACGGTTGCGACATCTGCACCGACCAGCGCGCATTCCCTGACGTGATTGGCGGTGCGGATCGAGGCGGCGAGGATTTCTGTCTCGAAACCGTAATTGTCGTAGATGATGCGCATCTCGCGGATCAGGTCCATGCCGTCGACGTTGACATCGTCGAGACGGCCGATGAAGGGCGAGATGAAGGTTGCGCCGGCCTTGGCGGCGAGCAGGGCCTGGTTGGCCGAAAAGCACAGCGTGACATTGACCATATGGCCTTCGCCGGTGAGCGTGCGGCAGGCCTTCAGGCCGTCGAGCGTCAGCGGCAGCTTGATGGCGATGTTGTCGGCGATCCCGGCAAGCGCCCGGCCTTCCGCGATCATCGCGTCAGCGTCGGTTGCCGTCACCTCGGCGGAGACGGGGCCCTCGACAAGGTCGCAGATCTCGGTGATGACATCCTTCATCGGCCGGCCGGACTTGAGGATGAGCGACGGATTGGTGGTGACGCCATCGAGCAGTCCGGTGGCGGCAAGCTCCTTGATCTCTCCGGTATCGGCGGTATCGACGAAAAACTTCATGGCGGCGCGTTCTCCTGACGTGTTCGGACGCGGGTCCGGAATTGATGCGATCGTGCGTTTCCATACCCTAGGATAGCCTGCAACGACAGCCCCGATTCGCCCGCGCGGCCGCACCCGCGCGGCGCCGCCGCAGCAGCCTGCAAGGATCCATGACCGAAAATCCGCCCCCCCGAAGCGCCGTGCAAGACCTGTTCGGGTCCGATCCGCTGGTGGTGGCGCGCGTGCTGCTGCCGGTCGCGATCGGAATGGCCTACAGCTACCGGGTTCCGCCGGGGATGAGCGTGGAGCCCGGCGCGATCGTGCGCGTGCCGCTTGGCCCCCGCGAGGTGATCGGCGCCGTCTGGGAGATCGTCGGCGGCGAGGCGGCCGCCGAAATTCCGGCCGCCCGGTTGAAGGATATCCTGCATCACTACGACCAGGCCCCGCCGCTTGGACCCGACCTGCGGGCTCTGGTCGAATGGGTTGCCAACTGGACCTTGGCAACGCCCGGCATGGTTTTGCGCATGGTGCTGCGCTCGCCGGAGGCGCTTGACCCCGAACCGCCGGTCGCCGGCGTGCGGCTTGCGGCCGGAGAGGCGCCGCCCGACCGGTTGACGCCGGCGCGCAAGCGGGTGCTGGAGATGGTGGCCGACGGCATGGCCTGGTCGAAGAGCGGCCTGTCCCATGCCGCGGGCGTCAGCGCCTCGGTGATCGACGGGCTTCTGGCGCATGGCACTTTGGAGGTTATCTCCATGCCCGCCGTTCCCCCGGCGCCGCGTCCGGATCCGGACTTCGGTCCGCCGGTGCTGACGCCGATGCAGGGCAGGGCGGCGGAGACCCTGGTCGACAGCATTGGCAAGGGCTTCCAGACGTTCCTTCTCGACGGCGTCACCGGCTCCGGCAAGACCGAGGTCTATCTGGAGGCGGTTGCCGAGGCCTTGCGCCAGGGACGGCAGGCGCTGGTGCTGATCCCGGAAATTGCGCTGACCAGTGCGTTCCTGGAGCGATTCGAGCGGCGGTTCGCCGTGCGCCCGGCGGAGTGGCATTCCGAAATCACGCCGAAGCAGCGCGCCCGCGTCTGGCGCGGGGTGGCTGACGGCGCGGTTCGCGTCGTCGTCGGCGCGCGGTCCGCGCTTTTCCTGCCCTTCGCCGAACTCGGACTGATCGTCGTCGATGAGGAGCACGACGGCGCCTACAAGCAGGACGACCGCGTGCCCTACAATGCCCGCGACATGGCAGTGGTCCGCGGGCACATCTCCCGGTTCCCGGTCGTGCTTGCCTCGGCAACACCCTCGGTGGAAAGCCAGGTCAACGCGCTGTCGGGGCGGTACAGGAAGCTCGAACTGCCCGAGCGGGCGAGCGGCGCGCCCCTGCCGGAGATTGCGATTGTCGATCTGCGCATCGACAGGCCCGAGCGCGGGCAATGGCTGTCGCCGCCGCTGCGCACCGCGATCGCCAAGACTTTGGCCGGTGGCGGGCAGTCGCTGCTGTTCCTGAACCGGCGCGGCTACGCCCCGCTCACCCTGTGTCGCTCCTGCGGGCACCGGTTCCAGTGCCCGAACTGCACGGCCTGGCTGGTGGAGCACCGTTTCCGCCAGCAGCTGGCCTGCCACCATTGCGGCCACACGGAACCGACTCCCGATCATTGCCCGGCCTGCGGAGACACTCAGTCGCTGGTCGCCTGCGGACCCGGCGTCGAGCGCATCGCCGAGGAAGCGGCCGAGACCTTTCCCGATGCGCGGGTGCTGGTGCTGTCGTCGGACATTCAGGGTGGTCCCGACCGGCTGCGCCGCGAGATGCGGGTGATCGAGGAGGGCGGGGCCGATATCGTGGTCGGCACCCAGCTGGTCGCCAAGGGTCACAATTTTCCGCTGATGCGGCTGGTCGGCGTCGTCGATGCCGATCTCGGGCTGGCGAACGGCGACCCGCGCGCGGCGGAGCGCACCTATCAGCTTTTGGCCCAGGTCACGGGCCGTGCCGGCCGCATTGGTGGGGGCGGGCGCGGGTTTCTGCAGACCCACGCCCCGGACCATCCGGTGATCAAGGCGCTCGCCTCCGGCGATGGCGCCGCCTTCTACGAGGCGGAGATCGCCGCCAGACGGGCCGCCGGCCTGCCGCCGTTCGGGCGCCTTGCGGGGCTGATCGTCTCCGGGCCGGACAAGGCGGCGGCCCACGCCCACGCCCGCGCGCTCGCCCGCGCCGCGCCCGCCGATCCGGCGTTGACCGTGCTGGGTCCCGCCGAGGCAGCACTCGCGCTGGTGCGCGGCCGGCACCGGTTCCGGCTGCTCGTCATGGCGTCGCGGGCCACCGATCTGCAGGGCTTGCTGCGAAGCTGGCTTGCCAAGGCCCCGAAAGCCCGCGGCGGCCTGCGCGTTCAGGTCGATATCGACCCGCAAAGTTTCTGGTGACGGGCGCGCGGCAAGGCGCCTCTTTGTCCGCTTTAGACCTTTTTCCGGACGGTTTCCGCCATTTGGGCCCTGTGGCTATGTTGCACCCTTCAAAGCCCTGTGGTAATCGGAGCGCGGCTTTGGGGAACCAGCCGGACCGCTGGTCCGCCGGTTTCTCGAAATGTTAAGTTTTTCCAACGCCTTGCAATCAGCCTAGCTGAGAGCTCCGGCCTAACCCGCCTCAGAGAGCACGGACCCTGTGACCGACAACGTATCTCTCATATCAGGTGTGGCTTCCCGTTATGCGACGGCGCTGCTCGACTTGTCAGAGGAGCAGGGCTCCGTGGCGGAGGTCGAGAAAGCCCTTGCCGGTTTCGAGAAGCTGCTTCAGGACAGCGACGATCTTCGTCGTCTGGTCCATAGCCCGGTGTTTTCCGCCGACGACCAGCTGCGGGCGCTCACCGCCGTTCTCGACAAGGCCGGCGTGACCGGCCTTGCGGCGAGCTTCCTGAAGCTTGCCGCCAAGAACCGCAGGCTGTTCGCGGTTCCGGGAATGATCGACGCGTTCCGTGCCGAAGTGGCGCGGCGCCGCGGCGAGGTGTCGGCGGACGTGGTGTCGGCGAATGCCTTGTCAGAGGCGCAGCTTTCCTCGCTGAAAGAGGCGCTCAACGCTGCGACCGGCAAGGTCGTGACTATCTCCGCGAAGGTTGATCCTGCGCTGATCGGTGGCCTTGTCGTCAAGGTCGGCAGCCGCATGATCGACACTTCGCTCAAGACGAAACTCAATTCCCTCAAGTTCGCGATGAAAGAGGTCGGCTGATGGATATTCGGGCAGCGGAAATCTCCGCCATCCTCAAGGACCAGATCAAGAACTTCGGCCAGGAAGCCGAAGTCTCCGAGGTCGGTCAGGTGCTTTCCGTGGGTGATGGTATCGCTCGTGTCTATGGCCTCGACAATGTCCAGGCCGGCGAGATGGTCGAGTTCCCCGGCGGCATCAAGGGTATGGCGCTCAATCTGGAAACCGACAATGTCGGTGTGGTGCTCTTCGGCTCCGACCGCAGCATTTCGGAAGGCGACACGGTCAAGCGGACCGGCGCCATCGTCGAGGTTCCGGTCGGCAAGGGTCTTCTCGGCCGCGTTGTCGATCCGCTCGGCAACCCGCTCGACGGCAAGGGGCCGATCGAAGGCACCGAAATGCGCCGCGTCGACGTCAAGGCGCCGGGCATCCTGCCGCGCAAGTCGGTGCATGAGCCGATGTCGACCGGTCTCAAGGCGATCGACGCCCTGATCCCGATCGGTCGCGGACAGCGCGAGCTGGTCATCGGTGACCGCCAGACCGGCAAGACCGCGATCCTTCTCGACACGTTCCTCAACCAGAAGCCGCTTCATGCGTCCGACGACGAGAACGTCAAGCTCTACTGCATCTATGTTGCGGTCGGGCAGAAGCGCTCCACCGTTGCGCAGTTCGTGAAGCAGCTGGAAGAGTCCGGTGCGCTCGAGTACTCCGTGATCGTGGCCGCCACGGCCTCCGATCCGGCGCCGCTCCAGTTCCTCGCACCGTTCTCCGGCACCGCCATCGGCGAGTATTTCCGCGACAACAGCATGCATGCCGTGATCGGCTATGACGATCTGTCCAAGCAGGCCGTCGCCTATCGCCAGATGTCCCTGCTGCTTCGTCGTCCGCCGGGACGTGAAGCCTTCCCGGGCGACGTGTTCTACCTGCACTCCCGTCTGCTGGAGCGTTCGGCGAAGCTGAACGAGGCCAACGGGTCCGGTTCGCTGACGGCGCTCCCGGTCATCGAAACCCAGGGCAACGACGTCTCCGCCTTCATTCCGACCAACGTGATCTCGATCACCGACGGCCAGATCTTCCTCGAGACCGACCTGTTCTTCCAGGGTGTGCGCCCGGCCGTGAACGTCGGCCTTTCGGTGTCGCGCGTCGGCTCCTCGGCCCAGATCAAGGCGATGAAGCAGGTTGCCGGCAAGATCAAGGGCGAGCTCGCGCAGTACCGCGAAATGGCGGCCTTCGCGCAGTTCGGTTCCGACCTCGACGCCACGACCCAGCGCCTGCTGAACCGCGGTGCGCGTCTGACCGAGCTTCTCAAGCAGGGCCAGTTCCAGCCGCTGAAGACCCAGGAGCAGGTCGCCGTGATCTACGCCGGCGTCAACGGCTACCTGGACAAGATCCCGGTCGACCGGGTCGGTGACTACGAGGAAGGGCTTCTGCTCAACCTGCGTGGCGAACATGCCGATCTCCTGGATGCGATCTGGGAGAAGAAGGCGCTCGACGACGAACTCGAGGGTCGCCTCAAGGCAGTGGTCGAAGCCTTCACCAAGAACTTCGCCTGACGCGTGATTGACGGCATCCAGGACAAGGGGCGGCCATGCCGAGCCTGAAGGAACTAAGAAACCGGATCGCCTCCGTTAAGGCGACGCAGAAAATCACCAAGGCCATGCAGATGGTGGCCGCGGCGAAGCTGCGTCGCGCGCAGGAGGCTGCGGAAGCTGCGCGGCCCTATGCGGAACGCATGGAAGCCGTTCTGGCCAACCTTGCCACGGCCTTCGAGGGGCGCGACGACGCGCCGCTCCTGCTCGCCGGAACTGGCAAGGACGATGTCCATCTTCTGGTCGTCGCGACCGCCGAGCGCGGCTTGTGCGGCGGCTTCAACGCCTCGATCGCCAAGCTGGCGCGCGAGCGGGCCAAGTCCCTGCTTGCTGCCGGCAAGACGGTGAAGATCGTCTGCGTCGGCAAGAAGGGCTTCGACAGCCTGAAGCGGGATCTTGGCAAGCATATCGTCAAGACGATCGAGCTTCGTCACGTCAAGCGGGTCGCCTTCGAGAATGCCGACGAGATCGGCACCCTCGTGCGGCAGATGTTCGATGATGGCGAATTCGATGTCTGCACCTTGTTCTACGCCCGCTTCCAGTCGGTGATCAGCCAGGTGCCGACCGCGCAGCAGCTCATTCCGGCGACCTTCGAGAACGCCGAGGCCGAGCTGCCGGAAGGCAATGAGGCCGTCTACGAGTACGAGCCCGACGAGGGCGAGATTCTTGCGGAACTTCTGCCGCGCAACATTTCCGTCCAGATCTTCCGGGGTCTGCTGGAAAACGCCGCGTCCGAACAGGGCGCGCGGATGAGCGCGATGGACAATGCGACACGCAATGCCGGTGAAATGATCGACAAGCTGACGCTGAGCTACAACCGTCAGCGGCAGGCTCAGATCACCAAGGAGCTGATCGAAATCATCTCGGGCGCCGAGGCGCTCTGACCGGATCGAGACGAGGATAGCAATATGGCTGAAAAAACAGTCGGACGGATCACCCAGGTCATCGGCGCCGTGGTCGACGTACAGTTCGACGAGCACCTGCCGCCGATCTTGAACGCGCTGGAAACCGACAACAACGGCACCCGTCTGGTGCTTGAGGTTGCCCAGCATCTTGGCGAGAACACGGTTCGCACCATCGCGATGGACGCGACCGAGGGTCTCGTGCGCGGCCAGGCCGCGACCGACACCGGCGAGCCGATTTCGGTTCCCGTCGGCGACGGTACGCTGGGCCGCATCATGAACGTGATCGGCGAGCCGGTCGACGAGGCGGGTCCGATCCCGCACGAGGCGAAGCGCGGCATCCACCAGGAAGCCCCGTCCTTCGTCGAGCAGTCGACCGAAGCCGAGATCCTCGTCACCGGCATCAAGGTCGTCGACCTGCTCGCGCCTTACGCCAAGGGCGGCAAGATCGGCCTGTTCGGCGGCGCCGGCGTCGGCAAGACCGTTCTCATCATGGAACTGATCAACAACGTCGCCAAGGCGCACGGCGGTTACTCCGTGTTCGCCGGCGTCGGCGAGCGCACCCGTGAAGGCAACGACCTTTACTGGGAAATGATCGAATCCGGCGTGAACAAGGAAGGCGGCGGCGAAGGCTCCAAGGCCGCGCTTGTCTACGGCCAGATGAACGAGCCTCCCGGAGCGCGCGCCCGCGTCGCCCTGACCGGTCTGACCGTTGCGGAAGACTTCCGCGACAAGGGCCAGGACGTGCTGTTCTTCGTCGATAACATCTTCCGCTTCACGCAGGCGGGCTCGGAAGTGTCGGCGCTTCTCGGCCGTATTCCCTCGGCGGTGGGCTACCAGCCGACGCTTGGCACCGACATGGGTGCGATGCAGGAACGCATCACCACCACCACCAAGGGCTCGATCACCTCGGTGCAGGCCGTCTACGTCCCTGCCGACGACTTGACCGACCCGGCGCCGGCCTCGACCTTCGCCCACCTCGACGCGACGACGGTGTTGAACCGCTCCATCGCCGAAAAGGGCATCTACCCGGCCGTGGATCCGCTCGACTCCAGCTCGCGCATGCTCGACCCGCGCGTGATCGGCGACGAGCACTACGAGACGGCCCGTGCCGTGCAGGCGACGCTGCAGCGCTACAAGGCGCTTCAGGACATCATCGCCATTCTCGGCATGGACGAGCTGTCGGAAGAGGACAAGCTCACCGTGGCCCGCGCCCGTAAGATCGAGCGCTTCCTGTCGCAGCCGTTCTTCGTGGCCGAGGTCTTCACCGGCTCGCCGGGCAAGCTCGTCGCGCTCGAAGACACGATCAAGGGCTTCAAGGGTCTGGTGGAAGGCGAGTACGACCACCTTCCCGAGGCCGCCTTCTACATGGTCGGCTCCATCGAGGAAGCCGTCGAGAAGGCCCAGAAGCTCGCTGCGGAAGCCGCGTAAGACAGTCAAGGACCGAGGCACGACATGGCCGAAGCATTCCAGTTCGAACTCGTCTCCCCGGAGCGGCTTCTTCTGTCGGAAGAGGCGACCCAGGTCGTGGTTCCAGGCGTCGAGGGTGAGTTCGGCGTCATGGCCGGACATGCTCCGATGATATCGACCCTGCGCCCCGGCGTGCTCACGGTGTCGCGCCCGTCTGCAGCCGACGAGGCCTTTTTCGTCCGCGGCGGTTTCGCCGAAGCGGGCCCCAAGGGGCTGACGGTTCTGGCGGAAGTTGCGGTGCCGATGGCCGATCTGAAGGCCGACGACATCGCCCGGCAGATCCGCGAGGCGGAAGAAGACCTGGCCGATGCCGGCGATGACGCCGCGCGCGAGCGGGCGCAGATCGCGCTCGACCACCTTCGCGAGATGGAGCGGGCTGTCGCATCGAACTGATGCGCCGACACGCACATCGAAAATTCAAGGCCCGGAGCGGACACGCTCCGGGCTTTTTCTTTGGCCGCTTGATCGCTTGGGGTTTTTTCGCGCGCCCACAGCGTTAGAATGACCGCGATGAAGATGCGTTACACTGCCAGATGACCCGTCGGACGTTCGAGATGCTGCCCGGTTTCAGGGTTCTGCCCGGCTATTTCGATCGGGCGGCGCAGGAAAGCCTCCTAGAGGAGATCCGCGCTGTCGTTCAGGCAGCGCCGCTGTTTCTTCCCCGCATGCCCAAAACCGGAAAGCCGTTTTCCGTCCGGATGTCGAATTGCGGGTCGCTTGGCTGGGTGTCCGACCCCAACGGCTACCGCTACCAGACAATGCATCCGGAAACCGGGGACCCCTGGCCACCCATGCCCCGGAGCCTCGCCAATGCGTGGCGCGACATCTGCCCGGATGCCCCCGACCCGGAGGCGTGCCTGATCAATTTCTACGGTCCCGATGCTCGCATGGGGCTTCATCAGGATCGCGACGAGGAGACATTTGATGCGCCGGTCCTGTCGATCTCGATCGGTGCGACGGCCGTTTTCCGGATCGGCGGATTACAAAGGCGGGATCCGACCCGGTCGATCCGGCTGGCCTCTGGCGACGCGGTTGTGCTTGGGGGTGCCGCGCGACTTGCCCACCACGGCGTCGACCGGATCATCAAGGGAACGTCGGAGCTCGTAAAGGACGACGGGCGGATCAATCTGACGCTGCGCCGTGTTACCCCGCCGAAGGGCTAGCGGCGGCCTGCGTCGGTCCGCTTGCGGGCAAGGTTTCGCTCTGCCGATGTCGCCGTGGCGAGGATGATCGAGGTCAAACCGGTTGCAGTCCGGCCATGCTACGTGGAGAAATGGCAAGGCTCGCACGAACGGAAAGGCGGCAGGAGCATGACAGAGAAAGTGAAGCTGACCGGAAGATGCATGTGCGGCGCGGTCGAAATCTCAGGCGTCGCCGATGGGCCGAAAGCGGGGGCCTGCCATTGCGACATGTGCCGGCGCTGGTCCTCCGGGCCGTACTTTGAGGTGACCTGCAGCGATGTGGTCTTCCAGGGCGAGGACAGCATCACCAGGTTCCGCTCCTCCGATTGGGCGGAACGCGGCTTCTGCGCGACATGCGGATCGAACCTGTTCTATCACATCGTCGACAGCGACGAGTATCAGATCGCGGCCGGGCTTCTCGACCAGCAATCCGACCTCTGTCTCACCCTGCAGGTCTTCACCGACAGCAAGCCGCCCTTCTACACGCTGGCGGACAAGACCGAGACCATGACGGGCGCGGAAGTTTTCGCCGCGTTTGCGCCACCGCAGGACTGATGCCGCAAAGCCGGTTCTAGCCGAAGACCGCGACGGCCAGCAGGGCGGCAATCACCCAAAGGGCAAGACGGCCGGAGCGGCTGTGGCGGGCCTCGGCGCGACCGATGGCCTCGGCGGTCTCGGCGTCGAACCGCAGCCCCTTTTCCGCCATGCGTTCCAGTTCCCCGGACAGGCGCTGCGCGCGATCCGCCATCAGCGGCAGATCGGCGGCCAGGCGTCCGAGCGCCGTCAGGCCTCCGGCAGCGTCCTGCAGGCGTCCGGCCGGGCCGAGGTTGCGCTCGATCCAGCTGCGGATCACCGGTTCGGCGGTGCGCCACATGTCGAGATGCGGGTTGAGGGTACGGGCAACCCCTTCCACAACGACCATCGTCTTTTGCAGCATGATCAGTTGCGGCTGGGTGCGCATGTTGAAGAGTTCGGTGACCTCGAGCAACTGCGTCAGCAGTCGCGCCATCGAGATCTCGGAAGCGTCATGGCCGTGGATTGGCTCGCCGATGGCGCGGATCGCCTGGGCGAAGACATCGACATCCTGGTCGGACGGGACATAGCCCGCCTCGAAATGCACTTCCGCCACCCGGCGATAGTCGCGGGTGATGAAGCCGAACAGGATTTCCGCCAGGAACCGCCGCTCGGTGCGTCCAAGGCGCCCGGTGATGCCGAAGTCGACGGCGACCAGCGTACCGTCCGGCTCCAGGAACAGGTTGCCCTGGTGCATGTCGGCGTGGAAGAAGCCGTCGCGCACCGCATGGCGCAGGAAGGACTGGATGATGTTGGCGCCGACCGCCGGAAGGTCGTGACCGTCGGCGGCCAATCCCTTGACGTCGGAGAGCTTGCGGCCGGTGATCCACTCCATCGTCAGCACGCATTTGGCCGTGCGCGGCCAGTCGACGGCCGGAACGCGAAAGCCCGGATCCTCGGCGGTGTTTTCGCCCATTTCTGACAGCCCGGCCGCCTCGAGCCGGAAGTCCATTTCTAGTTCGACGGACCGCGCCAGCGTGTCGACGATGGCAAGCGGCCTGAGCCGGCGCGACGGCGGATGGAACCGCTCCACCAGCCGGGCGATCAGGTAGAAGCTGCGCAGGTCGCGCCGGAAGCGTTCGGCGACGCCGGGGCGCAGCACCTTGACCGCGACCGCCCGCAGGTGGCCGTCGCTGTCGCGGACCTGCGCCGGGTGAACCTGGGCGATGGAGGCGGCGGCGACCGGCAGCCCGAAGGTCTCGAACAAGGCCTCCACCGGCTTGCCAAGCTGCTCTTCCACCACCTTGCGCGCCGCTTCCATCGGAAACGGCGGGATCTGGTCCTGAAGCGCGGTCAGGTCGCTCGCCATGTCGCGGCCCACGACGTCGGGTCGTGTGGCGAGGAACTGGCCGAGCTTGACGTAGGAGGGGCCGAGCCGGGTGAGCGCATCCGACAAGCGCTTGTTCGCGGCCTTGTCGCGGGCGGAGCGGCGCTCCAGCAGCCGCACCATCTTCAGCGCATAGCGCTGCGCCGGCGGCAGGTCGGGAAGGTCGACGATGCCGAAAACGCCCTCGCGGGCCATCACGTAGCCTGCGCGGGCAAGCCGGAAGAGTGCGATCACGGCCATCTGCGCTTCAGACCGCCCAGCCGGAATGCAGGCAGGCGATGCCGCCGGAATAATTGCGGTAGGTCACGCGCGAGAAGCCGGCATCGCGGATCATCTGCGCGAAACGCTCCTGATGCGGAAACTTGCGGATCGATTCCACCAGATAGCGATAGGGCTCGCCGTCGCCGGTGACCATCCGGCCCATGGTCGGGATCGCGTTGAAGGAAAAGGCGTCATAGACCTTGTCGAGAGCCGGGACATCGACCTGGCTGAACTCCAGGCACAAGAAACGGCCGCCGCGTTTCAGCACGCGCCTGGCTTCGCGCAGCGCCTTGGCGATATCCGGCACATTGCGAATGCCGAAGGCGATCGTATAGGCGTCGAAACTGCGGTCGGGAAAGGGGAGGTCCTCCGCATTGCCCTCGACAAAGCGCAGAACGTCGCCGAGCCCGGCCTTTTGCGCCCGCTCGCGGCCGACAGAAAGCATCGAACCGTTGATGTCGCAGACGACGGCCCGGGTCGCCTTGCCGCCCTGGCGCACGATCCGCGTTGCGATGTCGCCGGTGCCGCCGGCGACATCGAGCACCGAATAGGCCCGCCGGTCGCTCTTCGGAGGGGCAAGGGCTGCGACCATCGCGTCTTTCCAGAGGCGGTGCAGCCCGCCGGACATCAGGTCGTTCATCACGTCGTAGCGTGCCGCGACCTGATGGAAGACATCGTTGACGAGCGGCTGCTTCTCGCCACTTGCCACGGTGCGGAAACCGAAGCTCGTCGCCATTTCGGGCCCTTGCGCGCGCGTGTCGTTTCCGTTCGTGCTGCCCGGCATCACCTGTCTCCCGCCTGTCGTCCGGCTGCGCCGGAAATCGCCCGGTGCCGCCTCTGCCGGTTGCCTTACAGCATTTTCCCCAAGAGGTCACGAGCGCCTTGCGCCGCGCATGGCGGCTGCGGCGATCGGTCCCCGCACCAGCCTGAAGGCCTTTGCGTTGACGCGGAACGACACTTCTGTATGCAAGCGCGTGAGACGGTCGCGGGACACGTGTCGTGCGCGACGCCTGTCCCTCAAGGGAGAGCATGCCATGCCCGAGTTGCCTGAGGTCGAAACGGTCCGCCGCGGCTTGCAGCCGGTGATGGAGGGCGCGCGGATCGAGGAGGTCGCGCTGGCGCGCGCCGACCTGCGGTTTCCCTTTCCCGCCGGCTTCGCGGAGCGGATCACGGGGCGGCAGGTGGTCTCCCTCGGCCGGCGGGCGAAATATCTGCTGGCCGATCTCGACGACGGCGAGGCGGTGGTGATGCATCTGGGGATGTCGGGGGCGTTCCGGATCGAGGATCCGGCTGCCGCCGGGCCCGACGCACAGCCGCGCACGCCGGGCGCCTTCCACTATCCGCGCTCGGAGGAGCGCAAGCACGATCATGTCGTCTTTCGCCTGCGCTGCGCGAGCGGTCAGCCGATGCGGGTCGTCTACAATGACCCGCGCCGCTTCGGCTTCATGACGCTGGTGCGCCGCGCGGAGATGAACGCCCACCCCTATTTCTGCAAGCTCGGAATCGAACCGACGGGCAACGCGCTCGACGGCGCCTATCTCGCAAGCGTGCTCGCGGGCAAGGCGACCTCGCTCAAGGCGGCTCTTCTCGACCAGCGCATCATCGCCGGGCTCGGCAACATTTACGTCTGCGAGGCGCTCCACGATGCCGGACTGTCGCCGCTGCGCGCGGCCGGTACCCTGGCGGGCAAGACCGGACGGGCGGGCGCGAAAGCGAACCGGCTCGCCACGGCGATCCGCGACGTGATCGATGCCGCCATCGCCGCCGGCGGATCGACCCTGCGCGACCACCGCCAGGCGGATGGCGAGCTTGGATATTTCCAGCACAGCTTTAAGGTCTACGGCCGGGAGGGGGAGACGTGCCGGAAGGAGGGCTGCGGCGGCACGATCGTTCGCGCCGTCCAGTCGGGCCGCTCGAGCTTCCACTGTCCGCGCTGCCAGACCTAGGCCCTCTGCGGATGCCGGCCGGCACGCGCGTCCGGCGCGGTTGCGGCGGATGCGCCCATCGGCTACCCCTTCTGTATTGGGAGCGGCGTTGAGGATTGATGCCGCGCGGATTGCCGGAGGTTCCATGGGATACGAGAATATTCAGGTTGAGAAACGGGGCCGCGTGGCTCTTGTCACCCTCAACCGCCCGAAGGCGTTGAACGCGCTGAATTCGGCCCTGATCGCGGAGTTGAATGATGCCCTGGCCCAGTTCCAGAGCGACGACAAGATCGGATGCGTGGTTCTGACCGGGTCGGAGAAGGCCTTCGCTGCCGGCGCCGACATCAAGGAAATGAGCTCGCTCTCCTATGTCGAGGCCTATACCGGCGATTTCATCACCTCCTGGGATGAGGTTTCGCGGTTCCGCAAGCCGATCATCGCCGCCGTTGCCGGCTACGCGCTCGGCGGCGGATGCGAACTGGCGATGATGTGCGACTTTATCCTGGCCGCCGACACGGCCAAGTTCGGTCAGCCGGAAATCACCCTTGGCGTCATGCCGGGTGCCGGCGGCACGCAGCGCCTGACGCGGTTCGTCGGCAAGTCCAAGGCGATGGAAATGTGCCTCACCGGGCGCATGATGGACGCGGCGGAGGCGGAAAGCTCAGGTCTTGTCAGCCGGGTCATTCCCGCTGACGAACTCGTCGACGAGGCGATGCGCGTGGCGGAGAAGATCGCGGATTTCTCCCTGCCCATCGCGATGATGACGAAAGAGAGCGTCAACCGTTCCTATGAGACCACGCTTGCGGAAGGCATTCGCTTCGAACGCCGGGTGTTCCATTCGATGTTTGCGACCGAGGATCAAAGCGAAGGCATGGCCGCCTTTGTCGAGAAACGGTCGCCGCAGTTCAAGAACCGGTAAGCGCCCGGCGGAAACCGGCGAGTGCTGCGACTTTCACGTTGACGCGCGCCGGGTGGGCCACTATAAGCCAAGTCGACCGGTGGCGGAGTGTTCCGCCGCCGCTTTCGTTTGACCGGGGTGACATCTGGCGCCTCGATCGTGACGAGCCAGAATGTTCACGTAACGCATCAGGACACACCATGGCCAACACCCCTTCGGCCAAGAAGGCGGCACGCAAGATCCAGCGCCGCACGGCCATCAACAAGGCCCGCCGTACCAGGGTGCGCTCGCACCTTCGCAAGGTTGAGGAGGCAATTGCTTCCGGTGACCAGTCGGCGGCCAACGACGCGCTCAAGGCTGCCCAGCCGGAACTTATGCGGGCGGTAACCAAGGGCGTCTTTCACAGCAATATGGCAGCCCGGAAGATCTCCAGGCTGAACTCGCGGATCAAAGCGCTTAGCGCCTGACATTTTGCGGTGATTTGAGATGTTGAACCCGGCCTTTTGGTCGGGTTTTTCTTTTGCCGGCGCACTCTTTCCGCCTTGCAATCCGTCTAAATACATGAGCCGAATCGCGGGGTGCCGCGGCGAGGCTTCATGGCAAAGAAATATCAATAATATCAATTATTTAACTGGATGTAGCTTGCTGGCTTCGGTTGTCGTGCGGGTTTGGGGCGTGTCAAGAATGAACTCGACAAATTTTTTTTCGTGCACAGCAAAATGGGATTTGTCGGGTGTGCGAACGCCAAAATGCATTGAGTCAAAACGCCTTCCAAAATGCAGTGCCGGGGACAGGCAGGCCGAAGACGGGGCAGGGTTCGCACTGCGTTAACGAATTGCTCTCCGTCGCTGTTGCGAGCCCGAATTGGGCTGTGTATGGTCACTTCATCGGGCAGTCGCCCGGGTAAATCGAAACAAGAAATCGACTAAGGGCCTCTGGAAGAGCAATGATATATTTTTGTCAAAAATATACATTGGGTGGTTCTTGTAACCCCTTCCGGTCTCGTCATAAGCTTGTCTGGAGGTCTTGGCTTCGGCCACTTGGGATCTTCGAGTAGGAAGCTTTTAATCCTTAAAAAATGGCATGAGCGCCGCCAAATTACGTTTGGTGGAGCGAGTTTTATTGTCTGATTAAGGTGATGGATTTGCGGACATCAAGGGCGTGGCAAGACGGGCGACAAGGCCCGCGACAAAATGCTTGGCCCGTCCGACGGAGCTATCGGGAACAATGCGGGGCAACCGGCTGGCTTGCCTTGGTCTCGCGAAACGAAAATGAAAATGAGGGGCTTGACGATGAACGCGCAATGGACTTTCTGTGCCGCTCCGAATTCGGCGAAAGCGGTCAGGCGCGATCCTTAGCCCGCCCCGGCTGAGCCGACCGGTCGGACATCCCCGTCCGCCGGGCAACACTGGATCATTCAACCCACGCGCGGCCTGACGGGTCGGGGTTTGGCGGCGATGCTTCTTGCATCCGCGACCAACCACGCCGACGTCCTGCCACGCTTCACACAATGCCAACGGACGCGGCTCATCCGCTCCGGACGGGCTTTGCGCGCCAGCGCCAGAGGTCGTCGGGTAAAAAACGATGAAAAAACAAAGGTACAGCGGGTTCTGCGGCGGCGGACACTCCCGTTGGACAAGGAGGCGATCACGATGAACTTGCAGGAGATGCCGGCGACTGAACTCGCAGGTGCAGACCACTGGGTTCGTGTCAAGAAGCGGCTGCGAGCCGAACTGGGTGAAGATGTCTTCACAAGCTGGTTTGCCCGGGTCGATTTTGAGGATCACGCCAATGGCATCGTGCGCCTTTCCGTTCCGACCCGCTTCCTCAAGCAGTGGATTCAGTCGCATTATCTCGAGCGCCTGATCGGTCTGTGGCAGCGCGAATGCGACGATGTTCTGCGCATCGAACTGACGGTCCGTGGCGCCGTTCGTGCCCGCCCTGCGCCTCAGGCCGCGCTTGCCGGGTCCGTGCGTCCCTCGCCGTCGCTCAAGGCGGCCGACAAGCCGCGTCTGGAAGCCGTGGCCGGATCCGATGTGGCGCGCATGGCGCCGGCCGCCCAGCCGCGCACCGCGGCCCCGATGCCGGACGGGCTGGAAGGCGCCTCGCTCGATCCGAAATACACGTTCGACTCCTTCGTCGAGGGCGAGTCCAATGCCCTGGCTCTCGCTGCGGCGCGCCAGATCGCGACCGCGAGTGCCGTCACCTTCAATCCTCTGTATGTCCATGCCTCCGTTGGGCTTGGCAAGACGCACCTGATGCAGGCGATCGCGAGTTCTGCGCGGGCGTCGGGGAAGCGGGTGCTCTACCTGACGGCGGAACATTTCATGTATCGCTTCGTCGCCGCCCTGAAGGCGCAGTCCGCGCTGGCGTTCAAGGACACGCTGCGCACCATCGATCTCCTGCTGATCGATGACATGCAGTTCCTTCACGGCAAGCAGGTCCAGCAGGAATTCTGCCACACGCTCAACGCTTTGATCGATGGTGCCCGCCAGGTCGTCGTCGCGGCGGACCGTCCGCCCTCCGATTTGGAGACGCTGGACGACCGGATGCGCTCGCGTCTGGCCGGCGGCCTCGTCGCGGCGATCTCCGAGCCGGACTACGGCCTGCGCCGCGCGATCCTTACCGGCCGCGTCGATACGGTGCGCCGTGCCCATCCGAGCTTTGCCATCCCCGAGAGCGTCCTCGACTATGTCGCGCGCAACGTCGGCACCTCCGGCCGCGACCTTGAAGGCGCTCTCAACCGGCTGATCGCCCACAACCAGCTGACCAACCAGCCGGTCACCCAGGAGATGGCCGAGGCGACCCTGCGCGATCTGGTGCGCAACACCGAGCCGCGGCGGGTGAAGATCGAGGACATCCAGCGCGTGGTGTCGAAACACTACAGCGTGTCGAAGGCCGACCTTCTGTCGGCCCGCCGCACCCGGACCATCGTGCGTCCGCGTCAGATCGCGATGTATCTCGCCAAGATGATGACCCCGCGCTCCCTGCCGGAAATCGGGCGTCGCTTCGGCAACCGAGACCACACCACCGTCTTGCACGCCGTTCGCAAGATCGAGGACCTGAGCCGCAACGACAGTACGCTCGCGCAGGAAATCGATCTGCTGAAGCGCATGCTCGACGCCTGAGGCCGGAGCGCCGAGAGGCGCGGCCGTGGTCCGTCGCGCGCGTGAGTGCGGGGCGAAAGCGGCGCGGCCCATGTGCCGGTATCGACCTGCAACTGCAGGCCCGCTGCCCAAAACCGCCGCTTTCCCGCAAGCGGCGGTTTTCTGCGGATAATGGGCGGCAATCGGGCGCTTGCCTCTTGCTTTTTGCAGCGCCAAGGGCCAGTGTCGACGCCCATTTCGCCGTCGCGGCTTATCCTTGCGGACGCGGCCTCCCGGTGCCAACGCATTTGACAACGGACGACACAATGAAAGTGACGCTTGAGCGGACGGATCTCCTGAAGTCCCTGACCCATGTCCACCGTGTCGTCGAACGCCGGAACACCATCCCGATCCTTTCGAATGTGCTGTTGCGCTGCGAGGCGGGTGAGCTGGCGTTGAAGGCGACCGATCTCGATCTCGAAATCTCCGAGCGCATCGCGGCGCATGTGGAGCAGCCGGGCGCAACGACCGTGCCCGCGCACATGATCTACGACATCGTGCGCAAGCTGCCCGAGGGCTCCCAGGTCGCGCTCGAGACCTCCGGCGACAATGCGACGCTGGAGATCCGCGCCGGGCGCTCGCGCTTCGCGCTGCAGATGTTGCCGGAATCGGATTTCCCGGACATCACGGCCGGCGATTTCACCCATTCCTTCACGCTGACCGCGCGCGACATGCGCACGGTGCTCGATGCCACGCAGTTCGCGATCTCCACCGAGGAGACGCGCTACTATCTCAACGGCATCTACATGCATGCCGTCGCGACCGAGGCGGGCGAGCGCTTCCGCGGTGTCGCGACCGACGGTCACCGCCTGGCGCGCGCCGAAATTCCGGCGCCGTCCGGTGCCACCGGCATGCCGGGCATCATCGTGCCGCGCAAGACGGTCGGCGAGATGCAGAAGCTTCTGGAAAACCCGGATGCCGAAGCGCGGATCGAGATCTCCGAGACCAAGATCCGCATCACCACCGGCAATGTCATCTTGACCTCGAAGCTGATCGACGGGACGTTCCCGGATTACGGTCGCGTCATTCCGCAGAACAACGACAAGGAAATGCTGGTCGACCGCGACGAGTTCAAGTCGGCGGTGGACCGTGTCTCGACGATCTCGTCGGAGCGCGGGCGGGCCGTGAAACTGGCGATTTCCGAAGGGCGGATGGTTTTGACGGTGGTTAATCCCGACTCCGGGTCGGCAACCGAGGAACTGGCGGTCGACTATGAGTCCGATCCGCTCGAGATCGGCTTCAATTCGCGCTATCTGCTGGAGATCGCCGGTCAGTTGCGCGGCGACACGGCGTCGTTCCGTTTTGCCGACGCCGGCGCGCCGACGCTGATCCAGGACAAGGGCGTGGAAGACGCACTCTATGTCCTGATGCCGATGCGGGTCTGACCGGCGGGGTGATCCGCAGGCCGCGAGATCGGAGAAAGAAAGGCGCGCGATGGGCGAGCCGGTCAGGGTTGCCCTGCGCAGCCTCACCTTGTCTGATTTCAGGAACTACCAAACGCTTTCCGTGACCTTCGATGCGCCGATGGTCGCCCTCGTGGGGGAAAACGGCGCGGGAAAGACCAACCTCCTTGAAGCGATCTCGCTGCTGACGGCGGGCCGCGGCCTGCGCCGTGCAGCCCTTGAAGATCTGGCGCGCCGCGGCGCGCCGCACGGTTGGGCGGTGTCGGCGCGGGTCGAGGGCATCGGCGGCGAGACGCGAATCGGGGTCGGGCACACCGCCGGCGATCCCGGTCGTCGGATCCGGATCAACGGATCTGACGCGCGCAGCTCCGAAATGCTTCTCGACTATCTGCGGGTTCTCTGGCTTCTGCCCTCCATGGACGGCTTGTTCACCGGACCGGTGGGCGACCGGCGACGGTTTCTGGACCGCTTGGTTCTGGCCATCGATCCGGGACACGGGCGGCGGGTCGCGGATCTGGAGCGGACCCTGCGGGCGCGCAATCGCCTTCTCGACGAGCGCGGGTCCGATGCCTTCCTCGATGCGGTGGAGGCGCAGCTTGCGCCGCTCGCCGTCGCCGTCAGCTATGCCCGGCAGGAGACCGTGAGCCTGCTGCGCGAGCGCATGGCCTCCCAGGCCGAGGCCGGACAGCCGTTTCCGCAGGCCGACGTTCTCCTTACCGGAGGCTTCGAGGACAGCGCCGCCGGGGTTGCGGCGGGCGATCTGGAAGATGCCTATCGCGAGATGCTCGCCGCCGGCCGCTATCGCGACCGGGCGGCGGGACGCACGCTCCAGGGGCCGCATCGCTCGGACCTGACGGTGCGCCATGTCGCCAAGGACATGCCGGCCGCGCTTGCCTCCACCGGCGAGCAGAAGGCCCTGTTGATCGGCCTGGTTCTGGCGCATGCGGAAGTGGCCGCGGCCACCGCCGGCCTGACGCCGCTGCTGCTGCTCGACGAGGTCGCGGCCCATCTCGATCCCGACCGCCGCCGCGCGCTTTTTGCGCGTCTTGCCGACCTTGGCCTGCAGGTGATGATGACCGGCACGGATCCGTTCCTGTTCGCCGAACTGCCGGAGGCAAGCCGGATACTAAAGGTCGCAAACGGACGCGTTTCTCCCTATAGTGCGGCGTAATCTCCAAAAGGATCCCTCCCTCGATGGAACTCTCTGCTCTTGCGGTCTTTGCGCTGTCCCTGATGGTGATGGCGGCGATCCCCGGTCCCGGCATCGCAGCGATCGTTGCGCGCGTGCTCGCGCACGGTCGCGAGGGCGCCATGGCGTTTTGCCTCGGCGTCGCCCTCGGCGACGTGATCTGGCTCGGCTTCGCCGTGGCCGGTCTCGCGGTGGTTGCGAAGACGTTCGGGGTGGCCTTCCTGGTGATCAAGTATCTGGGGGCGGCCTATCTGCTCTATCTTGCCTGGAAGATGTGGACGGCGAGCGGCGACAGCGGACTTGGCGGCGTGCCGCGGCCCCGCACCGCGCGCCCTTTCCAACTGATGATGGGCGGTCTCGCCGTGACCATGGGAAACCCCAAGGTGATGGTCTTCTATCTTGCGCTTCTGCCCAACATCATCGCCCTCGAAACGGTCACGATGATCGGCTATCTCGAGCTCAGTCTGGTTACCCTCGCCGTGCTCGCCCTGGTGCTTGGCGCCTATTGCGTGCTCGCAGATCGCGCGCGCCGGCTGATTTCCAGTCCAAGGGCCGTTCGACTGCTCAACAGGTTTGCGGGCTCGGTGATGGCGGGCGCCGCCGTCGCGGTGGCCACGCGTTGACGTTTCCGCGACCGCGAGATGTCGGCCAAGCTCCCGGCAGCATTGTGTTTTCCGGGCTTGTCCGGGCTGGCGGCGGGACCGGTCCGATGCGCGGCCCGGGCGCGATCCGCATCTCGCCGTCCAAGGCCGGTTTCGGTTGGTTGAATGCGGCTCGTTACCCCGTATAACCTCTTTAAACTCGTCACCCAGTGAGCGATTGATTCGTATGAACGACACACCGACGCCCAGCGAAAACGACCCGACCCTCCCGCAGGATCCGGATGCCTATGGCGCCGGCTCGATCAAGGTCCTCAAGGGCCTGGATGCGGTGCGCAAGCGTCCCGGCATGTATATCGGCGACACCGACGACGGGTCGGGCCTGCATCACATGGTCTATGAGGTCGTCGACAACGCCATCGACGAGGCGCTGGCCGGTCATGCCGACCGGGTCACGGTGGCGCTCAATGCCGACGGCTCGGTGACCGTCTCCGACAACGGCCGCGGCATTCCGACCGAACTGCACCCGGAAGAGGGGGTGTCGGCGGCCGAAGTGATCATGACCCAGCTGCATGCGGGCGGCAAATTCGACCAGAATTCCTACAAGGTCTCCGGTGGCCTCCACGGGGTCGGCGTCTCCGTCGTCAACGCGCTGTCGTCCTGGCTGGAATTGCGCATCTGGCGCAACGGCAAGGAGCACGCCATGCGCTTCGAGCACGGCGATGCCGTGTCGCCGCTGAAGGTCGTTGCCGAGTCCGAAGGGCGCAAGGGCACGGAAGTGAGCTTCCTGCCCTCGACCGAGACTTTCACCAAGACGGAGTTCGATTTCGCGACGCTGGAGCACCGTCTGCGCGAGCTGGCGTTCCTCAACTCCGGCGTTCGCATTCTCCTGACCGACAAGCGCGGCGTCGAGGATGTCGCCGTCGAGCTTTACTACGAAGGTGGGCTCGAGGCCTTCGTGCGCTATCTCGACCGCGCCAAGCATCCGCTGATCGCGGATCCGGTGGTGATGAAGGCGGAGCGCGATGGCATCACCGTGGAGGCGGCGCTGTGGTGGAACGACAGCTATCACGAGCAGGTTCTGTGCTTCACCAACAACATCCCCCAGCGTGACGGCGGCACCCATCTTGCCGGCTTCCGCGGGGCGCTGACCCGCCAGATGACCGGGTATGCCGACCAGTCGGGGATCCTGAAGCGCGAGAAGGTCTCGCTTACGGGCGACGATTGCCGCGAGGGCCTGACCTGCGTCCTGTCGGTGAAGGTGCCGGATCCGAAGTTCTCCTCGCAGACCAAGGACAAGCTCGTGTCCTCGGAAGTGCGGCCGGTGGTGGAAAACATCATCAACCAGACGCTGTCGACCTGGCTGGAGGAAAATCCGGCGCCGGCGCGCGTGCTCGTTGCCAAGATCGTGGAAGCGGCCAGCGCCCGCGAAGCCGCGCGCAAGGCGCGCGAGCTGACCCGCCGCAAGGGCGCCCTCGATATTGCCTCCCTGCCGGGAAAACTCGCCGACTGCCAGGAGCGCGACCCGGCCAAGGCCGAACTCTTCCTGGTGGAGGGCGATTCCGCCGGCGGCTCCGCAAAGCAGGGCCGCAGCCGTGAAAATCAGGCGATCCTGCCGCTGCGCGGCAAGATCCTCAACGTCGAGCGGGCGCGCTTCGACAAGATGCTCTCTTCCAACGAGATCGGCACGCTGATCACCGCGCTCGGCACGGGCATCGGCAAGGAAGAGTTCAATCTCGAGAAGCTGCGCTATCACAAGATCATCATCATGACGGACGCCGACGTCGACGGCGCCCATATCCGCACGCTGCTCCTGACGTTCTTCTTCCGCCAGATGCCGGACCTGATCGAGCACGGCCACATCTATATTGCCCAGCCGCCGCTCTACAAGGTGAAGCGTGGCAACTCCGAGCAGTATCTGAAGGACGAGGACGCGCTGGAGCGCTACCTGATCGACACCGGTCTGGAGGATTGCGCGCTGACGCTTGCCAATGGCGAGGTGCGCACCGGGCAGGATCTGCGTGCGGTGGTCGAGACGGCCCGCAACGTGGCCCACACGCTGGACGGCCTGCACTCCCGCTACGACCGGGATGTGGTGGAACAGGCGATCATCGCCGGGGCGCTCAACCCGGATGTCCATGACGATCCGGAACGTGCGCGGGAGGCGGCCGCCTATATCGCGCGCCGGATGGACATTCTGGCGGATGAATTCGAGCGCGGCTGGGAAGGCCGGGTTCTCGACAATGGCGATCTGGTGTTCGAGCGTATCGTGCGCGGCGTGAAGGAAGTGGCGACCATCGACGCGGCGCTGATCGCCTCCGCCGATGCGCGCAAGCTCGACGCGCGTGCCGCGACCCTTCAGGAGGTCTTCGGCAAGGCGGCGACGCTCACGCGCAAGGATACGGACACGCCGATCCGCGGGCCGCGCGCGCTGCTGGCGGCGGTCTTCGCCCAGGGGCGCAAGGGCATTTCCATGCAGCGCTACAAGGGCCTTGGCGAGATGAATGCCGAGCAGCTCTGGGAAACGACCCTCGACCCCCATGCGCGTTCGCTGCTGCAGGTGAAGGTGCGCGAGGCCGATGCGGCCGACGATATCTTCACCAAGCTGATGGGCGACGACGTCGATCCGCGCCGCACGTTCATCCAGGACAATGCCCTGTCCGTGGCCAATCTCGACGTGTAGATTGCCGCGCGCGCAGAAACCTTGCCTGCGCGGCAATCTCCCTTTGACAAAGCCGGTCGCTCCCCCTATACGAAGCGGCCAAGACATTCCTCAAAAACAAGCCGCAAGCAACCTATGCCGACAATCAATCAGTTGGTTCGTCAGAACCGCAAGCCGACCGTCAAGAAGTCCAAGACGCCTTCGCTGGCCGGAAACCCGCAGAAGCGCGCCGTATGCACCCGCGTGTACACGACCACGCCGCGTAAGCCGAACTCGGCTCTGCGTAAGGTCGCCCGCGTGCGTATGACCAATGGCAACGAAGTCACCGCCTACATCCCGGGCGAGGGCCACAACCTGCAAGAGCACTCGGTCGTGCTCGTGCGCGGTGGTGGACCGAACGACCTTCCGGGTGTGCGCTACCGCGTGATCCGCGGCGTGCTCGACACCCAGGGCGTCAAGGATCGTAAGAAGCGCCGTTCGCTCTACGGTTCCAAGCGTCCGAAGTAAGCCGCGCTCGGCGACAGACGCCGAAGGCAGTTTGCGCGCAAATTTTGACCCCCGGCACTGCCGGGGGTTTTTGCGTTTGCACAGCGGGACTGGTTTGCACAGCGCGATTGGGCGGCGCGATCGGGGGACCGCCGCCGGTCGGGGACGGGCCTGTCAGAGCGTTCCGCGATCGAGCCTGTCGAGGGTGCGGCGCGCGGCCGTGCGATAGGCGGCCTGGGTGTCCGGTTTCATCCGCTCCCAGGTGCGATAGGGCTGGGCCAGGCGGGCATTTTTGCCCAGAACCTCCTTGTTGCGCAGCAGGAAGTCCCAGTAGAGCGGATTGAATGGACAGGCGTTCTCGCCGGTCTTGTCCTTCACGTCGTAGTGGCAGCCGCTGCAGTAGTCGGACATCTTGTTGATGTAGTTGCCGCTCGCCGCATAGGGCTTTGAACCGAGAAGCCCGCCGTCGGCGAACTGGCTCATGCCAAGCGTGTTGGGCAATTCCACCCATTCATAGGCATCGGCATAGACGGCGAGATACCATTCGTGGATCTGTCGCGGCTCGACACCCGACAGCAGTGCGAAGTTGCCGGTGACCATCAGCCGTTGGATGTGATGGGCATAGGCCTGCTCGCGCGTCTGTTCCACCGCATCGCGGACGCAGGCCATCTTCGTGTCGGCAGTCCAGTAGAATTCGGGCAGGTCGCGGTCGGCGGACAGAAAGTTCTCCTGCGCGTAGTCCGGCATCTTCAGCCAGTAGATCCCGCGCACATATTCCCGCCAGCCGATGATCTGGCGGATGAACCCCTCAACCGCGTTCAGCGGCGCATGGCCGTCGTGATAGGCGGCCTCGACCGCGCGACAGGTCTCCAAGGGGTCGAGCAGGCCCGCATTGAGATACAGCGCCAGGACCGAGTGATAGAGGAACCGTTCCCCGGCCAGCATCGCATCCTGATAGTCGCCGAAACCGGGCAGGGCGGTCTTGATGAAATGGGTCCGCGCCGCCTTCGCGTCTTTTTGCGTGACCGCGAACCAGAACGGCTCGAGGTCGCCGAACCGGTCGGGAAAGTTCCTGTCCACGAGGTCGAGCACCGCGCGGGTGGTCTCGTCCGGCGTCGACTGTCGCGGTGAGGGCATGAACAGGTCGCCCGTCGCCGGCATGCGATTGTCGGCATCGAAGTTCCATTGCCCGCCGACCGGATCGTCACCGTCCATCAAGAGCCCCGTCTTGCGGCGCATGTCCCGGTAGAAATATTCCATGCGCAGCTGCTTGCGGCCTTCCGCCCACTTGGCGAAGGCGTCATGCGAGCACAGGAAACGGTCGTCGGGGCAGATCTCGACCGGGACCCCGAGTTGCTTTTCCCAGCCCTTCATCGCCTGAAGCACCCGCCACTCGCCGGGCTCCGTGACACGGATGCTGTCTGGCGAATGACGGGCGACCGCGCGCTTGATCTCGCCGGTGAAGGATCCGCTGTTGTCCGGATCGTCGAGCGTTACATAGTCGACGGTCCATCCCGCGCTTTCGAGCGCGCTGGCATGGTGGCGCATGGCCGAGAACAGGAAGGCGATCTTCTTGCGGTGGTGCGCGACGTACTCGGTTTCTTCAACGACCTCCATCATCAGCACCCGCGCCGTTGCAGGGTCGGCGTCGCGAAGCGACGCGAGGTCGAGCGTGAGCTGGTCGCCAAGAACGGGGATGAGGACGGTGGATGTCATGGGCGGGCAGGTATCCGGAGCGCGGGGAGGGGGGACGTTTGCGTTCTCTACCGGCTACGCAGCCCGTGAGGGCGTGGATTGCCGCGACAGCGCGCGGGGAGGGGAAACGAAAGAGCCGCCGGCGCGGTCGCCGGCGGCTCTTGAACGGTGGATCATGTGTGACGACCGGGAAAGGCGTTTCCCGTCGCGTGCAAGGTCTCAGGCGGCGATCCGCTTCTGGGCGCGGAAGGCGATCGGCGCATTCTCGCGGTTGCGGCGGCGCTCTTCCGGGGAGATATAGACGAGCGCGCGGTGCTCGTCGCAGTAGGACACCCCTGCCTCGACGCGGTTGCGGCACGGGAAGGAGTAATTGCCGCCTGTTCCTTCAGCCCACTTGCATTGGCCGGCGCGCGGAAGTCGAAGATCAGTCATGGCGTTGCTTACCTTTGTTCAGGCGCACCCATCATCCGGCGGGCGGTAAGGCCCTTGCGCCCCTCAGGAGCGGTCATGTCATCGCACGAGGATGTCATCGGACGAAGTTGTGCAAGAATGCCGGGGGCATGACCGCCGCCCGGCATGAGAAATTCTTTCTGTAATATAAGTGTCACAACGCTCCGCGCCAAGCGCATCCCCTGCATGGGAGCCATGTAATTATTGCAGTGCAGCATTGTGGTTAACGCAATCAGGCGAGCGGATGCGGCCCCGCCTGGATACCACGTTGTTTCAGCGTTCCTTTTCCTCGCGCAGGTTGGTCACGACACGACGGTTCTGTGCCTTGCATTCTTCTTCCGGGCAATGGCGGACCTTGCGCTCCGTACCGTAGCCCTTGGCCCAGAGCCGTCCGGGCGCGACGCCCTTCGAGACCAGATAGGCCATGGCGGCATTGGCGCGCTTGGTCGACAGGGACGTGTTTTGCGCTTCGGTGCCGGGATCGTCGGCAAAACCCTGGATCTTGGCGTACCAGCCCGCGTTCCTGTTCAGCCAGTCGGCCTGCTTGTCGAGCGTCATGCGCGCGGTTTCGTCGATCTCCGCGGACCCCGGCTTGAAATAGGTCCGCCGACCGACATTGAGCATGAAGGCCTCTTCGCTCCCGGGAGCGATATTGGCGAAACCGATCGCCGGGGCGTTGGTGACATTGGGGGTGGCGACCGTGTCCGTGGTGTTGCAGCCGGCGAGGGCGGCCGAACCGGCCACCAGCACAAGGCCGAGGGCGAGACGTCTGGCGTTTGCTGTCGTCACGCGGCTGGAGCTCCTGATGTGCGTCATCCGTCCTGCGACCCCGCACCCAGATGCTCCAGAACCGAGACACGTGTCCCGACCGGACAGCGCTGGTAGAGATCGATCACGTCTTCCGGGAACATGCGGATGCAGCCGGAGGAGACGTCGCTGCCGATGCTCCAGGGTTCCAGCGTGCCGTGCAGCCGGTAACCTGTGTCCGCGCCGCTGTCGTGATGCAGATAGAGCGCGCGCGGGCCGAGCGGGTTGTTCGGCGCCCCGCCTTTCACCAGGCGGGGAAGGTCCGGCTGGCGCTGGAGCATCTCGGGAGGCGGGACCCAGCGCGGCCATAGCGCCTTGCGCTTGATCTGCGCGCGTCCGTACCATTTGAAGCCGTCGCGACCGACGCCGACCCCGTAGCGCAGCGCCGTGTTGTTTTCCCAGATCCAGTAGAGAAAGTGATTGCGGGTGTCGACGACGACGGTGCCCGGCGATTCCTCGGACAGATATTTGACCATCTGTCGGCGCCACTGCGGCTTGATCACCGAGAAATTCGTGCGCCGATAGGCAAACCCGTTGTCTTCCAGGGTTCCGTCGAACCACTTCGAGGATGCGATGGCGGGCGTCGGCAGCGCCGCGCAGGCAAGGGCCGCACCGCCGGCGACCAGAAGGCTGCGCCGCGACAGCGCGCCCGGCACTCTCACGCCGGCCCCTGCGCGGCTTGCGGGTGTCAGTTCGTGGGTCATGCCCTCTCCTCCTCTGACGGGCGGGCCTTGTCGGGACGGCATCACGGCGAGTGGGGTTGCCGGCCTCTTCCGTCGCGGGTCCGCCGGACCTCGACGCGCAACATTACGGGACAGAAGCCGGAAAAGGTCAATCCCGGGCGGGGGTATGCCGCGGCGGGACGGCGCCCGCCGCGGCAAGCGCCTCCGGCGTGTCGAGGTCGAGCCGGGCGCCGGGACCCGTTTCGACCAGTGCCAGATCGTCCGGATGCTGGTCGAGCAGGTGCCGGGCGCCGCTGTCGCCTTCCAGTCGGGCCAGCGCCTCGAAGTGGCTCTTGTCCCAGAGCACCGGATTTCCGCGTTTGCCCTCATGCGCGGCGCCGACCACCAGGACGCCGGCCTCCGGCGCATAGGTCGCAATCATCCGGTCGATTGCCTCCGCCGTGACCTCCGGCATGTCCGCAAGAAGGATGAGCGCGGCGTCTGCGGCCTCCGGCAATGCGGTGACGCCTGCGCGAATGGAACCGGCCATGCCCTCGGCGTAATCCGGATTGTGGACGATCGTCACCGGCAGTCCGTCCAGCGCGGCCTCGATCTCCCGGCCCATGTGGCCGGTGACCACGGTGAGCGAGGCGAGGCCGCTTGCAAGGGCGTTGCGCGCGGCGATGCGCACGACCGGCTCGCCGTCGATTGTCGCCAGAAGCTTGTTGATACCGCCGGCCCGCCGCGCCTGGCCTGCGGCGAGCAGGATGCCGTCGACCCTGTGGGCCCGCGCCGCGCGGCCGGGCGAAGCTTCTCGCGGTTGCGGGCGTGTGCCGATTTCCATCAGGAGGCCGCCGACCCCCATTGCCATGATGTCGTCCGGGGTGACCGGACAGTCCGCCATGTAGCGGTCGAGCACCCAGTCGAAACCGTTTTCCTTGGGGCTGCGCGCGCAGCCCGGAGCGCCGATGATCGGGACCTTGCCGATATGGCCGATCAGCAGGAGATTGCCCGGATCGACCGGCATGCCGAAATGATCCACGCCGCCGCCCGCTGCCCGGATGCCTTGCGGGATCACGTCCGCCGGATCGACGATCGCGGAGGCTCCGAAGATGAGAACCATGTCGACGCCGGCGGCAACCTGGTCGCGAATGGCGCCGGCGACGTCGGCGACGGTGTGGGCAACACGCAACTCGCCTGCAAGCCTTGAGCCGGAGACGGCGAGCCGGGCCTCGGTGATGCGCCGTGTCTTGTCGAGCGTTGCGGGCTTCACATGCGGCAGCGTCGTTGCGACGAGCCCGACGCTGCGGGCGCGAAACGGCGCGACGCGCACGGCCGCCCGCGCGACACTCTCGGCCCGGGAAATCGCCTCCTCGCCGACGGCGAACGGAATGATCTTTGCGGTTGCGACCATGCGCCCGCCCGTCACCCTCTCGAAAGCCGGCAGGGTGGCCAGCGTGATCGCCGGGTCGACCCGGTTCACCGCATTGATGGCGGCGGCATCGACGATGAGGAGACCGTCGGTTGCTGCATGAAGGTTGACCCGGCCGGTGAAGGCCGGGGCGAGGGTGAGCCCGCCGCCGTCGGCGGCCTGCGCGAGTCGCTCCGCGGCCCTGTCCTCATGGCAGTCGTCTGCTTCGAGACGCGCCGCAACGACCTCCTCGATCCGTGCCGCTTCAAGCCTGCGGATGTCCTCGGCTTGCAGGCAGTGCCCCTTCTTCAAGGCGCCCCCGTCGAGGCGGATGGTGTGGGCGAGCAGGGCGCCTTGCGCATCGCGCGTGCGAAGCGGGCCGAATTTCACGACGCCGTCTCCGGCCCTTTGCGCAGGGCGCGAATGATATTGGCAAGCACGGCGACTGCGATTTCCGCCGGCGAGGCCGCGCCGATATCGGCGCCGATGGGCGCATCGAGGCGCTCGAAATCCGTCGCGCTGACGCCGGCTTCCAGCAGGCGCTCGCGGCGCCTTGCGTGGGTCTTGCGGCTGCCGAGCGCCCCGACATAGAAGCACCCGGCGGCAAGGGCTGCCCGCAACGGCGCGTCGTCGATCTTCGGATCGTGGGTCAGGGCGGCAACGGCGGTATAGGGATCGAGCGCGACCTGATCTTGCACGTCCTCCGGCCATTCGGCGAGCAGCGTTCCGCCGGGAAAGCGCTCCGGCGTGGCAAAGGCGGTGCGCGGATCGATGACCACCACATCGAAACCGGCGATCTGCGCCATCGGCACCAGCGCCTGGCTGATGTGGACGGCACCGATCAGGACGAGACGCGGCGGCGGCACGCTCACAGTCAAAAAGAGCTGGGTCCCGTCGGCGCTCTCGACGATGCCGGACTTTCCCGACCGGAACCGGCGGGCCACCTCTTCGGCGAGCGGGTCGCCGGCAAGGTCGTCGTCCGGGCTGATCAGGCGCTGGGCTTTGCCGGCGTCGTCCAGCGCGGTGACGAGGATCGCCGGCCGGCGGCCGGTGCGGGCGGCATTGAAGCGGGAGAGAAGGTCGATGTCCATCAGGGTCAGCTTCTGTCGATCACGGGCGTGATGCAAAGGGGCGTCGGTGAAGGGCAGGGCGCGGTGAAGGGCCCGACCGTTTCCTAGGTCGGTGCCGGGTCCCGCCTGACCGGTTCGACGAACACCCGGATGCGTCCGCCGCAGGACAGGCCGACGCGCCACGCGGTTTCGTCGGCGACGCCGAACTCGAGCATGGCAGGTTTCTTGGTGGAGATAACCTCGACGGCCTCGGCCACGACGGCGCCTTCGACGCATCCGCCCGAGACCGATCCCTCGAAGTTTCCCTCCGAATCGATCACCAGATGCGCGCCGACCGGGCGGGGCGCGGAGCCCCAAGTCTCGACGACGGTGGCAAGGGCCACGTCACGGCCTTCCCGTGTCCAGGTTTCGGCCAGCGCGAGCGGGTCGGTGGCATTGGCGTCGGCGGTCGACTGCATGGGATCTCCTCCGTTTGGCCAGAATATAGTCCGCCCGAGCGCCTCTGCACAGGGACGGCCGTCCGGCGCCCCCCAAAAGCAAAGGGGCGAAGCCTTGCCGGCTCCGCCCCTTGCGTCAGTGCAGGAGGTCGCTCGCCTTATTCGGCGGCGGCGCGAAAGGAGGGAGCTGCGGCCAGCACCGTGCCGTCGACGTGGCTTTCGAACTTCGCGAAATTCGCCACGAACATCTCCACCAGCTTGGCGGCCTGTGCGTCATAGGCCGCCGGCTCCGCCCAGGTCGAGCGCGGGTCGAGGATCTTGCTGTCGACGCCGCGGACCTCGATGGGAACCGCAAAGCCGAAGTTCGGATCGGTGCGGCATTCCGTGTCGCGCAGCGAGCCGTCGAGCGCGGCACCGAGCAGGGCACGGGTGGCGCGGATCGGCATGCGGTTGCCGATGCCGTAGGCGCCACCGGTCCAGCCGGTGTTGACCAGCCAGCAGTCGACATTATGCGCGGCGATCAGGCTGCGCAGCAGGTTGCCGTATTCCGAGGGATGCCGAGGCATGAAGGGAGCTCCGAAGCAGGTCGAGAAGGTCGCCTGCGGCTCGGTCACGCCCTTTTCGGTGCCGGCGACCTTCGCCGTGTATCCGGACAGGAAGTGGTACATCGCCTGGGCCGGCGTGAGCTTTGCGATCGGCGGCAGCACGCCGAAGGCATCGGCCGTCAGCATGATGATGTTCTTGGGCTGCGGGGCCGTGCCGGTCGCGCTGGCATTGGGAATGAAGTCGATCGGATAGGCGCAGCGGGTGTTTTCGGTCTTCGACCCGTCGTCGAAATCGGGGACGCGGGTCGCCTCGTCGAGAACGACGTTCTCCAGCACGGTGCCGAACCGCTTGGTCGCGGCATAGATTTCCGGCTCGGCCTCTTCGGAGAGTTTGATCGTCTTGGCGTAGCAGCCGCCCTCGAAATTGAAGATGCCTTCCGGACCCCAGCCGTGTTCGTCGTCGCCGATCAGGGTGCGCGACGGGTCGGCAGAAAGCGTCGTCTTGCCGGTGCCCGACAGGCCGAAGAACACCGCCGTGTCGCCCGCGTCGCCGAGATTGGCGGAGCAATGCATCGGCATCACGCCCTTTTCCGGCAGCAGGAAGTTGAGGAGCGAGAACACCGACTTCTTCATCTCGCCGGCATAGGAGGTGCCGGCGATCAGCACGATCTTGTTGGTGAAGTCGCAGGCGATCAGCGTCTCGGAGCGGCAGCCGTGGCGTGTCGGATCCGCCTTGAAGCTCGGCAGGTCGATGATCGTCATCTCCGGCACGAAGCCGGCAAGCTCGGCGCGCTCCGGCCGGATCAGCAGATTGCGGATGAACAGCGAGTGCCAGGCATATTCGGTGAAGACGCGGACGTTGATGCGGTTGGCCGGCTCTGCGCCGCCGTAAAGGTCCTGGGCGTAGAGCGACATGCCGCGCGCATGGGCAATCATGTCGGCATGCAGGGTGGCGAAGGCGTCGGAGCTCATCTGGGCGCTGTTGTCCCACCACACGGTGTCGCGGGTGGCGTCGTCGAGCACGACGAACTTGTCCTTGGGCGAACGGCCGGTATGGACGCCGGTCTCGACCACGAGCGCGCCACCATCGGCAAGCACGGCTTCGCCGCGTCGCAAGGCATGTTCGTAAAGCGCAGGCGCCGAAAGATTGTGATGAAGCTCGCCGAGGTCGGTCAAACCGCCCATTTCCGCGGGAGTTGACCGAAGCCCTACGCCCTGATCCGCCATGTTCCGAGATCCCTGTCTGCGTTTCCGGTGTCGCGCGTTTTTGATGTCGCGTTGGTTTGCGTGTTCCGGCAGCAAGGCGAAACGACCGGTTTGTGTCACCCTTCGGTGACGGATCGCCAGCTTGCCTTGCGCCGTGGTCCTGCTCGTTTGAGATACGCCCTGCCTTGATCCGGATGCCCGGAATGCCGGTCGTCGATTTGCCCGATCCTGTTTCCCGCAGCCGTTCGGTTGAACGGATGATCGAGTAAACCGCAAGTTGCGGCAAGCGCCTTCGATTTGAGCAAAGTGAACCTAGAGGATGGGTCTTCGATCAACAAGCGCAAGATCCCTCGCAAAATGCGACTTAATCGATTTAATACTCGGAACCGCAAAACAGAATTTCTTTCATAGGCAAATTAACCAAGCCCGGAGGTCGTCCCGATGCGGAATGCCTGTTTCAATCCGGTGAAATTTCGGATTGCGCATTCCGAAAGGGCTTGCCGGGGCCGTCGATTGGGCGCAGGTGTTTCTGGTTGCAAGTGCGCGACCGACCGCGCCCGGTTCGCCGCCGACCTCTGCCCTGCCAAGGACGATCGATGACAGCCACGCCCGCCCGCCCCTCGGACCCTTTGGCGAGACATTTTGCTAGAACCGTGGTGCTGGCGATTCCGATCATTGTGGCGCGGGCCGCGCTCGTGGTGATGTTTTCCGTCGATACGCTGATGGTCGGGCGGATCAGCTCCCAGGATCTGGCCTATTTCGGCCTCGGCGTTGCCCCGCAGCTGACCTTGATGCTGATCGCCGTCGGCGCGCTTCAAGCCGCGTCCGTGCTGACCGCCCAGGCTATCGGCGCCGGACGGGTGCAGCAGGTGGGTGTCGTGTTCAGGACATCCGTCGCCCATGCGCTGGCCATGGGCGTGGCGGTGTTCGGTCTGTCGCTCTTGGCCGGGCCGTTTTTCCTGGCCATCGGCCAGGCGCCGGATCTCGCGGCGGGCGCGGCGACCGTGTCCGTCGCCTTCGGGGTGGGCATGCCCGGAACCCTGCTGTTCATCGCCTGCAATCTCTTTATGGAATCCACCGGACGCCCCAAGACCGGGATGGCGATCATGCTCGGCGCCAACCTGCTCAACGTGCCGTTGAACCTCGTCTTCGGCTTCGGCTGGGGCGGGCTTGTCGCGCCGATGGGCGCGGAGGGGATCATGCTGGCCAGTTCGCTGGCGCGCACCGCGGCGGGCCTGTCGATTGTCGCCATTCTGGTGCTTTCCGCGCTGCGAATGGATACGTTCCGCATCCTGTCCCTTGAGGGAGCGCAGGGGAGCGAGCGTCCCGGCCTTGCCAGCCTGTTTCGCGGGCCCGAGGCGGCAAGCCTGCGTCGCATGGGACTGCCCATGGGATTGGCGCAAGGGGTGGAGAGCGCGGCCTTCGCGACGGTGGTGATGTTCGCCGGGTTGATCGGCACCGCCGAGCTCGCCGCCTATCAGACCACGATGACGCTGGTGACCCTGACCTTCATGATGGCGATCGGCACGGCCGGTGCGACCGCCATCCGGGTCGGCCGGGCCTTCGGCGAAGACCGCCGCCTGGACATGGCGCGGGCCGGCTGGATGGGCATTGCGCTGGGTGGCCTGTGGCCCGTTCCCGTCGCGATCTGCTTTCTGGTCTCGCCGGAAACGGCCGCGCGTCTGGTGACGGACGATCCGGTCACCGTCGCGGCGGCGTCGCAGGCGCTTTTCGTCGCCGGGCTGATGCTGTCGGTCGATGCCATGATGGCCGTTGCGCTCGGCGCATTGCGCGGCATGGGCGATGTCTGGTGGCCGACGATGTTGCAGATCGCGGCCTTCTGGTGCGTCGCGATCCCGGTCGCCTATTTCGGCGGGCTGGTGATGGATCTTGGCGCGGGCGCCCTGATCGGCGGCCTGCTTGCCGGTATTCTGGTGTCGCTTGCCGGCCTTTTGACACGCTATCATCTTGCCACCCGGGACCGCGCCCGAAACACCGCAGCGTTGCCCTGAAAGCACGGGTTTTGCCCTTTCGCGACCGGCGCTGCACGGATCGTTCCCGTCTCCGCGTCATAATTTGCGCGCATTTTCACCGCCAAGGCTGGTAAACACGAAACACCGCGCGAAAAGAATGGGAACAGGACCCGGATTATGCCGACGATTGCGCTTGTGGACGATGACCGCAACATTCTCACTTCGGTATCCATCGCCCTGGAGAGCGAGGGATATCGTGTGCATTCCTACACGGACGGCGCCTCCGCCCTCGACAGGCTGGTGACCGACCCGCCGGATCTGGCGATCTTCGATATCAAGATGCCGCGCATGGATGGAATGGAGCTTCTGCGCCGGTTGCGCCAGAAGTCCGATCTGCCGGTGATTTTCCTCACCTCCAAGGACGACGAGATCGACGAGCTCTTCGGCCTGAAGATGGGGGCGGATGATTTCATCCGCAAACCGTTCTCGCAGCGCCTTCTGGTGGAACGGGTCAAGGCCGTGTTGCGCCGGGTCCAGCCGCGCGACGCCACGGCGACCAAGCCGGAAAGCGACAAGCTGCTCGAGCGTGGCGATCTCGTCATGGATCAGGAGCGGCATACCTCCATGTGGAAGGGAAAGCCGGTCACGCTCACGGTCACCGAGTTCCTGATCCTCTACGCGCTCGCCCATCGGCCGGGCGTGGTCAAGAGCCGCAATGCGCTGATGGATGCGGCCTATGACGATCAGGTCTATGTCGACGACCGGACCATCGACAGCCACATCAAGCGGCTGCGCAAGAAGTTCAAGATCGTTGACGACAGCTTCGACATGATCGAAACGCTTTACGGCGTGGGCTACCGCTTTCGGGAGAGTTGAGGGACCCGGCGGTCACCGGGCCGCCGCGGGGACAACATATGGTAACGGAAGTCGAGACAGGCAAAGAGGCCGGGTCGGCGCGGCGCGCCGCCAGCGCTGCGGACCGGCCGTCGACCCTGCGCACGCTCGGCAACAGGCGTTTTCGCAGGCGCTTCTTGTCGCGTACCTTCGGCTTCCTCGGCCCCTATCTCACTTCGTCGCTCACGCGCCGCATCGTGGTGCTCAATCTCGCGGGGCTTTTTGCTCTCGTCGCGGGCATTCTCTATCTCAACCAGTTTCGCGCCGGCCTGATTGACGCCCGGGTGCAGAGCCTGCTGACCCAGGGCGAAATTATTGCAGGCGCGATCGCGGCGTCCGCAACGGTCGAGACTGACGGCCTGATGGTCGATCCCGAACAGCTCCTGCAGCTGCAGGCCGGTGAAAGCCTGTCGCCGTCCGACGGCGCGCGCCTGCTCGATTTCCCGATCAATCCCGAGCGGGTGGCGCCGGTCCTGCGCCGCCTGATCTCGCCAACCAAGACCCGCGCCCGGATCTATGACCCGGAAGGGATCCTCATTCTCGATTCGCGCCATCTGTATGCGCGCGGCCAGATCCTGCGGTTCGACTTGCCGCCGCCGACGACGGAAACGCCGGGGCTGTGGGAGCAGATCTGGTCCGACGTCAAGCTCTGGTTCCGGCGTGGCGACCTTCCGCTCTACGAGGAAATCGGCGCCGGCAACGGGCGGGCCTATCCCGAGGTCGAGGCGGCGCTGGCCGGATCTCCGGCAAGCGTTGTGCGCGTGTCGCCGCGCGGCGAGCTGATCGTATCGGTCGCGGTTCCCGTGCAGCGCTTCCGTGCGGTTCTTGGGTCGCTGCTGCTGTCGACCCAGGGCGGCGACATCGACGCCATCGTGCGCGCCGAGCGCGTCGCGATCATGCGGGTGTTCCTGGTTGCGGCCGCGGTGACGGTGGTCCTGTCGATCCTGCTCGCCGGCACCATTGCCGGCCCGGTGCGCCGGCTGGCCGCCGCCGCCGAACGGGTGCGCCGCGGGATCAAGTCGCGTGAGGAGATCCCGAATTTCTCCGAACGCCGGGACGAGATCGGCCATCTGGCGCGCGCACTGCGCGACATGACCAATGCGCTCTACAATCGCATGGACGCGATCGAGACCTTCGCGGCGGATGTGTCGCACGAATTGAAGAACCCGCTGACCTCGCTGCGCAGCGCGGTCGAAACGCTGCCGCTTGCCCGCAAGCCGGAAGCGCGCGACCGCTTGATGGAAATCATCCAGCACGACGTGCGCCGTCTCGACCGGCTGATCACCGATATCTCGGACGCCTCCCGGCTTGATGCGGAACTCGCCCGCGCCGATGCCGAACCCATCGACATCGCAGCCCTGCTGCGCGGCGTCGCCGATCTCGCCAACGAGCGCGCCGCCCCGGGTGAGGCGCCCGTGGTGATCACCATCGCGCCGTCCCGGCGCGACCACCCCTATCGCATCAACGGCCACGACAGCCGTTTGGCGCAGGTGATCAACAATCTGATCGACAACGCCCGTTCGTTCTCGCCGCCGGGCGCCAAGGTTCGCATCGACTGCACGCGGCTGGCCGACGCGGTCGAGATCACCGTCGACGACGACGGTCCGGGCATCAAGCCCGATGTCCGGGACCGGATTTTCGAGCGGTTCTATACCGACCGCCCCGAGGCGGAGGGCTTTGGCAACAATTCCGGCCTTGGCCTGTCGATCTCGCGGCAGATCGTCGAGGCCCACCAGGGCCGGATTTCCGTCGACAACCGGCAGGAACGCGATCCGGCCACCGGGGAGACGAAAATCCTCGGTGCCCGCTTCACCGTTCGCCTGCCGGCGGATGCGAAGCCGCGGGCATGACTGGGAGACCCGAGACGATCCACGGATCCTGCGTGCTGCTCGGCGCTGACGGTGTCCTGCTTCGCGGGGCGTCGGGTGCCGGCAAGTCGCGGCTGGGCGACCGCCTCGTTGCCCATATGCGCCGCACCGGCGCCTTCGCCGCCCATGTCGCCGATGACCGGCTCGTGCTGAGCGCACAGGGCGGTCGGCTCGTCGCCGAACCGCCGGCAGCCCTCGCCGGGCTGTGGGAGCGGCGCGGCGAGGGCATTCAACGGGTTTCTCATGAAGCGCGCGCCGTCGTCCGGCTGCTCGTCGACCTGATGCCGGAGACGGAAATCGGGCGTCTTCCGGAGCCGGAAGAGGGCGTCGTCGCGCTGTGCGGTGTCAGGGTTGCGCGGCTTCAGGTGCCGCTTCCGCTGGCCGATGACGCGATCGACCGCGTTCTGGCGCATCTGGCGGGTGGACTGCGGTTTCTTGCGCCCGGCGGGGACGAAATCGCAGCGGATCGATCCCCAACGTCGGATCGCTGACGGAAAAGGCGGCAATGCGCGCCGATTTTTCTTGCACTGCAGTGCCCCCTTGCTGACATTGGGCCTCCGGCGCGGGCAGGAGGGATTGCCCTTCGCTCACGAGGGGCGGGACATTCACCGGATCCGAGAGTCGCCGGATCCAACAGGCGACACGCCTGAGCAGGACAAGAACGACGGACAGGGCATGATAGGTCTCGTACTCGTCACGCACGGGCGATTGGCTGAAGAGTTCAAATCGGCGCTGGAGCATGTGGTCGGTCCGCAGGAGCGGGTCGCCACCATCTGCATCGGTCCCGATGACGACATGGAGCAGCGGCGCCAGGACATTCTCGCAGCGGTTGAGGATGTGAATGACGGCGGCGGGGTCGTGCTGCTGACCGACATGTTCGGCGGGACGCCCTCAAATCTTGCGATTTCCGTTATGGACGGCACCAATATCGAAGTGATCGCCGGGGTGAACCTGCCGATGCTGATCAAGCTTGCCAGCGTGCGCGAAGATGCCGCGATCGCCGAGGCGGTCGACGAGGCACGCAAGGCCGGCCAGAAATACATCTCGGTCGCAAGCCAGGTGCTCTCCGGACAGGGATGACGATGACCGATACCCAAACGCGGCCGGCAGCAAGCGCGGAACTCACCATCGTCAACAGGCGCGGCCTGCACGCCCGCGCATCAGCAAAGCTGGTGAAGCTCGTCGAGCGCTTCGATGCCGACGTTACGGTCACCCGCGACGGCCAGTCGGTCGGCGGGACGTCGATCATGGGGCTGATGATGCTGGCGGCAAGCCCGGGCTGCTGCATCAAGGTGGATGCGATGGGCGCCGAGGCCGAGGAGGTCATGGAGGCGATTCGCGCCCTGGTCGAGGACGGCTTCGGCGAAGTCGACTGACGCGGCCATCCAGGCGCTGCTGTGCCATCACTGAGGCGTCAAAACGGGCGTCACCGAAGCGCCAAAGTGTCCTGCGCTTCGGATCTCTCTTCATTTCATGATGTCATCATCGGGCATGACACGCGCACCCGAAGTGTCCGGTCCTGCGGGGATCGGGCTTGGCCCTGCGTGCGCGCCGTTAAGTCGCCGCTTATGATATAAAGAAATCTTTATATCATTATTGCTTTGTATCCGATGACCGCCTATAAGGATGCGGAGGGATCCGCGCGCTGCGCGGACGCAATCCCATGTCAATTCCCAGCTCCGTCCCGCCGTGCGCTCTGCCGGTCTCCGGTCGGGTGCTTCGGGCGTCAACGCCAACCGAGTGAGCGGATCTAGCCGATGAGCACTGCAAGCGACTATTACGTCAAGGATATCTCCCTGGCCGACTACGGCCGCAAGGAAATCGATATCGCCGAAACCGAAATGCCGGGCCTGATGGCCTGCCGCGAGGAGTTCGGCGAGAGCAAGCCGCTCAAGGGCGCGCGCATTGCCGGTTCCCTGCATATGACCATTCAGACGGCCGTCCTGATCGAGACGCTGACCGCGCTCGGCGCCGAAGTCCGCTGGGCGTCCTGCAACATCTTCTCCACGCAGGACCACGCTGCCGCCGCCATCGCCGCCGCCGGCGTTCCGGTCTTCGCCGAGAAGGGTGAGACGCTTGAGGAATATTGGGACTATTGCGACCGGATCTTCATGTTCCCCGAAGGCACGGCCAACATGATCCTTGACGACGGCGGTGACGCCAGCATGTACATCTTGCTCGGCGCCCGCGCCGAAGCCGGTGAGGACGTGCTGTCCAATCCCTCGTCGGAGGAAGAGACCGTTCTCTTCGCCCAGATCCGCAAGCGCATGGAGCAGAGCCCGGGCTGGTTCACCCGCCAGCGCGATGACATCCGCGGTGTTTCGGAAGAAACCACCACGGGCGTCAACCGCCTCTATCAGCTCAAGGCCAAGGGCCTGCTGCCGTTCCCGGCGATCAACGTCAACGACAGCGTCACCAAGTCGAAGTTCGACAACAAATACGGCTGCAAGGAAAGCCTGGTCGACGGCATTCGCCGCGGCACGGACGTCATGATGGCCGGCAAGACCGCCGTCGTGTGCGGCTATGGCGACGTCGGCAAGGGCTCGGCCGCCTCGCTGCGCGGCGCCGGTGCTCGCGTGAAGGTCACGGAAGTCGATCCGATCTGCGCCCTGCAGGCGGCGATGGACGGCTATGAGGTCGTGACGCTGGAAACGGCTGCCCCGACCGCCGACATCGTCATCACCACCACGGGCAACAAGGACGTGGTCACCATCGACCACATGCGTTCGCTCAAGGACATGGCGATCGTCGGCAACATCGGCCACTTCGACAACGAGATCCAGGTCGAGGCGCTGCGCAACTACAAGTGGACGAACATCAAGCCCCAGGTGGACATGATCGAGTTCGCCGACAACAAGCGCATGATCCTTCTGTCGGAAGGCCGTCTGCTGAACCTCGGCAATGCCACCGGCCACCCGAGCTTCGTGATGTCTGCCAGCTTCACCAACCAGGTGCTGGCGCAGATCGAACTGTGGACGCGCCCGGACCAGTATGAAAACGACGTCTATGTGCTGCCGAAGCACCTCGACGAGCGCGTCGCGCGCCTGCATCTGGCAAAGCTCGGTGTGGAGCTGACGGAGCTTTCCGACGAGCAGGCCGCCTATATCGGCGTCGAGACCACCGGCCCCTACAAGCCGGAACACTACCGCTACTGATCCCTGCCGGGCGGGCCCTTGCCCGCCCGCGCATCATGCGATCGAGCCTTTGTGCGGGAGCTGTGGACGACACGGCTCCCGTTTACTTTTCGGCAAGGAACACTTCTTCGCGATTCGGCTTTGCGTTATGGTCTTTGCGAATCGGGCGGTTCGTGAGGCACAACTGTCCCGACGAGCATTTTCGGGCTCGAAGCGGCGGTAGAGGATCGTGAGAATGCCGGCGGACGGCTTGCAACATGCGCGCAAGAGCAGCGCGTGGCGGGAATTGCGTCGAAAGACGGCAGTCCGGGCCACCGGTGGCACGCTTGCATGGCTGTCTCTGACCGGACTTTCCAGGGCACAAGACACGGCCACCCTGTCCCTCGGGGATGTCGATCCCTTCAAGGTCGTCTGGGTCGCGGCTGTCGGCGGCGCGGTCACCTTTGCCGTTACCGCCGCGGTGACCTTCCTGCGCAACCGCCGTGCAACCGTCGGCACGCTGTCCGAGGTTCGCGAGAAGAACGCCAGCCTGACGGCGCGGCTCGACCGGCTGGAGAGCCTGGTGGACTCCGACGATCAGCGCCTGATCGTCTGGCAACCGGGAGACGCCGGGCCGATGATCGCCGGCGTTCTCGACGAAGCCTGCGGTGTTCCGCGCTCGCCGGCTCGGCTTCTGGCCTTCGGGACATGGCTCGACGCGAAATCCGCCACAGCGCTTGAGCGGGCCGTCGAGCGCCTGCGTCGCAACGGTGAAACCTTCCACATGGTGTTGCCCACGCAATCGGGCGGTCTGGTCGAGGTTTCGGGCCGGGTCGCCGCCAGCGCTCCGGTCGTGCGCATGCGCGATCTGACGGGCGAGCGCAAGAACCACGCGCTCCTGGTCAAGCGCCACGAAGAGCTCACCCATGAGGTCGCGACGCTGCGCGCGCTGCTCGACGCGGTGCCGGCGCCGGCCTGGTTGCGCGATGGCGAGGGGCGTCTTGTCTGGGTCAATGCCGCCTATGCGACGGCCGTGGAAGCGCCGGACGGCTCCGGTGCCGTCGAGGCCGGCACGGAATTTCTCGATGCCCGCAACCGCAAGGCGATGGACCGGGCGCGCGATGATGCCGGCGTGGCGCATGCCCGCATGCCTGCCGTATCCGCCGGCGCGCGCCGGATCTTCGATGTCACCCAATGCGCGGTCGAAAGCGGGACGGGCGGTTTCGCCATCGATGTCAGCGAGCTGGAGCACAGCCGTCAGGAGCTGGGGCGCACGATCGATTTTCACGCCCGCACCCTCGACCAGCTCGCCACCGCCGTGGCGATCTTCGGCGCCGACAGGCGTCTGCAGTTCTACAACGCTGCCTTTCATGCGCTTTGGGGGCTTGATACCGGGTTCCTGGAAAGCAATCCGACGGACGGCGCGCTGCTCGACGCGCTCCGCGCGGCACGCAAGCTGCCCGAACAGGCGGACTACCGTGGCTGGCGCAACAAGCTGCTCGAGACCTACACGTCCGTCGATGCGCGGGAATTCTGGTGGCATCTGCCGGACGGCCGCACGCTGCGCGTGATCGCCAACCCGCATCCGCAGGGCGGCGTGACCTATATCTACGAGAATGTGACCGAGCGGCTCGATCTGGAAAGCCGCTACAATTCGCTCATTCGCGTGCAGGGCGAAACCCTCGACAATCTCTCCGAAGCGGTCGCGGTGTTCGGCTCCGATGGCCGTTTGCGGCTGTGGAACCCGGCCTTCGAGGTGATCTGGGACCTTGCCGACGACGGTCTTGGTGACAGTCCGCATATCACCCGGATCGTCGAGGCTGGACTGCTGGAACCGGAAGAGGCGCATGTCTGGCAGCGTCTGGTAACCGCGGTGACGAGCTTGGCCGACAACCGCGAGCCGGTCGTCGGGCGGATGGAGCGCGAGAGCGGCGAGGCCATCGACTATGCGACGGTTCCGCTTCCCGACGGCGGCACGCTTGTCACCTTCGTCAATGTCACGGATTCGGTAAACGTCGAACGCGCGCTTCTCGACAAGAACGAGGCGCTGGAACAGGCCGACCAGCTCAAGAACGCCTTCATCCAGCATGTTTCCTACGAATTGCGCTCGCCGCTGACCAACATCATCGGCTTTGCCCAGCTTCTGTCCGATCCGAAGTTCGGTCCGCTGACGCCGAAGCAGAGCGAATATGTGGACTACATCCTGTCGTCGTCCTCGGCGCTCCTGGCGATCATCAACGACATTCTGGATCTGGCGACCATCGATGCGGGCATCATGGAGCTGGATCTTTCGTCGGTCGATGTCGCCAAGACGGTACAGGCGGCGGTCGAGGGGCTGAAGGACCGGCTGACCGATTCCGGGATAACGCTCAATCTCGACATGTCGGACAATGTCGGCGTGATCCAGGCGGACGAGCGCCGGTTGCGCCAGGTGCTTTACAACCTCATTTCCAACGCCCTGCGCTTCTCCGATGTCGGCGGGGCCATCGACGTCTCCTGCCAGCGAACCGCCGATGCGATCGAATTCCAGGTTCGCGATCATGGCTGCGGCATTCCCGAGGACATGCTCGATCAGGTCTTTGCCCGCTTTGTCGGGCGCGACGCCGGCGCGCGCCGCCGCGGCGCGGGCCTCGGCCTGTCGATCGTGAAGAGCTTTGTCGAATTGCACGGCGGCACGGTCGATATTTCCTCACAAGAGGGGGTCGGCACGCATGTCGTGTGTCGATTTCCCTTTGCTCCCGATGCCCTCCAGCACGCCGCCGAATAGCAGCACGTGATGGCGGAGACGACAGCCACCGGCGGGCAGCAAGGCCCCGCGGCAATGGAGCAGGGCACGCCGGAGGAGATCTGCATTGCCGTGGCGGAGCCGGCCGAGACCCAAAGGCTTGCGGAAGATCTGGCGATGGTCGTCGCGCCCGGCGACTGCCTGTGCCTCTCGGGTGATCTGGGAGCCGGAAAGTCCACTTTCGCCCGCGCCTTGATCCGCGCGCTTGCCGACGATGCGGAGCTTGAGGTTCCAAGTCCGACCTTCACGCTGGTCCAGTCCTATCCGCTTCCCCGTTTCGACGTCGCGCATCTTGATCTCTACCGGCTCGAGGAGCCGGAGGAGATCGAGGAACTGGGGCTGGAGGATGCGCTGGAAACCGGGGTCGCCCTGGTCGAATGGCCGGAAAAGGCTGGGGATTTCCTGCCCAAAGACTGTCTCTCCATTTCCATCGAAACGGTGGGCGAAACCGATGCGCGCAGGTTTCTCCTGCGCTCCGCAGATCCCGCGTGGCTTGCCCGCATCGAGCGCACCCGTGCCATCCGCGCGCTTCTGGAAAATGCAGGGATGGGAGATGCGGTGCGGCGCTATTTGCAGGGCGATGCCTCGCCCCGCCGCTACGAGACGGCGAGGACGCCGGAGCGGGCCGCGATCCTGATGAACGCGCCGGCGCTCGACATTCCAGGGGCCGCCGATGGCACCGAGAGCTACGCCGATATCGTGCATCTTGCACAGGACATGCACGCCGTTGTTGCTGTCGGAGAGGCCTTGCGCGCCCATGGTTTCAGCGCGCCGGAGACGCTTGCGGCAGATCTTCCCGCGGGCCTCTTGCTGCAGGAGGATCTCGGGCGCGGCGCGATCGTCGAAGCGGGTGCGCCGGTGCCGGAGCGCTACGAGGCGGCGGTCGACCTGCTGGCCGACCTGCATGAAGCCGGCATCGGCCCGTCGCTGGCCCTGCCGGGCGTTCCGGGAGGCGGAAGCTATCAGGTTCCCGCCTATGACGAACGCGCCCTGCTGACCGAGGCGGAACTGTTTCTCGACTGGTATCTGCCCTCACGCGGCGTGACGGTGACGCCGGCCATGCGCGACGCGTTTTCCGCCCTCTGGCGGCCGCTGATCGCGCGGGTGCAGGAGCAGCCACCCGTGCTGGCGCTGCGCGATTATCATTCGCCCAACCTGATCTGGCGCGGCGAGCGCAGCGGCAACGACCGGCTCGGTCTGGTCGACTATCAGGATGCGGTGATGGGATCGCCGGCCTACGATCTTGCCTCGCTTGCCATGGATGCGCGGGTGACGATCCCGCCCGATCTCGAGACCGCGCTGGTCGAGCGCTACATCGCCCGCCGCCTTGCGCGGGATCCCGCCTTCGATGCCGACCGCCTGCGCGGCGACTATGCGATCATGGCCGCACAACGCGCGCATAAGGTGCTGGGGGTGTTCGTCCGCCTGTCCGAGCGCGACGGCAAGCCGGCCTATCTCGAGCATCTGCCAAGGGTACGGGATTATCTTGCGCGGGCGCTGGCGCATCCGCTGCTGGTGCCGCTGGCGACGTGGCTTGCAGGGCTGGACACGGGGAACGACGATGCCGCCCTGCGGGAACGTCCATGACAGGGGAAACGGCAATGCCCATTCGCCGCGCGATGGTTCTGGCCGCCGGGATGGGAACGCGGATGCGCCCGCTCACGGCGATCACGCCCAAGCCGTTGATCCCGGTCGCCGGCGAGGCGCTGATCGACCGGGCCTTCGACAAGCTCGAAGCCGCCGGCGTCGAGACCTGCGTCGTCAACGTCCACTATCTGGCAGACCTCGTCGAGGTGCATGTGGAACGCCGTCCCGGCCTGCCGAAGGCGGTGGTCTCCGATGAGCGCGGGCTGCTGCTCGAGACCGGCGGCGGCATCGTCAAGGCGCTTCCCTTGCTGGGGGAGGAACCGTTCTTCCTGCTGAATTCCGACAGCACATGGATCGAGGGCGTCGTGCCCAACCTCGACCATTTGCGGGCGGCCTGGAAACCGGACGAGATGGACGCTTTGCTCCTGCTTTCGGAGTATGTCGAGTCGGTCGGCTACGACGGCAAGGGCGATTTCATCATCGATCCGCATGGGAGACTGAAGCGGCGACCGGAGCGCACCGTCGCGCCGTTTGCCTACGCGGGAGCCGCGATCCTGCATCCCCGGCTTTTCGAGAATGCGCCGGAAGGAGCCTTTTCCCTCAACCGGCTGTTTGACGTGGCGATTGCGCGCGGCACCCTCTACGGTGTGCAGATGGAGGGGCTCTGGCTGCATGTCGGAACTCCGGAATCGATTGCCGAGGCGGAGCGGGCAATCCGCAACAGCACCCGCTGATATCCGCATCCGGATATCCGTGCGTGAGTGGCGGGTTTCGCGCGGACGATTTTGATTTGTTGCCTTTGAGACCGGGACGGTGCGCATGAGCACGCGGCGCCAGCCGAAGATTTTCACCATTCCACCCTCGGCGCCCTTCCTGCCGACATTCGTCGATGCCTTGCTGGCGGGTCGGCTCGTGCCGGGACTGGATGCGGCTGCGGATCCGCTGGCCCTTGCGCGCGTAACGCTCTATGTGCCGACACGCCGCGCCGCGCGCGTGTTGCCGGCGCTGTTCCAGGTGCGGCTCGGCCGCAGCGCGACGTTGCTCCCCGTCATTCGCGCGCTTGGCGATGTCGACGAGGACGTTCATCTGCTGCGCAACGACGGCGCCGATCTCGACCTGCCGCCGGCTCTCCCCGAGATGCATCGCAAGATGGCGATGACCCGGCTTGTTCATGCCTGGGAAGGGGCCCTGCGCCGCGAGGTGCTGGAACTGGGCGCGGATGCCGTTTTGCGGACACCGGCGTCGGCCGCCGATGCCGCCTGGCTCGCCGGCGATCTACTGGCGCTGATGGACGAGATGGAGACGGAGGAAGTGCCCTGGACGGGGCTTGCCGGTCTCGTTCCCGAGGATCACGCCCGCTACTGGCAGATCACGCTGGATTTCCTCAAGATCGCGATGACCTACTGGCCGGCGCATCTGGCCGATCAGGGCGCGATGAACCCCAAGGCGCGGCGCTCCGCGCTGATCCGCCGCGAGGCTGAGCGCCTGCGCGAAACCCCGCCCGCCGGTCCCGTGATCGTGGCGGGCGCGACCGGCTCCGTGCCGGCGACCGCCGAGCTTCTGCGTGTCGTTGCCGATCTCGATCAAGGCGCCATCGTGTTTCCCGGCTTCGATCGGGAACTCGACGATCCGTCCTGGCAGGCGATCCTGGGGGCCGGCGAAGCGGATGACCGCGCGCCCGCCGCAAGCGGCGGTGTGCCGAGCCATCCGCAATACGGCATGGCTCATGTGGTAACCGGGCTTGGCGTCGAGCGGGCCGATATTCCCCTGCTTGCCCCCGGGTCGGTGCGGGACCGGATCGTTGCCGATGCCCTGCGCCCGGCCGAGACCACCGATAGCTGGCCGGCATTGGCCGCAGCATTAAGCGACGATGAGCGCCGCGCGGCGTTCGCCGGCGTCGACCTGCTGACGGCGCGCAACGAGGCGGAAGAGGCGCTTGTCGTCGCCATCGTCTTGAGACAGGCGGTGGAGGAGGGAACGTCCGCCGCGCTGATCACGCCGGACCGGACGCTCGCGCGCCGGGTTGCGGTGGAACTGCGCCGCTGGGGATTGCAGGCCGACGACAGCGCCGGGCGTCCGCTGGACCAGACGCCGCCTGGCGTTCTGGCACGGCTGGCGGGCGAACTTGCGCTTGGCGGGCTTGAACCGGTGCCGCTGCTCGCCCTGTTGAAGCATCCCCTCACCCGGCTCGGTTTGCCGGCAAATGAAGTGCGCGCTGCGGCCCGTGCGCTGGAGCGGGCGGTGTTGCGGGGGCCGCGTGCCCGCAGCGGCACCCAAGGCTTGCTCGGCGGCGTTCGCGCCGCCCGCGCGCTCGCCGGGAGAGAGGGCGGCGGCGGGCGCATGCCGCGCTGGAAACGGCTGCACGACGAAGACTGGGACGTGGTGGAGGATCTCGTCGCGCGGCTTGGAGAGGCGCTTGCGCCGCTCGAGACCCTTGCCGCGGACGAGGTCGACGGCGCGGGTGGCGAGACCGAAATCGAGGCCGTCGCGCTGGCCCGGGCGCATGAAGAGGTGCTGCGCCGACTGTGCCGCGATGAAACAGGGGATGCGGGCGAGCTTTATGCGGGCGAGGCCGGCGAAGGGCTGGCGGCCGCCTTTGCGGAGATGTTCGATGCGGAGGCTGCCGGCCTCTCGGTTCCCTTGCGCGACTGGCCGGATGTCTTCGTCGCGCTGCTGTCCGGCCTGAACGTCCGCCGTCGGCTTCCGGGCGATCCGCGCATCGCGATCCTCGGGCCGATGGAAGCCCGGCTCCAGCCGTTCGATCTCGTGATTCTCGGCGCGCTCAACGAGGGCAGTTGGCCGCAGCGCACCCGCAATGACCCATGGCTCAACCGGCCGATGAAGCGCGGGATCGGCCTCGATCCGCCCGAGCGGCGCATCGGCGCAGCCGCGCATGACTTCATCGAGGGAATGGGCGCGGGGCGGGTCGTGCTGTCGCGCTCCGAGCGTGCCGATGGCGCACCGACGGTGGCCTCGCGTTGGCTGTTGCGGCTGACGACGCTTCTCGGTGAGGCGCAGTCAAAGGCAATGCGCGCCCGCGGCGACGCCTGGCTGGAGCTTGCCCGGGCTATGGACCAGCCCGCGCATCCGCCGCTACCTGCAAAGCGACCGTCGCCGACACCGCCGGTTGCCGCGCGGCCGTCGCGCCTGTCGGTGACGGCCATAGAAACGCTGATCCGCGACCCCTATGCGATCTATGCGCGCGACATCCTGAAGCTCGATCCCGTCGATCCCATCGGCGGCGATCCGGGGGCGGCGGAAAAGGGGACGCTGATCCACGATATCCTCGCCGAGTTCCTCGAGAGCTGGACGGGCCCTTTCGATGCTGCGGCCGAGGCCCGGCTTCTGGAGATCGGGCGCAGCCGGTTTTCGCAGGTGGATGCCTTCCCCGCCATCCGGGCGATCTGGTGGCTGCGGTTCGAGCGCATTGCATCGGCCTTCCTGCGCAATGAAGCCGGATGGGCCGGGGAGATCGTCGAACGTCATCTGGAAATCGCCGGCGCGATGGAGCTGGATCTGACGCCCGGCCGCGTCGTGACGCTTAGCGCAAGGGCGGACCGGATCGATCTTCGGGCCGACGGCTCCCATGCGGTCATCGACTACAAGACCGGTCAGGCGCCGAGCGCCAAGGAAGTTGCCGCGCTGCTGGCGCCGCAATTGCCGCTGGAAGCCGCGATGATCCGGGCCGGGGCCTTTGCCGGCGTCGACCCGGCAATTCCCGTCGAGAGCCTTCTGTATCTGCGGCTGTCGGGCGGGCGCGTGCCGCTGGAGGTCGCCGAGCGCAAGCCGAAAGAAGGCGACGTGGCCGATCTCGCGGCCGAAGCCCTCGCCCGCACCAGGGCGCTCTTTGCCGGCTATGAGAATCCCGCGACCGGGTATCTCTCGCGCGCCCGCGTCATGAAGGAGCGCGAGTTCGCAGCGCCCTACGACCATCTTGCAAGGGTCCGCGAATGGGCTCTGGAAAGCGGAGACGACGGGTGAGCAAGATCGAGATCCCGGCAGCCACCCGCGAGCGGCAGGGCCTGGCCGCCGATCCGGAGCGGTCCGTCTGGGTGAGCGCCAACGCGGGTTCGGGCAAGACCTTCGTGCTCGCCCGGCGCGTCATCCGCCTGCTGCTTGCCGGAACAGCGCCGTCGCGCATCCTGTGCCTGACCTTTACCAAGGCCGCCGCATCGGAAATGCAAACGCGCGTGTTCGAGACGCTGGGCCACTGGACGACCTATGACGACGCGCGGCTGAGCGAGGAGGTGCGGGACATCGAGGGGCGCGTGCCCGATGCCCGCCGCCTGGCCCGGGCGCGGCATCTGTTTGCGACCGCGCTGGAAACGCCCGGCGGGCTGAAGATCCAGACGATCCACGCCTTTTGCGAGGCCCTGCTGCACCAGTTCCCGCTGGAGGCCAATGTCGCCGGGCATTTCTCCGTGCTGGACGACCGCCAGTCGGCGGACCTTCTGGCAACCGCAAGGGCACAGGTGCTGGCGCGCGCCGAACGCTCGCCCGACAGTCCGCTCGGCCGCGCGCTCGTCTTTCTCATTGCCGAATTGCCCGACAAGTCCGTCGAGACCGCGCTTGGCGAACTGGTCGCCAAGCGCGACCAGCTGCGCCGCTGGCTGCAGCACGCCGGCTCGCCGGACCTGGCGCTTGGCGAGTTGCAACGTCTCTTCGGGCTTTCCGAGCAGGATACAGTGGCGTCGCTCGAGGCGCGTGTGTTCGACGAGCGCACGATTGACGATGTAGCCGCGCGGACAATCGCCGAGGCGCTGGCGCAGGGAACCGCGACCGACGGCAAGCGCGCGGATCGCCTGCGGGCTGCCGTCGGGTGCGAGGATCCGGCGCAGTGGCGCGATCTCTGGCTCTCCGTCTTTCTCAACAAGGACCTGTCGCCGACCAAGGCGCTTGCCGGCAAGGCGGTCGCGACTGCCGATCCGCAGATCATCGAGCGGCTCGTCGCCGAGCAGGAGCGGCTGCTCGATCTTCTGGCGCGACGGCGGGCGGCCTATACGCTTGCGGGAACGCAAGCCGCGTTGCTCCTGGCGGATGCGATGCTGCAGGCCTATGAGCGCGAGAAGACCCGGCGCGGGCTGATGGACTTCGAGGATCTGATCGTGCGCACCGCGAGCCTGCTGTCGCGCGCGGATGCCGCCCTTTGGGTGCAATACAAGCTCGATCAGGGCCTAGATCATATTCTGGTCGACGAGGCCCAGGACACCAGCCCGCACCAGTGGCAGGTGATCCGGGCCCTGGCGGAGGAGTTCTTCGCCGGCGCATCGGCGAACCCGCGCACGCGGACCCTTTTCGCGGTCGGCGACGAGAAACAGTCGATCTATTCGTTCCAGGGCGCGGTGCCTGCCTATTTCGCCGAGATGCGCACCTATTTCCAGAAGCGGGCGCAGGATGCGGAGACCGCCTTTTCCCGGGTCGAGCTGACCCTGTCGTTCCGCTCCCGCCCTGACGTCCTGTCCGCGGTCGATACGGTCTTTGCCGCCCCAGAGGTGCACCGTGGACTGGCGCAGGAGCAGGTGCCGCCCGTGCATGAGGCCGTGCGCCGTAACGAGCCGGGGTATGTGGAGATCTGGCCGCCGGAGGAAAGCGACGCCGTCGAGACGCCGGACGACTGGAGGGAGCCGATCGACCGCCTGTCCGCCGGAAACCCGATAATCCGGCTGGCGGGCCGGATCGCGGAGACCGTCGAGGCATGGTGGCGAAACGGCGAGGCCGATCCCGAGGATGTGCTTGTGCTGGTGCGCAAGCGCGGCGCCTTCGTCGATGCGCTGACCCGCGCGCTGAAGCAGGCCGGCGTTCCGGTCGCCGGCAGCGACCGCCTCATCCTCAACGAGCATATCGCGGTGGAGGACCTGATCGCGCTTGGCCGCTTCCTGCTGCTGCCCGAGGACGACCTGTCGCTTGCAGCCGTCTTGAAGAGCCCGCTGTTCGGGCTCGACGACGACGCGCTTTATCGCGTTGCCCGGCCGGACGGGGTGACGCTGCGGCGCGGGACGCTGTGGCAGTCGCTGGTGCGCTGCGCGCAGGCCGATCCGGCGCTTGATGCCGTTCGCGCCCGGATCGAAGAGTTGCGCGCGCGCGCCGACTTCATGCCGCCCTTCGAGTTTTTCTCCAGGCTCTTGTCCGCCGACGGCGCGCGCGCCGCCTTTCGCGCCCGCATGGGCACGGAGGTCGACGATGTCCTTGATGAGTTCCTGGCGCTCACCCTGACGTTCGAACAGACGGGCACGCCGGGGCTTGAAGGGTTTCTCGCCTGGTTCGCCGCCGCGCCGACGCAGGTCAAGCGCGAGCTGAACGCCGCACGCGGGGTCGTGCGCATCATGACCGTGCATGGCGCCAAGGGGCTGGAAGCGCCGCTGGTCATCCTGGTCGACAGCGGAGCGGCACCGGTGGTGTCGCAACACGATCCGGCGTTTCTGGCGCGCCGGCGTTCAGACGACAAGGCCGCGCCCGAGGCACTTGTCTGGCTGCCGCCCAAGGCCTCGCGCACGGACTGGCACGAAGAGGCGCTTGCGACCCTCAGAACGGCGGCGGAAGAGGAATACCGGCGGTTGCTCTATGTGGCGATGACGCGGGCCCGCGACCGGCTCGTCGTCTGCGGCTGGGCGCCCGCGAGCGGCCAGAAGGACGGCTGCTGGCACCGCCTCGTTGCTGCCGGACTGGACCCCGACGCCCGCGATGGCGTGACCGCGACCGGCGACCCCTGCCGTGTATGGCAGGCGCGCGGCACCCATTGCGATCCGCCGCAGCTCGGCGCGCGTGCCCCTCGAGGCGGGGCCGATGCCGCGCCTGTGGCCCGTCTTCCCGCTTGGCTGCATGCGCCGGTTGCGCCCGTTGTGCGGCCGCGCCGCCTGCAGCCGTCGGCGGCCTTTGAGGAAATGGAAACCAAGGACGGCCCGGCCGAGCTTGCGCCGGTGGAGGAACTCGCGGTCGCCCGTGCGCGCCAGTCGCTGGCGCTGGAGCGTGGCCGGCATCTGCACCGGCTGCTTCAGCTCCTGCCGGACCTGGCCCCCGAGGATAGGCTTTCGGCGGCGCGTCGCTATCTGAAGGCCGGTCTTGCGCCCGAGCTTGCCGGCAATACGGATGCGCTGGCCGACGAAGCCTGTGCCGTTCTCGCGGAGCCTGCCTTCGCCGAGGTGTTTTCCACCCGCGCGCTCACGGAAGTGCCGCTCGTCGGCCAGCTTTCGCTGGATGACGGCAGCAGCGTTGACGTCTCCGGCCAGATCGACCGGTTGTGTGTGACGGAGGCGGCGGTGCTGGTTGTCGATTTCAAGACCGACCGGCGGGTGCCGGATGCGACGGAGGACATCGGCGAGGCCTATGTGGCCCAGCTCGCCGTCTATCGCGCCCTGTTGCAGGAGATCTATCCCGGTCGTGCGGTGCGCGCGGCTTTGCTCTACACTGCGCGGCCGGTGTTGAGGGAGATTTCGCAGGACCGTCTCGAGGCGGCCCTTGCGGCGCTGACCGCGCAGTCGGGCGGGGCGGCGATGGACGGATCGCTCGCTTGACGCGGGCGGGCCGGCTTCCTACGTTCAGCGCAACGAAGAATGCAGTCGCATTCGTGATTTTGGAAAGGGCAAGAAATGGCCACCGCAGTCGTGACGGATGAATCCTTTGAAAACGATGTCCTGAAGGCATCGGGCCCGGTTGTCGTTGATTTCTGGGCGGAATGGTGCGGCCCTTGCAAGATGATCGCGCCGGCGCTTGAGGAAATCTCCGACGAGATGGGCGAGCAGGTGACGATCGCCAAGCTCAACATCGACGAGAACCAGAACATCGCCTTGAAGTACGGCGTCCGGTCGATCCCGACGCTGATCATGTTCAAGGATGGAGAGCCGGTGTCCACGCAGATCGGCGCCGCGCCCAAGAACAAGCTTGCGGACTGGATCAAGACGTCGTCCTGACGGTCGTCATTGCCGCCGGGCCTGGAAGCGAATCGCGATGCGGTCGCTTCAGGGCAGGCAGGCAGGACCGCACCGGACCCGGCCGTCTCGGCGGATCCGGTCTCCGGGGGCAAGTGAACATTCGCGCATGCGCGCGCCCCGTGTCCTTCCGCTTGCCGGACTGGACACGGGGTTCGTTGCGTCTTAAAGGCGGGTCTCCGCCGATCTCCGCCTCCGGGCGGGATCGTCCATACGCGTCACACAGTCATACGCGTCAGACAGTTTCGGGTATATGATGAGCGACACCAGCAACACTCCGAATGACAATCCGGAAGAAAACGCCGCCAATGAGGCCGTTGCGGATGAGGCACATGCCGCCGCGAACGACATGGCGGACGGCGAGGGTGCGGTCGATCCGGTGGAAGCGCTTCGCAGCGAAAACGCCGAGATGAAGGACCGTGTCCTTCGCACCATGGCGGAAATGGAAAACCTCCGTCGGCGCACGGAAAAGGAAGTCCGCGAAAGCCGACAGTATTCGGTTGCGAATTTCGCGCGTGACATGCTCGGCGTCAGCGACAACCTGCGCCGCGCGCTCGATGCGATTTCCGACGATGCGCGGGCATCGGCCGACGAAGCCATGCGCGTCTTGATCGAGGGCGTCGAATTGACCGAGCGGGAGATGATCAACCAGCTCGAGAAGCACGGTGTTAAGAAGCTCAACCCGGAAGGCGAGCGCTTCGATCCGAACTTCCATCAGGCGATGTTCGAGGTGCCCAACACCGAGGTGCCGAACAACACCGTGGTGCAGGTTGTCCAGGCCGGCTACATTATCGGCGATCGCGTCCTGCGCCCGGCAATGGTCGGCGTGTCGAAGGGCGGTCCGAAGGAGCGCAAGCCCGACGCGCCGCAGGCCGAACCGGGGGCGACCGTCGACAAGACCGCCTGAGACGGTCCACGGATCTGGGCCGGGTCGATGGCCCGAATGAAGGCGCGGCACCCCGGGTGACCGCGTCTTTTTGTGTCTGCATCCCTTCAGGCCGGCCCGGGCCGACGGGCGTTTCCGTCGGATCGGACGTGCGAGAACAACCGGGGCCGAAAATGGCGACCATGCTTCAGCTTCTTGATTTCCTGGGTGTTGCGGTGTTCGCCGTAACCGGCGCAATCGTTGCGTCCCGGCTTCGGCTCGACTTTCTGGCCTTTCTGTTCTTTGCGGTCTTCACCGGCGTTGGCGGCGGAACCCTGCGCGATCTCGTGCTTGGCGTGCCGATCTTCTGGGTCGGGAACCAGCTCTATCTCCTTGTCTGTCTCGGCATCGGCGCCGCGATGTGGTTTGCCGCGGCCTGGGTGGAAAGGGTCGACCGTCCCTTGCGTTGGGCGGACAGCGTCGGCGTTGCGTCCTATTCGGTGATGGGCGCGGCGAAGACCCTGTCGCTCGGCTATCCGCCGGTGGTCGCCGTCCTCATGGGGGTTGCCACAGCGACCTTCGGCGGGATCATTCGCGATACGATCGCCGGACAGCCGTCCGCGCTGCTGAAGCCGGAGATCTATCTCACTGCTGCCTTTGCCGGCGCCGGTGTCTATGTAGGGCTGGCGGCGCTCTCGGTTCCCTCCTGGCCGGCGGCGCTGGCAGGAGCCGCCTGTGCGCTGCTCCTGCGCGGCGGGGCGATCCTCAAGGGCTGGTCTCTTCCCCCCTATGCGCCGCCGCAGGACCGCTCCTGACGGCAGCCGTCGTCCAACCCGCCGCTTCTTTGGAGGTGTCGCCTCATCCGCACTGCGTGCGTTGCCGGCCGTTTCGGTTTATTATTCTCAAGGTGGTGGCAACCAATGCCGCACGTGAGGCGTGTTTCGTTCCGTGAGGCGTGAAACCCGGGGGACCTAATGCCTGTCGCACACGGTGTATTCTACTGGAATGAACTGATGACCCGTGACGTGGAGGGCGCGAAGGCCTTCTACGGCGCCGCGCTTGGCTGGACCTTCGCGCCCATGCCCATGCCTGAGGGCACCTACTGGCTCGTCATGGCCAGCGGCGAGGCGCCGGTGGCCGGCCTGTTCGACATCCATATGATGGACGACCCGCAGATGCAGCCGCACTGGATGTCCTACATCGCGGTGGATGATGTCGATGCGCGGCTGGAGGCGGCCGTCGGCGCCGGCGGCAGCATTCTTCGCACGCCGTTCGACGTCGAGGGAGTGGGTCGGATTGCGATCGTCCGCGACCCGGAAGGCGCGGTTACCGGGTGGATGACGCCCGTCGAACCGTCTTAGGCCGCGTTTCGCGACGAGGTCGGAGCGGGCAGCGCCGGCCCCTTGGCCGGTTCATGCACGGCCTTGAGCCGGTCGGCCTCATTGTGCCAGCGGTCGGCTTCGCGGCGCTTGACGCGCGCTTCCTTGCGCCATTTACCCTGGCCGGCCCAGGAGGCGATGCCGCCGATCAGAACGCCGAAGGCAACGGCGGCGAACAGATACCAGAACAGCGGTGCGTTGATGCTGATGGCCGGATCTGCAGGCGAGAACGGGTCGAGCGACAAGGTCACCGTATGGCGATTGGCGACCGCGAGTGCGATGAGCACGATCGCGATCGGAATGAGCACCAGGTTCTTGATCAACCGCCTCACGGCATGTTCTCCCGCATTTGATACGTCTTGGGCGTGTGGTGACGCATCGCCGGAAGCCGTTGTCAGGCCGGCGATACGGGGGCGTGGCGTCAGTCCTCGGATCCGTCGCCGTCGTTCAGACGCTCGCGCATCTCCTTGCCGGTCTTGAAGAACGGCACGTATTTCTCGTCCACGTCGACCTTCTGGCCGGTCCGTGGATTGCGTCCGGTGCGCGCCGGCCGGTTCTTCACCGAGAAGGCTCCGAAGCCGCGCAATTCGACGCGGTTCCCGTTCCGAAGGGCGTTGGTGATCTCGTCGAGAATGGCGTTGACGATGTTTTCCACGTCCCGCTGGTAGAGGTGCGGATTTTGTTCGGCAATCCGCTGCACCAGTTCCGACTTGATCATTCCCGTCCCCCAGGGCCACTGCTTGCGTTCGACGCGTCCTGAGCGTGCCAAACGGATACCAGACCGTCAAGCGCAACGCCTTCTCCCAAAAGCGCTCCGGCGCCGCCAAGCGCTTCAAGAACCGTGGCGCCGATGCCCTGGCCCACGGCATGCGACATCCGCGCGGCGAAGGGCAGGTCGTCGTATTCTTCCGGTACGGACCAGGTCACGACGGGAAGATCGGAGGAAATGTCGTGCTCTTCCTTGAGCCAGGCGAGCGCTGCGTCGCGTCCGCCGATGGCGTCGACGAGACCGAGCTGCCGGGCTCGCTCGCCCGAGAAGATACCGCCCTGGGCAACGCTTCTTGCCTCCGTGTCGCTCATCTTGCGGCGCTCCGCGACAAGCCCGACGAACCAATCGTAGCTGTCGTCGATCACCGCTTGGAGGTTTTCGCGGGCGGCTTCGGGCGTGTCGGAAAAGAAATTCGGTTCGGCCTTGAGCGGGCCGGAGCGAACGACGTCGACCTTCACGCCGATTGAATCGAGCAGGCCCTTGATGTTGCCGTACTGGATGTAGACGCCGATCGCGCCCGTGAGAGATGTGTGGCGGGCGACGACATGATCGGCGGCGATCGCGGTCATGTATCCGGCGGAAGCGCCCAGTGTCCCGATGGTGGCAACGACCGGCTTCTTCTCGGCAAGCTCGCGGAGCTTTTGGTAAAGCGCCTCGCCCCCGACGGTGGATCCGCCGGGAGAATCGATGTCGAGGATCACGGCCTTGACCCGGTCGCTTTCGGCAACGTCTTCCAGCAGCTTCAGGCGCCGTCTGTCGTCGACGATGACGCCCTCGATCGAAATCCGGGCGATATGCGTCGAGCGTTTCGACATCGAGCCGAAGGCGCCACTCCAGCCGATAATCCCCGCAAGGGCGGTTATGGCGACCAGGAAGGCAGCAACCCGCCAGAAGGTGACTTTGCGGCGCAGGCGACGGCGGTCGACGATGGCGTCGGCATCGAGGGACATGAACAAGGAGCCTTCTCTCTGGTCGTCGGGACCTTATCGCTACATCCCCGCGCCGCGGATGGAAAGCCCGGAAGCGGTCTGATTGCACATTCCTCTTTGCCGCGGCTGATCACAGGGCCTTGATTGTACACTCAATAAGGGCAGGCTAAAGGACTTCCGGAGCCCGTCATTCAACAGGAGTGTCCTCGTCGTCATGTCCGCGATCACCCTCGCCACACTGAACAAGTTCAAAGCCGAGCGAAAACGCTTTTCCATGGTCACCGCCTATGATGCGTCCTTCGCGGGAGCAGCGGCCCGCGCCGGGGTGGCGTCGGTGCTGGTTGGCGACAGCCTGGGCATGGTCGTCCAGGGCGGTGCCTCGACCGCGTCCGTCACCCTCGAGGACATGGCCTATCACACCGCCTGCGTGGCGCGCGGCATCGCCTCTTGCGGGGCAGCGGCGCCGCTGATCGTCGCCGATCTCCCGCTTGGAACCTATTACACACCGCAAGAGGCCGGGCAGAATGCGGCCCGCTTGATGCGTGCCGGCGCAAATGCGGTCAAGCTGGAGGGTGGCGCATGGCTCGCCGACACCGTGCGCTTTCTGAGCGAACGCGGCGTGCCGGCGTGCGCGCATCTCGGGCTGACGCCGCAAACGGCGGACATGCTCGGCGGTTACAAGGTGCAGGGGCGCGATGAGGCAGCCGCCCGCCGCATCCGCGACGATGCGGCTTTGCTGGAGGCGGCCGGTGCGCGCCTGCTGGTGCTGGAATGCGTTCCCGATGCGCTCGGCGCGGCGGTTGCGGCGTCGCTTTCGATCCCCGTGATCGGGATCGGCGCGGGACCGGCGACGGATGCCCAGGTGCTGGTGATGCACGACATGCTGGGCGTATCGCCGGGGCGCAAGGCCCGCTTCGTCAAGGACTACATGGCGCAGGCCGGCGGCATCGAGGCGGCGTTTCGCGCTTTTGCCGAGGAGGTCGAGACGGGTGTCTATCCCGCACCCGAACATTGCTACGGGTAAGGCCGCGGTCTGATTGAGGTGCTGAAACGAGAAAGCCCGGCCAGATGGCCGGGCTCAGACTGCTGACAAACCCGTCGATTTCGGCGGGTTTGTTTTTTTGCAGTTTTGGTTCTGAGGTTTTGAGCGGTTTTGGTTCAGGGTTAGATTGGTCCAGCCACCTCAGGCTGGGGCT
>NZ_JAIVMF010000017.1 GCF_020176715.1 Stappia stellulata | reverse complement strand
GAACAAGCTGCTCAAGCGTCACCATCTCGAGCGCTGTCTGATCCGGGCCGGGCTTCTTCAACATAAAAACAATGAATCAAAAACCCCCGGCCAAAGCCAGGGGTTTGTCAGCAGTCTGAGGCCTCCGGGACGATCCCGGAGGCCTTTTTGATGTCTGCACTGCCGACCCGTGCCGGAGGGGGAAGAGAAGGGTGCCCCGGCGGGATCAGCCGCCACGCTTCTTCTTGTCGGCGGCGGAGATCTCCGCCCAGGAATTGCGCTGCGCCAGCATCGATTTCAGATAGGCGATATTCTGGTTGGCCTGTGCCGGGTCGATTTCCGAGCGCGCCACGCTTTCGGCCTCCTGGAAGCGTCCCTGCAATCCGATCGACAGGGCGAGGTTCTGCCGGATGCGGCTGTCGGCCTTGGGGCTCGCGGCGGCCTTCTGGAGGATTTCCTCGGCCTGTTTCACCTCTCCCGCCAGCAGATAGGACATGGCGAGATTGTTGAGCAGGCTCGGCTCGTCGGGCGCGATCTTCAGCGCCTGGCCGTAAAGCGAGCGGGCCTTGTTGGTGTTGCCCATCTGGTCCTCGATCGCCGCTTCCGCGGAGAGAAGACGCCAGTCCGGCCGTGTGGGGGTCTGGGCGCCCTTGATCACCTGAAGCGCTTCCGGCAGCTTTCCGCTCATTGCCAGCACCTTGCCATAGGCGGCGGCGATGTCGCGGTCGCTCTGCTTGTTGATCACCGCCTTGCGCAAGACGGCCTCGGCCTGCGGGATCTGGCCGTTGCGCCGGAGCGCGGCGGCGTAATTCAGGATGTTCTCGCGGTTGTCGGGCGACTTCTCGTAGGCCTGCCCCCAGTAGCCAACGGCCTGGCGCGCGGTGTCGGAGCCGGGCGCGGCGTAGCTTTGGGTGGCGCTCGCATGGGTGCCGACCGCCCGTTTGGACGAGGCGCATCCGCTTGCGGCGAGCGCTGCGGCCAGCGACAGGGCAAGGACGATATGGCTGGGGACGGAGCGTCCCCGGGAACGGCGCGTGGATGGCATGGTGCCAGGCTCCTCAACGCGAAAGACGGGTTTGCAAATTGCGCTCCCCCATCAATACGTCGTTAACCCTAATGCTTCGTTAAACGTCGCGGCCGCCTGCGTCCGCTCGTGCCGCCGTCGTGCGGATTGCGGCCCGGTGGGCCTTCATGCTTTAACGTCGGTTCCGTCCTGTTTCCAACATGAGGCTCAAGACCTTGCGCCAGTCCCTGCGTGCCTTCGATCCCGCCCTGAAGCCCGTTCCCCTTCACCTCGTCGACAAGGCCGGATGCACCGAGACGTTGCAGCGGCTGGGCCCGGGCGCCGGCGAATGGGCCGCCGCCAACGGGTTCGAGGGGGCGGCGGGTCAGCTTCTGCTGGTTCCGGGCGAGGGCGGCGCGGCGGCGGCTGCGCTTTATGGCGTGGCCGACCCGAAGGACCCGGGGTTCGCCGCGGGCGATCTCGCGCGCAAGCTTCCCGGCGGCGACTACGCGCTCAAGCTTGAGGGCAAGGCGCGTCGCGAAACGCTGCTTGCCTTCGCGCTCTCCTCCTACCGGTTCGACCGCTATCGCAAGCCGTCGAGCCAGCGCGCGCCGGTCATCGTCCTCGACGACAGCGACGACGCCGAGGCTCTGGGGATCGTGCTCGATGGCGTCGGGCTTGCCCGCGACCTGATCAACACCCCGGCGAACGACCTCGGTCCGGCGGAACTGGCGGCGGCCGCGCGCGAACTCTTCGCCCTGCACGGCGGTTCGACGCGGGTGGTCGAGGGCGAGACGCTGGTCGCCGACGGCTTCCCGATGATCCATGCGGTGGGACGGGCAAGCAGCCGCGCGCCGCGCCTGGTCGATGCGGTCTGGGGCGCGGAGGACGCGCCCAGGGTGACGCTGGTCGGCAAGGGCGTCGTCTTCGACACCGGCGGTCTCGACATCAAGCCGGCGAGCGGCATGGCCCTGATGAAGAAGGACATGGGCGGCGCGGCCAATGTTCTGGGCCTTGCCTCCATGATCATGGCGGCGAAACTGCCGGTGCGCCTGCGCGTTCTGATCCCGGCGGTGGAAAACGCCATTTCCGGATCCGCCTTCCGCCCCGGCGACATTCTCGACAGCCGCAAGGGGCTCCGGGTCGAAATCGGCAACACGGATGCGGAAGGCCGGCTTGTGCTCGGCGATGCGCTCACCCTTGCCGACGAGGAAAAGCCCGAGATCCTGATCGACATGGCGACGCTGACCGGGGCGGCCCGCGTCGCGCTCGGCCCCGAGCTGCCGCCGTATTTCACCGATGACGAGAGCTTTGCCGGCGACCTCGCCGCGAAGGCGGAGGAAACCCGCGATCCGCTGTGGCGCCTGCCGCTGTGGCGTCCCTACGAGAGCTATCTGGAAAGCCGCGTCGCGGACATCAACCACATCAACACGACCGGTGCCGGTTTCGCCGGCTCGATCACGGCGGCCCTGTTTCTCTCCCGTTTTGTCGAAAACGCCGCGACCTGGGTGCATCTCGACATCTACGGCTGGTCGCCGTCCGACCGTCCGGGGCGTCCCGCCGGCGGCGAGGTGCAGGGCATTCGCGCCCTCTTCGCGCTGCTCACGGAGCGCTTTTCGCGCGGGTAGGGGCGAAGCCTCCTCCATCGGCAGCGCATAACGGAACCGAAACGATTTCGCGCCATGATGCCTGAACCGTGCTGATCGGCACGGGCAAGCGGATGGGGACGAAATGGGTGTCGAGATACGGCCCTCGCAGGCGTTGCGCCTGTGGCACGACGTCACGATGGAGCTTGTCACCGACGGGGACAAGGACCTGACGGCGCGCCAGATGGCGATCCTGCTGACGGTCTATCTGGAGCCGCCGCCGCATACGGTGCGCGGCCTGGCGGCCCGGCTGAACGTGACGAAACCGGTGATCACCCGCGCGCTCGACACGCTGGGCGGCATGAAACTCCTGTCGCGCAAGCGCGACGAGGCCGACCGCCGCAACGTCGTGATCACGCGAACGGTTGCCGGCGCGCTCTATCTGGAAGAGATTGCCGATACGATTGTCGCCAAGGCGGCGACGATGCCCCGCTGACCGATCCGACGGACGCCGCCACCATGTCAGATGCTTCTCCCGCCTCCCTTGACCGCCGCCTGCATCCGGTGCGCCCGGATCTGGCCGCCGAGAGCTATCGCGGGCGGGTCGAGGCCGATGCCTTTGCACCCGGCGTCGCCATGCAGGTCGCGGCCGACAGCGTGGCCCTGCGCCCCGTGCCCGACCTTGCGCGCTCCATCGACACCGAGGCGCTGCACGGCGAGATCGTCACCGTCTACGAGACGCGCGGCGACGGCTGGGCCTGGGGGCAGCTGGAGACCGACGGCTACGTCGGTTATCTCCCGGCCGAGGCGCTTGGCGCTGTCGGCGAGGCGCCGACCCATCGCGTCGCGATCTTGCGCAGCTACCGCTATCCGGATGCGGAACTGAGATCCCCGCCGCTCGGTCTCCTGTCCATGGGCGCGCGGGTCCGCGTCATCGGCCATGCGACAACGCGCGGGCTGGAGTTCGCCCTGCTCGACGACGGCTCGGCCATGGTCGCGCGTCATCTCGTTCCGCTTAATCACCGCGAGGCGGACTGGGTCGGCGTTGCGGAAACCTTTCTCGGCACGCCCTATCTGTGGGGCGGACGCACGTCGCTCGGGCTCGACTGCTCGGCCATCGTCCAGCTTGCCGCCGCTGCCGCGGGTCTGGCTCTGCCGCGCGACACCGACATGCAGGAACGCGCGGCCGGCGAACCGCTCGACATCGCCGCCGGGCTGCCCGCGCTCATGCGCGGTGACCTCGTGTTCTGGAAGGGCCACGTCGGGATCATGCGCGACGGCGAGACGCTCTTGCACGCCAATGGCCACAGCATGTCGGTGGCGAGCGAACCGCTGGCGCCGGCGGTCGCACGCATTGCCCGCAACGAATGGGGCGCCGTGACGTCTGTGCGACGGATCGCGTGGTGACGCGTCGTCCGACGCTGGCGCCTTGTGCCGCTCCCAAGCGAATGAGGCATCAAATCCGGCCATTCGGTCCGCGCGCCGCGTGCGACAGGCCGTGCCTGACCCATGACGCCCGATGAAGACCCATGACGATTGAACTCCGCCCCCACCATCTCTTGTGCAGTCTCACCTATGCGGGAAAGGGCTATTCGGACGCCTTCACGCGCAGCTACGACCGGATTGTCGCGCGGTTGAATGCCGGTGAGACGGTCAGGATCGTCGAAGGCCCTGATGCCCTCTGCGCTCCGGTGGTCGCAGCCGAAGCCGAGCCGCATTGCTTTGGCGACAGCGTGACGCGGCGCGACAGGGATGCCTTGGAAAGCCTGGAGGGTCTGCTGCGCCGACGCATCGCCGTTGGAGACGACCTCGCGTTCGATGTCGCCACGACCGCCCGGCTGCGCGAGGCCTTCGCGAGCGGTGCCATTCGGCAGGCCTGCGACGGTTGCCAGTGGTCGCATCTGTGTTCGTCGATCGCCCGGCGCGGCTTCGTCGGCACCGCGCTGGTGGGGCAGGCGGTGCCCGGTCAGTCGAACGACCGGGCGTAGATTGCCTGGGACACCTCGTCGGCGGTCTTCAGGATGCGCACCACCAGCGGCACCAGGATCGCCTTGATGTTCCGGTCAAGCCCTCTGGCGCGCTGCGCCTCGCGAACGTCGTCAAGCGCCGTTCGGACGAGGGGCACGAACCGCAGGAACAGCGAGACCGCCAGGGCGATCTGTGCCTTCGGCACCCAAGCGGGCGCGAAGCGCAGCGCGGAGAGGATCCCGTCGACGAACTCGCTCGTTCTGGTCGTGAGCGTAACGAGAGCCGCCGCCAGGATGAGGACGACGAAGCGGGCGACGATGAACCCGGCGAAGACGACATCGGTCATATAGAGCTGGACCGCGAAGATCGCGGCGAGAATCCACAAGGCGGGGCGCACGGAGACGATGGCATGGCGCGGGCCAAGGCCGGCGAGTGCGAACCCCGTGAACACCAGAACCCCGGCAACCGTGACGGCGGTCCAGCCCTCGCAGACGAAGAGGCTCGTACACAGGACAACGAGCGCTGCGATCTTCACGACGGGGCGGGCGCGGTGAACGGGACTGTCCGCGAAGACGTAAAGGTCGGTCAGCATCGTGTGCTCGCGACATAGCCCGCCACCACCGTTGCGGGGTCGCCGTCGGCGACGATTGTCCCGTCCTCGATGTGAAGAACCCGGTCGAAATCCGCAAGCAGGTCGAGATCATGCGACACCAGCACGACATGCTCGTCCAACGCGTCGATGGCGGCCATGAACTTGCGCTTATTCCACAGATCGAGCAGCGTGGTCGGCTCGTCCATCACGATCATCCGCGGACGCATCACCAGAACGCCGGCAAGCGCGATCATCTGCTTTTCGCCGCCGCTCAGCTGGTGGGTGAAGCGGTCGCGCAGATGAGTCAGACCGAAGCGCTCCAGAACCGCCTCGATCCGCGCCTGTGTCTCGCGCGCCGACAATTTCAGGTTCTTGAGGCCGAAGGCCAGATCCTCCGAGACGATCGGATAGACGATCTGGTTGTCCGGATTCTGGAACACGAAGCCGACATGGCGCCGCAGCGCCTCGCGTTCGTGGGGGGCATCGAGCGCGACCCGTCCGCTCGTCGGTTTCTCGATGCCGTTGAACAGGCGCGCGAAGGTGCTCTTGCCGGAGCCGTTGCGGCCGATGATGCCGACACGCCTCTCCCTGAGGTGCAAGGTGATGCCGCCAAGGATGGCGACCCCGTTTTTCTCGACGGAAACATCGGTGAACGCAATCACGGCGGGTTTGGTCCGTCAGGTTTGTTTTTGGGCCCGGGCGCGGGGCGTGATGATCGGATAGGACCGTTTCACCGTCACGATGACGCCAGCCGCGACGAGGGCCTTGACGATGTCGCCGGGGATGAACGGCAGCGACCCGGTGAGCGCCATGCCGACCGGGATCTTGGCAACGGCGGCAATCCAGGGGACGCCGATCGCGTAGAGCAGGACCACGCCGCCGGCAACGCAGATCGCAAATGCGACGATGTAGTTCAGGCGGTTCCAGAAGAGCTCGGTCAGGAAACCGATGGCGAAGGCCGCCGCGATCCAGCCGACCAGGAATCCGCCGGAGGGGCCAAGAAAGACGCCGAAGCCGCCGCGCCCACCGGCGAGCAGCGGCAATCCGAGCGCGACCAGGGCAAGAAACAGGACAAGGGCAAGTCCGCCGCGCGCGGCGCCGAGAACGCCGCCGGCCAGCATGACGCCGAGCGATTGCGCCGTCACCGGAACCCCGACCACCGGGAGCGTGATCGGCGGAAAGACAGCCAGCGCCGCGACAATGGCGGCAAAGAGAGCGATAAAGACGACATCACGAGTGTCCATGGTGGTCCTCAAATCGGTGCGGCGGCGGCGCGCCGGAGCAGCCGGCGGTCGCGATCCCTGAAATCGCTGCCGCGCGAAAGTCTGGCGCCGTCCGGGGCGCCGATGTCGATGTGCGAGCGCGTGAAGGCCCTGTATCCAGATTTCCGGCCCGTGACGCGAGCCTCCGCGCCCCTTGCGGATCCTGGCAGGAACCCGCGTCGACGAACCGCATAGCGAATGCAGCGCGTTTCGGCAACGTTCCTTCGCCCGGCGTGACGCTTCGCTGAACCAGATAGTCGGTGTCGGGCGCGCGGCTGACGTGATGTTTCCCAAGCGACAGGGCCCGTTTCTGTCTCAGAGGAAGGCGTACCATGCAGTACGAGGATGCGCCTCTTGTCTTGGTGCGCGCAAGCAAGATGCAAGAAGGTGGGTTTGCGAGAAACATTCGATTGAAACTGATCTTGCGAATGATGGTTAGTTCCAGTTCGACGGTGAAATCTGATATGCGCCAAACGCATTTGTCATCAACGATGACATGGGGTACGCCTTGCGCATCTTCGGTGCCGCAAGGGGCGCTGCGCCGGGGATGACACGCGCACCGTGCCCTTGGCGTCGAGCCAAGCCGCGGTCCGCATCTTTTCGAGACAGGCACATTGCGGTCGTTCGGGTCTTGCGGGACACGGACGCATCCTTGCGTTTGCGCTTTGGACGGGACGATACCCACACATGATGCATGCGATACCCCATGCAGTCTTTCTGCACGTGGAAGCCGATTCACGCGATGCCGGCATCCTGAGCGATGCGCTGGCGCGGGTGACCCGCAACATCCGGATCCGCCGGGTGAGCGCGGCGGAAACGGCACTGGAGCTGATCTCCGAGAGCGGGGAGGGCGGACCGCCGTTCGACTGCGTGGTGACCTCGCTGTGCCTGCCCGGTCTCGACGGCGCGGGGCTTGCCCGCCGCCTGCGCCAGCGTTTCGATGCGGCGACGCTTCCCGTCTTCGGACTGACGCGCGACACCCCGGCCGCGACCCCCGAGAGCGACTGGTTCGATGCCGTGTTCCAGAAGGCCGGCGACGTGCGCGGGATCCTTCCCGCCGCCTCGGCCATCGTCGACCTGTGGTTTACCCAGGCACGCCGCTTCCACTGCTGAGGAAGACTGCCGCTCAGTAGCCGCGCGCCGGATCCACCCGGTTTTCAAGGGTGCCGTCGGCCTCGAAGCGCCGGATCTGCTCCGAGACATAATCGGAAATCGCCTCCGGGTCGCTGTCGGCGGCCACATGCGGCGTCAGGATGGCGTTTTCGCAGTCCCACAGCGGGCTGTCGGCTGCAAGCGGCTCCGTCTCGAAGACATCGAGGCTTGCCGCCTTGAGGGTTCCGTCCCGCAGGGCGACGACGAGATCCGCCTCCACATGGCTGCCGCCGCGCCCGGCGTTGATGAAGACCGGCCCGCCGAGCACGCCGTCGCGGGCGAGCCTTTCCAGCACGCTCCTGTTCACCAGGCCGCGCGTCTCCGCCGTCAGCGGTAAGAGGTTCACCAGCACGTCGGTGCGCGCCAGGAAGGCGTCGAACTCGGCGTCGCCCGCATAGCAGTCGATGCCGGAAAGCGCCTTTTTCGAGCGCGACCAGCCGGCCACATTGAAGCCCAGCCGTTTCAGCACATCCGCAGCATCCGCGCCGAGCACGCCGAGGCCGAGGATCCCGACCCTGAGATCGCGGGCGCTCGGCTGGGTCAGCTCGCGCCAGACCTTTTCCCGTTGCTGGGCGGCATAGGCGAGATGCTGGCGGTGGTGCAACAGCACCTGAAGCGCGATCCACTCGCTCATGCGCGCGGTCAGGTCCGGATCGACGACGCGCACGATGGGAACCTGCGGCAGGTTTTTCTGACCCAGCAGATGATCGACGCCGGCGCCGAGCGAAAACACGACCTCCAGGTTCGCACAGGCGTTGAGAGCCTCCGCCGGCGCCTTCCACGCCAGCGCATAGCGGATGTTGGCGGGATCGCCGACGGCGTCCGGCCAGCTGCGGATGTCGCGGTCGGGGAAGCGCGCCTTCAGCCGGGCGACCCAGGGCCCCGTGTCCCATCCGTTTACCGCGACAAGCAGCGCCATGTCCGACCTCCCGAAATTGCGTGACAAAACCCGTTTGCGATCAAGTCGCTGTCATAGCCCGTCGGGACGACCGGCGAAAGGGGAGGCAGTCCGCGCGCCGTTTTCCGGCGCGGTGGAGGGCGCGCCGGATGCGGCCGCGCCATTGGCGCGGGCCGGGGTTTCGGGCGCGAGGTCAAGCGCGCCGATCCCGCGCCCGCGCTTGCCGATCTTGTCGGTGGAAATCAGGATCTGGCCGATGTCGTCGTTTGCCTGCGAGAAGTGCTTCTGCAGTTTCTGGACGCGTTCTTCCAGCCGGTCGATGTCCTTGACCAGATGGCCGACCTCCGCCTGGATCAGATGGGCTTCCTCGCGCATGCGGGCGTCGCGCAGGAGCGACTGCACCACCTGCACGCAGAGCATCAAGAGCGACGGCGAGACGATGACGACGCGCAGCCGGTGCGCGCGCTGCACCAGATCGTCGAACTTTTCGTGGATCTCGGCGAAGACGCTTTCCGACGGCACGAACATGAAGGCGGTGTCCTGCGTCTCCCCCGGGATCAGGTAGCGCTCCTTGATGTCGGAAAGATGCTTGCCGATGTCGCGGCGAAAGCGGGCCCGCGCCTGCTTGAGCTGTTCGGCATCTTCGGCTCGGCGGATGTCGCTGTGGGCTTCCAGCGGAAACTTGGCGTCGATCACGAGCGGCGGCGCGCCGCCCGGCAGATGGATCAGGCAGTCGGGGCGCACGCCGCTCGCCAGCGTCGCCTGAAAGCTGTAGCTGCCCGGCGGCAGCGCGTCCTGGATCAGGGCTTCCATGCGACCCTGGCCGAAAGCGCCGCGGGTCTGCTTGTTGGACAAGACCGATTGCAGTGCGCCGACCTGGCCGCTCAGTTCGCGGATGGTGGTCTGTGCCCGGTCGATCACCGCGAGTCGCTCGTGCAGGTGACGCAATCCGTCGTGGGTCCGCTTGGTGCCGTCGGCCATCGACTGGCCGAGCTTGTGGCTCATGCCGTCGAGCCGCTCGTTCACCGCGCGCATCAGGTCACCCTGGCGGGTGCCGAACACCTCGGCCATGGTCTGCATCCGGCCGGTCATTTCCGATTGCACCTTGAGCAACTCGGAGATCCGCGCTTCCAGTTCGCGGGCCTGGTCCTCCGCCCGCCACTCCGCGTGGCGGCGCGCCCGCGACAGATGCATCAGCGCGAACAGCGCCAGCACCAGCAGCACGGCCACGCCGACGGCTGCAGCCGTCAGGGCTTCGACCACGGTGACGGGCCTTGCGCCCAGGGAAAACAGAATCGCATCCATGGAAACAAATATAGAACATCCGTGCGTCGCGGAAAACGCCCGCGTTCGAGCCCGTCAGGGCATCCGCGCGTTGACGCCGGCGCGCGCATCTCATATTTGAGCGGCATGACAAAGCGAGACATTCTCATCCTGCCGGAGGCGAAGCTGCGCCTCGTCAGCGATCCCGTGGAGCGGGTCGACGGTGCCGTGCGCCAGCTTGCCGACGACATGCTGGAAACCATGTATGCCGCACCCGGCATCGGGCTGGCCGCGATCCAGATCGGCGAGCCGACGCGCATGCTGGTGATGGATGTGGCGCGCGAGGACGAGGATCCCGACCCGATGGTGGTGATCAACCCCGAGATCGTGTGGGAATCCCCGGAGCTCTCCGTCTATCAGGAAGGCTGCCTGTCCATTCCCGAGTATTACGCCGACGTCGAGCGCCCGGCGCGCATCGGCCTGCGCTTTCTCGACCGCGAGGGCGCGGAGCGCGAGCTGGAGGCCGACGGGCTGCTCGCCACCTGCCTGCAGCATGAGATCGATCACCTGAACGGCGTGCTGTTCATCGATCATATCTCCAAGCTCAAGCGCGACCGGGTGATGAAGAAATTCCAGAAGCAGGCGCGACTGGCGGAGAAGTCTTGAGGATTGCGCCGGCCATGGGCCGGGCGGTGACGCGCGCGGGGGCGAGGTGATGGAAACAGCCTATTTCCTCAAGGTGTTCGCCGCGCTCTTCGCGATCATGAGCCCGATCGCCAACCTGCCGGTGTTCCTGTCGCTGACGGCCGACCGGACGCCGGGCGAGGCCCGCAAGGTGGCGGTCACCGTGATCGCCGGTCTGGTCGTCGGCGCGGCGCTGATTCTTTTGACCGGCGACCGGCTGCTCGGTGTCTTCGGCATCGGGCTGAACGATTTCCGCCTTGCCGGCGGCTTGCTCATCCTGCTGATCGCGCTCTCCATGCTGCATGGCGGGGAGAGTGCGGCCCATGCGGGCACGGCGCGCGAGAAGGATCATCACAAGGCGGTCGAGAATCCGGGCATCTATCCGCTGACGGTGCCGATCCTGCTCGGTCCGGGAACCATCTCGACGATCATCGTCTTCAAGCAGCAGGCAAATGGCGCGGCAGAACAGACGGCGGTGGTTGCCGCGATTGCGGCAAGCGTGACCCTCATCGGGGTGACCTTTCTGGCGGGTCCCGCGCTCGGGCGGCTGCTCGGACAGACGGCCATCAGCATCATGAGCCGGATCATGGGCATGATCCTGGCCGCGATCGCGATGGAAATGATGGTCTCGAGCCTCAGGGCGTTGTGGCCGGGCCTTGCCGGCTGACGGCGCACAGACGAGCGAAAGAAGGAAACGCGCATGAGCTTGCGGATCGTCTTCATGGGAACGCCGGAGTTTTCCGTGCCCACGCTGATGGAGATCGTCGGCCAAGGGCACGATGTCGTCGCCTGCTACACCCAGCCGCCGCGCAAGGCCGGGCGTGGTATGGAGGAGCGCAAGTCCGCCGTGCATCAGGCGGCCGAAACGCTCGGCATCGAGGTGCGCACGCCGGCCTCGCTGAAATCCGCCGAGGAACAGGCGCGTTTCGCCGAGCTCAACGCCGATGTCGCGGTGGTCGTCGCCTATGGGCTGCTGTTGCCGCAGGCCGTTCTCGACGCGCCGAAAAACGGCTGCCTCAATCTTCACGCCTCGCTGCTGCCGCGCTGGCGCGGGGCCGCGCCTATCAACCGCGCGATCATGGCCGGCGACCGGGAAACCGGCGTCGAGGTGATGCGCATGGAAGTCGGGCTCGACACCGGGCCGGTGTGCATGGCCGAACGCGTCGCCATCGACGACGCCATGATGGCGGGCGAGTTGCACGACCGGCTCTCCACGCTCGGCGGCGACCTGATGGTCCGGGCGCTGGCGGCGCTCGCCCGCGGCGGTCTGACCGAAACGCCGCAGGCGGAAGAGGGCGTTACCTACGCCCGCAAGCTCGCCAAGTCGGAGACCCGCATCGACTGGACGCAGGCAGCGCGTGCCGTGCACGATCACATTCGCGGCCTGTCGCCCTTTCCCGGCGCCTGGTGCGAGATGGAGATTGGCGGCGCGCGCGAGCGCGTGAAGATCCTGCGCAGCGCCCTCGCCGACGATACGCCGACCACGGGTCCCGGAACGCTGCTCGACGCGGAGGGCGACCGGCTGGTCGTTGCCTGCGGCGAGGGCGCGGTGCGCCTGCTCCAGCTACAGCGCGCCGGACGCAAGCCGATGGCGGCCGACGCCTTCCTGCGCGGCGCGCAGCTTCGCGTCGGCGACGAGATCGCCTAGGATCGGAAACGACGCCTCAACCGGACCCTGATCATGACCCGCCATCCCGTCCCAGAACCTGTCCTTCGCCCCGTTGCGGAGTCCGATTACGCGGACATCGCGATGCTGCTCGCCGCCGCCTTCGGCCAGGATGCGGAAGCGCGTCTGGTGACGGAACTCAGGGCCTGCGGCGCGCTGATTCTCGAGCGGGTCTCCGTCGATCCGGATGGCACGCTTGAGGGCTATGTCGCCTTTTCCCGGGTCACCGGCGCGGGTGCGGCGCACCGTCTCGCCATCTCCTGTCTGGCGCCGGTCGCGGTGCGGCCCGACCGGCAGCGCAGCGGCGTCGGCACGCAACTGATCGCGGCGGCACTTGAGGAATTGCGCAGCCAGGGCGAGGACCTCGTGCTGGTTCTCGGACCGCCGTCCTACTATCCGCGCTTCGGCTTCGATGCCGGGCTGGCGGCGAAGGTCGCCGCCCCCTTTGCCGGCACGGCCTTTCAGGCGCTCGCCCTGAGCGAGGACGCGCCCGCCGCCATGCCCATCGAGGTCGATTTCGCCACGCCCTTCCAGGCCTTCGACTGACCAGCGCACCGGGAAGCCATGCCCCGCTACAAGATTACGGTCGATTATGACGGCCGCCCCTTCGTCGGCTGGCAGCGCCAGGACAATGGCCCCTCGGTCCAGGCGGTCATCGAGCGCGCCATCCGCGCCTTTTCCGGCGAGACGGTCACCATCGGCGGTGCGGGACGCACCGATTCCGGCGTGCATGCGCTCGGCCAGGTGGCGCATCTCGATCTGGAAAAGGACTGGCCGGCGGCGACCGTGCTCGGCGCGCTGAACTTCCACTGCCAGCCCGACCCGGTGGCGCTGCTCGATTGCGAGAAGATGCATGACGGTTTCGACGCGCGGTTTTCCGCGATCCGCCGGCATTACCGCTACCGGATCGCCAACCGCGTGGCACCGCTCACCCACGACCGCGGGCTCGCCTGGCACGTGAAGAAGCCGCTCGACACCGACGCCATGCATGAGGCGGCGCAGGTCTTCGTCGGCCATCACGACTTCACCACCTTCCGCCACACCCGCTGTCAGGCGAAGAGCCCGTGGAAGACGCTGGAGGCGTTTCGCGTCTGGCGCGAGGGCGAGACGGTGATCGCGGAATGCAGCTCGCGCTCCTTCCTGCACAACCAGGTGCGCTCTATGGTCGGAACGCTCAGACTGGTCGGCGACGGCCGCTGGACGACCGAGGACGTGGCCGCGGCACTTGAGGCGCGCGACCGCGAGGCCTGCGGGCCGGTCGCACCGCCCGACGGGCTCTATCTCACCCGCGTCGACTATCGCTCGGCGGAAGAAGACCGCGCATCGCGCGCGGCCTGGCTGGCGGAGGCGGAGGCCGCGGAGACGTCTGGAGGCTAAGCCTCCGGTGCCGCCCCGCCCGGCTGCGGTTCGGGCACCAGCTTGCGATAGAGATGCCAAGTGGTGTGGCCGAGCACCGGCAGCGTGACGAGCAGGCCGGCGAAGACCGGCAGCATCGACAGGAGCATGGTCACGGTGATGATGAGCGCCCAGCCGATCATCGGCGCCGGGCTGGTGACGACCGCGCGCACGCTGGTGATCATCGCCGTGATGAAATCGACCTCCCGGTCGAGCAGCATCGGAAAGGAGACCACCGTCAGCGAGAACAGCACGATGGAGAGCGCCGCACCGACGATGTTGCCGATCAACAGGAACATCAGACCTTCCGGCGTGGTCACCACCACCTCGACGAAGGCGGAAAAGCTGGCGAAGGACTGGAAGCCCAGGAACAACGCCAGCAGCAGCCGCACCTGATACATCCACATGATCTGGACGAAGAGCACGACGAAGGCCATCCACGCCAGTTCGCGCCGGCGCTGCGCCCAGATCACGGCAAGCACGCCGTACCAGTCGAGCGGTTCGTCCTTTTCCAGCCGGCGGCTGACCTCATACAGGCCGACGGCCACAAACGGGCCGATCAGGCCGAAGGCGATGGCGAGCGGATAGCTCAGGTAGCTCATGTGGAAGGCCGAGGCGGTCAGAAGCACGAAGATGCCGCCAAGAGCATAGACGCCGCCGAAGAACAGGCCGAAGCGCGGCGCCTTGCGGAAATCGCGCATGCCTTCGCCAAGTGCATCGACGATGGCGTCGAAGCCGATGGCATTGACCCGTGTCGGGTCGGGTCGGCGTTCGAATGTGTCGTCCTGGGCCGCGCCGTCGCTGCTCGTCATGGGGTGTCCTCCGCAAACTGTTCTTGTGTCTGGCACTACAATGCCACCGCCGGGCGGCGCCGAACAGTCGGAGAGTTTCGGATGCGCTGTCGTCAGACCCCGATGCCGTAGAGCCGCGCGATGGCTTCGCCGATCACCATGCCGAGCACAAACTCCAGGGCCACGAGGCTCGCGGCCAGGCCGAAGGAGCACTCGAGTGCGGCCCGCGTGACGATGTAGCGATAGCGCAGGAAGACGAAGACGATCGTGAGAAGCCCGAGAAGGTGCAGGGACGAGCCGATCAGGCCGAAGTAGAACGCGGCGAAGAGCGGTGTCACGATCAGCGCCATCAGGAACTGCGACCAGTTGCGCAGAACGACGAAGGTCACATATCTGTCGGCGATGCCGAGCATCCCGGCGAAGGGCATCAGCACCAGCGGAAACAGGAACCAGTCGACGACAAGCGCGAGGTAGCCGGCGGTTGCGAAATCGGCGAACTCCGGAAGGGCTTGATGCGTCAGCTCGACCCTGGTGAGCTCATAGTCGGAAAACGTGACGATGACATAGAAAAGCATGATCGGCACGATCAGTTGGAAGGACCGCCAGAAGCCGGAGATCGAGACATCAAAGAAGGTGAGATCGAGCGGACGGTTGAGAAACAGATCCCAGGCGCCTTTCGATGAAAGGCGGATTTCTGCAAGGCTGAGCATGATGTCGTCCTGAAGGTGGCCTTGAGAAAAATCTCAGGCCGCTGAAAAATAGCTGTCCAGAAACCGGCGATAGATTGCGGACAGACGGTCGAGGTCGGCCGTGGCCACCCGTTCGTCGATCTTGTGCATGGTCTGTCCGACGAGACCGAACTCGACGACAGGGCAATAATTCTTGATGAAACGCGCGTCGGAGGTGCCGCCGCCGGTCGACAATTCCGGGCGGCGTCCGGTCTCCGCTTCCACCGCCTCGCTCAGCGCCTCGATCAGCGCCGCGTCATGGGTCAGGAAGCTGTCGCTGGAATCGGGGGCGAAGTCGAGGCTCCAGTCGCAGGAAAGCCCCGGCACATCCGACAGCGCCTGCCGCAGCTTGGCGCGCAGGCTCTCGACCGACCAAATGTCGTTGAAACGCACGTTGAAGCGCGCTTGCGCCTGGCGCGGGATCACATTGGTCGCCGAGTTGCCGATGTCGATGGTGGTGATTTCCAGGTTCGACGGCTGGAAGCGCTCGTTGCCTTCATCGAGCGTAAGGGCCTGAAGCGCACCGAGCAGGGAGAGCAGGTCCGGCACCGGGTTTTTCGCCAGATGCGGATAGGCGACATGGCCCTGCACGCCGGTGACCGTCACGGTGCCGGTGAGCGATCCGCGCCGGCCGACCTTGATGGCGTCGCCGAGCGCGTCCGGATTGGTCGGTTCGCCGACGATACAGGCATCGAAGACATGCCCCTGCGCCTTTGCCCAGTCGAGCAGTTTCACCGTGCCGTTGATCGCCGGGCCTTCCTCGTCGCCCGTTATCAGGAAGGAAAGCGTGCCGGGGATCCTGCCGTCATGAGCGGCGACGAAATCGAGCGCCGCAGCCGCAAAGGCTGCGATCCCGCCCTTCATGTCGACCGCGCCGCGCCCGTAGAGCACGCCGTCGACGATCTCGCCGGAAAACGGCGGATGCGCCCAGGCGTCCTGATCGCCGGCCGGCACGACGTCGGTGTGGCCGGCGAAGACGAAATGCGGTGCGCCGGAGCCGATGGTGGCGAAGAGGTTTTCCACGTCCGGCGTGTTGTTGTCGCGAAACACCATGCGCTCGACCGCGAAGCCGGCCGCCTCCAGACGCGCCTCCAGCAGCGCCAGCGCGCCGCCTTCCGCCGGTGTCACCGAGGGGCAGCGCAACAGGTCGCGGGCGAGGCTGACGGCGGGCGAAGGCGACTGGGTCATGGGCGGTCGGTCCGGATGCGGGGCGCGAGGGACGGGGTCAGGTCGGGCGTTTCCAGCGGCTGTTCGGTCCCGGCCCGTAGGCATTGGGTCCGTCCTGTCCGGGGATCAGGCCAAGGCCGACGATGAAGGCCAGATTGATGCCCGGCACGAAGACGAAGATGGCGAGAAATCCGGTCAGGCCGCGATCCTGCAGCCGCTTGATCACCAGCGCCAGTTCCACCCACTGAAAGACGATCAGCATGATCGGCATCAGCGGATTGGCTTCGATAAAGGAGGTCATCGCCTCCGGCAGCGGCGTGTCCGCCGTGATCTGCGCATCGCGCAGCCAGACGGTGATCGCGATGGCGAAAAACGTCCAGACCAGCGCGAAGGAGAGCCAGTAGGGCTCGCGCGAGATGCGGCCGATCGGATTGAAGAACAGCCAGACCAGGCTTTGAGGTCCGGGATGGGGAACGGGTGCGGACATGGGGTCCCTTGCGCAAGCGGGCGGATTGCCGGGGCGGGCGGCGGCCTTCCGGTCACCCCATCAGGTAGGCCGTCCACCGCCGGCAATCAAGCCGGCGGCGGAGATGGCGGATCAGCGCGTCAGGCGCGCAGCAGCTCGTTGATCGAGGTCTTGGAGCGGGTCTTCTCGTCGACGCGCTTGACGATCACGGCGCAGTAGAGGTTCGGGCCCGGCTCGCCGTTCGGCATCGGCTTGCCCGGCATGGTGCCGGCGACGACGACCGAATAGGGCGGTACTTCGCCGTAGAAGACCTCGCCGGTGGCGCGGTCGACGATCTTGGTCGACTGGCCGATGTAGACGCCCATGCCGAGCACGGAACCCTCGCGCACGATGCAGCCCTCGACGACTTCGGAGCGCGCGCCGATGAAGCAATTGTCCTCGATGATCACCGGGCCGGCCTGCAGCGGCTCCAGCACGCCGCCGATGCCGACGCCGCCCGACAGATGCACGCCCTTGCCGATCTGCGCGCAGGAGCCGACGGTCGCCCATGTGTCGACCATCGTGCCCTCGTCGACGAAGGCGCCGAGGTTGACGAAGGAGGGCATCAGCACGACGTCGCGGCCGATATGGGCGGAGCGGCGCACGATGCAGCCGGGAACCGCGCGGAAGCCGGCGGTCTCGAAGTCGACGCCACGCCAGCCGTCGAACTTCGACGGCACCTTGTCCCACCAGGTCGCGTCGCCCGGTCCGCCCTTGATCACTTCCATCGGGTTGAGTCGGAAGGAGAGCAGCACCGCTTTCTTCAGCCACTGGTTCACGACCCAGTCGCCGTCGCGCTTTTCGGCGACGCGCGCCTGACCGCGGTCGAGCAGGTCGAGCGCCGTGTTGACGGCATCGCGGATCTCGCCTGTCGTATGCGCGTCGATCTTGGCGCGATCCTCGAAGGCGGCATCGATGATGGCGGCCAGTTTCGACTGGTCGGTATGGGCTGTGTTCATGCGCGCGAAACTCCGGGCTGAATTCGTGGGATGAATGCGGGTTTTGAGCCAAATTCTGTCGGCGCGACCTAAGCCTTGCCGACCCGCGAAGTCAAGGCCGGGCAGGCGGTGGTGCGGCGCGCGCGGGTCGCGTGCGCAAGCCTCGATCAGCCGGCCCGGCGGGTCATGTCGAGCAGCAGGGAGCGCAGCTCCTCTCGCTCGGCAAGCGGTGCCCCGGTCAGATCGGCAAGCCAGATCCCGTCCGCCGCGGCCCGGACGGCGGCCAGTTGTACGCCCTCGTCGGTGGTCCGGTGCCGGTCGAGCCGCGCCTCGTACCAGCGCGCCCACAAGGCGCGCAGGTCCGCATCGGCCAGCATCGAGACATAGAGCGCGGCCCAGTGCCCGCCGCTCTGGGGCGGGGTCATGTCGAAAACGGACAGCAGATAGGCGCGGGTGAAGCTGCCATGCGGCTCGGCGTCGGCGGCGATGCGCGCGTCGAGATCGCGGTCGAGCGTTTCGAGAAGTTCCGCGAACACCGCATCGACGAGGGCCTGCTTGCTGGGAAAATGGTGCATGAAGCCGCCCTTGGTGACGCCGGCGGCCTCCGCCACGGCCTGCACGGTGACCGCCGCAAGTCCCTGCTCCACGGCCAGCCGCGCGGCTTCGTCGAGAAGCGCGCGGCGCACCTTTTCCGGTTCCTTCTTGCGGGTGTGGGCGTTCGTCATGTCAATGCGCCGCGCTTTTCGAAAAGACGTTGATGACGATGACGCCGGCCACGATCAGTCCCATCCCGACAAGAGCGGCCGCATCCAGCGCGAAGCGGAAGACCACGACGCCGATCAGCGCCGTCAGCACCACGCCGATGCCGGACCAGATGGCATAGGCGACGCCGAGCGGAATCGCCTTCAGCGCCTGCGACAGGAAGAACAGAGCGGCCAGGAAGCAGACCGCCATGCCGATGGTCGGGCCAAGCCGCGAGAACTGCTCGCTTTTCTGCAGCAGGGAGGATCCAGTGACCTCGAAGAGGATGGCGACGAGAAGCGACCCATAGGCAATCGTAAGCGGTGACATGACAAACACCCTGAACAAACACCCCGACCGGGAGGGAAAGGACTGGACACAAAAGATACCAAACGTTCGGTTTGTAAGCAAGGCTGTCGGTCCGGGCTTTGGTGCGATGCGCAACTCCGTCCTGCGGTGCGGCCGGCACGCGCGGATTCGCGCTACCGCCTGCACCGGCCATGCTGTATGTGCGGGTGCCATGGAACTCTGGATCCCGATCACCATCTTCGCGGCCTTTTGCCAGAACGCGCGCTCGGCGTTGCAAAAGCATCTGAAGGGCCGGCTCGGCACGACCGGTGCCACCTTCGTGCGCTTCGGCTACGGCTTTCCCTTCGCGCTCGCCTATCTGGCCGTGCTGCACGCCGGCTTTGGCTACGCGTTGCCCTCGCCGGGCGCGGAATTCTGGGCCATCGGGGCTGCGGGCGGGCTGGCGCAGATCGCCGCGACCTTCCTGCTGGTGCATCTGTTCAGCTACCGCAACTTCGTGGTCGGCACCGCCTATTCCAAGACCGAGCCGGTCCAGGCGGCGGTTTTCGGGCTGGTGTTCCTCGGTGAGACGGTGACCGCGATGGCCGCTTTCGCGATCGCCATCGGCGTCGCCGGCGTGGTGATGATCTCGCTCGCCGGCCAGCGCGTCGGGGTGAGGAGCGTTCTTGCCGCGCTCACCGGTCGCCCGGCGCTGATCGGTCTGGCCTCGGCGGCGCTCTTCGGGGTTTCGGCGGTCTGCGTGCGCGGGGCGTCGCTGTCGCTCGGCGGGCCGAATTTCCTGATGCAGGCCGGTTTCACGCTGGCCTATGTCACCGTGTTCCAGACCCTGGCGATGGCGCTCTGGATGATCTGGCGCGAGCCGGACCAACTGGCCGCGAGCCTTGCAAGCTGGCGCACCGCGGTCTGGGTCGGCCTGTCGGGGGTTGCCGGCTCCGCCGGCTGGTTCACGGCAATGACCCTTCAGCAGGTCGCCTATGTGCGCGCGCTCGCCCAGATCGAGCTGGTCTTCACCTTCCTCGTCTCCTGGCTCGTCTTCCATGAGCGCGTTCGCACGGCCGAGGCAGCGGGCGCGCTGCTGATCGTCGCCGGCATCGTCGTGCTGCTTTTGGGCGTGTAAGGCGTGGCCCGGATCAGGCCTTTTTCACATATTGCGTGAGGATGACGATCCGCTGGCCTTCGACGCGGCCCTCGATATGGGCGGCATTGTCGGGCACCAGCGAAATCTTGCGCACCGCCGTGCCGCGCTTGGCGGTAAAGCCGGCCCCTTTGACGGCAAGGTCCTTGATCAGCGTGACCGTATCGCCGGTGGCGAGCACCGCGCCGTTGCAGTCGACATGCACGACGGCATCTGCATCGGTGCCAGCACCGCTCATGCCCTCTTCGGCCCAGGCCAGGACGTCGGGTTCCAGATATGCGATCTCCAGGACCTCGCGCGCCCAGGGCGCTTCCGGCAGCGCTTTCAGGAGCCGCCAGGCAACGACCTGCACCGCCGCCTCCGTGCTCCAGATCGCCTCGTTGAGGCACTGCCAGTGCGGCGCGTCCACGGGTCCGTTCTCGACGCCTTCACGGCAGGTGGTGCAAAGCGGCAGGGTTTCGTCGCGCGGTGCGATCGCGACGTCGGTTGTGGTGTCGGCGGAACAAAGGGCGCAGGTCGCCATGGCATGTCCAATCGGTTGGGGGCGTTGCGCGCGGCATGATGCGGCGCGCGAGGAGAGGCGAGATCCGTGGCATAGGCCGCAGCACCGCGTCTGTCCATGTCGGGGCAAGCCCGGATGAGACAGCCAGGCGTCCGGGGCCGCTCACTCCTTGCGGGGCTTGTTGACCAGGGTCACCAGCACGAAAGAGATGATCATCAACAGCACCCAGGCGTTCAGCTTCGCGAGCGACACGAGGCGCCAGCCGTCGGCCTGGTCGGGATAGCGCCAGGCCTGGGCGAAAGTGCCGATGTTTTCCGCGAACCAGATGAACACTGCGACGAGGAAAAAGCCGAGCACCAGCGGCATGCGGTGCCGGTAGCGGTAAACCGAATAATGCACGAACGTGCGCCCGTAGAGCAGGAACAGCAGGGCGAACAGGCCGAGACGGATGTCCACCGTGTAGTGGTGGGTGAAGAAATTCACATAGATCGCGATGGCGAACGCCCATGTCGTCCACAGCGGCGGATAGTGGCTGTAGCGGAAATCGAAGATCCGCGAGATCCGGGCGAGATAGCTGCCGACCGCGGCATACATGAAGCCGGAAAAGAGCGGCACGCCGCCGATGCGGAAGAAACTCTCCTCCGGATAGATCCACGAGCCGGCGGCGGTCTTGAACACCTCCATCGCCGTGCCGACCACATGGAAGATCAGGATCACCTTGGCCTCGTCGAGCGTTTCCAGCCGTGCGGCGAGCAACCAGACCTGAAGCGCGAGGGCGGCGAGAAACAGGAAGTCGTAGCGGGCAAGCGCGGCATCGGCCGGATAGAGGAAGCGGGTGCCCAGGATCAGCGCCAGCAGCAGCGCGCCATAGAGGCAGGCGTAGGCCTGCTTGATGCCGAAGGCGAGGAACTCGGTCGCCGCGCGCGCGGCAACGCCCTTGCCGAGCCGCCGGTAGACATGCGGCAGCACAAGGTGCAGCACGCGTTCGGTTCGCGATGCAGCCGTCGCCGGCCGGCCCAGCCTTTGCACCAGATTGAGCCGCATGGCCTTGACCTTCCGCCGCTTGCGCTATCCGGTCCCGTGCGTCAATGCGCCGTTGACGGCCCTGAGAAAGCCGGCGAGATCGTCGGTGACGAAGTCGACATGCGGCGCATTGGCGCCTTCCAGCTCCCATTCCTCGCGAAACACCGCGCGCGTGCCGTCTGGCACCAGCAGCACGGAGCGCATGCCGAGCCGGTGCGGCACGACGAGGTTGCGGGCAAGGTCCTCGAACATCGCCGCGCGCGCCGGCGCGACCCCGGTGCGCTCCATGAACAGGTTGTAGGCTTCCAGGTTCGGCTTGGGCAAAAGGCCGGCGGCGACGATGTCGAAGATGTCGTCGAACTGGTCGGAGATGCCGAGCCGTTCGGCGGTGCGTTCGGCATGCGGCTTGTCGCCATTGGTGAAGATGAACTTCTTGCCCGGCAGGTTCGCGATCATCCGGCCCAGTTCCGGGTTCGGCTCGATCGGCGAATAGTCGATGTCATGCACATATTCCAGGAAGGCATCGGGCTCGATGTCATATTCGATCATCAGGCCGCGCAGCGTCGTGCCGTAGTCGCGGTAGAATTCCTTCTGCTTGATCCGTGCCTGGTCGCGCGGCATGTCGAGCACGCGCGCCACATAGTCGGAAATCCGCACGTCGATCTGCGAGAACAGGTCGCTGGACGCCGGATAAAGCGTGTTGTCGAGGTCGAACACCCAGGCTTCCACGCCCCTGAAGGCGCGCAGGTCGTGCTGGTGGGCGTGCCGGCCTTCGCCGTTGAGTGCGGGGGTGTCGTTCACGGGCGCAGCAGGGTCCCGGCGCCCTGGTCGGTGAAAAGTTCCAGCAGCACCGCATGCGGCACCTTGCCGTTGAGGATCACGACGCCCTCCACGCCACGCTCGATCGCCTCGATGCAGGTCTCGACCTTGGGGATCATGCCGCCGGAAATCGTGCCGTCCTCGATCAGCGCGCGCGCCTGGCCAACCGACAGCTCCTTGATCAGGTTGCCGTCGGCGTCGAGCACGCCGGGCACATCGGTGAGGAACAGGAGCCGCTTGGCGTCGAGGGCCCCGGCGATGGCGCCGGCGAATGTGTCGGCGTTGATATTGTAGGTCTCGCCGTCGCGACCCGGCGCCACCGGCGCCACGACCGGGATCAGTTCTTCCTTCATGACAAGCTTCAGCACGGTCGGATTGACCTCCGTCGGCTCGCCGACGAAGCCGAGGTCGATCACCTGCTCGATGGCGGAATTGGGATCGCGCACCCGGCGTTGCAGCTTCTGCGCGGTGACCAGGTTGCCGTCCTTGCCGCACAGGCCGATGGCCTTGCCGCCCTCTGAGTTGATCAGATGCACCACTTCCTTGTTGATCGCACCGGCCAGCACCATCTCGACCACCTCGACGGTCGCCTTGTCGGTGACGCGCAGGCCGTTCCTGAACTCGCTCTTGATGCCGAGCCGCTCCAGCATGGAGCCGATCTGCGGTCCGCCGCCATGCACCACCACCGGCAGCACGCCGGCAAGGCGCAGCAAGGTGATGTCGCGGGCAAAGGCATGGCCGAGCTCCGCGTCGCCCATCGCATGGCCGCCGTATTTCACCACGACGACCTTGTCATCGTAGCGCAGCATGTAGGGCAGGGCCTTGGAGATGACCTGTGCAGGGTTGATCGGGGCGGCATCGGACATGGCGGGGTTGGACTTTCGCAAGAACAGACGGGGCTTGTCGGCGTCATCGCCGGATCATGCGATGACGCGTGGCTCTATAGCGTTTTTCGCCGGAGGTCTCAATCTCGCGGGCGGCGAGCGCCGGCACCTGCGTCAGGCGGCGGCGTCAGGCGGCGCCCATGCGCAGGCCCGCAGCCGGCAGCCCGTCCTTCGACTGGCGGCGTGCGGCTTCGATATACTCGTATATCCGCTCGCTGCGCACGGGCCGCGAGAAGTGATAGCCCTGGACGTCGGTGCAGCCGATCTGCGAGAGAAACCGCTTCTGCTCCTCCGTCTCGATGCCCTCGGCCGTGACCTTGAGACCAAGATCGACCGCCAGTTTCACCACCGCGTGGGTCACTGTGTTGTAGTCGACATCGACGTTGAGCCCGTTGACGAAATGCCGGTCGACCTTGATGCGGTCGATGGAGAACTGCAGCAGGTGGTTGAGCGAGCCGAAGCCCGTGCCGAAGTCGTCGAGAACGATCTGGGCGCCCATCTGCTTCAGTGCGCGCAGCGTGTCGGCCAGATCCGCATTCGGCGTGATCAGGATGTTTTCCGTGATCTCGAGATCGAGATTGCGACCGTCGAAGCCGGTGCGCTCCAGGATCGCGCGCACCCGGTTGACGAGCCGGGGGTCGCGCAGTTGCCCGGCGAAAAGATTGACGGACAGGCGAAACCCGTGCGGTGCCTCGCGGGTCCAGGAAAGGGCGGCCCGGCAGGCGTCTTCCAGCACCTTGTAGCCGACATCGGCGGCGTAGCGGCTGGAATCGAGCGCGGAAATGAAGGCTCCGGGCGACAGCCGTCCGCGCTCCGGGTGGTCCCAGCGCAGCAGCGCTTCCGCGCCGATGATGCATTCGTCCTCCATGCGCACGATCGGCTGGAACACGAGGTCGAACTGGTCGTTGTCGAAGGCCTCGCACAGCTCCCGCGCCAGTGTGTTGCGGCAGTCCGCATCCCGGCGCATCGCGACGTCGAAGGTGATGAAGCGTCCGCGTCCGACCGCCTTGGCCTCGTAAAGGGCGAGATCGGCATTGCCCATAAGCTGGCTGAAATTGCCGCCGTGTTCGGGCAGAGCGGCGATGCCGATGCTGCTGCCGCATTCCATGACGAAGTTGCCGATGTCGGTCGGCTGGCAAATGGCGCGGGCGAGACCGGCGGCATATTCGGTCACGGCACCGTCGCGGTCGAGGCTGGGTTCGAGAATGGCGAATTCGTCGCCGCCGAGACGGGCGACGGTGGCGTCCGCCCCGACGCATGCGCTGAGCCGTTTTGCCACGGCGATCAGCAAGGTGTCGCCGGCCGAATGGCCATAGGTGTCGTTGACCTGCTTGAAATGGTCGATGTCGAGCAGGAAGAGGGTCGAGGCGCTGCCGTTTTCCTCCCAGCGGCGGAAGGCATCGGCGACGCGCTGCTCGAAGGCCGTCCGGTTGACCAGCCCGGTCAGCGGGTCGTGATGGGCCATGTATTCGACCTCGCGGCGGGCCAGTTCCTCGTCGGAGACGTCACGCGCCGAGCCGCGGTAGCCGAGGAAGGTGCCGTCCTGGGAGCTGACGGGCCGGCCGCTGATGGAATAGATCCGCTCGCGGCCCTCGTCGAACCAGCGAAAGCGCAGGTCGCGGAACGGTTCGTGGGCTTCGAGCGCGCGGCGGTGCTCCGCCCAGAACTGTGCGCTTTCGCCATTGCCGCAGGCTGCGTCCCAGCGCGACTTGCCCAGAAAATCCTGGATGCGGATGCCGTTGTCGGAGGCGCTGCGCGACAGATAGGTAAAGCGGAACTGGTCGTCCTGCTCCCAGATCCAGTCGGAGGCGATCCCCAGGTAGTCGCTCAGCCGCGCATCGCGCTGCCGCCCTTCCATGATGCGCACGGCCAGCGCCGTCAGCGACTGCATGCTCGCCAGTTGCGCGGTGTCCAGGGCCGTCTCGCGAACCTTGCGATCGATCACGCACAGGCTGCCGATCGACGTGCCGCAGGCAAGGCGCATGGGAAAGCCGGCATAGAAGCGGTTTCCATCCGCACGGGCGACATAGGGGTAATCTTTGAACCGGTTGTCCCTGGAGAGGTCCGGGACGATGAGCGGCGCGTCCTCGCGATAGGTCACGCCGCAAACGGAAAGGGCGGCAGGGGTCTGGCTGACGCTGCTGCCGACGGAGGCGATCACATGGAGCTGGTCGTTGTGGGCGAAGGTGATGAAAGCCTTCTCGCACTGGGTGATGCGGGCCGCGATGCGCACGATTTCGTCAAGCGCGGGATCCGGTCCGTCCTCGACCAGGCCAAAGCCGACCAGGTCGGTGCGCGAGATCGCGTCACCGTGGTCATTGCTGGAAAAACGGGCGTGCACACCCGGTCTCGCGCCTTGGCCCTCGTGCATGCGGCTTTTCACCCCTCAATCGCGCAAGAGTCGCATGAGTAAATTTACGCAACGTTAATCTGATGGGAGTCGCACTTTCTGTCGATAGCGCGACTCAAAAATTCTGTTTGCACCCGTCGAAACGACGATTGGCAGGATTCGCTTGCGACAGTGCCCCGCTCCGCAAGGCCCTGGCGCTACGTCAAGGTGAGTTTATGGATCTCGGCACGCAGTTCCGCAAGCCCCGTTGCCGTGTCGGATGAGGTTTCGATCACCACAGGGTGCGCGGCCGGCCGCTTCACGATGGCCTGCACGGTTTCCTCCTTCACCCGCTTCGCCTGCCCGGGCTTGATCTTGTCGATCTTGGTCAGCACCACCTGATAGTTGACGGCGGCCCGGTCGAGCAGGGTCATCACCTCCAGATCGTTGGGCTTCAGCCCGTGGCGGCTGTCGACGAGGACGAACACCCGCCGAAGCCGGGCCCGGCCCTGCAGGTAGGTGTAGACGAGCTTCGTCCAGGCATCGACAAGGTCCTTGGGCGCCTTGGCGTAGCCGTAGCCGGGCATGTCGACCAGCGCCACGTCGCTGCCCTCGGCACCGAAGAAATTGAGCATCTGCGTGCGTCCGGGCGTGTTGGACGTGCGCGCCAGGCCGTTGACGCCGGTCAGGGCGTTGATCAGGCTCGACTTTCCCACATTCGAGCGCCCGGCAAAGGCGACCTCGATCATCTCGTCGCCGGGCAACTGGTCGAGCCGCGCAACGCTGGTGATGAACGCCCACGGACGGCGGAACAGCAGACGGCCGGCCTCGATCTCGGCATCGCTGTAGCTTGCTGGGTCGTTCGGATCGTGCGGGGCGGCAGTGTCGGTCTCGGTCATCGCGTCAGGGTTCCGGTGCGGCCGCTGCTGCGGCACATGTAAGCAGATATGTCGGGGGCTCGGCTCAGCGCGCGGCCCTAAGCCGGTCGAGGTCCGCGCCACGGATGGCATCAAGGTTTCGCGCGATCTTTTCCGGCGTCCAGTGCCACCAGGCGATGTCCAGAAGCGTTTCGATCGTGTCGTCGCAAAACCGGTATCGCACAATGCGTGCGGGGTTTCCAGCAACGACGGCGTAGGGCGGCACCGGCGCGGCGACCACCGCCTTGGCGCCGACGATGGCGCCGTCGCCGATCGTGACGCCGGGCATCACGGTGGCCTCGCGGCCGATCCACACGTCGTTGCCGACGACCGTGTCGCCGCGCAGGCCGTCGGTCACGCTGGCAAGGTCGAAGCCGTCTTCCCAGCCGCCGCCGAAGATGTTGAACGGATAGGTCGAAAACCCGCCCATGGCATGGTTCGCGCCGTTCATGATGAAGCGCACGCCGGTCGCCAGCGCGCAGAACCGTCCGATCCTCAGCCGGTCGCCGATGAAATCGAAGTGATAGAGGACGTTGCGGTCCTCGAAGGCCTCCGGCCGGTCGGGGTCGTGATAATAGGTGAAGTCGCCGACCTCGATGGTCGCGCGGGTGATGACCGTGTTGAGAAAGACGGTGTGCGGCGCGCCGCCAAGCGGATGGCGGGTGCGGGGATCTGGGCCGTGCATGGGATGGTCTCCGGAGATATCGTGGCGTGCCGGTGCGTCGAACGCCCGGCGGAGGGGACGGTGCGGTGGCGCACCTCTCGTCACACGATCTTGTCCATCGACCCTTCTCCTTCGATCTGCTCGGTCTTGAATGCCTCTGTCCCTGCCGTCATGCAAGGGGGCGGCATGAAAAAACCCCGGGACAGGCCCGGGGCTTTCGATGTCTTGCGATGCGGCGCGATCAGCTCTCGTCGGGCTTCTTGCGCCGGAACGTCGACTTGATGTTGTCGAACAGCTCCACCTTCACGCCCTGGCGCCGCATGATCACATATTGCTGCGCGATGGAAAGCGAGTTGTTCCAGGCCCAGTAGATCACCAGTCCGGCCGGGAAGGAGGCCAGCATGAAGGTGAAGAGCACCGGCATCCAGGTGAAGATCATCTGCTGGGTCGGGTCGGGCGGCGCCGGGTTCATCTTCATCTGGACGAACATCGTGACGCCCATGATCAGCGGCCAGATGCCGAGCATCAGGAGCTGCGGCGGATCCCAGGGGATCAGGCCGAAGAGGTTGAACAGCGATGTCGGGTCCGGGGCCGAAAGGTCCTGGATCCAGCCGAAGAACGGCGCATGTCGCATTTCGATGGTGACGAAGAGCACCTTGTAGAGCGCGAAGAACACCGGGATCTGGATCAGCACCGGCAGACAGCCCGCCAGCGGATTGATCTTCTCCTTCTTGTACAGCTCCATCAGCGCCTGTTGCTGCTTCTGCTTGTCGTCCTTGTAGCGGTCGCGGATTTCCGTCATCTGCGGCTGGACGAGCTTCATCTTGCTCATCGAGACGTAGGACTTGTTGGCGAGCGGGAAGAACACCAGCTTGATCGCCACCGTCACCAGCAGGATCGCGACACCGAAGTTGCCGACCAGGCGGTACAGGTAGTCGATGATGTAGAACAGCGGCTTGGTCAGGAAGTAGAACCAGCCCCAGTCGATCAGCAGCTCGAAATTCTTGACGCCGAGGTCGTCCTGGTAGCTGTCGATATTGGCGGTTTCCTTGGCGCCGGCGAAGAGCCGCGAGCTCGCCGAAGCGGTCGCGCCCGGGGCCACCTGGATCGGATCGGCCAGGAAATCCGCCTGGAAGTTGTCGGTCTGCGCCGAATAGGAAAACTGCGGCTGGAAGGCGCTGCCCGGCGTCGGCACGAGGGCTGCCGCCCAGTATTTGTCGGTGATGCCGAGCCAGCCGTCATTGACCTTGGCCGGGCGCACGGGGCCGTCTTCCTGCAGCGTGTCGTAGTCGACTTCCTGCAGGCCTTCCTCGCCGAACACGCCGATCAGGCCTTCGTGCAGGATGTAGAAGCCGGTTGTCTCCGGCAGGCCGTTGCGGGCGATCAGGCCGTAGGGGTAGAGCTGCACGGCGGCGTCGGTCTCGTTGCGCACGCCCTGCTCGACGGTGAACATGTAGTTGTCGTCGATGGAAATGGTGCGCGTGAACACCAGGCCCGCGCCATTGTCCCAGGTGAGCGTTACCGGCGTCGTCGGCGTCAGCGTCGCGCCTGCGGGCGCGCTCCACTCGCTGGTCTGGTCGGGCAGCGCGATGCCGGCGCCCGGATCCGCGGTCAGGCCGAAGTCGGCGTAATAGGGCTTCGGGCTTCCCCGGGGCGAGAACAGCACGATGGTCGGGCTCGTGGGGTCCACCGTCTCGTGGTAATCCTTGAGCCGGAGGTCGTCGATGCGCCCGCCGGTCAGGTTGATCGACCCTTCGACCCGGTCGGTCTCGATGGTCACGCGCGGCGAGGCGCCGACGGCTGCTTCCCGGCTGAGACCCGGCGCTGCGCTCCCGGCGACCGGCGTTCCGGTGCCCGGCACATTGGCCGACCCGGCGACGCCCGGCGTCTGCGGCGCGGCCGAGCCCGAGGGGGTCGGCGTCTGCGACTGGGTTTCGGCGGCCTGCTGCTCGGCGAGCTGTCGCTGGCGCTCCATCTGCGGCTGGGCCACGAAATACTGCCAACCCAGCAGGACCACCAGGGACAAGACGATAGCCAGGATCGTATTACGGTTGTCAGCCATAGTCGGCGTTCACCCTTGCTTTTTCGGAACAGGCGTTGATTTGGAGCGGGCGCCGCGCTTGCCGTGGCGCGGTCCGGCGGAAGGCGCGGTCGATGCCCGCTGCAGACCGGCGCGAATATCGCCGGCGAGCTCTGAGAAATCCTGCGACAAGGCGCCGCGCCGGCCGATCAGCACGTAATCGACGTCGGCGCGCGCGGCATCGCTTGCGGCGCGCACGGCTTCGCGCAGACGACGGCGGATGCGGTTGCGTTCGACCGCGTTGCCGACCTTCTTCGTCACCGTGTAACCGATGCGCGGCGGGCCGGAACAGTCGGCCGCCTGAAGCACGAAAGCGCGCCGAGGCATCCGGCCGCCTTTGGCGACGGCCAGAAACTCGGCGCGTTTCTTGAGAGTTGGCAAGGTGTCGGGCGGCGCAGCTTGGATCACAAAGGTCTCCCTTGCCGCGGCCCGGCCAAATCCTGCTTAGGCGCTCAGCCGCTTGCGGCCCTTGGCGCGGCGGCGGAGAATGACCTGACGACCGTTTTTGGTTGCCATGCGGCTGCGAAAGCCGTGGCGACGCTTGCGGACGAGACGGCTCGGCTGGAAAGTGCGCTTCATTGTTTCTGCTTCCGCGCGCGAAGGGCGCGCGGCCCTGATTGTCGAATTGTCTGGTGATCCGAACCGCGTTCCCCCGTCTTTCGAGGAGACCGCGGCCGTCGTGGGCGCCGCAATAGTCAGCACGACCCGATTGCGCAGGCTTATACGGGCCAAGCCCGGTGAAGTCAACGACAAGCGCAATGCGTGCCGCCGCGTTCCGGCGCAGGATCGGCCTGCGCGATTGCCCGGATTTCGTTCACGCAGCGGTGACAGGCGGGCGGGGAGGGATCACTTCCGGGTGAGACCGGGGCAAATCGGGTTTTTCCTTGGCGGATTGAGGATAGAACGCAAGGGAAGGACGCCGCAAACGTCCGCCGGACACGAAGAGGAAAACCATGCTTGCGAAAACCGCGATCCACGGCGCTTTCCAAGACGCGAGCGCCGGTCCACCGGTCCGCTTCACCCGCCGGATGCTGATCGCCGGTGCCGGCGCGCTTGCGCTGGCCGGACCGCGTGTCGCCCAGGCCGCCCCCTCGCATGATGCCTTCACCGAGCTGCTGCAACGCTATGTCGTGGTGTCGCGGTCGGGTCTGAACCGTATCCGCTATGCCGCTTTCAAGGCCGGCGGGCGCGCGGCGCTCGATCGCTATGTGGAAAGCCTTGCCGCGACGCGGGTCTCGGCGCTCGGGGCGCCAGATGCCTTCGCCTATTGGGTCAACCTCTACAATGCGGTCACGCTCCAGGTGGTGCTGGAGCATTATCCGGTCGCCTCGATCCGCGACATCGATCTCGGTGGCGGCTTCTTTTCGCGCGGTCCCTGGAAAAAGGATCTCGTCACGGTCGAGGGCCGGGCGCTGTCGCTCGACGACATCGAGCACGGCATCCTGCGCAAGCGCTACAAGGATGCGCGGGTGCACTACGCGGTCAATTGCGCCTCGGTCGGCTGTCCCGATCTCGCCCCGCGCGCCTACACCGGCGGCGCGCTGGAGGCGATGCTGGAAGAGGGCGCGCGTGGCTATATCAACACGCCGCGGGGCGTGCGGGTCGAGGGTGCGGGGATCCGCGCCTCGAAGATCTACAGCTGGTTTTCGGAGGATTTCGGCTCGGAATCGCAGTTGCGCGCCCATTGGCGCCGGTATGCGCGGCCCGATCTGGCCGCGGCCATCGAGGGCGCGCGGCGAATCGCCGGCTATGACTATGATTGGAGCCTGAACGATGCGGGTTGAAACGCACGACGCATCACTTGGCCGTGCGGGCGGCGACGGGGGAGCGGACATGAACACGGGCGAAAGCGGGAAGGGCACGCCTGCGCCGGTCGCGCCGCAAAAGCCGGCATGGCGGCGGTGGGCACCGCTGATCGCCATCGCCGCGATCACCGCGCTTGGCTATGCCTTCGGCTGGACCGACTATCTCAGCCTTTCGGTTCTGATTCGCGAACGCGGCGCGCTGGCGGAGTTCGTTTCCGCCAATCTTCTCGTCGCCGCGCTCGCCTATGTCGCGCTCTATATTGCGGCGGTGGCGCTGTCGTTTCCCGGCGCGTCGCTGATCACCATCATCGGCGGCTTCCTGTTCGGCTGGGCGCTCGGCGGCGTGCTGACGGCCGTCGGCGCGACCGCGGGCGCGGCTCTGATCTTCCTCGCCGCGCGCACCTCCCTCGGCGCAACGCTCAAGGCGCAGGCCGGTCCGTTCGTGAACCGGCTCGCGGCCGGGTTTCGCGAGGACGCCTTCCACTACCTCCTGTTCCTGCGGCTTGCCCCGGTGTTTCCCTTCTGGCTGGTCAATATCGCGCCGGCGCTCTTCGACATGCGGCTCAGGCCCTATCTGGTCGCCACCTTCTTCGGCATTCTTCCCGGCACCTTCGCCTATGCCTTCATCGGCGCCGGGCTCGACAGCGTGATCGCCGCGCAGGAGGCCGCCGATCCCGGCTGCGCCGCCGCCGGCACCTGCTCCATCGAGCTCTCCGCCCTGATCACGCGCGAGATCGTGCTTGCCTTTGCGGCCCTCGGCCTTGCCGCCCTCATTCCGGTCGTCGTCAAGAAATGGCGCAAGCGCAAGCTGCCGCCGGCGTGACAGCTGCAACGCCCCCGGCGGCGTTTCACCGTTTTCCCTTGGAGGTTTCGCCATGACCCGAGTTCTGACACCTGACATTTGCGTCATCGGCGCGGGCTCCGGCGGACTGTCGGTCGCGGCCGCCGCCGCCGCCTTCGGCGTCGAGGTCGTCTTGATCGAAAAAGGCAAGATGGGCGGCGACTGCCTCAACTACGGCTGCGTCCCCTCCAAGGCGCTGATCGCTTCCGCCAAGGCCGCCCATCACGCGGCGCATTCCATGTCCCTTGGCGTTTCGGTTCCGTCCGTCGACGTCGATTTCCAGGCGGTGCACGACCATGTGCACGGCGTGATCGGCGCGATCGCGCCGCATGATTCGGTCGAGCGCTTCGAGGGGCTCGGCGTCGAGGTCGTCCAGGAGGTCGCCCGCTTCGTCGATCATCGCACGGTCAGGGCGGGCGACACCGATGTCCGCGCCCGCCGCTTCGTCGTCGCCACCGGCTCCTCGCCGGCCGTGCCGCCGATCCCGGGTCTCGACACGGTTCCCTTCCTCACCAATGAAACCGTCTTCGGCCTCACCGAATGCCCGCAGCATCTGATCGTCGTCGGCGGCGGCCCGATCGGGCTGGAACTGGCGCAGGCGTACAAGCGGCTCGGCGCCCGCGTCACGGTCGTCGAGGCGCAGACCGCGCTGGCCAAGGAAAGCCCGGACCTTGCCGCCATCGTGCTGGCGCGGCTGAGGGACGAGGGGCTGGAAATCCTGGAAGAGACCAGGGTTGCCGAGGTCTCCGGAGAGGTCGATGCCATCAGGGTCGCCGTCGAGGATGGCGACGGTCGCCGGGAAATCGCCGGCACGCATCTGCTGGTCGCGGCCGGACGCAAGCCCAACCTCGAGGGGCTGGGGCTGGAGGAGGCCGGCATCGCGCACACCCGCGCCGGGATCACGGTCGGCGCGGACCTGCGCACCTCCAACAAGAAGGTCTATGCCATCGGCGATATCGCCGGCGGGCTGCAGTTCACCCATGTCGCCGGCTATCACGCCGGTATCGTCATCCGCGCGATCCTGTTTCGCCTGCCGGCGAGGGAAAACCGCGCGATCATTCCTTGGGTCACCTTCACCGATCCCGAGATCGGCCATGTCGGCCTGACCGAGGCCGAAGCGCGCACCGAACATGGCCACCACACCGTGCGGATCCTCGACGCGCCGTTTTCCGGGAACGACCGCGCGCAGGCCGAACGGCGCACCGAGGGGCTTGTGCGCCTGATCGTCGGCAAGCGCGGCCGGGTGGTCGGAGCGGATGTGGTCGGACCGTCCGCGGGCGAGATCGTCAACCTCTTGTCGCTCGTCGTCTCCAAGGGCTTGAGCGTGCGCGATCTCGCCGGTTTCGTCTCTCCCTACCCGTCGCTGTCGGAAGCGGTTCGCCGCGCGGCGATTTCCTATTATGCTGACAGCGCGAAAAACCCCTGGGTTCGCCGCGTCGTGCGTCTGCTGGCCGCTTTCGGCTAGGCTGCCGGCGCCGGGCGGGCCTGCCGTGCCGTCCGGGACTGCCCGGTCTGCAGCCGATGCCCGAAAGCGAAAGAGCGACCGACGCGTGAGCCCGCAAGATCCAGAAACCGGGGATCGGCATTCCTCTTCCGGCACGGCCGCGACCGATCCCGGGCGCCGGCGCTGGGGCGGGCTGTCGGGCAAGCTTCTGCTCTTGACCGTCGTCTTCGTGATGCTGAGCGAGGTGCTGATCTTCGTTCCCTCGATCGCCAATTTCCGCAACACCTGGCTGATCGACAAGCTGACGATTTCCGGTGTCGCCGCCAGCATTCTGGTGGAAACCGACATGGTGGCGCCCGGCGTGCAGGCGGAGCTCTTGCGCACCACCGGCGCCGTCGCCATCGCGCTCGACGACGGCACCCGCCGCCGGCTGATCGCCATGTCCGGGCCGCCCGGCACCGTCGCGCGGACCGTTGACATGGGCGAAGCCGACCCGTTCACTTCCATCGTCGAGAGCTTCCAGATCCTGCTCAATGGCGGCGAGGGCAACCTGCGTGTCGTCGGCCCGTCGCAGATGGGCCTTGGCGGGCGCGTCGACATCGTCATGCCGCAAGCGCTGCTGCGCGACGCGATGCTGGCGTTTTCCGTGCGCATCCTGGCGCTTTCCGCCGTGATCTCGGCGATCACCGCGACGCTCGTCTATCTGTCGCTGCGCTGGCTGTTCGTGCGGCCGATGCAAAAGCTCACGCGCTCGATGGCCCGTTTTCAGGACAGTCCGGACGACCGCAGCCTGGTGATCGTGCCCTCGCGCCGCAACGACGAGATCGGCGACGCGCAAGTGCGTCTGGCCGACATGCAGACGACGCTGGCGGTGACCCTGCAGCAGCAGCGGCGGCTGGCGGACCTCGGGCTGGCGGTCTCCAAGATCAACCACGACCTGCGCAATATCCTGGCCTCCGCCCAGCTCTTCTCCGAGCGGCTGGAGCATGTCGCCGATCCCACCGTGCAGCGGCTGGTTCCAAAGATCATCGCGACGCTCGACCGCGCCGTCAGCTACACCCAGTCGGTCCTTGCCTATGGCAGTGCCCGCGAGGCACCGCTCAAGCGCCGGCTCGTGCGGCTCGACATGATCGTGGCCGACGTGGTCGATGTCTTCGGCCTCGCGGGGCAGGGCGGGGTGGAGTTCGAGACGCATGTGCCGGAAGGCGCGGAGATCGACGCCGACCCCGAACAGCTCTTCCGCGTGTTGATGAACCTGTGCCGCAACGCCGTGCAGGTGCTGGAGGCGAACGGCGATGCGGCACTGGTGCGCCGCGTCACGATCGAGGCCGATTGCGCGGCCGGGGGCGCCACCATCCGCGTGCGCGACACCGGGCCGGGCATTCCACCGGCGATCCGTGACAAGCTATTCACGCCGTTTCAGTCCGTCGCCAAGAGCGGCGGCACGGGCCTTGGCCTTGCGATTGCGGCCGAACTGGTGCGCGCCCATGGCGGCAGCATCCGGCTGGTGGAGGCGGAGGCGCCAGGCGCGGTCTTCGAGATCCGCCTGCCGGCAAGCGGCCGTGCGGGCGCGCGCGCGGCGCCGGCCAGCGGTCGCGCCGACAGCGCGACGGCGGCGCCCGGCAGCGGCCGGCAGGAGCGCGGCACGGCCAGCTGAAAAGCCTGTGCCACGGCGGCGAAACCCCCACGCGCCGGCGAGCTTATCAACAGCTTTGGCCGGGGGAGCGCGGCGCGGTCAAAAAAACGCGCGCCCTCGCTTGCAATCGGCGAATGACCGGAGTAGAGATGCGCCCTGTTCGAAGGGCGCAGGCGCTCTTCGCACCGCCCGCCGCGCTCCGCTCACCCGGACATCGCGGCCTTGGCAAGCACCGGTAGCTCAGCTGGATAGAGCACCAGACTACGAATCTGGGGGTCGGGAGTTCGAATCTTCCCCGGTGCGCCATTTCCCCTGAATGACCCTCATTTTCGCGTTTGAACCGGATCCGTTGCGCACGGCAGTCGCACCACTGCGCGCGCCGTCGGGGACGGGATGGAGCCAGAGGCCTTTGCTCCGGCCATGGCCGCGCACCTCCGCGCGGGCTTCTACAGGCGTCGCGCCCTCGCGATTTCCCCCGATCTTTTCTCCCGACCGGGCCGGGTTTTCGATTTTTCATGACCCCTTGTGTAGCGCGCAAAAACAAATGGCGCGGCGCGCAAGATCAAATGGCAACCGATTTCAGGTCGGGAAACGCCGTTTGAAGACCGCTCAAACCGCCATCAATCGATGATTCCTTCCGCCCTCATGATCCGCTCAGTAAGTCCGCAGTGAGAGCTGCCCGGTTGATGGCGGATGACCGATCCAGCGCGGACGAAGCGATCCACAGCGCCGAACACAACAGGATCGAGAGCACCTTGTCGCTCATAGTAGGCGCGAAGGCGCTCGGTCTCGATATCGATCTGGCAATGGTCCGCTGCGCCCAGATAGAACGCAACCGTTTCGAGCCGTTTCATGGTGTTGGCGTCGGGCATTGCAGTCGCGCCCGACGCGAAGAACGCTAAGCCGAAGATGGCACTGGTAATTGGCTTCAAATCCATGATCTCGACAGTCCATAACCGCGGCTTTATCGCCGCCTCCAATGGACCGAGTTTGTCATGGGCTGACGTCGGCTTTCAAGGATGAGACGAACTCAGACTTGAGAGTTCGCCACGCATGCGCTGCAGCGAGACTGGCCAACCCGTTACCGGCTGCATCGGATCGCTCCACCCGATTGGCAAGCCCATTATCCAGTCCGAAAAACTCGGGTTGAAGATCAGGTCTCCTGTCGAGGACCTGTGCCCAGACATCAAGCTCAAATGGAGCGGGCGCGAAGAGCGGAAGCTCGGTCGTCCTGTCGGTCGAGCATTCCATGCACGGGTGAGAAGCCAGATCTGCGTCCATTGTCGAGTGGAGTTCCTGAGCGCAATTTGAGAACCCGCCTGCGACGGATCGTTCCGAAGGCGCATGCCAGCCTCCGACAACTCGATCTCTGTGCGGTTGCAGTAGAGGGACTTTGTCGGCGTGGGCCAAAATGAAGAGCCGGCGCCGTAGGTGGGATGCGCCAACTTCAAGCGCCGAAAACAATCCCGCTTTGACTGAGTAGCCCATGCCTTGAAGGTCCTGGAAGACATCGGCGGCTCCCAGATCGAGGTGACCTTCGACGTTCTCGAAAAAGCACCATTCCGGTTCGATTTCCGCGACGATCCGGCGGATGTGCGGCCACAGGTGCCTCGGGTCGTCTTTTCCTCTGCGGTGCCCAGCACAACTGAATGGCTGGCATGGGTATCCGCCAGAGACGAGATGAACCTTGCCACGCCCTGGTGTGCCGTCGAAGGTGGCCACGTCGTCCCAGACAGGCGCTGGATCCAAGGCCGCGTCCGCCATCCGCGCCACGAGACAGGCCGGGCCGCGATCGCCCGCCTATTGCCATTTCCGACTGCCGCGTCTCCAGGCGGCAAGCTGATCGATCCGTGTCGAAGTGGCGTTCGGCCCGCCGTCGGCCGTGTCTCACGCTGATCCCTGGAGATCCGTCAATGTCTACATCCGTCCGCCCCTCCGGCGCGGCAAAAAACGGCGCATTCGTGCCTGATCAAGAACCGAAGCCTCTATGTCCGATATCTGCGCTGGCGTCTGAGCCGGCCAGAAGACGCGAAAGATGCCTATCAGAACTTCTGTCTGAAGGTGTTGCGTCAACGCGATGCGCCGGACGACGGCGCCCAGGCCGAGGCCTGGCTGCAGCGCGTTCTGCGCGCCACGCTGATCGATCACTACCGCCGACGTGCGAGCCGGCAACGCGGCGAGGAAGCTTATACGCGTGAACCGCGGGAGGACCGGAACGGCCCCGAGGCGGATGCCGTTCCGCTGTACCGTTGCGTGTGCCTGGCGCTTCAGCGACTCAAGGCCGACCATACCGAACTCATCCGCTGCATCGATCTGGAGGAGGCCCCCCGTGCCGGGTTGCCGCCGAGCAGGGTGTGACCGTCAACCATCTCGGTGTCCGGCTGCACAGGGCGCGGCGCGCCTTGAAGGCACAGATCGCCGAAGTCTGCCCGACCTGTGGCGACGGGCGTTTTGTGGAGTGCGATTGCTGAGCGCGCAGCCGGCCGTCGCTCGGCGGGACGGTCAACGCCGGGCGAAAGTCGAGCGGATGGCCGCAGTTCGCGCCGTCCGCTCTACTCGTCCTGGCTGGCGATCGGCGTCATGCCGAGCATTGCCGCGCTGCTCAGCATCAGGCGCATCAACTCGGTCTGCCGGCTGATGCCGCTCTTGGAGAAGATGGAGCGCAGATGCGTGCGGGCCGTGTTGCGGCTGATGTTCAGGGATTGCGCCGTTTCGTCCAGGGACAGGCCCGAGGTGAGGCTGCAGGCGACTTCCGCTTCCGCCGCCGTCATCGCGAAGAGGTTGCGCAGGATGGCGCGTTCCGGCTCGCCGCTGCTGTCCGGATCGCGGATCATCACGACAGCGGCGAAGCCGCCGGGCGCCTCCGGCGTACAGCTTAAACTGTGAACGATGAGTCCAAGCTCGCGCGCACCCGAGGGGCGCGAGACGACCAGCGTTTGCGGCCGCGGCCGGGGAACGGTCTCGCCGGGAGTGAGCCGGCTGCGAATGGCGCTCTGAAGAGCGCGGTTGTCGAGCGCATCCGCCGCCGCGAGGGTGCCGCGCGACAGTCGCAATCCGTCCTGACTGTCGATCAGGTCCCGCGCGACCCGCGTGGTGTGAATGACCCTGCCCTGAGCATCGAGGAAGATGGCGCCGACGGCCAGGCGGTCGAGCGTGCCGGAGTAGACGTTGCGCTCCTGCTCGGAGCGGTCGATGCGGGCGGCCAGCCGGTGGGCGCGGCGCAGATGCCGCAGGAGATCCTCGGCGAGAGGCCGAAGGTCCGGCGAGAACGGCGGGCCGTCGTGGCTCGGCGTCAGATGCAGGCGGTAATGGTCCTCCTGCGGATCGCCGCAATCGGCGGTGATCCGGGCGCCGGTCGTGGCGAACAGGCCCTGGCGATGGTCCGCGTCGCGCATTGCCGCGTCGCGGACCTCTGCGGCGCTTGAGGTCAGGCGACGGTGACGAACGCTCGCGTCCCGGTTCTCGATCTCGAGCGTCACCTCCATCGCCCCGGTGACGTCGCGGACCAGCTTGAGGCACTGACGCAACGTGCCGCCACCGGTGAGCGTGTCGTAGATGCTTTCGATGATGTCCGCAATTTCGGCGGTGTGCCGTCCCCTGTCGAGCATGTCGCTTCCTCCCGCGATGCGATGCCTGGCCGCCGGCGTCTCCCGATCCGTGCCAGCGCGTTCACCATCATGACGATTTATAGACTATGTGTCAATTAATCGTCGTGGTGTTGAATATTCGTCGAATGATTGGATGTGCTTCGCTCGTCTTATTGGACGATGCGCGCCGCGCCGGTCCCCTCGAAAAAGACCGGGACCATCCCGGGCGTGCGCACTGGCACCCCCGGCAAGCAGGGAGTTGTCATGCGCGAAGCAGTTATCGTCTCGGTGGCGAGAACGCCGATCGCGAAAGCCTACAAGGGGGCTTTCAACGATACGGAGGCCCCGGCGCTGTCCGGCCACGCCGCGCGCGCCGCGCTGGCCCGTGCGGGTGTCGAGGGCGGCGACGTCGACGACGTCGTCCTGGGGTGTTCGGCGCAACAGGGCACGCAGGGCTACAACATCGGGCGGTTGACCGCCGCCGCCGCCGGCCTGCCGGAGACGGTGCCGGGCATGACGGTCGACCGAATGTGTTCGTCCGGGCTGATGGCGCTGGCCATCGGCGGTCGGCAGATCGCGCAAGACGGCATGGAGATTGTGATCGCCGGCGGGGTTGAATCGATCAGCCTCACCCAGAATGGCCACAAGAACACCTATCGCAACCAGTCGCAGGCGGTGACGGCGCGGTGGCCGCATATGTATATGCCGATGATCGAGACGGCGGAAATCGTCGCCGAGCGCCATGGCATCGACCGCGCGGCGCAGGATGCGTTTTCCCTGCAAAGCCAGCGGCGCACGGCCGCTGCCCAAGCCGCTGGCCGGTTCGATGCGGAGCTTGCGCCGCTGACCACCACCAAGCTGGTGAAGGACCGGGAAACCGGTGAGATACGCCATGAAGAAGTGTGCCTTGAGCGGGACGAGGGCGTGCGGGCGGACACGACGCTGCAACGCTTGAACGGTCTGGCTCCTGTCTATTCCGGCGGCGCTCTGGTCGAAGTGGGGCGATGCGTGACGGCGGGCAACTCCTCGCAGCTGTCCGACGGCGCGGCGGCGCTGGTTCTGATGGAGGGGCGGCGGGCGGAGCGCCTGGGGCTCACACCGCTCGGAGCCTTGCGCGGGGTCACTGTGGCGGGCTGCGCGCCGGAGGAGATGGGGATTGGTCCCGTTCTCGCTGTACCGAAGCTTCTGGACCGGCATGGCCTGCAGGTGGACGACATCGATCTGTGGGAACTGAACGAAGCCTTCGCCAGCCAGGCGGTCTATTGCCGCAATCGCCTCTGTCTCGATCCGGACAAGGTCAATGTGAACGGCGGCGCGATTGCCGTTGGCCACCCCTTCGGCATGACAGGCGCGCGTCTGTCCGGGCATCTCCTGATCGAGGGGCGCCGTCGGGGGGCGCGTCACGGTGTGGTGACCATGTGCATCGGCGGCGGCATGGGTGCGGCTGGCTTGTTTGAGATTTTTTCCTGAAGTCGGGGGCGCGCGACGCACGGGTGGTTCCGCTTCGCGTGTCGCCGATGCTAGAAAGCCTGCAGCATGTTTCGAGGCGATGGATCGCCGGGGAGAGACGGAAATGGGGAACGGGGGCGAAAGCGCCGGCGAGCGAAGCGAGACGCGTCTGCAAAAAGCGGAGCGGCGCGAGACCAACCCGCGCAAGGAGCTTGTGCGCGAACAGCTTCTCGACATCGCCGCGCGCATGTTCGACGAGAAGGGCTATGATCGCTGCAGCATGGCGGCAATCGCTAGCGAGGTCGGTCTCGGGCGCTCCGCAATCTACCACTATTTCGGATCAAAGGACGAGATCCTGGCGGCGCTTATCGATACGGAGGCGCTGGAGCCGTTGAGCCGGTTGCGGGAACTGGCCGATGACACGACGCACAGTCCGGCCGAACGGTTGCGGGTGACCATTGTCGACGGGGTGGTACGGCGGCTCTCCAGCGGCGCGCGCTTCGTGCGTCTGGCGCGTCTGGAGGCTCAGATCCCCGACCATTTGCTCGCCGACTACAACAACTCGCGCCGGGCGATTTACGACTATTATGTCGATTGCATCGAGCAGGGCATTGCCGCCGGCGAGTTCCGGCAGGTGGACACGCACGTCGCCGCCTTCGCGGTGATCGGCATGGCCAATTGGACGTCGCGTTGGTATCGGCCCGACGGTCGCTTGAGCGCCGAGGAGATTGGCGAGGCGATGGCGGATCTCGCCTTGGCCGGGTTGCTGTCAAACGACCAGAACAAGCGTCGCCTGGAAGAGGCGCGCGCCCGGGTTCGGGGGCTGAGCGACGATGTCGCGGTCCTGAGACAACTTCTGGGATAGGCGCCGCGCGGGCCCTCTCGAACCGGCGAGGGTCTTCACCGGACCTGGTGCGTCGTCCGATTGCATGATGCCGATCCTGCACTTTCCGAGCATGCTCTGACGATACGCGTTCGGCGTGTGGCGCGCGCGGCATGGGTTGGTGCGCCGGTCGTTCGATCCGGGGCCGGGACTTCGAGCCGCGGCCGGGTCGTCGATGCAGGGAAGGGGCGAGTGCCGTGCGGCCGGATACAGGCCGGAGTGCTCAAAAAGAGTGCCGAAGGCCCTTGAGAGCCGGGAATGAGGGGGAGGAAAATGCTGAGTGAGATCGCCATCATCGTGGTGCGGGGCGTGGCCATTGGCTCGCTGTTCGCGATCATCGCGATGAGCTTCAACATCGTGCACAATGCCACGCGCATTCTGAATTTCGCGCAAGGAAATATTTTCATCCTCGGGGGGTTCGCAGCCTATTTTCTTGCCGACAACGCGGGCTTTCCGACCTGGCTCCTGATGCTTGTGGTCACGGGTCTGGTGATGGCCGTCTTGGTGGCAATGCAGGGCTGGCTGACGCTTCTGCCGCTGCGCGGAAACAGCGCCGAGCAGGACAGCTGGATGATCTCGACCGTCTCGGTCTCGGTGATCATCGCGGCGATCCTGATGCTGGTCTACGGGCCGTTCGCCTATTCTGTCGGTGGGGTGGTGCCGGCCTTCCGGATCTTTGGTGTCAAGACGCCCGGCGCCTTTCTCCTGGCGATTGCCGCGATGCTGGGCTGCTATTTTCTGCTGTCCTGGTTCCTACGCCATTCCTTCACCGGACTGGCGATCAGTGCTCTGTCGCAGGACTTCGACGCCGCCCGCGCGGCCGGACTCAACGTGCGCGGGTTGCAGCTCCTCGCCTTCGGGATCAGCGGCCTGATTGCCGGATCCGCCGGCTTCATGGTGGCGCCGATGATCTCCGTCAGCCCGGATGCGGGACTGCGCTATGTGCTGAACGGTTTCATCGCTGCGGTGATCGGCGGGATCGGCAACAACACCGGCGCACTGATCGGTGGTCCGCTGGTCGGGGTGATGGCGATGCTGATGGCTTACAAGGTCGGCGGTGCCTATCAGGATCTCGCCTCCTTGATCGTTCTCGTCGTGATCCTGATGTTCTGGCCGCAGGGCCTGTTCGGGCGCGCGACCGCGCGCAGGGTGTAACACGATGGCGAGCCAACACGACAGTCTCTCGGAGGCCACGGGGCCGCAGGTGTCCCTTCCCTTAGGACGCGGACGATTCCGCTCCGACGGGCTTCAACTCCGCATCGGCATCCTGCTGATCCTGCTGACCGGGATCGGGCCGAGCCTTCTGGGCAATTCCTATTGGGAGCACACGTTCCAGCTGGTGAACATCTTGATCGCGGTCGCCGTGCTGCAGAATTTCCTGTTCGTCGATGCCGGGCAGAAGAGCTTCGGTCAGGGTGCAATCCTCGGTCTGGGCGCTTATGGGCTGGCGATCGCCAGCGGGATTCACGGGGCGCCGCTAACCCTCGGCGTTCTTTCGGCGGTCGGCGCCGCCATGCTGGGCGGGCTGCTGTTCGCATTGCCCGCTCTCAGGGTTCAGGGATTTCATCTCGGCTTCGCGACCCTGAGCGCGGCTATCGTCTTTCCTCAGCTTTTGATCCAGTTCGACGACGTCACCCGGGGTATCAACGGGATCAGCCTTTCTGTTCCGGCTCTGACGAAGCCCCTGGTCTGGGGTCTGAGCGGCTTGACACTGCTGGTGACAGCGGTGCCGATCGCCGCCCTGTTGTTGCATTACGGCATTCGCACCGCGCGGTTGGGGCGGCGCATGCGCGTGGCTGCGGAAAGCGCCGAGGCGGCGCGTGCGCTCGGGGTACGCCCCGGCGCCATGCGGGCGCTGGCCTTCATGATCGTCTCGGCCGGCACGGGCCTGTGCGGGGCGCTCTATGTGCCGGCGGTCGGCTTCATCAGCCCGCAAGCGTTCATAATCGAATTGTCCTTCACCCTTTTCTTCGTGGTGGTCGTCGGAGGGCGCGGGCAACTGCTCGGACCGATCGTCGGCATCTGGGTGATCTACATCGTTCCCAATGTGCTGCTGGTGCAACTCGTCGAGTATCGGCTGCTGATCTACGGGTTCCTGACGCTGGCGGTGGTGATCGCATTTCCCGACGGCCTTGTGGGTACCGTCGAGATGTGGCGACGCAAGCGCTTCCAGCGCGGCGGCGGAGAGCAGGGTTTCCGCCTCGCTCCCTTCTCGGAAACGTTGGAGAAGGTCGCGCCGCGCCCGGCTCCCGCAGCGGCGGCGCCCCCCATCCTCGAGGTACGAGGCGCGGTCAAGCGCTTCGGGCAGGTCGTGGCGCTTGACCGTGTCGATCTGGAGGTGCGCCCCGGCGAGGTGCATGGCCTGGTCGGTGCCAACGGCTCCGGAAAAACCAGCCTGCTGAATGTCATTTCCGGATTCAGCCGGCTGGATGGCGGAAGCTACAGTTTTCGGGGCCGTGACGTGACCCGGTTGAATGCCACCGGTATCGCCCGTATGGGGCTGGGTCGAACGTTCCAGACCCCGCGTATCTTCACCGATGTGTCGGTATGGGATAACATTCAGCTTGGTCTCGATGCCCGCCCGACACCGCTTGACCCCGAGATGGCCCGGCTCGCCGAGCGCTTCCGCGAGGTCTATGGCGAGGACAATCCCGCTCTTCTGGCGCATGGCCAGCGGCGTCTCCTCGAAGTCATTCGGGTGGTCTTTGCCGATCCTGCCCTGGTGTTGTTCGACGAACCCGCGGCGGGGCTCGCGCCCGCCGAGAGGGCCGAATTCTCCCGTTTGCTGCGCCAGATCAGCACGCGGCTTGGCATGTCGGTGATCCTGGTGGAGCACGATCTCGACCTGGTCTGGGACATCGCCGACCGCATCACCGTGTTGGAAACCGGTCGGGTGGTGGCGTCCGGGCCGCCGCAGGTGCTCGCCCAGGATCCGGCGGTTCAGCATCTCTTCGTCGGAGGCGCCCATGCTTGACGTTCGGGACCTGGTCGCCGGCTACGGGGATATCCCCGTGCTGCGCGGTATCTCACTGCATGCCGAACCCGGCGAGATCCTGTTGATCGGCGGCGAGAATGGAGCCGGAAAATCGACGCTGATGCGGGCGATAGCCGGTTTCATCAAACCTTCGCAAGGCAGCGTTGTGCTGGACGGAAAGCCGCTCACCGGCCTTCCGCCGGAGAAGGTGGCGCGCTCGGGGTTGCGGTTGGTCCTGGATGGGCACCGCGTCTTTCCCGAACTCACCGTCTACGACAACCTGCGAATGGGGGTGGCCGCCCGCCCCGACGACCGGGCGGATCTGGCGCGGTCGCTGGAGGAGATCTATGAGGTCTTCCCCATTCTCAAAGAACGATCCCGGGCGCGGGCGTACGACTTGTCCGGCGGCCAGCAGCAAATCCTGGCGCTCGGACAAGCCTTTGTCGCCCGGCCGCGCGTGCTGTTGTGCGACGAGCCTTCGCTGGGGGTGGCGCAGGCGCTTTTGCCGCCGATCCTGGCGTTCCTGCGGCGCTGGGCGGAAAGCGGAACCGCGATCGTCATCGTCGACCAACATGTAAAGATCAGCCTTCCCTACGCGGATCGCGCGATGATCGTGCAGCGGGGCCAGGTCCTGCTGGAGTGCCCCGCTGGCGAACTCGACCGGCGGCTTTCAACCCTGCACGCGGCGCGCCAAAACGCCCATGCGGAGCGTTGAGCGCCGCCTCCCCCGTCCTGTCGTCCTATCGGACGATGAGGCGGGCGGGCGGGCGGGCTATCCCTGATGCCACCAGACAGCGAATCCACAAGGAGCGCGCCATGCCGGATCGGGACAGCCCGTCGCCCCAGTACGAAACCGACCAGCCCGTTTTGTACCGGGTCGACGGAGCGGTCGCCTGGATCACCATGAACAGGCCCGCCTACAACAACGCCCAGAACGCGCAGATGACCTATGCGCTCGACGATGCCTTCAGGCAGGCGGTCGATGACGATGCGGTGCGGGTGATCGTGCTGGGCGGTGAGGGCAAGCACTTTTCCGCCGGGCACGACATCGGCACACCGGGCCGCGACGTCGATTGCAGCTTCGACCGGCGTCTTCTCCTGCCCGATCATGTCGGGCGTTCGGGGGCGGAGTTTCTCTACACGCGCGAACACGAGGTGTATCTCGGGATGTGCCGGCGCTGGCGCGACTGCCCCAAGCCCACCATCGCCATGGTGCAGGGCGCCTGTGTCGCCGGCGGGCTGATGCTGGCCTGGGTTTGCGACCTGATCGTGGCGTCGGAGGAGGCCTTCTTTCAGGATCCGGTGGCGCGGATGGGCATTCCCGGCGTGGAATATTTCGCCCATGCGTTCGAACTGCCGCCGCGCGTCGCCAAGGAATTCCTGCTTCTGGGCGAGCGGATGAGCGCGGTGCGGGCCGAAGGCTTCGGCATGGTCAACCGGGTGGTGCTGCGGGAGAACCTCAGGGCCACGGTGCGCGAGATCGCTGTGAAGCTGGTGGAACGACCGCCGCTCGGCGCCTGGCTGATCAAGCAGGCGGTGAACCATGTGGAGGACCTGCGCGGCAAGCGCACCGGCATGGATGCGGTCTACCACATGCATCATTTCGCCCATGCCCAGAACGAGTTGGCGACCGGGCACCGTCTGGCCGGGCTCGACGGGGCCGCCATGTCGGCCGCGAATAAGTCGGAAAACGGAGGCTGACGGTGGACCTGCGCTACACGGATGAACAACAGGCCTTTCGTGCCGAGGTACGCGACTGGATGGCGGCCAATGTGCCGGGTGAACCGCTGCCCTCCTTCGATGGCGGACGGGCGGGGTTCGAGGCCCACCGCGACTGGGAAGCCCGGCTCAACGCGGGCCGCTGGGGCATGGTCACCTGGCCGGAAGCCTATGGCGGGCGTGGGCTCGATCTGATCCGCTGGCTGATCTTCGAGGAGGAGTATTACGCCGCCGGCGCGCCCTTGCGGGTCAATCAGAATGGTATTTTTCTGCTCGGCCCGACCCTGATGGAATACGGCTCGGAAGAGCAGAAGGCGCGGTTCCTGCCGCCGATGGCCACGGGCGAGGAGATCTGGGCGCAGGCCTGGTCCGAGCCGCAGGCAGGATCCGACCTTGCGGCGGTGCGGGCGAAGGCGGTGCGCGACGGCGACAGCTATCTCTTGTCGGGGCACAAGATCTGGTCGTCGCGGGCGGTGATGGCCGACTGGGCCTTCGGCCTGTTCCGCACCGATCCGGCTTCCGAGCGTCACAAGGGCCTGTCGCTGATCCTTTTCCCGCTCGATGCGGAGGGGGTGCGCCGGCAGGCGATTGCCCAGATCAACGGCGAGACCGGCTTTGCCGAACTGTTCCTGGACGAGGTGCGGGTGCCGGCCGGCAACCGGGTGGGGGCGGAAGGCGAGGGCTGGCGGATCTGCATGGCGACCGCCGGCTTCGAGCGTGGATTGATGCTGCGCAGCCCGGCCCGGTTCCAGATGACCGCGCGGCGTCTCGTGGAGCTTTACGAGGCAAACCGCGAGACCTGCGGCCCGGCGCAACGGGACGCGGTTGCAGAGGCATGGATGGCCGCCGAGGCCTATGCGCTGTCGGTCTACGCCACCGCGTCGCGGCTGATCGCCGGCGGCAGAATCGGCGCGGAGGCCAGCCTCAACAAGATCTTCTGGTCGGAGATGGACATAAAGATGCACGAAACGGCACTGGCGATCCTCGGAGCGCGGGCGGAATTGCTGCCGATCGCTTCCGCCGCCGGCGATGTCGGGCGCTGGCTCGATGGCTATCTCTTCTCGTTGGCCGGGCCGGTCTACGCCGGCACCAACGAGATCCAGCGCAACATCATCGCCGAGCGGTTGCTTGGCCTGCCGCGCGGCTAGGGCCTGACCCCAGGAAGGAAACGCCATGAATTTCGCCTTTAGCGAAGAGCAGACGATGATGGCGGATGTGGTCCGCGAGTTGCTGGCCCGCGAATGCGGCTCGGCGGCCTTGCGCGGGCAGATGAGCACCGCCTGCAGCTTCGACCGGGAGAGGTGGCGCAAGCTGCTGGAACTGGGGCTTTCCGGGGTGATGGTTCCCGAAGACGCCGGCGGTCTGGGGCTAGGCGGCGCGGATTTCGTGCAGATCGCCGAGGCCTGCGGTCATGCCTGCCTTCCCGAGCCGCTGGTGGATCATGCCGGGGTGGTGCTGCCGCTTCTGGCCGACTGCGAGGGGGAGGCCGCCAGGGCGGCGCTGACGCAGAGCCTAGAAACCGGCGCGGTGATCGCGCTCGCTCATTCGCAGACCCCGTGGATCGTTGCCGCCAATGCGGCCAGCGCCTTTGTGCTGCCCGGCCCGGACGGGTTGCGGCTGGTGCCGGGCGAGGAAGTCCGGCGCGTCCAGCAACCGGGCATCGACCCCTTGCGCCAGCTTTTCACGGTGAGCGCGGAGCCGGCAGCGGGAGCGGAAATCGCCGCGCCTGGGGCAATGGCGACGCTGCTGGCGCGGGCCGCCGAACGCGGCGCGGTGTTCGCGGCGGCGGAGCTGGTCGGCCTTGCCCAGGCCTGTGTCGATCTTGCCGTTGCCTATGCGGGAGAGCGCCGGCAGTTCGGCCGGCCGATCGGCGCCAATCAGGCGATCAAGCATCATCTCGCCAGCGCGCAGGTTAAGATCGCGTTCGCCCGCCCGGTGGTGCATGCGGCCGCTGCGCTCGTTCCCTCGGACCCGGGCGCCCTGCCGGACGACATCGAAGCGCGCGCGCGCATTTCCCATGCGCTGCTGGCGGCGGGGGAGGCGGCCACGCTGGCGGCGCGGACCGCGCTTCAGGTGCATGGTGCCATGGGCTACTCCTGGGAGGTGGACGTGCATCTTTACCTGAAGCGGGCGCTGTCGCTGACCCAGCGCTGGGGCGGTCCGGAGCATCACCGCCAGCGCATCGCGGAGCGGATCCTCTCCGCGCCGATCGGGCCCGACCGGCTGTTCCCGCAAGTCGCGGAGGAGACAGAGACGACGCCAATGAAAAGGACGGCATGATGGGAATTTGCAAGGATCGGGTGGTGATCGTCACCGGTGCGGGACGCGGGCTCGGCCGGGCCTATGCGCTCGAACTGGCGCGTCAGGGGGCGGCGGTCGTGGTCAATGATCTCGGTGTCGGCAATCATGGCGAGGCGGGCGAGGCCGGTCAGAGCCCGGCCGAGCAGGTCGTGGCGGAAATCACCGCGGCCGGCGGACGGGCCGTGGCCAATGGCGAGGATGTTGCCAATTGGGAGGCGGGCAAGCGCATTGTCGACACCGCGCTTCAGACCTTCGGCGCGCTGCATGCGGTGGTCAACAACGCGGGCTTCGTGCGCGACAGGATGTTCGTCTCGGCAACACCGGAGGAGTGGGACGCGATGATGCGGGTGCATCTGCGCGGCCATTTCTGCACCTCGCGCCATGCGGTCGATCATTGGCGCGCCGAGGTCAAGGCCGGGCGCGATGTCGATGCACGCATCGTCAACACCACCTCGGGCGCGGGCCTTCAGGGCTCCATCGGCCAGAGCGCCTATTCGGCCGCCAAGGGGGGGATTGCCAGCCTGACGCTGGTGCAGGCCGCCGAACTGGCGCGCTATGGCATCACCGCCAATGCGATCGCGCCGCAGGCCCGCACCCGCATGACCGAGGAGGCCTTCGGCGCGGCGATGTCGCGCAAGGACGGCGATTTCGACCTGTTCGCGCCGGAAAACACCGCGCCGGTGATTGCCTGGTTGTGTTCCGCTCACTCCGGAGACGTCACTGGCGAGGTGTTCGAACTGCTTGGCGGACGGCTGTCGCTGGCGCTGGGCTGGAACGACGGCCCGACCCGGGATCGGGGTGCACAATGGCCGGCGGAGGATGTCGGCGCGGCGGTCGCGGGCCTGCTGGCTGACCGGCCTGCGGCAAAGCCTGTTTACGGCCAGTAAGACTGTGAGGTGACGGGGTGATGACGGCGCGCATGAGCGCGCCCTGAGTGGGGCGGCAAAGCCCCATAGCTTCGGAAGGAGGCGGGGGCGTCTTCCCGGAGGCAGCGCAGCGGAGATCCGGGACCGGCGAGCCACGGCCTCTCGGTTCCAGCCAATTGAAATAGCACATTCTTCGGCTCCCCGATCCAGGGTCGCGCCAAGGCTTGCTCGGGATGACGCCGAGATGGGCCGTTTCCCGTTGTCAGCAGTCTGAGCGCGCGCGTGGCTGCGCTCTCTTCGTGTCGTGGGGGCGCAGCTCAGTCCCCGCCCAGCCGCTCGACCTGATCGAGGAACAGCGGCTTTTCCCCGCCGCCATGGATCTCCAGCGTTGCCCCGGAAATGTAGCGGGCCATCGGACTGCAAAGGAACAGCACGCCCTTGGCGATGTCCTCAGGTCGTCCCATGCGCCGCGCCGGCAGGGATGCGGCAATGGCGGCGCGCGCCGCCTCGGTACCATAGGGCTGCGCCTCGCCGCCGGTTTCCACCAGCCCGACGACGATGGCATTGACGCGGATGTCCGGCCCCCATTCGAAGGCAAGGCTGCGGGTCAGGCCGAGAACCCCCGCCTTGGCCGCGCCATAGACGGCGGTGCCCGGCGAGGGGCGGGTGGCCGAGACGCTGGCGATGTTGACGATGGAGCCGACCTCCGCGCCTCTGCGCATCCAGGACGCCACCGCCTGCGAAAGATGAATCGGCGCGGTCAGGTTGAGCGCGACAATGGCCTCGTGAAAACGCGGCGAGACGGTGGCCGCATCCACCGTCGGCGAGCCGCCGGCGTTGTTGACGAGAATGTCGATACGGCCGAGTTCCCGCCCGACCGTTTCGACGAAACCGGCCACCGCCTCATGGTTGCGCACGTCGCAGGGCCAGAAGCGGGCGGTACGCCCGCCGGCTTGCGGCAAGGCGTCGGGCGCGCTGCGGCCGCACACGGCGACCTCGGCGCCGGCGGCAAGCAGCTCTCGGGCGATCTCCGCGCCGATGCCACGGGTGCCGCCGGTGACGATGGCCACGCGCCCGTCGAGCCTGGTATCGGTATCTGGGAGGCCGGTTTCAGTCATGGGGTCGGGCTCCTTCGGTGAAACAGGTGCATGATGGGCATCGATCAAAGCCGCTCGATGATGGTCACGTTGGACTGGCCGCCGCCCTCGCACATGGTTTGCAGGGCATAGCGGCCCTTGCGGCGTTCAAGTTCGTGCAGCATCGTGGTCATCAGCCGCGCGCCGGTGGCGCCAAGCGGATGCCCAAGGGCGATGGCGCCGCCATTGACGTTGACCCGCTCATGCGGAATGTCGAGATCCTTCATCCAGGCCAGCGGGATCGAGGCGAAGGCCTCGTTGCACTCGAACAGGTCGAAGTCGGCGATTTTCATGCCTGTCTTTTCCAGCGCGTATCGGGTCGCCGGGATCGGGGCGGTCAGCATCCAGACCGGATCGTCGCCGCGCACGGACAGATGATGAATGCGCGCGCGCGGGGTCAGGCCATGGTCCTTGACCGCCTGTTCGGAGGCGATCAGCAGCGCGGCGGCGGCATCGCTGTTCTGGCTGGCGACGCCGGCATGGACGCGCCCGCCCTCGATCAGCGGTTCGAGTCCGGCCATTTTCTCCAGCGATGTATCGCGGCGCGGCGGCTCATCCACGGCAAAGTCATTGATCGGGGCAATTTCGTCGCGGAACAGGCCGGCATCAATCGCCGTGATGGCGCGCCGATGGCTCTCCAGTGAAAACGCCTCCATCTCCGCGCGTGAGGAGTTCCATTTCTCGGCGATCATCTCGGCGGCGCGGAACTGGCTGACCTCCTGGTCGCCATAGCGGGCAAGCCAGCCCGGCGAGGTGCGAAAAGGATCGGGATAGCCGAATTGTTCTCCGACCGTCATGGCCGCGCCGATGGGGATGGTGTTGAGGCTCTGTACGCCGCCGGCGACGACCAGATCCTGCGTGCCGCTCATCACCCCTTGGGCGGCGAAATGGATTGCCTGCTGCGAGGAGCCGCATTGCCGGTCGACGGTGACGCCGGGCACATGATCGGGCAGGCCCGCGACCAGCCAGCAGGTGCGGGCGATATCGCCGGCCTGCGAGCCGATGGTTTCGGTACAACCATAGATCACGTCATCGACGGCGGCCGGGTCGATACCGGTACGCGCCATCAGCGCCTTGATCGGATGCGCGCCGAGATCGGCCGAGTGCAGGGTGGCCAGCGATCCCTTCTTGCGGCCGATGGGAGTGCGCACGGCGTCGACGATGTAAGCTTCGGGCATGTTTCGGACCTCTCCATAGAACGCGCCAGTGGCTGGCACCCTAGGCAAGGACCGGGTGCGGACAATCATCCGAAAAGACGAGCCGGGGGGCTGCGGAAACGCTCACCCAAACAGACGATGCGGTAACGTGAAGATGGACCAATCCTGAATTGCATACCGCATGAAGGGAGGAGTTCATGTCACGTCGCCTTGTGTTGTTTCTCACGTGTCTTCTGTCCACATCCCTGTGGGTCGGGCCTGCGACCGCCTCCGAGTGGCGCATTCTGGCGCAATTCGACGATGCGCCGGAAGGGCTCGTCGCCGATGGCAAGGGCGGGTTCTACGTCAGCCTGTTCCACTCAGGTCATGTCATGCAGGTTGCCAAGGACGGGACGGTCCGGAAGATCGCCGATCTGCGGACTGTGATCGGCTCGGCCAGGGGCAGCACCGTCGGCATCGACTGGGACGGTGTCGACAAACTCTATGTCGCGTTTTCCGAATACTCCAAGCGCTTTCCGTGGCCGGCCAAGGCAAAGCTATCGGTCGAGGCTTGCGGCGATGCGACCGTAACCCGGTCGGGACTGTATGCGGTCACCCTGTCGACCGGTGTCGTGGAACCGGTGGTGACCCGCGCCGATGGTTACCCGTTCTGTTTTCCCGACGATCCGGTGGTCGCCTCCGATGGCAGCGTCTATCTGTCCGATCTCAGCCTGAAGGCGATCTGGAAGATCGATCCGCAGGAAAAGTCCGCCGTCCTGTGGTCGAAGGATCCGTTGTTTGACCCGGCGGGCAAATCGCTGAGCGGATATCCGGTGGGGGTGAACGGCATTGCCCTGGCGCCGGATGAAGGCGCGCTCTACGGGGTCACCGGCGGGGTGCCGATGCTGGTCAAGGTGCCGATCAATGCCGATGGCAGCGCCGGCGAGGCCGAGATGCTGACCTTTGGCTACGACAACATGGACGGCTTGGAGGTCGATCCGCAGGGGAACTTCTACCTGACAGAGACCCTGCGCAGCGAGGTCTGGAAGGTAAGCCCGGATGCGCGCAGTCGCGAACAGCTCGGCGAACCGTTGCAGGCGCCGCTTGGGGCGCCGGCCAGCCTGGCTTTCGGTGAAGACAGCATCTGTGTGACCAATCTCAATTTTTTTGGCCATCTTCCCGACGACAAGGCGAAGTCGATCGCCTGCCGTAGGCTCGGCCCATCGCTCTGGTAGTGGGCGGGCCCGCCGACGACGGCGGTACGCCGGGTCGCGGGACCGCCCGAACAGTCGACGCGATTTCCGGCGCCGAGACCATGTTTCCCCTCTTTGGCTCAGGATTTTGAGAAGAAAAAAGATCCTGAAGTCCTGAAGCTTCGGTTTTTTAAAATGAAATTCATGCAGGAGGCTGAGATGAAGCAATACGAAACGGATGTTCTTGTTATCGGTGGCGGACCGGCGGGATCGACGGTGGCGACCATTCTGGCGAGGAACGGGATCAGGACAAACGTTCTGGAGCGCGACATCTTCCCCCGCTATCACATCGGCGAGTCCCTGCTCGCCTCCCTGATGCCGATGATCGACATCATCGGCGCGGGAGAGAAGATCAAGGCGCACGGCTTTGTCGAGAAGCCCGGCGGCTACTTCAACTGGGGCAACGAGAAATGGTCGTTTCGCTTCGACGAGGTCGAGGGCGCGCCGACGCATTCCTATCAGGTGAAGCGGGCGGAGTTCGACGAGCTGATGCTCAATCATGCCGGCGAGACGGGCGCCAGCGTGCATCAGAACGTCAAGGTCACGAAGATCAACTTTGAGGACGGACGGGCCGTCAGCGCCGACTTTCATGACCGGACCAAAGAGAGCAAGGGCACGATCCGCTTCAAGTATCTGGTCGACTGTTCGGGCCGCAGCGGCATCATGGCGACCGAGCACACCCGCAGCCGGCAGTTCCACGAAGCCTTCAAGAATGTGGCGATCTGGTCCTACTGGACCGGCTGCGATCTCCACTACGACGACCTGCCCGAGGGCTCCACGCGCATCATCTCGATCGAGGCCGGCTGGATTTGGTTCATTCCTCTGCACGACGGGACCGTGAGTGTGGGGATCGTCCTGAGCCACGACCATTTGCGCAAGGAGCGGGCGGCTGGTCGCAGCAATGAGGAGATCTACGACCGCACCCTTGCCGACCACCCCGAGGCGCAGATCATCCTGGCGAAGGCCGCTCGCCGGGAGGTTCGGATGGAAACTGACTATTCCTACACTTCGGACCGGTTTTCCGGCCCCGGCTACTTCATGTGCGGGGACGCGGCCTGCTTTCTCGATCCGCTGCTGTCGAGTGGCGTCCATCTGGCGATGGTCTCCAGCCTCATCGCGGGCGCTTGCATTGCCAGCGTGCTGAAGGGCGAGGTCGCCGAGGACCGGGCCGTCAGCTTCTTCGAGACCAGCTATCGTCAGGCCTACCTTCGTTTCCTGATGCTCGTCTCCTCCTTCTACGACCTCGGTCGCGGCCAGGACGGATACTTCTGGGAAGCCCAGCGTCTTACATCGAAGGACTACGCCGACGGCGACATGAAGAAGGCCTTTGTGAGCATCGTGTCGGGTGGCGCCGATTTCGAGGACGTGCGCGATGGGCGATACGGCGAGGTGGTTGCGAAGAAGGTGGCGGAGAAGCTGCGCCTGGGGGTCGACATGCGCCGCGGGGCCGCGACGGTTGGCGAGGAAACGCGGCAGCAGACCATGGAATTCATGGACGCCCTCAACGGCTTGACGTTCCTGCAGAAGACCGCTGCCATTGACGGTCTCTATGTGGCCACGTCGCCGGAGGTCGTCCTCAAGGAAACCGCTGACGCGCGCGTTTGAAGCGCGCGGAAGGTACGGCGCGGCGGATACGGCGTTTGCGATCGGGTTCCCGCGCCGTCCCGCTGTCGGTGCGGGGGCTCCGCAGCCTCCGCATCTGCCGCCAGGCGCCGCACGGGAGCGCGGCAAGAGTTGCGTCCGATTGGGGCGTTCACGCAATTTCAGAGCGGGCGGCGCGCCTCGCGCCGCCTGGACGGGTGACCAGATGATAGCAGAAGACGACCAATGGAGGTTCACCACGATCCCGGCGCTATGCGCCCGTGCCGCGGAGGTCTACGGAGACCGGCGGGCGGTCGAGGATGCCGGGGTCGCACTTTCCTTCCTCGAGCTCGATGCCATGCGCCGGCGGATGGCCAAGGCGATGATGGCCGCGGGCGTCGAAAAGGGCGACCGGGTGATGATCTGGGCGCCAAACGGCTGGCGCTGGTTCGTGACCGCCCTCGGCCTCGTCAGCGCCGGTGCCGTGCTCGTGCCGGCTAGCACGCGCTTCAAGGGCGGGGAAATCGCCGATCTTGTGAAGCGCAGCGGCACGTCGCTGTTGTTCTCGGTCGGGGACTTTCTCGATCAGTATTATCCCGATCAGCTGAAGCCGGATACCCGCGCGCGGTTGCGGGAGGTCGTTGTGTTCGAGGGGCCGCGCGGCGGCGATCGTGACTGGGCGGAGTTTCTGGCCGCCGGCGACGGCATTGCTGACGCGGATCAGGCCTTGCGAGAGGCTGAGGTCGGTGCGGACGATCTGTGCGACATGCTGTTCACATCCGGAACCACGGGCTATCCCAAGGGGGTGATGTACGCCCATCGCCAGTGTCTGCGCGGCATTGATGGCTGGGCGACACGGGTCGGGGTGCGCGAGCATGACCGGGTGCTGGTCATCCCGCCGTTCTTCCATGCCTTCGGCTATCGCTGCGGCGCCATCGTATCGATGATGCGCGGTGCGGTGCTGGTTCCGCATCTGACCTATGATGCGCAGGAGATCCTGCAGCGGGTGCAGGACAGCCGCATTACCGTCATTCCCGGTCCACCGGCGATCTTTCACGGCATGTTGCAGCATCCCCAGCGGGCGGAGTTCGACACGCGCAGTCTGCGCCTTGGGGTAACCGGCGGGGCGGTGGTGCCGGAGGTGCTCGTCCGGCGTATGCGCGAGGATCTGGGCTTCGAGGGGGTGGTCAGCGGTTACGGTCTGACCGAGTGCGGCGGTTTCGGCACCATGTGCGACTTTTCCGATCCGGATGCGGTGATAGCCAGAACCGCGGGCAGGGCTATGCCCGACACCGAAGTACGCATCATGGGTTCGGACGGCGCGCTCCTGGCGGACGGCGAGCCAGGCGAGGTGGTGATACGCGGCTACACGGTGATGAAGGGATACTTTGAGGATCCGGTCGCGACCCGTGAGACGATCGATGCGGACGGCTGGTTGCATACCGGTGACATTGGCATCCTTGACGAAACCGGCAATCTGCGGATCGAAGACCGGCTGAAGGACATGTACATCACCGGCGGATTCAACTGCTACCCGGCGGAAATCGAGCGCATTCTCAGCGGTCATTCGGCGATCGGCGTCGTGGCGGTGATCGGCGTTCCCGACGAGCGGCTCGGCGAAGTGGGCCGGGCCTTCGTCATCCTGCGTCCCGGCAAGACCGCGAGCGAGGATGAAATCATCGCTTGGGCGCGGGCGAACATGGCGAATTTCAAATGCCCGCGCGCGGTCGAGATCCGAACCTCCTTGCCCATGAGCGCGCAAGGCAAGGTGCAAAAGCAGCGTCTGCGGGAGGAGTTGGCGGCCCGCGTCAGCGTCGCTGTCTAGGGGGCAGCGCGCGGCGAAGCGTCAGAGCCGAACCCGGCACCATAAAACAAAGATCTGAAGGAGGAATACACCATGATTGGCAATGTAGGACGGCTCGGGCTATGGGCCGCGATGGCGGTGGCCCTCGTGTCGACGCAAGGCACCGCTGCGGAGCCGCTGAAGCTCGGTGGGATGGTATCGCTGACCGGCAACGGCGCCTCCATCGGCAAGGTGGCGGAAATCGGCTGGCGCATGGCGGTGGAGGATATCAACGCGCAAGGGGGGATTGCCGGTCGGCCGGTGGAGTTCATTCTGGCCGACACGCTGACGGATCCGACCCATGCGCTGGGCGAGGCCCGGCGCTTGATCGAGAACGAGCAGATTGAGGCGATGGTCGGTCCGGTAACGAGCCAGGAAGTGATCCCCGTCACCGCGGTGACGACGGCGGCGAACCTGCCGCAGATCACCGCCGCATCCTCGGCGACGCTGACGCCCCAGGCCGCGCCCTATCATTTTTCGAACTCGCCGACCGGTCTCGCGCAGATGATTCCCAACATCGATTACGCGCTCGATGTCCTGGGGCTGACCAAGCTGGCGATCATCTCCGACAATGGCGGCATGTCGAAGGATGCGGTCGCGGAGATGGTCCGTTACCTGCAATCGCGCGAGTTGGAGCCGGTCGAGGTGCAGGAGTTTGCCTTCCGCACGGAGGACATGACCCCGCAACTCTTCTCCCTGCGCTCGAGCGGCGCGGAGGCCGTGCTGATCATCAACTCGCTTGGCGATGATGCCCGCAAGTTCCTGCAAAACAGAGATGAAATCGGTTGGAGCGTGCCGGTGTTCGGCAGTCTGACAATGACCAATTTTTCCGTCGGCAACGCCAAGATCCTTGGGCAGGAGGCCTTCGATGAGGTCCGTAGCGTGCAATTCGTTGGTATGACTTATTGCGAGGGGGATCCCGTCGGGGTTTCCGCCTACGCAAGGTTCGACAAGCGCGCGAAAGAGACGGTGAGCGATCTTGAGCGGCTTGGCGGCAGTTCCTCCATCATTCCGTACTACATCGAGCCGTTCATCCTGAAGGCGGCGATCGAAGGGGCGGGCTCGACCGACGGCGACAAGGTCGCCGCCTGGATCGAGGCCAATGCGGCAGCGATGGACAATATGCTGGGAACCTTCGAGGCCAGTAGCGAAACCCATTTCCTGCCCTCGTCGAAAACGCTGGCGGTGGTCAGGAACGCTTATGCGCCGCGCGAGGATGGGCTGACCGAACGGGCCAGGTGCGATTGACGCCCTCACCCTTGTGAAATCGAAACCAGGGGCCGCTTCCGGGCGGCCCTTCTTGCGTCTATCGGGAAGCCGGGTGCGTGCAACGCGCTGCGCGCAAGGATTGTCGCGCCGGTGGATTGCGCGCCGGGTATCGAGCCTCCATCCTGCATTTGGACGATGCGGCACCGCGTTCGGCGTGGCTGATGGAAGGTGGAACAGGACAAATCCGGGATACCCGATGGACGTGCTACCGACCGATGAACACATGATGATCCGCGATGCGCTGGCGCGTTTTCTGGAACGTGCCGGCGGGTTGGAACCGGCCTTCCGGGTATCGGAGGGCGGGGAGGCTTGCGAGTTGTGGCGGGGGATCGCCGAGGAGTTGCAGGTCACCGCCATCGGGCTGCCGGAGGCGTGCGGCGGTCTGGGCGCGGACATGCGGGCGCTGGTCGCGGTCGGGCGTGAATTGGGAAAGGTGCTGGCGCCTGTTCCCTTTGTCTCCACCGTGGCACTGGCCGGCCAAGTGCTGGCGGCGGCAACGCCGGGCAGATGCCGTGATGGATGGCTGTCACGGATTGCGGGCGGAACGGCGCAGGCCGTGCTTGCCCACGGCGCTGATGCCGCCGGCGACTGCTGGGATACGCCTGCGTTCCGGGTCGAACAGGCGGGGGACGGCTATGTTCTGGAAGGGCAAAGCGGTCCGATCCCCGATCTGATGGGCGCGGATCTGGTACTGGTGCCGGCGCTGTGTGCCGGGCAACGGCTGCTGATCGCGCTGGAAGGTGAGGCGTTGTCGGGGCACCGGCGGCCTTGCGCGCCCATGGATGTGACCCAGCCGACGGGCGTTCTGGAACTGACGGATCTGCTCATTCCCGCAAGTGCGGTGCTCGACCGAGGCACGGCTTTTGCCGGGCGCTGCGACACTTCTCTGGACCGGGCGCGATTGGTACTCGCCGCAGAGATGGCCGGTGCGGCGCGGGGCGCCTTCACGCTGACCCTTGAGTATATCGCCGAACGCCGTCAGTTCGGCCGCACCATTGCGTCCTATCAAGCGATCAAGCACCGGATGGCGGATCTCTACGTGCGGCTGAACCGTCTCGATGCGCTGATCGACGGGGCGGCAGCGGACTTCGACCGGTCTGCAAATGCTTCAGACGGCGCGGTGCTTGCCGGGGCTGAGGCCCGAGCAGCAAAGGCGCTGGCCTGCGAGGAGCTTTTCGCCGTCAGCGCCGAGGCGATTCAGCTTCATGGCGGTGTCGGCATGACCTTTGAATACGCGCCGCATCTGTTCTTCAAGCGCGCCACCGCCATGCGGGCGCTGTCCGCTGGCCCTGTCGCGGCCTTCCGGCAGATTGGTCTCGATCTGCTCGACGGGCGGCTTTCCGCGCTCCCGGTCAGTGGGGCTGCGAGTGAGGCGGAGACTGCGTTGCGCCGAGCCGTGGCCGGGTGGATGGCGGAGAACCTTACCGGAGAGTTCGAGCCGCTGCGCGGGCGCGGCGGCGCCGGCGATGGCGATGCCCTTCCGGCGCTTCGCAAGGCCTGGGAGCAGCGTCTGGCCGCAGGCGGTTGGGTCGGGCTGGGCCTGCCCGAGGCGCTCGGCGGGCGCGGCATGTCGGTCGGCGATCAGGTGATCTTCAACGAGGAATACGCCCGGGCCGGCGGGCCGGGGCGGATGGGCCACATCGGCGAAGGGCTGTTGGCGCCGACGCTCGCCGCTTTCGGGACGGAAGATCAAAGGGCGCGATTCCTGCCTGGGATCCTGCAAGGCACCACCTTCTGGGCGCAAGGGTATTCCGAGCCAGGGGCGGGGTCGGATCTGGCGGCCCTGCGCACCCGGGCGCGCCGCGATCCGGCGAGCGGCGACTGGATCATCTACGGGCAAAAGACCTGGACGTCGCTGGCGCATCTCTCCGACTGGATCTTCGTGCTGGCCCGGGCGGAGGAGGGCGCGACCGGCCGCGATGGGCTGATCTTCCTGTTGATGCCGCTCGACCAACCGGGCATCGACATCCGCCCGATCCGACAGATCAACGGCGCCTGCGAGTTCAACGAGGTCTTCTTTGACGGAGCGGTGGCAAGGGCGGAAGACGCGGTCGGGGCACCGGGGGAGGGTTGGGCGATAGCCATGGCGCTCCTCGGGTTCGAGCGTGGCATTTCGACCCTTGGTCAGCAGATGGGGTTTGCGCGGGAACTGGAGGCGGTGGTTTCATTGGCGCGCCAGGCGCGCGACCCGATGGATCATGCCGAAGCGCTGGGCCGGGCCTGGACCGGCTTGCGGGCGATGCGCCATGGGGCCATGCGGGTGCTGGGCGCGGTCGAGCGCGGCGAGCCGGGACCCGAGGCGCTTGGCTACAAATACGAATGGTCGAACTGGCATCGCTCGCTGGGGGAACTGGCCATGGACGCGCTGGGGCCGGAGGCTGCCGTTCATGCATCCGAGCCGGGGATTGCCCGCTTGCAGCAGTTGTATCTGTTTGCCAGAGCCGAGACGATCTACGGCGGTACCAACGAAATTCAACTGAACATCATTTCAGAACAAGGGCTTGGCATGCCGCGCGAACCGCGCGGCCAAACCCAGAGCGGCGTGCGTTAGCGGTTTTTCTTTTTGCGGTGCGAGGGCGAGGGTTTGGGCCTTGGGCTCCAGCTCGCTGGCGTCGCCGCGGTCAGCAATTGAGGAGAAAGGGAGAGGCATGACAGGGGATTTCACGGGCAAGGTGGTTGCAGTGACCGGTGCCGCACATGGCATCGGCCGGTCGATCGTTCTTGGCTTCGCGGCGGAGGGGGCCGATCTGGCGATCCTCGACCGGGATGGCGAGGCGCTGGCGGCCACGGCGGGGGAGGCCCGGGCAAAGGGCGGGCGCGTTCTGGCGCTTGAGGGCGACCTGCTCGACCGGGCGCATGTCACCGCCAGCTTCGCCCGGATCGAGGGGGAGTTCGGGCCGGTGCATACGCTGATCAACAATCTCGGTCAGACGGCGCGGGAGAAATACTCCGAATTCTATCTGGCGGAAGGCGACACGCTGGATTTCGTGATCGACATCTCGCTCGGCGCGACCTTGCATTGCTCGCGTCAGGTGGTGCCGGGGATGCGGGCACGCAGAGAGGGGCGGATCGTGTCGATCTCTTCCGACTCGGCCCTCAATGGCGACATCGGCACGGTCGATTACGCGGCGGCCAAGTCCGGCGTTCTCGGCTTCACCCGTGCGCTCGCCCGGGAGCTCGGCCCGCACAAGGTGACCGTCAATGCGATCTGTCCAGGCCCGACCAACACCCGGGCGATGCAGCGCATTCCGAAGGATGCTTATGAGCGGGCACGCAGTGCGATCCCGCTCGGCGAACTCTGTGAGCCGGAGGACATCGCCAATGCCGCCGTGTTCCTGGCCAGCGACAAGGCCCGCTGCATCACCGGTCAGACGCTGGTGGTCAATGGCGGCCGGGTCTTCAACTAGCCTTGCGGTCCGATAGGGCTCGGCAGTGAGAACGCGTGGGGGAACAAGGGTATGAGGCGGTGGAGATGACAGGCAACGGGTTTGAAACGCCCCTGACACGGGCGCTCGGATGTCGTTATCCGGTGGTGCAGACGGCGATGGGCTGGGTGGCCGATCCGAAGCTTGTTGCGGCAACGACCAATGCCGGCGGGTTCGGCTTTCTTGCCGCAGCCTCGATCCCGCCGGGGGGCATCGATGCGGCCATCGCGGCGGTCAAGGCGGCGACGGATGGCCCGTTCGGCATTAACTTCCACATGTTCCAGCCCAACGCGGAAGAGGTGATCGAGGCGATCCTTTTGCACCGGGTCCGGGCGGTGAGTTATGGCCGTGGCCCGGATGCGGCGACCATCGCCCGGTTCCGCGATGCCGGGATCGAGTGCATGCCGACGGTCGGGGCGGTGAAACATGCCGTGCGGGCGGTGGCGCTTGGCGCCAGCATCATCACCGTCCAGGGCGGCGAAGGGGGCGGGCACACCGGATCTGTGCCGACCTCCCTGCTCTTGCCGCAAGTGCTCGACGCGGTCGATGTGCCGGTGGTGGCCGCCGGCGGGTTTTACGACGGGCGCGGGCTGGCCGCGGCGCTTGCCTGGGGCGCGGATGGCATCGCCATGGGCACCCGCTTCCTTTTGACTTCCGAAAGCCCGGTGCATCCGGAAACGCTCGCCCGCTACCTCAAGACCGCCGATCCGGCGGCGATCCGGGTGTCGAAGGCGGTTGATGGCCTGCCACAGCGGTTCATCGACAATGAGGAGCTGCGCCGCATGGAAGGGATGAGCCGCCCGGCGCGGTTCCTTGCCAGCCTGCGGCACGGCCTGTCCTGGGGGCGGGCGCAAGGGATGAGCTACGCCAGCATGCTGCGGCTGGCCCTGCGCGCGCTGAAGGCGGGTGACGCCGGGTTTGCCGCCACGGTGATGGCTCCGAACCTGCCCCGCCTGGTGGAACAGGGGCTGGTGAGTGGCGATACGCGGGGCGGGCTTTTGCCCTCCGGTCAGGTGGCGGCGTTGATCGGCGAGTTGGAGAGCTGCGACGCGCTGATCACCCGCATCGTTCGGGAGGCCGAAGAGCGTCTTTCCGCTCTGCGGCAGTTGCCGGGCCGCGACTGCGAAACGGCAACACAGGGAGCATGGGCATGAGTGCGCCATTTTCCGCTGAGGTCAGCGATCATATCGGCGAAATCATCCTGAACCGGCCACCGGTCAACGCCTTCGACAGCGCCGGCTGGGCCGCGCTGGCGCGGGCGGTGGATGACATGAACGCGGACCGGCAAGTGCGGGTGCTGATCATCCGCGCCGAGGGGCGCGGGTTCTGCGCCGGGGTCGACATCAAGGAATTGCAGCGGCATCCGGAACGGATCATCGAGGTCAACCGGGGCAACTACGACACCTTCCGCGCCATTCACCGGGGCCGGGTGCCGGTGATCGCCGCAGCCCATGGTTTCGTGCTCGGCGGCGGGATCGGCATCTGCGGTGGCGCGGACATCGTGCTGGCCTCAGATTGCGCCAGTTTCGGCGTGCCGGAGGTGGATCGCGGCGCGCTGGGCGGCGGTGCGCATCTTCAGCGCCTGTTTCCGCTGCAAAAAGTGCGGCAGATGTATTTCACCGGCGATCCGGTGAGCGCGACGGAGGCCTTTCGCTTCGGCGGCATCGAAGCGGTGCTGCCCCGGGCGGAGCTCGCCGATGCGGCGCGGGTGCTCGCGGCGAAAATCGCAGCAAAGAGCCCGGCGATGATCTCGCTGGCCAAGGAGGCGCTCAACGGGGTGGAGGCGGCGGATCTTGAGGCACAGTACCGCTGGGAGCAGGGCTTCACCGCGCAGGCCTATCTGATGGCGGATTCCCAGGCGGCCCGCGATGCATTTGTCGCCGATGGCCGCACGGCCGATTTCTCGAACAAGGCAAGGATGAGCCGAAATGGACGCTGACACATTCTCCGCGAGCCCCTCCTCTCAGTGCCCGCCTTATGTGCCCGGCCATGGGCTGCTCAAGGGGCGGTCGGTGCTGATCACCGCCGCCGCCGGACAGGGCATCGGTTTTGCCACCGCCCGCCGCGCGATGGAGGAAGGGGCGCGGGCGTTGATGGTCTCGGACATTCACCCGCGTCGACTCGATGAAGCCGTTGCCGCGCTGAAGGAGATCGCGCCCGAGACCCCGGTGACCGGGCATCTTGCCGATGTCACCAATGAGGATCAGGTGCAGGCCCTGGTCGGCGCGGCCGAGGCGGCGATGGAGGGCATCGACGTTCTGGTCAACAACGCGGGGCTGGGCGGTGTCAAACCAATCGTCGAGATGAGCGACGAGGAGTGGCACCGGGTGCTCGACGTGACGTTGAACGGCACCTTCCGCATGACGCGGGCGGCGCTGCGGGCGATGATGCCGCGCCGTCGCGGCACCATCGTCAACAACGCCTCGGTGCTCGGCTGGCGTGCGCAAAAAGGGCAGGCGCATTATGCCGCCGCCAAGGCGGGGGTGATGGCGCTGACACGGTGCAGCGCCCTTGAGGCGGCGGATCACGGCATTCGCGTCAACGCGGTCTCCCCGTCCATCGCCATGCACGACTTCCTGAAGCGCTCGGCACCGGAAGAGGTGCTGAAGGATCTTTCCGCGCGGGAAGCCTTTGGCCGGGCCGCCGAAGTCTGGGAGGTGGCCAATGTCATCATGTTCCTGGCCAGCGACTACGCCTCCTACATGGTGGGCGAGGTGGTCTCCGTGTCCAGTCAACGCGCCTGAGGGGAGAGCGCTCGCATGACCTTCCGCTTCCGTTCCGCCGAAGAGGCAATCGGCGCAATCGGCCGCAAGCTCGGTCCCAGCGACTGGCTGACCATCGATCAGGATCGCATTAACCTGTTCGCGCAGGCCACCGGGGATTTCCAGTGGCTGCATGTGGATCCGCAGCGTGCAGCAAGGGGGCCGTTCGGCAAGACCATCGCCCATGGGTTTTTGTCCCTGTCGCTGACGAACCTGTTCCTGCCGGATCTGTTCATGCCGGACAATCTCGATTGGGGGGTGAATTACGGCCTCGACCGGGTGCGGTTTCCCGCGCCGGTGCCGGTGGGCGCAAATATCCGTGCCAGCGGCGAATTGCTTGATGCCAAACCGATCGGCGAGAACGGCGTTCAGACCACTGTGCGCATGGTGATCGAGGTCGAGGGCGGCGACAAGCCGGGGTGCGTCGCCGATACGCTCCAGCGCTATGCGTTTCTTTAGAAGTTTGCCGCCCGGTATCGTCCTGACGGACGATGAGGGTGGCTGGCTGTCTCTCTAGGCTCTTCGGAAACAGGCGGAAATCCTTTCTGCCGAAGGGCAACAGCGATTACGGGTTCATGACATGGACAAACAGAAAAGCCTTCGCGAGGCCGTCCGCAGTCTGCATGACGGCATGGTCATCGGCGTCGGCGGCTGGGGTGCTCGGCGCAAGCCGATGGCATTGGTGCGGGAAATCCTGCGCTCGGATCTGAAGGATCTGACGCTGGTCGCCTATGGCGGGCCGGAGGTCGGCATGCTGTGTGCCGCTGGCAAGGTGCGCAAGGTGATTTACGGCTTCGTGTCGCTCGACAAGATTCCGCTCGAACCCTACTTTCGCAAGGCGCGCGAGAGCGGGGCGATCGAGGTAATGGAACTCGACGAGGGCATGTTTCTGCTCGGTCTCAGGGCCGCTGCCGAGGGCGTCCCCTTCGCGCCGACCCGCATCGGCATGGGCACCGATGTGCTGACCCACAATCCGGAGCTGCGTCTGGTCACCTCTCCCTATGATGCGGAGGATGTGCTGGTGGCGATGCCGGCGCTGAAGCCGGACATCTCGCTGATCCATGTCAGCCGCGCCGACCGGAGGGGCAATGTGCAGACCGATGGGCGCGATCCCTATTTCGACAATCTGATCGCCCGTGCTGCCAGCCGTGTGATCGTGTCGGCGGAGGAGGTCCACGATCGGCTCGATCTGACCCATTCCCACATGGCGCAAAAGAGCCTGTTCGACCGCTCCGTGGTGGAAACGGTGGTGGCGGCGCCCTTTGGGGCCCATCCCACCACCGCGCATGACGCCTACGGTTGGGATATGGCGCATCTGAAGACCTATTGCGATGGGGCGCGTCAGGAAGGGGGCTGGGACGCCTACCTGCGCGACTACGTCGGCGCCGATGAGCCGACCTATCTGGACCGGGTGGGCGGCGTCGATGCGATCCGCACCCTGTCGATCCCCAATCTGTGAGGTGCCGTCATGATTCATGCTGAGACTTTCACCCTGGCCGAGCTGATGATCACTGCCGCCGCCCGGGCCTGGGCGGAGGACGGCGAGGTGATGGCCAACGGCATCGGCACACTGCCCCGGATCGCCGCCGGTCTCGCCAAGCTTCGCCTCAACGACCGGCTGCTGTTGACCGATGGCGAGGCCTTCGCCGTCGAGGAGCCGGTGCCGCTCGGTTGCGCGCCGGAGGACCGGCCCGGACATGCGGGCTGGTTTCCCTATGGCCGTATCTTCGAAAGCCTCTGGTCCGGTCGCCGGCACGCTATGGTGACGCCGGTGCAGATCGACCGGTTCGCCCAGGCCAACATTTCCTGCCTCGGCGATTTCCGAAAGCCCAAGGTGCAGATGCTCGGCGTGCGCGGGTTTCCCGGCAACAGCATCAGCCACCGCAACTCCATGCTGGTGACGAGCCATGACCGGCGCACCTTCGTGCCGGGGGAGGTCGATGTGGTGTGCAGCGCCGGCTTCAACGATCGGCTGTGGCCGGAGGGCGCGCGGCGGCCGGAAATCCGGATCGGTCTGGTCATCACACCGCTTTGCGTGATGGATTTCGGCGGGCCGGACCACGCGCCGCGGGTGCTCTCGCTGCATCCGGGCGTGAGTTTCGAGGAGGTCGCCGCGAACACCGGCTTCGAGCTGTTGCGGGCGCCGGATCTTCATGAGACCGCGATTCCGACGGCGGAGGAACTGGTGGTGATCCGCCAACTTGATCCGCACGATCAGCGGGCCGGCGCCCTGAAAGGCAATCCGTCCGGCCTTCGCGCGCGCGCAGCCTGACGGCGGGCGTCATACGAGGTGCGCCTTGGCGCACGCGCCGGGCAGGACGCTCAACTCCGGGCAAAGGTCGAGCGGATCAGACCGATCCCGGCAGGGGCGAAAAAGCCTGCTGCGGCCGTGGAAAAGCTGACCGACTTTCCCGTCTGACAGGTCCCCAATCCCAGACCCAGAGCGACATGGGTATTGCCCGTGTCACTCGGCCCGGGCGCAATGGCGTTCTCACGTCGCTCGATCCATTCACAGCGCGCAAGTTCCGGTACCTACATCTTGTTTGGCTTTGGGATCGCCGTGTCGTCGATGCCGACAGCCTCCAGCTTTGGGGCCTTCTTCGCGGCGGCGTGCACATGTCGGCAAGTCCGAAGGTCTCCACCAGGCGCAGCGCCTGCACCTATGCGCGGCGGCCAACCAAGGCCGACCGGGATCGGATTGGGCGTTTCGGGGGTGAAAGGGCTTTTGAGGCGCACGTCCGTGAGCAACTGCCCTGGTACGAACTGGCATCGGATGCGGCGGCTTTGGTCGCGAAGCATGACATCCCGAAAGGTGGGCTTGTCTACGATATCGGATGCTCAACCGGTAAAGTCGGTCGATCGCTGGCTGGTGTCCTGGAGGAACGGCAGGCGCGGCTGATTGCCCTTGATGAGTGCGCGGACGTGGTCCGAGCCTATCAGGCCCCGGGTACGGCAATCTGTGCCGACGCGGCAACATTCGATTGAGAGCCTTTCGACGTCGCGATCCTGTTCCTCACCCTCATGTTTCTGCCGGTCTCGCAACGGGTGAAGTTGCTCGCCCTTCTCGGGGCGAGCCTTAACCCGTTGGTTGCATCATCGTCTTCGACAAGAGCGGCACCGCGCCAGGCGAAGAGGGGGCGGCGCTCGCCCGACTGACCTGGCACGACAAACTGCAATCGGGAGCGACACCGCATGATTTGGCCAACAAAAAGATGAAGCTGATTGGTGTTCAAAGACCGATCGACCGGCGGGAAACTGATCCGGCGATCCAAGTGTTTCGCTTCGGCGACTTCGGCGGGCGGATCATCACGTCCGAGATCACCCTGTATCCTCCCGCCTAGAGCATATCCGTTTTGTGTTGGTTCATATCCAGCTGCAGCAAAGTAGTTTGCGCATTCGCGTGGTTTGAAATGGGCGCAGAGGTCGCCAACGGAGTTCCACTAGACGTTGACCGTACGCTCCGTCTTGGCGCGCAACAGCGCCTTGAGTTTCGAAAACGCGGTCTCGATCGGTTTGAAATCGGGACTTTAGGGCGGCAGATAGCGCAGCTCGGCACCGACGTTTTCAATGGCTTCCCGGACCCCGGCAGCCTTGTGGGCCGGCAGATTGTCCATCACGACGATGTCGCCGCGTGACAGCGTCGGCACAAGGACCTGCTCGACATAGGCCAGGAAAGCCAAACCGTTCATGGCACCGTCGAGGACCATCGGGGCCGTCAGGCCGGTCAGGCGCAAGGCTCCGGTGAAGGTCGTCGTTTGCAGTGGCCGTGCGGCACTACCGCCCGGCCACGTCCTCCCCTCAGCGATCGTTCACGCAGCCGATCCATCTTCGTATTAAGGCCGGTCTCGTCAATGAAGACGAGCCTGGCCGCGATCGCCGCCCCCGTCAGGCGCAGGTCGCGCCGCAGATGCAGGGCGAGCGCGACCAGGCGATCGGGCAGACGCCCCGCCACGCGGGCGGGGGCACGGGCCACGATCTGCTCTCGACTATAGACGGTCAGGCGGGCACCTTGGTGCGGGTTGTTCATCTTTCGGGATCCTCGGCTGGAGTTTGGCGATTGCAGCCTAATCCCGAACCGGATGAACAACCTCTCGAGACTTCACACCCAGATGTCACCTTCACCCGGTGCGGCGCGCCATTTCCTTTGAATAGCCCGCCGCGTTGCGTTTGATCCGGTGCCGCTGTGGTCGGCAACCGCGCCACTGCGCACGCCGTCGGAGACGGGATGGAGTCAGGCGCCCTTTGCACCGGCCATGATCCTGCACGTCCGCTCCGGCTTCAGCGGTGTCGCGCTCTTGCGATTTCCCCCGCGATTTCCCTCCCGACCGAGCCGGGTTTTCGATTTTTCATGTCCCCTTGATCGTCACCCGTAGGAACCGACAGGTTATCGGGTCGGGCAATCTGTGTATTCAGATAGGGTCATAGTTTTTCAGCAGGTTAATCAGTTTTGTAAAAGTGAGAATCATGTAGGCGTGATGTAAATCGTGAGGGTGTTCAAATTCTGCGCTCCACGATCATGTGTTTCTTCTTGTCCTTAAGCGGGCTTCGCCGGATGAGAAGTGCAGGCGCGCCTTGTCAGAGATCCTTCCTGGGTGTCCGCCTCCAGGTGAATGATGATCGGGACTTTGAACCATGAAACACATACAGCCTCCGCTTTCGGATACGAAGGTCGTCGCCGTGACCGGCCTGGAATCCGAGGTTCGCTCCTATTGTCGCAGCTTTCCCGCGACCTTTGCCCGTGCCGCCGGCAGCATTCTCGAGACGGACGGGGGCGAGCGGTATCTGGATTTTCTCGCCGGGTGCGGCGCGCTCAACTACGGGCACAACAATCCGCTGCTGCGACACCGTCTGACCCGCTACCTTGAAGACGATGGCATCTCCATGTCGCTCGACATGGAAACGGTGTCGAAAGCGGCCTTCATGGATCTGTTTCGCCTCCGGATCATGATCCCGCGAAACCTCGACTACAAACTTCAGTTTCCCGGGCCGACGGGTGCGAATGCGGTCGAGGCAGCCGTCAAGCTGGCGCGCAAGGTCACCGGCCGCACCAATGTCATTGCCTTTACCAACGCTTTCCACGGCTGCACGCAGGGCGCGCTGTCGCTCACCGCGAACGCCCACCATCGCTCAAGTTCCTCGGCACTGCTCAACCAGGTGACCCGTCTGCCCTATGACGGCTACCTCGGCGCGGACGTCGATACGGCCGATATTGTGGAAAAACTCCTGGCGGACGGATCGTCCGGGGTCGACAAGCCGGCGGCCATCATCCTTGAGACGGTGCAGGGCGAGGGCGGGTTGAACCGTGCCAGCGCCGCGTGGTTGCGCCGCATTCGCCGGATCGCCTCGGATCATGGCGTGCTGGTGATCGTCGACGATATCCAGGCCGGATGCGGTCGGCTGGGAACCTTCTTTTCCTTCGAGCATGCGGGCCTTCAGCCGGACATCGTCGTGCTGTCGAAATCGCTTTCCGGTTTCGGGCAGCCGTTGGCCATGCTCATGATCGCGCCGCAATGGGATGCCTGGAAGCCGGGCGAGCACAATGGCACCTTCCGCGGCAACAACCTCGCCTTCGTGACGGCGGCCGCCACCCTGGAGGCCTATTGGTCCGACGCCCTGTTCGCGTCGGAGGTGGTCCGCAAGGGGGGCCTGGTCACACATGCGCTCGATGCCATGGCCGCTGACTATGGCGGCATGCGCAAGGGAGCCGGCATGATGCAGGGTCTCGACGTGCGCGACGGCAAACGGGCGGCGCAGATCCGCGAGCTTTGCTTCCACAACCGGCTGATCCTGGAAACCTGCGGGCCGGACGAGACGGTCGTGAAGCTCCTTCCCCCGCTCACCATCGACGACGGCGACCTTTCTCACGGGCTTGCGGTTCTCAAACGCTGCGTCGCAGCGACCTGCGCGGGACCCGCGCGCCTGGCAAGCATCCATTGAACAGCGGAGGACATTTCATGACTTATCAAGGCGATATTGATCCACTCGTGCCCCTTCGCGACAGGATCGACCGGTACAGCGAGGCCGAGGTCGCGCGTTTCAGGGCCGACTTTCTCGCAAACGGCTTCGTGCGCATCCCGCACTTCCTGCCGTCCGCGTTGCATCGCGCGATCACGCGGGAGTGCGAGGGGATCAGCTCGACCAGCGGGCGCAACAAGCACCTGACCATGAAGAGCACCGGCGACACGCCGCGCCGGATGCGCACCGTCGGCCAGCACATCCTCAGGGAAAAGAGCCTCTTCATCCCCCGGATCTATGCGTGCGAGGCGGTGCGCGGGTTTCTGACTGCGATCACCGGAGAGACGGTCCACCGCGTCCCGTGGCCCCCGGAGGAATATGTGCTCAGCAACCTCTTCCGCGACGGCGATACCCACGGTTGGCACTGGGATGACTACTCCTTTGCCTTCGTCCTCTATCTCAAGGCGCCGGACGTCGCCCAGGGCGGCTTCTTGCAGCTATGTGGCGGTGGAAGCTGGGACAAGGAAAATCCGAAGGTCAACGAAACGCTCCTGAGCGGGGCGATCCACACGCACCGCTGCGACGCGGCGGACGCCTATCTCCTCAATGCCCAGAAATACCTTCACCGCGTCACGCCGATCGCCCGCGGCGGCGAGCGGCTGATCGTCAACATGACCTGGGCGAACGAGCGCGACCTGGCGGCGGAGATGACGCACGAAACCAACGATGTGCTGTTCGCCAGCTGAGGCCGGGAGGGTTCACGAGATGACGTCGACCTATCTGTCTCCCGCCCGCGAGGAACTGGCGCACCGATTGCCGCCGGGGGTCCAGTCTTTCGTGACCTGGCTCAGCGGCATTCGCGGCTCGCGTGATCCGGCCGCCCGGCCGCTGTCGCCGGTGGAGGTCGTCGGGATCGGCGTCGCCTCGATTGTTGCCGGCTTCGCCCTGATCGGCCTTGCGCTCTCTCTGGGGGGGATCGGCGGCGGCCTGGTCTACATGCTCGGCTTTTGTTTCGTCTCCGGCGGAATGCGACGCCTGGACGTTCTCGTCATCCACCAGACGCTTCACTACAAGGTGCTGAAAACGCCCCTTGCCAATCATGTGCTGGGGGAGGTTCTGACGACACTGCTCCTGCGAACGCCGTTTCGCGAGAACCAGAAATCCCATCTCATGCACCACCGGGCGCCGTGCTTTGAAGACGACGCGGATGTCCTGTTCCTGCGCAACGCGGGGCTGGGACTGGAGGAAAGTCGCGGTCGCCTGTGCCGCCGGATCGTCCTGATCTGTCTGTCGCCGGTCTTTCATGTCCGGTTCCTGGCCGAAAGGCTCAGGGCGAATTTCATCGATGCGCGTCCGCTCTATCGGCTCGCATTGTCCTGGGCCTATCTCGCGGCTCTGGCGCTGCCGGGGGTTTTCCTCGGGTCCGCTTATTACGTCGCGCTCGGGCTCTTCTGGCTGCTGCCGCTGACGATCGGCTTCCAGATTTCCAACTTTCTCTACACGGCCAGCAAGCACCGGTGGTGGGCGTTTTCCAACCAGACCATCCGCGACCGGGAGAAGAAGGACTTCCTGAGTTTCACCCGCGTGTGCTGTTGCAAGGCGCCGGAGCGAAACACGTTCGTTGCCTGGATCCCGTGGTGGATCAGGGCGGTGTCGATCCACATGCCCGCGCGGTTGTTCGTCGTCGTCGGCGACACGGTGCACCATGACCTGCACCACATTGCCCCCAACTGCGACTGGCCGAATTCCTCGGCGGAACGTCCTGGATATGTTGGCCGGACGCCGGACCGGTTTTCGGAAGTCTGGGGCGGGCTCCCGGCGCATTTGGGCGAATGCAACCTTCGGGAAAATTCCTTTCGCGCGACCGCCAGGACCGTGACGGCGTGACGGGGCGTCCCTTGACACCTGGAGCCGGGATCGTCCCGCCTCTCACTTTCCAGGAAGGAAAATCCATGACCCATACTGTGGTGGTTGTCGACAAAACGGGACGCGGGCACAGCATCTGTGCGGCCCTCGTTGCCAATTCCAGGACGGTGAAGGTCCACTATCTTCCAGGGACCGGCGGGATCCTTGGCGAAAGGATTGCGCGTGCGCCGCGAATCGATGATTTCCGCTCGGTCATTGCCGCCTGCGAGGACTTGCGGCCGGACCTTGTGTTCGTCTCGCACATCGAAGCGCTCGACGACGGGATCGCCGATGAGCTGAGGCAGCGCGGCTTTCGCGTCTTCGGCGCGTCGAGCAAGGCCGCCCGGCTCGAAAGCAGCAAATGGTTCTGCAAGGAGGTCTGCCGCGAAAACGGCGTGCCGACACCGCGGGCGCGTCTGTTTGAGGATCGGGCGGCGCTGGGCGCGTTCCTGTCCGACCCGTCCAATCTGCCGAAGATGGTCAAGGTCGACTGGTTGACGCGCAACGGCAATGGCGCGATCCCGGTGCCGGCCGGGACCCGGCCGCAGGACGTGCTTGCGCAGATCGACGCGGTGATCGCGCAAAACCCCGGGGCGCCCTTCAAGGTGCTCGCCGAGGACTACCTGCCCGGCGTCGATTATTCGGCGCATTACTTCGTCCAGGGTCGAAGCATCGTCGAGTTGCCGTCCGCCCAGGACTTCAAGAAAAGCCATGACGCCGACGGCGGTGCCAATTGCGACGGCATGGGCAGCCTCTCGCCCCACATGATGGATTCGCCGGCGCTGAGCCAGACGATCGCCAACAGCATTCTCAAGCCGGTGCTCAAGGGACTGCGCGCGCGCGGCATATCCTACAGCGGGCCGATCTATCTTGGCCTTCGGATCGATGCGGACGGGCGCCCTCATCTTCTGGAAATCAACACCCGGCTGGGGGATTCGGAAAGCCAGACCATTTTTCCCCGTGTGGACGAGGACCTGTTCGCGCTTTTGATGCGCATGACCTCGGGCGAACGCGTCGAGCGCCGGCTGAAGGTCAAGCCCCGCTCCTGCGTCACCATTACCCTTTCGGCGGGAGCGAAATCCGCCCTGAAGGATCAGGCGGAGCTCGACCGGGAGACGGACTGGCCGTTCCGCGATATCGGAAGCGGAGAGATCGTGAGGTTCTTCCCGGCTCTGCTGGCGGACAAAGCCATGGTGTTCTGGGCGGGGGTCGAGCAGTCCGCCGACAGCAGCCTGCGGACCCGCGCTGGCCGCGTTGCCCATATTTCTGCGCTTGGCGGCAGCATCCGCGAAGCCCGCGACCGCGTCTACGCCTCGATCCAATCCGTGTGCTTTCAGGGCAAACGGTGGCGCACGGACATCGGCGCGTGACGTCGAGGACCGCATGACGGACCCCGACTGGCCTGCGGCCGGTCGGGTCTTCCCGCCGTCCGGTCCGTTAATGGCCCGCGAATGGGCTGGGGCGCGCCACGTCCTAGAAGGTCGGCCCCTGGGCGAGCGGCGAACGGTCGAAGAAGCGGTTGAACCGAAATCGTGTCAGGTCGTGCGGCTGTGCGCGGCCGCCGGCCCAGTGTCCGACGACGCGCGCGACCGCCGGAGCGATGCCGAAGCCGTGGCCGCTGAAGCCCGTGGCGACAAAGACCGACCCGCCTGCATGGGGCGTGTCGAGGACCGGCAGGAAGTCCGGCAGGAGATCGATGGATCCGGCCCAGCACCGCCGGACGCGGGCGTTTGGGCCGATCAGCCCGCGCTGACGCGCGGCGCTCATGCTGTCGCGCACGACCTTGCGGGACGGGGCGGGGTTGACGTCGCCACTGCCCTTGCGGGGCAACGCCAGGCGCGCCATTTGCAGGCAGCTTCGCAGCGAGCGCGCATAGTGGCCGAGATGACGCAAGGTCTGCGGCCCGACCCGGTGCACGAAGCCCTTGCACAGGCTGAGGCCGACATGGCCTTGCGCCGTGCGATAGAAGGCCAGGACGCCGTCTGTTCCCGATCCCCGCCACAGGTTTGACGGATCAAAGACTTCGGTCACGGTCGATTCCACGCACAATTGCGGCAGGCGGGCTGCGGCGCCGGCGGCAAGGCTTGCCGATCCCGCGCCCGACGCGATGACGACGCGTTCCGCGGTGAGATCTCCCAGGTCCGTCTCGATCCGGACGCGGCCGTCGCCCCCGGGGTCAATCGAGCGAACGGCACAGGTCTCGAAGATGCGCCCGCCCTTTTCCAGAACGGCGTTGGCAATCGCGGGCGCGGCAAAGGCAGGCGCGACCCGCCCGTCGCCCGGCGTGCGGAGCCCGTATTGCCAGCGTTGTTCGGGCAGGGGGTAAAGCTGCGCGATCCGCCTGCGGTCGAGCCTCTCGGGTCGAACGCCATGTGCCTCGAGCGCTGCGGCGAAGGTCTCGTATCGCTGCGCATCCGACGGGTGAAGGCCGAGATAGTTGATGCCGGTCTCCTCGAAGGCGAGCGCGGCGGACCCGCATCGCTCGCCGAGCTCCTTCCAGAGCCTGCAGGCCTCCACCATCAGCGGCAGCTCGGCTGGATCGCGTCCCTGCTGCCGGATCCAGCCCAGATTGCGACCGGATTGGGCCCAGCCGACCCGGTCTTTCTCGAGGCACACCACCCGGTGGCCGCGCTCGACCAGTTCGAGGGCGCAGAGGATCCCGACAATGCCGGCGCCGACAATACAGACTTCGGTGCTGGACGGGATGGTCGGGTGCTGGGAAGGTTGCATTGCCTGTCTCCTTGCGCGAGGGGGGCTTGTGCGGCGCGCATGCGAGGCGGTGCGCGCGGCTGCGCCGGCGAGCCCGGGACGCCGACGCGCCGGGGGCGGGCGCAGGGCCCGCTCCCCGAGCGATCGTTTCGACGGTGTCGTCCGCCGGCCCGCGGCTTCGCCATCCGGTCGGTCGCTGGTCAGTTGACCTGCGGAATGTCGGCCGGGTGAAGTCTGAGGGCCACCGACCGCACGCCGCCGACCAGGGTCGTCCTGCCGTCGCCGAACCGCTGGAGGCGAACGCCGTGCCGGCGCAGCAGCCGTTCGATGGCGGTCGTGGTCACGAAGACGAACGCGCTGACGCGGTGGTCGCTGGCGTAGCGGCGCAACTCCTGCAGGATCAGGGACATGACCCCTCCGCGCAGCGACGGGCAGGCGGTTGCCGCGAGACGGCTGATTTCGATCACGGCTGGATCCGGCAGATAGTCTTCCCCGCGCAAGAGGCCGGGAAACACCTCCGACAGCATTGTCGGGCGCGTGGTCGGAATGAGCCGGCACGTGCAAATCAGCGTGTCTTGGTGCCTGACGACGAGATAGTCGCAGTCGGCATTGTCGAAAGCATCGAACTCAAGCCCGCCAGAGCACAGGACATTCCATCCGAGTCGATCGAAGAAAACATCCTTGCGAATGCGATAAATTTTTTCGAGGTCCTTTTCATCGCATGAAGTATTTTTGAAATATTCTGCCTTTATAAACATCAAACCATCCCCTCCCGATAAAGTGATGGGACAATTCTTAAATTTACTGCACTTTCCAGCAACTGGCTGATCCGACAGCATGGTCCTCCCGGAACCTGTTGGTTCCTACAGCAGAGCCCGGCAAGCCGGGTGCGTAGGATGGTCACCACAATTGACCCAATGCCACGAAGCGGAACGGACGGGGGGAGCAGCTTCATGAAAACCGACAAGCTGATTCTGGGCGTGCCGAAAGGGCGTGTCATGAACGACACGAGGCGGCTCTTCAATCGCTGCGGGATCGACCTGTCGATCTCGCGAAAGGACGAAAGGGCGATTTTCGCGGACACCAGCCGGGCGGATCTGACCCTGTGTCCGGTGCGGTCCTCCGATATTCCTCTCTTGCTGGAGGAAGGGGTCCTGGACATCGCGGTGCTTGGCGGCGATGTGATCGCGGAAGCGGCAAACCTGTCCTTCGGCAGCAAGCGCGATCTGGACATTTGCAAGTGTCGGCTGTCGGTGATCGGTCTTCCCGGCGCATTCGTCAGCCGGACCTACATTCGTCGGCCGCGTGTGGCGACGAAATATCCGCGGATCGCCCGCGAATACTTCGAACGGCAAGGCTGTGCCCCCGACATCGTCAAAATGTACGGATCCGTCGAACTGGCGCTGCTCGCTGGCATGGCGCATTTCGTGGTCGATATCGTCGATACCGGAGCAACGATCGCCCGCAACAATCTGCGCGAGCTCGAGGTCATCCAGAAGACCGGTGCGATCGCGTTGATCAGTCATCGCACGACGGGTGCCAGGCGGCAGCGATGCCACGACCTCTTGAGCCACATCCTCGACGCCCCGCATTCCCTTCGTCGGTCTGCGCCGGCGATGAGCGAAGAAGCCATTCTCTAGGACCGGGAGACCTCCGATGAACGTCGCAATTCACCCTTCATCCACGCTTGAGACCACAGCCGCAGGGCGGACCAATCCGCTGTCGATGAACCTGCCGCCCTATTTCACCATTCCGGCGGACTCGGGCCTTGTGTCTGGCGAACAGCCTTGCCTGAAGCCCAAGAAACACCTGATGGATATCATCGAGCTCGTCGCGGCGCGCTACGGCCCGCATCACGGCCTGCGGGTTCTTGCAGGCAATGTGATCGGTGCCGGCGGCTGGGCGCGGCTCCCCACGAAACGCCAGCACGACTATGTCAACTCTCGGGCGGGCGCCTTCATTGCCTCCGGCATGATGTATCTCGAGGTGTCGGGCCCCCAGGCGCTCGACGTTCTCGATTACCTGACGCCGCGCAATCTGCGGTCGCTCAAGACAGGCCGCGCCGCTTTCACCCTTTTCACCACGCCGACGGGAACGGTCGACGAGGAGGCCTTGGTGCTGAGGGTCGAGGAGGACCGCTATCTGGTCTCCTGTGGCGGCGGCGCGCCCCCCTCCCATCTGCACGAGGCGCTTGAACGCTTTCCCGATGCGCGGGTCGTGGATTCCGATTTCGTCAGCTTCAACATCAAGGGACCGGACCGCATTGCCGTGATGCGCGATCTTGTCTGCGCCGCCGACCGGGCCGCCGTCGACGCGCTCAAACCCTTTCAGGCCTGTCGTTGTCGCACGAACGCCGGCGACGACGTGACCGTCGTCCGCTCTGTCATCGGCATGGAAATGTGGGGCATGCCGGAGGCGGTCACCGCCGTCTGGACCGCCATGCTCGACATGCCGGACAGGGTGCTCCCCTGCGGCTGGGACCTGCTCGATACCTATCGCATCGAATGCACGGATATCGACTTCCTGCTTCACCCGCTCGACATGAACTACGGCACCACGCTCGGTGAAATCGGCCTCGGGTGGATGGTCGATCCCCAAAAGACGGCGGATTACGTCGGTCGCGAGGCCATTCGGGAACCGGCGGCAGAGCCGCGGATCACGGTCCGCAAACTGGCCGTTGCCGGCGACAGGACCAGTCGGCCCCGGATCGGCGAAGCCGTTCAGGACGCCGACGGGCGCATCCGCGGTCATGTCTCGAGCTGCGGCTATTCCTATGCCGCGGACAGACATGTCGCCTTCGTTCACCTGACCGACGACGGGTCGGATGCCCCGCTTGAGCTCAAGGGCTGGACTTCTTTCCAGCCCGGTGTTCGCGCGGCCGGCTAGCGCGGTGACCTGCAAGACGTCCGCCTGGCCGCCAGGGTGTCGTGCGCGTGTGCCGAACTCCCCGGACGGCGAGGCGGTGGCCGGAGGCCATGAAAGGAAACAAAATGCGAAACACACTCAACGGATTGGCGCTGCTGACCACGCTCGCCGCGATCTGGGGAAGCTCGTTCTTGTTCATCAAGGTGGGACTGGGGTCGGTGACGCCGCTGACCATCGCGGCAAGCCGCATCACTCTGGCCGCGGTCGTCCTGCTGGTCGTGGCGCGTCTCGCCGGCTACCGGTTGCCGCCTCCCGGCAAGCACTGGGTGTATATCGTCAGCGCCGCGCTCCTCGGCAACGTCCTGCCGTTTTCCTTCATCAGCATGGGCGAGCAATATATCGACAGCAGCCTTGCGGCGATCCTGATGTCCTCGATCCCGCTGTTCACCATCGCCATGGCGCATGTCATCACCGATGACGAGCGGCTGACGATCGAAAAGGCCGCAGGTGTTGCGGTCGGCTTCGTCGGCGTGGTCTTGCTGATCGGCCCGGCGTCGCTGCTGAATCTGGGCCAGCAAACGCTCGCGCAATTGCTCGTGACCACCGCCGCCCTGTGCTACGCCCTGTCGGGAATCTTGAGCCGTCACCTTCGGGATCTGCCGAAGTTCCAGACCTCGGCGGCCATCCTGCTTGTGGCGAGTGCGTTCATCCTGCCGGCGGCGCTGGTTCTGGAAACGCCGTGGACGCTGTCGCCCGAGCCGTCGGCGATCGGCGCCATTGTCGTGCTCGGGCTCTTGTCGACGGCGACGGCGCAACTGATCGTCCTGCGCATCCTTCAGAAATACGACGCCTCCTTCCTGGCGTTGAACAACTACCTGGTTCCCATGTTCGGCGCGTTCTGGGGCATTCTCATTCTCTCCGAACGTCCCGGTCCCAACACCGGCATCGCGTTCTTCGTCGTGCTGGCCGGCATCTTCATCTGCCAGGGCGGCATCTCCAGGACCGTCATCGCCATCCGGCGGTGGCGCACCCACCACAAGGTGAAAACTGGCGTCTATTGACCCCCGCCCGCACCCGCGCCGCTTCCGCGCCCGGCCGCGCGCGAGCGGCGCGGCTATGGCAGGCGCGCTACTTCAAAACCTTGAAGGGGTCGCCGGAGAAAAGATCGGCGTTCAGAAGGCCCAGGATCGCGGCCTTGGCCACCGAGTGCGCCCGGCTCGTCGTCTGCAGTTTGTTCTGTATGTTGGAAAGATGAAACAGCACGGTTCTTTCCGAGATCGACATGATCACGGAGGTCTCCCATGACGTCTTTCCTTCGCTCACCCACTTGAGGCACTCTTTCTCGCGCTCGGAGAGGATTGGCGCGGTGGCGAGCTCGGTCTCCGCTATGCAAATGACCGAATTGCAAAGATAGGGGATGATGAACTGGGCGCCGACCATCATTTCCGGGCAAACGTCTTTCTTGCGAACGGCGAAGCTGACCGAGCAGATGTGGTGGCTGCCGCGAACCGTGCAGGTCACGCCGTCGCCGATGCCGAATTCCTTCGCCGCGCGAAACACCTCGGTGTCGGAAACCTCCGACCAGAGCAGGGACGGCTTGCTGAACGTCAGGGGGCTGTTTGCCGGATCCTTCGAGAAATAGGATCTGGTGCGATAAATCTCCTCCCATTCCTCGGGATAATTGTGATTGATAACAACGTTATTTTCAACGAGGTTTTCAATTCTGCGGATAACAATACTGTAGAATTCGAAGTCGAGCTTTGCGGAAACATTGGACGTCAGCGCAAGGATTTCGCTGTGTGAGGCGCATTCGGCGATTGGCCGGATAAGCTCATAGAGGTCTTCGAACTTCATTTGACAATTGCTTCGAATGAGCGACTGGTCAGCCAATGTGATCGAATATGATTTCCTCATCACGCGAAATGCAACCATAAGTTTTTACGTTTTGGATTGCAAGTCACTCCGGAGCGGGCGGGTTGCTCCTTTCTGCGCTTCCGCTGCGGAACAATGGTCCGTTTCCTTCTGCGCCTCAAAAGCCGCTTGAAGGGGATACATCGCAAAGCTTGGCTCCATGCGATGGGAAAAGCCCTGGCAAGGCTCGCCGGCGCGGGTTCGCTCGGGTCCGGTCGGCGCGCGCGGGCCTTGTTTCTAGCGGCTTTCACCCGGTGCGTCCGCTTCCGCGCCGGCTTTCGCCTCTGCCTCAACTTCCGCTTCGCGTTCGGCTTCCGCATTTTCCGCCGCCCAGACGCCGGCGGCTTCCACTGCGACCGGCGAAGCGGTCGGGAGCACGCCGAGATAGCTCTCCGTCTCCTCGCTCGGGGTGACGGCGCGCTGCGTCATGCGGAAGAGCGCATAGAGCGCGATTGCCGCGAAGGTCACCCCAAGCACCGGCCAGAAGGCGAAGGGGCCGAGCCGTTCCATCGCCCAGCCGGTCGCCAGCGGGCCGACGATGGCGCCAAGCCCGAAGGTGAAGACGAGCCCGCCCGAGGCCGCCGGCATGTCCTCGGCCGAAAGCGTGTCGTTGGTATAAGCGAGAAACAGCGCATAAAGCGGCGTCGTCACCCCGCCTGCGAAAAAGGCGGCCGCCATCAGGGAGGTCAGCCCGCCGCCGGTCAGCCAGCCGAGCAGACAGGCGGCCGCGCCCAGGCAGGAGGCGCCGAAGATCAGCTTGCGCCGGTCCATGCGGTCCGACAGCCAGCCGATCGGATATTGCAGCACCAGCGCCCCGGCAAAGAGCATGGCGACGAAGAGCGCGATCTGCGAGGCGGTCATGCCGATCTGCGAGCCGAACACCGCGCCCATGCCCGATTGCGTCGCATAGACGCTGCCGAGCAGGAAAATGCCGACCGTTCCAAGCGGCGAGCTGGCGAACAGCCCCTTGAGCGACATCGGCCGCGCGACCTCGACAGCCGGCACATGGGCGACCGACAGGAGAATGGGCGCGAAGGAGATCGACACCAGGATCGAGGCGCCGATGAACAGAACCGAGGTGCCGGCGTCGCCCAGCGTCAGCAGCCCCTGCGCCCCGATGATGCCGAGCGTCTGGGCGATCATATAGGCCGAAAGCACCTTGCCGCGGGTCTCGTTGGTGGCGGCGTCGTTGAGCCAGCTTTCCGCCGCCACATAGATCCCTGACATGCAGAAGCCGACGAGCACCCGCAGCAGCGTCCAGGCGATGGGGTCGGTGAAGAGCGGGAAGGAAATCAGCCCCGCAGACATGAAACTGCCCAGCGCCGCGAAGACGCGCACATGCCCGACCCGGCGGATCAGCGCCGGCGTGAAGCGCGCGCCCGACAAAAACCCGGTGAAATAGCCGGAGGTGACGATGGCAAGCTCGGCGGCCGAGAACCCCTCGATGCCGCCGCGCAGGCCGATCAGCGTGAAATGCATGCCGTTGCCCAGCATGATCAAGACGATGCCGAGCAACAAGGCCCAGACCCCGGCCAGTACCTGAAACATGTGACCCGTCCTTGTCCCGCTCGCGCGCGTTTCTCAGCATCCAGCCCTGGCACGGACAGGGCTGCGCAATCGTCGTCGCAGCGTCGCATCCCTGCGCGATTGCGACAAATGTGACGCTGCGTAAATTTGAGGCAGTCGTCTCACGTGTTTCCAAGCGCCTGAAAACGCTTTAGCTTTGCCCGCAATCGAAGACAGCGCGCGGGGAGACACCGGGACATGACGACACGGGACGAGGCGGTGGCGCGGGCAGCGCGCTATTTCGACGACGGCGGGTTTCGCACGGATCTCCAGCGGCTGGTCGCCTTCGAGACGGAGAGCCAGGACCCGTCGCAGGCAGCCGAACTGCGCCGCTACATCGACGAACTGGCCCGTCCCTGGCTGGAGCGGCTCGGCTTTGCCTGCGAGGTGATGGAAAACCCCGATCCGCGCGGCGGCCCGCTCTTGTACGGCGAGCGGATCGAGGATCCCGCGCTGGAGACCGTCTTCACCTATGGCCACGGCGATGTCATCCGCGCCCAGACAGAGCAGTGGCGCGCGGGGCTGCATCCCTTCAAGCTGGTGGAGGAGGGCGACCGGCTCTACGGGCGCGGCACGGCCGACAACAAGGGCCAGCACCTGATCAATCTTTCCGCGCTGGAAGCGGTGCTTGAGGCGCGCGGCGCGCTCGGCTTCAACGTCAAGATCGTTCTGGAAATGTCGGAGGAAACCGGCTCGCCGGGTCTGGCAAAGCTTTTCGCGGAGAACCGCGAGCGCTTCGCCGCCGACGTGCTTATCGCCTCCGACGGGCCGCGTCTGGAACCCGACCGCGCGACGATGTTCATGGGCTCGCGCGGCGGCGTGAACTTCGATCTCAAGGTGCATCTGCGCGACGGCGCGCATCACTCCGGCAACTGGGGCGGGGCGCTCGCCGATCCGGCGACGATCCTGGCGCATGCAATCGCGGCCATCGTCGACCGGCGCGGATCGATCCGCGTTCCCGAGTGGCGGCCGACCAGCCTGACGCCGGAGATCCGCGCCACGCTCAAGGGCCTGCCGGTCGATGGCGGCGACGGACCGAAGGTCGATCCTGACTGGGGCGAGCCGGACCTGACGCCGGCGGAACGCGTCTTCGGCTGGAATTCCTTCGCGGTGCTGGCGATGACGAGCGGCGTGCCGGAAGCACCCGTCAACGCGATCTCGGGCGAGGCCCGCGCCCATTGCCAGCTGCGCTATGTGGTCGGCACCGACCCGGATGACATTCTCCCCGCGCTGCGCCGCCATCTCGACCGGGAAGGCTTCGACATGGTGGAGATCACCCCGGCGGACCGGGTGTTCTTCCGCGCGACCCGGCTCGATCCGTCGAACCCATGGGTCGGTTTCGTCGCCGCCTCGCTGGAAAAGACCGCCGGCCAACCTCCGCATATCCTGCCCAATCTCGCAGGCTCGCTGCCCAACGACACCTTTTCCGAGGTGCTCGGCCTGCCCACCGTCTGGGTGCCGCATTCCTATCGCGGCTGCTCCCAGCATGCGCCCAACGAGCATGTCATCCAGTCCACCTGCCGCGAGGCGCTGCAACTGATGGCGGGGCTCTTTTGGGACATCGGCGAGCGCTCGGCGAAAGCGCCGTCGTAACGCCGGGTTAAGGCAAAGCCGCACCCGCGCTCGACGCAAGGCGCAACAGGCCGTAAAACGCGAGAGATTTCGGTTTTTCGCGTTTTACGGGTGCGTCGGTGGCGGGTTTTTCAGATCGGGTCTTGCGATTGCGTCGGCAGGCTGTGGCCGTCGTTTTTCTCGCGCTCGGCCTTGCCGCGTGCGTTTCGGAAAATCCCGCATATCCCGCCTATTACCGGTTTGCGGTGGATGTGAAGGTCGACGGCAAGCCGGTCACCATCGAGCGGGTGATCAAATGCACGGGAGAGTTCGTGACGGGCTCGACCGTGGCGCCAAGTGCGACTTTCAGCAGAACATATATCAGTCCGCCGGTCATCGGCGCGAAGGTTCCAGATAGCGCAGCGGCTGTCTATGTGCCTGTGATATCCGCCTGTTTCTGGGCTGCTCTGGACGATGAAGGTCGCACATGGGAAGGCAAGACGGTCGATGACTGGGAAGCGGCGGCGCCGTTCACCGAGGCTCACCGCACGCTCAAGCCCGACTCCAGGCTGCCGATCCTGTGGGTCGAGGATCCCGAGCGTTTCGCCAACATCGAATACCACATCAGCGAGCGGGCCCTGTCGGGCAGGCACGGACGGATAGAGTTCGTCCGTGCCCATCCGCCGGAAAAGGTGGATGAAGCGGCCTTCGAAGCCTCGGAGCGCCGGGCGCGCCTGGAAAGCCCCGATCTCACGCCGTTTTTCTTTCCCGAAGACAGCAAGGTCATCCACGGCACGAAGATCTACCGCGATCGCTTCGCCAAATGGCAGGGGCGTCGTGGTAAGCCGCGCATTGGCACCTATTGCTTGGCGGCCTGGGTCATTCCGCGAGAAGAATGGACGCGTGTGCCCGGGGTCGAGCAGTGGGTGGAGACGCTGAGAAAAGATGAGAATACGGCCTACCGATTGTCGGACGACCTCAATGACGCGTTTAGAGAGCATATACCGACCTCCCGAAGAGGAAGAGGGAACGGGCAAAGCCTTTTTCCGATCGGTTATGTCTCGGACCGGGACCGGGAAGAGGTCGGCCGGTTCGCGTTTTTCGACACGGCCCACCCGGTCATCCATACGCCTGAAGGGCTTTATATCGATCTGCAGCGCTCCGGCCTGGCGGGATGCAACTATGAGGCTCTTCATCCGGAACGCCGCCACTGGGTTTGGGCCAAAGCAAATTTTCTTCGCGACGTCACACCGAATGGCGTCACCGTCGCGCGTTTGGATGGGTCACAGCTCTGGCTGGCAATTCGAACGTTGGAGCGTTTTTTTATTGCTGATATCGACGCTTTTGTTGTCTTTCGAGCGGTTTCCACGGGCGTGAGCAAAAGCGGCGAGCCTGTTGAACAGGGATGGAAAGAATGACGATTTCTCAATGGTGTGCGCCGATCTGACACGAAACATCAGGTCGTCATCCCGGACGGAGCGAAAGCGCAGATCCGGGATCGGCGAGGCACGACGTTTCAGCTCTTGCCCCGTGAAGACGACCGGGCCTTTGGCTCCCGATACCGGATCGCAGCTTCGCCTTGCCCGGTATGACGCGGGAGTGGCGGTACCCTCGACAAGCCCGCAGGCACGGTGCCTGAGACACTGTACCCGCTGCCCAGGGTCGCCGGCGCATTGCCGCCGGTCGCGCCTCCGACCCGCAGGCGCGACTGCCAAATTGTCGCGGGGCGAAACCGGTTCGGCTCCGCCGGCGTAAACCGGCTATCCAAAACGGGAGGACAGGATGACCGGGTTTCGAAATCCCCACACATCGCGCGATCTGTCGCGCATGCTGACGCTTCAGGCCGGCTACCTGCGCAAGGCGGGCCTGATGAAGGAAGCCGCAGCGCTCGCCAGGCGGGCCGAGGAAATCGGCCTCTATGCCGCCACCATGGAGGCGCTGCGCAGCACCCCGATCCGTCTGGAGGACGGCGCGCGGGCGTGAGTTTGAACCTTTTTCCCCCGACGCGTGCGGAGGCGACGGCGCGGCTTGCGGCGTTTCTTCCGCACGCGGGTAAATCTTACGCCAAGCTGCGCAATCACGACCCCGGTCCCGATGCGCCCGCGCATGTCTCCAGGCTTTCTCCCTACGTTCGCCACCGCGTCGTCACCGAGGCTGAACTGGTGCGCGCCGCCGTCGACCGGCACGGCGAGGGGCCTGCGGAAAAATTCATTCAGGAAGTCTTCTGGCGCACCTATTGGAAGGGCTGGCTCGAGCTTCGCCCGGGCGTCTGGGACGATTATTGCGCCGCGCGCGAGGCCGCGCGGGCGCAAGCCGGCGGGAATGCCAGCCTTGCCGGGCGTCTGGCCAGCGCGGAAGGCGCGCGCACCGGGATCGACTGTTTCGACCATTGGGTGCGCGAGCTGACCGGGACCGGCTATCTGCACAATCACGCGCGGATGTGGTTTGCCTCGATCTGGATCTTCACGCTGAAACTGCCGTGGGAGCTGGGCGCGGACTTCTTCCTGCGCCATCTGCTCGACGGCGATCCCGCCTCCAACACCCTGTCCTGGCGCTGGGTCGGCGGGCTGCAGACGCGTGGCAAGACCTATCTGGCGCGCGCCGACAACATTGCGGCCCACACCGGCGAGCGTTTCAACCCGCAAGGGCAGCTGGCGCAAGAGGCGCTGCCGCTCGACGGCCCGCTGCCGCCCGTGCCGCGGCCGATTTCACCTGGTCCAAGGCTCGGGAAGGACGGCGGTCGGACCGGGCTTCTCGTCTTCGACGACGATGTCGACGTGCAGTGCCTGTCGGATCGTGTCGCGCCGGTCGCGGTGGCGGCCGCGTCCAGCGCCGCCTTGCGCTCGGACGTTCCGGTCTCGGGGCAGGTGCAGGATTTCGTCGCGGCCGTGCTGGACGACAGCCTGTCGCGGCTCTCGGTACCCGGCGCGCGCTTGCGCGATCAGGTGATGGTGCCGCATGGCATTGACGAGGCCGTGCGCGACTGGGCGCGCGACCATGCTCTCGACCGCGTGGTTGCCCGTCATGTTCCGGTCGGTCCGGGGCGCGAGCTGGCGGATCGCATCGCGCGGGCGCTCGCGCAGGACGGCATTTCCTTCGTTCAGGAGATGCGCGCCTATGACGCCCGCGCCTGGCCGCTCGCCACCAAGGGCTTCTTTCCCTTCAGGAAACACATTCCGGACCTGACCGCAGCACTTGGGGCCTCCGACTGAGTGCAGCGCAGCCCTGCCTTCACACCGCTTGACCCGCCCGCAGACGTCTCCTATCGTCGCCTTCGATTTCGTTGGGGTGCCCCTCGGGGCTGAGAGACGCGAACCTGCGTCAACCCACTGAACCTGATCCGGGTCGTGCCGGCGGAGGGAACGAATGAAGCGCCACCCGGCGCATGGCCGCAGTCTCAAGCGGTCTTTCGGATCTCCCTTTTCGCCAAATACCTGTTCCGGATCGCGACCATCGGTTTGCGTTGCGCTGAAGGCTTGCCCCGCGCGACGCCGGGAGAGCGGGTGAGACATGGACGCGACGACACGCGACGGCACTGCGGAGACCGGGCACCACGGCGCCGGCAAACAGGCACCGCCCGCGATCGCGCTGACCATCGCCGGCTCCGACAGCGGCGGCGGCGCCGGCATTCAGGCCGACCTCAAGGCATTTTCGGCACTTGGCGTTTATGGCGCCAGCGCGATCACGGCGATCACGGCGCAAAACACGCGGGCCGTTACCCACATTCACGACATTCCGCTTGATGTCGTCGCCGGCCAGATCGCCGCCGTGCTCGACGATCTGAATGTCGCGGCGGTGAAGATCGGCATGCTCTCCTCGCCGGAGATCGTCGAGACGGTCGCCGGGGCGCTGGGCGGCTACAGGGGGCCGGTTGTGCTCGATCCGGTGATGGTCGCCAAGTCCGGCGCGGCATTGCTGCGTCCCGAGGCGGTGGCGGCAGTGCGCGACATTCTGGTGCCGCGCGCCACGCTGATGACCCCCAACCTGCCGGAGGCCGCACTCCTGCTGGGTGAAAAGGCCGCGACGGATCTTGCCGCCGCCGAACGTCAGGGGCGCGCGCTTGCAGCCCTCGGCCCGGCTGTCCTGATGAAGGGCGGACATGCGCAAGGGGCGGTCTGCACCGATCTCTTGATCGCCGGCGATCTACCCTCGCTCAAACTCAAGGCGCGGCGGCTGGAGACCAAAAACACCCATGGCACCGGCTGCACCCTGTCGGCGGCGATCGCTGCGGCGCTGGCGAAGGGGGCCGATCTCCCGCAGGCCGTGCGCGATGCCCATGCCTATCTGCATGGCGCGATTTCCTGCGCCGACGAGCTGCGGGTGGGGTCGGGCCATGGCCCGGTGCATCACTTCTATCGCCAGTGGGGGCGCGCATGACGCAGGTCTCGGTCATCGGCGCCGGCGTCATTGGCCTCGCCTGCGCCACGGCCATGACGGAAGCCGGCCATGACGTCACGGTCTACGACCGGGGCGAGGGGCCGGGTCCGGCCTCCTGTTCCTGGTGGGCAGGCGGCATGCTCGCGCCTTGGTGCGAGGGCGAAAGCGCGGAAGAGCCGGTCGAACGGCTCGGCGCAGAGGCGCTCGACTGGTGGGCGGAGCGCGTCGACGGTGTCGCGCGCAACGGCAGTCTGGTGGTCGCGCCGGCGCGCGATGCAGCCGACCTTCGCCGGTTCGAGCGCCGCACGCGAAATGCCGAGAAGATCGACGGCGAGCTGATCGCGGAGCTGGAACCCGATCTCGCCGGGCGCTTCCGTCAGGCGCTGTTCTTTGCAGGCGAGGGCCATCTGGACCCGCGCGCGGCCCTAGCCGGACTGCGGCAGCGGCTGGCGGAGGCCGGCACGCGGGTTCGCTACGGCGAGGACCGCGATCCCGAAACCGCGCCGGGCGATGTCGTCGTCGATGCGCGCGGCTTTGCGGCGCGGTCCGGCTTCAGCGACCTGCGCGGCGTCAAGGGCGAGATGCTGGTGCTGCGCACGGCGGAGGTCGCGCTGTCGCGTCCCGTGCGGCTGCTGCATCCGCGCATTCCGCTCTACATCGTGCCGCGCGGCGAGGGCGTCTTCATGGTCGGCGCGACGATGATCGAAAGCGACGAGCGCGACCGCATCTCCGCCCGCGCCATGATGGAGCTTCTCGGCGGCGCCTATGCGCTGCATCCGGCCTTCGCGGAGGCCGAGATCCTGGAAATCGGCGTCGACGTGCGCCCGTCCTTTCCCGACAACCTGCCCCGCCTGACGCGCGAGGGCCGGATTATCCGCGCCAATGGCGCCTATCGCCACGGCTTTCTGCTGGCTCCCGCGCTCGCCGCGCAGGCGGCGGGCCTTGTTTCCGATCCTTCCTCCCAACCGGAGTTTTTCCATGAGCATCATCGTCAACGGCAAACCGCATGACCTTGCGCCGGTTTCGCTGGCGGCGCTCCTGACCGATCTCGGCTATGGCGACGCCATCGTCGCCACCGCGCTCAACGGCGATTTCGTGCCGGCCGAGGCGCGGGGCGAAACGGCCGTCGCCGATGGCGACCGGGTCGAGATCCTCGCGCCCATGCAGGGAGGCTGAGGCATGCTCAAGCTCTACGGTCACGCGGTCGAAAGCCGGCTGCTGCTCGGCACCGCGCTCTATCCCTCGCCGGCGATCATGGCCGATGCCGTGCGCGCGGCGCGTTGCGATATCGCTACCGTGTCGCTGCGCCGGGAATCGGGCACGGCCCGCGCAGGCCAGGATTTCTGGGGCTTCATCCGCGATCTCGGCATCCGCGTGCTGCCCAATACCGCCGGCTGCCACACGGTCAAGGAGGCGGTCACGACGGCGCAAATGGCGCGCGAGGTCTTCGGCACGCCCTGGGTCAAGCTTGAGGTGATCAGTGACGCCGACACGCTCCAGCCCGATGTTTTCGGTCTGGTCGAGGCGGCGCGGATCCTCACCGGTGACGGCTTCCAGGTCTTTCCCTATTGCACCGAGGATCTCGGCGTCGCCGAACGGCTGGTCGAGGCCGGCTGCGAGGTCCTGATGCCCTGGGGCGCGCCGATCGGTTCCGCGCGCGGCCTCAACAATGTCTATGGCTTGCGCTCGCTGCGCGCGCATTTCCCGGACATTCCGCTGATCGTCGATGCCGGTCTCGGCGTGCCCTCGCATGCGGCCGCGGCGATGGAACTCGGCTATGACGCGGTGCTCCTCAACACGGCGGTCGCCAAGGCCGGCGATCCGGTCAAGATGGCCGATGCCTTCGCCCGCGCGGTCGAGGCCGGCCGGCTCGCCTTCGAGGCCGATCCGCTGGAGCCGCGCGACATGGCGGCTCCCTCCACCCCCGTTCTCGGTAAGGCGTTTCTGGAATGAAACTCGATCCCTTCTACCCCATCGTCGACAGCGCGGCCTGGGTCGCGCGCATCGTTCCGCTCGGCGTGCGTCTGGTGCAGCTGCGCATCAAGGACCGGCCTGAGGACGCAATCCGCGCCGAGATCCGCGAGGCGGAGGCGCTTTGCCGCGCGAATGACTGCCTGCTGGTCGTCAACGACTTCTGGCGGATCGCCATCGAGGAGGGCTGCCGCTTCGTCCATCTCGGTCAGGAGGACCTCGCAGACGCCGATCTCGACGCGATCCGCAAGGCGGGGCTCGGTCTCGGGCTCTCCAGCCACGACCATGCCGAGCTTGAAACGGCACTTGCCGCGCGGCCCGACTACATCGCGCTTGGCCCGGTCTATCCCACGATCCTGAAGAAGATGAAATGGGCCGAGCAGGGTCTCGACAAGCTCACCGAATGGAAGGCGGCCATCGGGGATATCCCGCTCGTCGCCATCGGCGGCATGAGCGTGGAGCGCGCGCCCGGCGCCTTTGCCGCCGGCGCCGACATCGTCTCCGCCGTCACCGATATCACCCTCAACGAGGACCCGGAAGGCCGGGTCCGGGCCTGGCTCGCGGCGACGCGGCGCTGAGGCAACTCGTGCAATTTTCACAAGATGAGGCACAAAAAATGCGAATTCTGGCACTGTTTTTAGCGATATTGATCAGCACGCCGGCGCTCGCCGCCGACAAGATGACGCTGCTGCTCGACTGGTACGTCAACCCCGACCACGGTCCGGTGATCGTCGCGCAGGAGCTCGGCTATTTCGAGGAAGCGGGTCTCGAGGTCGAGATCATCGCCCCGGCCGATCCCTCCGCCCCGCCCAAGATGGTGGCCGCCGGCAAGGCGGACCTCGCCATCTCCTATCAGCCGCAGATCCATCTGCAGGTGGCGGAAGGTCTTCCGCTGAAGCGGGTCGGCACGCTGATCGCCTCGCCGCTCAACTGCCTGATGGTGAAAGACGACGGGCCGATCAAGACGGTCGCCGACCTGAAGGGCCGCAAGGTCGGCTATTCGGTCGCCGGCGTCGAGGAGGCGCTGATGGTCGCGATCCTGAAGAAGCACGGCCTGACCATGGACGACATCGAGATGATCAACGTCAACTGGTCGCTGTCGCCGTCGGTCATGTCCGGCCAGGTCGACGCGGTGATCGGCGCCTACCGCAATGTCGAGCTGAACCAGATGGAGATCGAGGGGGTGAAGGGCCGCTGCTTCTTCATCGAGGAAGAGGGCACGCCGACCTATGACGAACTGATCTATGTCGCCAATCCGGAGCTGATGGACACCGATAGGATCGCGCGCTTCCTCGAGGCGACCGAGCGGGCGACGCAATATATCATCAACCATCCGGAAGAGAGCTTCCGCATCTATTCCGGCACGGCCAAGGAACTGCAGGACGAACTGAACGAGCGCGCCTGGTTCGACACGCTGCCGCGCTTTGCGCTGCGTCCGGCCGCCCTCGATCACCGCCGCTACCAGCGTTTCGAGGCCTTCCTGAAGGACGCGGGCCTGATCGACACGATCAAGCCGGTCTCCGACATCGCCATCGACGTGACAGCGCAATGAGCGGCACGCCCGATTTCGGTTCGAAGGTGTTTGCGGCCTGGCGCGAGGCGGCAGGCCCGGCCTGGCCGGCCTACACCGGCCACGCCTTCGTGCGCGGTCTTGGCGACGGCACGCTGCCGCGCGAGGCCTTCCTGCATTATCTCAAGCAGGACTACATCTTCCTGTTCCACTTCGCGCGCGCCTGGGCGCTGGCGGTGGTCAAGGCGGAGACGATCGCCGAGGCGCGCCTTGCGGCCGCCGTCGTCGACGGGCTGGTCAACACGGAGATGTCGCTGCATATCGAGATCTGCGGCCGGGCCGGCATCGCCGAGGCCGATCTGCTTGCCGAGGAGGAGGCGCTGGAAAACCTCGCCTACACCCGCTACGTCACCGATGCGGGGCTTTCGGGCGATTTTCTCGACTTGATCGCAGCCCTTGCGCCTTGCGTGCTGGGCTATGGCGAGATCGGCTTGCGGCTCAAGGCGACCGCCGCCGCCGACACGCCCTACCGGGAGTGGATCGACACCTATGCCGGCGCCGACTATCAGGAGCTTTGCGCCAAGGTCGGTGCGCTGATCGAAACGGCAACCGCCGCCCGGCTGGGCGAGCGGGCCCAGGAGACGCCGCGGTTTTCCGCCATCGCCGACCGGTTCCGCAATGCCACCCGGCTGGAAGTCGGCTTCTGGGACATGGGCCTCAGGGGCCATGTGTAAGGATCACGCGTGACAATGGCTGAAACGCCCGCCTCCGCTCCCGGCTCGGCACTGGCACCAGCTCCGGCCCTCCGGCTTTCCGGCGACTTCCGCCACGCCGGCCGGCCGCTGTTTTCGGGCCTCGACCTGCCGGTGGAGGCGGGTCGCTGGACCTGTCTGCTCGGACCCTCAGGCGTCGGCAAGTCGACGATCCTGCGGCTTTTTGCCGATCTCGACACCGGCGGCACTTTCGACGGCGAGATCTCGGCAAGCGACGGCGCGCGCGTCGCCGGGCGGGTCGCCTTCATGGCGCAGACGGACCTGCTTGCGCCCTGGCTCGATGTCATGGGCAATGTCACGCTGGGCAGCCGGCTGCGCGGGGAGCGGGTCGACCGGGCGCGCGCCCGCGATCTCATCGCCCGCGTCGGTCTTGCCGATCACGTCGAGAAGGCACCGGCGCGGCTTTCGGGCGGCATGCGCCAGCGCGTTGCGCTCGCCCGCGTGCTGATGGAGGACCGGCCGATCGTGCTGCTCGACGAACCCTTCGCGGCGCTTGACGCCCGCACGCGGGCGGAGATGCAGGATCTCGCCTTCGACACGCTCAAGGACCGCACGGTGCTGCTGGTGACCCATGATCCGGCCGAGGCCGTGCGCCTCGGCCACCGGATCTTCATTCTGGCGGAAACCGGCCTGTCGGAGGTCGAGGCGCCCGCGCTCGAGCCTGTGCGCCCCGTCGAGGCGCGGGAAACGATGGACATGCAGGTGCGGCTCTTCCGCGCGCTGAGAGGAGAGCCGGCATGAGCGCGGGAGGGGCGTTCCCCGTTGAGGTGACGAGACTGCAGCGGCTGCGCGACGCGGGGCTTGCCGCGGTCGTGGCGCTGCTTCTCTGGCAGGCGGTGGTCTGGGTGACAGGCGTTCCGCCATTCATCCTGCCCGGTCCCTGGCGCGTTGCCGAAAGTCTCCTCGCCAACGCCGGGCTGATTGCGGAAAACGCCTGGGTGACCATCGCCGAAGTGATGATTGGCCTGCTGCTCGGCGCGGCACTCGGGGCTGCGACCGCGCTGCATTTGATGATGTCGCCGCTGGCGCGCCGGCTGGTGCTGCCGATCATGGTGTTCAGCCAGGCGGTGCCGGTCTTCGCGCTGGCGCCGATCCTGACGCTGTGGTTCGGCTACGGCATGGCCTCCAAGATCGCCATGGCGCTCTTGATCATCTATTTCCCTGTGGTCTCGACCTTCTATGACGGCTTGCGTCGGACCGATCCGGGGCTGCTCGATCTCGCCCGCACCATGGGCGCGCCGCCGTCGCGCACGCTCCTGTTCCTGCGGCTGCCGGCGGCACTTCCGGCTTTCGGATCGGGCCTCAGGCTTGCGGCGGTCTATGCGCCCATTGGCGCGGTGATCGGCGAATGGGTCGGCGCCTCCAAGGGGCTCGGCTATCTCATGCTGCTTGCCAACGGACGGGCCAAGACCGACCTGATGTTCGCCTCGCTCTTCGTGCTCGCGCTCTTTGCCGTGGTGCTCTATGCGGCGGTCTCCGCCTTCACGCGGCGCATGACGCGCTGGGCGAGCGAGACGACCGACGGGACGTGAGGGCCCGATCCTCAAGCCCCTGCGATATCGCCCTCGGCGCCGGGGCGCGCCAGCAGCACCGCGGTGCCGGAACGAAGCGTCACGCCGACCCCGGCGCCATTGCCGGCTGCGACGCGGTTTGAAAGCGTCAGCGACTGGCCCATGGTCACGTCGCGGTCGGTAAGCGGCCAGTCGACGCCGCGCAGCGTCAGCGCCGCAAGATCGGAAAAGGCGAGCACGGAAAACAGCGTGCCCGCCGGCAGCATCACGGTCTGTTCGCCGGTCATCAGCGGCCAGGCTTCCTCCGTTCCGCTGGTCATCATCACCGGCAGGCCGCCGGCATGCAGGCTGATGCCGTGCAGCAGGTTGTGCACCGCGTGGTCGGAGCGCGCGCCGCCGAGCGCGCCGGCGATGACGAAGGCATCCGCGCCGCGCGCAAGCGCTGCCTCGATGGCGAGTTCCCCGTCGGTCATGTCCTTGTCCTGCGGATGCGACTGGCGCGGGATTTCCGCCCAGTCGCGGGCAAGTGCATCGTCGCTGGAATCGAAGTCGCCCACCCAGAGTTCCGGCCTCACCCCGAGGGGCGTCGCATGGCGGATGCCGCCGTCGGCCGCGATCACGCGATGGCCGGCGATCTGCGCGATGAGGCGCGGCGTCGGCACGACCGCGCCGCCAAGCAGGATGAGAAAGGGCGTGTCGCCTTGCATGTCGCGCCGTCCGTGTTGGTTCGGTGTTTGATCATCTCCTTGTAACACGACGATTTTTGCGCGCATTCTTCGTTCAAGGGAGGACCAGATGAATCTATCGCACATGCTCGCAGACCGCGCCGAGGCGGGAACCCCGGTGCGCGTCGCCCTGATCGGTGCCGGCAAGTTCGGCTCCATGTATCTGACCCAGGCCCGCCTGACGGCGGGCGTTCATATCGCGGCAATCGTCGACCTCAATCCCGCCCGTGCCCGTGAGACGCTTGCGACCTGCGGCTGGCCGCAGGAGCAGGGCAATGCGCCCTCGCTTGACGCGGCCATGGCCTCGGGCGCGACCTTCGTCACCGACGGTCTCGATGCGGTGCTCGCCGACGGGCGCGTCGACGTGGTGATCGAGGCAACAGGCGACCCGGCGGTCGGCATCCGCCATTGCCTTGCGATCATCGACAGCGGCAAGCATGTAATCATGGTCAATGTCGAGGCGGATGTTCTCGCCGGCCCGCTTCTGGCCCGCAAGGCACGGGCGGCGGGCGTCGTCTATTCGCTCGCCTGGGGCGATCAGCCGGCGCTGATCTGCGAGCATGTCGACTGGGCGCGGACCTGCGGATTCAAGGTGGTCTGCGCCGGCAAGGGCACGCGCTATCTGCCGGGCTACCACCAACTGACGCCCGACACGGTCTGGGACGTGCTGACGCAATATCTGGATATCACCGACCGCAGCATGATCAACCCGAAGATGTTCAATTCCTTCCTGGACGGCACCAAGTCCGGGATCGAGATGACGGCGGTATCCAACGCGACCGGCCTGCTGCCGCAGCCCGACGGACTGGCCTTTCCGCCGGCAAGCCGGTTCGAATTGTCCAGCGTGTGCAAGCCGAAGGAGGCCGGCGGCACGCTGGCGTTTTCGGGCACGACGGAGGTCGTCTCCTCGCTCACCCGCGACGGCGAGAACGTGCCGCATCACCTGGCCATGGGCACATTCGTGGTGATCGAGGGCGAGACGGATTATGCGCGCCAGTGCTTCCGCGAATACCACATGCTGGAGGACGACAGCGGACGCTTTGCCACGCTTTACCGGCCGACCCATATGATCGGTATGGAACTGGGGCTTTCGGTTGCCTCCGCCGTGCTTCGGCGCGAGCCGACCGGCGCGCCGAGGGCTTTCGTATCGGATGTGGTGGCGACCGCGAAACGCCCGCTCAGGGCCGGTGAAATGCTCGACGGCGAGGGCGGGGCGACGGTCTGGGGCAAGCAGCAGCCGGCGGCGGTCTCGCTGGAAAAGGCCTTCCTGCCGCTCGGTCTTGCCAGTGGCGTGCGGCTGACGCGCGATATCGCGGAAGGCGAGGTGCTCACCTGGGACAGCGTCGATATCGATACCGATGATGCGGCGGTGAAGATCCGCCGCGAGATGGAAGCGGCCTTCGCGCCCGCCTGATCCCGCGACGTTGACCGTGCGGGGTCAGCACTCCACGACGTTGACCGCAAGGCCGCCTTTCGAGGTTTCCTTGTATTTGTCGGTCATGTCGAGGCCGGTCTGGCGCATGGTCTCGATGCAGCTGTCGAGCGGCACGAAATGGCTGCCGTCGCCGCGCAGGGCCAGCGAGGCGGCGGTCACCGCCTTGACCGCGCCGAGCGCGTTGCGCTCGATGCAGGGCACCTGCACCAGCCCGCCGATCGGGTCGCAGGTCATGCCGAGGTGATGTTCGAGCGCGATCTCGGCGGCGTTTTCCACCTGCTCGTTGCTGCCGCCAAGGGCCGCGCACAGGCCGGCAGCGGCCATCGCCGAGGCCGAGCCGACCTCGCCCTGGCAGCCGACCTCGGCGCCGGAAATCGAGGCATTGGCCTTGATGATGCCGCCAATCGCCGCCGCCACCAGCAGGAAGGTGCGAATGCCTTCCCGGCAGCCGTCCGGGCAATGGTCGAGATAGTAGCGCACGACCGCAGGCACCACGCCGGCAGCGCCGTTTGTGGGGGCGGTGACCAGCGTTCCGCCGGCGGCGTTTTCCTCGTTCACCGCCATGGCGTAGACGCCGAGCCAGTCCATCACCGTGTGCTGGAAGGGGCGGTTCTTGCCGGCCTCTCCCAGAAGCTTTTCGTGGATCGCGCGGGCGCGTCGCTTCACCTTCAGTCCGCCGGGCAGTTCGCCTTCGCCGGACAGGCCGCGTTGCAGGCAGGCGTTCATCGCATCCCAGATCCGGTCGAGCTCCGCATCGAGATCGAAGTCGACCCCCTTGGGCGCGCGGGCGATCTCGTTGGCGCGTTTCATGTCGGCGATGGAGAGGCCGCTGTCGGCCCCCATCTTCAGCATTTCCTTCGCCGAGCCGAAGGGGTAGGGCGCGCCGGCCTCCTGTGTCTGGGTCATCAGGTCGTCCTGGGCGGCAAGCTCTTCCGCGCTGACGACGAAGCCGCCGCCGATGGAATAGAGCGTGTCCTCGGCGACGACCGTGCCTTTTGAATCCAGCGCGCGAAAGATCATCCCGTTGGCATGGCCGGCAAGCGGCGGGCCGTAGTCGAAGACGAGATCCTGTGCCGGATCGAAGGCGACGGTGCCGATGCCGTCGATCTCGAGCCGGCAGTCGCGGGCAAGCCGCTCCATCTCCGCAGCCACGCAATCGGGATCGATGGTCGCCGGGTCGTGACCGGCGAGGCCGAGGCAGATCGCCCGGTCGCTGGCGTGGCCCTTGCCGGTGAAGGCGAGCGATCCGTGCAGCGACACCTGGATCCGTGCGGGTGCGCGCGCGGGCGCGAGGCCGGCCTCGCGCAGGTCCTGGAGAAACCGGCCGGCGGCGACCATCGGCCCCATCGTGTGGGACGAGGACGGCCCGATGCCGATCTTGAAGATGTCGAACACGCTGATGAACACGAACCCCTCCCGCGTCTGTCATCAAAGCCGCTCCCGACGGCGGGCGCGATCATGGCGTGCGAATCGCGCTCCGTCATCCGTGCAGTGCGGCAATGGCGCAAACGCGCGCTTGCATGCCGGTTTCGGATCGCGCGCTCAGGCGTCCTCCGGCCAGAGGAAGGCGTAGACGGCGAGCGAGAAGCCGATGTGCTCGCGCAAGAGCGCCACGGCGGCCGTGGTGTCGCGGTCGAGTGTCGCTTCCATCATCTGCGTGTGATGGGCAAGGCCGAGCGTCCGGGTGACCAGGTCGGTGAAGGCGGCCCGCGCGGCGTCGTCCAGCTCGCGGTGGGCTGCGGGATCGAACAGCATGTGCCGGTGATGGCGGCGCAATTGTTCCGTGACCTGGCGCTGGAAGCGCATGAGGCAGTCGGAATTGCCCGCCGACAGCAGCGCGTCGTGAAAGCCGTCGTGGCGCAGTTCCCATTCGGCCATCGCGGAGGCGGCAACGCCGGGACCGGGCACGGGTGTGCGGGCGAAGGTGTGATGGGCGGCGACGATGCGTCCTTCCCATTCCGCGTCACCCGAGGCGATGGAGCGGGCCAGCAGGGCTTCCTCCGCCGCCTGGCGGCCGACCTGGAGATCTCGGATCGAGGAGGCGGAGACCGGCGCGACCCGGTAGCCCCGGTTGCGCTCCGACACCACCAGCCCCTCTGCCTCCAGCCGCGACAGCGCCTCGCGCAGCGGCGTCCAGCCGAGGCCGTAGCGCTCGGTCAGCGTGGCGATGACCAGCGGCGTGCCGGCAAGCAGCGCGGCGTTTAGAATATCGGCCTTGAGCCGTTCGAAAGCCTCGTCCGTCTTTGCCATCTCGGGCCTGTCCCTTGCAGGTCTGGGAGCCTTGGGTCTGTCTGGTGCGGCGCGCGCCAAGGCACGCGTCCGCAAACCTGTAGAAAAAATATAATACCAGAAATTATATATAATATATTGAGCTCGGTCATCCCGCTTGCTAGGGTGATGTCACTTCATCCACCGCCGATGCGCCACCGTCAGGGCGCGTTCCGGCGGGAAGCGCCGCGCAGGCGGCGCCAGCGAGTGCCAGGACGACCGACATGCTCACGACCCAGGGCGCCGACGCGCGCCGTCTCGACGAAACCGATCCCCTCGCGGCGAAGCGCGATCTCTTCTCCATTCCAGACGGCGTGCTCTATCTCGACGGAAACTCCCTCGGCGTGCTGCCGGCCGCCGTGCCTGCCCATGTGCAAGAGGTCGTCACGCAGCAGTGGGGCACGAGCCTGATCCGCGCCTGGAACGATCACGACTGGATCGACCTGCCGCAGCGCGTCGGCGACAAGATCGCCCCGATTGTCGGCGCCGCGCCCGGCACGGTGACGGCCTGCGACAACACCTCCGTCAATGTCTTCAAGGTGCTGGCCGCCGCCCTTGCGCTTCGCCCGGACCGCAAGGTCATTCTCTCCGACAACGGCAACTTCCCGACCGATCTCTATATGGCGCAGGGCCTGCGCGATCTGCTGGGGCGCGGCCATGAACTGAAGATCGTCGACCCGGAAGCCGTCGAGGCGGCGATCGACGAGACCGTCGCCGTCGTCATGCTGACGGAGGTCGACTACAAGACCGGCCGCCTGCACGACATGGCGGCGCTGACCAAGCGCGCCCATGACGTCGGCGCGCTGACGGTCTGGGATCTGGCCCATTCCGCCGGCGCCCTGCCGGTGAAGCTCGACGCCGCCGGCGCCGATTTCGCCGTCGGCTGCGGCTACAAGTATCTGAACGGCGGCCCCGGCGCGCCGGCGTTTCTCTATGTCGCGGCCGGCCTGCAGGACAAGGTCACGCCGCCGCTCACCGGCTGGATGGGACACGAGGCGCCCTTTGCCTTCGATCTCGACTTCCGCGCCGACACCGGCATCGGCCGCATGCGGGTTGGAACGCCGCCGGTGATCTCGCTCTCCGCCCTCGACAAGGCACTCGACGTCTTCGCCGATGTCGACATGGAGGTGCTGCGCGCCAAGTCGATCAGCCTGAGCGAATTGTTCCGCGCCGAGATCGAGCGCCGCTGCCCGGAGCTGGAACTTGCCAGCCCGCGCGACCCGCATGCGCGCGGCAGCCAGGTCTCCTTCCGCTTCGAGCACGGCTACGCCTTGATGCAGGCGCTGATCGCGCGCGGCGTGATCGGCGACTTCCGCGCGCCCGACGTCGTGCGCTTCGGGTTTACCCCGCTCTATCTCTCCCACGCCGACGTGCTCGCCGCCTGCGACATCCTCGAGGACATCGTCAGGACGCGCGGCTGGGACAAGCCCGAGTTCCACAAGAGGGCCAAGGTGACATGAGCGATACACCCAAGCCGCGCGACAAGCTGCTGACGCCCTTCGATCCGGAGACGGACGGGGCGGAGATGGAATTCGACGGACGCATGTCCTATGGCGACTACCTGTGCCTCAACCGGGTGCTGACGTCGCAGAACCCGCTGTCCGACGCCCATGACGAGATGCTGTTCATCATCCAGCACCAGACGTCGGAACTGTGGATGAAGCTGGCGATCCACGAGCTTGTCGCGGCGAAACGGCAGATCGCCTCCGACGACCTGCCGCCGGCGTTCAAGATGCTGACGCGCGTGTCGCGCATCTTCGAGCAGCTGACCGGCGCCTGGCAGGTGCTGCGCACGATGACGCCGTCTGAGTACACCGAGTTTCGCGAGGATCTGGGCCAGTCGTCGGGCTTCCAGTCGCATCAGTACCGGGCGATCGAGTTCCTCGCCGGCAACAAGAACGCCGCGATGCTGCGCCCGCATGCGCATGTGCCGCGCATCCACCACTGGCTCAACCAGCTGCGTCTGGAGACCAGCATCTACGATGAGGCGATCCGCCTGCTGGCGCGCTCCGGCTTTGCCATCGATGCGGATCATCTCGCCCGCGATCCGAGCGAGCCCTACGTCCGCAATGCCAGCGTCCATGCCGCCTGGATGGCGGTCTACCGCGATCCGCGCAAGCACTGGCCGCTCTACGAGCTCGCCGAAAAGCTGGTCGACTTCGAGGACTACTTCCGCCGCTGGCGCTTCAACCATGTGACCACGGTGGAGCGGGTGATCGGCTTCAAGCGCGGCACCGGCGGCACCTCGGGCGTCAACTACCTGCGCCGGATGCTCGATGTCGTGCTCTTTCCCGAACTGTGGGACATCCGCGCCGATCTGTGACAGCGTCCGGTCGGCGAAGCGCGCCGCCCCACACCTGAGGAGACATCGTGTCCCGACTGATCGACATCACGCCGCCGCTGGCGCCCGGTGCCGCTGTCTTTCCAGGCGATGCGCCCTACAAGGTCGCGCAGACCTTCGCGATCTCGGCCGATTGTCCGGTAAACGTGACGAGCGTCTCGCTTTCCACCCACTGCGGTGCCCATGCCGACGCGCCGCTGCACTACGACGCGAACGGGGCCGACATCGCCGCGCTGCCGCTTGAGGATTTCATCGGCCCAGCCCGGCTGATCGATGCGCGTGGGGCGGGCCCGCTCTGCCTGCCGGAGGAGATTGCCGACCGGCTCGACGATGTGCCGCCGCGCGTGCTGCTGCGGCTCGCGGATACGCTCGATCCGAAACGCTGGCCTTCGGGCTTTCGCGCGCTGGCACCGGAGACGGTGGAGCTGCTGGCCGCGCGCGGCGTGCGGCTGATCGGCGTCGATGTGCCGTCGGTCGACCCGGAAACCTCCAAGGCGTTGCCTGCCCATATGGCGGTGCGGCGGCACGATATGCGGATTCTGGAAAATCTGGCGCTCCACATGGCGGATTTTGGGGATTATGAGTTGATCGCGCCGCCATTGAAGTTAGAAGGACTGGATGCGGCGCCGGTGCGCGCGGTCTTGCGACCTCTCTGAAGAAGAGGCGCAAGCGGGATAGGGCAAGGCGGCAGGCGAACAGACCGCCGGAATACACGAGGGAGGCGAGGGGCTTGGGAGAGCTTATGCTGGAGGTGGACCGCCTGGTCATGGACTATGGCGGGTTTCGCGCGGTCGATCATTGCTCCTTTCAGGTGCATGAGGGATCGATCACCGGCCTGATCGGACCCAATGGGGCCGGCAAGACCACATTGTTCAACCTCATTGCCGGTGCGTTTCCCCCGAGCGAGGGGACGATCCGCTATCTGGGCAAGACCATCACCAAGCTGTCCACCGACAAGCGGTTCCACCGCGGTCTGGTGCGCACGTTCCAGATCCCTCACGAGTTTCACCGCCTGACCGCGCTGGAAAACCTGATGATGGTGCCGCCGGCGCAAGCGGGCGAGAGCCTCATCGCCAACTGGGTCAGCTATGGCCGGGTGCGCGAGACCGAGGCGAAGGTGCGCGCCCGCGCCGAGGAGGCGCTGGATTTTCTCGAGCTCAGCCACCTTGCGAACGAACGCGCCGGCAATCTGTCCGGCGGCCAGAAGAAACTTCTCGAGCTCGGCCGCACGATGATGACCGATGCCCGCCTCGTGCTCCTCGACGAGCCGGCCGCCGGCGTCAACCGCACGCTCTTGCGCAAGCTTGAGGAAAAGATCGCGATCCTCAACAAGGAGCGCGGCTACACCTTCATCCTGATCGAGCACGACATGGAAATGATCGAGAAGCTCTGCGACCCGGTGATCTGCATGGCGGAAGGGCGGGTGCTGATCCAGGGCGACTTCGCGACGGTGCGCTCGGACCCGAGGGTGCTGGAAGCCTATCTGGGCGAAACGGTCGGAGACGCCGCATGAGCGACATTCTCGTGATGCGGGACCTGGTTGGCGGCTATGGCGACGCCAATGTCCTGCAAGGCGTGTCGATGACCGCTGCAAAGGCCGAGATCGTTGTGATCGTCGGCCCCAACGGTGCTGGCAAGTCGACGGCGATGAAGGCGATCTTCGGTCTCCTCAAGGTGCGCGGCGGCTCGATCACCGTCGACGGCACGGATATCACCGGCTGGGAGCCGAACCGCATCGTCGAAGCCGGCGTGTGCTATGTGCCGCAGGTGAGCAACGTCTTCCGCGAGATGACGGTGCATGAAAACCTGGAGATGGGCGCCTTCCTGCGCTCCGGCGATCTCTCCGCCGCCTACGACCGGGTCTACACGCTGTTTCCCGACCTGAAGGAACGCCGCAAGGCGCTGGCCGGCAATCTCTCCGGCGGGCAGCGCCAGATGGTGGCCATGGGCCGCGCGCTGATGCTGGAGCCGAAGCTTCTGCTTCTCGATGAGCCGACGGCGGGCCTGTCGCCGCGCTACATGGAGCAGATCTTCCAGATCTGCCGGGACGTGCGCGACACCGGCGTGACGATCGTTCTGGTCGAGCAGCACGCCAAGCAGGCCTTGGCCTTCGCCGACCGCGGCTATGTGCTCGCCTCCGGCGCCAACCGCCACGAAGGCACCGGCGCGGATCTCCTCGCCGACCGCGACGTCGCAGACATGTTCCTCGGAGGGTGAGTGCGATGGGCGCGCTGGAAATCATCAACTTCTATCTGGTGCCGGGCATCGTCATCGGTTCGATCTATGCGCTGGGCGCGGTCGGCATCACGCTGGTCTTCGCCATCCTGCGCTATGCGCATCTGGCTCACGGCGACCTAGCGACGCTGGGCGCCTTCCTGGCGCTGGGCGCGGTGACGCTTGGCGGCGTCTCGCCCTATGTCGCGCTTCCCGTCGCCATGGTGCTGACGGCCGCCGCCGCCGTGATGATCGACAAGGCCTTTTACGCCTATCTGCGCGAACGGCCGAAGATCGTCACCGTGATGGCCTCGCTCGGTGTGGCGCTCATGGTGCGCGCCGTGGTGCAGGTCGTGTGGGGCGTCGATTCGGAGACCTACACCCGCGGCATCGTGCGTCCGGACGTATGGTTCGGCATCCGCATCCGTGACCGGGAACTGATCACCATCCTCGCCATGATCGGCCTGGTGCTGGCGCTGCATGTCTTTCTCCAGCAAAGCAAGTGGGGCAAGGCGATGCGGGCGATGTCCGACAATCCGGATCTCGCGCTGCTGTCGGGCGTCGACAACAAGAAGGTCGTCATGCTGACCTGGATCATCGTCGGCGGGCTGTGCGCCGCGGCCGGCGTGTTCCTCGGCCTCAATTACGAGCTCAAGGCGATGATGGGCTGGACCATGCTGCTGCCGATGTTCGCCGCCGCCATCCTCGGCGGTGTCGGACGCGTCGAGGGCGCGGTTCTCGGCGGGCTGATCGTCGGCATCGCGGAGGAGATGTCGACGCTGTTCCTGCCGACCGAATACAAGGCCGCGACCGCTTTCGCGATCCTGCTGCTCATGCTGCTTGTGCGCCCGACCGGGCTGCTCAAGGGCAAGGTTCTTTAGGGGGGACGGCTGACATGGAATGGATCGGTCTTGCCAATTATGCCGTCTTCATGGCGATCTTCATCTGCATCTATGCGCTGTTGTCGCTCGGGCTGAATATCCAGTGGGGCTTCACTGGCCTCTTCAACGCGGGTATCGCCGGCTTTTTCGCCGTCGGCGCCTATACCTCCGCGATCCTGACCTCGCCCGCCGTCGAGGGCCGGATCGGCGGCTTTGACTTGCCGGTGCCCGTTGGTTGGATCGGCGCGATGCTGGCTGCGGCGCTGATCGCCTGGCCGATCGGAAAGATCTGCCTGCGCTTTCGCTCCGACTATCTGGCCATCGCCACCATCGGCGTTGCCGAAATCATCCGCCTGGTGATCAAGTCGGAGGACTGGCTGACCAACTCCGCGCGTGGCATCACCGATATTCCGCGGCCCTTCGGCGATCTTCCCTACGTCTATTCGCAGCTCGCCTATCTGGCCATCGTCGCCGGCGTGCTGCTCGTCGCCTATCTGATGGTGGAACGCCAGATCGCCGCGCCCTGGGGCCGGATGATGCGCGCCATCCGCGACAATGAGGACGCCGCCCGGGCGATGGGCAAGGACGTGCCGTTCCGCCGGCTGGAGGCCTTCATCTTCGGCTCCGCGCTGATGGGGCTGGGCGGCGCGCTCTTCGCGCATTTCAACCGCACGATCACGCCGGAGGCGATCGATCCGATGATCGCGACCTTCCTCGTTTGGATCATGCTGATCCTCGGCGGGTCGGGCAACAATCGCGGCGCGATCCTAGGCGTGGCCGTTGTCTGGATCATCTGGTCGATGTCGGAGATCGTCACCGACCAGCTGCCGCATGAATATGCGGTGAAGGCGAAATACATGCGCGTCTTCCTGATCGGGCTGATGCTTCAGCTGGTGCTGCGCTTCCGTCCGGAGGGGCTTTTGCCGGAGCCTCAGGGGACACGCGAAGAGGTGTCTGAAAAGTCGAAATGAAGCTTGTGGGGACGGCACGTTTCGGTTGAGACTGTCTCCTCAGACGGGACCGGAAAGACGGATCCCGGCAAGACGCGCGGTCTTTGACCGCAGCGTGAATCATAAGTGGAGGTGAGTGATGAACAAGTTCCGTACCGCCCTGGCCGCGACGCTGCTTGGCGCGACGGCAATGGCTGCGCCGGCCCAGGCCGACGTGAAGATCGGTCTGCTCGGCGGCGTGTCCGGTCCGATCGCGGCGATGGCGCCGGCGATGATCGACAGCGCCCGTCTTGCCGTGCAGCAGGTGAACGACAACGGCGGTATCCTCGACGGCGAGCAGCTGGTCGCGGTGATCGGCGACAGCGCCTGCAACCCGCAGAACGGCACGGATGCGGCCACCAAGGCGGTCAACATCGAGAACGTGATCGGCATCGTCGGCCCGCATTGCTCGGGCGCAGTGCTTGCGGCAACCAATTCGGTCACCATTCCTGCCGGCGTCACCGTGATCACGCCGTCCGGCACCTCGCCGGAAATCTCCGGCCTCAACGACAATGACACTGTGTTCCGCACCGTGCCCTCCGATGACTTCCAGGGCCGCGCGCTTGCCCGCACGCTGCTCCTGCGCGGAACCGCGAAGGTCGCCGTCGCCTATCTCAACAACGACTACGGCAAGGGCCTTGCCGAAGCGTTCCGCTCGGAGTTCGAGGGCAATGGCGGCGAGATCGCCGGCTTCGCCGCGCATGAGGGCGAGAAGGCCTCCTACCGGTCCAACCTGGCCGAGCTTGCCTCGGGCGGCGCCGACACGCTGGTGATCTTCGACTATGGCGACGGCTCCGGCCTGACCATGCTGCGCCAGGCGCTGGAAAACGGCTTCTTCACGAACTTCGTCGGCGGTGACGGCATGAAGTCCGACGCCCCGATCAAGGAACTCGGCGCGGAGAACCTGACCACCTTCCTCTCTTCGGCTCCGGTCGGCGAGAAGTCGGATTCGCTCGAGATGTTCTCCAAGGCGTTTGCCGACGTCGGCGGTGATCCCTCGGCGATCTTCGCCACGACCTCCTACGACGCGGCCTTCATGCTGGCGCTTGCCATCGAAAAGGCCGGCGGCGACAAGGCCAAGGTCTCGGCCGCGCTGCGCGAGATCTCCAACGGCGAAGGCGAGCCGATCCGCGCCGGCGAATGGGCGAAGGCCAAGGAGCTGATCGCGGCCGGCACCGCCATCGACTACAAGGGCGCGGCTGGCGACCACAACTTCGACGACAAGGGCGACGTTCCGGGCACCTATGCCCTGTTCAAGGTCTCCGGCGACGGCTTCGAAGTGGTTTCGGAAATCCAGTAAGCGCAACTGATCGCGCAAAAAATCAGGCCGTCGGGGCATCCCCGGCTGCCTGAGGATGATGACAAAGCCTGAAGGGTCGTCATCCCGGCCGAATGCAATGAGAGCCGGGATCGGAGAGGCACCGTCTCGCGGCGGGCAATTCGCTGAAAAGGATGGGCCTTTGGCTCTCCGATACCGGGTCGCGCTTGCGCTTGCCCGGTATGACGTGGAAGAGCCTTCGCACCCTTCGTCAGCAGTTTGAGGCCGTCGGGGCATCCCCGGCGGCCTTTTTCGTTGCTGTCGTGGTCAGGCGATCCGACGCGCGGCGCGATCCGTCAGGCGGATCAGGAAACGCGTGCCACGGCACCGTCGACGGCGGGGTCGATGTTCAGCAGGAAGCGGATTTCGCCCCGGTCCTCGGCCAGTTCCGCGATCGTATGCGCGTCAAGCACGTTCATGAAGGCTTCCAGCGCTTCATGCAGCAGGCCGTTGAAGCCGCAAGACGTGATCAGCGGACAGTCCTTGCGACCCGATTCGAAGCACTCCGCCAGCAGGAAGCTTTCCTCGGCGGCGCGCACCACGGCGCCGACGGTGATCTCCTCCGCAGGGCGGGCCAGCATCAGCCCGCCGTTGCGACCGCGAAGCGTGCGCACGAAGCCGTTGCTGACGAGAACCTTGAGGATCTTGAAGAGATGCGTTTCCGACATCTCGAAGCTGGCCGCGATGTCCGCGACCCGGCTGGGCTTGTCGGGGTTTGCCGCACAATAGATCAGGGTGCGGACCGCGTAATTGGTCTGTTGAGTGAGGCGCATGCCTTAAGATATGCGTCGCGCTCGCAGCCGCGTCAACGGCGCGATGCGAAAATCCTGCGTGAAAGGCTCATGTTTCGAAGAATTCGCGGGTTTGTGGGCGGTTCCCCGTCGTCAGGGCGCTGCGTCCCGCTGCACGAGCACGTCGATCAGGGACCTCGAAAGTTCCCGCAAGGACGCGTCGTCCTGATGGACGCGCTCCATCACGGCCAGCCCGCGCGTGAAGGTCACGAGGAAACGCGCCGTCTCGCGCGGGGGGAGAACCAGTTGTGCCGCCAGGCCGTGTTGCCGAAGGCCCGCCTCGATGGTGTCTTCCAGCTCCTTGAGCCAGCCGCGGATGCGCTCACGTACCAAGGGCGTGGTCTCATTGCTTTCCGCGGCGGTGCGTGTCGTCAGGCACCCGCGCGCCGGAGACCCGGTCGTCATGCGCGTCAGCACCTGATCCACGAAGGCGGTCAGCGCCGCGCGCGCGTCCGGCTGGTCGAGGGCGACGCGGATCCCTTGCAGGTAGTCCCGGGCGTATTGCTCGAATGCGGTCAGGAAGATCGCGTTCTTGCCGCCATAGGCATTGTAGAGCGAACCGCGATGCACGCCCGTGGCAAGCGCCAGGTCGATCATCGAGGTGGCGGAAAGTCCCTTGTGGCGAAACACGTCCAGTGCGCGTTGCATCACCGCGTTTTCGTCGAACTGTCTGGTTCCCACCATCTGCGCAGCGTCCACTTCGTTTCAATCTTGACAGGTCTGTCAAGTTTGACATGATAGTCAAGAATGGCCGTTTCCGCAATGCTGCGGCGTGGGTCGACAGCGCAGCGGGCAACCGCGCGGGGCAAGCCGGGATCCCTTGCGGATCGAATCGGGGGGGCAGCATGGAGAGTTCCCAAGCCGTTGACCGCAGCAGCGGCGACGCGCGGATCGAATTCGCGACCGCGATTGCGCTTTCGACCGGAGCCGCGCTCGCGCTGGGGCTGTCGCGGTTTTCCTATGCCTTGCTGCTGCCGCCGATGCAGGCCGATCTGGCGTTGAGCTATGTCCAGGCCGGGGCGCTGAACACGGCGAATGGCGTCGGCTATATCGCCGGCGCGCTGAGCGCGCCCTGGGCCGCGAGCCGATGGGGCGCAAAACGCACCTTTCTCGCCGCCTTTCTGCTGAGTGCCCTGGCGCTGCTTGCCACCGGGGTGTTTGCGGAATTCACCATGCTGTTTCTGGTGCGGACGCTTGGCGGCGTCAGCACGGCACATACCTTCGTGATCGGGGCGTTTCTGGCTGCGGCCATCTCCCGGTCGTCCGATCCGCGGCGCAGAGGCACCATGGTCGGGATCTATGTCGCCGGTGTCGGGGTCGGGATCCTGTTGGCGGGGTTTGCCGTTCCGATTGCAATGAACGGTGTCGCCGCGCGCTGGCCGGACGGCTGGATCGCGCTTGGCGGTCTGGGGCTGGCCGGCCTGCCGATGGCCGCCTGGGCCGTGCGCGGCATTCGCGAACCGGCGGGCGGCAATTCGCCACTCCTGGGCCTCCCGGCGTTTCGCCGCATCGCGCCGACCTTTTTCGGCTACGGCCTCTTCGGCGCCGGCTACGTCGGATACATGACCTTCATCATCGCGCTGCTTGGCAGCCAGGGAATCTCCGACACGCGCATGACCTCCTTCTGGATGGTTCTCGGGCTGGTTTCGGCGATTTCCACCCTGGTTTGGGGGCGGGTTCTCGGCGCGCTCCGGGGCGGGCTCGGCCCAACCATCGTGTTCGCAACGGCGACGGTCGGCACGCTGGCGGTGCTGGTCTCTTCGGGGCCGGTCGCTATGTTCGTGTCGGCGGTCATCTTCGGCGGCAGCTTTCTCGCCGGCCCGACGGCCATCACGATCGTTGCCCAGCGACAACTCCCGGCCAGCGACTGGACCGCGGCGATTTCCCTCCTGACACTGAGCTTTGCGCTCGGTCAGACGGTGGGGCCGCTCATCGCCGGTGCCGTTTCCGATATTGCCGGCGACATTTCGGCAGGCTTTTGGGTCTCGCCGGTGTTTCTGGGCGCGGCAGCGTTGGTCAACGCCTTGCAAAAGCCCTCCGACGACGGGACGATATAGCCTGCGCCCTGAACCGGTTGTCGTCCGGGTCCCGTCCCTTTCTCCCGCGGCCCTGTTGCGACCGCATTCCCGCGGATGCGTCCGTTGCGCCGGCTTGCAAACGCAGGCAAGCCCCTTGCGTCATCTGCTCAAAACATGAATACTGAATCATAATTCATGTTTGGAAGGCGGCGGAGAAACGGTGAGCAATCCGAAGGGAAACGGTCCGCGAGCGGAGAAGGGCGCGGCGGGGCCAGGCCGGAGCCGCTTGAAACCGGCGGCTGCGGCCCAGACGGCGGCGGCGCGCCGGCGGCCGGATCCGGCCGCGCCCACGCCCAAGAC
>NZ_JAIVMF010000016.1 GCF_020176715.1 Stappia stellulata | reverse complement strand
CCAAACCCCGGCGCCGCCGTCGTTGTTGGACGTATATAGTCACCACCAACTCCAACCGTCAAGCGACTTCCCGAAAAAAAATCCAAACTCCAAAAAATCACCCAATCCACAAACACCAAACTGGGGAAAACAAAACCCCGAAACAACAAATCCATCAAACAAATCAACAAACTAACAATCCACAGACGCAAAATACCCAAACCAAAATCATACAAATCAACCCCAACGCAAACCAGCAAAAGGCCGGTTTCGCCGGCGCAACCGCGCTCCTCCTGCAATCTCCCTGTCATGAAATCCAGCCAGTTTTGCGCCCCTCGTTCCCTCCCCTCCTCTCTTGCCTTCCTCTCTTCCGGCCGAGGCCGCATCCATGCGAACGGGATCGCATCCTCGCGGTCCGACGCCCTGTCGGGGTCTTGAGAGCGGAACCAAATCCGATTGCGAGGCCGGATCTCCGCCTTACGCGGGCGCGCGCCATAAATACGCCGAATTGCTCCTGTCCACCGGGACGCCTATGGTAAGCCCGCGCGCGGATGCGATCCCGCTCGGGCGCAGGCTTCGCCGCAGCCGGAAACGACCCGCCGTGTCGCGGCTTTGCAGGACATCGCGATCCGCCGGCGGATCGATATCGCGACAGCGGCGATTTGCGGCGGTCTGAAGACAAGACGGTTTGACGGTGCCCCGGTCGGGCGGGGCGCCAGGAAAGAATGGATTGAGCAAGGCATCATGCAGCAAAGCGGAAGGCATATCGATCGCGACGGCGTTGATCTCGGGGATGAACCGCCGCTCATGGTCTATGACGAACGTGCGCAGCTTCCGGATCGGCGGCGGGTCAGCATTCGCTGGCTGACCGGCTCCGTCCTGACGGGCCTGACCTCGGTCACCCTGATGGGCGGGGCCTTGTTCGCCGCCCTCGACGGCCAGTATCAGGTCTCGGCCGCGCCGGTGCGCGGCGATGACGGCATCGCCTCGCCCGGGACCATCGGCCGTGGGTCGGCCAAGGGCGACCGGGTGATCCGCGCGGCGGCGCAATATTCCACTCGCCAGGTGATCCCTGTCTCCACCGTGCACAGGGTCGGCGACCGCGACCATATCAAGGTACGCCCCTTCGCCCTTGTCACCGCGACGCTTGCGACCCGCGCGTCGCGCGAGACGGCCGCCGACATTCCGCCGTTCAACCCGATCAAGCTTTTCTCCGACAACAACGTCCTTCCAGAACGCGCCGTCAGCGATGCCGTCTACGATGCGCGGGTGGAGGGCGAAGTCTCGATCAGCGTCAGCGACTTTCCCGTCGACAACCCGCTGGCGATCACCAACGCCGGACTTCAGGATGTCGAGATCGAGCAGATCGTGCGCCAGTCGGCGCGCTTCCTGTCGGGAAATGCCATCGACAGCGTGGCCGGACCGGTGATCGATCCGGGCCGCTTCGACTTCAACCTGGCGCAGCAGCCCGAATTGTCCCGGCTCAATGTGCGGATCACGCCGGAAAACGTGTCTTTCGTCTCCAAGAGCGACACGACGGATGCCTTCGCCGGCATGGAAGAAAAGATCATCCCGATTTCGGGAGAGCGGACCTTCCGCGAGGTGCTTCTGGAAAACGCCGCGGGCGAGGAAGAGGCCGACGCGATCATCGAAGCTTTCGAGCGCGAGTTCAACATCGCCGGCGTCGACACCGGACAGCGCATCCGCCTGGCGATGGCGCCGAGCGCAGCCGCCGCCGAAAGCATGGTGCCGCAGCGCATCAGCCTCTACACCGACACCGATCACCAGGCGACGGTCGCACGCTCCGACACCGGCGAGTTCGTCGCCGCCGAGGCTCCCGATACCTTCCTGCCGGACGCGTTCGCCGAGGCCGACCGGGTCGGCTATGCCGGCACCACGCCGACGCTTTACGACAGTCTCTATCAAACGGCGCTGGAACAGAACGTCGAGAAGGACCTGATCTCCGATCTGGTGCGGATCTTCTCCTTCGACGTGGATTTCAAGTCGCGGGTGAAGCCGGGCGATTCCTTCGAGGTCTTCTACGGCCTCCAGCAGGACGATGCCGACGTGCCGGCGGAAATCCTCTACACCGCGCTGACCAACCGCAGCACCACCCGCCGCTTCTACCGCTTCCGCACGCCGGACGACGGGGTTGTCGATTTCTACGACGAGACCGGCAAGAGCGCGAAGAAGTTCCTGATGCGCAAGCCGCTGTCGGGCGGGCGCTACCGCTCGGGCTTCGGCATGCGCAAGCATCCCATCGTCGGCACGATGCGCATGCACAACGGCGTCGACTGGTCGGCGCAGCGCGGCACGCCGATCATGGCCGCCGGCGCCGGCGTGATCAGCCGGGCGAAATGGGTCTCCGGCTACGGCCGCCGCATCGAGATCCAGCACGCCAACGGCTACACCACGACCTACAGCCACCAGACGAATTTCGCCAACGGCATTCGCGAAGGCATGCGCGTGCGCCAGGGTCAGGTCATCGGCTATGTCGGCTCCACCGGCCTGTCGACCGGCCCGCATCTGCACTATGAGGTCAAGGTGAACGGCCGCTTCGTCAACCCGATGCGCATCCGCCTGCCGCGCGGCCGCGTGCTGGAAGGCGAGATCCTCGAGGCCTTCAACCGCGAGCGCGACCGCATCGACACGCTGGTCGAACGCGCCGCCGGCCCCTCGCGCGTCGCCTCGCTCGAGCGCCCCTGACAGCAGAGCAGCCCGCGCCCACACACCCGCGTCGATCACGACCGGCAGCAAACGAAAAAGGCCCCGGACGGACTGTCCGGGGCCTTTTCCATTTTGAGGGACGGCGGCTGTCGCCGTGCCGCGGTCCAGGCTGCGGCGGCTCGCGTCAGGCCGCCTCGCTCTGCGTGCCGGCCACCTCGAACAGCAGCCGGTCGCTTCCGGCACTCACCCGCACCGACTGACCGTCGGCGACCTTGCCGGCGAGGATCAGCTCGGCGAGCGGATCCTGCACCTCGCGCTGGATCACCCGCTTCAGCGGACGCGCGCCATAGGCCGGGTCGTAGCCCTTGTCGGCGAGCCAGATGCGAGCGTCCTCGTCGAGGGTCAGCTCGATCTTGCGGTCGCCGAGCAGCCGCTCCAGCCGGTTCAGCTGGATGTCGACGATCGCCGCCATCTGGTTGCGCTGCAGCCGGTGGAACAGGATCTGGTCGTCCAGCCGGTTGAGGAATTCGGGGCGGAAATGCGCCCGCACCACCGACATCACCTGATCGCGCACCATCGAGGAATCCTCGCCCTCGGCCTGGGCGGTGAGGAACTCCGAACCCAGGTTCGAGGTCATCACGATCAGCGTGTTGCGGAAGTCGACCGTGCGGCCCTGACCGTCGGTCAGGCGACCGTCGTCCAGCACCTGCAGCAGCACGTTGAACACATCCGAATGTGCCTTCTCGATCTCGTCGAAGAGAACGACCTGATAGGGCCGCCGGCGAACCGCCTCGGTCAGCGCACCGCCCTCCTCGTAACCGACATAGCCCGGAGGCGCGCCGATCAGGCGGGCGACGGAGTGCTTCTCCATGTATTCCGACATGTCGAGGCGCACCATCGCGGTCTCGTCGTCGAACAGGAACTCCGCCAGCGCCTTGGTCAGTTCGGTCTTGCCGACACCGGTCGGGCCGAGGAACAGGAACGAGCCGATCGGCCGGTTCGGGTCCTGCAGGCCGGCGCGGGCACGCCGCACCGCGGTGGACACCGCATGCACCGCCTCCTGCTGGCCGATCACCCGGCGGGCGATCTCGTCTTCCATGCGCAGAAGCTTCTCGCGCTCGCCCTGCAGCATCTTGTCGACCGGAATACCGGTCCAGCGCGACACGATATGGGCGATGTGGTCGGTGGTGACCGCCTCTTCGACCATGTCGCCGCCCTGGTCCTGGCCTTCCGCCTCGGCGATGGCCTTTTCCAGATCGGGAATGACGCCATAGGCAAGCTCGCCCGCCCGGCCGAGATCGCCCTGGCGCTGTGCCCGTTCCAGATCGCTGCGCGCCTGGTCGAGCTGCTCCTTGAGCTTCTGCTCGGACGAGAGCTTCTGCTTTTCCGCCTGCCAGCGGGCAGACAGCGCCGAGGCCTCTTCCTCAAGATCCGCCAACTCGCCCTCGAGCTTGTCGAGCCGGTCCTTGGCCGCGGCATCCGTCTCCTTCTTGAGCGCTTCACGCTCGATCTTGAGCTGGATGATCCGACGGTCGAGCTCGTCGAGCTCCTCCGGCTTGCTGTCGACCTGCATCCTGAGCCGGCTCGCCGCCTCGTCCATCAGGTCGATGGCCTTGTCGGGCAGGAACCGGTCGGTGATATAGCGGTTGGACAGCGTCGCGGCCGCGACCACCGCGCTGTCGGTGATGCGCACGCCGTGGTGCAGCTCGTATTTCTCCTTGATGCCGCGCAGGATCGAGATGGTGTCTTCGACCGTCGGCTCGGAGACGAACACGGGCTGGAACCGGCGGGCAAGGGCCGCGTCCTTTTCGACATGCTTGCGGTATTCGTCGAGCGTGGTCGCGCCGACGCAATGCAGCTCGCCGCGCGCGAGCGCGGGCTTCAAGAGGTTGGACGCATCCATCGCGCCATCCGCCTTGCCGGCCCCGACCAGCGTGTGCATCTCGTCGATGAACAGCACGATGCCGCCGGCCGCCGCCTGCACCTCCGACAGAACCGCCTTCAGCCGCTCCTCGAACTCGCCGCGATACTTCGCGCCGGCGATCAGTGAGCCCATGTCGAGCGCCAGAAGCTTCTTGTCCTTCAGGCTCTCCGGCACGTCGCCGTTGACGATCCGAAGCGCGAGACCTTCCGCGATCGCCGTCTTGCCGACGCCGGGTTCGCCGATCAGCACGGGGTTGTTCTTGGTGCGGCGCGACAGGACCTGAATGGTGCGGCGGATCTCGTCGTCGCGGCCGATGACCGGATCGAGCTTGCCGTCGCGCGCTGCCTGGGTCAGGTCGCGGGCATATTTCTTCAAGGCGTCATACTGGCTTTCCGCCGAGGCGCTGTCGGCCGTGCGGCCCTGGCGCAGGGCGTTGATCGCCTCGTTCAGGCTCGCCGGCGTGACGCCGGCAGCGGCCAGTGCCTTGCCGGCCTCGCTCTCCTTGCTCATGGCAAGCGCGAGCAGCAGCCGCTCCACCGTGACAAAGGAATCGCCCGCCTTGTCGGCGATCTTCTCTGCCTGGTCGAAGAGCTGCGCCAGCGCCGGCGCCAGATAAAGCTGACCCGAGCCGCCCGACACTTTGGCAATGCCGGCAAGCGCCTTCTCATTGGCAAGGACGGCATCCTTGACGCGCCCGCCTGCGCGCTCGATCAGACCGGCGGCCATGCCTTCCGGGTCGTCGAGCAACACCTTCAACAGGTGTTCCGGCGAAAATTGCTGATGGGACTGGCCGATCGCATAGGTCTGCGCCGACTGCACGAATCCCCGCGCGCGTTCCGTGTATTTCTCGAAATTCATCTGTCACCTCCAGATCAGGCCATCCCCCGAAGCAGGACGCCTTTACGGATTGCGGGCCCTCATCCGGCACCCGCGCGGCCGGTCCAGGCCGCTCACAGGATATAGTGTGGCATTTCGATCACAAAAGAGGGAAAGCCCGTAGAGCAACAAAAAAGGAGCACGCGTCGCCGCGTGCTCCTGGTCAGTGGCAGTTGACGGCCCGTCGGGCAACGCCTGGATCGCTCGAGACCGGATCAAGACCGGTCCGCTATCTCCTTAGGCGTCGTTGGTCGCGGGCGTCTCGCTCTTTTCGTCCGTTGCGGCCGCCTTGGGCGTGCGGGCACGCGGCGTCCGGCGGGCACGCGGCTTGGGTTTCGCCTCCGGCTCGCCGGCGTCTCCGCCGGCGGCATCGTCGGCGCCATTGGCGGCCGGCGCATCGTCCTGATCGCTGTCCTTTGCACCGGCGTCGTCGCCCGTGCCGGGGGTGCGGGCCTTGCGCAGGCCGCGTCCCCGCGTTCCGCGCGTGCGGCGCCGGCCACGATCGTCGTCGTCGTCGCTGCTGTCGCCGTTGTCCTCGTCCTTCGCCTTTGCGGTCGCAGGGCCGTCGCCGGCCCCCGCGCTCTTGGCATTCAGAACGGGCATGTTGTCGACGAAGGGTTGGGGCGCATCCAGCGGCATCACCGACTTGGCCCCGTCATCCGACTTGGCCGCGTCACGGTCGCCGCGGTCGCTGCGCTCGTTGCGCTCGCCCCGATCCCCGCGCTCGCCGCGATCACCCCGGTCACCACGATCGCGACGCTCCTGGCGATCCTGACGCTCGGCGCGTTCGGTTTGCGCCTCCGCCTCGTCTTCGGCCTCGTCGCCGCGCGGAAGCACCACAGGCTGCTGCATGCTCTGCTGGGCAGAGGCGATGATGCGCAGATAGTGCTCGGCGTGCTGATAGTAATTTTCCGAGATCACCCGGTCGCCGGCAGCGGCGGCATCGCGCGCAAGCTGCTGGTATTTTTCGGCGACATGGTGGGCGGTGCCGCGGATCTTCACGTCGGGTCCATTGGACTCATACGTCCGCGAAAGCGGATTGGGACCCTTGCGGCCGCCACGGCCACGGATGCGCTTGTTGTTCTGATTTCCTGGTCTCATTCTGCCGTTTTCTCTCACGAACGGCGATCGACAACGGCCGATCAACAGTCCGGTCCGACACGGACCGGCGCCATGAAACGCAACGAGACTAAGTCGGTGTTGCGCGATCCATGCAGGTCCTTCGCTCGCGAGCAGGGCGACGCGTCAGCGCCGGCCTCTCCGGTAGTCTGGAAGAAGTCACCTGAACAGACCTATGCCAAGTCGCCCTGGGACCCGAAGGTCCTCGGCGCATCGTCTCCGACGGTGGTTCCCCGTCGCGCAATGCAGGTTCTGGCTGGAACGAAAAGTCTCTCAAAAACTTGTCGAACTGCCTACCCGTGGATAAAAGCACCACCCCCGTCGGGTCTCGGCGCTCAGAAACTAGCCGGTTCCGCCGGGTTTTCCAAGCGTCTTTTTCACGCGGGAAAAATCTGGTGTCATTTTGCAACCCTATGCCCGCCGACAACGCGGTCGCGCCCGCCAAGGTCTTGAAAGACGGCGGTCTCTTCAAGTCCGCCCGCTTCCAGGATCCGACACACGGATGACGCCTGGGTCGCGCCGATCTCGACCATCACCGCCCCGCCGCAAACGAGAAGGCGCGCCGCCTCGGCGGCGATTCGCCGATAGGCGGCCAGCCCGTTGTCCTCGGCAAAGAGTGCCAGCGGCGGATCGAACAGGCGCACCTCGCGCGAAAGCGTCGCGGTTTCCTCCACCGCGATATAGGGCGGATTGCTGACCAGCAGGTCGAAGCCCGGGGCGAGCGCATCGGCGAAATCCCCGTACACCGCATGGAACCGGTCGCCGACACCGTTGCGAAGGGCATTCTCCCGCGCGGTGGCAAGTGCGGCCTCGCTCAGATCGACCGCGACGGCGACAGCCTTCGGCAGCTCGCTCAACAACGCGACCGCGATCGCCCCCGTTCCCGTGCCGATATCGGCGAACCGCCAGTCCCGCTCGCGTCCGCCGCGCGCATCGCACCACGCCAGCGCCTGCGCGACGAGGGTTTCCGTGTCCGGACGCGGCTCCAGCGTCTCCGGCGACAGGGCGAAGGTCAGCCCCCAGAACTCGCGCTCCCCCAGAATGCGGCCGACCGGCTCTCCGGCGAGCCGCTGGGCCATCATGTCCGCAGCGAGCGCCGCCTCCTGCGGCGAGACCGGCCGCTCCGGATCGAGCACGACCCGGTCGACCTCGACCCCGGCGGCACGGGCGGCGAGGAGGCGCGCATCGAGCGCGGCCGTTTCCAGCCCGGCCGCGCGGAACGCTTTGCGCAACCGGGTCGCGAGCCGGCCGAGCGTCTCCGGCGCATCGCCCGGTGCCGCGCCCTGGGTCACAGGCCCTCGGCCGCGAGCAGATTGGCCTGATAATCGAGGACAAGCGCGTCGATGACCTCGCCGAGCGCCTCGCCGCTGACGATTTCGGGAAGCTTGTAGAGCGTCAGGCCGATGCGGTGGTCGGTCACCCGTCCTTGCGGGAAATTATAGGTGCGGATGCGCTCCGAGCGGTCGCCGGAGCCGACCTGCAGCCGGCGGGCCTCGGTGCGTTCCTCGGCAAGGCGCGCGCGTTCGGCATCGAAGATGCGCGCGCGCAGGAGCTGCATCGCCTTGGCCTTGTTCTTGTGCTGGGAGCGCTCGTCCTGCACGCCGACGACGATGCCGGTCGGAATATGGGTGATGCGCACGGCGGAATCGGTGGTGTTGACGTGCTGGCCGCCCGCACCCGAGGCCCGGAAGGTGTCGATCCGAAGATCCGACTCCTGAATGGTGACGTCGACATCCTCCGCCTGCGGCAGCACCGCGACCGTCGCGGCCGAGGTGTGGATGCGCCCGCCCGATTCCGTGTCGGGCACCCGCTGCACCCGGTGGACGCCGGATTCGAACTTCAGCCGGGCGAAGACATTCTGGCCCGAGACCGAGGCGATCACCTCCTTGAAGCCGCCGACCTCGCCCTCGCTCGCCGACAGGATCTCCATCTTCCAGCCGTTGAGCTGGGCGAAGCGCTGGTACATGCGAAACAGGTCGCCGGCAAAGAGTGCTGCCTCGTCTCCGCCGGTACCGGCCCGCACCTCGAGGATGACGTTGCGGCTGTCGGCGGAATCGCGCGGCAGGAAACCGAGGCGCACGTCTTGGCTCAGCGTCTCGATCCGCTCGACAAGCGTCTCGCGTTCGGCTTCCGCCAGCGCCTTCATGTCCTTGTCGCCGCCCGCGTCCGCGATCATCGCCTCGACGTCGTCAAGCTCGCCTTCCGCCTCCTGCAGCGCGCGGACCTTCTTTGCCAGCGGTTCCAGTTCGGCATAGTCGCGCGACAGTTTGACATAGGTGTCCGGATCCGGGTTTTGCGTCATCCCGTGTTCGATCTCGGCAACGCGCGCCAGCAGCGCTTCGAGTTTTTCCGCCGCAATCATGGCGTGGGGGCATCCTTTGAGGTGAGAAGGGAGGAGCCGGCGCGACCGGCAGGCGCGATCCGGCAAGGCGAGAGAGCCGTCTCGCTACAACGGAATGTCGTTTTCAGCGGCAAAGGCGCGCAGCAGCGCGCGCGGATCCTCAAGCGCGCCGGGCGTTTCCAGCCGGGGCAGCAGCCGCGCCGACAGCCGGCCGACGTCGAGGCCGCGCACCATCGCCTTCACCGGCCCCAGCGCCGCCGCCGACATCGACAGGGCGCGGTAGCCGATGGCGGCGAGCGCCATCGCCTGCAACGGCTGGCCGGCGATCTCGCCGCACAGCGTCACCGGCGTGTTGTGGGCGTTGGCGCGCTCCGCAATCTGGCGCAGCGCCCTGAGGAACGGCACGCCCATCGTGTCGAACCGCGCGGCGACCCGCGTGTTGCCGCGATCGACGGCGGAGAAGAACTGGAACAGGTCGTTGGAGCCGATGGAGGCGAAATCGACCGCATCGAACAGCTCGTCAAGCTGATAGAGCAGCGACGGCACCTCGATCATCACGCCGAGCTGCAGGCGTTCCGGCCCCTTGTGGTCGTGGCGGCGCAGATGCTTGATCTCGCGCTCCACCATCGCCTTGGCCTGGTGGAACTCCGACACCGCCGACACCATCGGAAACATGATGCGCAATTCGCGGCCCGCGGACGCATGCAGCAGCGCACGGATCTGGGTGCGCAGGATGCCCGGACGGTCAAGGCCGAAGCGGATCGCCCGCCAGCCCATCGCCGGGTTCTCCTCCTGGATCGCGCGCAGGTAGGGCAGCACCTTGTCGCCGCCGATATCGAGCGTGCGGAAGGTCACGGGGCGCCCGTCCGCCGCGTCGAGCACCTGACGGTAGTAGTCGGTCTGCTCGCTCATGCGCGGAAACGACGAGGCCACCATGAACTGCAGCTCGGTGCGGAAAAGGCCGACGCCGGCCGCGCCCGATTCGGACACCGCCGGCAGGTCGACCAGAAGGCCGGCATTGAGCTGCAGCGAGATGTCGACATTGTCGCGGGTGATCGAGGGCTTGTTGCGCAGCCGCCGGTATTGCGCCTGACGGCGGGCACGGAAGCGTACCTTTTCCGCATAGGCGTTTTCGATATCCTGCGCCGGGCGCAGGTGGATCTGGCCGCTCTCGCCGTCGACGATCACCGCGTCGCCCGATTCGGCGAGGCTGACGAGGTTTTCCGCAAGGCCCACGGCGGCGATGCCCAGCGCCCGCGCCACGATGGTGACATGGCTGGTCGGGCCGCCCTCCTCCAGCGCGATGGCGCGGATGCGGTCGCGGCCGTAGTCGAGCAGCTCCGCCGCGCCCATGTTGCGCGCCACGATGACGGCATCCTGCGGCAGGCTTTCCGACACGGGCCCGTGCTGGCGGCCCATGAGTTCGCGGATCAGCCGGTGCGCCAGGTCGTCGAGATCGTGCAGCCGTTCGCGCAAGTAAGGATCGGTCTGGCGCATCATTCGCGCGCGGGTATCGGACTGGACCTTCTCCACCGCCGCCTCGGCGGTCAGGCCGTTGTTGATCGCCTCCTCGATCTTGCGGATCCAGCCGCGATCATTGGCAAACATCCGGTAGGCTTCCAGCACCTCGCGGTGCTCGCCGTGCTGGGCGAAATCGCCGGAGGCAAGCAGGTCGTCGAGCGAAATGCGCAGCCGGGCGATGGCGCGCTCCAGCTTTTCAAGCTCGGCGGAGGCATCCTCGGCGATCAGGTTGGTGACGACGACCCTGGGTTCGTGCAGCACCACATGACCGAGCCCGACGCCGTCGGAGAGCGCCACGCCCTGGAAATGCATCGGCCGGGTCAGGTCGAGCTTGGTGCCCTGCTGGACGATGGCTTCCAGTTCGCCGGCGGCGACCATTTCCGCGATCACCATCGCGGTGGTCTGCAGCGCCTCGACCTCATCCTCGAAATAGGTCCGGTGCGACTGATTCTGCACCACCAGCACGCCAAGCGTCCGCCCGGCGCGCAGGATCGGTACGCCGAGGAACGAATTATAGGCATCCTCTCCCGTCTCCGGCCGATAGGCGAAGGCGGGATGGGCCTGGGCGTTGGGAAGATTGAGCGGCCGCGCGTCGGCGGCGATCAGGCCGACGAGACCCTCGCCGACCTTCAGGCTGGTCTTGTGCACCGCGTCGCGGTTGAGACCCTCGGTCGCATAGAGCTCGAGCACGCCGTCGGCACGCAGGATATAGACGGAGCAGACCTCGGCCACCACATTGGCCGCGATCAGGACTACGATCTTGTCGAGCCGTTCCTGAGCGTTGATCGGCTCCGCCATCACTTCACGGAGACGACGCAGCAGAACACGGGGGCCGGCGAGAGTGCTCCGCATCACCCGTCTAGTCCTTTCCGCATGGTCCGAACGGGCGACGAAACCGAACCGGTCAGCGCGCCCCGCGGGACCGCCGGGCCGGCAACCGTTCGCTTACCCGTCCAGATCGTATAGCGAATGGAGAGTCCGCACCGCAAGCTCGGTGTAGGCGGAATCGATGAGAACGGAGATCTTGATCTCCGAGGTGGTGATCGCGCGGATGTTGATCCCCTTCTGCGCGAGTCCCTCGAAACAGCGCGCCGCGATGCCCGCGTGGCTGCGCATGCCGATGCCGATGACCGAGACCTTCACCACGTCGCGCGCGCCCTCGATCGCCTCGTAGCCGATCGTGCCGCGCTGCTTTTCCAGCACAGAAAAGGCGCGGTCGTAATCGCTTTCGGGCACCGTGAAGGTGATGTCCGTGGTGCGCCCGTCGGGCGAGATGTTCTGGACGATCATGTCCACGTTGATGTTGGCATCGGCGAGCGATCCGAACACCGCGCTGGCGACGCCGGGCTTGTCGTCGACGTTGCGGATGGAGACCTGCGCCTCGTCCCTTGCAAAGGCAATCCCGGTCACGACTTGCTGTTCCACGATTTCATCCTCGTCGCAAATGAGAGTTCCAGGCGGCAGGCCGCCCGCGCCGACTTGCGGCGCATCCGGGTCGTCGAAGCTGGAGCGCACGAAGGTGCGCACGCCATGCACCATGGCCATTTCAACGGAGCGCACCTGCAGCACCTTGGCGCCGAGCGAGGCCATCTCCAACATTTCCTCAAAGGCGATGCGTTCCAGCCGGCGCGCCTTGGGCACGATCCTGGGATCAGTGGTATAGACCCCGTCGACGTCGGTGTAGATGTCGCAGCGATCCGCGCCGATCGCCGCCGCGATCGCCACCGCGCTGGTGTCCGACCCGCCGCGCCCGAGCGTCGCGATCCTATTGTCGGGCGCAACGCCCTGGAAGCCGGCGACCACGGCGACCTGCCCCTTCTCGAGGCGTTCGACCAGCCGCTCGCCGTCGATGTCGGTGATGCGCGCGGCGCCGTGCTGGGAATCCGTCTTCAGCGCGATCTGCCAGCCCTGCCAGGAGCGGGCCTCCACGCCCATGTCCTGCAGCACGATGGCAAGCAATCCGCTGGTGACCTGTTCACCGGAGGAGACCACCGCGTCGTATTCGCGCGCGTCGTGCATCGCCGACGCCTCGCGGCACAGGCCGACCAGCTTGTTGGTCTCGCCCGACATCGCCGAAACCACGACGGCCACCTGGTGACCGGCGTCGACTTCGCGTTTCACATGGCGCGCCGCATTGCGGATGCGCTCCAGATTGGCGACGGATGTTCCGCCGAACTTCAAAACCAGTCGGGCCATGGCACACGTATGACACTGCGAGCGTGAAAGGGGCCGCATCGGCGGGACTGCCGGGCGGATCGGCGCATAGCCATACAGACTGCGACGCCCCACCGCAACTGCCACGCTTGACAAAGCGCCTGCGACCATCGACCAAACCAGAACCAAGCGAAAGGGATCCCACGATGAGCGCCGCACATACCTCCAAAGGCACCTCCACCGGCACGGTCGACGATGCCGAGGTCGCCCGTTTTTCCGCGCTTGCGGCGGAATGGTGGAACCCGGCCGGCAAGTTCCGGCCGCTGCACAAGTTCAACCCCGTCCGCCTCACCTACATCAAGGAGCAGGTCTCGGCCCATTTCGGCCGCGACGACCGCTCCGCCGACGCCTTCAAGGGGCTGTCGATCCTCGACATCGGTTGCGGCGGCGGGCTGCTGTGCGAGCCGATGGCGCGGCTCGGCGCCAATGTGGTCGGCGCCGATGCCTCCGCCACCAACATCGAGGTGGCAAAGCTTCACGCCGAAACCTCCGGCCTCGACATCGACTACCGCGCCACCACGGCCGAAGACCTCGCCGCCGCGGGTGAAAAATACGACGTCGTGCTCAACATGGAGGTCGTCGAGCACGTCTCCGACGTGCCGCTTTATTTGGATGCCTGCGCGCAACTGGTGAAGCCCGGCGGGCTGATGTTCATGGCAACGATCAACCGCACGCTCAAGGCCTATGCACTCGCCATCGTCGGCGCGGAATACGTGCTGCGCTGGCTGCCCAAGGGCACGCACAGCTACGAGAAGCTGGTGAAGCCGGAGGAGCTGGAAGGCCCGCTGACCGCCGCCGGCCTGAGCGTGCGCGACCGCTGCGGCGTGACCTTCAATCCGCTCGCCGACAGCTGGAACCGCTCGTCCGACATGAACGTGAACTACATGATGCTGTTTTCCCGCGACGCGGACCGGGCGGAGTAGAGGCGGCGATGAGCAGCACGCCTCTGGTCCTCGTTCCGGGCCTCCTGTGCACGGACGCCCTGTTTGGCCCGCAGGTCTCGGCACTCGCCGGCCGGGCGGTGATGATCGCCGACCACCGCTCGGACGCGTCGCTTGACGCCATCGCCCAGCGACTTCTGGACACGGCGCCGGAGCGGTTCGCTCTCGCCGGACTGTCGATGGGCGGCTATGTGGCGATGGCAGTGATGCGCAAGGCGCCGCAGCGCGTCACGCGGCTGATGCTGCTCGACACCACCGCCCGCCCCGACACCCCGGAACAAACGGAAAACCGCCGCCGGCAGATGGCGCTTGCCGACGCCGGGCGGTTCGACCAGATCCTGCCCGCGCTGTTTCCGCTGTTCGTGCATGAAAGCCGCGAGCACGACCCCGCCCTCAGGGCGATCTGCACGCGCATGGCGGAAGACGTCGGCGCTGAAGCCTTCATCCGCCAGCAGGAGGCGATCCTGGCGCGGCCAGACGCACGCCCGGACCTTGGCCGCATCGCCTGCCCGACCACCATCGTCGTCGGCGAGGGCGACCGGCTCACGCCGCCGGACCGGGCCCGCGAAATGCACGCGCTGATCCCGGACAGCCGGCTCGAGGTGGTCGCCGACGCCGGGCATCTTCCGACCCTGGAAACGCCCGACGCGATCACCCGCATCATGCGCGACTGGCTGGCCTGACACGCCTGCGACGAAAGCGGCGCCGGCCCTCAGGCCCGCGTATCGACCATGACCTCGAAGCCGCCGAAGATCATGCGCTTGCCGTCGAAGGGCATTTCGCCGATTTCGGCCATGCGCGGATCGCTCATCATCTTCTCGAACACGATGTCCCGGACCTCGCGGGAGGGAAATTCGATCCAGCTGAAGACAACGACCTCGTCCTTTTCCGCCTTCACGGCGCCGAAGAAATCCGTCGTCTCGCCCTTTGGCACGTCGTCGCCCCAGCAATCCGTCACGCGCGTGGCGCCGAACTCGATGAAAAGCTTTGCCGCCGCAGCCGCATGGGCGCGAAACGCCTCCTTGTTCGCAGCCGGCACGGCCGCGATCATTCCAGTCACATAACTCACGGCATTTCCTCCTCGTGAAACGCACCCGACCGCGTCCCGTCGCCTGTGGCGCAAGCGCGAACGACGGAGCCAACTCGGATGCGGGCAAGCAGCAATCCTTGCTTGCCTATTTGAGTTGATATCAACATGATTACACCATGTCGAGACGGCTGGCTTTCAACGCGACACTCCAAGTGCGCGACACCTGCCTGTGCCTGCATGTCCAGCGCGCCGGCCGCGCGCTGGCGCGCCACTACGACGAGGCGCTTCGCCCCTTCGGCCTGACCAACGGGCAATTTTCCCTGCTGATGTCGCTGAACCGGCCCGAGCCGCCGACCTTCGCGCCCGTTGCCGAGATCCTCGCGATGGACCGCACGACGCTGACCGCCGCCCTCAAGCCGCTGCAGCGTCGGGGGTTGGTGCGCATCGAACCGCATCCGAAGGACCGGCGAGCCAGGTGCCTGATCCTCACCGACGACGGGCACGCCGCGCTAATCGCCGCCCTGCCCGCCTGGCATGAGGCCCAGGCACGGGTCGACCGGCTGCTTGCGCCGGCGGACCCTCAGGCCCTGCGCGATGCGTTGAAACGGCTGTCGTGACGAAACGGCGAGGAGATCAGTTGCGGTCTTCGGGAAGCACCGGCAGGGGCAGCACCGGAATGCCTTCCTCGATCAGGTCCGCCGCTTCCTCGCGCGTTGCCGCACCGTAGATGCCGCGCTCCTCGGCCTCGCCGTAGTGGATCTTGCGCGCCTCTTCCGGGAAGGCCGATCCGACGTTCTCGCCCTTGGCCATGAGTTCCGCGCGAAGCGCCCTGAGCTTGTCGAGGATTTCCGCCGCGCGACCGCTCGCCTCAGCGGCGATCGGCCCGGTCGCGACGGGCCCGGCGGGCGCATCGGGCACCGCGGCCTCGACGGGAGCAGGCACCGGCGCCGGCAGCGCCCGGCCTTCGCGCGAGCGCGCGGTGGAGACGGCCGGCGCCATTAGCGCCTTTTCGACATGGGTCGACCCGCAGGCCGGACAGGCCACCAGATCGCGCGCCCTTTGCGCCTCGAAATCGTCGGAGCCGCGAAACCACGCCTCGAAGGCGTGTCCGTCGGTACAGCGCAGCTGATAGCGGATCATCGCGCGCCCTCGGTGAGCGCGCCCACCTCGCGCAGCGTGAAGGGGCGGGCATTGGCAAGCGCGGGAATGCGCCCGCGCGCCGCAGCGACCTGGGAGAGATCGAGCTCGGCCAGCGCATAGCCCGGCGCGTCGTGATCGATCTCGGCCAGGATTTCGCCCCAGGGCGCGACGATCAGGCTGTGGCCGTAGGTCTCGCGCCCGTCCTCGTGTTTTCCGCCCTGCGCGGCGGAGACGATAAAGGATCCGGTCTCGATGGCCCGCGCCCGCTGCAGGATATGCCAATGCGCCTCGCCGGTCTGGCGGGTGAAGGCGGCCGGCGCGCTCAGGACCCCGGCGCCGGCCACGGCAAGCGCGCGAAACAGCGCGGGAAAGCGGATGTCGTAGCACACGCCCATGCCGAGCTTGACGTCGCCAAGATCGACCGTCACCGCCTCCTCGCCCGGCCGATAGGTCGCGGATTCGCGCCAGCTCTCGCCATTGGGGAGATCGACGTCGAACATGTGGATCTTGTCGTAGCGCGCCATCAACTGCCCGTCGGGCCCGAACACCAGCCCGCGATTGGCAACGCTTTCCGCGCCGGTGCGGATGGCGAGCGAGCCGATGTGCAAAAAGACGCCAAGCTCCGCGGCGAGCCGCGCGAAGGCCGCAACGCCCGCGTCCGCCTCCTCGGTCGCGATCTTGGAAAACAGGTCCTTGCGGCTCTTTTCCAGAAGATGCGTCATTTCCGGCGTCTGGATGTAGCGGGCGCCGTCGCGCGCCGCCGCGCGGATCAGCGCGCTCGTCTCCTCGATGTTGCGGGCGATGTCGCGCCCGCTGCGCGTCTGGATCACGGCTGCGCAAAGATGGGTCATCCGCTGTCCTTCCCGCTCGTCGAGGCCTGCGTCAGGCCGACAGCAGCGCGTCGAGCTTGCCGGCGCGTTCCAGCGCCATCAGCTCGTCGCAACCGCCGACATGGATGTCGTTGATGAAGATCTGCGGAAACGTCGAGGCGCCATTGGCGCGCTGGATCATCTCCTTGCGCAGCCCCGGATCAAAGGTCGCGTCGAGTTCGCGGAACGCGACCTCTTTCTTCTGCAGAAGGCTCTTCGCCATCGTGCAGAACCCGCACATCTGCCGGGTGTACACTTCAACCGCCATGTCGCAGCCTTCCTGAGCTTTGGTGTCCTTGTGGGGGCCGCGCGACTGCGGCCCCGGTCGGGATATATCGAGCATTGGCAGCGCTGTGCAAGGGCCAGCATCCCGCGCCGGCGCGCTAGCCAAGCGGCCGGTCGGCCCCCGCGTGGGCGAAGACCAGCACGTCCACCCCCGCCGCCCCGGCCTTCATCAGCGCGCGCGCCGCCGCATTGGCCGTCGCCCCCGTGGTGTGCACGTCGTCGACCAGCACGCAGCGCCGCCCGGCGATCCTGAGCGCGCCTTGCGAAGAGACCGCAAAGGCGCCGCGCACGTTCTTTGCCCGCGCGCTCGCATCCAGCCCGACCTGCCGGCGGGTGGCGCGCACGCGGCCAAGCCCGTCCGCGCAGATCTCGACGTTTCCGTTGGCGCGGGCGATCTCGCGCGCCAGAAGTCCCGCCTGATTGTAGCGGCGCGACCAGTTGCGAAGACGATGCAGGGGAACGGGCACCAGCAGCGGCGGACCGTTGTCGGCATCCTCAACGCACAGCAACTCGCTTCCGGCGCGCGCCATCCAGCGCCCCATCGCGCGCGAAACCGACGGGCGGTCGTGGTATTTCAGCCGCGCGACCAGCGCCCGCGCCGGCCCGCTGTAGGCGCTGACCGCGCGCAGCCGGTCATAGACCGGCGGTCTGGCGATCGCCTGCGGCGACACCGCGCCGGGCCCAAGATCATAGGCGAAGGGAACGCCGAGGCGCTGGCACCAGGGCGGTGCGAGAAACGGCATTTCGTGCCAGCACTTGAAACAGAGCGCCTGGTCGCTGGCGACCAGCCGGTCGCAGCACAGGCATGTCGGCGGCAGGGCGAGATCGTTTGCCGCGTGAAACAGCCGGACCGCCCCTTGCACCAGACGCATCACCGGCGAGACGCGCGCCGGAGCCGGGCCGCCGGTCTCCCCGCCGCAAGAACCGCTCGCCGACATGCCGGCCTGTCGCTCCACTGCGCGCCCTGCCCCGTTCACGACCGCAGCCCGCGCGTTGACGCGGGAGCGGCTTCCGTGTTTTGACGAAGCCGCGCGGCCTCGCCATATCAAAGCCTATCACGAACACGCCCGCACGCACGCCCGTTCGCACAGCCTTGCGGGCCCCAACACGACGGAACACCGCCATGCCGACCCCGCCGCCTGTGCCTGCCCCGGATGCCGCCCCGCGCGTCTTCGACCGCGCCCTCCTGGCACGGCGCCGGGCCCGCGCGCTGGCACGGCGCGCGCCGGGCGCCGATTTCCTGCTCGCCCATGCGGTGGAGGATCTGGCCGACCGGCTCGCCATCGTCACCCGCGCCTTTCCCGTCGCGGTCGATCTCGGCGGCCATACCGGCCGGCTGCACGAGGTGCTGCGGCGCATGCCGGGTGTCGAACAGGCGCTTCGCGTCGACATCCTGACGCAGGACCGAAAGGTCTCCGGCGCGCATCTCGTCGCCGACGACGCGCTGATCCCCTTTGCCGATGCGAGCCTCGATCTCGTCGTCTCCGCGCTGTCGTTGCACTTCGTCAACGACCTGCCCGGCGCACTGATCCAGATCCGCCGCGCGCTGAAGCCCGACGGACTGTTTCTGGCAGCACTTCTCGGCGGCGACACATTGCATGAACTGAAGGACGTCTTGATGCGCGCGGAGCTGGAAACCACCGGTGGCGCGGCACCGCGTGTCGCGCCTTTCGCCGACACCCGCGCCCTCGGCGCGCTGCTGCAGCGCGCGGGCTTTGCGCTGCCCGTCGCCGACGTCGACCGGGTTACGGTGCGCTACGACAACCTTTTGGCGCTGCTGGCGGATCTGAGGGCCATGGGGGCGGCCAACATGCTGAGCGAGCGGAGCCGCACACCTCTGGCCCGCGCGACGCTGATGCGCGCGGCCGAACTCTATGCGTCCGATCACGCCGACGCGGACGGACGCATCCGCGCCACCTTCGACATCGTGTCGCTGTCAGGCTGGGCGCCGCACGAAAGCCAGCAGAAACCGCTGGCGCCGGGATCGGCGAAAATGCGCCTGTCGGATGCGCTGGAGGCGCTCGATCAGCGTCAGGACAAAACCTAGAGTTTAGACTGCGGCCTGCGTCACATCGCGGCGGCGGCGGCGACGATCACGCTGAACACATCCTCGTCGATGACCCGGCCGATGGCCGTGAGCGAGGTGATGATCGCGAAGGAAATGAACCCGACCATCATCGTGTATTCGATCGCCGTCGACCCGGCCTCGTCGCGCGCGAACCGGTCGAACAGCACGGCAACCCGGTCGCTGCCGTCGCGAAGGCTTTTGGAAATGGCGGTCATCTGGCGCGTCCCGTTGTTGTTTCGGCACGGCCGTTCCTGCGTGGGAGGAACCCCTCAGGCGAGGTCGATCAGATGCGGGATCAGGGGCTCGTCGGCGGGCGGCATCGGATAATCCCGAAGCCGCACCGGCTTTACCCATTTGATCGCCTGACCCTCCCGGCCTGCAACCGTGCCCGACCATCGTCGGCACACGTAAAGTGGCATCAGCAGGTGAAATTCCTCATAAGCGTGACTGGCAAAAGTTAACGGCGCAAGGCACTCTTTCTTAACCGTAATTCCCAGTTCTTCGTCCAATTCGCGAATGAGCGCGTCCTCCGGGCGCTCGCCCGGATCGAGCTTTCCGCCGGGAAATTCCCACAATCCCGCCATCGCCTTTCCCTCCGGGCGCTGCGCGATCAAAACCCGGTTGTCGGCATCGAGCAGCGCGCAGGCCACGACCAGAACCATTTTCATCCAGGACCCCGTCTCGTTTCGGCACGGCCGCATAACCCTTTGCTCACCATGTCCGGGAAAACGCCGGTTCAGCCGTCGGGCGGCGGAAACCGGTAGTGATAACTGTAGGCATCTTCAAAGCCGCAGCGACGGTAGAGCGCGCGCGCAGCCCTGTTCTCGCGCACCACCTGCAGCCAGGCGGTGCGGCAGCCGAGCCGGCGGCCCTGCTCAAGGCACGCCCGCACCATCCGCGCGCCGAGACCCTGCCGGCGCACGAGCGGATCGACCGCAAGATCGTAGATCCCGAGAAGGTCTCGGTCGGCCACGGCAATCGCCACCGCCACCGGCGCGCCGTCGGCGGCGCGTGCCACCAGACAGACCCGCCTGGCGGCGATCCGCGCAAGGGCAGCGCCAAGCTGCTCCACCGCATCGGGCGCGACCGTTTCCGGCCGCGTTCCGCCGACGCGAACAAAAGCGTCGAGCCAGTCGGCAAGCGAACAGGTGGCAATCTCCTCGCCCCGAAGCGCGGCCGGCGTACCCGCGTCGACCGGGCGGATCCACACATCGGTCTCGCCCGCCGAAAGCCAGCCCATGGCATCGACATGCGCGGTCAGCGCCGGCGGCGTCAGCGGGGTATGGCGCAGGTGAAACACCACGTCGTGACGGGCATACAGCGCCTGTGTTTCGGCAAGCCGCGCCGCGAGCCGGTCATCGTCTTGCGGATCGAAGACGTTGAGCGAATTGACCCGCCGCGCCGGAACACCCGGCGACAGGCGCGACAGCCAGGAGCCGTCGGCGCGCTGCATCCAGGCCGGAAAGCCGTTCAGGTTGGCGGTCTCGATCGCCAGGATGGAAGGCGGCTCCACGCGCTTGCCCGCGTCAGGACCGGTAGTCGCCGTTGATCGCGACATATTCCTTGGTCAGGTCGCAGGTCCACACGGTCGCCCGGCCCGCACCGATGCCGAGGTCGACCGTGAGCTGGATTTCCTCCTGCTGCATCACCGCCGTGGCCGCTTCTTCAGAGTAGGCCGCGTCGCGTTCGCCGTCGACGGCGACGCGCACATCGCCGAACCAGATCGCCAGCCGGTCGCGTTCGGCCGGCTCGCCGGCCTTGCCCACCGCCATGACGACCCGGCCCCAGTTGGCGTCCTCGCCGGCAACCGCCGTCTTCACCAGCGGAGAATTGGCGATCGAGAAGGCAATCTTGCGGGCGCTCTCGTCGCTTTCCGCGCCGCGCACCGTGACCTCGAGAAACTTGCGCGCGCCCTCGCCGTCACGGACGATCCAGTGGGCCAGTTCCCGCGTCAGATCGGCGAGCGCCGCCCGGAAAGCCGCAAGCCTCGGATCGTCGAGCGTTTCCACGCGCGCCCCGCCGGCCGCGCCGGTGGCGAAAAGCAGCACCGTGTCGGAGGTTGAGGTATCGCCGTCGATGGTGATCGAATTGAAGCTCGGCCCGACCGCTTCCGACAACAGCGCCTGCAGCACGGGCGCCGCGATCGGCGCATCGGTGACGAGGAAGGAGAGCATCGTCGCCATGTCGGGCGCGATCATGCCGGCGCCCTTGGCGATGCCGTTCAGCGTGACGGAAACGCCGCCCATGTCGATGCTGCGCGTCGCCGCCTTGGGAAACGTGTCGGTGGTCATGATGGCGCGGGCCGCATCGAGCCAGCCGGTGGGCGCGGCCTGTTGCGCCATCGTGCCGAGCACGCCGTCGAACTTGGCGGCGGCGAGCGGCTCGCCGATCACGCCGGTGGAGGCGAGGAACACCTCGCCCGGCTCGCAGCCGGCGGCCGCCGCCGCGAGCTGCGCCGACAGGCGCGTCGCCTCGACGCCCTTCTTGCCGGTGAAGGCATTGGCATTGCCGGAGTTGACGAGCAGCGCGCGCGCCTTGCCGCCGGCCAGATGCGCCCGGCACCAGTCGACAGCGGCCGAGGGACAGCGCGAGCGGGTGAACACGCCGGCGATCTCCGTGCCCTCGTCGAAGAGCATCAGCAAAACATCGGTGCGCCCGGCATATTTGATGCCCGCCGAAGCGGTGGCCAGACGCGCGCCGCCGACGGCGGGCACCTCCGCATAGGACTTGGGGGCCAGGGGAGAAATCGCATCCGACATGGCGGCACCGTCTTTTCTTGAGAAGCGAGAAACAAAAAGGCCTGCCCGCGACGCGCGGACAGGCCATTTGTCTAACCGGTTGGCCGGATCTGTCAAACTACTGTTTGGCAGCGTCCCCGCCGTCCGTCGCCGCGTCGGCGTCCTTGTCCTCTGCGGCTGGTTCATCGGCTACGATCTCGATGGCCGTCTCGGCCTTCAGCGCCGACATGACTTCCGCATAGCGGGCGCGCAGCAGGTCCTGGCGCAGGCGGTCGCGCACGTCGTCAAGCTCCGGCGCCGGCTGCTTGCGGGCGTCCTCGACCGTGATCACATGCCAGCCGAACTGCGTCTGCACCGGCTCCTTGGTGAAGGCGCCGACCTCGAGCGCGAAGGCTGCGTCCTCGAATTCCTTGACCATGCGGCCGCGGGTGAAATAGCCGAGATCGCCGCCGTTGGGGCCGGACGGGCCGGTCGACTTCTCCTTGGCCAGCTCGGCGAAATCGCCGCCGTCCTCGAGCGCCGCGATCACGGCCTCGGCGTCTTCCTTGCTTTCCAGCAGGATGTGGCGGGCCTTGCGCTCGTCCTCGCCGACGTAATCGGCGAATTCCTTGTCATAGGCCGCCTGCACCATCTCGTCGGTGACCTTGTTCTCCACTTCGCGCACCAGATAGGCGTTGCGCAGGGCGCGCATCGTCAGGAAGTCGACCTGGCGCTGGAAGTCTTCCTCGTCGTCGATGCCCGCGTCCTCGGCCGCATTGGCCATCAGCTGCATGTCGATGACGATGTCGGTCAGGACCTTGCGCCACTGGGCCGGCGGCACATTGGCGAGCTGCTGGGCGAAGTCCTGCGACGCGAAGGCGATGTCGGCTTCGGTGATGACGCTTTCCCCGACCGTGGCGACCGCATCGCCCGGCTCCTGCGCCTGCGCTGCGGCAAGGCCGAGGCCCGAGGCAAACGCCAACGCGACCGTGGCGCGCTGCAGTGTCGCGGCAAATCTGGGTGTCATGCTGTAATCCTCTTAGTTGAGCGCGATGCCGTTTCGGCACCGTCGCATATACGGGCCACGGGCCTTTGCGGCCAGGCCCGGCCGGCGATTGTCGCACCGGAGAAACCGTCGCAGCGGCAGCGCGAACGCCTCCCGCCATGGCTCGGCGGCAGACTTGCGCAAAACGCGCGGCGTTGACAACCTCCGGACCCCCTCTTATCTGTCGAACGTCCCTGCCTCATGGCCGGACGACCCCATCTAGGCGCGCGTTCCTCTCCCGTCTCAATGTGGCGGTTGCGAGGCCGGTGCCAAGTATCGTCAATCCGAATGCCGGGTTGCCGCCCATGTCAGACCCTGGCGGCGCCCTTGGCAAGAATAAGGACCGCCACATGGCCGGCCTCGGCGCACTCGCCAGAAAGCTCTTCGGCTCAGCAAACGATCGCCGCATCAAGATGATGCGCGGACGAGTCGCCTCCATCAACGCCATGGAGGAAGAGCTCAAGGCGCTCAGTGACGATGCACTGCGGGCGCGCACGGACGAATTCCGCAGGCAGATCGCCGAGGGTGCGTCGCTCGACAGCATTCTCGAGCCCGCCTTCGCCACCGTCCGCGAGGCCTCGCGCCGCGTGCTCGGCCAGCGTCACTACGACGTGCAGCTGATCGGCGGCATGGTCCTTCACGCCGGGCAGATCTCGGAGATGCGCACCGGCGAGGGCAAGACGCTGGTGGCAACGCTCGCCGTCTACCTCAACGCGCTTGCCGGCAAGGGCGTCCACGTCGTCACGGTGAACGACTATCTCGCCAGCCGCGATGCCGACTGGATGGGCCGGATCTACCGCTTCCTCGGCCTCAGCGTCGGCGTCATCGTCCACGGGTTGACCGACGAGGAGCGCAAGGCGGCCTATGCCGCGGATGTGACCTACGGCACCAACAACGAGTTCGGCTTCGACTACCTGCGCGACAACATGAAGTACGAGCGCGCGTCGATGACCCAGCGCGGTCACAACTTCGCGATCGTCGACGAGGTCGATTCCATTCTCGTCGACGAGGCGCGCACGCCGCTGATCATTTCCGGTCCGCTGGAGGACCGCAGCGAGTTCTACAACACCATCGACGCCTTCGTTCCCCACATCGCCGACGGCGATTTCGATCTCGACGAGAAGCAGCGCTCGGCCACCTTCACCGAGGCCGGCAACGAGAAGCTCGAGGCGCTGTTGCGCGAGGCGGGTCTGCTCAAGGGCGAAAATCTCTACGACGTGGAGAACGTCTCCGTCGTCCACCACCTGCAGCAGGCGCTGAAGGCGCACAAGCTGTTCCAGCGCGACAAGGACTACATCGTCCGCAACGGCGAAGTGGTGATCATCGACGAGTTCACCGGCCGCATGATGCCGGGCCGCCGCTATTCGGAAGGCCTGCACCAGGCGCTGGAAGCCAAGGAAAAGGTCTCGATCCAGCCGGAAAACCAGACGCTGGCCTCGATCACCTTCCAGAACTATTTCCGCCTCTACGACAAGCTTGCCGGCATGACCGGCACCGCCTCGACCGAGGCCGAGGAATTCGGCGACATCTACGGCCTGGAGGTCGTGGAAATTCCGACGAACCTCCCGGTGCGGCGTATCGACGACGACGACGAGGTCTACCGCACCGTCGAGGAGAAATACCAGGCCATCGTCGAGCTGGTGGACGAGTGCAAGTCGCGCGGCCAGCCTATTCTCGTCGGCACGACCTCCATCGAGAAGTCCGAGGTTCTCGCCGCCGCGCTCAAGAAGGCCGGCTACCGCCAGGTCGACGTCACCGACCCGGACGCCTTCAAGCCGCTGCTGGAAGGCGACTTCAACGCCAAGAAGGCCCGGATCTTCGCCGTTCTCAACGCCCGCTATCACGAGCAGGAAGCCTCGATCATCTCGCAGGCCGGTCTTCCGGGTGCGGTGACCATCGCCACCAACATGGCCGGCCGCGGCACCGACATCCAGCTCGGCGGCAACGCCGACATGCGCATCGACTACGAGCTCGAGGGCATGGAAGAGGGCGAGGCCCGCGCCGCGCGCGAGGCCGAGATCCGCGCCGAGATCGAGGCGCGCAAGAAGACCGCCATCGAGGCCGGCGGCCTGTTCGTCATCGGCACCGAGCGCCACGAAAGCCGGCGCATCGACAACCAGTTGCGCGGCCGCTCCGGCCGTCAGGGCGACCCGGGCCGCTCCAAGTTCTTCCTGTCGCTGCAGGACGACCTGATGCGCATCTTCGGCTCCGACCGCATGGACGGCATGCTGCAGAAGCTGGGCCTCAAGGAAGGCGAGGCCATCGTCCATCCCTGGATCAACAGGGCGCTGGCCAAGGCGCAGCAGAAGGTCGAGGCGCGCAACTTCGACATCCGCAAGAACCTGCTGAAGTTCGACGACGTGATGAACGACCAGCGCAAGGTCGTCTTCGACCAGCGCATCGAGCTGATGGACGGCGAGGCCATCGCCGAGACCGTCACCGACATGCGCCACGACGTCATCGAGAGCCTTGTCTCCCGCCACATTCCCGAAAAGGCCTATCCCGAGCAGTGGGACACCGAAGGCCTGCAGGCGGAAGTGCGCCAGGTCCTCAACCTCGATCTGCCGGTCGTCGCCTGGGCCCAGGAAGAGGGCATCGCCGACGAGGAGGTGATCGAGCGGCTGAAGAAGGAAGCCGACCAGGCCATGGCGCGCAAGGTCGGCCAGTATTCGCCCGACATCATGCGCCAGGTCGAAAAGGCGGTCCTGCTGCAGACGCTCGACCACCTGTGGCGCGAGCATCTCGCCAATCTCGATCACCTGCGCTCGGTCATCGGCTTCCGCGGTTACGCCCAGCGCGATCCGCTGCAGGAGTACAAGACCGAGGCCTTCACGCTGTTCGAGAGCATGCTGACCAACCTTCGCCAAGCGACCACGGCACAGTTGATGCGCGTCGAGCTGGTGCAGGAACAGCCGCCGCAGCTTCCCGGCGACGAGGACCTGCCGGAGATGCAGGCGAGCCACATCAACCCGCAGACCGGCGAGAACGAGTTCGAGACCGCCGGCGCGCAGCCCGTCTCCGGCGGTGCCCGCGATCCGCAGGACCCCGCCACCTGGGGCAAGGTCGGCCGCAACGAGGCCTGCCCTTGCGGCTCCGGCAAGAAGTACAAGCACTGCCACGGCGCGCTCGCCTGAGCATGAATTCTCCCAAAGCCCTGCCCGGAACAGCCGGGCAGGGCTTTTCTGCACCCGATCGCACCTCTTCAGCCTTTAGGTATTTCAAGCGATGCGAGCGACATGATCAATCGGCTCCTCGATACGGCCTTCGGCCCGAACGGGTCGAAGCTGCCTGGCTTGCGCGTCAAGACGCCTGCAGGGCTTCCGCTTTCCACTCTTTCGACCGAGAAGCTCGGGACGGCACACGTCCCAACGGACGTCGCGCCGCTGTCTGTGCACATTCTCTGGGTGGAAGGGGAGCTCTGCCGCCTCGGCAGGCTCACATGCGCGAGTTTCGTGGCCAACGGCTACGATGTAAATCTCTGGAGCTACGGTGGACTCACACGTATCCCGGAGGGGGTCACACTTCGCGATGCACGCGAGATTCTCCCGGAAAGCCGGATTTTTCGCTACCAGAACGGAACCGTGGAAAAGGGCAGCCTGTCCCCTTTCGCCAATCTCTTCCGCCTCGCACTGCTCTCGCGCTTCGGAGGGCTTTGGTCAGATGCAGATGTGATCTGCCTGACCCCGGCGCAAACCCTGCGCGACAGCGCCCCGGGAGGGTTCTTCGTTTCGGAACGCCTCAGGAGCAGGCGGGCGGTCAAGGTCAACAACAACCTGATTTATCACCCGGCCCCGAAGCCGGGCGACGTCATCGATCTTGCCTTTCGTTTCGCGGACGGGTTCGACCCGGCTCGACTGACATGGACCGACTGCGGTCCCAGATTGCTCACCACGTTGATCGACACATGGCCAGCACTCGCGCCCCCAATGCTGATGGCTCCCGATGTCGTCAACCCGATCGACTACTGGCAATGCCCCAAGGCGTTGTTCTCACCGCGAACGCGGTTGCCGAGCACGACCGGTTTCCTGCACTGCTACAACGAGATCTGGCGGCGCGCCGGCCTAGACAAGTCGGCCCCCTTCCCGCCGAATTCCTTGCTCGGCCGGATCGCGGCACGCTACGAATGACGCTGCGGGACGCACAGTCCCTCGCGACGAGGAGGCCCGCATGCGCACGACCCCCGAAATCGAGGACATAGAGGACTGGCTGATCCGCGAGGCGCTCGGCCAGCCGGAGATCGGCCAGATGTTCGCCGGCACCTGCGAGCGCATGCGCGCCGCCGGCATCGCCATCGACCGGGCGCTGCTGTCGTGGTCGACGCTGCATCCGCTGATCGAGGCGGAAACCGCACTGTGGCTGCCGGGCGAGACCGTCGCCCACGGGCTGTACACCCACGACCAGCCCGACACCGACGAGTGGCTCTTGAGCCCGATCCGCGCGCTGCTGTCCTCGCGCGAAACGCGTATGCGCCGGCGGCTCGCCGATGGCAACGCACCGCTGGAATTTCCGATGCTGGCGGGACTGCGCGATCAGGGCTTCACCGACTATCTCGTGATCTCGACGCCCTTCGACCTGCCGAGATCGAACCCCTTCGACGTCTCCGGCATCATCGTCACCTGGAGCACCCGGACGGCGGGCGGATTTTCCGACGAGGTCATCGACCGGATCGACTATCTGCAGATGCGCCTGGCACTTGCCTGCCGGGCCAATGTCCAGTCCCGCATTGCCCGCACCATCGCGGAAACCTATCTCGGCAAGCGCGCCGGCGGGCAGGTGATCTCCGGGCGCATTCGCCACGGCGACGGCGAGGCGCTGGATGCGGTGATCTTCTACAGCGACCTGCGCGGGTCGACGGCGCTCGCCGACCGGCTGGCGCCCGACGATTATCTCACGCATCTCAACGCCTATTTCGAGGCGACCGCCGGCGCGGTGATCGCCCATGGCGGAGAGGTGCTGGATTTCATCGGCGATGCGGTGCTGGCGGTGTTCCCGATGGACGAGATGGGACTGCAGGCGGCAACCCACAATGCCATGGACGCCGTTGCCGAGGTCCGCCGGAGGCTCGCATCGGCGCGCAAGCTAACGCCGCATCCGCTCGGCTGCGGCATCGCGCTGTCCTCGGGCCGGGTGATGTTCGGCAACATCGGCGTCGCCGAGCGTCTGACGTTTTCCGTCATCGGCCCGACCGTGAATGCCGCGGCCCGTATCGAGGCGATGACGAAGCGCCTCGACACCGAGGTCCTCGTCACCGCCGAAATCGCCGATCAGGCGCCGGAGCGCTTTCGCGCCGCCGGGCGGTTTCCGCTCGACGGCTTTTCAACCCCGGTGGAGCTTTACGCCCTCAGCGAACCGGCGCTCAAAGCACCGTGACGCGGGCACCGATCGTGACGCGGTTGTAGAGATCCTCCACATCCTCGTTGAGCATGCGGATGCAGCCCGACGAGACGGCGCGGCCGATCGACCAGTCCTCGTTGGTGCCGTGAATGCGGTATTCGGTGGAGCCGAGATAGAGAGCCCGCGCGCCCATCGGGTTCTTCGGTCCGCCCGGCATGAAGCGCGGCAGGTTGCGGCCCTTCTTGCGCTCGCGCACGATCATTTCCTGCGGCGGCGTCCAGCTCGGCCACTTGGCCTTGCGGGTGATCTTTTCCTTGCCCTGCCAGCCGAAGCCCTCGCGGCCGACGCCGATGCCGTAGCGCACGGCCTTGCCGCCCGGCAGCACGAAATAGAGATAGCGGTCGTCGGTGTCGACGATAATCGACCCGGGCTTTTCCGAGGTCCGGTAGCGCACGGTGGTGCGCTTGTATTTCTCGCGCACGATCTTGCCGGCCGCCTCCGGCGTGATCTTGTAGGTCTGCCAGCTGCGGCTGGTCGGATCGTAATAGCGCTCCGTCACCGCCGACGCCTGGCCAAGCGTCATCGCCGTGGCCACAACGGCCATCATCATCAGTCCGAAAATCCGCATCGTCATCCTCACCGCGCTCTCGCCGCCGTCCCTATCGGGACAGGCCAACCGCATTCCGCCGCACAGCCGGCGGCACCCGCTGCCACCCTGCGGTATCGCCGGTAAGGATACTATGAACGGCGCTCCGCCGGCAGCGATCCGCGCTCCAGAAACGCCACGACGTCCGCGCGCTGTGGCAGCGGCGCAACAGCGCCGTAGCCGCAGACCGCGAGTGCGGCCGCCGCATTGGCATGGCGCGCCGCCGACACCCCGTCGGCCCCGGCGAGACACTCCGCCAGGAACGCCCCGTCGAAGGCATCCCCCGCCCCGGTCGCATCGACTGCCGCAACGCTGTGCGGCGCAATCCGCGTGAGGCCATGCGCATCGGCATAAAGCACGCCCTCTGCCCCCAGCGTCAGCGCCACCTGTTTCGCGCCGGCGCCAAGATAATGCGCAACGATGTCCTCGGGCGTGTCCAGCCCGGTCAGCAGGCGGGCGTCGTCGAGACCGGGCAGCACGATGTCGGCCATGGCGGCGGTCTCGGCCACGATCGCCCGCGCCCGTGCCAGCGGCCAGAGCTTCAGGCGCAGGTTGGTGTCATAGGAGACGCGCCCGCCGGCGGCGCGCACGATGTCGATGGCCTCGAACACCGCATCGCAGGCGCTGGCCGAAATCGCCTGGCTGATCGCCGAGACATGCAGGATGCGCGCCTGTTCCAGCGCCGCGCGTGGCAGATCCTGCGGCGCGAAGAGACTCGCGGCCGACCCCGCCCGGCGGTAGGTGAAGACATGCCCCTCCGCCCCGTGGGTGACGAAATAGATCCCCGTCGGCGCCTGCGCGCGGCGCGCCACGTTGCCCGCATCGACCCCCTCGCTGCGCCACAGCTCATGCAAGAGGTCGCCGAAGACATCCGCACCGGTCGCGCCAATGCAGCCCGCCGACGCACCCTGGCGCGCGGCAGCGATGGCGACATTGGACGTGTCCCCGCCGAAGCCCTGGACGTAGGGGCCGCCGGCCCGCGTCTGGTTGAACTCGACCATGGCCTCGCCGAAGCACAGAAGATCCGCCACCCCAAACCTCGCAAATTTCAATCGATTTAATTCCGGTCGAGATCTTGTGCTGCGCCGACCTGTGCCTGTCAAGATCCATCGCCGTACCGACGGGCCGGCCCGGCTTTCCGCTCGCCTCGCGGCAGCGCCTGTGGCAACAAGGCCGCACGGTTGGAAACAGGAGACATTGCATGGTTTCGCAGACGCCGGCGGGCTGCCTGCCATTCACCGAAAGCGGGCCGGACGGCCCGGGCGCGCCCGTGGTGCTGCTGCACGGATTTGGCGGCGATGCCGCCGGCTGGTCGCTGGTGCAGGCGCCGCTCGCCCTCCATCGCCGCATCCTCGCCTTCGACCTGCCGGGACATGGGCGCGCGCTCGACTGGCCGGAGATCGGCGGCGCGGGGATCGCGGCCCGCGCCGTGCGCGGATCGCTCGACGCGCTGGGGCTGGAAAAAGTCCACCTCGTCGGCCATTCCATGGGCGGCGCCACCGCCGTGCTCGTCGCCCTCAAGGCGCCGGAGCGGATCGCGAGCCTGACCCTGCTGGCACCGGGCGGCTTCGGCTTCGAGGTCAACCACCGCCTGCTGCGCCGCTATGCGGCCGCGACGGAGGCGGGCGAACTGGAAATGCTGCTGGAGCAGTTCTTCGGCTGGGAGTTCGACCTTCCCCGCGCCATCGCCCGTCACGCCGCGGAGACCCGCGCCCGCCCCGGCGCCCGCGAGGCGCTGATGGCCATCGTCGAGCATCTGGTCGACGGCAAGACCCAGAAGGTGCTGCCGCGCGATGCGCTGGCCGGGCTGAATGTTCCGGTCAAGATCGTCTGGGGTACGCAGGACCGCGTGCTGCCGACGCGCCAGTCGCACAAGCTGCCGGGCGAGGTCGCGACCCATGTGTTCGAGCGCGTCGGCCACATGCCGCATCTGGAAATCCCCGACGCCGTCTGCCGGCTGATCCGCGAGCAGATCGCCCACGGCTAGATGACCGCCGTCGCCAACGAAAAAGGCCGGAAGCGAATGCTCCCGGCCTTTCGAAAGTCAGCAGTGGCGTCTTCGCCGCTCTCAGCCCTTGCGGGCGTTCTCGCGCTCGATCGATTCGCGGATGATGCGCTTGGCGTCGTCCGGACCGCCGAAGCCCGTGATCTTGACCCACTTGCCGGGCTCCAGATCCTTGTAGTGCTCGAAGAAGTGCTTGATCTGCTCGACGGTGATCGCCGGCAGGTCCTCGAAGTGCAGCACATTGTCGTAGCGCTTGGTCAGCTTGGAGGAGGGCACGGCGATCAGCTTCTCGTCCATGCCGGCCTCGTCTTCCATGAACAGCACGCCGATCGGGCGGCAGTTCATGATCGCACCGGGCACGATCGGACGCTGGTTGGCGACGATCACGTCGACCGGGTCGCCGTCGCCGCACAGCGTGTGCGGCACGAAGCCGTAGTTTCCGGGATAGCGCATCGGCGTGTACAGGAAGCGGTCGACGTACATCGCGCCCGCATCCTTGTCCATTTCGTATTTGATCGGCTCGCCACCGACCGAGACCTCAACGATCACATTGATGTCTTCGGGCGGGTTCTTGCCGATCGGCACGGCGTCGATGCGCATGGATCAAGCTCCTCGATTGGTCGTTGGCGCGCTGTATCGCAAGCGCCACGCCCAAAGGCAAGCCGGAAATTGTGCGCTGCACCTTAAGTGCTAGACCACCCCCCGGCCGGATGACTAGCGAAAGTCATGGCCGGCGAAGGCATCCGCATCGAAGTCGCGCTCCGCGCCGCCACGGGCCGACAGCGGATAGGCCTCCTCCACCAGATAGGGCCCGCCGCCCGTACTGGCACGGGAGGAAAACAGCACGAACCGCGCGGCAGTGAAGGCCGGCACCTGGAATCCGCCATGCTCCGCCAGCCAGCGCGCGACATCCTGGTTGGTCGCGCTGCGGCACCGCGCCAGCGTCACATGGGGAATATACTTGCGCCGCTCCGCCGGCAGGCGCAGCCGCTGCAGGATGCGCTCCTGCTCGCCCTGAAGCTCCATCAGCGCCCGGTTCGGCTCGACCCGCGCCCATACCGCATGGGGCTTGCCGTTGCCGAAGGAGCCGAGGCCGTCGATGCGGATCTCGACGGGATCGCGGCGGATGCGCGCCAGCGCATCGGCGATTTCGTCGGCGGTCGGATCGTCGACATCGCCGATGAATCGCAAGGTGATGTGGTAATTTTCGGGGTCGATCCAGCGGGCGCCGCGCAGGCCGCCGCGTAGCAGGGAGAGCATGAGACCCGTCTGGGAGGAAATCTCAAGCCCGGTGAACAGTCGAGGCATGGGATACCCTCCTCTGTCGCCGATGCCCCATCACGACAGGGAAACGCCCCGCTTCGCAACCAAAAAAGAAAATCCGAAAAAGATCAAACCCCTGGGACCGCCGACGTGCCGCCGGCGACCGGGCGGGAGCCGGGTTCTTCCCCTGCCCGCGCCCGGCGAATCGCCGGCCTCCGCCCGCCGGTTACGGGCAGGGCGAGCCGTGCTTCTGGAAGATCGCGGTGATCTTCTTTTCGATTTCCGGCGTGATCGTCACCTCGAGCGAGGCGAGATCGTGTTCCAGCTGCGCCAGCGAGGTCGCGCCCAGGATCACCGAGGTCATGAAGCTGCGCGAACGCGCAAAGGCAATGGCCAGTTGCGACGGCGCGATGCCGAGCTCGGCAGCAAGATCCAGATAGGCGTTGATCGCCTCTTCCGCGCCCGGCTTCTCGTAGCGGTTAAGCCGGTCGAACAGCGTCTTGCGCGCGCCGGCCGGCAATGCGCCATCGCGATACTTGCCGGTGAGATAGCCCTGCGCCAGCGCCGAATAGGCCAACAGCCCGACATCCTCGCGCAGGCCGATCTCGGCCAGCCCGACCTCATAGGTCCGGTTCACCAGCGAATAGGCGTTCTGGATCGAGACCACGCGCGGCAGGCCGAGGCGCTCGGCCGTCGCCAGCCAGGTCATCGTGCCCCAGGCGCTTTCGTTGGACAGGCCGATATGGCGGATCTTGCCGGCCTTGACCTGATCGGCGAGCGCCGACAGCGTTTCCTCGATCGGAACCTCGTCGGCGACCGGCTTGGGCGCCTGCCAGATCGTCGGATTGGACCCGAAGCCCGAGACCGCGCGGTCCGGCCAGTGGATCTGGTAAAGGTCGATATAGTCGGTCTGCAGGCGCTTCAGGTTCTTGTCGACCGCCTCCTCGACATGGGCGCGGCTGAGGTTCGCCGTCACGCCGCCGTCGCGGAACCAGGTGTTGGCGCTGCGCCCGACCATCTTGGTGGCGAGCACGATCCTATCGCGGTTGCCCCGCGCCTTGATCCAGCTGCCGATGATTTCCTCGGTCCGCCCCTGGGTCTCCGCCTTGGGCGGGATCGGATAGAGTTCGGCGGCGTCGAACAGGTTGACGCCATGCTCGAGCGCCATGTCCATCTGGGCATGGCCCTCGGCTTCCGTGTTCTGCTCGCCAAAGGTCATGGTTCCCAGCGACAGGCTGGAAACGTGAAGATCCGTGCGTCCAAGACGGCGCTTTTCCATGCGATTTCTTTCTTCTTCAGAGGCCGGAGACGGAGCGGCCTCGAACGGGAGGCCTGAAAGGTTGCGGGAATTTGGCGCAGGTGGCACGCCCCGGTCAAGCAGACGACTTGCGGAAGATCGAAATTACGAGTTGTTGGTCCGCGCCCGCTCGATCAGCGCCTCGACCTTGGGAAGGATCCCTTCCACGATCAGCGCCACGCCCTTTTGCGTCGGATGCATGCCGTCGGGCAGAACGGTTTCGCGCGACAGCGGAATGCCTTCCAGGAAATAGGGATAGAGCAGCGCATCGTATTTCGCCGCGACTTCGGGAAAGACCGCATCGAACGCCGCCGCATAGTCCTCGCCCATGTTGCGCGGGGCGCGCATGCCGGCGACAAGCACCGGCAGGCCGCGTTCATCGAGCCGGGCCACGATCGCATCGATGTTGTCGCGCACCGAGGCGACCGGCACGCCGCGCAGCGCGTCATTGGCGCCAAGCTCGACGATCACCGCATCCGCATCCTCCCCGACCGACCAGTCGAGCCGGGCCAGTCCGCCGGACGTCGTGTCGCCCGACACGCCCGCATTGACCACCTCGACCGCATGGCCGCGCGCCCTGAGCGCTGCCTCGAGCTGTACGGGAAAGGCGGCCTCGGGCGGCAGCTGATAGCCGGCCGTCAGGCTGTCGCCGAGCGCGACGATCTTCAGTGCGCCCCCCTCCGCCCGGGCCACCCCGGTCAGCGCCGCGACAACGGCAAGGGCACGGAAAACTGTATCAAATCGTATCACCGGGACTGATCCTCTGGACGTCGGCACCCTGGGGTCCCATATCGGTCAAAGCCTTGCGCGCCTGATCGTCAGACCGCAAGGCCCCGCTTCGACCCCGTATCCTATCGTCCTGCAACATATAGGGCAGTGCATGACCGACCGACCAGACCCGGCCCCGCTGATTTCTCTCCGGGACGTTCATCTCAGCCTGGGTCACGATGCCGGCCGCGTCCACATCCTCAAAGGCGTCGGGCTCGACATCGCCGCCGGCGAGACGGTCGGCATCGTCGGCCCGTCCGGCTCCGGCAAGTCGACGCTGCTGATGGTCATGGCCGGGCTGGAACGCGCCGACAGCGGATCGGTGACGATCGGCGACGCGGATCTCACCCGCCTGTCGGAAGACGAACTCGCCCGCTTTCGCGGCCGTTCCATCGGCATCGTGTTCCAGTCGTTTCACCTCATTCCCAACATGACCGCGCTGGAAAACGTCGCCGTTCCGCTGGAACTCGCCGGCCATGCCGATGCCTTCGAAGCGGCGCGCGCCGAGCTTGCCGCCGTCGGACTGGAAAGCCGTGTCGACCATTATCCGGCGCAAATGTCGGGCGGCGAGCAGCAGCGCGTCGCCATCGCCCGCGCACTGGTGACCCGCCCGCCGCTGCTTCTGGCGGACGAGCCGACCGGCAACCTCGATGAAAAGACCGGCGCGCAGATCGTGGAACTGATGTTCAAGGCCACCCGCGAGCGCGGCATGACGCTGGTGCTGGTGACCCATGACGCAGGCCTGGCAAAGCGCTGCGACACCGCGATCCGCGTCCGCTCAGGCCTTATCGAGACGGTCGAGACGCGCGCCGCCGCCGTGCAGGAGGCCTGAGGCATGACGGCTTTCGTCGCCGGGCAGGCGCCCGCGTCCCGCCCCGGCCTTGCGCTGGCCTTCCGCTTCGCGCTGCGCGAGATGCGCGGCGGCCTGAAGGGGTTTTACATCTTCATCGCCTGCATCGCGCTTGGCGTTGCCGCCATTTCCGGCGTCACCTCCGTCTCCCGCTCCCTGGTCGAGGGCATCGCCGCGGAAGGCACCACCATCCTCGGCGGCGACCTCTCCTTCCGCCTGATCCACCGCGAAGCCACGCAGCAAGAATACGCCTATCTGGAAAGCCTCGGCGCCGTGTCGCGGATCGCCACGCTGCGCGCCATGGCGCGCGCGCCGGCGACCGGCGAACAGACGCTGGTCGAGGTCAAGGGCGTCGACGATGCCTATCCGCTGTTCGGCGCAATGAGCCTGACGGCCGGCGGCGCCCTCGACACCGCCCTGGCGGGGGGCGGCGAGGCCTTCGGCGCGGTGGTCGAGCGCGAGCTTCTGGTGCGTCTGGGACTTTCGGTCGGCGACAGCTTCACCCTCGGACGCGCCACGCTGACGGTCTCCGACACCATCGAGGTCGAGCCGGACCGTCTCAGCGACGGGCTGAACTTCGGCCCGCGGGTGATCGTCGCCAATGCCGCCATCGACGCCAGCGGCCTGGTGCAGCCGGGCAGCCTTGTCCGTCAGAACTACCGTGTCCGCCTCGACGCGCCCGACCGGCTCGACGCCATCATCGAGGAGGCCGAGGAGGCCTTCCCGGAAGCCGGCTGGCGCATTCGTTCGCGCGCCAATGCCGCCCCCGGCCTGCAGCGCAACATCGGCCGCCTCGCCCAGTTCCTCAGCCTCGTCGGCATGACCGCCCTGCTCGTCGGCGGCGTCGGCGTCGCCAATGCGGTGCGCTCCTTCCTCGACGCCAAGCGTCCGGTGATCGCCACCTTCCGCTGTGTCGGCGCCGACGGCGGCTTCGTCTTCCGCGTCTATCTGATCCAGATCCTGATGCTGACGGGGCTGGGCATCGCCTGCGGCCTCGTGCTGGGCGCAGCCATCCCCTTCGCGACGCAAGGCTTCCTCGCGACCATCCTGCCGGTTCAGGCGATTGCCTCGATCTATCCGGCCGAACTCGGCCTTGGCGTCCTCTACGGTGCGCTGACCGCGCTTGCCTTCGCGCTCTGGCCTTTGGGGCGCGCGCACGACGTGCCGCCGCGCCTGCTCTTTCGCGACGACGTCAGCACCCGCCACCGCTGGCCGCGCAAGCGCTACATCGCCGGCACGGCGCTTGCGGTCGGCGTGCTCGCCGCGCTCGCCATCTGGCTCTCAGGCGACACCCGCATCTCGCTGGTCTATGTCGGCGCGACGGCCTCCGTCTTCCTGCTTTTGTCCCTGATCGCGCGCGCCATCATGGCCGGCGCCCGGCGCCTGCCGCGTCCGCGCGGCGCGGAGCTCAGGCTGGCGCTCGGCAACATCCATCGCCCCGGCGCGCTGACCCCCTCCGTCGTGCTGTCGCTCGGCCTCGGCCTGTCGCTTCTGGTGACGCTGGCGCTGATCGACGGCAACCTGCGCCGCGAGCTTGGCGCGACCATCGCCCGCGACGCGCCGAGTTTCTTCTTCCTCGATGTGCAAAACAGCGAGCGCGATGCCTTCGACGCACTGCTGTCGCGCGAGGCGCCCGACGCCACCATCGACGGCGCGCCGATGCTGCGCGGGCGGATCGCCGCCATCAACGACATTCCCTCCCAGGACATCGAAGCCCCGCAGGGCGGCGCCTGGGCGCTGCGCGGCGACCGCGGCATCACCTATGCGGCCACGTTGCCCGACAGCAGCACGCTGACGGGCGGGGACTGGTGGGCACCCGATCACACGGGCGCAAATCTGGTCTCCTTCGAAAGCGAGGTCGCCGAGGCGCTCGGCCTGAAGATCGGCGACACGGTGACGGTCAATGTGCTCGGCCGCAACATCACGGCGGAAATCGCCAATTTCCGCCGCGTCGACTGGGAATCACTCTCGATCAACTTCGTCATGGTGTTTTCGCCAAACACCTTCGCCGGCGCGCCGCACACCCACCTGCGCACGCTGACCTATCCCGACGGCGGCACCCGCGACGCGGAGCTTGCCCTGCTCAAGACGGTGGCGAATGAATTCCCGACCGTGACCTCCATTCGGGTGAAGGACGCGATCGCGCAGGTCAACGCGCTGGTGGAACAGCTCGCCTGGGCGATCCGCGCCGCCGCCTCGGTCACGCTGGTCTCCTCCGTTCTGGTGCTGGGCGGGGCGCTGGCCGCCGGCCACCGCCACAGGGTCTATGACGCGGTGATCCTGAAGACGCTGGGGGCGACCCGCGCGCGACTGATCGCAAGCTTCGTGATCGAATATGCAGCGCTTGGGCTGGTGACCGCGACCTTCGCCGTTATCGCCGGCGCGCTTGCCGCCTCCTTCGTGCTGGTGCAGGTGATGGACAGCCAGTTCACCTTCCTGCCGGCAACCGCCATCGGCGCGGCGATTGCCGCCCTCGTCCTCACCGTCGGCTTCGGGCTGATCGGCACCTGGCGGGTGCTCGGCCGCAAGCCCGCCCCGGTGCTGCGCAACCTTTGAGCTGCGCCATCCACACGCTTGCCGGAGAAAATACCCGGCAAGGGTGCCATTCTCCGCGAGGCCGGATATGGTCGCCGGTGCATGCGGGACGCGCGCGCGTCCCGGCAAGAGGACAAGACCCGGAGAGATGTTTTCATGATCCTTTTCAACCTGAAGAGCGCCGCGCTGGCACTGGCGATCGGCTCCGCCGCCCTTGCCGGCACGGCAACGCCGGGCGCAGCGGAATCGCCCTTTCACACCGGCGTGTGGCAGGTGAACGAACCCGACGGGCCGCGCGGCCTTGTCGTGAGCGACTGGCTGGTTTTCGAAAACGGCCTGCCGGCGCGCTGGCTCTATCGCAAGGCCGGCACCAACGACCAGAACCAGTTCGACTTCCTGACCCGCCGCATCGGACAGGCGACCTATGATCCGGTCCAGATCCGCGTCTATCGCACCGGCGAGCACGAAATGAAGTTCACCACCTTCGCCAAGGGCGCGGAGCCGGTGGAACATCCGGCCAAACGCCTGTCGATCCCCAACTACAAGAACTCCTGCCTGTCGGTGGAAAACAAGGGCGAGCGCCTGTTCGGCCGCTGGACCGGCACCACCGCCGCCGCCTTCAAGTCGCTGCGCCTGTCGAAATCGAAGATGACCATCGACGGCACCACCACCGAAGTGGACGTGACCCCGGTGCGCGTCGGACGTCTCGGCATCGTCGAGAACGGCAAGCCGATCGCCTTCCTGACCGATGCCGGCGGCGACTATGCCGTGCTGCAGTGGTTCAAGCCCGGCGTCACGCCGCAGACCATGATCGATCCCAAGAAGGAGATCCTGGACTTCGCCCGCGAGGAGATCGTGCGCTGGCCGGGCGGCACCTGCGACCGGCAGATCGCCTCGCGCCTCAAGGCGATGAAGTAAGAAGAACCGATGCGGGCCGCGTTTGCGGCCCGTTTACCCTTTGCCGTTCATGACAGATCGGTAATGTGTTTTGGGTCGATTGCACCTTGTTCGGGCGTTCCCCAACGCCCATATTCAGCAGGACTTGTACGTAATCCGCCGTTTTTGGCGCGATTTGGGCGGGAAAATCTCCCCGCGCGGGTCAGGACACCGGTGTTTTACAGGGGCAATCGCCCGCCGACGCGGATAGCGCGGACGGATCACGAGAGGATGGAGAGGATTTCGATGTCGACCTTCGACCGCAATTCCAACTTAGGGTATACGGCGGCCGGCGCGCGCGCAGGGGCCGGCGTCTATGACGAGGGCCTTCGCGCCTACATGCTGGGCGTCTACAACTACATGGCCCTCGGCCTCGGCCTTACGGGCATCCTGGCGCTCGCAACCGCCTGGATGGCGACGACGCAGGATCCGTCGCAGGCCGCCGCCCAGTTCGGCAACGGCATCATGCTGACCCAGCTTGGCGCGACGCTTTACGGCAGCCCGCTCAAGTGGGTGGTCATGCTTGCGCCGCTCGCCATGGTGTTCTTCCTCAGCTTCAAGATCCAGTCGATGAGCGCCTCCACCGCGCAGACCACCTTCTGGGTCTATGCCGCGCTCATGGGCGTGTCGCTGTCGTCGATCTTCCTGGTCTACACCGGCGGCTCGATCGCACGGGTGTTCTTCATCACCGCCGCCTCCTTCGGCGCGCTGAGCCTCTACGGCTATACGACGAAGAAGGACCTGTCGGGCTGGGGATCGTTCCTGTTCATGGGCCTGATCGGCATCATCCTGGCGTCGATCGTCAACATCTTCCTGGCCTCTTCGGCCCTGCAGTTCGCCATCTCCGTGATCGGCGTCCTCGTGTTCGCCGGCCTCACCGCCTACGACACGCAGCAGATCAAGGAAATGTACGACGGCAACGACGGTGCGGAAGTGGCCACCAAGAAGTCGATCATGGGCGCGCTGCGTCTCTACCTCGACTTCATCAACCTCTTCCTCATGCTGCTGCAGCTCTTCGGCAACCGCGAGTAAGCGCATCGCCGCGCGGGCCGCTCAGACGGTTCGCCTGCACACAGACACACAAGGGGCGCCGGAAACATTCCGGCGCCCCTTTTTCTTGCGTCCGCCGCTTCCTGCCACGCGCGCCTCCCGGATCCCGAACCATCCCGAAAGCGCGGTCGCAGGGCGTTCGGGGCGGCGTCGAGCCAGGCAACATGCAGGTTGCGCTCAGACCCGCCCGACACGTCGCCACCTTTGTCGGTTGTTGGCGCGGAACAGCGCGACAGCCGCATTCCTGGCCCGTTGGCCGGCGCAGGTCCCGCGACGCGATCCGCCCCGGAATACGGGATTGCAGAAAGACGCGCAGGCGAAAGGACAATCGTCTCACACGACGCTCAGGTGCCGCTTCTTCTCGAACACCTTGAGCACCTGCGCCAGATCCGCGCCGCGCTTCAGGATCGTTCCGCCGGCGCCGACCACCGCATAGGCGCCCTGCCGGCGGGCGTTCTTCGGAACCTTCTCGACGCGATAAAGCGGCATTTCCGACGCGCGCCGGAAGATCGAGAACACCGCGCGATCCTTCAGGTGATCGATGGCGTAGTCGCGCCAGTCCCCGGAGGCGACGCGGTGTCCGTAGACGCGCAGGATGAGATCGAGTTCACGGCGATGAAAGGCGACGATGGGAGGCGACGGTGCCTGTCCGCCGCCGCTGCCGAAGGGGCCATCGGAGGCGGCCCGCGACGGGGCGTCGCTTCCCGGCCCCGATGCGAACCGGGATGCATCCTCGTCGAATTCGCTCATTGCGCCTCCCGCCTGAATGCCTGCCCGAATGCCCGACCCAGCACCTGCCGGACGCCCCGCCCGCCTGTCGTTTGCGCGCCGACGGACGCAGCACACGCGTGGTTCAAACGACAGTCGAAAATTTCCCTTGGCGTCATGATGGGCCGTTGCCTTCCGCTTTGGCAAGCAACGTTTTCCGCCCGCTTCGCAAAGGCCCCGCAGATTTCACGATTTCGCCCCAATACAGCCCCGACCGCGCCATCTTGACCTGCGAGATTACACTCGTTGCAAACGGTTCATCGAAACGCGAAGCCTCGGTACGCAACAGCCCCCCAGCCCCCCGGGGTTTTGCTGTTCATGGACCCGGACCCGTAAGGGTCGTGTATGCAACCGGAAGGGCCGGCTCCACGCCGGCCCTTTTCCCGTTTTGGCTCCCCTGTTTCAATCTCCGGCCAGCCCTGGATTGCCGTCGCGGCGACCGCCGTCGGGACGTCGTGCCGCGCCTCTCTTTTGCGATTGGGGAATCAGGGGTATCATTGGTGCATGAGCCTCGGCCTGATTGCCCTGCGCCCCGCGCACCAAGACGATGCCGTCTCCCTTGCCGCCGTGCATGAGGAGGCCTGGCGCGCGACCTATCGCGGCATCATCGACGGGCGCGAGCTGGAGCGGATGATCTCCAAACGCGGGCCGAAATGGTGGCGCACGGCGCTGTCGCGCGGCGTGCAGATCCAGATCCTGCATGTGGCCGGCACACCGGCCGGCTATGCCACCTTCGGTCGCTCGCGCATGCGCGAATTGCCCTTCGAGGGCGAGATCTACGAACTCTACATCCGACCGGACCATCAGGGCCTCGGCTTCGGCACGGAGCTGTTTCATGCCGCGCGCGGCGCGCTCGCGCGCTCGCGCATGTCGGGTCTCGCCATCCGCGTCCTGCGCGACAATGAGGACGCCCTGCGCTTCTACCGCCATCGCGGCGGACAGGTTCTCTTGACGACCCGCGAACGGATCGCCAACAGCGCGCTCGACCTGACCGTCTTCGGCTGGTTCGCCGACGACGACGCGACCCGGTCAAACCCCTAGGCTGCCCGCCCGTAGCGCGCGGCCCGTGACAGGAAGCCGCGCCGGTCCTGGTCGCTGGACCCGTGCACCGGCGCAAACGTGCGGAACCGGATCTTCCTGAAGCCGCAAAAGCCCAGGATCTGTCTCTTCATCACCTTGTAGCCGGGCGCGCCGATGACGAGGCGAAGATACCAGGCGGGCGTATCGGCGCTGACGAGCACCTCCGCCGTGCGTCCGGTCAGATGCGGAACCGGCCAGGCCTTCCCCTTCTCGTAGGAAAAGGCGAAACGGGGCAACAGAACCCGGTCGATAAGCCCCTTGAGCTTCGCCGGCATCCCGCCCCACCACAGCGGATAGGCCAGCACCAGATGCTCGCACCACGTCAGCGCCTCCTGCACCTCCACAAGACAGGGTTCCAGCGGCTTGTTGCTGCCGAAACCGCTTTCCATGTCGATGTCGAAGCTCATTTGCGAGATCCGCAGGACCCGCACCTCATTGCCGGCGGCCTCGGCCGCATGGGCATAGGCCTGCGCGATCGCGCCCATCAGACTGTCGCCGCCCGGATGTCCATCGAGAACAAAAATGCGTTTGGTCATGTCGGTCTCCTGAAATCACCATTTTCTGACCGTGGTCAATCGTGATATCGTTTATTTTCTGACCGTGGTCAACATATAAATTGACCGCGGTCATTTATTGAAGGAATGCCTGCAATGGTCGGAAAACCGCAACAGCGCACCAAGCGGACGCAGGAGCGCATCCTCGCCGCGGCACGAGACCTGTTCGAAGACAACGGATATGAGGCCACCAGCGTCGATGCGGTCGCAACCCGCGCCGGCGTCGCCAAGGCGACCGTCTTCGCGCATTTCACCGACAAGGCCAGCCTGCTGATCGCGGCGAAGATCCAGCGCCTCGAAGCGCTCGGCGCCGACATGCGCGCAACCATCGACGACAGCGCGACCGATTGCCCCGCCCGCTATCTCGCGCAGGTGTTCCGGCCGTGGCTGGCGCTCTATCGCGAGGACCCTGAGTTCGCCCGCCTGTTCCTGTCGCAGTCGACGCTCAACGACGGCCCCTGGACGCGCCAGTTCCTTGAGGTCTGCGGCCTGCTTGAGGCCCATGCCGCGCGCGCCGTCGCGCGGCTGCACGGCGAGGGCCGCCTGCGCCCGGAGCTTGACCCGGAAACCGTGACCCAGGGCATTCTGGCGTTCTACTACCACATGATCGTCGGCCACAGCCTCGGCGCGCTTCCCGATGCCGGCGCTCAGGAAAGCCTGTTCGACCGGCTGATCGAAACCTGGATGCACGGCTGCGCGCCGCCTGCAAGCGCCTGAGCGCCCCCGCCCCGCTGTCCCGGCGGCGACAGCGCATGGACGCAGCGTTCTGCGGACTTGACGCGGTCCTTCATTTCTGAAAAGTTTCAGTTGCAACTAATTTTCGTCGCAGACGGGGAGGATATCCATGCGACTTCTGAAAACGACCGCGCGCGTCGGGCTCGCGGCCCTCGCGCTCACCTTCGCCACGGGGCTGACGCCGGCCGCCGCCGAGACCACGCTGGTGCTGTCGTCCTGGCTGCCGCCGAAGCACCCCATCGTCGCCGACGTCATGAAGCCCTGGGGCCGCGACGTCGAGAAGGCGACCGAGGGCCGGGTGCGCGTGCGCGTGCTGGCCAAGCCGCTCGGCGCCCCTCCGGCGCATTTCGACCTTGCCAAGGACGGCGTCGCCGACATCACCTACGGCCTGCATTCTTTCACCAAGGACGACCGCTTCCTGCGCTCGCGCATCGGCCAGTTCTCGTTCCTCGGCGACAATGCGGTGGCCGTCTCCAAGGCCTATTGGGACGTCTATACGGGCGAGCTGGACGCGGCCGGCGAGCATGAGGGCGTCAAGCTGCTGTCGCTCTTCGCCCATGGTCCGGGGCTCGTGCACAACAACCAGCGCAAGATCGGGAGCGCGGAAGATTTCGCGGGTCTGAAGCTGCGCACGCCCGGCGGCTATATCGCCGATCTGGCGCAGGATCTCGGCGTCACCACCCAGTTCATGGGACCGGGCGAGGTCTACGAGAAGCTGTCGCGCGGCGTGATCGACGGCGTGACCTTCCCGATGGAAGCGCTCAAGGCGTTCCGCCTGTCCGACCACATCAAATACTCCATGTCGGTTCCCGGAGGCATCTACAACACCTCCTGGTTCCTGGTCATGAACCAGGCCAAGTGGGACGCGCTGTCGGACGCCGACAAGGCCGCCATCGAGGCGCTGTCGGGTGCCGCCTTCGCAGAACGCGCGGGCAAGGTCTGGGATCAGGCCGATGCCGGCGGCGCGGAGCTTGTCGCGGAAACCGACATCGAGGTGCATCAGGCCAATGACGCCGTGCTCGCCGCCATCAAGGAGCGCGCGGCGAAATACGAGGCCGAATGGGCCGAAGCGGTGAAGGCGCAGGGCTTCGACGGCGCCAAGGCGCTTGCCGATCTGCGCGCGCAGACCGGCGTCAGCTTCTAGGCCGCGCCGAGATGTCATCCCCCATCGAAACGGTCCGGCGTCCGCGCCGGACCGCGAGCAGCGTCCTGCAGACCGTCCTGACGGCGGCGGCCGGCACGCTGCTTGTCGCGCTGACGCTGGTCACCTGTATCGACGTGGTGGCGCGCTACTGGTTCAACGCGCCGCTGTCGGGCGCCTATGAGCTGACCGAGATCTTCCTCGCCTCGCTGATCTTCCTGGCCCTGCCGCTGACCACCGCCCGAAACGAACACGTCGAGGTCGACCTGCTCGACGCCGCCGGCGGCCCGCGGCTTGCGCGCATCGTGCGCCCGGTCACCGGCCTCTTGAGCGCCGGCGTCCTTGCCATCTTCGCCTGGCGGCTGTGGGATCATGCCGCACGGCTCGCCGAGGACGGGGCGGTCACCGATTCGCTGTCCATCCCGCTGGCGCCCGTCGGCTTCCTCGCCGCCGGCGCCTGCGCGATCAGCGCCCTTGCCGCGGCTCTCAACGCGCTCAGGCCGTGACCCGACGGGTCGCCCTCGTTTACCGCCCTCTCGCCGACTGACCGGGACACCCCATGACGGAATCGCTGATCGGCTTTGCCGCGCTCCTCCTTCTGATCTTCCTGAAGATGCCGGTGGCCTTCGCCATGGCGCTCGTCGGCATGGCGGGCTTTGCCTATATGCGCAGCATCGGCGCAACGCTTTCCATGACCGGAACGCTCGTCTTCGACGCAGGCCTCGCCTATTCGCTGTCGGTGGTGCCGCTGTTCATCTTCATGGGCAACGTGCTGGCCCGCTCCGGCGTCAGCCACGGGCTTTATGCGGTGGCCAATCACGCCACCGCGCGCATGCGCGGCGGGCTCGCCATGGCCTCGGTGATCGCCTGCGGCGGCTTTTCCGCCGTCTGCGGTTCGTCGCTTGCCACCGCCGCCACCATGTCGAAGGTGGCAATGCCCTCGATGCGCAAATACGGCTATGCCGACAGTCTCGCCGCCGGCTCCATCGCCGCCGGCGGCACGCTCGGCATTCTCATCCCGCCGAGCGTCATCCTGATCATCTACGGCCTGCTGACGGAATCCGACATCGGCAAGCTCTTCATCGCCGGCGTGGTTCCGGGCATCCTCGGTCTTCTGCTCTATCTCGTCGCCGTCCAGGTCGCGGTGTGGCGCAAGCCGGAGCTCGCGCCACCAGCAACCGAACTGGAGCCGCTGACGACGCGCGACGCACTCGGTGTGATCGCGCTGCTGATGCTTTTCGCCATCATCATGGTCGGGATCTACGGCGGCTTCTTCACGCCAACGGAGGCCGCCGGCATCGGCGCGGGCGCCTCGGTGCCGATTTCCGCTCTCTTCGGCAAGCTGGGGTTTCGCGCGCTCGGCGAAGCCATCGGCGAAAGCGCCAGGGCGACCGCGATGATCTTCGCGCTGATCATCGGCGCCGACATCTTCACCAATTTCGTAAATTTCGCAGGCCTTCCGGATGCGCTGTCGGTCTTCGTCTACGACCTCGGCCTCAACCCGTGGCTGGTGATTGCGGCGATCATCGTCGTCTATCTGCTGCTAGGTTGCGTGCTGGAAAGCCTGTCGATGATCCTCCTCACCGTGCCGGTGTTCTATCCGCTGGTGATGGAACTGGATTTCGGCTCGGGCCTTCTCGCCGATCCGGAACTGGTGCTGATCTGGTTCGCCATCGTCGTGGTGGTGGTCACCGAGATCAGCCTGATCACTCCGCCGGTTGGGCTGAATGTCTTCGTGCTGCGCAGCGTGCTGGAGGATGTCAGCCTGGCAACGATCTTCAAGGGCGTCACCCCGTTCTGGATGGCCGACATCGTGCGCCTCGCACTCTTGATCGCCTTCCCGCCGCTGTCGCTCTGGCTCGTCATGGCGATGAGCTGATCATTCCCATAGCAGAAACATTATTAAAATTAGCGGCAATGCAGCAAAAACAAGAATAATTAAAAACCTTCGAATATTTATAACAGAGGTTTCCTTTATACGTTTTCTTCCATTGCTCTTGATAATGGAATCTTTGAGAATAATAGGAATTATGTGCAATCTAAAGAACTCCTTGTCTATCAACATACCATGATTGGCTTCGTAGAAAGCATCAATAATTGTGCCGGTCCTAAAACCAAAATAACCGTTGTAAGAATAAAAATTTCCCCTCAAAATATATGCTAACAAAACGATATAGTCCCTTGCCCCACAGATATTCAAGAAGATATTGCAAGATTTTTCAACAGAAACAGATAAACTGTCTCTTGACACAGACCCTAGGAAAATTATTTTTTCAAAATGGGTATTTAAATCTCCGCATATCCTTGAAAATATTCTAGACCCAAAGCTATGAGCTATTATATTTACTTTAAGTTTTTCATTTGTATACTTTTCAATAATATTAGTAATTTGACAACTAACAAAGTTTTCAGCTTTCGAAAAATTCTTGCAGAATAAGGCGCGGAACGCGCTTATTCGCTCGTATCTTACAACAACGAGTTCAACTTTCTTATTTATTCCAGCGTCTATTAAATGACTCTGTACAACTTCTCTGCACCCATCAAACGAGCTAGAACTCGATCGTATACCATGTATAAAAATATATATTTCTGAAATATTACTATAATTAGAGCCGCGAATTTCTTCAAGGTCATCCTGAAGAAATTCAATCGACTCAATTTCTTTGCTACTCGAGGAGAATGAATCGTCTAAATTATATGTACTCATGCCCAACCCAAAAAAACAGCCCGACACATTAATGCATCGGGCTGAAAGTATGTAAACAGAAATTTTAGAATTTAGACGACGGCTGGACGCAGTCCAGCGACTCGCCTTTCAGAAAAGGCAGCCCTATCTGGGGAGCCCGCTTCCCTCTTTCGCTCTTCCAAGACAGTCGAAATGGGTTGCTCCTTCATTGAATTCCGCTTTGCGACATTGCTGAAGATAGGCATTCGGACAATTTCATAGCTTTTGTTTGCCTTATTCAAAGACGCAATTTCATGCCCCATCTTCACTTCTGCAACCGCCCACTCAAGAAGCGTAATCGCATTATTAAAGATGTCCTTGCGTGTATCAACACCGCAATCAACCATAAGCTGGTGAAGTTCTTCAACCCTTTCAGGAAGCAGGTCAAATTGTATTCTTATCTTTTCTGCTTCAACCGATGCCGGCTTCATAGTGGGACCTCCTAAATATCAACTGTCTTTGCCAGGAGCATTTCGCTAGTAGGCAGGCAACTGCATGCTTGGTGGTGGTGTGCTTGGTGGTGGCTCATCATCTTGAACATCAACGACATACTCTTTCGGAATGAGCTCCACCGTAGAGGCAACCCAAGCTTCATCAAGAGTATGTTTCGATCCAGACATTCTGAGCTGACTCCACAAGTCATCCCAGGCACACTTGGTACCTCATGAGGAGTAAAATAGGAGTTAATAATGGGTAGGTCAAGACTCCTAGGATACTCTAAAATGAAGCCAAAAAATTCCGACAACCTCTACCCCCGCTCGTCGAGAATCCGCCGGGCGATCACCTGCGCCTGGATTTCCGCCGCGCCCTCGAAGATATTGAGAATGCGCGCGTCGCACAGCACCCGCGAGATCGCGTATTCCAGCGCAAAGCCGTTGCCGCCGTGGATCTGCAGCGCGTTGTCGGCCGCCGCCCAGGCGACGCGTGCGCCGAGCAGCTTGGCCATGCCGGCTTCCAGATCGCAGCGCCGGCCGGAGTCCTTTTCCCAGGCCGAGAAATAGGTGAGCTGGCGCGCCGCCATCAGCTCCGCCGTCATCATCGCCAGCTTGTCGGAAACGCGCGGGAAGTCGATCAGCGGCTTGCCGAACTGCACACGCTCCTGCGCATAGCGCAGACCGAGATCGAGCGCCGACTGCGCCACGCCCAGCGCGCGCGCCGCCGTCTGGATGCGCGCGCCCTCGAAGGTCTGCATCAACTGCTTGAAGCCCTGGCCCTCGACCTGACCGAGCAGGTTTTCATGCGCCACTTCGAAGCCGTCGAAGGCGATCTCGTATTCCTTCATGCCCCGGTAGCCGAGCACCTCGATCTCGCCGCCGGACATGCCGGGCGCGGGGAAGGGATCGGCGTCCGTGCCGCGCGGTTTTTCCGCAAGGAACATGGAAAGGCCCTTGTAGCCCTTCTCGTCCGGGTCGGTGCGGGCAAGCAGCGTCATCACGTCGGCGCGCACCGGGTGGGTGATCCAGGTCTTGTTGCCGTAGATCTTCCAGACATCGCCCTCGCGCACGGCACGGGTCTTCAGCGAGGCAAGATCCGAGCCGGTGTTGGGTTCGGTGAAGACCGCCGTCGGCAGCACCTCACCAGAGGCAATCTGCGGCAGCCACTTGGCCTTTTGATCGTCCGTGCCACCGCACAGGATCAGTTCGGCGGCGATCTCGGAGCGGGTGCCGAGCGAGCCGACGCCGATATAGGCGCGGCTCAACTCCTCGGAGACCACGCACATGCTCTCCTTGCCAAGCCCCAGCCCGCCGAAGTCTTCCGGGATCGTCAGGCCGAAGACGCCGAGCTCGGCCATCTGGGTAATGACCTCCAGCGGAATATAGTCGTTCTTCAGGTGCCACTCATGGGCATGCGGCAGCACCTTGTCGGCGGCGAAGCGGCGCATTTCCTCGCGCACCTGCTCGTAGGTCTCGTCGAGCCCGGTGGCGCCGAAAACGGAAGCGCCCTCCTGCTGGCGGATCAGCGCGGTCAGCCGGGCGCGCACCTCGGGCGTGTTGCCGCTGGCGATCAGCGCCTCGATCTCGGGCACGAGAAACTCGGCCGCCTCGCGCGGCGGCAGGCCAAGGTCGGCAAGCCGCACGGTCTCGCCCTGGTTCATCGGAATGCCGCCGAAGATCTGCGCCAGATATTCTGCAAAGGCGAGCCGCACCGTCAGGTCTTCGGTTTCGCCGAAGCTGCCGGCATCGCGCAGCCGCCCGGCATAGCCGTGCAACTGCTTGAGCGCCTCGACATAGGTCGCAAGCCACGCCAGCCCGTGGGTCGCCCGCTGCTCGGCCTCCATCTTCGCCGAGGAGATCCGGCCGTCGTCGAGCACCCGCACCCGCACCCGGGCGGCGGCGGCATCGAGCAACCGCTCCAGCGACTGGACGCTCGGGCCCGTCAGCGCCTCGAGAGGGCCGTCCTGGGTGTAGTGACCGACTTCGCTTGCAAGCGACATGCATCTTCTCCGTGATCTTGTCCTTCGGCGCGAGCGCCCCTTGCGGATGGCGCCCTGCGACCGCGGACGGGGCGGCCTGCCCCGTCGAATTGGTGCACTGCAAACAATATCGCCCGCAACCTGCGAAGCAATCCTTCTTTTGGTGCAGCTTTCAAGAAATTTTATTGCCGGATGCCCTGCAGCGCAACATCCCCGGCTTGACCGGGGACCGGCGCTGCCGCATTGAGCGAGGCATGACACTCCTTCGACCCATCCGCGCCGTCCTGTCCGTCATCTGGGATGCCATCGACCACATGTCGCGGGACGACGGCTTCGTGATCGCCAGTCACGTCGCGCTATCGTCCTTGCTGGCGCTGTTTCCCTTCCTGATCTTCATCGCGGCGCTGACCGGTTTCCTCGGCATGGAGAACATGGCCGACCGCATCGCGGCGCTGCTGTTCGACGCCTGGCCGGAAAGGGTCGCGGGGCCCATTGCCCGCGAGATTCGCGTCGTGCTCACCGAGCCGCGCGGCGATGCGCTGACCTTCGGTATCGTCGTGGCGCTGTGGTTCGCCTCCAACGGGGTGGAGGCGCTGCGCGTCGCGCTGAACCGCGCCTATCGGGCACACGAATCGCGCAGCTACATCCGGTTGCGGCTGCAGGCCATCGGGCTGATCCTGGTGGGCACGTTCATCCTGATGGCCTTCGCCGTCCTGATCGTGCTGGCGCCGCTGGTCTGGAAAGCGGCCCTTGCCTATGCCCCGATCGTCGAGCAGTTCACCGCGCAGTTGAACCTGTCGCGCTACCTGATCGCGACGCTTCTGACCGGCGGCGGGCTGATTGCCGTTCACGCGCTGCTGCCGGCCGGGCGGCGGCGCATCGGCGAGATCCTGCCCGGCGTCGTGGTGACGCTTGGCCTGTGGCTCGTCTCCGGCGCCGCCTTCGGTGCCTATCTGGCGAGCTTCGCCAACTACGTTTCCACCTACGCCGGCCTTGCCGGCGCGATGACCGCGCTGGTGTTTCTCTATCTCGTGTCGATCTGCTTCATCTTCGGCGGCGAGCTAAACGCCGCCATCATGCGCGCCAGAAAATCGCCGCGCGCGAACGGCTGACCGTCAGCCGCTCACGCCGGGGTGCGCCGCGTGCCGATGGGCCTTTCGCGGATCATCAGCAGCGCCCCGACCACCAGCGCGCTGCCCGCGATCTGCACCAGCGTCAGCGTCTCGCCGAACAGGAAATAGCTCTCGATCGCCGCCGCCACGGGCACCAGATAGAAAAGGCTTGCCACCCGGGCCGCGCTGCCGCGCCGGATCAGCACCATCAGGAGCAGGATCGCGCCGATCGACAGCACCAGCACCAGCCACGCCATGGCGAAGATCATCTCGCCCGACCAGACGATCGTCCAGCTTTCGCCAAGCGCGAGCGGCACGACGATCAGCAGCGCGCCGGCATATTGCACGAGCGTGCCCGACAGAAGATCGATGCCTCCGGCATAGCGCTTCTGGTAGACCGTGCCGACCGCCATGCCGGCGACCGCCAGCAGGCAGACCAGCGCATTGACCAGCGTCAGCCCCGAGGCATCGACGCCAATCCGCGGAGCGACCACAAGCAGCAGCCCGCAGGCGCCAACGGCAAGCCCCGCCCAGTGGCGCGGCGCGACCTTCTCGCCCAAGAGCGGCCCGGCGAGAAGCGCCGTCAGCAACGGCTGCAGCCCGAGCACCAGCGCCGCGATGCCCGCCGGCATGCCGTTGTCGATGGCATAGAAGATGCCGCCCAGGTAGATCCCGTGGATCAGCGCGCCGGCAATGAGGCAATGCAGCCACTCGGTTCCCGTCTTCGGCCAGGACGCGCGCGTCGCGAGGATCAGCGCGAACAAGAGCGGCAGCACCAGCAGGAACCGCACCGACAGGAAGACGAAGGGCTCGATATAGGGCGCGCCCAGCTTGGAGCCAATGAAGCCGGTCGACCACAGGAGCACGAAGATGCCGGGGGCGAACGTGTCGAGATATGAGCGCAAGGCGACGTCCAATCGAAAGGTCGGGGTCCGCGGCGGGCAGGCGAAGAGGCGCGACCCTGGGCCCGAGCCGGGAGAAGTGTGTGGTGATGCGCGCGAACCGCGCTGATGCGCGGGCGCGGGGAAGCAATGGTTTTCCGACCATAGTGATATCGATTTGTCCGCGCATCCCTTTTCCCCGCTCCGCCGTGCCACATCTATCCGCTCGCCCGCGACCTTGGCGCTCCGCCCGCCTCGTGCTAGGTCGGCGGCGGTCACAGGAGAACAATCCATGCAGGACAGCTTGGTAATCGTCGGCGCCGGACAGGCGGGCGCCCAGGTGGCGCAGTCGCTGCGCGCGGCCGGCTTCGAGGCCCCGATCACCCTCGTCGGCGACGAGCCGCATCCGCCCTACCAGCGTCCGCCGCTTTCAAAAAAGCATCTTGCCGGCGAGATCGACGACGAGGCCCTGCACCTGCGCCCGGCCGCCTTTTACGAGCAGAACCGGATCGACTGCCGTTTCGGCGTCGCCGTCGAGGCCATCGACCGCGCCGCACATACGCTCCGGCTGTCCGACGGATCGCAGCTCACCTACGCGAAACTGGTGATCTGTACCGGCACGCGGCCGCGCGCCCTGCCGTTGCCCGGCGCCGGGCTTGAGGGCGTCGTCACGCTGCGCACCATTGCCGACGTGGAAGCGATGCGCGCGCGCCTTGCACAACCCGGACGGGTCGCCATCGTCGGCGGCGGCTATATCGGGCTGGAGGTGGCGGCGGTGGCCCGCGCCATGGGCCATGAGGTCACCGTGGTGGAATCGCGGGACCGGGTGATGCAGCGCGTCGTCTCGCCGGATGTCTCGGCCTTCTTCGATGCGCTTCATCGCGAAAACGGCGTCGACATCCGGCTGAACACCGGCGTCGAGGGGTTCTCCGGCGACGACCATGTCCGCGCGGTGCGTCTTGCAAACGGCGAGGAGCTTGCCTGCGATCTCGCGCTTGTCGCCGTCGGCGCCGTGCCGAACCAGGAACTCGCCCGCGAGGCCGGGCTCGAGGTCGACGACGGCATCCTGGTCGACGCGCACGGCCAGACCTCCGACGCGCATATCTACGCCGCCGGCGACTGCACCCGGTTCCTGTCCGCCCGCTACGGCCGCTCCATCCGGCTGGAAAGCGTGCAAAACGCCATCGACCAGGCCAAGGCGGTTGCCGCGGCACTCACCGGCGCGGCGACCGACTACGACCCCGTCCCCTGGTTCTGGTCTGACCAATATGCGATCAAGCTTCAGATCGCCGGCCTGTCGCAGGGCCACGACACGGCGCTCACCGTCGGCGATCCGGCAGCGCAAAGCTTCTACGTGGTCTATCTGTCGCAGGGGCGGATCGCGGCGGTCGACAGCATCAACCACCCGCGCTCGCACATGATGGCGCGCCGGGCAATCGGCAAGACCTATGAGGAGGGGCTGCTGCCCCCGGCCTGAGCCGACCCCGCAACAGGGTCAGGGCACCTCGGATTCGAGCGAATACATGTCGGCATCCGACAGGCCGAAGTGGTGGCCGATCTCGTGGATCAGCACATGCGAGATCACGCCGCCGAGCGGTTCCTCATGCGCGCACCAATAGTCGAGAATGGCGCGGCGGTAGAGCCAGACGCGGTTGGGCATCTGCCCGGACAGCATCTCGCCGCCGCCCTGGGCGAGGCCGACGCCCTCGAACAGCCCCATCAGCTCGAAGGGATCGTCGATCGAGAGCGCGTCGAGCACATCGTCGTCGGCCATCTCCGCCACGCGGATCTCGATGCCGTCGCACAGCACGCGAAAGTCCTCGGGGAGCGCGGCGAAGGACCGGGCCGCGATCGCCTCGAACGCGGCAAGATCCGGTGCGAAGGCGCCCTGCCAGGCGGGATCCGGGTCGGGTTCGATTGCGGTTGCCATGTCGGTCTCGTTTCCGGGGCCGGATCCTAGAGATAGGTCCAGGCAAGATAGACGATCAGGCCGACGGCGAAGATCCCGCCGGCGGTGCGCCCGATGCGCGCGCCCCAGATCTCGATCGGGTCGACCTCCTCGCCGGGCGCGCCGGGCTTGCCCTTGCGGGAGGCGCCTTCGAAGGTGGTGCGCAACAGCGTCTCGCTGTCGCGGTCGACGCGGGCAAGGCTTTCATCGACGGCCCGCCGGCGTTCCGCCTCGTCGTCCCTCGGCGTCTTGCCTGCCATGGTGGTCTCCCTCGCCTTGCCCGTCCGCGTCTTCTTCAGATAGGAGCGCGGCGGCGCGAGGTCCAGAGGGCGGCGAGCGCCAAAAGCGCGAGACCGCTGGAGGCGACCGCGTTCCAGCCGGCAAACGACAGACCGAACATCCGCCAGCTCGCCTCGGTGCAGCTCACCACCCGCGTCTCGCGCAGGGCATTAAGCATGTTGGCGGCCGAGACCGGCGCGCTGCTGCCGCCGCCGCAATCGACGGGGCCGGGCCAGAAGCCCCATTCCGCGCCCGACTGGTAGATGCCGAGCCCCGCGCCATAGGCAAAGACCGCAGCGACGGCGAGAAGCAGCAGGTTGCGCGTGAAGGCGGCCGCGTCCTGCCACAGCAGCAGGGCGGCGAGTGCTGCCAGCGGCAGGCCGACGTAATAGGGAATGCGCTGCTCCAGGCACAGCGCGCAGGGCACATAACCGCCGATCAGCTGGTAGCCCCAGGCGGTTGCGATCGTGGCGAGACCGCCGGCGATCAGCAGCACCACCAGCGCGAGCGGACGTCCTTGCGTCATTCGGCCCTCCTGAAGGCTCAGAGAAACTTGATCAGCACGAAGCCGCCGACGAGGCCGACCACGAAAATGGTGAACATCAGCGACAGCCGCTCCTCGATAAAGGTGCGGATCGGCGGGCCGAAGAGATACAGCAGCCCGGCCACCACGAAGAAGCGCAGGCCCCGGGCCAGCACGCTCGCCAGCATGAACACCGGCAGGCTGAGCCCCGTGGCGCCGCTGGCGATGGTGATCACCTTGTAGGGAAAGGGCGTGACGCCGGCGATGAAGACGATCCACGCGCCATAGTCGTTGAAATTCGACCGGAAGGTCTCGAACTTGTCGAGATAGCCGTAGAACGACAGGATCGGCTCGGCGAGCTGGACGAAGAGAAGCGCCCCGATCGCATAGCCGGCCGCGCCGCCGATTACCGAGGTGATCGTGCATAGGAGCGCGTAGGAAAACGCCTTGGCGCGGCGCGCGATCACCATCGGGATCAGCAGGATGTCGGGGGGAATGGGAAAGAACGAGCTTTCCGCAAAGGAGACCGCTCCCAGCGCATAGGGCGCGCGGGGGCCGGAAGCGAGCGACATTGTCCAGTCGTAGAGGCGGCGCAACATGGCGATTGATTAGCCGCTTGGCGCCGCCTTGTCATCTGTTTCCGCACAGGCAGCAATGCGGCGATTTCGGAGGCCGCGCGGGCAGCTTCCGGCGGGCGATCTTTCAATTGACGCATGGCCCGCGATGGCTATGATCGCGCCCGTTCGGCGGCATGCTCTGCCCGCTGGCCCCCGTGGCGGAATTGGTAGACGCGACGGATTCAAAATCCGTTTCCTTAACCGGAGTGTCCGTTCGAGTCGGACCGGGGGCACCATTTCAGGATTTTGCGCCGGACCTTCCCGTCCGGCCGGAAACCCCCATCCTGTCAGATCCTTGCAGCCGCCGCCCGGCCCGCATAAGCTTGCCCGGCCCTTGTCGCACCGGGAAGCAGCATGACCACGCCACCGAAAATCGACCCGCGCCAGGCCGTCATCGACACCTGCCTTCGCATGAGCGAACTGGGCATCAACCAGGGCACCGCCGGCAACGTCAGCCTGCGCAACGATGCGGGCTTCTGGATCACGCCCTCCGGCGTTGCCTATGAGGGCATGACGCCGGACCAGATCGTCTCCGTCGGCCTCGACGAGACCTACAGCGGCGACTGGCTGCCCTCCTCGGAATGGCGCATGCATCTCGATATCTATGCCGCCCGTCCCGAGGCCGGCGCGGTGATCCACACCCATTCGCTCCATGCAACGGCGCTGTCGTGCCTGCGTCAGGACATCCCGCCGTTTCACTACATGATTGCGGTTGCCGGCGGCACGACGCTCAGGTGCTCCGATTATGCGACCTTCGGCACGAAGGCGCTGTCGCGCGCCATGCTGGCGGCCCTTGAAGAGCGCTCCGCCTGCCTGCTCGCCAATCACGGGATGATCTGCTTCGGCCCGACGCTCGACAAGGCGCTGTGGCTTGCCGGCGAGATCGAGACCCTGTGCCACCAGTATGTCATCGCCCGCCAGGCCGGCACGCCGGTGATCCTGGGCGACGCCGAGATGGCCGACGTGCTCGCCCGCTTCAAGACCTACGGCAAACAGACCCGCGACATTGGCGCGAAGGACACACCCGCCGTCGACGCCCCGCGCCGCATCTGAACGTCCGACCGGCACCGGCGGGCACAACAAGGAGACCTGCCGCATGCCGCTGTCCGCGATCCGTCCGAACACCCGCACAGTGACCGTCCTTCTGGCGGCGCTGTGGTGCGTGGCGCTCGTCCCGGGCGTTGCCCGCGCCGCGGACCTGCACGCCGGCTACTATTATCCGGCGCCGACGAGTTCGGAGGTCTATGTCGCGCGCGTCGCCGTCGCCAGCGACGCGACGAAACGCTCGCGCGCGGCCTTCGCGGTCGGCTTCGAGCAACAGCAGCTCGGGCGCGGCTTCGCGCCCGACTACCATCTCTTCGTCAAGGGCGACGACTTCGAGAAGATGATCATCGTCGCCACCGGCCCGGATCGCTACGACACGCTGTTTCGCATGCGCGCGCTGCTCGCAGCCCTCACCTCCCAGGCCCGCTCCACGCCGCTGTTCCAGCAGGCGGATATGCCGCACGAACTGACGTTTCTCGACTTCTGCAAGCTGATGGGCTTCCAGCAGCTGAGCCTCTCCGACGGCGACAGTCTCACCCACCAGATCCTGCTCAGATAGCGCCGGGGGCGGCCCGCACGCACCGCCCGCATATGACTAGCCGGCAAATAAAGGCGCACTCAGCGCGCTTTTGTGGACAGGGGTGGAAAAACGGGCTAGAGCGATTTCATGACCGGAACCAAACGCGAGATCGAACTCAAGCTGGAGCTTGCTCCCGATGCGCTGAAGCGGCTGAAAACCGCGCCCGCACCGGAGGGCTTTTCGGTCGAGCGCGCCCGCACGCAAGTCCTGCGCTCCATCTATTTCGACACGCCCGCGCAGGCGCTGCGCCGCGCGAAATGGTCCCTGCGCGTGCGCAAGGTCGGCGCCGACTGGATCCAGACCGTGAAGGCCGGAACCGGCGTGCGCGGCGGATTGTCGACCCCGAAGGAAAGCGAAGCGCTTGTGGATGCGCCGGTGCCGGATCTCACGCGCATTGACGATGCCGAGCTGCGCAGCGGCCTTTGGGAGCTTCTGGAGGGCGCGCCGCTTGCGGCCGTCTTCGAGACCGAGATGCGGCGCACCACGCGGATCTTCCGCGCCGAACCGGACACCGTCATCGAACTGGCCCTGGACGCGGGCGACGTGCGCACGCTGGAAAAAATCCAGCCGCTGCAGGAAGCGGAATTCGAGCTTGTCGAGGGACCGGTGGAGGACCTCTTTCGCCTCGCCCGCGACCTGCCGGGCACGGCCACGGCGCGTTTTTCCCCCGCGAGCAAGGCCCAGCGCGGCTACGCGCTTCTGGCGGGAGAAGACATCGCCGCCGCACCGCGCCTCGCCCGCGCGGTCAAGCTGTCTCCCCAAACGGACACGGCCGGCAGCGCCTTTCAGGCGATCCTGCGCTCCTGTCTGGACCAGATCGCGGCCAATCGCGACGCGACGCTGGCGCTCGATGCCCCGGAAGGCCCGCATCAGATGCGGGTCGGCCTGCGCCGCTTGCGCAGCGCGCTGAAAATCCACGCAAAACACCTGCCTGACGGCAGCCTGGAAGCGCTCGACGGTGAAGCCCGCGCCCTGGCCGCCCGGGTCGGCACCCTGCGCGACCTCGATGTCCTCGCCGATGAAATCGTCGCCTCGGCCGGCGCCGGCGCCCCGCCCGCGATCGGTCTCGACCGGTTGCGCGCCACCGTGCAGGCCGCGCGCGAGGGCGCGCGCGCAACCCTGCGCAACGAGCTTGTCGATCCGTCGGTCAATGCGCTGCTGTTCGATCTTGCAGCCCTCGCGGAAGGCCTGCGCATCCCGTCCAAACCGCAAGACGGCGACGCGGGCGCGGCCCTTGCCGCACCGGCGACCGCCTTTGCCGCCCGGGCGCTGGAAAAACGCTGGAAGGCCGTGGCACGGTTGGGGGCACGCCTCGACGACCTGTCGCTGGAGGAACGGCACGACATGCGCAAGGCGCTGAAGAAGCTGCGCTATGCGCTGGAGTTCTACAAATCCCTCTACAAGCGCAAGACCGCCAAGCCGTTCCTGTCGACCCTGAAGAAGCTGCAGGATGTCTTCGGCTATCTCAATGACGTCGTGATGGCGCACCGGCTGGCGGACCTCCTGCGCGATCGCGGCGAGGTCGACGGCGACACGATGCTGGCGGCGGGGTTTGTCATCGGCTGGCACGAGCGGCGCGCGGAGATCGAATGGGACCGGGCGCGGGCGCTGTGGGACGACACCCGCCACGCGGCCAAATTCTGGCGCGACTAAGCCCGGGCCTGCTGCGACCGGGCCTGGCGCCGGCGCGCCGGACGCGCCTCAGCCCGCGGTCCGCCCGCGCCGCGATGCCGGCCCGTAGAGCCGCACGCGCCGGCCAAACAGCCGGAGCACGATCCCGCAGACATGCCCGGCATCGGCCACGGCACTTGCCAGACGCTCGGGACGAAGCGCCGACCAGAGCAGGTGATTGAGAGCGTATCCGAGCTTCCTTGCCGCGATTGCCGCCGAGCCCAGCCAGACCCGCCAGAGCGTCGGCCGGCGGCGTTTCAGGATCTGCACGTCGGTCATGCCGTCGCGCAGGCCGCGCCGGAACATATAGCCCAGGGCAAGACGCGCGACCGGCACATGCTCGCGCACCAGCGCGCGCGGCGCCACCGCGGTCCGCGCCCCGCCGTCGACAAGCCGTTTCAGGAATTCCCGGTCGCCGCCCCCGGTCGTCCCGAATTCGGGATAGAACCAGTTCCGCCGATCCGCCGGCAAGGCGCCTGCCCGCAGCAGCAGGTTGCTGGAACACAGCGTTTCGCCGGATTTGTGGAAAAACCGCCCCGCCAGCGCCCAGTCCGGCGGCGGCCCGCCGAACACGGGCTCGACCGGGCCGCAGACGATGTCGCACCGCTCCGCGAGCGCCGTCTTCATGAGTTCCTCCAGCCACACAGGTTCCGGAACCTCGTCGTCATCGAAGAATGCGAGGTGGTCAAAGCCCGCGTCGACGGCAAGCGCCATCGCCGCATTGCGCGCCGCCGTCACGCCGGGTTCCGCCACTCGTCGGTAGACGGGCGTCAGGGCCTCGCTGCCAAGGCCGGCCACGACGGTATCGGCGGGCTCGGCGCCATTGTCGGCGACGAAGACCGTGAGCGGCCCCTGCAGCGTCTGCGCCGCGAGCGCGGCAAACAGCGCCGGCAACATGTCCTGCCGGTCGCAGGTGCACAGGCACACGCAGACGCGCGGCGTCTCGGCGGTCTCGACGGGCGCGAACGCGCTCATGGCCGGGCCCGGTCGGACAGGGGCGCGCATCCGGCGGCCGCCTCGCCATCGTCTCCGGCCGGATCGCCGCTTGCGCCGTAGAACCGCCGGCGGTGGCCGGACAGGCACATCGCGATGCCGCAAATGGTTCCAAGGTCAGCGAGAGCGCTGGCGAAATGGGCGGAGGAGGCAAGGCTTGAAACCAGGTGATAGAGCAGGAAGCCGGATTTCTTCGCTGCAACGCCCAGGGCCGACAGGCCGAGCCGGGCCAGCGCTTCCGACGTCTGGCGCAACAATGTCGCCTCGGCATAACCGTCCCTGAGGCCACGCTGGAACATGTAGCCTAGCCGCAGCCGCGCGGCGGGAACATGCTCCCGCACCAGAGCGTCATCCGCCGTCGCGGCCCTTGCGCCACCTTGCTCGAGCCGGGCCAGGAACTCCCGGTCCTCGCCGCCGATCGCGCCGAAGGCCGGCTGGTACCAGTCGCGCGGGTCCTCGCCCAGCAAGGCGGTTCGCAGCAGCAGATTGCTGGAACAGGCGATCTCGCCCGTCTTGACGAAGAACCCGCCGGCAACGGCCCAGCGCGGCGGCGACACCTCGAAATCGGGCAGGACCGGCCCGTAGACGAGATCGGCGCCGGTTTCGCGCGCACGCCCATGCAGCGCGGACAGCCAGGTCTCGCTTGGCACCTCGTCATCGTCGAGACAGGCGATCCAGGGCGCGCCGCTCTCGCAGGCAAGCGCCAGCGAGCGATTGCGGGCGGCGACGAGGCCGCGTTCCTGCAGCCGGACATAGGTTAGCGACAGGGCGCCGGCGGCCGCGCGCTCGAGCGCCACGCCCTGCGCGCTGAGCGTCCCATTGTCCACGACCACCACCTGAAACCGCAGGCCGCCCTGCTGCCGGGCGAGACCGTCGAGCAGGCTTTCGAGCCCGGCCGGCCGGTCGCAGGTGCAGATGGCGACACAGATGTCAGGCATGTCCGTCACCGACGACACCTCCGAGCTATCGGCAAAGCTTGCGCAGGCGTTGATGTCGCACAATCGGCCGGAGGGTGCCAGCCTGCATTCACCTTGCGGAAGTCCTGAAGTTGCGCTCCGGCGCAAATTGGGGGATTGAAAGAACTACGGATGCGGCAGCGACGCCCTGTCCGATGCGGGCGCGGCGTTTCGGGCAGGGCCCCTTGAAGAGGCTTGGGCGGATGAACCGCATCTTCTGTTTCTGGACCGGCACCAACGAGATGAGCGAGAACCGCAAGCGCGGCATTGCCTCGCTGCGCGCGCAGTCCGGCTGCGAGGTCGTCCTGATCACCGCCGACAGGGTCGGCGATCTGGTGCCGGCGGCGGATCTGCATCCTGCCTACCGCCACCTCAATCTCGCGCATCGCTCGGACTACCTGCGCTGCTACGCCATGCGCCACCAGGGCGGCGGCTATGCCGACATCAAGCCCAATCACCACGACTGGACGCCCTATTTCGACCGTCTGGCGGCAAGCCCGGACCTCTGGGCCATCGGCTACCGGGAACATACGCCCGGTTCCGTTTCCAACATGTACACCTCGTCGAAGGATCTTGGGCTGTCCGCACCGCGCCGTGCCGGCGCCTATCTCCACCGCAAGTGGCTGCAGGCGAACCACAAGCGGCTGATCGGCTGCTGTTCCTTCATCTGCAAGCCCGGCACGCCCTTCGTCGAGGAATGGTGGCAGGAGATGAACCGCCGGCTCGACCGCCTGCTTCCCGAGCTGGAACGCCACCCCGCGCGCGTCCCGCACGAGCGCCCCGGCGACATCGTCGACGGCGCGCCGTCGCGCTATCCCGTGCCCTGGACCCATATCCTGGGCGATATCTTCCACCCGCTCGGACTGAAATACACAAGGCGCATGTCCCGCGACCTGCCGCCGCCCGTCTCCGGAAACTACCGCTAGCGACGGCACGGGAGCGCCCGGCCGCGCACGCCTATTGCGCCGGCGGCTGATCCTCCTGCTTCTTCTGTCCAAGACCGAAGGAGCCGAGGAAGCCGGACGGCAGGCCGAAGCCCTGCTCCACCGCGTCCAGCACCTCCTTGTCGTCGACCTCGCCGTCGAGCACCTTCTGCACGTCGATCTGGGTGTTGCCGCCGGTGGCGCGCTTGAGCGCCTCGTTGGCGACCTCGCCGAGATTTCCGGCCGGCACCGCCTCGCTGACGCCCTTGAACAACCCGCCGCCGAGGCTTTCGAGCTGTTTCAGCGCCGCCTGCGGATTGTCGAGAATGCCCTTGATGTCCGGATAAATCTGCGGCCGGCCCCAGGACCCGCGCACGATCACCGGCACGCCGAGGCCTTCCAGCTCGCGCGCCTCGCCCTTGTCGCGCGGCACCGGCGGCGCCCCGCCGAGATCGGCGACCACGCGCGGCTCCAGCCGCCAGTCGAGCGTCTTTTGCGGCATGTCGACCGTGCCCGCGCCGGTGAGACGCACCAGCGGACCGACCATCTCCAGATCATCCGACCGCGCGATCCCGTTCTCCACCGCAAAGCTTGCCGCAAGCACCGAGAAGTCCGTCTGCTGCGCCGGGTTTTCCGACCAGCCGAGCAGCGTGTCGACGGTCAGGCCGCGCACCATCTTCGGAATGTTGAGGCCGAGGATCGCGCCATTGGAGAAATCGAACCGGGCCTGGCCGGCGAGCGCGGAGACGAGATCCGCTTCGCTTGCGCCTTGCGCGGCAAGATCCATCGAGGCGGCGACCCGCCCCTGGATCCAGTCGAAATCCGCCAGCGCGGTCAGGAAGGGACGCGCGCTCACATTCTCAAGCGCGCCCGTGACCCGCACCTGCGGCATCGATCCCGAGCCGTCGAGCACCAGCGTGGCGCGTCCCGCGCCCTCGTAGAGCTGCATTTCGGCGAGCTCGGCGGTGAGGCGTCCGCCCGCAAGCTCGACCTGCAGCCGGCTGCGGCCGATCTCGACGCCGCTTGCCGAAATCGTCTCGGCGCTGAGGTCGAGATTTGCGTCGAGCGCCTTCAGCCCGGCAAGGTCGAGCGGCTCGCGCGACCAGCCGCCATCGCCGCCGCCATTGCCGCCGCCGGGCACCCGCTCACCGCCGGACGCGCCGCCGCCGAGATAGGGGTCGAGCCCGAGGCGGCTCAGCGCCAGCGTCGCGCTGACGCGCGGGCGAACGCCGCCGAAGGAGACCTCGCCGCGTCCGCGCCCCTCGATGTCGTCAAGCCGCAATGCGGCGTCGCTGAACCGCACCAGTCCGGGTGCGGCCTCCAGATCCCCGGAGAAGGAAAACGCCCGCAGGCCGCCGCCTTCGGGCAAGGGCGTGCCGAGCCATGCGGCCAGGGCGCGCAGGTCGCCGGTTTCCAGGAAGACGCCGCCATCCAGCGCGCCGGAGGGCGACAGCGCCCCCTCGAAGCCGGTGCTGAGCCGCGACCCTGCGATTTCCACCTTCACCGGTGCGGGGAGACCGGTCATCAGCAGCGACGGCGTCGCCCCGCCGCCCACGCGAAACGTCTCGCCGCGCCAGGCAAAGCCGCCCGACAGCGCCACAGGACCGTCGAGGCCGGCGAAATCGAGGGCGAGCGCCAGGTCGTCGATGCGCCGGGCCTCCGGATCGTCGCCGATGGGCGCCGGCACCGGCAGATCTTCGATGCCACCGCCGGTCAGCGTCAGCCGCCCGGAAATGTCGAGCCCGCCGATCAGCGTCGCCATGTCCGTGCCGGCCGTGGCAAGGGCGATCTCGCCGCCGAGCGTGCCGCGGGCCCGCTCCTCGCGTCCGGCGAGGATCAGCACCTGCGACAGGCCGAGATCGGACAGGATGAGATCCGCGGAGATCTGCGGCGCCGGTCCGTCGAGCCGGATCGTGCCCTGCCCGCGCATCTCGCCGCCGGCAAGCTGCAGGGTGAGCGTGGCGATGTCGACGCTTTGGGCGGAGACCGAAAGATCGGACGCCAGGCTGTAGGGTCCGGGATCGCGCGCCAGCGGCAGCTGCAGGCCGGCGAAAAGATCGGTGAGCCCCTCTCCGCGCGCCCCGAGCCGCAGGGAGCTTGTCGCCGCGGGCGCGAGGTCGCCTTCGACGGTGAGCTGCGCCCCGGCGGCGGAGACCGTCAGGTCGACCGCGCTGCTGCCGCCGTTGCCGAGCGCAAGCGGCGAGGACAGCGCGCCGGCCAGCTCCACCGTGAGGTCGCGGTAGCCCACGGAACCGTCGATTTCGAGCGGCCCGGCAAGCGAGGGCAGGCCAAGGGTCAGGTTGACGTCCTCGACCGTGTGGCGCAATCCGCTGCGCCGGTCGTCATAGATGACCTGGCCGTCGCTGATGGTCAGCCGGTCGATGCCGATGCGCGCCAGGAACGGCTCGCCCGACGATGCCGCAGGCGCAGCAGCCGGCGCCGGTGCGGCGGCGACCGGCGCGGCATCGCCGTTGGTCTCGGAGATCGCCTGGGTCGCGGAGGTCCAGCGGTCGACGGGAAAGGCGCGGCGCGGCGACCAACTCGTGCTGCCGTCGGGGCCGATCTCGGCCAGGATCACCGGCTGATCGAGAGTCACATGGGTGAGACGGATGTCGCCGCCGAACAGGCCGCCCCAGGCGAGGCCGAAATCGATTTCGGCCGCCCGCGCGAACTCCACGCCGTCGGCGCCGGCAGCGCCGGCGATGCCGACGTCCTCCGCCGTCATGCGGAAGCCGGGCAGCAGCGACAGGCTCACCGGCCCGTCGAGCCTGAGCCGCCAGCCGGTGCTCGCCTCGATGCGCGAGATCAGCTCGGCACGAATGGCCTCCTTCGGCAGCAGCAGCGGCACGATTAGGACCACGAGGGCGAGAAGGAAAAACAGGCTCAACAGCCCGACGATGACCCGTTTCAAACCGGTCTCCCCAGAAAATGCGAATCAGCCGCAGTGTACGGCAAAGCGTGGCCGCAGCATGACCGATGCGCACGGCATGTCACGGCGGTCTGGAAAGCCTCGTCCCGGGCCGCCGCCGGACGCGGCGCTGTCGAGCGGAACGGCGCCATGGACAATCGCGCGACAATTTCCGATGCTGCACGGCAACAGACGGCGCGGACCGCAGGAACAGTGTGGCCCGCGCGCGCGTACCGGCGCAAGGAGGGCGCATGTTTCAGGCCTTGAAGAGCTTTTTGAAGAATGCCGTCACCGGCGAGGACGACAAGCTGAAATTCGCCGAGGACGACCACCGTCTGGCGGCGGCGGCACTCCTGGTGCACATCATCTCCGTCGATGGCGTGGTCGACGATGCCGAACGCGCCGCGCTCAGCGACGTCCTCAAGCATCACTACCAGCTGACGCCGGAGATGACCGCCGACCTGATCAAGGCGGCGACGCGCCGCGACAACGAGGCGGTCGACCTCTACGGCTTCACCTCCGTCCTGAAGCGCAGTCTGGACATCGACGAGCGGCTGAAGATCCTGGAGATGATGTGGCAGCTCGTCTATGCCGACGGCATCGTTCACGAGTTCGAGGACAACACGATCTGGCGGGTGGCCGAGCTGCTCGGCATCTCCTCCCGCGACAGGCTGGCGCTGCGCCGCAAGGTCGCCGGCGACACCGACCAGGACGGCGGAGACGAGCTTTCGTGACCGCGATCCGCAGCGCTTTCGCGGCGCCAAGGGTCGACGCGGTGGTGCGACGCACGATAGACTTTGGCCATGATCATTGATCCCAAAGAGATGCAGGGCCGTCCCAAGGTCCTGATCGTTCTTCATCAGGAAACCTCGACGCCGGGCCGGGTCGGCCAGGAGCTGATCAAGCGCGGCTTCGCGCTCGACATCCGCCGCCCCCGCTTCGGCGACCTTCTGCCCGAGACGCTGGACGACCACGAGGGCGCCGTGATCTTCGGCGGCCCGATGAGCGCCAATGACACCGATGCGTTCATTCACCGCGAGACCGACTGGATCGAGGTTCCGCTGAAGGAGAAGAAGCCCTTCCTCGGCATCTGTCTGGGCGCGCAGATGATGGCGCGCCATCTCGGCGCCCGCGTCACCAGCCATCACGACGGGCTGGTGGAGATCGGCTATTACGACCTGCATCCGACGGAAACCGGCAAGGAGCTGCTGCCCTGGCCGACCAAGGTCTACCAGTGGCACCGCGAAGGCTTCGAGCTGCCGGTCGGCGCGGAGCTTCTGGCGCGCGGCGACGCCTATCCCAACCAGGCCATGCGCTATGGCCCGGCCGCCTACGGCATCCAGTTCCACCCGGAGCTGACCTACCACATGATGGTGCGCTGGACGACGCGCGCGGCCCCGCGCATGGAGCTTCCCGGCGCCCGCTCCCGGCGCGACCATTTCGCCGGGCGCTTCGTCTTCGACCCCGCCGTCAAGGCCTGGCTCGACGCCTTCCTCGATCACTGGATCGGCCACGCCAACGACCGCACCGCCCTCGCCGACGCCGCGCAGTAACCGCATCCGCCTGCCCGCCGCATCCGTCTTGCCTCTTCGCAAACACGCGATTTCGGTCTAAGGGAAACGCCTTGCGGGACCGCGCACCGGCGCAACCGCCACGATCGATCAGCCAAGACGGAGCGCGACATGTGCGGCATCGCCGGCCTCTTCAAACCGGATGGCGCAAGCGAGGCCGACGAGGGCGTGGCCACAGCCCTGCGCGATGCGCTGACGCATCGCGGCCCCGATGCCGCCGGCCTGTGGCGCGACGCCGCTGCCGGCATCGTCCTCGCCCACCGGCGACTTTCGATCATCGACGTGAGCGCGGCCGGCGCGCAGCCGATGCAATCCCCCTGCGGGCGCTACACGCTCTCCTACAACGGCGAGATCTACAATTACCTGGAGATGCGCGAGGAGCTGGAAGAGCTCGGCGCCGCACCCGCCTGGCAGGGCCATTCAGACACCGAAGTGCTGCTCGCCGGCATCGCCCGCTGGGGCCTGGCGGAAACGCTTCGCCGCGCCAACGGCATGTTCGCGCTGGCGCTCTGGGACCGCGAGACCAAAAGCCTGACGCTTGCCCGCGACCGCTTCGGCGAAAAGCCGCTGCATGTGGCGAGCCTCGACGGCGAGATCGCCTTTGCCTCGGAGCTGAAGGCGCTGATGCGCCATCCGCGCTGGCAGGGGCGGGTCGATCGCCAGGCCATCGCCCAGTGCCTGCGCCACGGCTACATCCCGGCCCCGCGCACCGCCTATGAGGGCGTCGTCAAGCTGGCGCCGGGCAGCTGCGTGACCGTCTCGGCCGGCGCGATGACGCCGGACAGCTGGCGGGTCGACCGCTTCTGGGACAGTTTCGCGGAAGCGCGCAGCGCCCGCGCGGCACGCTTCGCCGGCACCGGCGCGGAGGCGGTCGAACATCTCGACAACCTGCTGCGCGCCTCCGTCGCACGCCAGATGATTTCAGACGTGCCGCTCGGCGCCTTCCTGTCGGGCGGGATCGATTCCTCCACCATCGCCGCGATGATGCAGTCGCTGAGCGCGACGCCGGTGGAAACCTTCACCCTCGGCTTTCACGACAAGGCGACCAACGAGGCGGAGTTCGCAAAATCCGTCGCGACCCATCTCGGCACCAGCCACAATGAGATCTATCTTTCCGGCGACGAGGCCCGCGATCTGGTCGAGACAATGCCGGAGATCTACGACGAGCCCTTCGCCGACCCCTCGCAACTGCCGACCTATCTGATCTCCCGCTTCGCGCGGACCAAGGTCACCGTGAGCCTTTCGGGCGACGCGGCGGACGAGCTTTTCGCCGGCTACGGCCGCTATCACTCCATCGCCCGCAACTGGAGCGGGTCGGCGGGCGCACGGATCGGACGCGCGCTGCAGCGCGGCTATGCGGCGGCGCAGATCGCCGGCCTCGTTGCCCCGGCCGAACGGCTCGGGCTGGCGCGGATCGGATCGCGCAGCCCGGCCAGCCTCCGGCTGCGGCTTGAGGAAAAGCACGCCCGCTTCGCCACCGCCTCGGCGGTCGAGGCCTATGAGCGCAAGTTCACGCTGCTCGACACCGCCCATCGTCTCGTGCCCGGAACGCAGCGCGAGACCCATCCCGACCTGGAACGGGTCGCAGCCGAGACGGGCTGGAGCGCGCTGGAACAGGCAAGTTTCCTCGATCTGGTCCACTATCTGCCCGACGACATTCTGGTGAAGGTCGACCGGGCGGCGATGGCGCACTCTCTGGAGACGCGCATTCCCTTCCTCGATCCGGCGGTGGTGCGCTTCGCGCTGTCCCTGCCGGACGAGATCCGCACGCTGGGCGGAACGCGCAAGGGCATTCTCAAGGCGGTGCTCGACCGCTATGTGCCGGCAAGCCTGTGGGACCGGCCGAAGCGCGGCTTCGGCATTCCGGGTGCGGCCTGGCTGAAGGGACCGCTGAAGCCGCTGGCCGAAGAGATGTTTTCAGCCGAAACGCTCGCCCGCGTCGATGTGCTCGATCCGGCGCTGGTGCGGCTGTTCTGGGACGATTTCCGTGCCGGCGACAAGCGTCGCGCCAACATCGTCTGGGCGATGTTCGTCGTGCAACTGCATCTCACCCGCCACACCGGCCGCTGAGCCAACGGGCCCGGCAACCGGCGCGGCGGGCGAGAAAACGCTCTACTTCGCGTGACCGCTCATGCCGCCGGAAATCTCTTCCGTCTGCTCGGCGCTGAGTTCGTCGGGCAGGACCAGATTGAGCACGATGGCAAGCCCCGCCGCCGGCAGCAGGCCGGTGGTCAGCAGGATCTTGAGCGTCGACGGCAGGTGCTGAAGCGCTTCCGGAACGAGCTGCAGCCCGAGCCCGACCGACAGTGACACGGCGAAGATCACCATGTTGCGGCGGTTCCAGGCGACATCGGCCAGCATCGACACGCCGGCGGCCGCGACCATGCCGAACATCACGATGACGCCGCCGCCCAGCACCTCGATCGGCACCGTCGAGATGATCGCCCCGACCTTGGGCACCAGCCCGCAGACGATCAGGAACAGCGCGCCCAATGTGACCACATGCCGGCTCATCACCCCGGTCATGGCGATCAGGCCGACGTTCTGGCTGAAGGAGGTGTTCGGCAGGCCGCCGAACAGACCGGCCACCGCGGTTCCCAGACCGTCGGCATAGGTCGCGCCGGCGATTTCCCGGTCGCTTGCCTCGCGGCCGGCGCCGCCCTTGGCGATGCCGGAGATGTCGCCCACCGTCTCGATCGCCGAGACCACGCCCATCAGGCCGAAGCCGATCACCGCCGCCCAGTCGAAGGCGAAGCCGAAGTGGAAGGGATCGGGCACCATGAACCAGGCCGCGCGGCCGACATTGGCGAAGCTCACCATGCCGAGCGCGAAGGCCAGCGCATAGCCGGCGACAAGGCCGATCAAAACGGCTGCGACCGACCACATGCCGCGGGTGAAGAACTTCAGGCCAAGCGTCACCACGACCACGACCAGCGCCACGAACCAGTTCTGCGCGCTGCCGAATTCGGGCTTGCCCATCGCCGGAACGCCGCCGGCGGCATACTGGATGCCGACCTTGACGAGCGCCAGGCCGATCATCAGCACGACAAGGCCGGTCACCAGCGGCGGCAGAGCGAAGCGGATGCGGCGAATGACCGTGCCGAGCGTTGCGTGGAACAGGCCGCCGATGATCACGCCGCCCATCAGCGCGGCCATGGCGTCGACGCCCTTGCCGGCGACGAGCGGGATCATGATCGGCAGGAAGGCGAAACTCGTGCCCTGCACCACCGGCAGGCGCGCCCCCACAGGCCCCATGCCGATGGTCTGGAACAGCGTCGCGATGCCGGCGAAAAGCAGCGACATCTGGATCATGTAAATCAAATCGAAGACGCCCGGCGTGCCGAAGCCGAAGCCGGCGGCGCCGGCAACGATGATCGCCGGCGTGATGTTGCTGACGAACATGGCCAGCACATGCTGGATGCCGAGCGGCAAGGCCGTTGCCAGCGGCGGCGTGTAGTCCGGATCCCGCAATTGTTCCGGCGTCCCGATCGAATGGTCGGCAGCCATGGGTCTGTCTCCTTCTGGAAGGCGCGCGATGGCGCTTTGGGTGTGTCCGGCGCCGGTCTTGTTGCGTCCGCGTTCCCTGACGGACGACCGGTCTTTTCCGGATAAAAAAAGCCCGGCGCTGTCGCGCCGGGCCTCGTGTCGCCAGCCTCAGGCGAGGCGGCCGAAGAGCCGAATGCGGCTGATGCCGCCGTCGGGATAGATGTTGAGCCTGACGTGGGTCACCGGCTTGGGCGCCCGCACCTCGCCCCGCGCGATGTCGTGGATCGCATCGGCGGTCAGTTTCGTTCGGCCGATGACCTCGTCCCAGAACATCGACGACGTCACCACCGCGTCGTTGAGATCGGCCGCGAAATCGCCGAGATCGGCGGCCTGCAGCGAGAAACTCTCCGGGAAATTGCCCTTGTAGAAGGCGGTATCGATGCTGGCGCGCTCGATCAGCCCGCGCGCGCCGAGCGCGATGATGATCCAGTCGTTGCCCGGCTCGCGGCGCCGCCGCGTCTCCCAGCCGTCGCCCATGTTGACGCCGCGCCCCGGCGCAAGCAGCCGGTGGTAGGCGCCATAGTGCGCATCGGAAAACGCCAGCACCCGCGCGCCGTTGAGCGCGGAGGCCAGATCGACCTCGCTGGAGCCGACCGCTGCGCGGTCGATCTGCGGCCGGCCGAAGACGCGAAAGCGCGCGACGCCGCCGTCGGGGTGGATGTGCAGGCGCACATGGGTCCACACCTGGTCGCTGTCGCAGGCGAAATAGTGATGCGCGCTCGGCCCCAGCGCCGCCATGCCGACAAGCTCGGTCCAGACTGTGGCCTCGTCCGGGTCGCTATCGACCGCGCAGGCCTCGATGCGCGCCGCCGGCGGATAGTTGCCGGTGAAATGGGCGGTGTCGACGTCGAAGCCGGTGATGCGGCCGCGCGCGGCGAGCCGCACCACGGCGCTGTCGTGACCCGGACCGCGGCGACGGCGCGATTCCCAGCCATCCATCCACTTGCCGTTGTCGTCGTATTTGTCGGGGTAGAAGACGGCCTCGTCGTCGGCGAGCATGCGCTCGACGCTGGCGAAGAAGTCGTCGGTGACCGACAGCGCCTTGGCGCCGAGACCGGCGGAGGCGAGATTGATGTCGCTTCTGGCGAACTCCGGACGGGTGTCCGGCGTGGCGAGTGTCATGGGTCTGGGTCCTTCAAGCACGCGCCGGCGCTGCGCCGGCGGGAAAACACGCCGGACGGGTCAGTCCGGCAGGATGTCGGCCAGGCGAAGCCCGGCAATGCGTTCGACCTGGGCGCAGGCGGTGGCGAATTCCGTGTCGCGGTCGTTGTCGACGCGGGCCTCGAAATTCTCCAGGATTTCCTGCTTGTTGCGGCCCTTCACCGCCAGGATGAAGGGAAAGCCGAAGCGCGCCGTATAGGCATTATTGAGCGCGGTGAAGCGCGCGCGCTCCGCGTCGGTCAGCGCATCGAGGCCGGCGGAGGCCTGCTCGCCGGTCGATTCCGCCGTCAGCCGTTTGGCGGCGGCAAGCTTGCCGGCAAGGTCGGGGTGGGCGCGCAGCACCGCAAGCCGCTCGTCCTCGCGAGCCTCGCGGAACACACGCACCATTGCCGCATGCAGGCCGGAGGCGGTGTTTTCCGCCGGTCCGAACCCCGTGTCATAGGCACGCTCGGCGATCCAGGGCGAATGTTCGAAAATGCTTCCGAAGCGCGCGACGAAACGCTCGCGGCTCATTGCGGCGGGCGAAAGATCGCCGTTTTGTTGCGCAGTGTCATCCGGCATGGACCTCTCCCTTGGCCTGGTCGAGAAGCTTTATTGGTAAACCGAAACAATCAACCCGATTGTCAAAATTTTCTTGAAAGAGATGCGCCGGCGAGGCGCGAAGCGCGCCGACGGCCTTGCGGGGACAAGCGGGTCGGGGTGAGCCCCGTCAGCGGAGCCGTCGGACGTACGGCTTGCGTCGCCAACGCGATCAATATCGACAATTCCGCGCGCAAATTTTGCAAGAGTTGATCGGGATTGATCGAGAGTTGCCGAAATTGCACGGTCGCAAGCCGCACCGCCGTCAATCCGCGCCCGGCACCTTATCCCCGCACCGCCTCTCCGGCCTCGCGCGCCAGCAGCGCATCGAGTGCGCGCTGGCAGCCGGCGGTGACGAAATCGATGAAGAGCCGGATTTTCGGATCCTGAAACCGCTTGTGCGGATAAAGGCAGGCGAGCTGCACCGGCGGCGGCGGGGTCGCCGTGCAGACCGGGACCAGCGCGCCGCTGCGCAGGTGGTCGATCACCTCGAACAGCGGCTTGTTGACGATGCCGCAGCCCGCCAGCGCCCAGTCGGTCAGCACGTCGCCATCGTCGGATTCAAACGGCCCGGCGACCTCGTAGCGCAGCGGCTCCTCCGGCCCGGTGAGCGTCCACTGGAACTCGTTGGCGCCGGGAAAGCGCAAGAGCAGACAGCTGTGCCGGCCGTCGACCAGATCGCGACCGCTTTGCGGCACGCCGTGTTCGGCCAGATAGGAGGGCGCCGCGCACAGCACCCGCTCGCACTCGAAGACCGGCCGCATGCGCAGGGCGGAATCCTGCGGCGTGCCGAGCACGAAGGCGATGTCGAGCCCCTCACCCATGACGTCCAGCTTGCGGTCGGAAAGGCGCAGCCGCACGTCGACCGCCGGATAGGCCGCCTTGAACTCCGGGATCAGCGGCGCGATCAGCCTCCGGCCGATGCCAAGCGGCGCGGCCACGAAGATCGAGCCGCGCGGATTGCGCGCCACATCGGCGACGGCGGCTTCCGCCTCCTCGATGGTGTCTAGGATCTTGACCGCGCCCTTGTAGAAGATGGCGCCATGTTCCGTCGGCTGCAGCTTGCGCGTGGTGCGGTTGAACAGTCGGACGCCAAGGTGCTTTTCCAGCTCGCCGATCCGGCTGGAGACCACGGCCGGCGACACGCGGCGGTCGCGCGCGGCCGCCGACATGCTGCCGAGCTCGACAACGCGCACAAACACCTTGAGATTGTTCACATAGGACATGACCAGCCGGATACCATCTTCAAGATTTTTTTGATAGTGCTGGGTGCGTCATCGGACTTTTTTGCAAATCGCCGATCTGTCAGTCTGCGAGGCTGACGGAGGCACGCGCCGTCCCGCCCCTGTCCGCTCCATGGCGGACCCGCAGAAACGGAGACCCTCGATGGAAATGGCGATTGCCTGGGACTGGCTGTCCTTTGCGCTGAGATGGCTGCATGTGATCACGGCCATCGCCTGGATCGGCTCGTCCTTCTATTTCATCGCGCTGGACCTCGGCCTGCGCAAGGCGCCCGACCTGCCGAAGGGCGCCCACGGCGAGGAATGGCAGGTGCACGGCGGCGGCTTCTACCACATCCGCAAGTATCTGGTGGCACCGGCGGACATGCCGGAGCACCTGACCTGGTTCAAATGGGAGAGCTACGCGACGTGGCTCTCCGGCTTCGCGCTGATGGCGGTGGTCTATTACGCCGGCGCCGACCTCTATCTGATCGACGCCAACGTCCTGGAGATGTCGCAGCCGGTGGCGATCGCCGTCTCCATCGCCTCGATCGCCTTCGGCTGGATCGTCTACGACCTGCTGTGCAAGTCGCCCGCCGGAAAAAGCACCACGGGGCTGATGCTGCTCCTCTATGTGGTGCTGGTCGCCATGGCCTGGGGCTACACCCAGCTCTTCACCGGCCGCGCCGCCTTCCTGCATCTCGGCGTCTTCACCGCCACGATCATGTCCGCCAATGTGTTCATGATCATCATTCCCAACCAGAAGAAGGTGGTCGCCGCCCTGCTGAAGGGCGAGACGCCCGACCCCGCGCTCGGCGCCCAGGCCAAGCAGCGCTCGCTGCACAACAACTACCTGACCCTGCCGGTCATCTTCCTGATGCTGTCGAACCATTACCCGCTGGCCTTCGCCACCCCCTACAACTGGGTGATCGCCTCGCTGGTGTTCCTGATGGGCGTCACGATCCGCCATTTCTTCAACACCCTGCATGCCGGCAAGGGAAAACCCTGGTGGACCTGGGGCGCGACGGCGGCACTTTTCGTCGCCGTTGTCTGGCTCTCCACCCTGCCGCCGCCGGGCACCGCGACCGACAACGCCGCCAGCGTCACCGCGCCGGCGACGCCGATGACGCCGGCGATGGCGCAGCTGATCGCCGCGCCGCAATTCGCCGACGTGCGCGACACGGTGCTCGGGCGCTGCTCCATGTGCCACGCCGCCGAGCCCGCCTGGGACGGCATCGTCGTCGCGCCGAAGGGGGTTCACCTGGAAACCGACGCCGAGATCGCCGTCCACGCCCGCCAGATCTACCTGCAGGCCGCGCGCTCCCATGCCATGCCGCCCGCCAATCTCACCTATATGGAACAGAACGAGCGCGCCCTGCTCGCCGCCTGGTACGAGAACGCGACCCGCTAGGGTCCAGACCCGGCCGGACCCGACCGAAAACCGCCGCGCGCCCGGGCACGGCGGTTTGTTTGCGCGCGCTCGCGCCGGCCCGCACCCGTCCCTTGCCGGACTGCGCGAAAACGCGGCGCATGCCCGAATAGCGTGCAGCGGCTGACGCAAGGTGGATTGTTTCATGGAAACGTATTAACAAGACCATCCAGCCTTTGCAGGCACGCCACGTGCCAGCCGGATGCGATCCCGCGACCGGCCATGACAGAAAAATCGCGCTTATCCGGCAGGCCCGATCTTTGCGGGCCGCCGCGCGAACATTGACAAGGAGACGACAGACCGATGCCGACCCTTACGGAAGCGGAAGAAATCTCGGATATTGCTTTTGGCTACATGGGCTCGAAGGCTTTGTTTGCTGCCCTTCACTTCGGCATCTTCACGCAACTGGCCGAAGCCCCGGCAACGGTCGATGCGCTGGCGAAGAAGGTCGACCTTCCGGGCGAGCGCTGCCGCACGCTGCTGACGGCCCTTGCCGCGCTCGGCCTGGTCGAGCGGGTCGATGGCACCTACCGCAATTCGCCGGCGGCCGAGCGCTTTCTGGTCAAGGGCGCGAAATATGATTTCGGCGACTACCTGCGCCTCCAGGTCGGCCAGCAGATGTATCCGCTGATGGACCAGATCGAGCCGGCGCTCTCCGGCGACCTGCCCGAGGATGCCACCGCCTCCTATGCCGAGTGGTTTTCCGATCCCAAGGAAGCCCGGCTCTATTCGGAAAGCCAGCACGCCGGCTCGCTCGGCCCCGCGCTTGGCCTTGCCCGTCGGGTCGATCTCGCCAACGCCCGCACGCTGCTCGATGTCGGCGGCGGCACCGGCGCCTTCGCGATCACCCTGTGCCAGACCTTTCCCGATCTTTCGGCAACCATCGTCGAGTTCCCCAATGTGGCGAAACTCGGCCGCAGCTTCGTCGACAAGGCCGGCCTGTCGGATCGCATCGCCTACCGGGAGGGCAATGCGCTGGAAACCGAATGGCCGCGCGAGCAGGATGCGATCCTCATGTCCTATCTGCTCTCCGGCGTACCGGACCACGCCCATGAGGACCTGTTCAAGCGCGCCTTCGACCACCTGGCGCCGGGCGGCCTGCTGATGGTGCATGACTTCGTCGTCGACAGCGACCGCGCAGGACCGAAGAACACCGCACTCTGGCAGTTGCAGCACACCGCCTTCACGCCGGAGGCGCGTTCCATCGCCGCCGACTGGCTGGAAAAGCAGTTGGTCAAGGCGGGCTTCGAGAACGTCGGCGTCGAGCCGCTGATCCCGGGCATGACCAAGCTGGCGCTCGGCACCCGTCCGGCCTGATCCGGAGCGGGTAAGAAACCGGTCAGGTGCCGCGCTGGTCGAGCAGCCAGTCGCGCACCTGTTCGGCGGAGGGCGGAAGCACCCGGTCGCGCGGCCACACCAGCTGGAACGGCGTCGCGGTTTCCAGCACATGGTCGTCGACGCAAACCAGCAATCCGTCGCCGATCAGCCGGTCGGTGAGATGCTCCCAGCCGAGCGCGACGCCCTGCCCGCCCATCACCGCCTGCAGGACCAGGACATAATCGTTGATCAGCAGCCCGCTGGCGCGCGCCGGGCGCGGCAACCCGACGCTTGCAAACCAGTCGCCCCAGTCGGTGCAGGGCCGGTAAGGCTCCTCCAGATGAATGAGCCGCTGGCGGGCCAGCGCCTCGGCGCCCTCCGGCAGGCCATGCGCCGCAACATGGGCGGGACTTGCGACCGGCTGGATCCGCTCCGGCGCCAGCACCTCCGCGTCATAGGCGAAAAAGCCGCCGACGACGCCGGACCGCACCCCCAGCGGAATGTCTTCCGCCACGATGTCGAGATCCCGCTCGGACGTCTGGATGCGCAGGTCAATCTCCGGCAGGTCCTCGCGAAACCGCGCCAGCCGGGGCAGCATCCAGAAGCTGGCGAAGGCGGTGGAGGCCGACAGCGTGACATGCTGCTCGGTGCCCAGCGCGCGCAGCTCTTCCGCCGACTTGCGGATCGTGCCGAGCCCGAGCGCGACATCCGCATGAAACCGCGCGCCGGCTTCCGTCAGCACGACCCGCCGGTGCCGCCGGTGGAACAGGCGCACGCCAAGCGTTTCCTCCAGTCCCTTCACCGCAAGGCTGACCGCCGCCTGGCTCATGCCAAGCTCCTCGCCGGCGCGGGTGAAACTGCCGTGACGGCCCGCCGCCTCGAAGGCGATCAGCGCGCTGGCGGAGGGGAGCAGATGACGCAGGCTTTCCATAAGCCAAGCTTATCTCACGCATGAGATTTTTCCAGCATTACGCGACGTTTCGCAACAGCTAGGCTTTTGATCGCAAACAGGCGTCGAGGGCGACTTTCCCCGCCCCGCCACCTGGGACCGGGAGGAGAGCGCAATGGCTGTTGCAGGACTGGCTCCGACATCGCGAGGCACAAACGAAGCCGCCGACGCAGGCACACCCCGGCGCGGCGCGCGCGACCGCCGCCGCGACCGGCGCGCGGCCGCGAAACTGTCGGGTCCCGCCTATGTCACCCGCGCCATACCGCCGTATGAGATCCTCGACGAGGAGCGCCTGCTGCGCATCGAGGCGGCGGCCGACCGGATCCTGGCCGAGGTCGGCATCGAGTTTCGCGGCGACGACGAGGCGCTGCGCCTGTTTCGCCAAGCCGGCGCCGGCGGTGAGGGCATCACCTGCACCTTCGAGCCCGGCATGCTGCGCGAGATCCTGAGGACCGCGCCGGCCGAATTCACCCAGCACGCCCGCAATCCGGCCCGCTCGGTGAAGATCGGCGGCCCGCATATGGCCTTCGCGCCCGCCTATGGCTCGCCCTTCGTCATGGATCTCGACCGGGGCCGGCGCTACGGCACGCTGGAGGACTTCGAGAACTTCGTGAAACTCGCCTATATGGCGCCCTGGCTGCACCATTCCGGCGGCACCGTCTGCGAACCGACCGACATTCCGGTCAACAAGCGCCATCTCGACATGGTGTTTTCGCACCTGAAATATTCCGACAAGGCCTTTCTCGGCTCGATCACCGCGCCGGAGCGCGCGGAAGACAACATCGAGATGGCCCGCATCGTCTTTGGCGCGGAGCGCGTCGAGCGCGACTGCGTGATCATGGGCAACGTCAATGTCAATTCGCCGCTCGTCTGGGACGGGACGATGACGGGCGCGATCCGCGCCTATGCCGCCGCCAACCAGGGCTCGGTGATCGTGCCCTTCATCCTCGGCGGCGCGATGGGGCCGGTGACCACCGCCGGCGCCATCGCCCAGGCGCTCGCCGAAACCATGGTCGGCTGCGCGCTCACCCAGCTGGTGCGCCCCGGCGCGCCGGTGATCTTCGGCAACTTCCTCTCCTCCATGGCACTGCGGTCCGGCTCGCCCACCTTCGGCACGCCGGAACCGGCGGTCGGCTCGCTGGTCGTCGGCCAGTTGGCGCGACGCCTCAACCTGCCGCTGCGCTGTGCCGGCTCCTTCACCACCTCCAAGCTGCCCGACGCCCAGGCCATGCAGGAAAGCGCCATGTCGATGCTCTCGGCGGTGCAAAGCGGCGCGAATTTCCTGCTGCATTCGGCCGGCTTCCTCGATGGCTTGCTGTCGATGAGCTACGAGAAATTCGTGCTCGACGTCGACCAGTGCGGCGCGCTGCACAGCTATCTCGCCGGCGTTGCCGTCGACGACAACGCGCTGGCGCTCGATGCCTTCGCCGAGGTCGGTCCCGGCAACCATTTCTTCGGCTGCGCCCATACGATGGCGAATTACGAGACCTGTTTCTGGGACAGCGAGCTGGCCGACAACGACCCGTTCGAGACCTGGGAGGATGCCGGCGGCAAGGACGCGGCGACCCGCGCCAACGCCCGCTGGAAGGCGATGCTGGCCGACTACCAGGCACCGCCGCTGGATGTTGCCGTGGAAGCGGAACTCACGGATTTCATTGCGCGCCGCAAGGCAGCGATGGAGGATGCGTGGTACTGACCAGACACCGGGCGAACACGATGACCTCGACGGATCCCCTGCTGCAGCCCTACCGGCTCAAGCATCTGGAGCTGCGCAACCGGCTGATGTCGACCGCGCATGAGCCGGCCTATTCCGAGGACGGCCTGCCCAGGGAGCGCTACCGGCTCTACCACGCGGAACGGGCAAAGGGCGGCATCGCGCTGACCATGACGGCGGGCTCGGCGGTGGTCTCGCCGGACAGTCCGGCGGCCTTCGGCAATCTCCATGCCTATAGGGACGAGATCGTCCCCTGGCTGAAGGAGCTCGTCGACGACTGCCACACCCATGGCGCGGCGGTGATGATCCAGCTCACCCATCTCGGCCGGCGCACCGGCTGGAACAAGGCCGACTGGCTGCCGGTGCTCGCCCCCTCGCCGGTCCGCGAGCCGGCGCATCGAGCCTTTCCCAAGGAGGCCGAGGACTGGGATCTGGCGCGCATTCTCGCCGATTATGCCGATGCGGCGGAGCGCATGCAGGCGGCCGGTCTCGACGGCATCGAGCTTGAGGCCTACGGCCATCTGCTCGACGGCTTCTGGTCGCCCGCCACCAACCACCGCGACGACCACCACAACGGCTCGCTCGACAACCGGCTGCGGTTCACCCGCGCCGTCCTCGCGGCGATCCGCGACCGCGTCGGTGCCGATTTCATCGTCGGCATCCGCATGACCGCCGACGAAGCCTTCGACAAGGGGCTGACCCGGGCCGAAGGCGTCGAGATCGCCCGGCGCCTCGTCGCCGACGGCAAGATCGACTTCCTCAATCTCATCCGCGGGCACATCGACACCGATGCCGGCCTGGCCAACGTGATCCCGATCCAGGGCATGCGCTCCGCGCCGCATCTCGATTTCGCCGGCGAGGTGCGGGCCGAAACGCGCTTTCCCGTCTTTCACGCCGCGCGCATCGCCGATGTCGCCACCGCGCGCCACGCGATCGCGGACGGCAAGCTCGACATGGTCGGCATGACGCGCGCCCATATCGCCGACCCGCATATCGCGCTGAAGATCGCCGAGCGGCGCGAGCACGAGATCCGTCCCTGCGTCGGCGCCACCTATTGCCTCGACCGGATCTACGAGGGTCACGAGGCGCTGTGCGTCCACAACCCGGCGACGGGCCGCGAGGCGACCATGCCGCATGTGATCGCCAAGAGCGGCGCGGCGCCCCGACGCGTCGTCATTGTCGGCGCCGGACCGGCGGGCCTGGAAGCGGCCCGCGTTGCCGGAGAACGCGGCCATGACGTGACGGTGCTGGAGGCCGCTCCCCATGCCGGCGGGCAGGTGCGGCTTGCCGCGCAAAGCCCGCGCCGGCGCGAGCTGATCGGCATCATCGACTGGCGGCTGGCGGCCTGCAATGCCGCCGGCGTGCGCTTTCACTTCAACACCTGGGCGGAGACCGCCGACGTGCTGGCACTCGCTCCCGATGTCGTCATCATCGCGACCGGAGGCCTGCCCAACACCGGCGCGCTCGACGTCGGCGCGGAGCTTGCCGTGTCCTCCTGGGACATCGTCTCGGGCGACGTCAAGCCAGGCGCCCGCGTGCTCGTCTTCGACGACAACGGCGGCCATCCGGGCATGCAGGCCGCCGAAACCGCGACAAACGCGGGGGCCGAGGTCGAGATCGTCACGCCGGAGCGGTTCTTCGCGCCGGAAATGGGCGGGCTCAACCACGTGCCCTACGCCAGGCTCTTCCATGAGGCGGGCACCCGCATCACCATCAACACCCGGTTGACCGGGATCGCGCGTGACGGCAACGAGCTGGTCGCGACGCTCGGCTCCGACTATTCGCCGCAGACCCACCTCCGCCGGGTGGACCAGGTTGTCGTCGAACATGGCACCCTGCCGCTCGACGACCTCTATCTGGAGCTCAAGCCGGCCTCGCGAAACCTGGGCGCCATCGACTGGCCCAAGGTGATCGCGGCGAGGGGCGCCCTGCCGTTTTCCGAGACCAATCCGGATGGCGCCTTCCTGCTTGCGCGCATCGGCGACGCGGTCGCCTCGCGCAACATCCACGCCGCGATCTACGAGGCGCTCAGACTGACCAAGGACCTGTGATCCGCCGCAGTGCACAAGTGCAACACTCGCCGCAAATCGCCCGCGCGTTAGCGTATTTGCCCGAGAAACAGCGTATAGAAGTTCAAATCCTTTCAGTCTGCCGGAGCGGGCCAACCAAACATGCGCAATTTCAAGCTTCTGACCGTTCTTGCCAGCGTCGCGACCCTGGCGCTCGCAGCTCCTGCCGGCGCGCAGGACGGACTTGCCCCGCCGGACGATCTGCCGGTGCCGCAGAAACAATATGTGATCGACCTGGGCGTCGGCGCGCTCGCCAAGCCGAAATACGAAGGCGCCGACAAGCTCCTGGTCATGCCGATGCCGATCATCTCCGTCGGCCGGTTCTATCTGCCCGGCTTCGGCCAGGTCGCGGATGGCGAAACCAAGACGCGCGGCGTCTTCTTCTTCCCCTCGTTCAACTACGTCGGCGAGCGCAAGGCCTCCGACAGCGCCTCGCTGACCGGCACGCGCACCGTCGACTGGGCGCTGGAACTCGGCCTGGGGGCGGGCTTCCGCTATGACTGGTTCCGCGCCTTCGTCGAATTGCGTCAGGGCATCAACGGGCACTCCGGCCAGGTCGGCCAGATTGGCGCGGACGTGATCTTCAATCCAATGGAGCGGCTGCAGCTCAGCATCGGCCCGCGCGCCGACTTTGCCTCCGGCGACTACATGAGCACCTATTTCGGCGTGACCGCGGCCGAGGCAGCAGCCTCGGGCGGCGCCCTGACGGCCTATAACGCCGGTGGCGGCTTCAAGTCGCTCGGCATTCTGGGGCGGGCGAGCTACGCCGTGTCCGACACGACCGCGCTGCACCTGCAAGCCGGCTGGGACCGGTTCATCGGCGACGCCAAGAACAGCCCGATCGTGCGCGGCGGCAACGAGGACCAGTTCTCGATCGGCGCCGGCGTCACCTATCGCTTCGCCTTCGATCTCTTCGACTGACCGGCTGCACGACAGCCCGAAACGAAACAAGCCGCCGCCGGGGTCCCGGTCGGCGGCTTTTTCATGGGGCAGACGCATCAGGCGGCAACGATGGCCGCGCCGCCATCAGTTGCGCAGATCGTCGCAGACCTCGATCGCCATCCCGTCGGGAAGCCTGGTGCTGGCATCGCCGCAGGCACCGATCATGCGTGCCCTGTCCAGACCGCGCGCGCCGGTAAGATCCGCGCCGACGAGCCGCGTGCGGCGAAACAGCGTTCCCTCAAGCTGCGCGCCGGTGAGATCCGCACCCGTGAGGTTCGCGCTGGAAAAATGCGCGCCCGTGAGATCGGCATCCCGAAAACTCGCCCCTTCCGCCTCGATCCGGTCGAAGTCGGCGTATTTCAGCCGGGCGCCGGTAAAATCGGCCCCCGACAGCTCCGCCCGCTCCAGATTGACGGCCTCCATCTTGGCACCGCGAAACGACGCGCCGTCCGCCCGCACCCGTACCAGCAACGCGAAACGCAGGTCCGCATCGGCAAGCGAGGCGCCGGTCAGGTCCGATTCGGCCATATCCGCATCGCGCAGGTCGGCGTCGTTGAACTGCGCGCCGGCGAGGATCGCCTTTTCCAGGTCGACACCGCGCATCGATGCGCCAGTCATATTGGCGCGCGACAGGTCGGCCCGCTCCACTTCCGCGCGCCGGAGATCCGCGCCGCTCAGGTCCGCCTCGACCAGCGAGGCCTCCTTCAGGTCGGCCTCGCGCAAGATGGCTCTTGATAGATTTGCCTTCTCGATCGCGATCCCGCGCATTTCCGCCAGCCGCAGATCGCAGCGCGGGCACTGTCCATTGTCCCTGAACCCGTCCAGCGCCGTTTGCGCAAAAGCCGCGTGTCCAAACGGCAGGCCGGCACCGAGCAGGAGGGCAAGGACGGCCGAAGCCGCAGGCGTGACTGGGAATGCGCGTCTCATGGGATCCTCTCGAAATGGTGTGCCTCCCTTTAATTTGGGGGCAAACGCGGGTCATTGTAAGGCCAAAGCCTCGCCGAGACCTTACCCCGCTCCGGCAATCCTCAAGAGAGTGCCGGAGCGGCGGCCCGCTCCCGGCCGGGAGCTTGTCCGGCACGCGGTCGCACCAACCGCCTGTCCTTTGGGTGTGACGAAACGGGAATGCGGATATACTGCGGCTCCGGCCCGCAAGCGGGCGGGCCCGGCGGCTTGGGAGGGCCTTCTCATGAAAACCGCAAACGCTGTTCGGGCAGGCATCCTGCCAATCGCCGGCGTCTTGATGCTCGTGCTTGCGATGGCGCTGGCCGCGCCCGCAGCCAAAGCCGCCAGTGTCGTCGCCCGCATCGACCTGTCGGACCAGCGCATGAAGATTTATGTCAACGGCCGCCACACCGCCACCTGGCCGGTCTCCACGGCCCGGCGCGGCTATCGCACGCCCGTCGGCACCTTCCGGCCCGGACGCATGCATGTGCGCTATTTCTCGCGCAAATACGACAATTCGCCGATGCCCTATTCGGTGTTCTTTTACGGCGGATACGCCATTCACGGCACCACGGCGATCAAGAGCCTCGGCCGTCCGGCGTCGCACGGTTGCGTGCGCCTGCATCCCGAAAACGCGCGCCGGCTGTTCTCGCTGATCAAGCAGAACGGCAAACAGAATGCGCGAATCGTTATTACCCGGTAACCTTTACAGGCGGTCGTTGCCCGGCGCGCATTGACGCAAGGCCGCCATTGCATATTGTGCCGGGGAACGCGCAGCCGACGCTCAAGTGCTCGGCGCAAGTCATCGCGGTGTCGCGGACCGGCCCTGCCGGTCTCGTCGGGGCCTGTGGCTTGAGAAGCCGGCGGGACGAAGGAAGACAGCGGGGTCGCATTTGCCGCCTTCCCTCGTCCGCCAAGTGCTGACGACGCACTACCTGACTATCAGCGTGCCAATCATGCGGCAAAACCCTTGCCAAATGGTTGGCACGCTGTCGTTTCAAGATGCGGCACGCGGTTCGACACCCACCACAAGATATTGAAGCCCTTAGGGATTTGCTAACCTTTGCGCCTTGCACTTCGCAACGCAGCGGCCCGAAGGATTAAGCGGCCGTTAACGCTGCGCCGGCGCGCAACCGAGCGGTGCACAGAAACGCAAAAAATATTTCGTTGAGGCGAATCGCCCGCCCGACACCATGGGGGCGGCTAAAGGAACTCCGCCCGCAGATCGATGCTCGAGCGATTGCCGATGGCGTCGAAACTTTCCGCCTCCCAGGCTTTCGCGGCATCGCGGCCGATGTCGTGCAAGTGCTTCAGGAAGCGCCATTCGGCGTTGACCTTGGACGAGGCCTGCAGCGGTTTCAGCCCTTCCGCCGAAATCCGGTGAATGTGGACCTTCTTGTAGTCCTTGCGGTCGAGTTTGCCGTCCTCGATCAGCCGGGTGACGAATTCGATCGCCCGCATCTCGCGCATCAGTGTGGAGTTGAAGGTGATCTCGTTCAGCCGGTTGAGGATCTCGCGCGCGCTCTTCGGGGTCTCCACGCGCTCCACCGGATTGATCTGCACGAGCACCGTATCGCTCGTGTCCGTGGCGCCGAACAGCGGAAACAGCGGCGGGTTGCCCATATAGCCGCCATCCCAATAGGGCACGCCGTCGATCTCCACCGCCTGGAAGAGATGCGGCAGGCAGGCCGAGGCCATCACCGCGTCGAGATCGACCTCCGCACCCGAAAACACCCGGATCTTGCCGGTGTGCACATTGGTGGCGGCGACGAAGAGCGCGATGCTGTCGCAGGCGCGCACCGCGTTGAAATCGACGGAGGCCTCGACGACATCGCGCAAGGGATTGATGTTGAGCGGATTGAACTCGTAAGGAGAGGAAAACCGCGAGGCGAGATCGAAGGCGATGAAGCTTGGCGACATGTCGAGGCTCCACTCGCCCATGATCATGTCGATCGGCGTGCGCTTGATCGGGCTGAGCCAGGCCTGGTCGCTCACCGCTTTCCAGAAGCGATAAAGCGCCTCGCGCGCGCCCTCGCGTCCGCCCTTGTGCAGCCCGTCGGCAAGCACGACGGCGTTCATGGCACCGGCCGAGGTGCCACTGACGCCCTCGATGACGAAATTTTCGCTTTCGAGCAGCCAGTCGAGCACGCCCCAGGTGTAGGCGCCATGGGCGCCGCCGCCCTGGAGCGCCAGATTGATCGCCTTGGGTTGTGCGGTCATGGGGCACCCTTGAGTGCGAGGATGGTTCGACGGCGACCGGAGATCCGCTCGCCCGTTACTGCGCCACCCAGCCGCCGTCGAGCTGCTGCAGCGACCCGGTGATGCAGGAGGCGGCGTCCGAGGTGAGATAGAGCGCCATGGCGGCCACCTGGTCGACGGTGACGAATTCCTTGGTCGGCTGCGCGGCAAGAAGCACGTCGCGCTTCACCTGTTCTTCCGTCAGCCCGCGCGCCTTCATCGTGTCGGGGATCTGCGCCTCGACAAGCGGCGTCCAGACATAGCCCGGACAGATCGCGTTCACGGTGATGCCCGACTGCGCGACTTCCAGCGCGACCGTCTTGGTCAGCCCGGCGATGCCATGTTTGGCCGCGACATAGGCGCTCTTGAACGGCGAGGCGACCAGCGCATGGGCCGACGCCGTGTTGATGATCCGGCCCCAGCCCTTTTCCTTCATGCCGGGCACGGCGGCGCGGATCGTGTGAAAGGCGGAGGACAGATTGATCGCGATGATCGCGTCCCATTTCTCGACCGGGAACTCCTCGATCTTGGAGACATACTGGATGCCGGCGTTGTTCACCAGGATGTCGACCGCGCCGAAGGTCTCGACCGCTTCCCCCATCATCGCGGCGATCTCGTCGGGCTTGGTCATGTCCGCGCCGGAATAGACGCATTTGACGCCGTGTTCCTTTTCGATGCCTGCCCGCTCTTTCTCGATGGCCTCCGCGTCGCCGAAGCCGTTGATTACGACATTGGCGCCGTTCTTGGCAAAGGTCTGCGCAATCGCGAGACCGATCCCGGAGGTCGAACCGGTGACAAGAGCCGTCTTGGAGCTGAGCATGAAATTCCCCTTCGTCGCCATGGCCGCCCGAACCGTCACGCGGCGCGCCGGCGCTCATAGAACATGAGATCGCATTGCACTGCAACATGGGCCGCGAAGCCCCACGCGACAAGGTGCGTCGGCCGAGATCGCCTATCGCGCGGGCGGACAGCTCAGTCCTCCGGCACTTGCGGTCCGCCGCCGGACGGCATCTGCCGTTCGCGCAGGATGTAATAGCCGCCGGTCAAGACGCTGACCTGCAGGGCCGTTGCCGAGATCTGCAGGGCGAGGGTGAGAATGAACACCGCGATGCCCGCGAAGACGCTCGCCCCCCCGGCCGCGAGCAGACCGACGACGAAGGTCCCACCGCCGATCACGAGCGAAAGACCGGTCGCCGCGAAGGACATCGGCAAACCCAACCCCTCGCTGTCGCTGAACGCCTCGCCGAAGCCGAGTGGTTCATCCAGCGCGACGGCGGGCAGAACAAGGCTGAACCGCAGCATGAAGGGAAGGACCACCAGGACAACCGCAGCCGTCATGACGACAAAGGTCAAGACGCCCAGCGTGGCAACCACAAAGGCTAGGGCCCCCACCGGGATCATCAGGACCATCATGATCAGCATAACCACGAGAAACTTCCCCGCGTAGCGCAGCTCGCGGCCGCCGACGGTGAGATGCAGCCAGCCCGGCCGCTCCTCCATCAGCAGGCAACGGTGCCAGGCAACCGCAATGGAGGCATTGCCGAGGATATAGGCAGCGGCAAAGACAAGCGTCGCCGCGAAATGGGCCACGCTGAACGCGAACGGCTCCTGGGGCGCGAGGCCGAACAGCACCGCTTGGCCAATCAGAAAGATCGCAAACCAGGCCCAGCAGATTTTGAGGAAGGTCTCGAAGTTGGCGAAAAGCGCCTTGAACGCGCCGATAAAAAGCCGGCCGGTCGTCTTGAACAGCATGAATCCCCCGAAAACACCAGTAACCGTTACGGCAGCAGGCCGCGCGACGGTTGAAACAGGGTTGCACTATTCCAACCTGCGCGCGCAGAGGCAAGGCGGTTGACGGCAGGAACCGACGTCAGCCGTGACTTTTCCAAACGAACGCGTCAGCGCCGCCGCTTGTCCGAGAGACCGCGCACGGCATCCACGGCCCGCGCCGCCGTTTCGCGCGTCGCCTTGCGGCGGCGCACTTCAGCCTCGGCCAGTTCCGCCGTCTTGAGACCGACCTCCTCGGCATAGCGTTCGCGTGCAAGTGCATAGGCCGTCGTGTGCAGGTTGGCGAAGAGCCAGGTGACGATCACCATCGCTCCCATGGGAAACAGCGCGGAGTACAATTGCGCGAGCGCGCCCATATCGCTGATCAGTGCGCCAAGCAGCATCAGCACCAGCGACCAGATCCAGACGCCGATGCCGGCAAGCAGCGTCACGGCAAGGGCTGCGACCGCCAGCGCCCAGCCGATGCCGCGGGTCAGCGCCCAGGATTCCTTCAGCGTCATGTCATCGTCGAGCGCGGCCGCCGGCAGCACCAGCGAGAGACGCTGCACCAGCATCAGCGCCACGAAGGGCGCGGCGATGAGCGCGAAGACCCCGATCGGCCCCAAAAGCGGCACCAGAACGCCGCCGAGCATGACGAGCAGCAGCAGGATCAGCACGCCAAGGAGACCGAGGATCACAAGCTTCCACGCAACCCGGAGATTGCGCGCGCCGAAGGCGAGGGGAAACTCGCGCGCGCCGAGAAGAATGCGCCGCAGATAGGCGACCCCGATGGAAAAGCCGGCAAGCAGATTGGCAATCACGGCCAGCAGCCGCAGGGCCGCCTCGCGCTCGGCGGTCTCGGTTCCCTCCACGATGGGCTCCATCATGTAGGAGCCGGTGGTGAAGCCTTCCGCCGGCATCAGCGCGGAGCTGATCGCCACGTTCAGCAGGACGAGAAGGAGCATGTAGCCCCAGCCGGACGCGAACAGCGTCGCAAGACGCTTGCGCGCCAGATCGAGCGTGCGGCTCAGAACCACCAGAAGCATGCCTGTCTCCCCGTTTCCTTTCAGATGCGGGTTTGCACGGTCCGGGTCAAGGCATGGCGCGCGCCCCTTGCGCACAAGGGTGGCGCGCCCTATTCAAACGGCGTTAGTCTGCACCCAAGGTCCGTGAGGATTTCGCGCGGGCGCAGCGGCCGACTTGGCCTCCCGGACGGATCGAACGCCATGACTGGATTGACCCCATGAAAAGCGACCTCCACAGCCACAGCGAACGCAGCGGACCGGCGCCGCGCCGGGTCTCGGTGCCCGTCAAGGTCGGCTCGGTCACGGTCGGTGGCGGCGCGCCGGTCGTCGTGCAGTCGATGACCAACACCGACACCGCCGACATCGACGCCACCGTCGCGCAGGTGTCCGCGCTCGCCACGGCCGGCTCGGAGATCGTGCGCGTCACCGTCGACCGCGACGAGGCTGCCGCCGCCGTGCCGCGCATCCGCGAGAGGCTCGACCGCATCGGCTGCCATGTGCCGCTCGTCGGCGACTTCCACTATATCGGTCACAAGCTTCTGGCCGATCACCCGGCCTGCGCCGAGACGCTGGCCAAATACCGCATCAATCCGGGCAACGTCGGCTTCAAGGACAAGCGCGACCGGCAGTTCTCCGACATCATCGAGATCGCGCTGAAACACGACAAGCCGGTGCGCATCGGCGTCAACTGGGGCTCGCTCGACCAGGAGCTTCTCACCCATCTGATGGACGAGAACGCAAAGCTTGCCGCCCCCGCCCCCGCCGACGCGGTGATGCGCGAGGCGATCATCCGCTCAGGGCTCCTCTCGGCGGAACGCGCCGAGGCGCTCGGCATGGGCCGCGACAAGATCATTCTCTCCGCCAAGGTCAGCCAGGTGCAGGACCTGATCTCGGTCTATGCGGATCTGGCGGCACGCTGCGACTATGCGCTCCACCTCGGCCTCACCGAGGCGGGCATGGGCACCAAGGGCATCGTCGCCTCGGCCGCCTCCATGGGCATCCTGCTGCAGCAGGGCATCGGCGACACCATCCGCGTGTCGCTGACGCCGGAACCGGGCGGCGACCGCACCCGCGAGGTGCAGGTGGCGCAGGAACTCCTCCAGGTGATGGGCTTCCGCTCCTTCGTTCCGGTCGTCGCGGCCTGCCCGGGCTGCGGGCGCACCACCTCGACGGTGTTCCAGGAACTGGCGCAGGACATCCAGGACAACCTGCGGGTCTCCATGCCGGTGTGGCGGGAGAAATACCCCGGCGTCGAGACCCTCAACGTCGCGGTGATGGGCTGCATCGTCAACGGACCGGGCGAGAGCAAATTCGCCGACATCGGCATCTCGCTGCCCGGCACCGGAGAGACGCCGGCAGCGCCCGTTTTCGTCGACGGCAAGAAGGTCGCCACCCTGCGCGGCGCCAACATCGCCGACGACTTCAAGAAGATGGTCGACGACTATATCGAGACCCGCTTCGGCGGCGACGCGCGGTCCGCCGCCCAATGAGCGCGCCCGCGCCGCCCCCCGCCCGGGCGGATATTCTCGTCGTCAATTCGCAGGTGGTGCGCGGCGCCGTGGGCGGGCGCATCGCAAGTTTCGCGCTGGAGCGCATCGGCCATCGCGTCTGGTTCCTGCCGACCGTGCTCCTGCCGTGGCACCCGGGTCAGGGACGCGGCGAGCGCCATGTCGCCGACGACGTCACCTTTGCCGCGCTGGTCGACGACCTGATCGGCGCAAATGGCCTCTCCGGCATCGGCGCCGTGGTCTCCGGTTATCTCGGCAGCGCCGCCCAGGCCGGCAACATCGCCCGGCTGGTCACGGCCGTGCGCAAGGCCAATCCGCAGGCGCTCTATGTCTGCGATCCGGTGAGCGGTGACCGCGCCGGCCTCTATGTTGCCGAGGAAACCGCCGCCGCCATGCGCGATAGGCTGCTGCCGCTGGCCGATATCGCGACCCCAAACCTCTTCGAACTGGAATGGATGTCCGGGCGCAGCGTGTCGACGGAAATGGACGCGATCTCGGCGGCGCGCTCCCTCGGCCCCGCCCGGGTGCTGGTCACCTCGGCGCCGGCCATGCGGCGCAATTCCGTCTCCAACCTCCTGGTCGACGAAAAATCCGCCATCGCGGCGGAGCATGGGGCGATCGCCGATGCGCCGAATGGCACCGGCGACCTGATGGCCGCCCTGTTCACCGCCAACCTGCTGGCCGGGCACCCGGACGAAATCGCGCTCAAGCGCTCCGCCGCCTCGGTGTTCGAGCTGGTCGCCCGCTCGGTCAAACGCGGCGCCCGCGACCTGCTGATCTCCTGGGAGCAGGCAGCCCTGGTGCAGCCGATGGCTCTTGTCTCGAGCCGGCGGGTGATGGACGCGCCGATCCGCGCATGAGTGACGACGCGACCGCCCGGCGCGTTGCCGGCGTCGACGGCTGCAAGGCCGGATGGCTGGTGGTCACGCGCCCGCTTCAAGGCACCGCCGCGCCGACCGTCGCCGTCGTTCCGCAGTTCCGCGACATCCTCGCCGATGAGACCCTTGCCGTGATCGCGGTCGACATGCCGATCGGATTGCCGGACCGCGCCGGCATCGGCGGTCGGGGACCGGAGCGCTGCGTGCGCCCGCATCTCGGCCAGCGCCAGTCCTCGGTGTTTTCCGTGCCGTCTCGCGCGGCCGTGGCCTGCACCGACTACCGCGAGGCCTGCGCGGTGGCGCTTGCCACCTCCGACCCGCCAAAAAAGGTCTCCAAACAGGCATTTTACCTGTTCCCCAAGATCCGGGAGATCGACGCGCTGATGACGCCGGACCTTGAGGCGCGCGTCTACGAGGTCCACCCGGAACTTGCCTTCTGGCGGCTCAACGGCGAAGCGCCGATGAGCCTGCCGAAGAAGGTCAAGAGCGCGGTCAGTCCCGCCGGCCTCGACCAGCGCGCGGCACTGCTAGCGGGCCACGGGTTTCCCGAAGCGTTTCTCAACGCCCGCCCGCCGCGCGGGGCGGCGCGCGACGACCTGATCGACGCCTGCGTCAATGCGGTGATCGCGCAACGGATTGCAGATGGGGAGGCGATGCCTTTTCCGCCCGCGTTCGAGCGCGACGCCAAAGGGCTGCGCATGGCGATCTGGGCCTGACGGCGGGCGAAGCGTTCCGACGCCAAGGCGGGGAACCACAAGAGCCATGCGCGCCGCAGGGCACGAGGTGAACTGGAACGGCAGGGGTCCGGGGCGCGGCGCGGCCCCGCCGATCAGGGCTTTGCTGCGGGCAGCGGCGCATCCGGATCGGCCGTGCCGACGCTTGCGTTCTGCGCGTCATTGCCACTGGAGAAGATCCGGCTGAAGAAGCCGCCACTGCTCTTGGCCGGGGCCGGCTCGGGCGCGAAGGCGGTCTGGCTTGCGGCCTGATCCGGCTGGGCTGCGGGCGCGCTTGCGGTTGCGACACCGGCACCGGAGGCGACCGGGGCCGTCGGCTGGACATCCGCTGCCGGATCGACCGGCGCGGCGTTGGCGTCGCTGCCGCCGCCGAAGATCGCGGCAAGCTGCGCCTTGCGCTTCTCGGCGCGGAGTTCCGCTTCCGCGATCTGGCGGACCTTTTCCTCGTCGCGCTGCTGCATCTTGTTGACCGCAACCTCGATACTGTCGGGAACGTCATAGGCCGGGCATTTCGCCGTCGCGCGGAAGGGGACGCCTTCCACCAGCGGCGTCGCGTCGAAGACATATTGCTTCTCGCAGACCTCGACTTTCGGCGGGACCTTGGTCACTTCGAAATGGTCATGTCCGCGCTTCAGCATCTGCCAGAAGGCGTAATGCTCGTTGTCCCGGTGCTTGGCCATGTTTTCCGCCGTCATGCGGAAGGGGAAGGCCTGCACCTGGAAGGACCGCTGCCCGCCGGTAAAACTCTCGCGCGCCAGCGCGTAGATATCCTGCACCTGGGCGTCGGTCATCGCATAACAGCCGCGCGACGAGCAGGCGCCATGCACCATCAGGTGCGAGCCGGTGCGGTTGTGTGCCCGGTCGTAGCGGTTCGGATAGCCGAGATTGAATGCCAGATGGTAGCTGGAGTTCGGGTTCATCAGCGCCGGGGTGATCTCGTAAAAACCCTCCGGCGCCTGACGGTCGCCTTCCTTGAACTTCGGGCCGAGCTCTCCCGACCACTTGCAGATCTCGAAGGTTTCCAGCAGCGCGTAGCGGCCCGTCTTGGTCTGCTTCCAGACCTCCAGCTCGGACTCCTGCTTGAAGATCCGCAACATGATCGGGCTCTTGAGATCCATGCCAAGGCGCGTGATCTCGCGCTTGACCTCGGCACTGACCGGGCGCTTGTGTTTGGGACCGTAGCCAAGCTCGTCTGCCTGGCAGGCGGCCAGGAACCCGGCAAGAGCCATCACTGCCAGCGTTTTCCACGGTGCGCTGCGAACCCGTGCGATGCCCTGCGCCATGCCGATTACCTGCCTCAGCTTTCGATGCCCGCAACCTTGCGGTCAATTCAATGAAAAAGGCTAGTCACAGAGCGTTTACCATCGGTTACTCCGTAAAAACCGGAGCGGACGGAAGCCCTTGAGCCTTGTGCTGACTCACAATTCTGGCGTTTTGGCGGCAAAGGCGCAGAGTTGCACCCGGCGTGGCGCCGGGGCTACAGGCTGCGGCCGATCGCCAGGAACTTCTTGCGCCGCTGCGCGCGCAGCTCTGCTGCGTCCATGCCCTCGAAGCGGGCCAGCGCCGCGTCGATGGCCGTGCCCGCGCGGTCGACGACGATCTCGCCCGCACGATGCGCGCCGCCGAGCGGCTCCTCGATGATCTCGTCGATCACCTTGAGCTGCATCAGGTCCTGCGCCGTGATCTTCATGTTGGTGGCCGCATCCTGCGCCCGGGCGCTGTCGTGCCACAGGATCGACGCACCGGCTTCCGGCGAGATCACGCTGTAGATCGCATGCTCGAGCATCGCCACGTGATTGGCCGTCGCAATGGCAATGGCGCCGCCGGAGCCGCCCTCGCCGATGACGAGCGCGATGTTGGGAACGCCAAGCGCAAGGCCCGCGTCCGTCGAGCGGGCGATGGCTTCCGCCTGCCCGCGCTCCTCGGCGCCGATGCCGGGATAGGCGCCGGCTGTGTCGACAAAGGAGACAAGCGGCAGGCCGAACCGTTCGGCCATATCCATGATGCGCACTGCCTTGCGGTAGCCCTCGGGGCGGGCCATGCCGAAATTGTGCTTCAGGCGCGATTGCGTGTCGGCGCCCTTTTCCTGACCGAGCACGGCGACGGACCGGCCGCGGAAGCGACCGATGCCGGCGATGATCGCGGCGTCCTCGCCATAGCTTCGGTCGCCGGCCAGCGGCGTGAAGTCCTCGATCAGTCCGGTGATGTAATCCACCGCATGCGGACGGTCGGGATGGCGGGCGACCAGCGTCTTCTGCCAGGGCGTCAGCCGCGCATAGAGATCGCGAAGCGCCTGTTCCGCCTTCTTTTCAAGCCGTTCGATCTCGTCGGACACTTCGACCGTTTCGCCGCTGGCGGCAACGGCCCGCAACTCGTGAACCTTGCCCTGAAGGTCGGCGACGGGCTTTTCGAACTCAAGAAAACTGTGCATTGCAAGTGGGTCCAGACGCTGTGCGGGAAGGGCCAGTCCATCCCGCGCGGATTGCGGCGCGACACTGGCGAGACCGGCCCGCCCTGTCAAGACATGCCGGTTCGGGACATGACAGTCATATCCCGCCGCAGCGCCTGTCGGCCGCGCGTCAGATGGCCGTCAGCGGGAGGCCTGGTCGCGACCGCTGGAAATATCCAGCTTGCGCGGCTCGACCACCAGCGTGCCGCTTTTCGTGCCCATGGCGATGCGATAGGGAACAAACACCCGGCCCGACCCGATCGGCGCCAGCCAGGCTTCCATCTTGCGGTTCTCGGCCATGTATTTCACCGAGGCGCGCGAGGGACGGTGGCCCGCGACCGGGATCCAGCGCGCGGAGCACACCACGACCTTGCCGTCGTAACCGCGTCCGGACACATCCTTCATGCCCTTGTAGCTCAACTGGATGTCGAAGCGCGTCCAGCCGTCGAACACCGGGATCCGGCGCTTGCACACGGAGGCGTCCGGCGTGCCGCTGGCGCTCTTGACCGGCATGAGGATCGCGCTCAGCGGATCGACCACGTTGCGCTTGTGCTTGGAGCGGACCTTGATGCGCTCGGGGTTGGGCTTGAACTGCGGCGTGACGCGCATGTCGCGCACCCGGCCCGAGCCTTGCGCCAGATCGACGAAGAAATCCCGGTCGGCGGCGCGCGACGCCATCTTGTAGCGCGAGGGAACGACGCCGCTGCCGTTGACCCAGCCGGAGGCCTCGGCACCGCCCTTGCCGGTGGAGAACAGCGTGCCGATGCCGGCCGGCTCCATTCCCACCTTGGCGGAATAGGCGTTTTTCTGCAGCACGAGCGACAGCGAGCCCCGGGCGATCTTGAAGCCGGAGACCGAGACGTCATAGACGCCGCCGAGCCGTGTGGTTTCCGCCTGGGCGGCAGACGCCAGCGCGGCGAGTGCGCCGCCGGCGACCACGGGGGCGACAAACCGCATGGAGCGGCGGAAGAGGCACATCATCCTGGACATCGGATCCTCACACGGCGCGCGGCCACATCGGCCGGAATTCGAAACGCTGCTGTTGCCATAGCCGCGACCCGTTTCTCCAGCCATCGCACTATGCCATGACAGGACGACGGACCCGGGCTGCCGGCTCCGGACCGGAACGACTCCGGACCCTCAATTCTCTGCGGACCGGCGCATTGTGCAAATCGCACCGGGCTCTTTCGACCGATTGTGTGCCTCCACGGTAACCGCATGGTTAATGGACCGCAAATGTTTGCTGCAATCCGCCGGCGATCTTTCGCGCAGGCGTCGCACGCCCGCCGGCACGGATGATGCCTTGACGGCGGCGCCGTTGCCCCTTATAGCAAGCCAACTTTTCATCCAATGCCGGCCGCTTGCGCCGGACCACAGGGGTCCGCGTACGCTTGGCATTCTCTCAGCCGGGGCCACAACCCCGTGAACGTAACCGCCCGCTCATGACGCGGGCAAGAAACAAAAGGTGTCCCATGGCCCGCCGTTGCGAATTGACCGGCAAGGACGTGATGACCGGCAACAACGTCAGCCACGCCAACAACAAGTCGCGCCGCCGGTTCCTCCCGAACCTGTGCAACGTGTCGCTCCTGTCGGATGCGCTTGGCGCAACCTACAAGCTGCGCGTCAGCGCCCATGCGCTGCGTTCGGTCGAGCACCGTGGCGGTCTCGATGCCTTCCTGCTGAAGGCAGCCGAAAGCGAGCTGTCGCCGAAGGCACGCATCCTGCGCACCGAGATCAAGCGCCGCCTGGCGGAAGCTGCCGCAGCCGCGGCCTGATCGATCGGGCACCGGCCGCACCGCTGTCGCCACCGGCGCAACAATGCGGCTTTCCGATCCGGGCGACCCGGCACCGCCGCCTCGTGCACTGCGCACAGGTGGCGAGACCCGGCCACGCTGAGCGAACATGATCTGAGCGAAGAGGCGCCCTGCGCCTCTTTTTGCCGTTGTGGCGGGCGGCAGCACGACCTCGATGCACTGCCCGGTTTCCCGAAGCCGCCGGATCCGCCAAGCGCGGCGAGCGTGGCGACCCTTGGAGTGTCGAACATGATGGATTTTCGCACTTTCACCGCGGCACGCGCCCTTCAGGCGATCCTGGCGATGGCGCTGGTTGTCGTCGCCTCGAATATCCTCGTCCAGTATCCGGTCTCCGGTACCCTCGGCGGGATCAACCTCGCCGACCTGCTGACCTGGGGCGCCTTCACCTATCCGGCGGCCTTCCTCGTCACCGATCTGACCAACCGCCGCTTCGGCCCCGCCGCCGCGCGCAAGGTTGTCTTCGTCGGCTTCGCGCTCGCTGTCGCGCTCTCCATCTTCCTGGCGACGCCGCGCATCGCCATCGCGTCGGGCTCGGCCTTCCTCTTCGCCCATCTGCTCGACATCGTGCTGTTCGACCGCATGCGCCGCATGGCCTGGTGGAAGGCGCCGATCCTGTCTTCGGCAACCGCCTCGGTGCTCGACACGGCGCTGTTCTTCGGCATCGCCTTTTCCGCTGCGGCCACGCCGCTGCTCGGCTATGGCGACGACTTCGCCACCGGCACCGCCCCGTTCCTCGGCGTCTTCGGCCTCGAAGTCCCGCGCTGGCTGTCCTGGGCCGCGGGCGATCTGGCGGTCAAGCTCCTTGTCGCCGCCGCCCTGCTGCTGCCCTACCGGCTGCTGCTTTCCTATTTCGGCGCCTCGCCCCGGGTCGGCCGCGCCTGAGACACGACCCCAGCCGCATCTCTTCAAGAAAAAAGCCCCGCGCGATCGTCTCGCGCGGGGCTTTTTCGTTCTGAACCGGCCTGCGAACTGGCAGCGCCTACATCTCGGGAACTGTCAGTCCGCGCCGGCGGCACGCCGCGACCACCGTGTTGGCGAGCAGGCAGGCAATCGTCATCGGCCCGACACCGCCCGGCACCGGCGTGATCGCGCTCGCGACCTCCGCGGCCTCGGCAAAGGCAACATCGCCGACAAGCCGCGTCTTGTCCGGCCCCTTGTCGGGCGCGGGCACCCGGTTGATGCCAACATCGATCACGGTCGCGCCCGGCTTGATCCAGCTGCCGCGCACCATTTCCGGACGGCCGACGGCGGCCACCAGAATGTCCGCGCGCCGGCACACCGCCTCGATGTCGCGCGTGCGCGAATGAGCCATCGTCACGGTGCAATTTTCATTCTGCAGCAGCAGCGACACCGGCTTGCCGACCAGGATCGAACGGCCGAGCACCACCGCGTCGAGACCGCTCAGGTCGCCGCGCGCCTCGCGCGCCAGAAGGACGCAGCCCTGCGGCGTGCAGGGCACCAGCCCCTCGGCGCCCAGAACGATCCGCCCCGCGTTTTGCGGATGCAGGCCGTCGACGTCCTTTTCCGGGTCGATCGCCAGCACCACCTGATCCGTGTCGAGATGGGCGGGCAGCGGCATCTGCACGAGAATCCCGTCGACTTGCGGATCGGCGTTGAGGCTTGCCACCAGCGCCATCAGCTCGTCCTGCGAGGTATCCGCCGGCAGCCGGTGCTCGATGGAGCGCATGCCGCATTCCTCGGTCTGGCGCACCTTGTTGGCGACATAGACCCGGCTTGCCGGATCGTCGCCGACGAGCACGACCGCAAGGCCCGGCACGATCCCGGGCGCGGCCTTGAGCCCGGTCACCGCCTGGGCGACGGATGCGCGCAAACGCGCGGCGCGTGCCTTGCCATCGATAAGCGTAGCGGACATGAAACCTCCGAGGAACTGAAACGCAATGCCGATCCCAGTCTGGGCCCGACGGCCCGCGCCCGAAGCGCAGGCAAGCGGCAGGAAATGGCGTATCTGCGTCAGGAGCGGCCGGAAAGGCGTGCGCCCGGATCAAAAAACGTTGGGATAGAGGTAATAGACGATGATGCGCTGGAGCAGGAAGATACCGAGCAGAAGCACGATCGGCGAAATGTCGAGGCCGCCCATGCTGGGCAGGCGCTGACGGATCGGGCGCAGCAGCGGCTCGGTCAGATTGTAGAGCAGCTGGGCGATCGTCGCGACGAACTGGTTGCTGGAATTGATCACGTTGAAGGCAAACAGCCAGGAGAAAATCGCGCTGGCGATGATCACCCATGTGTACATGTTGAGGATGATGAGAACGACGTCGAGAATGGCGCGCATGGGCGGGGAGGCTCCGGCTCGGTCCAAGGATCGTTTGACTGATCATGATGTAGCCGGCGCGCCGCTCCGCCGCAAGGTCGGGAACAGCCCCGCAGACACGCATGGTTACGCCGCCCCCCGGGGATCGCCTGCCGCAGACCGGCGACAGGGGCCCCGCTCCCCCGGCTGCCGCATCTCCTGCGCGCCGCCAGCCGGGTCCGACACGGCCTTCCTCCCCCTCCGGTCCCCGCCCCGGCGAGCGCAGCCCCGCGCCCTTGCACTTCATCACCCTCCCGCCTGGCGCAAGGCGAATCGCGGCCTTGCGCCGAGAGACAAATCGCCGTTCCCGGGCCGACGCGCGCGGCAAACGCGCCCCGCCGGGCAGGCCCTTGACAGGACACCCGCCCCTCCCCTAAATGCCGCTCACGCGCCAAGCGCGCGACGGGGCCGTAGCTCAGATGGGAGAGCGCTGCAATCGCACTGCAGAGGTCAGGGGTTCGATTCCCCTCGGCTCCACCAAATTTTTCATAGATAAAAAAGATTATAAATTTCAAAGTCTTAATGAGATTAACAGATCTACTGCGTACCCACGACAGTACCCAGCTTGCGTACCCATACACCCTATTTTACACAGTATTGTACGACGGTATCTCCGTAGAGAATGCTGAGCGCTCGAACCGATTCTAGTCTTAAGCCATTTCTTGATGCTGACCTGAGACCCGATCCTCTTCCGGCTTAGCGCGGAGTCTGCTGGTTGATTTTTGGCCTCATGCGGCCTGTGTTTGCAATGTCATTTTCAATGCGAATTCGTAGGGCGTGAGATTGCCCAAGGATGAATGAGGTCTGTTTCGGTTGTAGTCGTCCTTCCATGCTGTGATTTGGGATCGGGCTTCCTTCACCTCGCTGAGAACAGTTGAGCGAGGCTCCTTCGGTCCCGCATTCCTATCCTCGACCGTTTCCCGGTTCCGCCACTTTGCAACGGTCTTGGGATTGATCCCCAGTTCTCGGCTCAACTCCGCGATCGAAGCTTGCAATCGCTGTAGTGCTGCTCTGACAGCGTGGGTGGTCGTGGCGCTTCCGTGACGGACCTGGCCCATAGTGCTTCCTTCCATTCCATAGAACGGGTCGCACCATCAAACCCTGGGATCAAACACCTAAACGAACGGCAGCGGCCAGATCGCGACCATCCGCTCAAGCGCCCAGAACGCCGCCACAATGCCAATGCTCCAGGCTGTGACGAAGCGCGCATGAGAGGTCTGCGGCCGATAGATGCGCGAAATGGCGTTTATCGCAATGATGATGAAGCCGATGAAGAGCAACTGTCCCAACTCGACGCCGATGTTGAAAAACAGGAGCGCGGACGGAACGGCATTTTCAGGGATCCCGATCTCGCGCAACGCCCCGGCGAAACCGAACCCGTGAAGAAGGCCGAACAGAAAGGCGATCAGCCAGGGTTTTCGGACCGTCAATGTGTTCTGGCCACGCAGGCGATGTATGACCTCGCCCGCGACAAACACGATCGACAGCGCAATCAACACCTCGACCAGGCGCGGCGGCGCCGAAATGAGCCCGAGAGTTGCCCCCGTCAACGTGATCGAATGAGCAAGAGTGAAGGCCGTTACGGTCTCGACAAGCCGTCGCCGGCCGTCAACCAGCAGCAGAAGCGCCAGGACGAACAGCAGATGATCTATCCCCAGAAGAATATGCTCGACGCCGAGCACCAGATATGTGCCGGCAACGTCAAGAAATCCCTGAGGCCCACGCAATGCAACCTCCGGATTGTCAGGCGTGGCCCGCGCCGTTTCGCTCCCGGCATCTCGATAATCCACCCTCAGGAGGACGTCCGTCCTGAGGGTCTCGAGCCCAATGATGCGAATAGGTGCATTCTTGAGTCCATCTGAACATCTCAGACGACCGCTTTGCTCCGCATAGAGCCCGGACACGGAGAGCGGCATCAAATGCGAAACGGTACACCTGCTGGGGAAGACCGGCTCGATGGCAAGAGGCGCCCCGGATCGCACCGGAACACGCCAAAGATACTCAAAATACCCGTCAGAGCGTTCCGCCAACGTCAAAAGACCTGGACGAATTTCATGAGCGTCCAAGGGGCGCACAAAAAACAGCGATAAAAATAGCGCCGCCATCGAAATGATCCTAAAAGTCATCTTGATGGCCGTTCAATTGAAATCGTGTAGTCTTTCTTCAGGCGCTCGACGACTTCGTTTTGAATGGTTTCAAGCTCTGCGGCCTTGAAATCGCGCAAGACTTGATCCCGGACATCGTCGAACCTTGGGACCTGGCCCGACTGACGCGCATCTACGACAACCGCATGCGCACCGAAGGAGGACATGACCGGTCCGACCCATTCGCCCGGACGGCTCTCCAAAAGCTGAGAGGCAAATCCCTCCCCGAAGGTTCCATTTATTCGCGCTGCCGTCTCACGCTCGATCTGCGCCGGAAGCAAGCTTGACGCTCCCAGAGTTGTCCAGTCGGCACCGCGATCCTCATTCAGGCGGCGGAGAAGATCCCCCCAATCCTGCGCGTCCGAGGCTTCGGGTTTTTGCCCCAGATAGACATGTCTGAACGACATCCGCTCGGGAGATACATAGTTGTCTCGATTGGCGTCGAAAAAGTCTTTCAGCCTCTCTTCGTCGGACTGAACACCACGTGTCATGTCGACCAGCATGAGCTCGAGTTTTTGCCTCATGCGCCGGCGCACGACGAGGTCGTCCTTGTCCAGCCCCAGCTTGATGGCCTCGCGGTAAAGGACCTCCTCGGCGACATAATCGTCGATCAACCCGTCCATCTCTTCGGCGGTCGGCGCACGATTGCGAAGCGTTTGGAAAAAGTCCGCCAGGCTCTGAACCCGAGCCTGGGAGATGAGGATTGTCTCCCGGGGTGTCTCTTCCGGCTCGGCGAAGAAAACATAGGCGCCGAACAACACCCCGCCGACGCACAAGAACTGGACAACCGGTTCCTTGAAAACACGGCGAAAAAAATCCATCGCAGGCATCACTCAATCGAAAGCGCCTTCTGGGCGCGCCGGTGCAGGCCAGCGCGAAAGGCGCAAAGACGCAAAACCCCTAATTCGGCTCCAGCCCGAAGGAAAAGCCGTTCACCACCTGCTCACACTGCGGCGATATTTCGCTCCGGTTTTCCTTGAGGCAGGTGAGAATACGCCCGTGACCGAACTCGGTTCCGGCACAGGTGTTTTCAATGTCTGCGGCGCAGGTCGCGAGCGCAGTGCGAACCGTTGCGAACATAAAGTCCATCGCATCGTGAACATCGCTGTTCGCCGCGTAACATGCCTCGGAAAGCTTGTCCTCATTCGCATAGAGACAAGAAATCACACGGCCATGACCGGGCTCGACCTCCGCACAAAAGGCTGCAATATCCGTCGCGCAATCTTCCAGAATACCTTGGGCAGCGGCCCCCGCGGAGGCCCCGATCAAGAGTGTTCCGCCCAAGGCAACGAACCGGAACAGACCCGTCAGACAAGCAAGCATCTCGGCGCTCCCCGATAGGATCACGGATTGACGACCACATAGACGGTGACACCGCCTTCAACGACGGGGGCATAGTAAACCCCACCGCAATTGTAATAGGCGCGATAAAGCGAGCATCCGGCGACAGAGGTTCGCCGCACGACACGGCGGGTGGTTCGACGCGCCGTCCGTCGCGCGACGTTGCGAGGTGCGGCATGCGCGGCCGAAGGCCCGAGCGTGAGCTCAAGGCCGGCCGCGCCCTCCCCCTTGCGCGGCTCCACGCCCAGGTTGCCGGCAATGCCGAGGATCAGTATCGAAAGGCTGTAGATCACGAGCCGATTTGACCTGGCCATTTTCTTCCTCCGGAGATTTCCCAAATGACCCTCCCGACTGCATCTACTGCTGCGGCGGGTTGTACCAGATCGGCGAGGTATAGGCGCGCTCCTGCAGCTTCATCCGCGTGCCGTCCAAAGGCTGCGTCCCGTAGTATTTGGCGTCATATGCGGTCCAGCGAGGCGTCGGAATTTCGATGACCCTGCCGTAGTAGAAGGCGGGTTCGGCGGGATCGAAATCGGGATCCTCCCAGACTTCAATCAATTCCGACGATCCGATCGAGTTGGTCCAGGTCGCGTTTGCGACGTCGACGGTGTCGCCAACGGAGGGCAACGTCCCGTCCGGACCCGGCTGCCGGTCTCCGGACCAGGCCACGTCATAGACCTTTTCCTGAAGATTGCCGTCGGCATCCAACCAGCCCTTGACGATCTGATAGCGATCGAGGTTCGCCCCGATCGGGTCCTTCAAAGCCGCGACAAGGAAGGTCGGGGCCTTCCCCTCGGGCGCAGGGCCCAAATCGCCGCCCATTGGCACACCCTTGGCATATCCGACCGCCGCCGGAAGGCGATTTACCGCATCCTCGGCTTCGAACTCGAAGGCACCGAAAAACCGAACCAGCATGCGCGGACCGGTCGTGGCATAGGTTTCCCGACGCTGCATGGCATCCCAGATCGATGCGCGCGTGTTTTCCTCAGCCCATACGGCCGCATATCCGGAGGCCCCCACTTCCCAATCCATGATCGTGACCCCGGTCTCGGGATTGGAGACGAAGGTCGCTTTCATCCGCTCTGCACTGGGTTCCTGCGGCACGGTCTTGCCAAAGAAATTGTCTTCCTCCATGGCAACCAGACCGGTGTGCGAGTCACTGCTTCCCACAAGCCCGAATTTATAAGGATTCACGCCCATTTCCTTGCCGAGCTTCAGGCCGTTCTTGAGAGCCGAGCGCGTATACTCGTATTCAAGCATGTCGTTGGTCTTCGCCACCGACCCGTCGAGGTTGCCCTTGTCCCAAATCTCGTAGGCGGCGAATTCGTCATTCGGCGACAAGAACGGATGAGCCTCACCCGTCCCCTTGGTTTGGGTGGTTTCATAGAGACGCTCCCATTTGGCACGCGTCTGCAGATAGGCTTGGTCGATTTTCTTCCCAAACGCCTCTTCCACCGGAAACATGATGCCGTTGCTGAGGTTGCCGTTGTGGGGGATCGCCAGCACGCTGCCGCCGGTTTTCTGCTCGTATGCCTCCATCCATTCCCAAAGAAGGACCGGATTGTCGCTTCCCGGCGGATAGACCGTGAAGGGAACGACGAGGCTTGCCTTGTCAGCATCGTCCCGGAATATCACGTTCCGATGAAGGTTGTTGCCGTTGGTATTCGACGTCCATTCGTAACCGATGAAGGCCGTGAATACGCCCGGGTTATTCTATTCCTCCGCCGCCGCTATTGTTTCATGCCATGCATTTTTATAGGGGCGAGCATCCGAACCGTAAAAGATATCCTTGGGAAACGTATTATGGGAGAAAGCGACAATTATTTCCATCGCCGCTTCATTGCCCTTCCCATTCTTGATCATCTCATACCATTTCTTGCCCGTCGGATCTGCCAAGATGTTGGGCTTGCCGGCGAAGAGATCGGGGAAGAAACCCATGTTGTCCGAGTGATCGGCAACGACCAGAAAATCGAGCGGACGCGAGAGCTTTACAGGCTGACCGCTTGAGGACGTCACCTCCTCCCCCCGGGCAAAGCGGTAGGCGGCACGAGGATCGAGGCGCGCCCCAAATGCGCCCGCATCCATCGAGTAGGAGGTGTGAAGGTGTGTGTCGCCGAAGAAGGGGCGCGTGGGGAAACTCCGCCCGGCATAGGGCAAGTACCCCGACGTTTGCCGGAATCCCCGCTCGGCCTTGCCGGGATCCAGCGTGTTGGAAATGCCCACGCTCTCGCTGGTCCTGCCATCCTGAGCGAGTGCCGCAGACGCAACAGCAACAACGGACACGACAATACTCGTCGCGGTGAGGACGCTCGCAAACGTTGCAGCCATGAGACCACCTCCAGGATCACAAGAACTGAATGACAATCAAGACCCCCGCCAGCCGGCAAAGCAACCGGAACCGCAGATGGCAGACAGGAGCAAGCAAACAAATCCGATATGCGCAGCTATCAAATCTATCCAAAAATAATACAAAAAAATTTGTAGTTATACGGACGCCCCTCTCCCAGTAAAACAGGCAATACCCCATGTCAGAAATCACAATAATCTGAAATCAACATCGAAATGAGGCGTTTCCGTTTTGAGAAAAGCAAGACGAAATCCGCCTTTTCGCCCCCCGGGCATTCGAACCCTGCGGTCGGACACAGACGACCCGAAGGGTCAGAAGCGAACACCGAGGCTCATGAATGGCCCATGCATGGTGGCCTCGTAGTCGAAACGGCTCGCACCGCTCCCGGATTGGTAGTCTGTATAAAGCGCCCGATACCCGACCGCAGTCGATACCCTGTCGTTCCATCTGTAGCCGGCGGCAAGGAAACCCTGGGCGGTAAGCTGGGACCCGACCCCGAAGCCGCCGATGTCGGCAAGGCCGTTGAGGAACCACCGGTCGTTGATGTCATACTGCAAAGCCAACCCGAAAATCGGGTCGAGCCATTGCTTTGTCGTGTGGGACTGTACGCTAACCGGAAAGGCACCGGAGGTCAGCGAGGTTGTGGCCTCGAGCCGCTGATACCTCAGACCGGCCGTTACGCTCAGGTTCAGATCCGGATTGTTGATCGGCAGACGATACCCGGCGACGGCGGATGCGATCAAAAGGGACTGTTCGAACTTCAAACGGGGCGAGTTCGCAACGGACAAGGTCGCGCTGTCCGAGAGGTCCGCATAGACCAGATCCGCGAGGATCATCCAGTCGCCGTTCCTGGCCAGGATCGCCGCCATGGCGGCCCCGTTCAGATCCTCAAGAATATCGGCAAAGCTCGCATCGACCTTGGTGGTCGGCAGGTTTCGAATGCCGACGGAGCCGTTCAAGGCCGTGGCCCAGAGATAGAGCGTTGCCTGGAACTCCCACCCGGACGCACCGATGCCCTGCCCCGCGCCAGAGGCGTCGCCTTCCCGCCCGTCCTCGGCGCTGGCCGGTGCTGCCGCCAGGGTCAGCAGCACGGCCGCCAAAATCAGCTTCAGTCCAGTGCGCGCCATGTCCTGTCTCCAACTGCGAGCCCGATGCGGCCGAAACCGGGCATCACGCGACCGTAAACATCTGCCCTCATGGGGGCGCCAGGGCCTTTGAACACGCCACCGCGACCATGACGCTGCGGCCGCTGCCGCTTATACCCCTATTTCGACGCCGTCACTGCCGGAAAGCTCCAGCTGCCGTCGACAACGGAGGCGTCCGGCCGATACAGCCGCACGACATAGTTCCACCCTTCCGTCAGCGGCACGCAATTCACGCGGGTCGCATCCTCGCATCCGCCGAGATTGACCGTCATCGAGCCATCGGGATTGGCCGTTCCGGCCTGGCTGTTGATATTATAGACGCCCTTGTCGTTCTTCTGGAAAAACCCGTCCTTGTTGTAGACGCTGACCGACCAGAACGCCTTGACCGGGACGTCCCTGGGCACGTCGATCTGATAGCGGCCCACCGGCAGGTCGGGGTTCACGTTCATGTAGAACGCATCCTCGGAGGGCAACCCGCCCCAGCCGAAGGCCGCGCCCAGCAGGTGGGGAACCTGTTGCGTGGTTTCCTTGCTGCCGAAAGCTCCGGTCGAATCGGGCAGAAACTTCGCCACCCCCAGCAGCAGGTCGCGCAGCTCGTTGTAGGATTTTTCGTCGTAGTCGGGATGGGTGTAGGGGATCGCCGATGCCGCCTCGATGCGGAAGCGGTCCTGCAGGGCGTTCGCTTTCTCGATGTCGGCCGGATCGCTGGAATCGACCAGGGTCCGGAAGGCGACCAGCACATAGTCGGTATCGAATTCGTCCTTGGTCAGGTCGTATTCGCCCGGCTCGTAGAACACCGTGTTGATGTATTCCTGCTCGTTGACGATCATCGCGGAATTGTAGCGACCGTCATTGTCCGGCATCGTCAGCTTAGCGCCCTTGCTGATATCGACGATCGCGAAGCTGTAGAGCGTATCCCGGTTCATGCGGATGACCGACTGCTTGTCCAGCGGCGTCGGCTGCCGGAAGCTTTGCAGCTTGTTGATTCCGCCGGTCATCTTGAGGATGCGGTCGAACTGCCCGGCGGTTTCCGCCAACACGTAATTGTTGACGGTCACCGGGACTGCGGCGCTTTGAAGATGGGCGGACAACCTGTCGACCGGCTGGACGGCCGCGGCCGGAAGCGGAGCGAAGGCAACCGTTGCAGCAACCGCGGCAAGAGAAAATGCGCGCACAGGCATGTCTTCACCCCTGCAGGTAAGCAAAACTTGGGGAAGCAACTTTTCAAAACGTCCCGACCAAGACAATGACACAAGTCAAAATATCTTTCTTCCTGAAAGGGTCAGCCGGCCTGCCGGTCTTGCCGCTTTGGCAGCAGCGTCAACTTCCGGAAAGACACATCTCCCGCCACCCCGGTCCCAGTCCCCGCCCCGATCCCGGTTCCGCCCCTGGGCACCGGGCGGTTGCGGACCGGAAAGAGGCCCGCTAGCGTTCCACCGCCCGGCGGCAGGGCCTCATGCGACCGCCAAACCGAGTTTTCCGAAGTCGAGGACATCGCTTGACCAGCCAATTCAGCTAGCCAGCCGGCCGGCGCAGGGACGAAACGAGATCCCGCGCGCGCCCCGACGGACGACCGGGCGCGCCCTTCCACACCAACACAATGACCTTCCGGCGCCGGCGGATTGCAGGCGCGCCCTGAAAAGGCTTGCGATGAACCAACTGTTCCGGCTCCCTCCGCCGCAGACGACCTGGCGCTTTTTCTGGCCGGTGCTGGCATGCGCCCTCGCCCTCCGGTTTCTGCTGGCGCAGACGAATTTCGACTACATTCATCCCGACCAGACCTTCCAGTATCTCGAGCCGGCCTATCGTCTCGTGCACGGCTATGGTCTCGTCACCTGGGAATGGGCCTTCGGCATCCGCTCCTGGTTCGTGCCGCTCGGGATCGCCGGGGTGATCCGCCTCGCCGACTGGATCGGCGTGCCGCATGAACCCCTGGTCGAACTGGCATTCAGCCTGATCAGCCTGGCGATACCGGTCGGGATCTATCGCCTGGCGCAAGTACTTCTGCCCGAGCGGCAAGCGATCTGGGCCTTTCTGATCGGCTGTTTCTGGATCTATTTCCTGCATGCCGCCGCAACGCCGATGCCGTCGATGCTGGCGTCGGCGCCGCTAATCTGGGTCGCCGTCCTCGTGTTGCGGCCGCCGACCCGCCGACGGCTCCTGCTGATCGGCGTGCTCGCCGCCCTGACGCTGGCGATCCGCTACCAGTTGCTGCCGGTGGTCGGCTTCTTGATGCTGTTTTCGCTGATCGCCCTGCGCTGGCAGGCCGTGTGGATCGCGGCCGGCGGCCTCGTCGTCCTCGCCGTCGTCGGGCTGGTCGACCTCTTCACCTGGGGCGTTCCGTTCTGGTCGTTTGTCGAAAACTTCCGGCTCAACATGGTCGCCGGCCTGTCCGAGCGGTTCGGCGTTCATCCGCTGTGGTTCTATCTCTGGAAGGCGCTGCAGGAGACCGGCGGCGTGTTTATCGCCATGCTGGTGGGTCTTGCGCTGATGGGACGCAACGGCTGGCCGATCTGGATCTCGGTCGCCGTCGGCATCGCGTTCTTCCACATTCCGGCACACAAGGAGATCCGCTTCCTGACCTGGGCGATGCCCTTCGGCGCCATCGGCTTTGCACATCTCGCGGCGCGCCTGCTCGACCGGATCAGGGATCTCCGGCCGCTGGCGATGGCGGTCGCGTGTTTCATGCCGTTCTGGATCGTGGCCACGGGGCTTGTGTATCTACCGTTCCACCTGCGCCTGTTCGGCATGAAGCACACGGGCATCGATGCAACGGAGGTCATGCGGTTCCTCCGCACCGAGCGCGATGCCACGGCGGTGCTGAGCCTGACGCCGGAGTTCGGTTGGCTGCGGTCGGGGGGCTACTACACGCTCGCGCGGCCGCTGCCGGTGTATTTCCCCTATCACGGCCTGACGCTCGCAACCGCGGGACCTGCGATCTCGCATGTCGTGACCGACGGCGACGAGGGGCCGGCAGGATTCGAACCGGTTTTCGTCGGTCCCCGGCTGCAGGTCTGGCGCTCCACCGCGTCCAGCAGCGCGTCGGCCGACCGGGACTACATGTTTCGCCCGGATGCGGACTTCGACAAAAACGTTCCCGTCGCGCCCGTGGCGAGGCCATACCCGCCGATCCCGACACGCTTTCCCGATCCGGCGCCGTAGCCTTGCGGCCCCGGGGGCGGCCTCTACACACCGCCGCCGGGCGGCGACATGATACGGATCGCCTACTTCACGCCTTCGATGTTGAGGCTGACGAGGCGGCCGTTTTCCTTGTCCATATGCGGCAGATAGGCCTGGGAGTAGTCGTCCATGTCCGCGTGCTCGGTCGTTCGCCAGTCCCAAAGGCGCACGTCGGAGAAACCGACCTCGCGCAGGGTCGCGCCGAGCGTTTCCTCGTCGAAGGCCATCTTGTGGAAGTCGTATTGGTCGCGCTGTCCGCCGACCAGAAGGCCGAGCACCTGCGGCAGGGCAACGCCGTTGTCGGGCGCGAGATAGAGTTCCGCCGCCGCCTGGAAATCCGGCACCGCCAGCCGCAGCACGCCGCCCGGCGCAAGCACGCGACACCATTCGGCGAGCACGTCCCTGTATTCCTTGCGCCCGAAATGCTCCAGTACATGACACGCGTAGATCAGCTTCACGGTGTTGTCGGGAATGAAGGAGAGGTCTTCCACCGGGCCGATCCGGTCGACATGCGGATAGTCGAGCGCATCGACATGATAGAAGCCGGGGATGTGCTTGATCCCGCATCCAAGGTGAAGCTTTTCGATGGTCATCGTGTCTGTCCGCTGGGGCGCAAGGCGCGCCGGGTGAAGGGAGAAACCGCGAGAGGCGGCCTCAGTCGGTCGGGCGATTGTCCTCAAACCACCGGATCGTGGAGCGAATGCCTTCCTCCAGCGAGATCTTCGGGCTCCAGCCCAGCGCCGTCAGGCGCGAGGAATCCATCAGCTTGCGCGGCGTGCCGTCCGGCTTGCTCGGATCGAGGCGCACCGTCCCGCTGTAACCGGTCTCGCGCGCGATCAGCCGCGCGAGATCGCCGATGGAGATCTCCTGCCCCGATCCCGCGTTGATCGGCTCCGCGCCGTCATAGGCATCAAGCAGGAACGCCAGCGCATCGGCGAGATCGTCGACATGCATGAACTCGCGCAGCGGCGTGCCGCTGCCCCAAAGCTCCACCTCGTCACGGCCGGCGTCGCGCGCCTCGACGAACTTGCGGATCAGGGCCGGAAGCACATGGCTGGTCTTCAGGTCGAAATTGTCGTTCGGGCCATAGAGATTGGTCGGCATCGCCGAGATGTAGGACAGCCCGTGCTGCTGACGGTAGGCCTGGCACAGATAGACGCCGGCGATCTTGGCCACCGCATACCACTGGTTGGTCGGCTCCAGCGGCGCGGTCATCAGCGCGTCTTCGCGGATCGGCTGTTCGGCGAGCTTGGGATAGATGCAGGACGACCCGAGGAACAGGAGACGCTGAACGCCGGCTTCGGCCGCCGCGTGGATGACGTTGTTCTGGATCTGCAGGTTGTCGTAGAGAAAATCGACGGGGCGCTCAGAGTTGGCGAGAATGCCGCCGACCCGCGCCGCCGCCAGGATCACCGCATCGACGGGCGTTTCGCGAAAGAACCCATGCACGGCCGCCTGGTCGGTTAGATCGAGCTCCTGGCGGGAGCGGGTGACCACCTCTACCGGCTCGTCTGCCAGCCGGCGGCAGATCGCCGATCCGACCATGCCCCGGTGACCCGCCACGAAAATACGCCGGGCCATGTCCTAGTCTTCCCGTCCGTAGGCGCGGCGGGCATGACGCTCCACCTGCAGCAGTTCCCGGTCGGCATCGACCATCTCGTCGACGAGTTGCTCGAACCCGGTGGTGTGCCGCCAGCCGAGCGTCTCGCGTGCCTTCGACGGATCGCCCAGCAGCAGGTCGACCTCGGTCGGCCGGAAATAGGCCGGATCGACCGAGACCAGCAGATCGCCGCTGGCGCGGTCGACGCCGGTTTCCTCCACGCCCTCGCCCTGCCAGACGATCTCGCGCCCGACGCGGGCGAAGGCCCGCTCGACGAATTCGCGCACGGACCGGGTCTCGCCGGTCGCCAGCACATAGTCGTCCGGCGTGTCCTGCTGCAGCATCCGCCACATGCCCTCGGCATAGTCGCGGGCATGCCCCCAGTCGCGCTTGGCGTCGAGGTTGCCCAGATACAGCGTCGACTGTAAGCCGAGCTCGATGGCCGCGACCGCCCGCGTGATCTTGCGCGTCACGAAGGTTTCGCCGCGCAGCGGGCTTTCGTGATTGAACAGGATGCCGTTGCTCGCGTGCATGCCGTAGGCTTCGCGGTAGTTCACGGTGATCCAGTAGCCATAGAGCTTGGCGGCGGCATAGGGCGAACGCGGATAAAACGGCGTGGTCTCGCTCTGGGGAACTTCCTGCACCTTGCCGTAAAGTTCCGAGGTCGAGGCCTGATAGAACCGGCAGGTCTTTTCCATCTTGAGAATGCGCAGCGCCTCGAGCAGCCGCAGCACGCCGGTCGCATCGGCATTCGCCGTATATTCCGGCGTCTCGAAACTGACCATGACGTGGCTCTGGGCCGCGAGATTGTAGATCTCGTCCGGCTTGATTTCGGCCACGAGCCGGATCAGGCAGGAGGAATCCGTCAGGTCGCCGTAATGCAGGAAAAAGCGACCGCCCTCTTCGTGGCGGTCGTGAATGATCGGATCGATCCGGCCGGTATTGAATGAGGACGACCGGCGCTTCAGGCCGTGGACTTCATAGCCCTTGTCCAGCAGCAGACGCGCCAGATAGGCGCCATCCTGGCCGGTGACGCCGGTGATCAAGGCCCGGGGTGTGCTCATTGAAGGTCCTTATGCACAACGGTGCGGGTCGGGAGACCCTTTTGTCCCGTCGTACTGCACAAGACCGCGAGGAGCAACTCTCAAGCACCCGGCCCGGCAAGGCGTGTCGTCGCCGGGCCAAAGGATCAGGTCAGCCGCAATAGGCGTGCTTGTCGGGCTGCACCTTCAAGAGCGCCTCGCGCAGCTTTTCCAGAGCGCGGCTTTCGATCTGGCGCACACGCTCCTTGGAAATGCCGAGCTTGTGGCCGAGCGCCTCGAGTGTCGCGCCGTCTTCCGACAGCCGCCGCTCGCGCACGATGCGCAGCTCGCGCTCCGACAGAACGCCGAGCGCGCTTTCCAGCCAGAGGGTGCGGCGCTCGGTATCGATGGCGCCGCCGACCATTTCCTCCGGCAGCGGATCGTCCGAAACGAGAAAATCCTGCCGGTCCGCGCTCGATCCGTCGGATTCCATCACAGGCGCATTGAGCGAGGTGTCGGGACCCGAGAGCCGCGCGCTCATGGTGGCGACATCGGCGACCTTGACGCCCATGGTCTCGGCGATCTTGCCGACCAGTTCCGTCTCGGTCACGCGGGTCGTGCCGCTGCTGAGCTTCGCCCGCAGCCGGCGCAAGTTGAAGAACAGAGCCTTCTGCGTCGACGAGGTGCCACCGCGAACAATTGACCAGTTGCGCAGGATGTAGTCCTGGATCGACGCGCGGATCCACCAGGTCGCATAGGTCGAGAAGCGCACCTCGCGCTCCGGCTCGAACCGCGACGCGGCCTCCAGAAGACCGATGTGGCCCTCCTGGATGAGATCGCTCATCGACAGGCCGAAGTTGCGATATTTCGCCGCCACGGCAATGACGAGCCGCATGTGGGAAAGACTCAAACGGTCCAATGCCGCCTGATCATCATTGTCACGCCAGTCGAGCGCAAGTTGATGCTCTTCCTCGCGGCTAAGATACGGCGCGTTCATTGCCGCGCGGACAAGCTCTCGACGATTTCCGGAAAGGTAGCTCACGGTCAATACCTCCGCGCCGTTGCATTCTTTCCCTGTCCTACGCGCGGAAACCCGGATCGGTTCAGTCCGCCGTCGCAAATTCCGAACAGGACGCTGGTCGCCGGGCGCATCGGTGCGCGCACATCCGCAACCTCAAGGAGTTTAGCATGCCTCGCACCGTCGATCAGAACCAATTCGAGTTTCAGGAAAGTCAATAAGATTTACTGATGGTTGAGGCGGAATGCCGACCGTTCGCGGACGGATTTGCAACGACACAATCGGACTGGCCGGGCGCAGGCCCAAAAAAAGGCCCGGCACATGGCCGGGCCTGCAATCTTTTGGGAACGGACGATCGCGCGGCTTGCGCCTCAGGCGGCGGCCGTCTGCTCGCCTTCGCCATCCTCTTCCGCGGCGGCGGCCGCGGCTTCCGCGGCAGCCTTGCGGCTGGCGGACTTGGCGAGATTCTGCTCGATCTGGCGGATCGCTTCCGTGTCGGAGCACTTGTTCACCGCCGCGATCTCGCGCGACATGCGATCAAGAGCCGCCTCATAGAGCTGGCGCTCCGAGTAGGACTGCTCGGGCTGGCTGTCCGAACGGAACAGGTCGCGAACCACCTCAGCGATCGAGATCAGATCGCCGGAGTTGATCTTCGCTTCGTATTCCTGCGCGCGACGGCTCCACATGGTCCGCTTGACGCGCGGACGCCCGCGCACGGTCTCGAGGGCCTTTTTGACCGCCGGCGCATCGGCGAGTTTGCGCATGCCCACGCTCGCGATCTTCGCGACGGGAACGCGCAAGGTCATTTTGTCCTGCTCGAAGTTGATGACCAGCAGCTCAAGCGCATATCCGGCGACATTCTGTTCTTCGATCGCCGTGATCTGACCGACCCCATGGGCCGGATACACAATGAACTCTCCTGTCTTGAAACCCTGTCTCTGCGCGGTTTTTTTCACCGTTGTTGCCATACGCCTTAATTACTCCTGCGCAGTTGCGGCCAAGAGGCCGTTGGTCGACGCCCGCGCGCCACCTTTTTTCGGAGAAACGCACGCCCTCCGGCCTGGAAATCCGAGCCGCCGGTGTCCGTCCTGGTGTGTTCAGCCTGCCTGCGACGATCTCAACTCGTGAATGTCATGGAAACAAGCTTCGGCCCGCTGCACGTCGCGAGGAAGCTGCAACCATAAAGCCTCCGTGGGAGGGGGGAGATCCAAGGATCAGACGACTAGAGAAAGACGATACCACATTTTCTGTGGATTTCCAAATGCAACGCACACAAACCCCGCCGCCGGCGGGGGCAGCAGGGCGCCTGTCAGGACGGGCCGCGCTCGAAAGCGCTCAGTCTCCTTCGCCCGGCTCAGGGGAAAAGAATTTTTCGAACTTGCCGTCCTGGCCGTCGAATGCCTCGGCGTCCGGCAGCGGGTCCTTCTTGACCGTGATGTTCGGCCATTTCGAGGCATATTCGGTGTTTACCTCGAGCCATTTTTCCAGCCCGGGTTCGGTGTCGGGCTTGATCGCGTCGGCCGGGCATTCCGGTTCGCACACGCCACAGTCGATGCATTCGTCAGGATGGATGACGAGCATGTTGTCGCCCTCGTAGAAACAGTCTACCGGGCACACCTCGACGCAGTCTGTGTATTTGCACTTAATGCAGTTGTCCGTGACGATATAGGTCATCGCATCCTCTCATGACGGTGCCCGTCCCGGTCACCGGCAGCACCCGCATCTCCTCCGGCGAACCGCGCCTGCGTGCCGGAGGCAAGGCACCTTTTACCGATTGCCTACCGGGTTTGCCAGCGCGCATCAAGTTCGGAATATGTTGAGTTTCATAGCGTCGTTGGAAGATTTTTCCAGCCGTTTCCGCGCGCCTGTCCGGCGATGCCCCGCAACCGCGCCCGGACGCAAAGCCGAAACGGCGGAGGACACAGCCAGCGCACCAGCCGCGGCGGGCTACCCCTCGCCGTGGCGGAAGCGGTCGGTCTCCCGCCGTTCCCGCTTCGTCGGACGGCCGCTTCCCGGATCACGATGGGCCGGCGCACCGGGATCGGCCACCGTGGCATCGCGCGGCGGCGGCGGAGGCGTCAGGTCCTCGTAGAGCAACTGCGCTTCCGGTGCCGGTCCGCGCCGCTCGCCCGGCGCCAGCACCTTGAGGATACGCACGGTCCGGGCGACGGAGACCGTCAGCACGTCTCCGGCGCGCACCGATTTGGAGGGCGCTGTCACCTTGTCGCGGTTGACCCGGACATGGCCGGCCGCAACGAGCTTCTGGGCGAGGCTGCGCGACTTGACCACCCGCGCATACCACAGCCACTTGTCGATCCGCTGTACGGGCAGCGCGGCGTCCGCCTCACCCATTCGCCAGCCTCCCGACCGGACCGGCAGAGCCTCCCGCAGGACGCCACCGCCGGCGCGATCCCGTTCCAGCGCGCGCTGGCCTCAGCGCGGCTTCTTTTCCAGGTCCGCCTTCAGCGCAGCGAGCTTGGCGAAGGGCGAATCCGGATCGATCGTCCCGCCCTTGGCCGGACGGCCGCCACGCCCGCCCGTCTTGTCCGGGCGCGGTCCGCCGGGCTTGCCGCCGGCCGGGCGGCCGGAGCCTTCGCCAGCAGGGCGCGGCTTGCCCTTCGGCTTGCCGCCGCCACGCCGCGGCGCCTGGTCGTC
>NZ_JAIVMF010000015.1 GCF_020176715.1 Stappia stellulata | reverse complement strand
GACGGTAAGGCGGGCACCTTGGTGCGGGTTGTTCATCCTTCGGGATCCTCGGCTGGAGTTTGGCGATTGCAGCCTAACCCCGAACCGGGTGAACAACCTCCTGAGACTTCACATCTAGACGCGCGCTTTCGGCCCCGGTGCGGCCCTCAGTTGCGCGGCCGCACGACCCGCTCGCAGTAATAGGCGACCGGGCATTGCGCGGTGTCGCGCGTCGGCGCATAGCTCGGCCGCAGGATCTCGTAGTGGCCGCAATAGCGCCTGTCGGCGACGAAGCGCGAATAGGTGTATTGCCCCGTCGACAGCACGATGGCGCCCGAGCGCTTCACCAGATCCTGCGCCTGCGCGCAGGTCATGGTCCTTGTGTCCGGGCGGGCCTGAGCGGGCAAGCCGAACAGGAGGAGGACGGCGGCCGAGGCCACGACCGCGCGGATGGTTTTTGCTGGAGTCTTGAACATGGTGTCACCGCGATGCTGCGGCGCGACGTTCCGCGCCTGAGTCCCGAATATGGCGCATCCATCGTCCGCGTCGAGCGGAGCATGCGTCGGCGATACACCGCAGCCGGATTTTGTCCTAGCATCGGGGCATGTCGAAGACCGTTCTGCTCACCCTGGGGCGGATGCCCAAATCTCTGGATCTCGCGCGAGGGTTTCATGCGCTGGGCTGGCGCGTGGTCGTTGCCGAGCCCTTCGCCTGGCATTTGTGCCGGGCGTCGCGGACGGTTTCGAAGTCGCTGCGCGTCAGGGCGCCGGCGCGCGATCCTGATGGCTACCTCGACGATCTGCGCAAGGTGATCGAGCGCGAGCGCATCGATCTGGTCGTCCCGGTGTCCGAGGAAACCCTGCATGTGGCCGGTCTGACGGAGGGTCTCGCTGCCGGCGTTCGCCTCTACGCTCCGCCTCGGGCCGCGCTGCTCGAACTTCACGACAAGCTCATGTTTGCGCGCAAGATGCGGGCGCTCGCTCTGCCGGTGCCGGAGACGCATCCGGCTGACAGCGACGCGGGCAAGACGCTTGCGGCGGACCGTGCCTATGTCCTCAAGCCCGCCAATTCCTGTGCCGGTCTGGGCGTTTCGATGCATGCGGCCGGAACGCCCCTGCCGGAGCGCGGCGCGCGTCGGGATCTGGTGGTGCAGGAACGCCTCGACGGCAGGCTGCTGAGCAGTTTTTCGATGCTCCGCGCGGGGCGGGTGCTGGTCACCAGCGTCTACCGCGGCGTGGTGATGAGCGGCACGGTGGCGGTGTGTTTCGAGCGGTTGGCCGAGCATGCCGGCATTGCGGACTTCGTTGCAAGCTTCGCCCGGAAAACCGGATACAGCGGCTTCGCGTCCTTCGATTTCGTCGAGGACGATGACGGCCGGGTGCAGGCGATCGAGTGCAATCCGCGGGTGACCAGCGGCATTCATTTCCTCGAAGCCGAGGATGTCGCGCGGGCAATCGCCGAGCCGGACGCCGACCGGCCGGTGCGCTTTCGCCCGCAAACCTTGATGCAGCAATTCTATCCCTGCCTGATTGAATGGCAGGCCGCCATGTTCAACGGGCGGGAGCGGGGCATGAAATGGCGCGCGATGCGTGAGGCCCGCGATGTAACCTGGGACCCGCGCGATCCCCTGGTCTTCCCGACGATGACCTTCACCTCCTACCCGATCCTCGTGCCGGCGGTTTTCAAGGGCAAGTCGATGGGCGAGACGACGACCGAGGACATTCTCTGGTCCGGCGCTGGCTCCTAACCGCGTCGCGTGACCCGCACCATCACCTGATCGGCGGGACGAGTGGTGAGCCGCGCGGCCGGGCGTACTTTTTCCGGCGCAAGCGGCTCGAAGTCGAAACGGCGCAGGAGCCGGGCGAGGATCAGCGCGCTCTCCGTCTGCGCGAAGGCCGCGCCGACGCAAATGCGCGGGCCGAGGCCGAAGGGAAGATAGCTGCCGTGGCGGATCTTTGCCTCGCGCTCCGGCGAAAACCGCTCCGGATCGAACGCGTCCGGATTGTCCCAAAGCCTCTGGTGGCGGTGGATGACCCAGGGCGCGATCATGATCAGCGCGCCGCGCCTGATCCGGCGCCCGCCAAGGCGCGTGTCGGCCATCGCGACGCGCGGCAGGAAGGTGATCGGCGGATAAAGCCGCAAGGTCTCGCGAAACACCTGGCGCGTGTAGGCAAGTCTCTTGGTGGCGTCGATGTCGATCGGCCCCGCGCCGGCCACGGCCTCCACCTCCGCGCGCACCCTCGCGGCGATATCCGGGCGGATGGAGAGAATGAAGAACACCCAGGTAAGCACGCTGGCGGTCGTCTCGTGTCCGGCCAGAAAGAACACGCCGAGCTGGTCGATCAGTTCCTCGCGGGTGAAACCGGTGTCGGTCCCGTCCTGGATACCGCGCGCGCCGATCACCGCCGAGGCGATGTCGTCGTAGGAGGCGCCGGCCGCCAGGTGGGTGTCGATCATCTCGCCCAGGTGGCGCCGAATGCGGGCACAGGCGGCAAGCACCTCCGGCGGCTGGGCGACGGGGGCGAAGGCGGGGTCGAAGATCAGCCGCGACAGTTTCACATGCGCCACATGCCGCTCGAACGCGGCGAAGTCGGAAAACACGTCATGCGCGACCTGTGACTGCAGCGGCGTCGAAAACACTGTCCTCGTGATGATGTCCGCCGTCAGGTGGCTCATCGCGAGATCGAGAGAAACGGGTCTGCCTTCGCCCGCCACCCCATCCAGATGGGCCTCATAGGCGTCGACGGCAGCCTGCATGGCGGTGAAGGCGCGGTTCAGCCGGATGTGGGAAAAGGCCGGGTCGATCATCTCTCTTTGCCGCCGCCAGCGCGCCCCGGCGGATACGAAGATGGAATCGCCGACGAGCGGTTCCAGCGCGCCCACCATCAGGTCGCTTTTGGGAAAGATCTGCTCCGGGTCCTTCAGCACGTGGAGGACGAGGTCCGGGTCGTTGACGATCACGGTGGAACGTCTCGAATAGCCGAGCGGCCCGATGGCCGTGCGATAGGCCGCGGCCGGAAGCAGGCCGAGCAGGTCGCCATCGCCCCGCCAGACGCAGCGCGCGAGCGCAAGGAGAGAGGGCAGGGAGCGGGTGCGGGGGGGCGCGTACAAAGGCGGCCTCGGGAACGATGCGGACGACCTTTTCAAGCCTAGTCCATATTTCATGACGATCAAATATGTAATATGATTGTGACATAACTGGTGGCGGGGACTGCGATGATCTGGGTGTTCGAGGCTTTCGTGATTGCCCATATCGTGACCGGCGCCACCGGGCTCGTTGCCTTCTGGGTGCCAGTGGCGGGGCGCAAGGGCGGCGACACCCACCGGCGGTTCGGACGCATATTCACCTTTTCCATGCTCGCGACCGGAGCGGCTGCGGTTGGCATCAGCATCGCCACCCTGATCGCGCCTCTGGAAACCCATCCGCATTTGCCGGATGCGGCCTTCGTGCGCGGCATTTTCGGCTGGATGATGCTTTATCTGGCGGTTCTGACCGTCAATCTCGCCTGGTACGGCTGGCTCTGCATCACTTTGAAGCGCGACCGCGCGGCGATGCGGACGCCGGTTAACCTCCTTCTTCAGGGGCTCCTCGCGGCGCTGGCGATCAACTGCGTGGCGCAGGGGATCCTGATCGGCGAAGCGCTGATGATCGGGATCTCCGGCATCGGCTTTGCGACGGTCGCGACCAATCTCTTCTACCTCTATCGCGCCCGGCCGCACCCGCTCGGGTGGCTCAAGGAGCACATCAAGGCGCTGGTGGGGGCCGGCATCTCCGTCTACACGGCATTCTTCGCTTTCGGCGCCGTTCGCCTGATGCCCGAGATCGCTCTGAACCCGGTTCTTTGGAGCATCCCCTTGATCGTCGGACTTTCAATCATCATCTATCAGTGGCGCGCAATCGCCCGCAAAGGCGGCGGACGGGAACGCAAACGCCCGCTAACCGCTTGAAAACGAACGCTTGGGGTCCCGAGTACCGTTTCGTCCCGATTGCGTGTTAGGATCATGGGCGCGAGGGCAGAACGCTCGCGCGGCAAGGCTTATCGCAACCTCTCTGGAAGGATCCCATGACGCTGGCCATCATTGTGCTGCTCGTGTTTGCGACCGCTTCCAGCGGAGCGATCTTCAAGCCGGGAGACTGGTATGCGAGCCTCGAGCGTCCCGACTGGACGCCGAAAAACTGGGTTTTTCCGGTCGTCTGGACGGTGCTCTACATCATGATCGCCTTTGCCGGCTGGCTGGTGTTTGCCGCAGAGGGATTTGGCCTTGCAATGGTGATCTGGGGCGCCCAGCTCGTGCTCAATGCGGCGTGGTCGTGGCTTTTCTTCGGGATGCGCCGCATGGATCTCGCGCTGATGGACATTGGCGCGCTGCTCGCGTCGATCTTCGCCTTCATGGTCGCGGCAAGCATGGTTTCCGTTCTGGCGGCGATGCTGTTCGTGCCCTATGCGATCTGGGTGATGACGGCGGGCTATCTCAATTACCGAATGATCCGGCTCAATCCGGATCAAGTGCCGGCGCGCGCCGGCTGAGCGCGCATCCCGCCTGCGGGATGCCGAAACCGAACATGCCAGACCTCGCCTTCGAATGCGGGCGGCATGTGTACTTTAATCCTGTGGCGGTTCGGGCGTGGCCTGACAACGAAACGGGTCCGCATCCAAGCGGATCGGGTCGCAACGTCCGAATTGCCGACGAATGGAAGGAGCCAGACAGATGGCAGACAAAAACGCCTATATCGAAAAGACCAAGGCGCAACTCGACCAGTGGAATGCGGAGATCGACAAGCTGAAGGCGAAAGCCGATGAAGCCAATGCCGATGCCCGCATCCAGTATGAGCGCGAAATCGAAAAACTCCGGGCGCACCAGGAAGAAGCGGAAGGCAGGCTCAAGGAGCTGCGCGCCGCCGGTGACGATGCCTGGAGCGACATGAAGGCCGGTTACGAAAAGGCCTGGAAGAACCTGGGCGATGCGGTGGATTCCGCCATGTCGCGGTTCAAGTAAACGCCTTGACGCGTCTTGCGCATTTTCCAGCCCTCCTGATCGGGAAAGGAACTGACATGAAGGTGTTGAAATCGCTTCGCGTTGTTGCCCTTGCCGGACTTGTCGCGCTGCCTGCCGGCGTCGCTGCCGCGCAGGACCAGGACAAGAGCGTGACGACCTCGGAAGAGGTTCGCGCGAAGGTCTCGCAGGCGATGGACGCGATTGCCGACTACAGTGCGCAGGAACGCGACCAGGCTGTCGCCGCCGCGCGTGAGGCGATGACGGAGCTCGACGCCGAAATCGAGCGTCGGGCCGATGCCTTGCGCGAGGGCTGGGACGAGATGAGCGAACAGGCACGCGAGGCCGCCAAGGCTCAGCTTGCGGACCTGCGCGCGGCGCGCAATGCGCTCGGCGAACGGTTCGGTGCGCTTCAGGCGGGAACCGCTGACGCCTGGCAGGAGTTGAAGGCCGGCTTCGCCAATGCCTATGACCGGTTGAACGCGGCCTGGTCGGAGGGCGAGGTGGGAAAACCCACTGACAAGCCGACCGGCGAGCCCTCCGACCCGTCGACCGAGAAGCCGTCCGCCAAGCCGGACGACCCGCCTGCGAACTGACACTGAGCGGCCAGCGGGCCATGACGGCAAGTCCCTTATGGATCGAGCCGGAACGGACACGCGCCGCCCCCCCTGTCGCGACAGGGGGGGGCGGCGCTATTGTGTCAGCCGTCTTGCGGGGATTTCAGCCTCGCCGTCAGGTCGAAGAGATGCGCGGCGAGGCTCGCTGCCAGGCACAGGGCGATCGGCACGCCGCCCTTGCCGGTGAGCGCAAGATAGAGCGCCCCCATCAGGGCGATGCCCGAAAACCCGTTCAGCAGCAGGGAACGGCGCAGGGATGCCTTGCGAATGGCGATGGCGATCACGCCGAGTTCCAGAAGGAGGACGCCGAGCGCGATCAGGGCAATCGCGCCGCTTTGCGTCAGGCTGTCGAGAAGCTGAAGTGCCGTGGTCATCGCCGGCCTAGACGCGGGCCGGAATGCCGAGCAGCTGCCGGATGTCCTTGATGGCGACCCGGAGGTGGGCCATCGGCTCGCGCCGCACCAGCTTCTTGTTCAGATAGCTTTCCCAGGTCAGGCGCTGTACGTCCGGATCGGCGCACATCTTCACGAACTGCTCGCGCCTCTTGTCGCTTCCGTACCAGATCGACTGCATGATCCCAAGCGTGAAGAACACCATGCCGTGCTCGCGCATGAAGCGCTTGCGCACGCTGGCGAGGGCTTTGGCCGAGTTGCTGGCGAACATCTGGCCGATGGCCTCCGCAGCGATCTGGCCGCTCAGCATGGCGTAATAGATGCCTTCCCCCGAACAGGGCGCGACAACGCCGGCGGCATCGCCGACCAGTACCACGTTGCGGCCGTCGTCCCAGCGCCGCATCGGTTTGAGCGGCAGCGGGGCGCCTTCCTCGCGCACCGTGCGCGCCTCGCCAAGGCCGGCGGCCTCGCGCAAGGCGCGGGTTGCGGCTTTCAGGCTGTGGCCCTTGACCGCCGAGCCGCAGCCGATCGAGGTGTGCCGGCCATGGGGAAACACCCAGCCGTAGAAATCAGGCGAGATCCGGCCGTCATAGATCACGTCGCAGCGGTCGGCGCGAAACAGCTCCGGATCCGGTGCCTTGGGCGATTCAACGATCTCGTGATAGGCAAAGACGTAGGGCGGTTTGCGCTTGGGGCCGAAGACGCTCCGCCGCACGGCGGAATTCGCGCCATCCGCCCCGATCACGCAGCGTGTCGTGATGTGGCGCAACTCGCCGGCTTTCTCGCCGACCGCGACGCTGACGGTCACCGTGCCGTCCCGATTGCGCTCCAGCGTCTTGAAGGTTCCGGTGAGCTGCACCGCTCCGGCCTCGACCGCACGGGCCCGCAGGAATGGGTCGAACAGATCGCGGTCGACCATGCCCACATATCCGATGTCGCCGATGTCCATTGCGACATTGTGGCCGCTCGGCGCGATGATGCGGGCCGAATGGACCTTCGCGGTCAATTGCTCCATCGGCAGGTTGAAGTCGCGGATCGCCCGCGTCGGAATGGCGCCGCCGCAGGGCTTGATCCGGCCCTCCCGGTCGATCATCAGCACCGAGTGGCCTTCCAGCGCAAGCGCCTGCGCGGCGGTTGCGCCCGCCGGCCCGCCTCCCACCACAACGACGTCGAAGAAATCGCGATTGTCCATTGTCTTACTCCGCTGCGGCGAGGGGGAGGGGCATGTCGGTGTCACGGGTGCCGGGGCGCGGGCGTTTGCTGCCGATCCTGAGTGCGAGCACGGCCGCGTTCAGGAAGAGGATCGCCTCACCGCCAAAGACGAGCGTGAAGGAAAGCGCCGTGTCGCCGCTCACGGCGCGGGCCACATCCAGTGCGACCGTACCGAGAACGCCGCCCAGTCCGAAGGCGATGGCCTGTGCCGCGCCCCATACGCCCATGCGAATGCCTTCGCGTTTCGGGCCGCCGGCGCCGGCGAGTGCCATCATCGTGCCGATGGCGGCGACGGCGAAGGCGCCATTGGCGGCCCCCAGCAAGAAGATGTTGGTCTTCAGCGGCCAGTCCGGCGCGACGGCCGACCCGAGCGCCAGGGCCGCAAGTGCCGCCGCCGATCCCAGGCACCCTGAGACGATGAAGATCTTCAGGATCTGCGGTCGCCGGCGGGCAAGCAGCGACCCGGCGATGCCGACCAGCGCCATGCCGACAAAGACACCCGCATGCTGCACGCCAGAGAGTTTCGTGGTCTCGCCCGGCGTCATCTCGAACAAGAGGCCGCCGAAAGGCTCGAGAATGAGATCCTGAGTGCTGTAGGCGAGCATCGACACGAAGACGAACACCGAGAACACGCGCGCCTCGCCGTCGCGCCAGGTCTCCGCAAGGCTGATGCGAAAGCTGCGCGTCGAGAAACCGGGCGTCTCGGGAGCGGACCTGGCGGCGGCGTGATCAAGCGGGACCGCTGTGCGTTCCAGCCGCCAGAGCGCCAGCGCGGCGATTGCGAAGACGGTCGCGCCGGTTGCCGCCGTCACCAGGACGAGGCGGGCGTGGGAATAGGGATCGAGCACGCTGCCCGTCACGATGGCTGTGATGACGATGCCGGCGATCATCATCATCCAGACGATGGTCGCCGCTGCCGGGCGCCGCTCGGGCGCGGTGCGGCTTGCAAGAAGCGCCAGCAGCGAGGTGCCGCAGGCGCCGATGCCGACCCCGATTAGCGCATAGCAGACGAGCGCGGCCGCAAGTCCGTAGGCAAACCGGATCTCGAACAGGAAGGTGGTTGCCGCAGCACCCGTGCCGGAAAGGGCGAGTAGCGCCAGCCCGCCGAGGATCCAGCCGGTCCGCGAGCCGCCGACGTCCGAACCGTGGCCCCACACCGGCCGGGCAATCTGGACCGCATAATGCAGGCCGACCAGCAGCCCCGGAATGACGGCGGCGATGGCGAGTTCGACGACCATGACGCGGTTGAGCGTCGATGTGGTGAGCACCACCACGGCCCCCAGCGCGGCCTGAACCAGCCCGAGACGCGCGATTGCAATCCATCCAAGCCCGGCCGGTGTCATTCGATCTCTCCGTCAATTCCAGTGTCGAGCGGCCCCGTCAGGCGGAGACGAGCCCGCGCAGCGCGAAGGCCGCGATCACCATTCCCGTCACATAGAGGCCGACGCCGATGGCGCTGTACCAGACGGCGCGGGCGATCGGGTCCTTCAGGAAACGGGCCATGCACACGAGCTGGACAAGCGTTAGTCCCGCGATCGCGGCGGCGAAGAAGGGGCGGCCCCAGGCGAGCAGCGCGGCGACCACCGCAAGCTGCGCGAGCGCCATGGTGAGACAGGCCAGTCTCGCCGCTGCCTGGGGGCCGTAGCGGGCGGGCAGCGAGCGGATGCCCATCTGCCGGTCGCCCTCGATCGCCTTGAAATCGTTGAGCGTCATGATGCCGTGCGCGCCAAGGCCGTAGAGCAGCGCGATCAGACCGGTGCGCCAGTCCGGCAGGGCGTTGGTCGCGGCGGCGACGGCGGTCAGCCAGGGCAGCGTTTCATACGAGAGGCCAACGGCCGCGTTACCCTGCCAGCCGTCCTGCTTCAGCCGCAGCGGCGGCATGCTGTAGATCCAGGCGAAGACCAGGCCGATCACCGCCGCCACGAACACCCAGATGCCAAGGAGAGCGGCAAGCAGAAGCGACAACAGCGATCCGGCGATGGCAACCCAAAGCCCCCAGCGTCCGGGCATGCGGCCCGACGGAATGACCCGGTTCGGCTCGTTGATGGCATCGACATGGCGGTCGTACCAGTCGTTCACCGCCTGGCTGGTGCCGCAGATCATCGGACCGGCGAGCAGGATGCCGCCGGCGACATAGGCCCAGCGGCTGCCGAGATCGGCGCCGCTGGCGATCATGCCGCAGCCATAGGCCCACATTGGCGGAAACCAGGTGATCGGCTTCAGAAGCTCAAGCACCGCCGCTGGTGTGGGCCATGTCGCCGCGCGCTGGCCCGTCTTTGGGAAGGATCGTGCAACCATGCAAAAATGCTAGGCTGGACACATGGGGTTGTCAATCTGAATTGACACTCGTCAAATGGAGTTGACAGACCCCCGCCCGCCGCCGCCGAAATCCTCGAGGCCGTGGCGGCGCAGCTTGATGTAGAGGCTTTGCCGGCTGAGCCCCAGCAGGTCCGCGGCCGAGGCGCGGTTGTTGTCGGTCTGGCGCAGGGCGGCCTCGATGCACATTTTCTCGATGACGTCGACGGCCTCCCGGATTAGCTCCTTGAGCGGCACGCGTCCGATCAGTTCGGAGAAGTCCGCACCGTCGGGCGCCAGGCTGGCAGCCGACATGCCCAGGGCGGATTCCCGCTTGGCCGCGCCGCCGATCAGCAGGCAGACGCTTTCGTGGCCGCCATGGGCAAATCGCCCGGCGGAGACGGTTACCGGTTTGACTCCGCCAAGGTCGTCGCGGATGACCGTTGCAAACTGGCGCACCGATCCCTCGTCGCGGACCTTCGCGAGCAGGACATTGAGATCCACGGCGGAACCGCCGAGCCAGTTGTTGAGGTTGCGGCCGATCAGCCGCTCCTTGTTGAGCAGGCCGACCATGTCGAGGAAGGCATCGTTCAGGTTCTCGATCGTGCCCTTCATGCCGATGGTGACAAGGCTTTCCGGCAGCGTTTCGAAAACGTCGGTTGCGTCGCGGTTTACCGCGTCATCGTTCTCATGCGCGCCCGGCGGGGGCGACAGGCGCAGGAACAGGCTGTTGCGCCCGTTCTCGCGAAACGGCTCGAGCGCGACCGACTGCTCGACATCGACCTCCGCCAGACGCGCCACCGCCGCCCGGGCCGTGCCGCTGTGCTGCGCCTCGCTCATCAGTTCCCCGAGCATGTCGCGATGACCGGATTCAAACAGGGAAATGATGTTTTCGCCGATCAGCTTGCCCACGGGGCGCAACAGGGTGCGCGATGCCGCAAGATTGGCGTCCACGATCTTCCGGTCCGTTCCGTCGACGATCAAGATCGGCTGGCTGAGTTTCTGGAAGATGGTGCGGTACCGCGTCTCCGCATCGCGGATCTTCCGATACTCGCGCTCAAGCTCCAGCTGCGCGTTGAGCAACTGGTTCTGGATCGACGCGATCTTGCGCAGGTCGTCGCCGAGTGCCATCCAGCAGTTGAGGCCATCTACCGCGACGAGCCGGTAATCGACGGGAAGGTCGGGCATGCCGGTGGCGGGGCCGGGGTGGTTGACCTGCCGCCGGCGCGTCGGAGAGGCGCTTTGGATATCTGCCAGAAGCGAATCGACCTTCTCCGTCGATTCGACGGTGACGGTGTCCCGCCACTTGCGACCGACCCAGCCTTCGACATTGTAGCCGGCAAGCGTGCCGTCCGCGTAGGCAATGTCGAGGACGGTCCCGTCCCGCGAAATCAGCAGCGAGATGTCCGATCCGAGAGAGGCGAGCTGGGCAGCCGTTTCGACGCTCACATTGTCGAAGCGGTTGGCTGATGCCTCAAAGAGGCGGGGTTTGGATCGGATATTGTTGATTTGCATGGCGGAATCACGGCCGTGTGTCTTGTGGGGCGTGCCGCAAATCCGGGAAGGTAAGATCGGCCCGGAGTTCACGCAGGTGAATGTCGGCGATCTGCAGCGCGACATGGATGCTGTCGCAAACATAGTCCACGCCAAGGCGAACCAGCCATGCGGGATTTTGTCCCGCTGCATGGCCGCCCGAAATGATGGCGGGGCGTTGCGGCGCAGGGATTCTTTCGACAGCCTTCACACAGTCACCGGCAATTGAGGCAAGCGCAGCGTTTGTCCAAGAGAAACAAACGATATCGATTTGTGCCTTGTCTAACCTTTTTTCAAGAAAATCAATTGATTCAACCTGAAAGAGGTCGGTTTCCCAGCCGAACGCCCGCAATATTTCTTCCAGAATGCACACCCCAAAAGTGTGATGCTCCTGAGCCGGAACCAGAAGTAGACATCTGCCGTTTGTCTTTTCCGGTCGCCCCGCGCTTTCCAATTGGCAGATTCGCCGCATCACGCATTGCAGCCGACCCATCGCGATGGTCACGTCGAGGAAGGACGTCGCGTCGTCGTTCCAGTCGTCGCCGATCGCCCGGGCAACGGTTTCCAGGACCTCAAGCCGGTCCTGGGTGGTCAACGCACTGTCCGCGATCAGCGCGAAGGCCGCGTCCGCAGCAACGGTGGAGGTCGGGTCGCAGACGCGGGCCTTGATCCGCTTGGCCAGATCGCAGGCCGGATTGCGGGCATGTCTGGAGGTCGGTCCGTGGCGCGCCGCAACCTCGCGCAAGACGCGATGTGCCATGCCGTGGAGGTCGCGCGTTGTTGTCGTGACCGGCGGCATGCCGATGCTCACGATCGCATGTCTTGCGCGCTCGTCAAACGCGCCGCGCGTGTCTAATCCCGCTCTGTGCATGGTTCCAGACCGGTCCGTTTCTCGGCCCTGCAAGTGCCTGATGCGGGTCGGATCGCGGCGCGAGGGAGCCGCAAAATGTCGCAGCACTGTTGGGAACCTGGTCCTGTTGTCTTCCGCCGTCCGCTGATCCATCGCCCGGACGGGCGGTATGTGGGGTGGATTTTTTCCACTGGCGATACAATGTCACACTTTATTTTTTGTGTAAACGAAACATAACGTCAACAAAAGTTGACACTCGCGCAAAGTCGGGTTTACTGTTTCCGGACAGATCCTGAGGGAGGCGGGAATTGACACGCGACACCGACAAAAAGGCGCCAGACGGTTTCAGGGGTCAGCATGGACCTGCGGTGCCGGTCGGGCTCTATACAGAGGCGCAGCGGGCCCGCCGCGACGCCTCCCCCTGGACGCTGATTCAGGGCGTGCTGGCGCCGGTTCAGTTTCTGGTGTGTCTGGTCAGCGTGGCGCTGATTGCCCGTTTCCTGCTGACAGGCGAGGGGCTGGTCGCGGCCAATATCTCGATCATCGTCAAGACCTTCACGCTCTACACGATCATGATCACCGGAGCGATCTGGGAGAAGGAGGTCTTCGGACAATATCTCCTGGCCCCGGCGTTTTTCTGGGAGGACGTGGTTTCCTTCGCCGTGCTGGCGCTCCATACCGCCTATCTTCTCGCCTATTTCTACGCGCTGCTCGCGCCGTCCGCGCTGATGGTGCTGGCGCTGGCCGCCTATGCGACCTACGCGGTCAATGCGGCCCAGTTTCTCTGGAAGCTGCGGCAGGCCCGACTTCAGGCGTCCGCGCAAGGGAGCGGCGGCGAGGCGGCCGCCACATCGGCAACGCCCGTTGCGGGAGGTGCCGCATGAGCGTCCTGGAGCGCCTTCCCCAAAGCACGGGCGCGGACTGCGCCACGCAGGCGGCACCGCTGCGCCAGCGCGGCCAGCACGAGGTGTTCTGCGGCCTGACGTCGATCATCTGGCTGCATCGCAAGGTGCAGGATGCGTTCTTCCTGATCGTCGGCTCGCGCACCTGTGCCCATTTGATGCAGTCGGCCGCCGGGGTGATGATCTTCGCCGAGCCGCGTTTTGCAACGGCCATCATCGACGAGCGCGATCTCGCCGGCATGGCCGATCTCAACGAGGAACTCGACCGTGTTGTCGAGCGTCTGCTTGCTCGGCGTCCCGACATCAGGATGCTGGTCCTCGTCGGCTCTTGCCCCTCTGAGGTGATCAAGCTCGACCTGCCGCGGGCCGCCGGGCGGCTGAACCGTCTGCATGCGCCCGAAACGCGTGTCATCAGCTATTCCGGCAGCGGCATCGAGACGACGTTCACCCAAGGGGAAGACAATTTCCTCGCCTCGCTTGCCGCCGAGTTGCCGGAGGCGCCGGCTGCGGCCTCTCCGTCGCTGATGGTTGTCGGAACGCTTGCCGATGTGGTGGAGGATCAGTTCCGGCGCCTGTTCGAGGCATTGGGCATTGGCGACGTTGCTTTCCTGCCCTCGCGCAAGGGCTCGGAGCTTCCCGCAATCGGTCCGAACACGCGGCTGTTGCTGGCCCAGCCCTGGCTCGGGGCGGCAACCAAGGCGCTGGAGGCGCGCGGCGCGACGCTGATCGAGGCGCCGTTTCCGCTCGGCGAACAGGGCACGACGGCCTGGCTCGGCGCCGCGGCAGACGCGTTCGGCGTCACCGGCGAGCGCTTCGAGAGCGTGACGCGGCCCGGTCGCGAGCGGGCGCGGGCCGCCCTTGCCCATCACCGCGACGATCTGTGCGGACGCAGCGTGTTCTTCTTCCCCGATTCGCAGATGGAGCCGGCGCTTGCCCGCTTCCTGCATGTCGAGGCAGGCGCGCGGATCCTGGAGGTCGGCACGCCCTATCTCCACCGCACCCACATGAACGCCGACCTCAGCCAACTCCCGTCGGACATCGTCCTGAGCGAGGGCCAGGACGTCGATCTGCAGATCGCGCGCTGCCGCGCGGCGGATCCGGACCTGATCGTTTGCGGCATGGGTCTCGGCAATCCGTTCGAGGCGGAAGGACGGACCACCAAGTGGTCGATCGAGCTCGTCTTCGCCCCCATCCAGGGTTACGAGCAGGCCGGCGATCTCGCCGAGCTCTTCGCCCGTCCCCTGCGACGGCGCGCGGCACTCAAGGTGGAGATCTAGACGATGCAGCTGGCCGTTTGGACATATGAAGGACCGCCGCATGTGGGTGCGATGCGCATTGCCGCGTCGATGAGCGGCTTGCACTATGTGCTGCACGCGCCCCAGGGCGACACCTACGCCGACCTTCTGTTCACGATGATCGAGCGGCGCAAGTCGCGTCCGCCGGTGACCTATACGACCTTCCAGGCGCGTGATCTGGGCAAGGACACGGCCGAGGTGTTCAAGACCGCCTGCCAGCACGCGGTCGAGCGGTTCCAGCCGCAGGCCATTCTGGTCGGCGCCTCCTGCACGGCGGAACTGATCCAGGACGATCCCGCAGGGCTTGCAAAGGCGCTCGGCCTGTCGATCCCGGTGATCCCGCTGGAGCTGCCGTCCTATCAGAAAAAGGAAAACTGGGGCGCGGCCGAAACCTTCTACCGGCTGGTGCGCGGGTTCTGCGGCGGCATTGCCCCGCCCGACCGCTCGGGGCGGACCCGCAAGACCTGCAACATCCTCGGCTCCACCGCGCTCGGCTTTCGCAACCGCGACGACATCCGCGAGGTGAAGGGTATTCTTGACGCGTTGGGCGTGCCGGTGAACGTGATTGCGCCGCTCGGCGCGACGCCCGCCGACATCGCACGCCTTCCCGAGGCGGATTTCAACGTCGTGCTCTACCCCGAGATCGCCGATACGGCCGCACGCTGGCTGGAGCGCACCTTCAAGCAGCCGCGCAGCGCCACCATTCCGATCGGCGCGACGGCGACACGCGACTTCGTGTGCGAGATCGCGGCGCTTGCCGGTGTCGATCCTGAGCCGGCGCTCGAGGCGCTCGGCGAGCGGCTGTCCTGGTATGCCCGCTCCATCGATTCCAACTATCTGACCGGCAAGCGGGTGTTCATCTTCGGCGATGCCACCCATGCGGTCGCCGCCGCCCGGATCTGCCGGGACGAGCTCGGCTTCAAGGTCTGCGGGCTGGGCACCTACGCCCGCGAGTTCGCCAGGGATGTGCGCGCCGCCGCGGCGGACCACGGCGTCGAGGCATTGATCACCGATGACCACCTGGAGGTCGAGGACGCGATCGTCGCGGCGCAGCCCGAACTGGTGCTCGGCACCCAGATGGAGCGTCATGTCGCCAAGCGGTTGCGGCTTCCCTGCGCGGTGATTTCCTCGCCCGTTCATGTCCAGGATTTCCCCGCACGCTATTCGCCGCAGATGGGGTTCGAGGGCGCCAACGTGATCTTCGACAGCTGGGTGCACCCGCTGATGATGGGGCTGGAAGAGCACCTGCTCGGGATGTTCCGCGAGGATTTCGAATTCAACGACACCGCCGAGGCGTCGCATCTCGCGGCGCTGGGCGGCAAGGCGGACCGGCAAGACCAGGCGGCTGCGGCGAACGCGGCGCACACGGGTGCCGCACCCCAAGGCGACATCCACGCGCCGGCGGCCGAAACACTGCCGGCCGGCTGGACCAATGATGCGGAAAAGGAGCTTCGCAAGATCCCGTTTTTCGTCCGCGGCAAGGCAAGGCGCAACACCGAGCGTTTTGCCGCCGAACGCGGAGTGGCGCCCATAACAGTAGAGACCCTGTACGATGCCAAAGCGTATTTCGGCCGATAGCCGCAGGTCGGGCGCGGTGCTCTCGCAGACACCGGTCCGCGTCGCGATCGTGACGCTCGACAGCCATATGGCGAGTGCCGTCGACCGCGCGCGCGTCATCCTGAAAAAGGAACTGCCGGGCCTCACGCTGTCGCTGCATGCGGTCGCCGAATGGGGCACAGACGCCTCCGCGCCCGAACGCTGCCGGGCGGATATCGCGACTGCGGACATCGTCGTCGCCAGCATGATGTTCCTGGAAGAGCACATCAAGGTGGTCGAGCCCTGGCTCCTGGAACGTCGGGAGACCTGCGACGCGGTGGTCGGGTGTCTGTCCGCCGCCGAAATCGTCAAGATGACGCGGATCGGCGATTTCCGGATGGACAAGCCGACGGGCGGGGCGCTGGGGTTCCTCAAGCGCCTGCGCGGAAAGTCCGGCAAGAGCGGCTCGGCCAGCCGGGGGCAGATGAAAATGCTGCGCCAACTGCCGAAGATCCTGAAGTTCATTCCCGGCAAGGCGCAGGACCTGCGCGCCTATTTCCTGACCCTGCAGTATCTGCTCGCCGGCTCCGACGAGAATGTCGTCAACCTCGTGCGCTATCTGATCTCGCGCTATGCGACGGGCGAGCGGGCGCATCTGCGGGCACTGGTCAGGCCGGAACCGCCGATCCACTATCCGGACGTCGGTCTGTACCACCCGGAGCTTGCCGGACGGATCACGGACCGGGTCGAGAGCTTCCGCAAGGCAGCGCATTTCGATCCGGAAAACGGCACCGTCGGTGTTCTGGTGATGCGCTCCTATCTCCTGGCCGACAATGCCGACCACTATGACGCGGTGATCGCAGCGCTTGGGGCCAAGGGCCTGAACGTCATCACAGCCTTCGCCAGCGGTCTCGATGCGCGCCCGGTGATCGACAGCTACTTCCTCAAGCACGGCGTCGCCTGTGTCGATTGCGTCGTGTCGCTCACAGGCTTCTCGCTGGTGGGCGGACCGGCCTACAATGATTCCCGCGCGGCGGAAGACGCGCTTGCCGCGCTGAACGTGCCCTATCTGTCCGCCTTCGCGACGGAGTTCCAGAGCCTCCAGCAGTGGGGACGGGGCGAGCAGGGGCTGACGCCGGTGGAAACCACCATCATGGTCGCGCTTCCCGAAATCGACGGGGCGACCGGGCCGATCCTCTATGGCGGCCGCACCGATGGCTCGGGACCGTGCGAGGGCTGCGGGCGTCGTTGCGACTTCGGCATCGCGGTCAACGGTCGCGACATGCACGCCTGCCCCGAGCGGTCGGAGATGCTGGCCGCGCGCATCGAGCGGATTGTGGCGATGCGCCGTCGCCGCAAGGACGAGCGCAAGCTCGCCATCGTCCTCTACAACTTCCCGCCGAATGGCGGCGCGACCGGCACCGCCGCCTATCTCGGCGTGTTCCGCTCCCTGTTCAACACGCTCACCGCGCTCAAGGCCGACGGCTACGCGGTCGACCTGCCGGACGATGCCGATGCGCTGCGCGACGCCTTGCTGCAGGGCAATGCCGAGCGCTATGGCACCGACGCGAATGTGCATGACTGGATCCCCGCCGACACGCATGTGCGGCGCGAGCCGTGGCTTGCCGAGATCGAGGCGCAATGGGGCCCCGCGCCAGGACGCCAGCAAAGCGATGGCGCCAACATCCTGGTCCTCGGCAAGGCCTTCGGCAACGTGCTGGTCGGCATCCAGCCCGCCTTCGGCTACGAGGGCGATCCGATGCGCCTGCTGTTTGAAAGCGGCTTTGCGCCGACGCATGCCTTTGCCGCCTTCTACCGCTATCTGCGCAAGGATTTCGGGGCGAATGCGGTGCTGCATTTCGGCACCCATGGCGCGCTGGAATTCATGCCCGGCAAGCAGGCGGGCCTGTCCGCCGACTGCTGGCCCGACCGTCTGATCGGCGATCTGCCGAACATCTATCTCTACGCCGCGAACAATCCCTCGGAAGGGGCGATTGCCCGGCGCCGGTCCGCGGCGACGCTTGTCAGCTACATGACCCCGCCGATCACCGCGGCCGGTCTCTACAAGGGGCTTTCGGACCTCAAGGGCGCCATCGACCGCTGGCGCGGCCTGCCGCCCGGAGCGACGCAGGAGCTGACGGGGCTTGCCGAGACGATCCGCCAGCAGGCCGAGGCGCTGGACCTGATCACCGCGGATGCGCAATGGAGCGCGACGGGCGAGGGTGTTGTGCCGGCCCTTGCGGACCGTTTGCGGGAGTTTGAAACCTCGCTGATCCCGCACGGCCTGCATGTCGTTGGCGAGACCCCGGGCGATGCGGAGCGCGCCGACCTGCTGCGCTCGGTCAATGCCGCGGCCGGCGAGGCGGCCCTGTCCGACGCCGAGCTCGCCGAAGTGCTCGACGCGCCGTCTTCCGCCAAATCCGCCAAGGATACGTCCGAGGCGGCGGCACGACTGCGCCGTCTCGATGCCGACCTCAAGCGCGAGACCGAATTGCCGGCCCTCCTGGCCGCGCTCGATGCGCGCTACATCCGCCCGGTCAGCGGCGGCGATGTGCTGCGCTCGCCGGACATCGTGCCCACGGGCCGCAACCTTCACGGCTTCGATCCGTTCCGCCTGCCGAGCGCCTTTGCCCTTCGCGACGGCGCGGAGCAGGCCGACAAGCTGCTGGCGCGCTATGTCGCCGACAACGGCCGCCTGCCGCGCCGCGTCGCCATGGTGTTGTGGGGAACCGACAACCTGAAGTCGGAAGGCGCGCCCATTGCCCAGGCGCTGGCGCTGATCGGTGCAAAGCCCCGCTTCGACAGTTTCGGCCGGCTTGCCGGCGCGGACCTTGTGCCTCTCGAGCAGCTGGGCCGGGCCCGGGTCGATGTGGTGATGACGCTTTCGGGCATCTTCCGCGACCTGCTGCCGTTGCAGACCCGGCTTCTCGCCGATGCCAGCCTCAAGGCGGCGATGGCCGACGAGCCGGACGAGGAGAACCCGATCCGCGCGCAGGCCCTCTCCCACGCCGAGAGGCATGGCGTTCCTCTGGAAGAAGCAGCCCTCAGGGTGTTTTCCAATGCGGCCGGGGCCTATGGCTCAAACGTCAACCTGCTGATCGACAGCGGCGCCTGGGACGATGCGGAGGAAATCGGCGCGACCTATACGAGCCGCAAGAGCTTCGCCTATGGCGCGGACGGCAAGCCGGTGCAGCGCAGCGAACTCCTCGGCGAGATCCTGCAAGGCGTCGAGGCGGCCTATCAGAACATTGAATCCGTCGAGCTCGGCATCACGGCGATCGATCACTATTTCGATACGCTCGGCGGCATCAGCTCGGCGGTGCGCACCTCCGGCGGCGGCTCGATCCCGGTCTATGTCGGCGACCAGACCACCGGCACCGGCAAGGTACGCACGCTGGAGGAGCAGGTCGCGCTGGAGACGCGCACCCGGATGCTCAATCCGAAGTGGTACGAGGGCCTGCTCAAGCACGGCTACGAGGGCGTTCGCCAGATCGAAAGCCATGTCACCAACACGCTCGGCTGGTCGGCAACGACGGGCCAGGTGTCGCCCTGGGTCTACAAGCATCTCACAGAGACTTTCGTGCTCGACGCCGACATGCGGCGCCGGCTGGCGGAGCTCAATCCCAAGGCCAGCGTGAAACTCGCCAATCGTCTCATCGAGGCGGGCGAGCGGGAATTCTGGGAACCCGACGACGAGACCTGGGCGGCGCTGCGCGCGGCCGGGGAAGAACTGGAAGACCGGCTCGAGGGCCTGACAGTGGAGTTCGCGGCATGAACCTTTACACCCATCCCAAGACAGCCGAACGCGAGGCAAGGGCGCTCAAGAAAGCGGCCGGGCGCGGTGAGGACGGCGAGGGAAGCGTCCAGGTTCATCTGGATCCGTCGCTCGAGATCGAAGGCGCGAAGGTCTTTGCAATCTACGGCAAGGGCGGCATCGGCAAGTCCACCACCTCGTCGAACCTGTCGGTCGCCTTTTCCCTGCTCGGCAAGCGGGTCTTGCAGATCGGTTGCGACCCCAAGCACGATTCCACCTTCACGCTGACCAAGTCGCTGATCCCGACGGTGATCGACATTCTGGAAGGCGTCGACTTCCACTCCGAGGAGCTGCGCGCCGAGGACTTCGTCTTCGAAGGCTATAACGGCGTGAAATGCGTCGAGGCCGGCGGTCCGCCGGCCGGCACCGGCTGCGGCGGCTATGTCGTCGGGCAGACCGTGAAGCTCCTCAAGGAGCATCATCTGCTGGAAGACACCGACGTCGTGCTCTTCGACGTGCTGGGCGATGTGGTGTGCGGCGGCTTTGCCTCGCCGCTGCAGCATGCCGAGCGCGCGCTGGTCGTCGCCGCCAACGACTTCGACAGCATCTTCGCGATGAACCGTATCGTGGCGGCGATCAAGGCGAAGTCGAAGAACTACGACGTACGCCTTGGCGGCGTGATCGCCAACCGGTCGCGCGAAACCGACCAGATCGACCGTTTCAACGATGCCATCGGCCTCAAGCGGCTGGCGCATATCGCCGATTCCGACGCGGTGCGGATCAGCCGGCTGAAGAAATGCACCCTCTTCGAGATGGAGGAAACGCCCGAGGTCAAGGCGATCCAGCAGGAGTACCTGAAGCTCGCCGAATACCTGTTGAGCGGGTCCGACGAGCTGGATGCGACCCCGATGAAGGATCGCGAAATCTTCGATTTTCTCGGCTTCGAGTAAGGATCAAGCGGGATGACACAGGCGATGCCCGATGCAAGCTACGTCCGCCGCAGAGGCGAGTTGCAGGTCTATTTCGACCGCACGGCGGTGGATGCCTGGAAGAAGTTCGCCAGCGACGAGCCGCTGGGACGGATCCGCGCCACCGTGCGGGCCGGCCGCGACCGGATGCGGGCGACGCTGCTGGCCGGCCTGCCCGATGATCTCGCCGGCTGGCGGGTTCTCGATGCCGGCTGCGGGGCGGGGCATTTGTCCCTGGAGCTTGCGCGGCGCGGCGCCGATGTCGTCGGCATCGATCTCTCGCCGGAGATGGTGCGCTTCGCCGAAGGCCAGGCGGAGGCTGCCGGCCTCGCGGCGCATATCCACTTCGCGGCCGGTGACATGCTCAGCGATGCGCATGGGCGTTTCGATGCGGTGGTGGCCATGGATTCGCTCATCCACTACCGGGCCGAGGATGTCGTGACGGCGGTGGCGCGCCTTGCCGGGCACACGGAAAACAGGATCCTGTTCACGCTTGCCCCCCGCACGCCGTTGCTTGCGACGATGCACACCATCGGGCGGCTGTTCCCGCGCGGCGACCGTGCGCCGGCGATCGAGCCGGCGTCGCTCGAGCGCATGGCGCGCCGTCTCGAGCGCGATGCAAGGCTTGAAGGCTGGAAGACCGGACACAGCACCCGCGTCTCCAGCGGCTTCTACATTTCCCAGTCGATGGAGGTGACACGGTCATGACCGTCGGCAGCCGCGCAATGCAGCGCATGATCGGGTTCTGGCAGCGGCTGGGCACGCGGTTCCTGCCGTTTGCCGATGCCGCGTCTCCCGACCTGCCGCTCGCGCGGCTGCTGCGCCTGTCGCTGTTTCAGGTCTCCGTCGGCATGGCCGCGGTCCTGCTGACGGGCACGCTGAACCGGGTGATGATCCTGGAACTCGGCGTTCCCACCAGTCTTGTCGCGGTGATGGTCGCCATTCCGGTGCTTGCAGCGCCCTTCCGCGTGCTCATGGGGCACCGGTCCGACACCTATGTCTCCGCGCTCGGCTGGCGTCGCGTGCCCTTCCTCTGGCTGGGAACGCTGATGCAGTTCGGCGGTCTCGCCTTCATGCCCTTTGCGCTTCTCCTGCTTCAGTCGCAAACGCTCGGACCCGAGTGGGCCGGGCCGGTGGCCGCCGCCTTCGCCTTCCTGCTGACCGGCATCGGCATGCATATGGCGCAGACGGCGGGCCTGGCGCTTGCGACCGACCTTGCCGCCGAAGAGACCCGTCCGCGCGTCGTCGCCCTGGTCTACGTCATGCTGCTCGTCGGCATGATCCTCGCCTCGCTCGCCTTCGGGTTGCTGCTCGCCGACTTTTCCGCGATGCGCCTCATCCAGGTGGTGCAGGGCGCCGCCGTCGTGACCGTGCTGATCAACGTGGTGGCTTTGTGGAAGCAGGAGCCGCGCCGGCCGCAGGCCACCCGGGCAGGGCGGGAAGTGCAGGGTTTCAAGGACGCGCTTGCGGCCTATCGACAGAACCCGCATATGGCGCGTTTCCTGATCGGGGTCGGTCTCGGATCGGCGGCCTTCAGCATGCAGGATGTCCTGCTGGAGCCCTATGGCGGCGAGATTCTGGGCCTCAGCGTCAGCCAGACCACGCTTCTGACCGCCGTCTGGGCGGCCGGGACGCTTGCCGGCTTCGCATTGGCCGGTCGCTTGCTGCTCCGGGGCATGAACATGCACCGCCTGGCGGCCTGCGGCGCGCTGGTTGGCATTTTCGCCTTCGCGGCGGTCATCTTCTCCGGCCCGGTCGGTTCCGCCGCCCTGTTTCGCTTCGGCACGCTGGCGATCGGCTTCGGCGGCGGCCTGTTTGCTGTCGGCACCATGCTGGCGGCAATGGACCTGGCGGACCAGACCGACGCGGGCTTTGCCATCGGCGCCTTCAGCGCGGTGCAGGCCACCGCCATCGGCCTTGGTCTCGCCATCGGCGGCATCACCCGCGACGTGGTCAACATGCTGGCGCTGGACGGCAGCCTGGGCGCGGCCCTGACGACCGCATCCACCGGGTACAACGTGGTCTACAATATTGAAATCGTACTTCTTTTCATGAGTTTGGCCGTTCTCGGACCGCTTGCGGGCAAGCGGTTTGCGGGCGGGCGCGATGGGCTCAGGCAGTTCGGGTTGGCCGATCTTCCGGGATGAGCCGGGAATGACAAAGGGAGGTCCGTCATGGAAACCGGATCAATTGTTGGTAGCATCGATGTCGCTCAAGTCACGCTCTATGCGTTCTGGGTCTTTTTCGCGAGCCTGATCTGGTACATCCGCAAGGAAGACCGGCGCGAGGGCTACCCGCTGGAGAATGACACCACGCGCGCCTTCAACAAGGACCCCTGGCTCTTCCTGGCCGAGCCCAAGACCTTCGTCCTGCCGCATGGCAATGGCACCGTCTCCTTTCCCAACAACGACCGGGACACGCGTCCGATTGCGGCGGAGCGCACGGCGCGCTTCCCCGGTGCGCCGCTCCAGCCGACGGGCGATCCGATGCTTGGTGGCGTTGGTCCGGGATCGTGGGCTGAGCGCGCGGACCGCCCCGACCAGACGCATGAGGGAACGCCGAAGATCGTTCCCATGCGGGTCGCCACCGACTATTCCGTCGCCACCCAGGACAGGGATCCGCGCGGCATGCGGGTGTTCGGCTGCGACAAGGCGCTGGCCGGCACGGTGACCGACATCTGGGTCGACCGCTCGGAGCAGATGATCCGTTATCTCGAGGTCGAGATCGGGGCCGACGAGGCCAAGCGGACCGTGCTCCTGCCGATGACGTTCTGCGTCTACAAGGAGGCGCGCGGCGGTGTGAAGGTGGTCTACGTCCATGCGATTACCTCCGAGCAATTCGCGAATGTTCCGGGCCTTGCCGGCGCGGACCAGGTGACGCTGCTGGAAGAAGAGAAGGTGGTTGCCTACTACGGTGCCGGCCAGCTCTACGCCACGCCGCAGCGCGCGGAGCCGCTGGTATGAGCGGGCAGGTCAAATCTCCGGAGCATGACTTCGAGCCGGTTCCGGGTCTCCCGGAAGAGCTGCCGGAGGGTGAATTCATCCTCTGGCAGGGCCGCCCCGAGATGCGTCATGTCGCAAGGCGCGTTCTGAAGACGCGCTGGATCGCCGCCTATTTCCTCGCGATCATCGCCTGGGCGCTGGTGGCGGGATATTATGACGGTCGGCCGTTCGGCTATGTGCTGTTTTCGGCCGGGGCGCTGACCACGATGGCCGCCATCGTGCTCCTGCTCGCCGAGGGCTTCGCCTGGGCGGTCAACCGCACGACGCTCTATACGATCACCAACGCCCGCGTGGTGTTTCGCATCGGCGTCGCGCTGTCGGTGACCTTCAATCTGCCCTTCGCCGAAATCGTCAGCGCCAGTGTCGACAAGCGCGGCGACGGCAGCGGCACCATCGCCTTGAAGCTCAAGCCCGACGTTCGTCTGTCCTGGCTGATCCTGTGGCCGCATGCGCGCGGGTGGCGCTTCGCCCATCCCGAGCCGGCAATGATCTGCCTTCCCGACGTCGTCGCCGTCGCCAGCCTGCTGGCGAAGGAATTGCAGACGCAGCTTGGCGACACCGACCAGGCTGCGGCGGAAGCGCCCGCCGTTGCACAGCGCCGTCCGGCCCGTGTCGTGCGCGGCCTGCGCCAGCCTGCGTCCCTGACAGGATAGGAGACAGTTGTGACCGTTCACGCCAGACCCGAGGACATGCATTCGCAAGGACGGCGGCAGGCGCCGCAATCGTCCTGGTCGGCCTTTCCCCGGCTGCCGCTGTTCGGTGCCATCGGCCTGGTCGCCTTCGTCTTCGCGGCGGTGATCTTCGGTCAGAGCACGGAAATCGGCACGGTTCGCAATGTGATCGGAACTCCGGTCGACATGCGCGACATCGCATTCTCGGAGCGCGCCGACGGCATCATCGTGGTGGCAGATGCGGTCTCGGGTGAGGTCATCGCGCGGCTCGAGCCGGGCAAGGGCGGCTTTGCCGGCGGGGCGCTGCCCGCACTGAAGCGGATCCGCCTGGTAGCGGAGGCCCGCCAGGACCTGCCCTATCGCGTGATCAGATGGAACAGCGGCGCGGTCTCTATTTCAGACACCGCGACCGGGGAGCGGATTTATCTCAATGCCTTTGGATCCGACATCGTCGCCCAGTTCGTCGGATTCCTGGACCGCGGTGTCCAGGGCAATAAAGGGGAGGAATGACCATGGCGAAACTGTCCCTCTTGTCGCGCAAGCGCGTCGAGGTGCCCTGCACCGTGGAGATCAACAACACCTTCGACCAGCTCGGCGCCCACGTTCGCTTCGACAATGGCGCGGTGGTCTATCCGGGTGACGAGGTCATGGTGCATGGCGCGCCCGTCGCCGTGCCCTATGGCGAGTGCCAGAGCTTTCGCCGCACGGCCACGATCACCCGGGCCAGCCGGCTGGAACGTGCCTGGACGCGCGCCACCGGCGACTTCGAATTCATGGAACTGTGCGAATTCTCCTTCTCCGAAAGGGCAACGCTATGAACACCCACGTCGACCCGAAGACCGGAAATCCCGAAGCGGTGCCCGTCAATGAAACGACCAAGGCGGCCCTTGAATCGACCATGCTCAATCCGCGGTTCTACACCACGGATTTCGACGAGCTCGACCGCATCGACGTCAGCAGCGTCCGGGGTGAGTGGGACGCGCTGATTGCGGAGCTGAAGTCCGATCCCAACAAGGGACACTTCAAGCGCAATGCCGACTGGGACGACCTCGACATTGAGGGGCTTCCCGACGACCTGCGCAAGGAACTGGTGGACTTTTTGGTCAGTTCGCTGACGGCGGAGTTTTCCGGCTGCGTGCTCTACAAGGAAATGAAACGGCGCGGGTCGAACCCGGACATCTGCGAGCTCTTCGGCTACATGAGCCGCGACGAATCCCGCCACGCCGGCTTCATCAACGATGCGCTGAAGGAATTCGGCATCGGCGTAAACATGGGCTTCCTCGCCAAGGCGAAGAAATACACCTTCTTCAAGCCGAAGTTCATCTATTACGCGACCTATCTGTCGGAGAAGATCGGCTACGCCCGCTACATCACGATCTACCGGCATCTGGAGCAGCATCCCGAGCGCCGGTTCCACCCGATCTTCAAGTGGTTTCGCGAGTGGTGCAACGACGAGTTCCGCCACGGCGAGGCCTTCTCGTTGCTGATGCGCAGTGATCCCAAGCTGCTTTCGGGCCGCAACAAATACTGGATCAAGTTCTTCCTGCTCGCCGTTTTCGCGACGATGTATGTGCGCGACCATGCAAGGCCCGCCTTCCACAAGGCGCTGGGCGTGGAGATCGAGGATTACGACATGCGGGTGTTCCGCATCACCTCGGAGATCACCCGTCAGGTGTTTCCGCTGGTGCTCGATCTCGATAATCCGGCGCTGCTCAGGGGCTTCCGCCGGCTGAACCGGATCAACACGCGGATGAATGCCGCGGTCGAGCGTGGCGGCATCGCCGGCGCGATCGGCAAGGCGTTCTGGGGGACGGCCGCTGCCGTGGCCTTCGCGGGGATCTATGTCATTCCGACCAAGTCCAACGCCATCCCGGATGTAAGCCGGCTTGAGCCCGTCTGGTAAGGAAAGACCGTGGTGGATCTCGCAATAGCAGGTCTGGTGGCGCTCTTCGTCTGGTGGCTTGCGACCGGAGTGGTCATGTTCGCCGCCTGGCAGAGCGATCGCTGGCAAAAGTGGCTGATGGTGGTCTTCACCATCGGCGCGCTTGCGGGATGCGCCGGCCTTTATGCCAGCGCCGGCATGCAGAGCGTGACCGGCACCTATCTCGGCTTCGGCAGCGCCCTGGCGGTCTGGGCCTGGCTGGAGGCGACCTTCCTGTTCGGCTTGATCACCGGACCGCGCCACAGCCGCTGTCCCGGCGGGGCGCGCGGATTGCAGCGGTTCCGCCTGGCCTTTCTGGCCGTTCGCGATCATGAACTGGCTCTGCTGGCGGGGGGCGCGGTTGTCACCCTGCTCGTCGCCGGCGGCGACAATCATGCCGGCCTGTGGACCTATCTCCTGCTGTGGGGGATGCGCCTCAGCGCCAAGCTCAACATCTTCATGGGCGCGCCGCGCGCCGCGAGCGTGCTGATTCCGAAGCGGCTGCGTTATCTCACGAGCTATTTCCGGACGGACCGGATCAGCTGGCTGCTGCCGGTGACGATCATCGTGTCGATCTATCCGCTCTGGGCGCTGATGTCGCTCGCTCTGGGCGAGGCCGACGCCCACCGTGCGGTGGCCTTCATGCTGCTCACCACCTTCATGGCGCTCGCCGTCCTGGAGCATATCTTTCTGGTGCTGCCTGTTTCCGACGAACAGCTCTGGCTCTGGGCTGCGCGTGACCGCGCCGCGTCGGAGCCTGCCCGCGACACCGCCGATTGCGGCGGCGGCGAGGAAGGGCGCAGCCCCGCCCACATGACACCTGCCCGAACCGCCCCCGGCGAGACGCGCGCAAAGAACACACCACACAAGCGGGGGACCTCCTCATGGACATGAAAACCTATTTCGCTCAGGCTCTCGACGGATTGCGCGATGCGGGCAACTATCGTGTCTTCGCCGATCTGGAGCGGATGTCGGGTGAGTTCCCGCGGGCGGTGCGCTACCGCGATGACGGCAGCCAGCACGATGTGACGGTGTGGTGTTCCAACGACTATCTCGGCATGGGCCAGCATCCGACCGTGACGGCCGCGATGAAGGACGCCATCGACCGCTGCGGCGCCGGGGCAGGGGGCACCCGCAACATTTCCGGCACGAACCACTATCACGTGGCGCTGGAGGCGGAGCTGGCGGAACTGCACGGCAAGGAGGGCGCGCTGATCTTCACCTCCGGCTATGTCTCGAATTGGGCAGCACTCGGCACGCTGGCCTCGCGCATTCCCGGCTGCATCGTCTATTCCGATGCGCTCAATCATGCCTCGATGATCGAGGGCATTCGCCATTCGCGGGCGGAAAAGCGCATCTGGACGCACAATTCGCCGGAGGATCTGGACCGGCTCCTGTCGCTCGACGATCCGGCCCGGCCGAAGCTCGTCGCCTTTGAAAGCGTCTATTCGATGGACGGCGACATCGCGCCCATCGCCGAGATCTGCGAGGTCGCGGAGAAACACGGCGCGATGACCTATCTCGACGAGGTGCATGGCGTCGGGCTCTACGGGCCGCGCGGCGGCGGCGTTGCCGAACGCGAAGGCCTGATGGATCGCATCACGGTGATCGAGGGCACGCTGGGCAAGGCCTTCGGGGTGATGGGTGGCTATATCGCCGCCGACCGCGACCTGTGCGATTTCGTTCGCTCGTTCGCCTCCGGGTTCATCTTCACCACGGCGCTGCCGCCGGCGCTGGCCGCGGGCGCCACCGCCTCGATCCGGCACCTGAAGCAAAGCCGCGCGGAGCGCAAGCTCCAGGCCGACCGGGTCGCGCGCTTGCGCGCGCTGCTCGACCGCCACGGCATCCCGCATATGCTGAACCCGAGCCACATCGTTCCGGTGATGGTCGGCAGTGCCGCGAAGTGCAAATGGCTTTCGGACTTGCTGCTCGACGGCTATGGGATCTACGTTCAGCCGATCAACTACCCCACGGTGCCGGAAGGCACGGAGCGACTTCGCTTCACGCCGTCGCCGCTGCACAGCGACGACGACATCGACCATCTGGTCCGGGCGTTGAACGATCTCTGGTCGCAATGCGCCCTGTCCCGCGCGGTCGCCTGACCGCAGCCGATCACCGTTTGCGCGGACGACGGCCTGAACACGACCGGGTCGCTCCGCGCGACCCGCCGCCCTGGAGAGCGCGATGACCGCTTCGACCGACATCCTCATTCCCGGCATCGCCGGCGATGGATCGCTGTTTCCGATCGAGAAGCTGCAGGCGCACCGCGAGGCGGTGTTTCACCTGGCGATCTCGGTCTTCGTCTTCGACGGTCCCCACCTGCTGATCCAGCAGCGGGCCCTGTCGAAATACCACTGCGGCGGACTGTGGGCGAACACCTGCTGCTCCCATCCGAACTGGAACGAGACGGTCGAGGCCTGCGCCCGGCGCCGGCTCGACGAGGAGCTCGGGATTTCGGTTCCCCTGGAACGGCGGCGGACCGTGGAATATTCCGCCGATGTCGGCGGCGGGCTGCACGAACACGAGCGGGTGAGCATGTTCGTCGCCAGCGTCGATCGCGCGACGCTTGCGCTCCACGCCAATCCGGATGAGGTGATGGCCACCCGCTGGACAATGCCGGCGGACCTGCGCAGCGAAATGCGCAGTCATCCCGAGCGCTTCACCCCCTGGTTCAAGCTCTATCTCCACCGCTATCCGGACCTGTCCTTTTCCTGCCTATAGGCCTATCGCTGCCCTGTGCGTTGTCACAAGAACAGGGCGTCGGAGCGGGGCGGCTGCGACAGCAGGTCGGCGAGGCGGGTGAGGCCGGTTTCGAGCCGGGCATCGCTTGCCTCGTGCCCGAGGCTGAGGCGCGCGGCCACCGGTGCAACGACGCCGGGGGCAGCGAAATCGCGCGCGTCCGACACCAATACGCCGCGTGCCTCGGCGGCGGCTCGAAAGCTGCCCGCATTCCATCCCTCGGGCAGGCGCAGCCAGGCATGCAGACCTTGCGGATCCGCGTTGAGGTCGAAGCGCCCAAGGATTTGGCGCGCAAGGGTTTGCCGGCGCTGCGCCGTTGCCCGCTGGTCCAGGAGGAGGCGAAGGGCCATGCCGCTCTCGATCAGGCGCGCGGCGATCTCGCTCATCAGCGGGGGCGTCATCCACACGCTGAGCACGACGGCCCGGCGCACCGCGTCCGCAAGCGCATCCGGCGCGTGGAGGAAGCCGATCCGCAGGCCCGGCGCTACGCTTTTCGACAGGCTGGTGACATAGATCGTCCGTTCCGGCGCGAAACAGGCAATCGGCGGCGGCCGGTCGTCCTTCAGCGGACCGAAGACGTCGTCTTCCAGGATCAGCATGTCATGGCGCCGGGCGATCTCGGCGATGCGTCGCCGCCGCTCGTCCGACATCGTCGACGTCGTCGGCGACTGCAGCGTCGCCGTCAGATAGAGCAGGCGGACCGGGCGGTCCCGGCACAGCCGCTCGAGGCTGTCCGGGCAGACCCCTTCCGCGTCGATCTCGACGGGGAGGGCGCGCAGCGCCAGGCGCTTGGCAATGACGCGCACCGGGGCATAGCCGAGCGCCTCGGTCAGCATGAGGTCGCCGGGCGACAGCAGTCCAGTCAAGGCGCAGAACAGCCCGTGCTGGGCACCGCAGGTGCCGATGACCTCGCCGATGCCGGCGTCGAGACCGCACTCTTGCAGCCATCTGCGGGCCGCCGCCGCGTGGGTTGGGCCTTCTCCGTCCCCGCTTTGGTAGTCGAGGAACATGCGCAGATCCGCGGTGGCGCCGATCTCGCGCAGGATGTCGCGCAAGGGGCCGTCCGCCCGGCTTGGCGAGGGCAGGTTGCGCGACAGGTCGATCGGTCCCGACGTCTCGCGCGCCAGACTTGCCGGCGCCACGCTTGCCGCCTGCCTGGACGGGTCGATGACGAATGTGCCGCGGCCGGTCTCGCCGCGCAGGAGCCCCCGCCGGGTCGCCTGCGCATAGGCGCGGCTGACGGTCTGTGCCGACATGCCCAGCCGATAGGCGAGCTCGCGATAGGGCGGAAGGCGCGCGCCCGGTGGCAGGCGCCCCAAGGCAATATCCTCGGAAAGCGCCTCGACGAGCTGCTGGTATTTCGCGCCGCGTCGGCCGTCGAGCTTGGGCATCCAGATTGACATGAGATCAATATAGTCCTTGAAGCATATCAATAACAGCGTCAGTTTCCGGATCAATCATATCAAATTGAGGTGATCATGAGGCGTCCTGATACGAAAACCGGAATCCTGCTGGCGCTGGTCTGTCTGGCATTGCTTGGCGTCATGCCGGTGCTGTCGAACGCGCGCGACCTGCGCGTGGACGCGCTTGTCTTCGCCTTTGCGCTGTCGGCGTGGCAAGTCGTTTTCGCCGTACCGCTGTTTGCCGGCGAGATGGTCGGCGCCCGCCGCAAGGGGGTGTTTGCCGCGACCTGGGGGCCCGGCCGCAAGCGCCGGGCGCTTGTTATCGCGCTTGCCACCGGCGCGATGTTCGGCCTGTCGACCTATCTCTATGTGCTCGGGGCCGAAAAGGCGGGGAGCGTGAACCTTGCAATCGCCATCCAGGCCTATCCGCTCTTTGCGATCGCATGGGAAACCATCTTTCTCGGTCGGCGCAAGACGCCGCTGGAACTGCTGATCACCGCGGTGCTTCTCGCGACACTGGTCTTCCTCGCCACCGGGGGGACCCTGCGCCCCTCCGGCCTGTCGCTCTGGTTTCTCGTCGCCCTCGGCGTGCCGTTCCTGTGGAGCGTGGCCCATGTGATCATTCGCGAGGAACTGATGCACACGCCGGTGACGCCAGCCCAGGTGACGTTCTTCCGGGTTGCGATCTCGACGGTTTTTCTCGGGCTGATGCTCGTTGCCGGCGGCGCCTTCGATACCGGGGTCGTCCGCGCCATTTTCGTGCCGCATGCCATCGCGCTCGGGCTGGTCTATTATCTGGAGCTCATCGTCTGGTTCCACGCCGTCCGTCACATCGACGTGTCCCTCGCCAGTTCGATCACCGCGCCCTGGCCGGCACTGACGATGGTGCTCGCTGCCGTCGTCCTCGGCGAGGCGGTCGCGCCCTACCAGATCGTCTCCTTCGCGATCATCGTGGCCTGTATCTACGGGCTGACGCTTGCAAGCCTCAGGCGGGGGCCGCAATCGGCCGGGTGACGCTGCTTGGCGGCAGAGAAACGGAAACCGCCGGGCCCTGCGGGGCCCGGCGGTTTCTTGTGCGCGGTGCAAAGGCGGATGCCCGGCTACTGCCCGACCACCGCCGCCACGTTCCGCTCGCCGGTTGCGCTGGCCGGCGCAAGCGCCGGCGCGAGGCTCGATGTCGTGCCGGGTTCCGGGGCCGGTTCCAGTTTCAGCGTTTCGCCCGGGACATAGGTGCCGTAGTCGGGCACGCCGGTCTGCGTCTTCTTCGACAGCGCGTCGACATAGTCCTCGATCATCGAGACGCCGTAGAGCGGCTTCTGCACACCGTTGTGGCAGGTGGCGCAGCTGACCTTGTAGACGTCGCCGGCGGGTCCTTTGCGGCTGTCCGGGAACACGGGCGTCAGGCCGACGATATAGTCGTTGTTGATCGCCCGCGACATGCGGATGCCGTGCCAGGCGGTCACGCGTTGCGGCGGGCTCTGGTCCCAGTCGTTGAAGGCGCGCGAGTTGTGGCACGTCGTGCAGTTTGCGCCGAGGCTTTCCGACATGTGCATCATCAGCGACCAGGTGTTCTCCGTTTCCTTGGTGCCATTGGGGTTGGTCCCCGTCGGCAAGGCGGTGGTGGAGTGGACGCGGATGTTCGTGTCGTTCAGCAGATAGTCCTCGAGCGCGTTTTGCGGCAGCGAGGAATTGCCGCCGAATTTCGCCACAACGTTCTGCCCGGCGCGGTAGCCGGCCATGCCGGGCTGCGGCTCGGGCAAGGTGTCGCGCGACCAGACGTTGGCCGGGATCGCCTGTCCGCGGTGGCAGGTGTAGCAGGTCACGCCGACCTGCTGCACATGCGGCGTCCAGTCCTCGTTGATCGCCTGCGTCATCTGGATCATCCGCCTGGAAACGACCTTCTGATAGACGTCGTCCGTGGCGAAATTCTCCGCATTGTGACAGTAGGTGCAGCCTTCTTCAGGGGCGATCCACTCGGTGATCGCCGCCATGAACTGGTTGAACTGGTCGTCGGACAGGTGACCGAGAACCTGGACGTTCTCGTAGATGTCACCGGCCCGGTCGCCTTCGGGATCGGCCTCCCAGGGGGCGGGCGGCACGACATTCGCCGCCTGAAGCGCCGCCTCGGTTTCACGGTCCCGGGAATTGTACATCCCGGTTCCGCGATAGCCGATCTGCTCGGTGTCGACAGGGGGGAGATCCCAGTCCGTGCCGACGAAGCTCGCCACGGCAAGCAAGGCGCCTGCCCCAGCGGCCATAGGTAGCCAGAGGTTCATTGTCCGCCTCCTGTCATTGCCGGGTCGACAACGCCCGGATAGATGTCGGGGAGCGGCGCGACGATGCCGTGCTTGATGCCCCAAAGGTACCAATTGTCGACGACCGTGCCGGTCAGCAGGATGCCGATTCCTCCGGTCAGCGGGGTCAGGACCGCGAACCACCAGGCCCAGCGGTGAACGGATTCCATCGTGGCGTTGAAGCCCATGGTCCAGCGCCAGAAGAGGGCGGCGCGTTCCGAGGCCGTTCCGCGGTCGCTGATCTGCTCCAGCTCGCGCTCGCCGCCGTAGCGGGTGACCGCCAGGATCGTCGCGCCATGCATGGCAAACAGCAGGACCGAGCCATAGAGGAAGACGATCGAAAGCGCGTGGAACGGATTGTAGTAGAGGTTTCCGTAGCGGATCGAGAAGGACGCGGTCCAGTCGAGGTGCGGGAAGATGCCGAAGGGGACGGCTTCCGCCCAGCTGCCCATCAGCACGGGCCGGATGAAACCGAGCACCAGGAACAGCCAGATCGCGGCTGCGAAGGCCCAGCACACGTGGGTGCCCATTTCAAGCTGGCGCGCCCGTCTGTACATGCGCACCCACCACAAGAGCACAGACGTCGTCAGGAAGAAGCCGGCGATGATCCACCAGCCGCCCTCGCTGAGCGGCGGAATGATCTTGAGGCCGTATTTTGCCGGCGGCGGCTCGAGCGCCAGCCAGAACAGCTGGCGGACGAATTGCACCGGATCCCAGCCCACCGACGCCCACATGTTGAGGCCGATGATCAGGAAGGCGATCGCGCCGCAGGCGATAGAGACGGAGCCGAGAAAGCCCAGGTAGATCGGACCGATCTGCGCGTTGCCGAACAGGCCGGCAATCCAGAGGTGAAACGGCTTGCCGCTGCGCGGGCTGTCCCCGGCGGGCAGCGGGATCCCCTCCTCGAAGGGACCGCGCACCTGCGTCAGCGTGAAGATGTTTTGATACTGAGACATGGCGTGCTCCTCAGCTCCAGAAGGGAAGGTTGAGCCACCAGCTCCACCACTGCGGCCAGCCCTGGTTCCAGAACGGTCCGCTGATGACGATGCACACGGCGCTCCAGAAGCCGGCGTTCAGCGCAAGCACCAGGCCGAGCCGGTGAATGCCGAGCGTGCCGATCGAATAGCCGATGGTGTCGCGGAAGAAGGTGTCCTCGTATTCCGGCGTCTTCATCTCGGCTTGCTTGGACGGATCGGTCCGGTCGCGGCCGGGATTGGCCGCCGAAAGGATCAGGCCGCCATGCAGAGACAGGGCAAGTGTCGTGGTGAAGAAGAATGTCACCGCGATCATATGCGCCGGATTGTAGTGGAAGTGCAGATACTGGTAGCCGACGTTCGACACCCAGTCGAGGTGGGAGAAGATCCCGTAGGGAAAGCCATGTCCCCAGGCGCCAAGCAGCAAGGGACGGATCACCACCAGCGTCACATAGGCGAAGATGGCGACGGAGAAGGCGAAGGGCACATGGTAGCCCATGCCGAGCTTGCGGCAGATCTCGACCTCGCGCAGGGCCCAGGACACGAAGGACCCGATGGCGCAGACCGTGATGATCTGCCAGAGGCCGCCTTCCTTGAGCGGCGCCAGCGCCAGACCGTAGCTGAGGTCCGGGGGCGCGATCGAGATGCGCCAGATGTTCCAGGTCGGGCCGATCGCGGCGCCGTAGACGACGAGCGCGGTGCCCGTGATGATGAAGAAAAGCCCCAGAACTCCGAAGAATCCGACGTAGAACGGTCCGACCCAAAAGTCGAACAGATCGCCGCCGATGAGGGTGCCGCCGCGCACGCGGTATTTTCGTTCGAAACTGAGCAACGCCATCGTCGTTCCTCCTGCTTGGTTTGATCCGTGCCAGCGGATAGCCCAGTGGATGTCAGGGAGTTTCGGCGGCGGGCAGCCCGGGTGTCGCCGGTGTCGCCCGCCACCTTGTCGCAAGCGCCGTTATCCGAGCATTCGCACCGGCTCCACGCCATCCGTGACGGATTGTTCAATCGAGCTGGTCGTCGTGGACGAGCCTTCCAGCCAGTTGAAGCGATCCGTGCTGAGCAGGATGAAGTGGATGAGAATGGCCAGCGAGAACAGGAAGACGGCCAGTCCGACCATCACGCGGCGAGGGTCGAACAGATACCAGATTCTCCACATAGCTTTTCTCCTATGCGAGGACGGGAAGGAGCGCGGTGACGGTTTCTGTCACGCCGTCAAGCGCGGCATAGCCGTCGGGTCCGGGGATCCAAGGGCGCCAAAGCCAGACCAAGAGATGCGCGACGATCGCAACCGCCGTGAATCCCAAGAAGCCTTGGATAAAGTACTTGTGGATCTCCTGAGCTTCGCTCTCGGTAAGACCCGAAAGTGAGACGTTGTCAGGGCTAGCCATGAACGTCACCTCCTAGTCATGTAAGCCACGAATCCCCCGCGGCTGGGGTGCCCGGGCGGGCGCAGACCCGCGTCAGGCGATTGCCGGTTTTGGACGCCGGCAGGTGAGTGCTTACGCGATGAACGCGTAGCCAACCGCGGCATGCGCTGCGGATTTCGCCTCTGCGAAAATGCTTTCGCGGAGGTAAGGGGGCTTGGCCGGACGCGGTGCCGCCAGGCGGAGGATCCGCTTGGCGAGGCCCGCGCCGAGGCACAGAACGAAAGCGAGGGCGACGAGTGCCTTGTATTCGAGGCGGTCCCAGGGGTCGGTCAGGCCCGAGCCGTCGCAGCGGCGCTGCTTTCTGGTGATCATGCTCTTGCTCCTCCACTGGCGCGCCGGGCACATGCCGACGCGCGACGGGTTTCCGGCTAGACCGCCGGTTCGACTTCGCGCGGCACTCTGGCGCCGGGCAGATGGGTTGTTTCGACAGTCTCGGCACCGGCCTTGCGCGCGGTCGCCTCGGCGGTGTCGCGCAGCCGCTTGGCCGCCGAAATCCGGATGAGAACGGGTTCGGCGTCCACCAGCTGGTCGAGGGCGGCACGCGCCGCGTCGCTCCAGGCCAGTTCGCCCGGCCGGCGGACCGGCGTCGCGTCGACGGCGTCGAGCTCGGTCGACAGGGGCAGGATGTTGAACAGCGCATCGAACAGCGCGTTGCACACTTCCTGGATGATCCAGCTTGCGCCCGAAAAGCCCATCACCGGCGTTCCGGTATGACGGCGGATGATCGCCCCGGGGAAGGAGACCGGAATGTAGATCGCCTTCGCTCCGGCCTCGGCCAGATACATGCGCTCGTTGTAGGAGCCGAACATGATCAGGGGCGGCGAGGCGTGGATCTTCTCGCGGATGGCGGCATTGTCCGTCTTGGCGCCGGCGCGCCGCTGCACGGAGAAGACGCAGGGCAGGCCCATCTCGTCTTCCAGGAAATTGCGGATGCCGCGCTCGTAGGTCTCGCCGGCGACGACCGCGAAGCTGGCGGTGCCGAAGAAATCCTGGGTGACCGAGCGCCACAGGTCCCACATCGGCTTCAATGTCGTGTGCTTTTCGCGCGCGATGAAGGGCTGTGGGTCGAGCCCGAGCATCTCGCCGAGCGTTTCCAGGAAGGCGGTGGTCGAGTGAATGCCGATCGGTGCCTGCAGGTAGGGGCGATCCAGCGCCTCGCACAAGAGACGCCCGAACTCGCGGTACATGCAGATGTTGACCTCCGCCTCGGCCAGCCGGCTGACGTCCGCCAGATGGCTGCCCAGCGGGAAGGTCATGTTGACCTCGGCGCCGATGCCCTCGACCAGGCGGACGATCTCCGCGAGATCCGACGGCAGGTTGAAGGTGCCGTAGATCGGCCCGATGATGTTGACCTTGGGGCGCTCGCCCTCCTTGCGCGCCTTGGGCGGGCGCACGCGGCCCTTTTTCGGGCCGTATTCGGTCCACAGCCACTTCAGGGCACGGTCCGCGCTTTGCCACTGGTCCTCGTCGATGGTGCGCGGCAGGAAGCGTTGGATGTTGCTGCCCTCAGGCGTCACCCCGCCGCCGATCATCTCGGCGATCGAGCCGGTGACAACGACCGCCGGAAGGTCGGGGTCGAGCACGGCGCGCGCCCGTTTCATCGCGCCTTCCGTGCCGTGCTGGCCAAGCTCGTCCTCGCCCAGCCCCGTGACGACAATGGGCAGTTCATGCGGCGGCAGGGCATCGGTGTAATGCAGCACCGAGGTCACCGGCAGGTTCTCGCAGCCGACGGGCCCGTCGATGATCACCTGCAGGCCCTTGATCGCCGTGAAGGCATAGACCGACCCCCAGTAGCCGCCGGCCCTGTCGTGATCGAGGATCAGCATCCCACCGCCTCCCCGGCGTCGACGGCATTCTTGGAGATGCGCGTCTTGGCCGCGTATTTCTTGCGAAAGGCCGGGCGCTCGACCGGCGTGTCGCGCCATACGCCTGCGGTATCGCCGGTGCCGACGCCCTCGAAGAAGGCGGACATCCGGTCGAAGCGCGGCTTGTTGGCAATCGCCGCATTGATCACCTGCGCGAGCGAGCCCGCGCCGGCCGGTCCCATCAGCGGACGCGCCGAGATCAGGTTGGTGAAATAGAGGGCGGGGATCGAGGCTTCCTTGGCCGCCTGCACCACCGGCGTCGTTCCGATGACAAGGTCCGGCTGAAACTCGTGGAACGCGGCCAGATCCTGTTCCAGCGAGGCGCGGAACTGCACGTGGACGCCCTTGTCGGCGAGCCATTGCGCATCCGCCGCCGACCAGGGCGTCTTGGGGCAGGCGGTGCCGACGTAACGCAGGTCGGCGCCGGATTCGATCAGCAGGCGGGCGACGATCAGCTCCGAGCCTTCATAGCCCGACAGCGTGATGCGTCCTTTGATGCGGTTTTCTGAAAGCGCGCCGGCAATGGCGCCGCGCATGGCGTTGCGCACGCCGTCGCGCGCCTCCGGCGCGACATTGAGCGTGTCGGCGATGGCCGACAGCCAGGCGTCCGTGCCGTCCAGTCCGACCGGGGCGGAGCCGACGATCGGCCGGCCGGCTTCCTGGAACTCGCGGATCGAGGCGGTGTAGAACGGATGGATCGCGGCGACGACATCGCCGTCGAGCGCTGCATAGAGCTCGCGCCATTCGCGCACTGGAACGACCGGGCCGGCGGCAAGCCCCATCGGCGCGAGCATGCGGCCGATGATCACCGGATCGGCAGGGAAGACCTCGCCGAGCAGCGTGACCGTCGGGCGATCCTCCACGCCGGCGCGCGGCGCCTGGACGGGGCCGGACAGGACTTCCTGGCGGGCGTATTTCAGCATGGCGCCGGAGAGCACGTCCTTGGCTTCCGCATGGGTCGGAATGCCGAAGCCGGGCACGTCGATGCCGACGATGCGCACGCCGTCGATTTCCTTCGGCAGCATCTGCAAGGGAACGCCGGAGGCGGTGGGAACGCACAGGCTGGTGACGATGACGGCGTCATAGTCTTCCGGCTTTGCGACCTCGCGCACCGCGTCGCGGATATCCTCGTAGAGCTTGCCCGTCACCAGCGTTTCCGAAGAGAAGGGCACATAGCCGACAGAGCGCTTGGCGCCGTAGAAATGCGAGGTGAAGGTCAGGCCGTAGACGCAGCAGGCGGACCCCGAAAGAAGCGTCGCCACGCGGCGCATCCGCAGGCCGACGCGCAGGGAGCCGAAGGCCGGGCACATCGATTGCGGCTGGTCGTGCGGCCCCTTGGGATAGTCCCTGGCGTATTGGTCAAGCGTTTCCGACTTTCCAGCCGCGCGCGCGGCGGCCTCGAGGGTCTCCGCGCCCGCGTGACATCCAAGACCGGATGTATCGGCGGCGGGTCCGGGAGGCTCGGCGGTGTGAATGTCGTCGCTCATCTTGGCCTCACACCTTGTCGTAGATGACTTCGAGGGACCGCTTGTCGAGCGTCGCGGCAGCGCACATGTCTTCCACCGTCGCCGGGATCAGCGTGAAGTCGCCGCCGGTCTGTTCCGTGTCGAAGAGTGCGATCAGGTCGTCCTGCGACAGGGGCGCCGGCTGGACCGGCGGCGCGTCGCGCAGGTTGTCGGCAAGCTCCTGGAAGAGCGGTCCCCATTCGCCGTCGGGGTGGCCGATGATCTGGTAATTGGCGCTCTTGCGGCGGATGTCCTCGTGCTGGGGAACGGAGGCGAGAACCGGAATGCCGACGGCTTTCGCGAAGGCAAGCGCCTCGCCGGTGCCGTCGTCCTTGTTCACCACCATGCCGGCCAGGCCGACGTTGCCGCCGAGCTTGCGGAAATACTCCACCGCCGAGCAGACGTTGTTGGCGACATAGAGCGACTGGAGATCGTTGGAGCCGACGACCACGACCTTCTGGCACATGTCGCGGGCAATCGGCAGGCCGAAGCCGCCGCAGACCACATCGCCCAGGAAGTCGAGCAGGACATAGTCGAAGTCCCACTCGTGGAAGCCGAGTTTCTCCAGCGTCTCGAAGCCGTGGATAATGCCGCGTCCGCCGCAGCCGCGCCCGACTTCCGGTCCGCCGAGCTCCATCGCGAAGACGCCGTCGCGCTTGAAGCAGACGTCGCCGATGGAGACTTCCTCGCCGGCTTCCTTCTTCTGCGAGGCCGTGGCGATGATCGTCGGGCAGGCGCGACCGCCGAACAGCAGCGATGTCGTGTCGCTCTTCGGGTCGCAGCCGATCAGCAGCACCTTCTTGCCGAGCTGCGCCAGCATGTAGGAGAGGTTGGCGAGCGTGAAGCTCTTGCCGATCCCGCCCTTGCCGTAGATCGCGATGATCTGGGTGTCCTTGGTCGCCTCGCTGACCGGCAGGGGCAACGGGTCCTGCGCGGCTTCCGCGCGAAGACGGGCGTCGTAGCTTTCGTTGCTCTGCGGATCGGCGTCGATCCTCGGCTCCATGCCTTCGGTCATCCGTTCCTCCTCCAGTCCAGGATCATTTTCGTGCAGTGCGGGTCGCCGAAGGCCGTTGCATAGGCGTTCGGTGCATCGCCTGCGTCGGCGCGGTGGCTGATCAGCCCGCCAAGCGACAGCCGTCCACTGTCGACAAGGCCCGTCACGGCCGTCAGGTCCACCGGGGTGAATTCCGCGGCGATGAGAAGCCGGGCCTCGCGCATGAAGGCCGGCGGAAACGAGAAGCTGAGCGGCGCGGCGTAGAAGCCGGCGAGCGTGATCGTGCCGCCCCTGGAAAGGCGCGCCACAAGCGTGTCGAGGATCGTCGCGTCGCCGCTCACGTCCACGATGGCGCCGTAGTCCTTGCGCGCGTCGTCCGCGCCGTCGACCACCTCGACGGCCTCCGCCGTGTCGCGGCGGGCGGGATTGCGCTCCCACACCCGCGGTGCGGGATGGCCAAGGGCAATGGCGATGCGGGCGATGAGCCTGCCGAGCACGCCAAAGCCGACGATCAGCTCCGGCGGTGTGGCGTCGCGAAGGGTGAGGGCGTGATAGGCGGTCGCCGCAAGCGACAGGAGCACCGCATCCTGGCCGAGCGCATCGGCAACGCGAATGGCGCGGGCTCCGGGAAGCACCACCCGGGCCGCCGTCGCGCCGAACAGGCCGCGTGCGCCCTGGTAGCAATTGGCCCCCGGGACGAAGACCGTCTCGCCGGCGGAAAACCCGCTGTCGGGGCCGGCCTCGACCACCTGGCCCACCGATTCATAGCCGGGAACCAGGGGATATCCCATGCCGGGGAAGGGAGGCATCGTGCCGTCGAAGAACAGCTTCTCGGTGCCGGTGCTGATGCCGCTCCAGGCGACGTCGACCGTCACGTCGGCGGGTCCGGCTGGCGTCAGTTCGACGTCCCGAAGGCCGATGTCGTGCGGTTGGTCGAGCACAATTGCCGAGGTGAACATCTGTCGCATTGGCCTGATCGAAATTGGGTCGTCAGGCTCTGCCTCCCTGAGTGTCATCTTAAAACTACAAATAAGAGTGTCAATTAGTTTTTACACACACGAAGGCGCTGTCACGCCCGTTAGACACGCGCGACCAGCAGGCCTGCGAACAGCGGCATGCCGGTGCGTCGTTCTGAGATCCGGGAAAAGCCGGCCTGTTTCAGCAGGTCGCGCAAATGGGCGGGCGTCCTGCAGTGGCCGGAGCGCATCGCGAGAAAGTAAAATTCGAAATAGGCGGCCGCGAATCGCCGGTCGTCGTCGGTTCCGGCCATGGGTTCGGCGATCAGCAATGTGTCCTGCGGCCCCATCGCGGCGCGAACGGCGCGCAGAAGGGCAAGCACGGCGGCATCCTCATGGTCGCAGAGCACCCGCACGAGGCTCAGGCAATCGGCGCCGATGGGGATCGGATCGTCGAAGAAGCTGCCGCCAAAGCAGCGGGTGCGGGCCCCGAGGCCGCGCTTGTCCATCGCCTTTTCAGCCCGCTCGGCGACCGCGGGCAGGTCGAACAGCAGGAGGTCGAGCGTCGGGTGGCGCGCCGCGACCGCGCTGAGAAAGCTGCCGTCTCCCCCGCCGATGTCGAGCAGCCCGGCGTGGGGCGAAAAGTCATAGGCCCTCAGCACCTCGGTCGCGATCAGATCCTGGCTGAGGTGCATGAGATCGGAGTAGGCGCCCGCCGTCTTGGCGTCCATTCGGTCCGGATGTTCCGCTCCGGCATAGGCCCAGAACCGGGAGGTTTCGGTTTCCTTTGTTGAGGTTAGGAGCGCGAGCGGGTCGCTCATGTCGCGGTAGACCATCGCATGGTGCCGGATCATCGCCGAGATCCCGGGGTTCCCCGCGACCACCGCGCCAAGATCGTCCAGCCACCAGGTTCCGTCGCCGAGCCGGGTCACGAGCTTCAGGCCCTGCGCCGCGATCAGCAGGCGCTCCAGCGAGGCTTGCGGAAGTCCGCATGCGGCGGCGAGCGCGTCCGCGTTGCGGCCGCCATCTTTAAGCCGTGTCAGCAGTCCGCTTTCGACGGCTGCAAAGAGCACCTGGGAATAGAGAAAACCGGCGTTGATGCGAAACAGGTCGCGGGCATTGCGCCTTGCGATCCGGCGCAGGCCGGGCAGGCTCGCCACCCGGTTCTGGAAGCTGGCGCTGGCGATCAGCCGGTTGCGCCAATGACGAAGCCGCGCGACCAGCGATTGGCGCGCGGGTGGCGTCCGGGTTCGTGTCGCGGGAGCTGTCGCGTCCATTCGCTCATGCCGTTCGGTCAAGCGGCGACGACATGGGCGAGGTTCTTCGGCACCAGCCGCTTCGCCTCGCCGAGGATCAGTTTCTTGAGGCCATCGGACCCCGGGCAGTCGGGCACCGCGTCGACGGCGGACTGCACCAGATCCTGCAGCTTCATCACCGTGCCGGAGACACCGTCGGCAAGGGCTGCGTTCGGGCGCCCGTTGGCGATGTCCTGTCCGCAGGGCTTGCCGGTCTCGGCTTCCTCGGCCGCGATGTCGCGGAGGTCGTCGGCGGTCTGATAGGCGGCGCCAAGCGCTTCGCCCACCTGCATCCACGGCTGCGGGTCGGCATTGGCGGAAATGGCCCCGGCCGCCGTTGCCCCGGTAAAGAGCGCCGTCGTCTTGGCGCGGTGATAGTCGGCGAGCGGAATGTCGCCCTCGCTCTCCCAGGCCTGGCCGGCGACAATGCCGTGCGGCGACCCGACGGCCCGCGCGATCGTGGCTGTAAGCGGTGCCAGCAGCGACGGGTTGAGCGCGCATTCGCGCGCCAGCGTTTCGAACGCCAGCACGATCAGCGCGTCGCCGGTCAGCAGCGAGAGCGGTTCGCCATGAACGACATGGGTCGCCGGCTTGCCGCGCCTGAGCGCCGCATTGTCGAAACATGGCAGGTCGTCATGCACCAGCGAGGCGCAATGCAGCAGCTCGATCGCGGAGGCCGCCGCGTCGGTCGCAGCCGGGTTCGGATCGCCGCAGGCGCTCGCGACCGCCAGGCACAGGCGCGGGCGCACGCGTGCTCCGCCGGGAAACACGGAGTAGCGCAGCGCGGCCATCAGCTTCGGCGGCTGTCCGGTCGACGTGGCAAAGGCGATGGCCTGCTCCAGCCCGCGTTCGATGCGCTTGTGAATGTCCATCAACCTGCCTCCCGAAAGTCAATTTACAACGACAAACTTAAGTGTCAAATTAGATTGACACAAAATGAGGTGATGTCAATGCACGTGAGGGACCGATGACAGCCGGGGTCCGACGCGATCGTGTCATCGTCGTGGGGGCCGGCATCGCGGGTCTTTCCGCGGCCGTGTCGCTGGCTTGCGCCGGTCATGACGTCCATGTGGTGGAACGGGCCGAAAGCCCCGGCGGCAAGATGCGGCAGGTCGAGGTCGGCGGCACGCCGGTGGACGCCGGTCCGACCGTCTTCACGATGAAATGGGCCTTCGACCGCCTGCTGGCGCAAGCCGGCACGACGCTGGAGGCGGAGGTCGGCTTGACCCGCGCCGGCACGCTTGCCCGTCACGGGTGGGGCGATGGCAGCCGTCTGGACCTTTTTGCCAGTCCCGATGCGAGTGCCGCGGCGATCGAACATTTCGCCGGGGCGCAGGAGGCGGCGGGCTTCCGGAGGTTCTGCCGGGACAGCGCCGGCGTCTTCGCGACGTTGAAGGACACCTATATCGCCGCCGAACGTCCCGGCCCGGTCGATCTCGCCCGCCGCGTCGGCATGGGAAACCTGCAGCAGATGCTGGCGCTTCGACCGTTCTCCACGCTCTGGTCCGCGCTCGGGGGCTATTTCAAGGACCCGCGCCTGCGCCAGTTGTTCGGCCGCTATGCAACCTATTGCGGCTCATCGCCGTTCCAGGCGCCGGCCACCTTGATGCTGGTCGCCCATGTCGAACAGGACGGCGTCTGGCTGATCGACGGCGGCATGCATGCGCTTGCCCGCGCGCTCGCAACCGTTGCGCAGCGACACGGCGCGCGCATCGACTATGGCCGCTGCGTGACCCGCATTTCGACAGGGGCAGGCGGCGTCGATGCGGTCCATCTCGAGGACGGCGAGCGACTTGCGGCCGATGCGGTGATCTTCAATGGCGACTATTCCGCGCTCGCCTCCGGTCTGGTTGGCGGCGTGGAGCTGGGGCAGGCGCCGGTGAACCCGCCGGAGCGTTCGCTCTCCGCGATGACCTGGGCGGTGAAGGCAAAGGTGCGCGGCTTCCCGCTCGCCCGCCATACGGTGCTGTTTTCCGATGCCTACCAGCGGGAGTTCGACGAGATCTTCCGCAAGGGCCGGGTTCCGTCGGACCCCACCGTCTATCTCTGCGCACAGGGGCGCGACGACGCGGGCGCAAGGATCGCGGATGCGGACGCCGACCCGCGCGACGCCTTCCTGTGCCTGATCAATGCGCCGGCGCTTGGCGACCGGGCGCGCCACTCAAGCAGCGAGATTGCGACATGTCTGGACGCGGCACTGGGACGGATGGCGCGCTGCGGTCTCACCCTCGACAGCACGACGATGGAGAGCGTGGCGACGACTCCGGCGGATTTCGAGCAGATGTTTCCAGGAAGCGGGGGCGCGCTCTACGGGAGAGCGTCGCACGGCTGGATGGCGTCCTTCCGCCGTCCGGGGGCGCGCACGCGCCTGCCGGGGCTTTATCTGGCAGGCGGCAGCGTTCATCCGGGGCCGGGGGTGCCGATGGCATCGCTTTCCGGGCAACTGGCGGCGGCGAGCCTGGTCGCGGACCGCGGTTCGACGCGCCGCTTCCACCGGGTGGCTATCTCTGGTGGTACCTCGACGGCGTGAGCGACTGCGGCCGGCACGCGGTCACGGTCATCGCCTTCGTCGGCTCCGTGTTTTCGCCCTATTATGCCTGGTCGGGACGGCAGGACCCGGAAAACCACGTTGCCATCAATGTCGCGCTCTATTCCGCCGGTCGTCCGCGCTGGGCGATGACGGAGCGCGGGCGTGCCGCGCTCAACCGCTCCGGGGCCTCGTTCCGGGTCGGTCCAAGCAGCCTGCGCTGGGACGACGCCGGCGGGCTGACACTCGACTTCGACGAGATCGCCTTGCCCTTTCCGGGCGCCGGCTGGCTGCCGGGCCGCATCCGCGGCACGATCCGTCTCGTGCCACGGGGGGTGACGGGCACGGTCTTCGACATCGACGACCGGGGCGCGCATCGCTGGTGGCCGATCGCGCCGGCAGCCGGGATCGAGGTTGATCTGGCGCGGGGCGGCCCATCCTGGCGCGGCCACGGCTATCTCGACAGCAACTGGGGCGTCGAGCCGCTCGAAACCGGGTTCCGGCGCTGGGACTGGGCGCGCGGGCGCCTGGCCGACGGGCGCACCGCGATCCTCTATGACGCGTCCTGTCGCTCCGGTACGCGCCGCAAGCTGGCGCTGTGCATCGGCTCCGACGGTACGATAGAACAGCGCAGGTTGCCGAAGGCGTGGACGCTCGGGCGCGGAACATGGGGGGTGGAGCGCTTCATGCATGCCGACGCGCAAGGCGATGCCCGTGTGCTCCGCGCGCTGGAGGACGGTCCGTTCTACACCCGCGCCATCGTGGAGAGCCGGATCTGGGGCGAACCGGTGACCGCCATGCACGAGACCTTTTCCGGGGACCGGTTCGCCCGCCCGCTCGTCAAGGCGATGCTGCCGTTTCGCATGCCGCGCCGCAGCGGCCGGGTGTAGACACGCGTGTGCGGGATCAGGTGTCGCCGGGGTCCTGCTTGCGCGCTTCTTCGTCTTCGCGGACCTTGCGCGCCTTCATGTCGCGTTTCAGGCTGCGCAATTGCCAGATGCCGAAGGCGCCAACCGCAAGCGCGGTGAGCACGAGCTCGATGAGGCCGAGGTAGCTTCCCATCAATCAGCCCCGCCCGCGCGCGGATGCCATCAGCGCCCGCTCGCGGCGTTCCGTCGTGGCGAGAAGATCGAGCACGCGCCCCAGTTTTTCATCGAAGCCCCGCGGCGCGGGGGCTGCATCCGGGGCGCTGCAGGCCTCGACCAGCTGCCGGACGCTGTCGTGCGGCGGCAGGGTCAGCGCGGTTGCGGAGGGAAAGGGCGTTGCCGCCGCAAGAAGCAGCAGACGGACCTTTGCCGCGCGACTGGTCACGGCGCGGCGGGTCACGCTGTCATGGCCGTTTTCGGCGATCGCGCGCCCGATATCCCGGTAGATCAGGCCGGCGCTGCGGATCGCGGGCCGGCAGTCGAGCGGCAGGCCGCTGATCCCGGCGCCGGCACGTGCGTAGTGGGTGTCCGCCGCCGCGAGAAGCCGTTGCACGACGCGCGCCACCGCAGGCGACGGACGCGGGTCGCGAATAAGGCTCTCCGCCGAAACGCCTTCCTCCGCCAGCCAGTCGCGCGGCAGATAGATGCGACCGTTGCGGGCATCCTCGCCGACATCGCGGGCGATGTTGGTGAGCTGCATGGCGATCCCGAGGTCAGCGGCACGGGCCAGCACGTCGCGGTCGCGCACCCCCATGATCAGCGTCATCATCAGCCCGACCGTGGAGGCGACGCGGGCGGCATAGGCGCACAGCTCGTCAAGCGTCCGGTAGACGCGGCCGTCCTCGTCCCAGGCGAACCCCTCGATCAGCGCGTCCGGCAGGTGACGCGGAATGCGATGGGCCGTGACGACGGAGGCGAAGGCCCGGTCGCACATATGGTCCTGCGGCGCGCCGCGGTAGATCGCGTCGAGGCGCGATTTCAGCGTTTCGGTCGCACGCGTTGCCGAGGTGCCGGCGTCGACCAGGTCGTCGGTGGAGCGGCAGAAGGCGTAGAGCGCGCGGGCCGGAAGGCGAACTCTTTGCGGCAGCAGCAGCGAGGCGGCGTGGAACGACTTCGACCCGCATCGGATCGCTTTCTGGCAGGCGATGCGCTCGGCCGCGTCGAGGAGGACCGGTTCAGGCGAATTCACGGGCATGCGGCACCACCTTGTCGAGAATTTTAGCGGAGGCGACGACGCCGGGAAGTCCGGCGCCGGGGTGCGTTCCCGCTCCGACCAGATAGAGATTGGCCACGGCCTCGCTTTCGTTGTGCGGGCGAAACCACGCCAGTTGCGTCAGCCGCGGCTCCATGCCGAAGGCAGCCCCCTTGTGCGCAAGCAACCGTGACTGGAAATCGAGCGGGGTCATCACCCGCGAGGTGACGAGCGCATCGCCGAGACCGGGAAGCAGCGTCTTTTCCAGATGCGCCGCGATCCGTTTCCGGTAGGGGTCTGCCGCCGTATGCCAGTCCGTTTCGCCGTCGAGATTGGGAACAGGCGCCAGGACGTAGAAGGCATCGCATCCCTTGGGCGCGACGCTCGGATCGGTCGCGCTCGGGCGGTGCAGGTAAAGGCTGAAGTCGTCGGCGAGGATCTTGCGGTCGAAGATGTCGGCGAGCAGCCCGTCGTAGCGCGGTCCCATCATCACCGTATGATGGCCGACGTCGGGATAGTGCCGGTTCGTGCCGAAATACCAGACGAACAGGCTCATCGAATAGGCCATGCGCTCAAGTTTGCGGGTGCTCCAGCGCCCGCGCGCGGTCTCCGGCAGCAGCTTGCCGTAGGTCCATGCGGCATCCGCGTTGGAAACGACGACATCCGCTGCGATCCGCTGGCCGCCTGCCAGTCGCACGCCGGTCGCCCTGCCATTGTCCACGAGGATTTCCGCGACATCCGCGTTCATGCGAAGCTGCACGCCCTGGCCTTCGGCGAGATCGGCCATTCCCTTGACCAGCGCGCCGGTGCCGCCCATCGCGTAGTGCACGCCATAGGTCTGCTCCAGATAGGAGATCAGGCTCATCACCGAGCTGGTGCGCATCGGGTTGCCGCCGATGAACAGCGGGTGAAAGCTCAGCGCCATGCGCAGTTTCTCGTTGCGCACATGTTTGGAGACCAGCTTGTGCACCGAGCGTTCGGCCCGGCGCAGGATGAGGTCGGGCAGCGCCCTAGCCATGCTCGCAAGCGAGGGGAAGGGCCGGTCGATCATCTTCTCGAAGCCGGTGTGAAAGCAGGCCTTGCTTTCCGCCAGGAATGCCTCGTAGCCGGCAAGATCGCCGGGGCTGAAGCGCTCGACCTCCGCGCGCATCGCCGCCGCATCGCTGTAGCAGCGGAAGGTGTCGCCGTCGTCAAAGCGGATCGTGTAACAGGGGTTCAGCTCGTGCAGGGTCACATGATCGCTCATGCGTTTGCCGCAGAGCGTCCAGAGCTCCTCGAACAGGAACGGCGCGGTCAGGATCGTCGGTCCGGCATCGAAGGTGAAGCCGTCCTGGCGAAACACGCTCGCCCGCCCACCCGGGGCATCGAGCCGGTCGACGAGGGTGACGCGGTATCCCCGAACGCTCAACCGGATCGCTGCCGCCAGGCCACCGACACCGGCGCCGACGACAACGGCATGCGGCCGTGTGTCGTCGCCTGTGAGTGTCGGAACCGGATTTGGGTGAATTGTCATCTTGTCCTGCCGGGGCAAACCGTTGAAGGGGCGGGGAGGGCGATTGCTCTAGGCACGGCGGCGATCCTGCGTATCGACCGCCGTTTCGCCGAGGCAGCGCGCCTCGATCAGCGCTGCGATTGTGTCCGGCTCGGCCTCATGCAGCAGATGACCGCCGGTCGCGAAACGGATGCAGCTTGCCTGCGGCGCACGGAGCGCGGCACGGGTCGAGACCGATGCCGGCACCATCGGATCGTCATCGGCGGCGATCAGGATCAGCTCCGGTTCAAGAGAGGGCAGCCCCGCCTGAAGCGGCGCGAGATCCCAATGCGCCATCATGCCGAGCGCCGCGCGCACGTGCCGCCGGCTGGCGAACAGGCGCGTGTAGCATCTGGCGCCATCGGCGCCGATTGTCGATCCCGTCGCCCGCTGCAGCATGGCGTCGGTTCCCCCAAACGTCGCGCGCCACGCAAGCAGGCGCGGGGTCAGCGGATTGAGGAACAGGAAGCGGGCCAGCGGCTGGAACAGCGCATTGCCCTGGATCGGCTCAAGGGCGGCGTTCAGCCCGAAGATCTGCGCCGGCGCGACGCCGCCGAGCTGCGCCATGCGGATCAGGACGGCGGCACCGGCGGAATGTCCGGCGGCGGCGACCGGCAGGATGTCGAGATGGCGCAGCAGGTCGGAGACGGCCATGGCCATGCCCGTCGGCGTCAGGGACTGCGTGTCGCGGGCATCGGTGAAACCGTGGCCCGGAAGATCGATCGCGATGACGCGAAACCGGGCGCTCAGCCGGGGCATCAGGTCGCGGAAGGAATGGGTCGAGGCCGCAGTGCCGTGCACCAGCAGCAGGGCGGGCGCGCGGGCGTCGCCCATCTCCTGCAGATGCCAGAGGATGCGCCGGGTCCGCACGAACCGGCTGGCATCGCTGTTCGGCCAGTCGCGGCCGTCGCGGCTCCAGTCGAGATCCTTGTCCTGGGCGAAACCGGTCATCGTCGTCACGCGCCCCGCATGTAGGTCGAGACGAGGGTGGAGACGGCGGCGGCGTCGGCGCGCGGCAGCACCCGGTAGTCGGCGTTCATCGTTTCGGCGAGCGTGCGCGCACCGTCGCGCGAGCGTCGGCCGATATCGATGACGAGGGTCTTGACCCCGAGCGCCGCGCCCTGTCTCGCCAGCCGCACGGCTTCGTCCTGCGCCACGACACGGTCCGCGCTGCCGTCGAGCGTGATGTTTCCGCGCCCGTCGGTGAACAGCACGATCAGCGGCGTCTGGCCCTTGCGCCGGATCTGCACCGCCAGTTCGAGGCTGCGCCGCATCCCGTCGGCAAGCGGCGTCGGGCCGCCGCCGGGCAGGCCGGTGAGGCTGCGTTTCGCCCGCACGAGCGAGCGCGTCGGTTCCAGCAGCAGTTCCGCCTCACGTCCGCGAAAGGCGATCAGCGCGATCTGGTCGCGCCGCACGTAGCAGTCGGCGAGCAGCAGCTCGATGGCGCCCTTCGCCTCGCCCAGACGGTCGAAGGCGGTCGATCCGGAGGCATCCACGGCGAAGATCGCCGTGGTTTCGGTGCGGTGACGACGGCGCAGATAGCGGAAGTCGGAGGGCGTGACATGGATCGGGCGGGAGGGTCCGCCGCCGGTTGCCGCATGCGCCCTGCGTCTCAGGTGCTGCCAGGGGGCGGCCGCGCGCAGCGTTGCAGCGACATTGGGCCGCAACGCGGCATTCGCCGGCCGGCTGGTGACGCCGATGGTGCGGCCGCGCTGGCTGCCGTTTTGCTCGGCGCCGGATTTGCCCGCACCGCCGCCGGCCTTCCTCTCGCCCGCGCCGATGGCAAGCAGCGACGGGTCGAGTTTCTGCGCCGCGAGAACGGCAATCAGCATGTCCTGCAAGGCCGCGGGATCGATCTCGCGCTCGCCCTCCGGCGGGTCGGTATCCGTGTCACGGGAATCGGGGGCATCGGCGGCGGCATCCTGCGGAGGCGGATCGGAAGCATCGCTCCGCTCTTCGCAGGACGGCTCCTCGGTTTCCGTAGCGTCGTCGTGGACGTCTTCGGCGCTGGGTGCAAGGCCGAACACCAGCCGCAGCGCGGTCGCCGCGTGGCGCGGTTCGGCCTGTGCCGAGTCCTCCAGGGCGGCGACGATCCGGGTCACGCGGACCAGAGCGAGCGCGCGGCGCATCGAGCGGGTCGCGGTCGCGTCGGCCGCGCCAACCAGCGCGTCGAGCAACGCTTCGGGGACGACCACCTTGCGCCAGTCGATGTCTGAGTGGGGGCGTTCAATCGGGGTGTCGGCATCGTCGGTCTCGCCAAGGGAGACCGTCTCCAGCGGGAGGCGCAGGCAGAGCCGGTCGGCAATCGCCTCGGGCAGACCTTCGTCCGCATCCGCCCCTTCGTCGAGGGCGACGAGCGTGAAGCATGCCGGCGCGCCGCAGCCGCTTTTGCCGGTGTCGAGCGTTCCGGCGAGGATGCCGGAAACGGTGGCCTGCGTGCGTTCGGCCATGGCAAGGACCAGCAGGCCGCCATCGGCCCGCGCCAGCACGCCGGCGTTGCGCACCGGCCGTCCGAGCGTCAGGGTCTGCGACAGGTCGAGGCCGCCGTCGAGCGCGTCGGCCGTTACCGTTGCGGCGACGCGCTGGACCGCGGCCCCGGGGGGCTGCATGCGCTTGAGCGCTGCGAGCCAGCGGTCCAGCACCGGACCGCAGCGGGCGCGCACGTGAATGCCGCCAAGGGCCGCACCGCCCACCGTCAGCACCTCGGCTGCAAGCAGGGCATCGGCCCAGCGTCCGGTCCCGCGACCGGACGCCGGCGCGCGGCCGGACGGATCGGGCAAAGGCTCAGGCATGGCCGGCCACTCCGAAGGACACTTCGTCGACGGCGCGTTCCACCCGTGCGGCGGAGCCGGCCTCGTCAAGCGGATCGCGGCGCAGGCGGTGGCGGAGCGCCATCGGCGCGACGGCCACGACGTCGGCGGTGCCCGGTTCGCGCTTGCCGGCAAGTGCCGCGCGGGCGCGGGCGGCCCGGATCAGCGTCAGTTCGCCGCGCAAACCGTCGACCCCGAGGCGAAGGCACAGGGTCGCGGCCAGCTCGAAGACGGGGGTCGGCGTTTCCATCCTTGCCAGCATTGCCGCCGATTTCCGGATGCGGGCGGTGATCTTCGCATCGCGCGCCGCCCAGTCCGCGACGAACCCGTCCGGGTTCTTGTCGTAGGCCTCACGGCGACGGATCACCTCGACCCGCTGCTGGATGTCGCGCGGCGCGGACACGTCGAGCGACAGGCCGAAGCGGTCGAGCAGCTGCGGGCGCAATTCGCCCTCTTCCGGATTGCCGCTGCCGACCAGAACGAAGCGGGCGGGATGGCGGACGCTCAGGCCCTCGCGCTCGACGACATTCGTTCCCGAGGCGGCAACGTCGAGAAGCAGGTCGACCAGATGGTCTTCCAGAAGATTGACCTCGTCGATATAGAGAAAGCCGCGATGGGCCCGCGCCAGAAGGCCGGGTTCGAAGGCCTTTTCGCCCGTGGTCAGGGCCTTTTCCAGGTCGAGCGTGCCGCAGACGCGGTCTTCGGTCGCCCCGAGCGGCAGGTCGACGACGGGGGTGCGGCGTTTCACGATCGCCGGCCGGTTTGCCTTCGCGCCCTTTCGCGCCGCGTCGCCGCATGTCGGGCAGATGTCGGACGGCCGGGCCGGGTCGCAGTTGAAGGCACAGCCCTCGCGGGCCTTAATGTCCGGCAGCAGGGCAGCCAGCGCCCGCACGGCGGTGGATTTGCCGGTTCCGCGATCTCCGAACACCAGAACCCCGCCCAGGGACGGGTCGACGGCGGCGAGAAGCAGCGCGTCCTTCAACTCGTCCTGTCCAACGATGGCGGAGAAGGGAAATGGCGGAGACATGCGGTTTCTCCCGAGAAGTGTAAAAATCTTGTTACGACGTACTGTCAATTAGATTAGACACTTTTCCGGCAATTGCAATCGGCTTGGCGGTGCGCCTGGCCGGCATGCCCCGCCCGCGTGTCCGGTGGCGCGCGACGGGGTCTGACGGAAATGGCATAAATGCGGATGTGTAATTTCAAATGGACAGTCTAAGTGTAAAAATAAGTTTACAAATTGGTGTGTGCGGTTGAAGATGGTGCTTGGCGACCGTCGTGCGTTCCCATCGCAGGGCTTGCGGCGGCACCGCGAGACCGACGCCCGGGAGACGAGGCCGCACTGCGGTTCGGGCTGCAAGAGAGGGATCCATCATGGTCACCGGCACCGACATCAACGCACCGACACCGTTGCTGGACCGGGTCTCCTCACCGGATGACCTCAAGAGCCTGAGCGATGGCGAGCTCGCCCTTCTGGCCCGGGAATTGCGCCGGGAGACCATCAACTCTGTTGCGCGCACGGGAGGGCATCTCGGTTCCAGCCTCGGTGTCGTCGAACTGACCGTGGCGATCCACGCCGTCTTCGACACCCCCCGCGACAAGCTGATCTGGGACGTCGGGCATCAATGCTATCCCCACAAGATCCTCACCGGCCGGCGCGACCGGATGCACACCCTGCGCCAGAAAGACGGTCTCAGCGGTTTCACCAAGCGCAGCGAAAGCGTCTATGACCCCTTCGGCGCGGCGCATTCATCCACCTCGATTTCCGCAGGGCTCGGCTTTGCCACGGCGCGCGATCTCGGCGCTGACGTGGGTGACGTGATCTGCGTGGTCGGCGATGGCGCCATGACCGCCGGGATGGCCTATGAAGCCATGAACAACGCCGGCGCCGCCGGCAAGCGCATGATCGTGATCCTGAACGACAACGACATGTCGATCGCGCCCCCGGTCGGGGCGCTGTCGACCTATCTGACGGGTCTGTGTGCCGGCCGGCCGGTGAAGGACTTCAAGGCGCTGGTGAAACAGGCGGCGTCGCAATTGCCGGCTCCCTTCCGCGAAGGTGCGGCACGCGCGCGCCATCTCGCCAAGGGGCTGATGTCCGGCTACACGATGTTCGATCATCTCGGGTTCTGCTATGTCGGCCCGGTCGACGGACACGACGTGAAGGACCTGCTGCGCATTCTGCGGACGCTGCGCGACAATGCCGACGGTCCGGTGCTTCTGCATGCGGTCACCAAGAAGGGCGCCGGCTACCGGCCTGCCGAAATGGCCAGCGACAAGTATCACGGCGTCTCGAAATTCGACCCCGCGACCGGAAAGCAGGCCGCGGCGAAACCGGCGCCGCCGAGCTACACCAGTGTGTTCGGCAAAAGCCTGGTGGCGGAGGCCGCGCGCGACGAGCGCATCGTCGGGATCACCGCCGCGATGCCCGGCGGGACCGGTATCGATCACTTCGCCAAGGTCTACCCGGACCGCGCCTTCGACGTCGGCATCGCCGAACAGCACGCCGTGACCTTCGCCGCCGGACTGGCCGCAAGCGGCCTGCGGCCGTTCTGCGCGATCTATTCCACCTTCCTGCAGCGCGGCTACGACCAGATCGTGCATGACGTCGCCTTGCAGGGACTGCCGGTCCGCTTCGCGATCGATCGCGCCGGTCTGGTGGGCGCGGATGGGCCGACCCATGCCGGCGCCTTCGATGTCGGCTATCTCGCCAATCTGCCGGGGTTCACGGTGATGGCGGCGGCCGACGAGGCGGAACTGATGGATATGGTCGCGACCGCCGCGCGCCATGACGACGGCCCGATTGCCTTCCGCTATCCGCGCGGCTCCGGGACCGGCGTTGCCTTGCCAAAGGCTGGCGTTCCGCTTGCCATCGGCAAGGGGCGGATCGTCCGGGAAGGTCGTACCGTTGCCCTGCTGTCCTTCGGCGCGCGGCTGGAACAATGCCTCATCGCCGCCGGGCGGCTGGACCAGCGCGGTCTGTCGACAACCGTGGCCGATGCCCGCTTCGCCAAGCCGCTGGACCTCGATCTCATCCGGGATCTCGTGGCCGAGCATGATGTGCTCGTCACCATCGAGGAGGGCGCCGGCGGCGGCTTTGGCGCCATGGTGCTGCAGGCTTTGGCGGAAGAGGGCGCGCTCGACGGGCGCATCGCCGTTCGCTGCATGACCCTGCCGGACAGCTTCATCGCCCAGGCCTCCCCCGAGGCGATGTACGAGGCGGCGGGCCTGAACGCGCGCCACATCGTGTGCAAGGCCCTTGATGCTGTGGCACGCGCGAACGGGCCTGAATCCACACGCGATCATAGAGCCTATTCCGTCCTTTGAAGGAAAACCGTCGGAACAGGGACCTTTCTTCTTGGGAAACAAACAGCGGGCATCTGTTCCGATTCCAAACTTGTGTGCCCTGTCTTTTGCGCACAGGATTTGGGCTGGAGGATGTTTTATTTAGCATTTGTCCTCCCTGGGAGGAGCAATGGCCGAGTACCCGAATTCGTCGGACGGCCGTGATGCAATTGCCTGTAAAACCATTGAGACGGGCGGAAAGTCTGCGGGTGGGGCGGCGGATCGTCGGAAGCTAGACAGTCGCAGAGACGTCCATGGCGACAATTCAAGGCTCCTGAAGCGAGCCATTCAAGGAACTGTGACGGCGGAAATGATCCGTCGCAACGCTGGCGCGGCGGACCCCTTGTCGGTGGTCGCAGCCTTGTCCGATCCCTCCAGCGGTGTCGATGCCTCCTGGGCCCCCATTGTCTCCGCGCTGATCCGGGCGATCTTCTCGGAGGAGGAGATCCGGCTCGAGGCGATCATCAAGGACATCGTGGACCGCAACCGTCCTTTTCTGGAGGTCTACAGCCAGGTCCTGATGCCCCTGTGCGTCTGCGTGCGCGGTCGATGGTCGCGTGAGGAGGCGACCTTCGTCGAGATCACCCTTGCGTCGGGACGGATCGCGCTGGCGTTCAACAGCATTTCCCAGGCCTATGTCGAACGTCACCTCATGCAGGAAGAGGGCGACGCCCTGCATCCGGGCGATCTCGAGGCCCGCTTGCTGCTGGCGCGCATGCCGGGCGACAACCACGCGCTTGGCCTGCAGATCGTCGAGACGGTGTTCCGGCAATCGGGATGGCAGGTGAAACGCGGCGGCGATGGCGGCCATCTCGACAGCTGCTACAGGGAGTTGCAGCGCGACCATTTCGATGTGTTCGGCCTCTCTGTCGGGATCACCTCGATCGTCGGCGACGTCGCGATCGCCATCGAACGTGCCCGCGCCGCATCGCGCAATTCCGGCCTGCATGTGTGTATCGGCGGGGCCGGCGTGCTCGCCGCGCCCGATGCGTTTACCGGCATCGGCGCGGACTTCTTCGCAACCGACGCGCTTGAAGGCGTGGCGCTCGCCAATGCGGCGGTCGGGTTCCACGGCTAAGCGCTGCCGACGGGGTGCCGCTGACCGGTGCCACTATTGCACCGACGGTGGAGAACCGCCCGTTCGGTCGTCCAGCGGGATGGCGACGACCGCCTCAATCGATGCCGACAGCTTGTTCTTTTTCATGTAGTCTCCGATCAGACGCAAGGCGCCGTCAAGGTCGCCTTCGAAAATGAATCGGTTGACGTTGATCGAGAAGGTAACGAACGACGGGTCGGCGACGTTCATCCTGTTTCTCCCGGAAAACGATAGGAGCGGGCATCTGCGATTTTTTCTTCAAGGGGCATTTTTTTGAATTTTTTCTGTTCGACAAAATGAATAGCCGGGCAAAACGCCATTGCACATCGCTCAAATTGACAGGATGATTGCAGAGCGCCATTTTTCTAATCAGGATTGCAGGAGGTGTGAGAGACCCATATGAGTGATGCGGAGGTCGCCGACCGGACCCTTTCACACCTGGACCGGAAGCTTGTTCAACTGCTTACGCAGAATTCGCGGCGCTCCAACACCGAACTTGCAGGGTTGCTTGGCGTGTCGCGGATGACGATCAAGAACCGGATCGACGGTCTGGTCAGGCGCGGGGTCGTTGAACGGTTCACGATCAAGCTGGCCGAAGACACGGGTGAACGGGACCATGGCGAGGCCACCTTCTTTCACTTGAAGCTGAAACGGCCGTTTTGCAAACGGATCTATGAAACGGTACAGGACTGGCCGGAGCTGATCGGTGCCTGGTCGATCGCAGGCAGTACGGACATGACGCTTCTCGTTCAGGCCACCGGGGTCGACCGGTTGGACGACCTGCGGGATCGTCTTGCCCGGCACCCGGAAATCGAGGCCGTTTGGACCGCGATGATCCTGCGGCAGTGGGTCCACAAGTCGTCCCTCAATCCCGACTACAACCCGAGCAGGGCGCCGGACCGGCTGGACATCCGCCTGCGCGAGATAGCCACGGAGCAGGGCGCCGGCAGTATGCCATATGAAGGTGACATGCCCCGCTGACGGTCGGGGGTGGCGTTGCCAGACGATCGGGCGATGCCGGCCGGTCATCCAACGATTGCACGGTCAAGCCGGGCGCGACCTCCGTGCCGCAGGCAACAGGCTTCGCGCATCGCGTGTCACGACGTCGCCCTCAGTCATCAAGGTCATTGGAAAGAATGGTCGGAGTGGCAGGATTTGAACCTGCGACCCCCTCGTCCCGAACGAGGTGCGCTACCAGGCTGCGCTACACTCCGATATCGCGTTCAGAGGCGATTTTCCGTCCCGGGAAGGCGGCGTCTCTCTGAAGCGTCGCGGGTTAATATCACCACGCCCGCGCCTCCGCAACCCTGTCGTCCAACGGAAAATGATTGCGGCTGTGGATGAGTGCGAGGATCTCCGTTCCGGCCGGTTTTGCAGGCTTGGGCGTGTCCCGAAATGGGGGATGTGCGAGCGCGGGGATGGCGCTGGAGGGTTTGCCCGCAAAGCAAAAGGCGCGAGCCGCGAGGCACGCACGCTGCGGCGCCCGCCGGCAGGAACGGGGCAAGCCGGACCGTCGCGGCGGGGAAGACGACGCGGTGCGCCAAGGGCGCGCGCCGGCTTCGCGCTACCGCTCCTGTCGCGGTCCGGTCGCGGCGAGCGCGCGACTCCAGAAGGTCTCGACGGCCTGGCCCTGTCGGCTTTTCGGGCGGAACAGATGGATCTCCATCGGCACATCCCAGTCTTCGCCTCCGGCCCGGACGAGGCGTCCGCTGGCGAGATCCGGAGCGCACAGGCTGTGAGGCGCCCAGGCGATTCCCTTGCCGTCGCGCGCCATGCGCAGCAGTGCGGTTGCCAGATGCGAGCGAAACACGGGTCGAAGCGCCGCGTGGCGTTCGCAGATCACCTGGGCCGCGGCCAGGATCCGCCCCATCCCCGAGCGGTCGTCATAGGCAAGATAGGACAAAGGCTCCTCCGCGCGTCCGGGGAGGGCGAAGCGCGCCCGTCCGTCCGCCTCCGGCAGGCACACCGGGACCAGCCGGTCGTCGCCCAGCCGGATGGAGCAAAAGCCGCCGGGCTCCAGCCGGTGGGGCGAAGCGGGGTGGTGGTGGCACAGCAGGAAATCGGCCTTGCCCGCCAGCATGATCTTCTCGCACGCCTGCATGTTGTCGGCGAGCAGGCTGACGGTTGCCAGGTCCTGGTCGTCGCCCTGATCGCGCAGCCAGTCGGGAAAGAAGGTGAGGGATAACGCATGGGTCGCGGCGAAGCGCAGGGTGCCCGCTTCCGCGCCGCCGACCTCGCGGGTCCGGTCGCGGCCCTGCGCAAGCCGGCGCAGCACGTCCTCGGCCGCTGTGCGAAAGGTCTCGCCCGCTTCGGTGAGCGCAATGCGGTGGGTGTCGCGGTCGATGAGCTTTGTGCCGACCCAATCCTCCAGTCCGCGAATGCGACGGCTGAAGGCCGGCTGGCTGGAATTGCGTGCTTCCGCCGCGCGCGAGAAATTCCCCTCCTCGGCGAGTTTCAGGAAGTCTTCCAGCCAGTTCGTCTCCATCGTCGATGTCCCGCCCGTCGTTTGCTGCATGAATTGATCGCCAACCGGCATTGGCTGACGCGCGTCCCGTCAGATTAAGCTTCGGCATCGAAGGAAGGAGAGCTTTCGAAATGCAGCCTCGAACCCTCTACGACAAAATCGTCGACCGGCACAAGATACGGGCGCTGGACGACCGGGACGGCCCCGGATCGCAACTGTTGCTCTATGTCGATCGCACCGTCTTGAACGAATACACCAGCCCCCAGGCCTTCACCGGCCTGCGCGATGCGGGGCGCGATGTCTGGCGGCCGGAAGCGGCACTCGGCGTCGTCGATCATGTCAACTCGACGGCCCCGGATCGCGGCGGCGCCGTGGCGGATGCGAACGCGCAGCGGCAGATCGACTGTTTCGCCGAGAACGGGCGCGATTTCGGGATCGAGATGTTCGACGTGCTCGACCCGCGCCAGGGGATCGAGCATGTCGTGCTGCCGGAGCTCGGCTGGGTCCTTCCCGGCCTGGTGATCGCGGCCGGCGACAGCCACACGGCAACCTACGGTGCCTTCGGGACGGTCGGCTTCGGCATCGGCACCTCGGATATCGAGCACCTGCTGGCGACGCAGACGCTGACCTACACGCGCTTGAAGACCATGCGCGCCACCGTGGTCGGGGACCTGCCGGTCGGCGTCACCGCCAAGGATCTCGTCATGGCGCTGATCCGCAAGATCGGCGCCGACGGGGCCGCCGGTCATGCGCTGGAATTCGCCGGCGAGGCAATCGACACGCTCGAGGTGGAAGGGCGGATGACGATCTGCAACATGTCGGTGGAATGCGGTGCGCGGGTCGCGCTGATGGCCCCGGACGACAAGGTGTTCGATTATATCGCCGGGCGCCCGCGCGCACCGTCGGCGGAGATGCTCGCCCGCGCAAGACCCGTCTGGCAGGCACTTGCGAGCGATGCCGAGGCCGTTTTCGACCGCGAGGTCGTGCTCGCCGCCGGCGAGATCGCGCCGATGGTGTCCTGGGGCACGAGCCCGGACCAGTCCGGCGCCATCGACGGCGCCGTGCCCGATCCGGCGTCCCTGCCGGAAGACCGGCGGCGTGATGCGGCCCGCGCGCTTGCCTACATGGGGCTTGAACCGGGTGTCCGGTTCGAGGAGATCGCCATCGACCGCGCCTTCATCGGCTCCTGCACCAATGCCCGGATTGCCGACCTGCGCGACGCGGCGGCGATCCTGCGCGGGCGCCGCGTTGCCCCGGGCGTCCGCGCCATGGTGTCGCCCGGGTCGTCCAGTGTGCGCCGTGCCGCCGAGGCGGAGGGGCTCGACCGCGTCTTCATCGAGGCGGGCTTCGAATGGCGCCAGTCCGGCTGCTCGATGTGCCTTGCCATGAACGACGATGTGCTGGCGCCGGGCGAACGCTGCGCCTCCAGCACCAACCGCAATTTCGAGGGCCGCCAGGGAAGCGGCGGCCGGACCCATCTGATGAGCCCCGCGATGGTGGCCGCCGCCGCCGTCGCCGGTCGGCTTGCCGACGTCCGCATCCTTGCGCCACGGGAGATGTAAGTGCAGAAGTTTCTGAGTGTTACGGGTATGGCCGCGCCGATGCCCGCCGCCAATGTGGATACCGACGTGATCATGCCAAAAGCTTTTTTGAAGGGCATCGACCGTGCCGGACTGGCCCGTGGCCTGTTCCACGATCTGCGCTTTGACGCAAAGGGGCGGACGCGGCCCGATTTCATCCTGAACCGGAAGACGATGCGCGATGTCCGCTTCCTGCTGACCGGACCGAATTTCGGCTGCGGCTCGTCGCGGGAGCATGCGGTGTGGGGAATGCTGCAATACGGCATCCGCGCGCTGATCGGGACCACCTTTGCCGGTATCTTCGCCGACAACGCCGCCAACAACGGTCTGCTGCTGATCTCGCTTGGCGAGGACGACCGCGACCGGCTGTTCCGCGCGGCCGGGCCGGATGGGGCGGAGCTCACCGTCGATCTCGTTGGAAGGACCGTCACCTGCGGCGGCCTGCGTCTGGAGTTCGAGATCGAGCCGTCGCGGCGGCAGGCCCTGATGGAGGGGCGCGACCGCATCGCCACGACCTTGCAGATGAAAGAGCAGATCCGGGCCTTTGAGGCCGCCTATTTCGCTGAGGCGCCCTGGCTCGCGCGGGGAGGCGCGGCATGAGCGAGGTTTCGGGGTTTCCTGACATTCTGCCAGGCTTCACCTGGCGCGACATCGATGCGGACGGCACCCGCATCCGCACCGCCACCGGCGGCGAGGGACCGCCGCTGCTGTTGCTGCATGGCCATCCGCAGACCCATTTGAGCTGGCACAAGGTCGCGCCCGTTCTTGCCCGCCGGTTCTCGGTCGTGCTGACCGACCTGCGCGGCTATGGCGACAGCGCAAAGCCCGAGGGAGGCGAGGGGCATGTGAATTACTCCAAGCGTGCGATGGCGGCCGATCAGGTGGCCGTCATGCGGGCGCTCGGTCATGAGCGGTTTTCGGTCGTCGGCCACGATCGCGGCGCGCGGGTGGCGCATCGCATGGCGCTCGATCATGAGAAAGCGGTGGAGAAACTGGTCCTTCTCGATATCGCGCCAACGGCAACGATGTATGCCCGTACCGACATGGAGTTCGCCCGCCGATACTTCTGGTGGTTCTTCCTGATCCAGCCCTATCCCTTGCCGGAACGGCTGATCGCGGCGGATCCGGATTTCTTTCTCGAGCGCCATATCGCCGGTCAGAACAAGATCGAAGGCGCGTCGGACCCGCGGGTGATGGAGGAATACCGCCGCTGCTATCGCGATCCCGCGATGCGGCATGCGGTGTGCGAGGACTACCGCGCTGCCGCCACCATCGACCTCGTCCACGATGCCGAGGACGCGCACGCCCGCGTCTCCGCGCCGCTGCTGGCGCTGTGGGGCGGGCGCGGAACCGTCGGGGCGCTCTATGACGTGCTGGCCACCTGGCGCGAAAAGGCCGACGACGTGCGCGGTCATGCGCTTGACTGCGGCCACAGCCCCCAGGAGGAGGTGCCGCACGACCTGCTTGCCGCGCTCGACGCGTTTCTTTGAGCACCGCCGCGCCGGGCGCGGGCCATCAATTGCAAGGTGCATGGACGTGCGCGCCGGACCGGGGATCATGCGCCCCGCGTCCGGCGTGCCCGGCGCCGTCTGATCTGGAATTCGGGGAGGAAGAACTGTCATGACCACCAAGGGGAAAGACCCGCATCGGGACCAGAGCCTGTCCTGGCAGGTGGGGAAGGAGGCCTCGGGCGCCACCTTGCGGACGCTGCCCATGCTGACGGGGCTTGCCGTCTTCGCGCTGCTGGTGATGTTGCCGCCGCCGGAGGGGTTGTCGGTTGCCGGTTGGCGGGTCGTCGCGGTCGCGGCCCTCATGGTCATCTGGTGGATCACCGAGGCGATCCCCATTGCCGCCACCGCCCTGCTGCCGCTGGTCCTGTTTCCGTTAACGGGCGCCAGCACCGTCAAGGCTGCCGCCGCGCCCTATGCCAGCGCCACCATCTTCCTGTTCATGGGCGGTTTCATGCTGGCCGCTGCGATGGAACGCTGGAACCTCCACCAGCGCATCGCGCTCTCCATCGTGTCGCGCACGGGATCTCGCCGCCCTCAGATTGTCGGCGGCTTCATGTTGGCGACGGCCTTCCTGTCGATGTGGGTGTCCAATACGGCGACGACCGTGATGATGCTGCCGATTGCTGTCTCCGTGATCGGGCTGATCCAGGAGGAAACCGGCGGCAAGGAGGCCGGTGCCTTCGCCCTTGCGCTGATGCTGGGTGTTGCTTATTCGGCATCGATTGGCGGTGTCGCGACGCTGATCGGCACCCCTCCGAACGCCCTGCTGGCCGGGGCGATGCGCCAGACCTACGGCTATGATCTCGGCTTCGGCCGCTGGATGCTGATCGGCGTTCCGGTCGCGGCAACGATGCTGGCGATCTCCTGGCTGCTGCTCACGCGCCTCGCCATCCGGCTTCCGCGTGAGGAGATCGGCGGCGCCAGCGAGCTGATCTGCGACAAGCTGCGCACCCTCGGGAAGATGTCGCGGGCCGAGGCGATGGTCGGCATCGTCTTCGCGTCGGCGGCGGTGCTCTGGGTACTTCGCTCGTGGTTGCAGACCTATGTTCCAGGCCTGAACGACGCCAGCATCGCCATCGGGGCCGCCTTGCTCCTGTTCATTCTCCCTGCGGGAGGCGGCAGCGACCGGACCGGGGCGCGGGTCGCCCTGCTCGACTGGACGACCGCGTCGAAGCTGCCCTGGGGCGTGTTGATGCTCTTTGGCGGCGGGCTGAGCCTTGCCGGCGCAGTGGCCGCCTCCGGCCTCGATACCTGGATCGGCGGCCTGATCGGAGGCATCGCCGGGGGCGTTCCGATCCTTCTTCTGATCGTGATCGTCGCCCTTGTCATTCTTCTCCTGACGGAGGTGACGTCGAACACCGCAACGGCCGCCACCTTCCTGCCGCTGCTGGCGGCGCTGTCGCTGAACATCGGCGAAAACCCGTTGATGCTCGCCGTTCCGGCGGCGCTGTCGGCATCGATGGCCTTCATGCTGCCGGTCGCAACGCCGCCCAACGCGCTGGTGTTCTCCTCAGGCCATGTCACCATTCCCCAGATGGCCCGCTACGGAAGCCTGCACAATATCGCGGCGATGGTGGTGATTTCGACGCTTGGCTACCTGATCCTCACCACCGTCTTCGGAGTGGTGGCAGGCTCGCTCCCGGAGTGGGCGTCCGGCACGCGATAGAGCCGCGCGCATTGAACCGGCGCATGAGGGCTCCTGTCCGTTGGACAGGGGCCTTCGTGCCATGGATCGCGCCGGTGCGTTTCATGTGAACGCCCTGGGGACTGTAGCGGCCGCAGCCCGAAGCGACGCTTGCGTGAGCGCAGGGGGCTGGTTATACACGTCGTCGCGCGTTGGGGCGTCGCCAAGTGGTAAGGCAGCGGCTTTTGGTGCCGCCATTCGCAGGTTCGAATCCTGCCGCCCCAGCCAGCGCTTTTTCAAACATGCTTGCCGCGCTCGCCGACTCATTTCAGCTTTTGAGTGCTCCTTCCGGTTGTTCTGCCGGGTCCGCTGAGGGGCTGGTCGCGCTGGTGGGTGTCCGGCGTCAGGCAGCGTCGGCGGTTCCTGTATGTAGATCTACATATCGACCGGCGGTTTATATTGTAGTTTTTTACAGTAGATTATCTCCGTTGCTGATGTTCTTCTTTTCACTTTGGGAAATATCCTCGGGTTTTCTCGAGTTTGAATGATTTTTCCGTAAAGCATGCTTTGTTGTTATCTAATTTGTAACCGGGTTTGCCCATTCTGGCGTCAGTGGCTGAATGAGGTGATCCGATGTCGACAAAAAATGAGCATAGGTCCGAAGTACGGGTCGCATTCGCGCGGGTCGACCAGGAGGCGAGGCGCTGTCTTCAAAGCATGTGGCCGGTCGTGGAGCCGCGCCTCGATGACATCCTGAACAGGTTCTACTCTCATATCGTCAAGCAGCCGGAGCTGGCGGCTCTGGTCGGCGATCGCCAGGCGTCTCTTGAAACGGCACAGAAGAAACACTGGAAGCGGCTGTTCACCGGCGCCTTCGACGATGACTATGTGAAGAGCATCGACCGCATCGGACGCGCCCACAGCCGGATCGGTCTCGAGCCGCGCTGGTATATCGCCGGCTATCAATTCGTTCTCAATGAGCTGATCGCCATTGTCATGCGCAAGTTCCGCTTCGCGCCGAACAAGGCGATCCAGTCGGTGCAGGTGCTGAACAAGGCTGTCCTGCTCGATCTCGATTTCGCGATTTCGACCTATCAGCAAATTCTGATGGAAGCGCAGGAAGCGCAGACCCGCCACCTGAGCGATGCGGTCGACCGGTTCAAGGAAAAGGTCGAGGCGTCCCTGCGGACCGTCGACCAGACCGCCGACCGGATGCAGCGGCAGGCCGGCACCTTGTCGGACGTGGCGAGTTCCGCCTCGCAAGAGGCCGTCTCCGCGTCGGCGGCCTCCGAGGAAACGTCGGTGAGCGTCCAGACCGTGGCGTCTGCGGCTGAGGAGCTGTCGTCCTCCATCGAGGAGATCGGCCGCCAGATCACCGGCGCGTCCGATGTCGCCCGCCGGGCAAGTTCTGTCACGGAAAGCGCATCTCAGGAGATCGGCCGTCTCTCGACGTCGGCCCAGAAGATCGGAGACGTGATCGGTCTCATTCAGGCGATTGCCGAACAGACAAACCTGCTGGCGCTCAACGCCACGATCGAGGCCGCACGGGCCGGCGAAGCCGGGCGCGGCTTCGCGATCGTCGCCCAGGAGGTGAAGCAGCTCGCGAGCCAGACCTCCAAGGCGACCGAGGACATCGCCAATCAGGTGTCGGAAGTGCAGGCGGCAACCACGCGTGCGGTCGACACCATCGGCTCGATTTCCTCCACCGTCGGCGAGATCGACACGCTGACGGCGGCAATTGCGGCGGCGATCGAGGAGCAAGGGGCCGCGACGCGCGAGATCTCCATGAACGTGCAGCATGCGGCCCAGGGCACGATGACGCTGACGCGCAACGTCTCCGGCGTGAATGATGCCATCGACAAGACCGAGCATGCGGCGGAGGATTTCCTCTCCGTCTCCGGCAGCCTCCGGACCCAGTCGACGGAGATCGCCGAACAGATCCGCGGCTTCTTCGTCGAGATCCGGGAGGGTGCGCTCGACCGGGGCAAGGGCCGCGACCCGAACTACAAGGGGCCGGAGCGCCGGGGCGAGGCACGCAAGCAGTCCGCCGCCTGATCGATTGGACCGAGGCCGGAGTGTTTTGAAGAGTGCAGGGAGTGTCGCGGAACAGGCGGCACTCCCTTTTTTCGTTGGCGGTTGCCGCCGACCGATGCGGCGGGAGGACTATTCGGCGGCCTCGCGGTGGAGCCCGCCCACCGGGGTCACCTGCGCCGCGCAATATTTGAACTCCGGGATCTTGCCGAAGGGATCGAGCTGCGCATTGGTCAGACGGTTGGCGGGGGCCTCGAAGAAGCAGAACGGCACGAACACCATGCCGTCCGCCACGTCGCGGTCGGCGCGCAGGGTTGCGGTGATCGCGCCCCGGCGCGTCGTGACCGTCACCGCGTCGCCTGCACTCAGGCCGCGGGCGTCGATCTCGCGCGGGTTCATCGCGGCCACGGGCCCCGGTTCCAGCGCATCGAGGGTCGACGAGCGCCGGGTCATCGCGCCGGTGTGCCAGTGCTCCAACATGCGGCCCGTGGTCAGGACCAGCGGGTAGGTCTCGTCCGGCATCTCGTCGGGGGGAATGAGGTCGGCGGGAACCAGGCGTCCCCTGCCGGAGGCGGTGGGAAAGCCCTGTGTGAAGATGATGTCGTCGCCGGGGGCATCTTCGCTTGAGGCCGGATAGGTGACGCAGCCCTCGCGCACCACGCGTTCGAAGGAAATATTTGCGAGCGACGGCATCAGCGCGCGCATTTCCTCATAGACCTCGCCGACATGCTGATACGGCCAGTCGAGGCCGATGCGCCGCGCGATCTCGGCGATCAGCTCCCAGTCCTGCCGCGCGGCACCGGGAAGCGGCACCGCCGGGCGACCGAGCTGCACCTGACGGTTGGTGTTTGTGTAGGTGCCGAGCTTTTCCGCATGGGCGGAGGCCGGCAGCACCACATCCGCGTGCCAGGCGGTTTCGGTCAGGAAGATATCCTGAACCACCAGATGGTCGAGCTTGGCAAGGGCTGCGCGCGCGTGGATCTGGTCGGGATCGGACATCGCCGGGTTCTCGCCCATGATGTACATGCCGCGAATGTCGCCGGAATGGATCGCATCCATGATCTCCACGACGGTCAGTCCGCGCGTGGGGTCGAGCGTGCGGCCCCAGGCGTCTTCATAGGCGCCGCGGATCTCGGCATTCTCGACGGACTTGTAGTCGGGCAGGAACATGGGGATGAGGCCGGCGTCGGACGCGCCCTGAACGTTGTTCTGCCCGCGCAAGGGGTGAAGGCCGGTGCCGGGGCGCCCGATCTGGCCGGTGACGAGCGCCAGCGCGATCAGGCATCGGGCGTTGTCCGTGCCGTGGACATGCTGCGACACGCCCATGCCCCAGAAGATTATCGACCGCTCGCTTTTGGCATAGGTGCGCGCCACGTCGCGCAGGGTGTCGGCATCAATGCCGCAGACGCTCGCCATTGCCTCCGGCGAGAAGTCGCGGACCTTGTCCTTCAGCGCCTCGAAGCCGTCGACGTGATTGGCCACATAGTCGGCGTCGTAAAGGTCTTCCGCGATGATCACATGCAGCAGGGCGTTGAGCATCGCGACGTCGCTGCCCGGCGTGAAGCGCAGCGAATGGCTGGCGTGGCGCATCAGGTCCTGGCCGCGCGGATCCATGACGATGAGCTTTGCGCCGCGCTTGGCGGCCTGCTTGAGGTAGGTGGCGGCAACGGGATGGTTTTGCGTCGGCCTCGCGCCGATCACGACGATGCAGTCGGCGTCCTCGGCCGCGCGGAAGGGCGCGGAGACCGCGCCGGAGCCGATCCCTTCCATCAGCGCGGCGACGGAAGAGGCGTGGCAAAGCCGCGTGCAATGGTCGACGTTGTTGGTGCCGAAGCCCTGTCGCACCAGCTTCTGGAACAGATAGGCTTCCTCGTTCGAGCCCTTGGCCGATCCGAAGCCGGCAAGGGCCGGTCCGCCCATCGTGTCGCGGATATGGGCCAGTCCGCCGGCCGCGCGCTCCAGCGCTTCCTCCCACGTTGCCTCACGGAAGACGTCGAAGGGATTGGCCGGGTCGAGCATCGCGTCGCCGGCCTTGGGCGCGTCGTCGCGGCGCACCAGCGGGCGGGTCAGCCGGTGCGGATGGCGGATGTAGTCGTGGCCGAAGCGGCCCTTGACGCAAAGCCGGTTTTCATTGGCCGCGCCATCGCGCCCGTCGACCTTGATGATCCGCTCGTCCTTGACGTGTACGGTCGTCTGGCAGCCGACGCCGCAGAAGGGGCAGAGCGTGTCAACGGTGCGCTCGGCCGTGAGCACGGTCTTGCGCGCCGGCGCGTCCATTACGCTTTTTTCCTGCAGCGCGCCGGTCGGGCAGGCCTGCACGCATTCGCCGCAGGCAACGCAGGTCGAGGCGCCCATCGGATCGGAGAGATCGAAGATCGGGCGCAACTCGCCGCCTCGATAGCCCATGCCGATCACGTCGTTGACCTGCACCTCGCGGCAGGCGCGCTCGCACAGGCCGCAGGCGATGCAGGCGTCAAGATTGACGGCGATCGCCGGGTGGGACGTGTCCCAGCGCTTTTCGCGGGTGTGATGCGTCGTCTCCGCGTAGCGGCTGTCGAAGCGGGAGCTCTCGACCCCGACCGTTTCCGACCAGATCCAGAAGTCGGCGTCCCGGTCCGGCGCCTCGTCTCGGGGCGGCATGTCGCTGGCAAGCAGTTCGAACACCATCTCGCGCGCCTTTTCGGCCCGCCTGGAGGCTGTCGTGACCACCATGCCGTCCGTGGGCGTGCGGATGCAGGAGGCGGCAAGCGTGCGCTCGCCCTCGATTTCCACCACGCAGGCGCGGCAGTTGCCGTCGGAGCGGTAGCCCGGCGCATCCTTGTGGCACAGGTGCGGGATCGCCGTTCCGACCCGCTTGGCGATCTGCCAGATGGTCTCGTCCGCGGTTGCCTCGACCTCCCGGCCGTCGAGGGTGAATGTGATTGTGTCAGTCATTGTCCGCGGCTCCCGCAAGCTTTTCCAGGCTTTCGCCGTCCCATCGCAGGTAACGTTTTTCGGGCTCCACCGCGCCCAGCCGCCGGTAGAGCCGGATCGCGCCCTCGTTGTCGGCATCGACGCTCAGGTCCATTCGCGGCGCGCCGCGCGCCAGGGCCTCAGCGGCGCAGGCGCGAAGGAGCGCTTCACCGACCCCGCGCCCGCGCGCATTCCTGGAAACAAAGACGTCCTTGACGAAAAAGGCGGGATTGGCCCGTCCGGCGGGATAGAGCGGCGACATCGTCGCATGGCCGAGCAGCGCATCGCCGTCCTCCGCCACGAGAACCACCAGGTCGCGGTAGCGTGCCAGGCCCTCCGCCAGCCGCTGTCGCACCAGACCGGGATCGATGTCCGATCCGTAGTGATGCTCCAGCTCGCTCACGAGGGCGGCGAACCGCTCCAGATCCGCCTGTGTTGCCGGGCGAACGATCATGTCGCGTTCTCCTGCGTGAAGAACTTCAGCACGGAGCGGACCGGATTGCTTGCAGCCTGTCCGAGACCGCAGATCGAGGCGTCGCGCATGACCTGTTCCAGATCGCCGAGACGGGTTTCGTCCCAGTCGCCCTGTTCCAGCAGGGCGACCATCTTCTCCGTCCCGACCCGGCACGGCGTGCATTGCCCGCAGCTTTCATGCTTGAAGAACCGCAGGAGGTTGAGGGCGACCGCGCGCATGTCGTCCTTGTCGGAGAGGATCACAACCGCATGCGAGCCGATGAAGCCGCCATGCGGCTCGAAGGTTCCGAAATCCATCGGCAGGTCGGCCATAGAGGCGGGGAAGATCCCGCCGGAGGCGCCGCCCGGCAGGAAGCCGGCAAGCCGATGGCCCTCGGCCATGCCGCCGCAGGCCTCGATGATCTCGTGGATTGTGCTTCCCGTGGGCAGGATCGCGACGCCCGGTTTGCGCACCCGACCCGAAACGGAGAACGAGCGCAGGCCCAAGTGGTCGTCCTTGCCGTGGCCCGCGAAGCGCTCCGCGCCATGCTCGATGATGTCGCGGATCCAGAACAGCGTCTCGATGTTGTGGTTGAGCGTCGGGCGGCCGAAGAGGCCCTTTTCCGCGATATAGGGCGGGCGGTGCCGGGGCAGGCCGCGCTTGCCCTCGATCGATTCCAGCATCGCGCTTTCCTCGCCGCAGATATAGGCGCCGGCGCCGCGCCGCAGCTCGATGGGGGCGTGATCGGTGAGGCCGGTTGCGGCGAGCTCCGCCAGTTCGCGGCGCAACACCTCCAGAACGCCGGGATATTCGTCGCGCATGTAGAGATAGATGCGCTCCGCCCCGACCGCCCAGGCGGCGATCAGCGCGCCTTCCAGCATGCGGTGCGGGTCCTGTTCTAGGAACAGCCTGTCCTTGAAGGTGCCGGGTTCGCCCTCGTCGCCGTTGATCGTCATTAGTCGCGGACCCGCGAAAGAGCGCACGATCTCCCACTTGCGCCCGGCCGGAAAGCCGGCGCCGCCGAGACCGCGCAGCCCCGCGTCGGACAGGGTCGCGATCAGATCCTCCGGCTTGCGCTTGCCGGCAAGACACTCCTGCAGAAGCGCATAGCCGCCCTTCGCGCGATAGGCATCGAGGTTGAGGCCCTCGACCGGACGCGGCGCCGTCTCTCCGGCCTGCGCGGCTTGCAGAAGCCCGTCGGCGGTCGCATGTCCGACCTCGTTGCGCCCGACCTGGGCTGCCGGCGCCTCGGCGCAGCGCCCCTGGCAGGCGGCGCGCTGGATGTGGATCTCGCGCGGATCGGCCCGCGTTTCCAGCTCGGCGATCAGTTGTTCCGCGCCCGCCATCATGCACGACAGGCTGTCGCAGACACGGATCGTCAGCGGCGGCAGGTCCGCGCCGTCCTTCACGATGTCGAAGTGGTGGTAGAAACTCGCGACTTCGAAGACCTCGGCCTCCGACAGCCGCATCTCGTGGGAGAGTGCCTTGAGATGGGCGCTTGTCAGGCCGCCGAATTCATCCTGCAGCGTGTGGAGATGCTCGATCAACAGATCCCTTCGGCGCGGGGCCTCGCCAAGCAGCCGGCGCACGTCGTCAAGCGCGGCGTCGTCGAGCGCGCGCCCCTTGAGCCGTCCGCTCCGGCCTTTCCGCCCCCTGTCGACTGCCCCTGAATACGGTCCGCGACTTCCGCCCAGCATTGCCACCCTGTCCCTTCGTTGTCGAAAGACCGAGTGGCGGGGAATTCGCAAGCGAATTCAAATCGCCATTGGCAATCGTGTGATCATGACAGGTTATCAACGGATTGGGGCGCCTCGAGACACACGCGCCAGAGCGCGGAGGTCAGCGGCAATTGCAGGTTCCGACGCGGCGCGACCAGCCCGATCACCGGCGGCACGCGCATGGTTTCAAGTTCGCGAACGCCGAGCGCATCGGTTTTCAACTCGTCGACGATCATGCGCGGCAGGATCGCCACGACCGGGGAGGTTGTCCGCCCCGCGCGTCCGAAGATCGAGAGGAAGCTGTTTGCCTCGAACACCACCTGTGGCGTCGCCCCGGCATCGGCGAAGGCCTTGTCGAGGATGCGCCGGTTCTGCATGTCGCTTGTCAGCAGGGCGAGGGGCCAGCTTGCCGCCTGCACCCAGCTTGCCGGGTCCCCGCTTTCTCCGAGCAGGCCGCGCGATCCGACGAGGCAATAGCTCTCCGGTTGAAGCGGCAGGGTATCGACGTTGTGCAGGGGCTCGTTGTTCAGATAGGTGATGCCCGCGTCGAGGGAAAAATCCAGCAGGCCGGCCTCGATCATGCGCGAGGACAGGCTGGTGCAGACGACCTCAACATTGGGGTGGTCTTGTGCGAGTGCTGCCGCCAGTCGTCCGGCGAGCGGCGTGGCGCTCGGGATCACGCCGATCCTCAGGCGGCCAGAGAGATCCGCCCCGCCCGTCACGTCCTGGCGAAGGCCGTCCAGATCGGCAAGGACGCGACGTGCGCGGGCAAGCACCCGCTCGCCGGCCTCGGTGAAGCCGAGGAAACGCTGACCGCGTTGCACCAGCGGCGTGCCGAGCGCTTCCTCCATGCGACGGATGCGTGTCGAGAGAGCCGGCTGCGACAGGTTGCAGGCCTGAGCGGCACGCGCGAAATGCCGCTCGCTGGCGAGCGACACCAGCACGCGCAGATCGGCGACATCTATCGGTGGCAAGGCGCTCACGCGGACCCTTTCTGTTTCCCGTGGTGAATCAATAGTGTCTTGAACAGGCGAGGGAAAGGAAAAGGGCATTTCGCGGCCGGTCGGCGATGGCGCGCCGAGTGCTCGGTCCCCGTACAGGAGCGCATGTCGGCGGGGAGGATGCGCGCGGGCGCGGTCAGGCGGAGCCGGGGAGGGGAGCGAGAAAAATCGCCCGCCCGCGAGGCGCGGACGGGCGATGAGCGACTGAAAATTCCGGAAGTATGCCTATGTGAATTTCCTTTGCCGCCAGGCCAATGAATGAGGCGCTACCGCGCCTTGGAAAATTGCGGGCCACATGACCGGGCGCAGGTGCCTGCGATCCATGGCAATTGGTGAGCGGGTGTTTCGCGCCGGGCAAAAGTCGTTCCTGCCCCATTCGGACCCTCTCTGACGCTCTCTGACCCTCTGCTCTTCAAACCCCTCTGTGGTCTTCTTGCGTCCCCTTGGGCGCCCTCGAACCCTGACGGCTCGAGCCCCATGCGCATCGCCCCATGCGCATCACCGCATTGCACCCTGCGACGGGCCGGCGCCAGTCGGACCGGTCCGTGCCTCAAAAGCGGGCCGGGTTGACGTCAACCCGGCCCAGTTGGGTCACGTTTGGACCCGCAGAAGAAAGGCTCGCTGCGGTCCGCATGTGACTTGCGGCGTTCCGCATCGGACCTCGGGGCGAACCGAGGCTTTACGATGCGACTGTGCAAACGCCCCAAGGCCACCCCTTGAAACACGTCGATGCCATCCAGTCGTTGGCGGTCGTCTGGTCATCAGTCTGGTCATCAGGCTGTGCGCGGCACCGATCCCTTTGCCGGCCACCGGTTGAAAAACGCGAGGCTGCAAGCAGTAGACTTCGAGCGCTGCCACCAGACACAGTGGCACTGCCCCTCACATCCGAACACAACCATTCGTTACATTTATGAAAAAGCAACCAGCGTTATATGTCCGTGATTTTGATGTGAACCGGGTTTCGGGACCAGCCGGCACGGCGCCGGCGCAAGCCGGGACTGCCCAACGGAGTGAGGGAGCGCCGGCGAAAAACGAACATGCGGGGCGACAGGCTTTCCGTTTTCCAGATCCCGGCGAAAAGCCCGGGTGGGCTGGCGGATTGGGCAAGACCCTGATTTCGCTCGAAACGTGTTGTTGTTACATAGAAGCAACTTCCTGCCGCCGACGACGGCGAAGGAAGCTCCTGCGAGCGCGTTTCCGCAACCGCACGACAAAGGCGGGCGTCCGTGGGTGGTTGTATTGGTTCAGGAATTGCGCAACCATTGAAAAAACAAGGGAAAAAGCGTGAAAGCGGCAGGTCACTCGGAGACCGCGACAGGGCGACGAAACAGAGGCGATTGTGGACAATATCGGCGGAAACGATAAGGCGGAGGCCCAAATGCAAGCGCCCGGTCGGGCGTCGGTGCTGCATGCCCACCTCCTCGGGCCTCCGCGGTTTGACGTGGACGGGGCACCGGTCGTCTTCCGCTCGCGCAAGGCGGAAGGCCTGCTTGCCCGTCTGTGCCTGTCGCCGGGCGGCCGCCTGTCGCGCGAAACCGCCGCGAACCTGTTTTGGGAAGACAGTTCCGATCATCATGCCCGCTCGTCGCTGCGCCAGACCCTGCTGATCCTGAGACGCATTCTCGAGACCGCCGGCTTTGACGGGCTTGGTGGCGACAAGCTGAACATCACCCTCGATCTCGGCCGGGTGCGGACCGATATCCACGATCTGTTTTCCGTCGGCGGCCAGGTGCCCCGCCGGCTGATCGACGAAAAGCGTCTGTCGGAACGCCTCGTGGAGGGAGGCGAGACGCTGTCCGAACCCTTCACCGCCTGGCTACGGGTGTGTCGTCAGCAGTTCCACGATCAGTTGCGCGGCGTGCTGGAGCCTAGGATCGCGCTGGACGGAGAGAACTGGCAAGCGATCGAGGAAGCAGCCGTCGCGCTGTTGAACATCGACCCGACGCATGAGCCGGCCTGTCGTGCCTTCATTGCCGCGCGCGCCGTTCGCGGCGACTACACGTCGGCCCTGCGCACCTATGAGGAAATCTGGAACCTGCTTGAGGAGGAGTTCGACACGCAGCCCTCCCGCGAAACCCAAAACCTGATCGTCGACATCAAGCTGGGTCATTTCGCGGACTGGCTGAACCACGAACGCGCGCGCATCGCACGCTCCGCCTCCGGGTCCGCACGCATTGCGGACGCGCCGAAGGTCGGGCCGGCGCCGGCCGGCGTGTCCGCGTCTGACGGGCTGCCGGCAACGAAGGATGAAGCACCGGCTCCGGCCCATGCGCCACCGGTGATAGTGGTCGATCCGATCATGCATGTGTCGCTGTCCGACGAGGACACGCGTCTGGCCCGGGTGTTTCGCCATGACCTCATCTCGCGTCTCGTGCGCTTCCGGGAATGGTCCGTCGCCGACGGGGTGACGGAGGACCTTTCGCAATCCCTGTCGCCGCTCTACCGGGTGGCGATCAGCGCGATGCGGTCGGGGCGCATGCTGTCCTATTCCGTCACGGTCAAGAATTCCCGCACCAATGCCTATGTCTGGGGGCGCAATCAGGAACTGGCGATCGACGAACTGTTCGCCCGCCAGCCGGCGCTGGTCGCGGAGATCGCGCTTGCCATGAATGTGAGCATTTCCGCCGAACGTCTGGCCAACATGTCGCGGATGCCGGACGTCTCGGTGGAGCATTACGACCAGCTTCTGGTCGCGCAGCGTCTGCATGCCACCTGGCGCAGGGAAAACTCCGAGCGTGCGGAGCGGATCGTTTCCGCCATCATCGAGGAAAATCCCGGTTTCGGTCCGGCTTACTCGAGCCTGGCGCAGATCATCAACACCCGGCACATCATCTTTCCAGGGCAAGGATTGCTGCAGGCGGATCTTGACCGTGCCGCCGGTCTGGCACGCGTTGCCCTGTCGATTGATCCCTTCGATTCGCGGGCGCATCTGTGTTCCGCCTGGACGGCCGCGCTTCAGCGTCGCTTCGCCCAGGCGGAGGCGCACCACCGCCAGGCACTGGCGCTGAACGACAATGACCCCTGGACGCTGCTGTCGGGCGCGCATGGCCTGGCCTATTTCGGCCACGCCGCGGAAGCCTCGCGAATTGCCAAACAATTGCACGACAGCGGCCTTCTGACCTCACCGTTGCACTGGAGCTATTTTGTCGGGATCATGTTCCTGAGCCGGGACTACGCGCAGACCATCAATGCGTTCCGGTATCTCAAGGGCGGTTATCTCGGCGTTGAGGCCTGGTATGTCGCCGCACTCGCACTGAGCGGACAGGAGATCGAGGCGCATGCGCAGCGTGTTCAGCTTGAGGGGCGGGTGCGGGAGCGCTGGGTCAGACCTTCCCCGCCAAGCCGCGCGGACATTGCGCGCTGGATCGGAAATTGTTTCCCGATCAGCGATCGCGCAACCTGGGAGCGGCTTCGGGACGGACTGTCGCGCGCGGGACTGAACCTGCCGGTCGATCTCGCACCGGAGTGAGCGGGGACGCAGCGCGGCTCCCGCCGGCGTTGGCTTTCGACCGGCGCCGCCTGTGGCAGTGGCGGGCGCCCGGAACAGTTGCGCCCGCAAGAACGGGCGAGCAAGGCCGCCGGCGAGAGTTTCCGTTTGCCGTAACTTTGCATGTAACCTTCCCCGCCGGCGCGCCTTCGGCATCCGCGATGCGCGGGCCCGACCGAAAGGCGCAGGCATGGCATGTCCTGCGGAATCTCGATTCGGTTCGCGGATGTGTAACGCAATCTGCGCCGCAGGGCGGAGTGGCGCGGGCGGTGGCAAAAGCCGCCTCGCGCGGTTTCATCGTCCTGTAGCCTTGTCACAAACTCCATGTTTCCCAATGTGTCCCTATCGCCTAGTCTGGTTTCCACTGGCGTTTCGGTGGCCGCACGTTTGTGCGGCAAACTCTGCTGACCACGGAACGCGACGCCGGAGCGAACACTAGGGGTGGTTGATTGCACGGATGACAGGGAATTCACCCATGGTCCTCCTGGTGGAGGACACGCGCGCGCTGGCGGAGACCTACCAGGCGTATCTCGCGCCGCAGGGATGGACTGTCCGGGCGGTTGAAACTGCGGCTGCGGCGAAGGCCGCCTTCGAGCAGGCCGCGCCGGCCGTCGTCGTGCTGGATGTCAATCTTCCGGACGGCAACGGGCTGGACCTGTTGCGCTGGATCAAGGCGCGTGACGTACCATGCGAGGTGGTCGTGATCACTGGCACGGCCTCGATCAATATGGCAGTAGAATCCATGCGCGAAGGCGCGTTCGATTTCGTGATGAAACCGTTTTCCGCCGACCGCTTGCGGGTGACGCTGCGCAATGCCATCGACAGGCAGATGCTTACCAATCGCCTGGAAGCCCTCGGCGAGGAGATGGAGGGCAACCGTTTCGAGGGCATGATCGGCCGCTCCTTTGCCATGCAGACGGTCTATCGCATCCTGCGCAATGCGGCGCCGACCAATGCGACCGTGTTCATCACCGGGGAAAGCGGAACGGGCAAGGAGCTGTGCGCGCATGCGCTGCATTCGCTGAGCCGCCGGGCGATGGGACCGCTGATTTCCATCAATTGCGCCGCGATCCCCTCAGGCATGCTGGAAAGCGAGATCTTCGGGCACTCGCGCGGAGCCTTCACGGGAGCGCTGTCGGACCGGCGCGGGGCGGTCCTGTCGGCCGATGGCGGCACGCTCTTTCTCGACGAGGTCTGCGAGATGGATCTCGACCTCCAGTCGAAGATGCTGCGCGTGCTACAGGAAAAGACCGTCCAGCGGGTCGGCGAGGACACGCCCCAGCCGGTCGACGTGCGCATCGTCTGCGCCACCAACCGCGATCCCGAGGAAGAGGTCGCTGCCGGCCGGTTCCGCGAAGACCTCTATTATCGCCTGCATGTCGTTCCGGTCGAGCTGCCGCCGCTGCGCGAGCGCGACGACGATGTTCTCCTGATCGCGCGCGAGTTCCTCAAGATGTATTCCAGCGAGGACGGCAAGCGGTTTCGCGGCTTCACCCGTGCGTGCGAGGACGCGCTGCTCGCCTATTCGTGGCCCGGCAACATCCGCCAGCTGCAGAACACCGTGCGCCGCGCGGTGGTGCTGAACGATGCGGAGTTCATGGAAGCGGACATGCTTCCGCTGACGCGGCCGCAGCCACAGCAGTCCTTGGTATCGGACGCCGCGCAGATCCCGTCCGGCCTCGACGCGCCTGAGGGACCGGCGGCGGGCGGTGCGTCGCCACAAGCCGGGGCGCTCCAATCCGCCCGCTCTTCCCCGTCTGCCGAGGTCCGTCAGGCGTCGGCTGCAACGCCGGTTGCCCCCCCGAACGATGCGCCCGCGGCCGCGGGCGGAATAGAGCCGCTCGAAACCGTGATCCGCTCGACCATCGAGCGGGCGGTCGCGCTCTGCGACGGTAATATTCCGCGTGCTGCCAATGCGCTGAAGGTCAGCCCTTCGACGCTCTATCGGCGCATTCAGATGTGGGGTCAGGACGGTGAGGACGACGACCCGCAGGACCTGTCGAACACGTGACAGCCCCGCTGGCGTCCCGGGTGGGGCGCCTCAGGTGCCTGGCGTCGGTTGCCGCTGTTCCGCGTCGCTTGCCTCGGCATTCATTGCCTGGCGCTGTTCGGCGGTGGCCGCGATGTGGCGTTGCAGATCCGGGTCCTTGTCGATCAACTGCCGGAAGTCGGCGCGCGACAGGACCAGCAGGTTGCAGTATCCCAGCGCCCGGACGTCCGCGGTGCGCGGTTCACCTGTCAGCAGCGCGATTTCGCCGAAAACGTCGCCGCGTCCCAGACGGATCCGCTGGGTGTCGGTGATCACCTCCACGGCCCCTGAAGAGATGAAATAGGCTGCATCGCCGCGCCCGCCCTTCGAGATCAGCTTGTCGCCGGGGACGGCGAACAACGGGCGCATGAGCTGGGCGATCTTCTCGATCCGTGCCTGCGGCAGGTCCTGGAACAGAGGCAACTGGGCGGTGAGTTCGACGGTGCGCATGCCCATGTCGAGCTTCGGCCGCGCATCGGCCTTGGCGCGGGCCTCCTGTACCGCCTTTGCCAGGCTCGAATACAGTTCCTCGCCAATCAGGTTTTGCGACAACAGCGTGCGGTAGGCGTCCTCCTCCATCCGAAGGGCGGCCTTTTGCAGGAACCGCTGATCGAGGCTGTCGGCATAGTCGGGGTATTGCAGGCGCAGCGCTTCCAGGGCGGTGGTCGTCGCCTCATGGCGGTTTGCAAGGATTTCATTCAGGATTTCCGCAACCCGCGCACCCAGAAGCGCCGAGATCTTGTCCCGGTTGAACGCCATGAGTTCGTCGAGGCCGATCCGGCTGAGCAGCAGCATTTCATAGCGGTCGGCGAGCAGGCGGGCGAGCCAGCCCTCGTATTTGAGCCGGCGCTGGCACCATTGCGCCATCCGCATCGTCCGGGGAAACGCCAGGGCGTCGCGGGCGGCGCGGTTGTACTCGATGCGTCCGCCGGCGCGCGCGCGGTCCGCGATGTTGCCGATTTTCGCCAGCAGCGTCTCGGCCGTATGAATGGAGGCCGTGCGCTGGCGCAGGTGGCGCAGCACGATCTCGCGTTCCCGGTTGGAAATCGACACGAGCCCGACGGTGATGCGGTCGCGGTCGAGGATGTCCTCCTCCGCCGCCGTCGCGCCCGGCGCGTCGTCCATGCGGTCCTGGCAGGTGGCCTGGACACGCTCCGCCACGGGAAGCGCGATCCGGTATTCCTCCGCCGCCTGACCCACGCCCTCGCGCACGTTCGAGCCGGCAAGCTGAAGCACCTGGGCGCGCAGGGCACTGTCCAGCGGCGACAGCCGGTCGAGACCGAAGAGCTTGATCAGCGGCTTCAAGGTGGTGCCATAGACGAGCAGCGTGAAGAGGACGAAGCCGGTGGCGAGCACCGCGACGAACTGCTGGACCTCGGGGTCGATCGCATCGTTTTCCGTGACGCCGAGGGCCAGCGTCAGCGTGATCGCGCCGCGCATCCCGCCCCACAGCATTACGGTCATGAACGGCATGCTGACCGGTTGCGACAAGTTGAGCAGGCTGAGCAGCGGCAACAGTCCGAACAGCACGACCGCCCGCGCGGCAAGTGCTGCGACGATGACGATGATGAGAAGCAGCAGGTCGTCGAAGCCGACGTCGACCAGGAGCTTGGGGATCAGGATCGAGGCGAGCATGAAGATGAGCGACGACGCCCAGAAGGCGATCTGTTCCCAGACATCGTTCAGATAGGTCCAGCCGTCCGGCGTCACCCGTGACGGTCCGGTGAGATTGATCACGATGCCGGCCATGACCACGCCGACCACTCCCGATACGTCGACCAGATATTCGGCGCTGACATAGACCAGATAGGGCAGGGCGAAGCTCAGTGTCACCTGGGCGAGGCGGAAGTCGCGCACGAAGGGCAGAAGATGCACCAGAAGCTGCCCGGCGATGTAGCCGATGGCGATTCCGCCGGCGAACTTCCACAGGAACAGCGAAAGTCCGCTGGCAAGATCGGCGGATTGTTCGCCGGTCAGCGCGCCGAGCAGGATGACGAAAAGCGCGATTGCCGCGGCGTCGTTCAGGAGGCTTTCGCCCTCCACCAGCCGGCCGAGCCGTGCCGGCGCGCCGATGTCGCGGAAGATCGACACGACCGCGACGGGATCGGTGGTCGCGACGATGGCGCCGAGCAGCAGGCAGGCGATGAGCGAGAGGCCGGCGAAGGGCGCAAGCGCCAGTCCGATGAAGGCGGTCGCAACAAGAACGGCAACCACGGCCATGACGAAGATCACGCCGGCGTCTTCCGCCATGCGCCGCACGTCGAGCGTCAGCGTGGTCTGGAACAGGAGCACCGGCAGGAAGATGTTCAGGATGCCCTGCGAATCGAGCGGCAGGTTGACGAAGACGTCGGCGATCTCGTTGAAGGCATCGGTGCGCGGCGTGTAGAGCAGCCAGGCAGCGATCAGGCCGATCGCCACGCCGACCAGCGCCAGCAGCACCGAGGAGGTGACCTTCAGTCTCTGCGCCAGCGGCTGAACCAGCGAAATCAGCACGAGCAGGCCGGCAATGGCGGCAATGAAGATCGGCGCTTGCATGACGTGGTTACCTCAAGGAACGGCGGGTCGGACCAGCGATCAGCTTCGTCTAGAGGATCGTCGTTAAGACCGGGTTGTCATCCGTGATCGGGCCCGGGCGCCGGTACGGCCTCCCGCTGCCGGCCCTTTCTCTCCGACAGTGCAATTCCCATCAGAACCAGCACCAGCGCTGCAGCATGATAAAAGTGAAAGGGTTCGCCGAGAAGAACAACGGCGAGAAACGACGAAAAGATCGGAACGAGGTTGATGAAGACGCCCGCCCGGCCGGGCCCGATCAGTTCCACACCCCGCATGAAGAAGATCTGCGACAGGAACGAGGGGAAGATCGAGATATAGGCGACGACGAGCCAGCCCTTCGGCGTCGGCCATTGCTCGGTGCCCTGCACCAGTTCGACGGCGAACACCGGCACCGAGACGATGGCCGCGATCACCGAGAGCACGGTGAAGAACACCATGCCGGAGACGGCCGGTCGCTTGCGCAGCAGCACCGCATAGAGCGAGTAGAGCAGGCAGGCGAGGATCATCAGCGCGTCGCCCGGGTTGATTTCCAGTCCGGCGAGCCGCGACAGGTCGCCCTGGCTGGCGATGAAGGCGACGCCGGTCATGGTCAGGACCACGCCGCAGGCCTGCACCGCGCGGATCGGCGTGCGCAGGATGACCAGCGCGCCGAGCAGTACGAACATCGGCATCGATCCCTGGATGATGCCGAGGTTCAGCGCCGTCGTCTTGTGGGCGGCGATGTAAAACAGCGCATTGAAGGCGGTGTAGCCGAACATGCCCATCAGCACCATGACCGGCAGGTGGCGCTTCAGGATCGGCCATTCCGCGCGCACCTGGCGCCCGTAGAGCGCGACCATGATGCCCGAGACGGCGACCCAGCGCAGGAAGACGACCGCCAGCGGCGAGACCTGGTCGATCGCCAGCCGTCCGGCGATCGTGTTGCCGGCCCAAAACAGCGCGGTCAGGCACAAAAGCAGGATCGGTTGCGCGAAAAACCATGCGCGGAGAGTGGGATGGGATGACAGCATGAACCAGCCAGAAACGGGACGAAGACCCCTGCACCGGCAGGGCGCCCTGGAAAGATGGGCCCGCGTGTTCGGTCTGGCAGCGCCAGCGTGACCGGACGGGCGTGACCGGTATCGTATGACGAATTGTGCGAAAGGATGCAAGCCGCGGCGGAGAAAGGCTCCGGGCGCCGGCAACCGGCCTCAGGGACAGCGGCTATTGTTTCCGTTTTGGATCAAGTCTTTTCTATTTGTGTCAGATTGACCGGGTGGGCTCTGTTTGGGAAAGTCCCGCACCGTCAATTGTCCGGTGCGGTCGCGGCAGCGCCGCTTGATCGCAGCACCGGAACAGAACACAGGGAGTGTCCGAGGCCATGGACCGTATCGAGATCGCTGGACTGAAGGTCGATGCCGAGCTTCACCGTTTCGTCGAGGACGAGGCGCTGGTTGGGACCGGCGTGTCGTCTGAGGACTTCTGGACCGGCCTGTCGCAGATCATCCACGATCTTGCCCCCGAGAACCGCGGTCTTCTGGCCAAGCGCGACGCCCTCCAGGCGCGCATCGACGACTGGCACCGGGCAAATCCCGGCCCGGTCGACCTCACCGCTTACAAGGCCTTCCTCAAGGAGATCGGCTATCTGGTTCCCGAGGGCGGCGCGTTTTCCGTCACCACGGAAAATGTCGATCCCGAGATCGCGACGCTGGCCGGCCCGCAGCTGGTCGTGCCGATCACCAACGCGCGCTACGCGCTGAACGCCGCCAATGCCCGCTGGGGGTCGCTCTACGATGCGCTCTATGGCACCGACGCCATGGGAAGCTTGCCGTCGGGCGGCGGCTACGACCCGGAACGCGGCGCCGAGGTGATCGCCTTCGCCCGCGCGATTCTCAACGAGCGGTTCGCGCTGAGCGGCGACTGGACGGACGCGACCGGCCTCTCGGTCGTCAATGGCGCCTTGCAGGTGGCCGGTGCCGGCGGAGCGGCGATGACGCTGGCCGATCCGGCGCAATTCGTCGGCTATCGCGGTGCCGCCGCCGCGCCGGATGCCGTGCTTCTGGCAAAGAACGGCCTGCATGCCGAGATCGTCATCGACCGCTCCAGCCCGATCGGCGGCACCGACGGAGCGGGCATCTCCGACATCGTGCTGGAATCGGCCGTCTCGACCATCATGGACTGCGAGGATTCCGTCGCCGCTGTCGATGCCGAGGACAAGGTCGTCGCCTATCGCAACTGGCTCGGCCTGCTGAAGGGCGATCTGGTCGCGAGCTTCGAAAAGGGCGGCAAGACGGTGGAGCGCCGCATGGCCGGCGATCGCACCTACACCACGCCGATGGGGGGCGAGCTGTCGCTGCATGGCCGGTCGCTGATGCTGGTGCGCAACGTCGGCCATCTGATGACGACGCCCGCGATCCTTGACCGCAACGGCGAGGAAGTGCCGGAAGGCATGCTCGACGGCATGATGACGGCGCTGATTGCCATGCAGGACATCGGCACCGGTGGTCCCGACGGCGGCGGCCGGCGGATGAACTCCCGCGCCGGCTCGCTTTATATCGTCAAGCCGAAGATGCACGGACCCGAGGAGGTCGCCTTTTCCGAGCGGCTGTTCACCCGCATAGAGCAGGCCCTGGGGCTTCAGCCCAACACCTTGAAGATGGGCATCATGGACGAGGAGCGCCGCACAACCGTCAACCTCAAGGAGTGCATCCGCGCCGCCTCGGCTCGCGTGTGCTTCATCAACACCGGCTTCCTCGACCGTACCGGCGACGAGATGCACACCTCCATGGAGGCCGGCCCGATGATCCGCAAGGGCGACATGAAGGCGGCCGCCTGGATCCAGGCCTATGAGAACTGGAACGTCGACATCGGGCTGGAATGCGGGCTTCCCGGCCACGCCCAGATCGGCAAGGGCATGTGGGCGATGCCGGACATGATGCAGGCGATGCTGGAGCAGAAGATCGGTCATCCGCGCGCCGGCGCCTCGACCGCCTGGGTGCCGTCGCCGACGGCGGCGACGCTCCACGCGCTGCATTACCACGTCGTCGACGTCGCCGCCCACCAGGCGGAGCTGAAGGCGCGCGGCCGGGCCAGCCTCGACGATATCCTGTCGATCCCGGTGGCGGAACGGCCGAACTGGTCGGCGGAGGAAATCCAGGCCGAGCTCGACAACAACGCGCAAGGCATTCTCGGCTACGTCGTGCGCTGGGTCGACCAGGGCGTCGGCTGTTCCAAGGTGCCGGACATCAACGATGTCGGCCTGATGGAAGACCGCGCCACGCTGCGCATCTCCTCCCAGCATATCGCCAACTGGCTGCGCCACGGCGTGTGCAGCGAGGATCAGGTGATGGAAACCATGAAGCGCATGGCGGCCGTCGTCGACGGGCAGAACGCGGGCGACCCGCTGTATCGTGCGATGGCGGATGATTTCGACGGCTCGATCGCCTTCCAGGCCGCCTGCGACCTGGTGTTCAAGGGCCGCGAACAGCCGTCCGGCTATACCGAGCCGGTGCTGCATGCCCGCCGTCTCGAGGCGAAGGCGGCGCAGCGTTCCTGAGCGGATCTTTCGCGATCCTAAAGGCAAGACAAGGGGCGGTTCGAAAGAGCCGCCCTTTTTGCGGTCAATGCGGGCTTTTGCGGAAGGACCGGCCCAGACGGCTGTTCAGCATCACGCCGGAGGCGTCGCGGCGCAAAAGGGCCTTGAGGCGATCCTGTTCCTGCGCGCTGTAGACGAAGCGCCAGCCGGAATGGATGTCGTTGCGCCAGCGTTGCTCGGCCAGCAGTTCAAGCCCGTAGGACAGAATGGCGATCCGGGCACTGATGGCGAATTTCGGCAGGTCGGGGCACTGGATGCGGCAGCCGGTCAGGCTCACATCCAGCATGCGCGCAGGAACCGGACCGCGCATCGTGATCACCATCACCTGGGTCGAGCCTTGCGCGCGGGGGCTTGACCGTCGCTCGTTGGACACCGTCCGGGAGCGCTGGCGGTCCGATGAGTGCGAAGCAAGGTTGGCCATGCCGTTTCCTCTTGCCCGGGCTGCTCGGGCGCGTCTGCGCGAAAGCCCCTTCGGGCGTCATCATTGTGAAACGGGGCAGCGGAAATCAAGCGGCTTGCGGAAGCGCGGGCAGGGTTTTGCGCCAAAGCGATGAAATTGCGTTGAAAGTCGGATGAAAGCGATCTGGTGAAACCGTAGACGGCTCCTGCAACGGTCTTTCTCGTCCGGCCGTCCGGGCGGCTCGCGAATCGCTTCGCGGTCACGCGGGAAGCGTGATGCGCGCTTCGAGCCCGCCTTCGGGGTGGTTCGCGAGGACCAGCGATCCGCCGTGCGCCTGAATGATGGAGCGGGCGATCGAGAGGCCCAGCCCGATGCCCCCGGTGTCCTCGGATCGCGATTCCTCCAGCCGGACGAAGGGATCGAACACATCGTCGATCCGCTCCTGCGGAATGCCGGGTCCCCGGTCGCGGATCCGGATCACCACTGCCTCGCCCCTGGCTTCGACGGAAATATCGGCTGCCTCGCCGTAGCGCACGGCATTGTCGATCAGGTTGCGCAGGGCGCGCTTGAGGCTGAACGGGCGGAACCGCGCGACGACGCGCGTCGGCGGCGGAGTAACGCTGACCTCGCGGCCCATGTCGCGGTAATCTTCCGCGATCGCGTCGATGAATTCGCCGAGGTCGATCTTCGTCGCCGCTTCCCGGGCGGCCTCGTCGCGGGAAAAGGCGAGGGCGGCCTCGACCATGCGCTGCATCTCATCGAGCGTCTCGATCATCTTCTCGCGGTTTTCGTCGTCCTCGATGAACTCCGCGCGGATGCGCAGGGAGGTGATCGGCGTGCGCAGGTCGTGGCTGATCGCGGCGAGCATCCGGGTGCGGTCGCGCACGAAGCGGGTGAGGCGGTCCTGCATGACATTGAAGGCCTGCACCGTGCCGCGAATTTCCGACGGCCCGGTTTCGGCAAGCGGCTCGACGTCCTCGCCCCGGCCAAGCCGTTCGGCGGCGGCCGACAGACTGCGCAAGGGGCGCGTCAGGCGCTGGATGGTCACGGCGACGACGCCCACGATCGCCAGCGCCATCAGCGCGATGGAGACAAGCAGCGGATAGAAGGAATGCGTCGGCAGGCGAAACCGGGTTGCCGCGTTGAGCCAGCGCCCGTCGTTGAGCGCGACGCTCATGGTGAGCGAGATCGGGCCATTGTGCCAGCGTCGGCGCGGCGTGCCATCGTCGCGCCGGGGCCTGTCACGGGTCATGCCGGGGGGCGGGCGATGCATCTCGCGCGCATGCTCCCCGAACGCGCGAAGGGCGCGGGGACCCGGCACCACGTCGACGCGCACGTCGCGATCGTCGCCGAGGTCCGCCTTCAGTAGGTCCACAATCCGTTTTTCGCCGGTGCGCTCGCCGGTTTCGGCAAGTGCGGCCGTATCGTCGACATGAAACCACAGCATCGGACTGGAGACAGCCTGCAGGATGTCGGCATGCTGGGCCGGCGGCGTCGTCTCCAAGAGCCGCACCAGCGACACCGTGCGCGACAGGAAGGTCGTGCGGGCCATCTCCACCAGCACGAGCCGCCGCTCGCCGGCAAAGAGCCAGAGCGTCAGGCACTGGGCGACGACCAGCGCGATCAGCAGGAGCGCGATCAATTGTCCCGCGAGCGAGCCGGGCCAGAGAAGGACCCGCCTGTCGCTCATGATGCGGTGTCCTGCACGTCGGCGGTAAAGGTATAGCCGCCGCCCCACACCGTCTTGATCAGCTCGGGTGTCTTGGGATCCGGCTCGATCTTGCGCCGCAACCGGCTGACCTGATTGTCGATGGAACGGTCGAACACGCCGGGCGTGCGACCGGACGTCAGGTCGAGCAATTGGTCGCGCGACAGCACCATGCGCGGACGCTTGAGGAATGCGACCAGCAACTGGAACTCGCCGCTCGACAGCGGCACGGCGACGCCGTCCTCGCCGGTAAGCAGCCGTTTGGCAACGTCCAGCGTCCAGCCGGCGAAGGTCAGGGTTTCGGCGTCGACCGGGTCGCGGTCGCGCGGCACCAGCGCGGCGCGGCGCAGCACGGCGCGGATGCGCGCGAGCAGCTCACGCGGGTTGAACGGTTTCGTCACATAGTCGTCGGCGCCGATCTCCAGCCCGATGATCCGGTCGGTGTCCTCGGCCATGGCGGTGAGCAGGATCACCGGCACGGCCCCGGTCTCGACCAGCGAGCGGCACAGCGACAACCCGTCCTCGCCGGGCATCATGATGTCGAGCACGATCAGGTCGACGGCGGCGGACTTCAGGAATTTGCGGGCCTGTGCGGCGCTGTCGGCGACGGAGGCGCGCAAGCCGCTCTTGCGCAGATAGCGGGCAAGCTGTTCGCGAATGTCGCGGTGGTCGTCGACGACCAGGATATGCGGTTCGTGCTCACTCATGTCCTGAACTCTTTCGGCGGTCCGGCCGACGTCCGGCGTTCCTGCTTTTCTCTTTCTAGGCCCGTGGCGTCCCGGAGGGAGGGCTGACTTTGTAATGAGTTGTAACAGACTGACAGACCGCCACATCTTGCGACACAAAGGCCGGCTTGCGGGCACAATTTTGCGACAAGCATCCCCTACCTCTGGATCATCGCACTCACAGCCGAAAGGATTTTTCGCGATGACCAGGTTCAAGAAGATCGCAGTCGCCGCTCTCGCCGTGACCCTCACGGGCGCCGTGGCGTTGCCGGCGGTCGCCGATCGGGGCGGGCATGGCTGGGGCAAGGGCTCGGGCCATGGATCGGGCATGATGGGCGGCCGTCACGGGCGCGGCCAGATGGCCATGCGCTTCATGGAGCGGTTCGACACGGACGCCGATGGCAAGATCACGCAGGCGGAAATCGATGCGACCGTGACGGAGATGTATGCCGCAGCCGATGCCGACACCAGCGGCGGCGTGACCCTCGACGAATTCAAGGCGGCTTACGTCCGGGAGTTTTCCGATCTCAAGGTGCGCGCCTTCCAGCGTCTCGACACCGACGGCGACGGCTCCGTGTCCAAGGCGGAATTCGAGGCGCGCGGCGGTCGCATGATGGGCGGCGGCGGACGCGGCATGCACTCCGGCATGATGGGCCAGGGCATGATGGGCCAGATGGGCCAAGGCATGATGGGCCAGGGCCAGGGCATGATGGGACAGATGGGACAGGGCCGGGGCCAGGGAATGATGGGCCAGGGAATGGGTATGAACAACGACGACGGTCGCGGTCCCGGCATGCGCGGCGACGGCAAGCGCGGTCAGAACCAGGCCGGCCGTGAAGCCCGGCAGGAGGTCCGCGAGGCCCGCCAGGCTGCCCGCGCCGCGCTGTTTGCGGAGGCAGACGCCAATTCCGACGATGCCCTGTCGCTCGACGAATTCGAGGTCGTCTGGGTGAAGCGCTCGGACCGGCGCATGGTGCGCATGTTCCAGCGTCTTGACCGCGACGGCGACCTGAGCGTCACCAAGGCCGAGGTCGAGCGCCCGACCTCGCGCATCGTGTCCATGATGGACAGCAACGGCGACGGTGTCCTGTCGATGGAAGACCATCGCCGCCACCATGGCGGCTGGGGTCAGGGCAAGCGCGGCGGCAACTGAGGCCGCGGTCCGCAACCGGGCGATTCGCCCGCGTTTCGACGGACATGATCTGCGCCGCGACCGCGGTTGCGGCGGCGGAACAGGCAAGGCAACGGCCCTGCCTGTCTGCGTTTTGCGCCTGCCGCCGGCTTGAGAAAAGCCCGTTTGTGCGAAAATCGGCCCGAGGCGCAAAAAATGCGTCTTTGGCCCAAGTTTTTTCTTGTATCGGGGGCCATGTTGATTCATACAACTCGTGCCCAAATTCGCACGTGCCCGTGGTCGTCCAATCGAATTTCGATGGCAGCCGCTCAACAGGGCCCGGACCCAATTCCGGATAGAGCGGCAAAACGGACGGCTTAAAGCAACGACGTAAGAGGGCTTTTTTGGTCTCTGCCGGGTTTCCAAGTCCCGGGGTCACTGAAGAGGCACTTATTACATCATTGCCGGCCGTGCGGTTCGGAATACCCGATCCAATCCAAGGCATTCATCGCGGGACGGCCACAGGCGTTCATCCAAAAGGGATGGCGACCATATGCCCGACCGTCTGCACATGTTGCCAGCCGTTGCCCGTCTCCATAGCGGGCAGCCCCGCTCGGCTACATGCGCGACCCTGCGAACGGAATTCGGTAACGGGTGACTGCCATGACGGAGCGTATCAAGAACTTCCTGCGCCAGCGACGAGACGACGGACCCTGCGTGGTCGTGGATCTCGACATTGTCCACGACAACTATCTCGCCTTCGAGCGGGCGCTGCCCGACACGCGCGTGTTCTACGCCGTGAAGGCCAATCCGGCTCCCGAGATCCTCGCCCTGCTCGAGCGTCTTGGCTCCTCCTTCGACTGCGCCTCGGTGGCGGAGATCGAAATGGTGCTGGCCACCGGCGCGACGCCCGACCGCATCTCCTTCGGCAACACCATCAAGAAGGAGCGCGACGTCGCACGGGCCTTTGAGCTCGGTGTGCGCCTCTTTGCCGTCGACTGCGAAGCCGAGGTGGAGAAGATCGCCCGCGCTGCGCAAGGCTCCCAGGTGTTCTGCCGCATCCTCTGCGACGGTGCCGGCGCCGACTGGCCGCTGTCGCGCAAGTTCGGCTGCGCGCCGGACATGGCGCCCGACGTTCTGGAGCATGCCCATCGCCTTGGCCTCGTCGCTCATGGCGTGTCGTTCCACGTCGGGTCGCAGCAGGCCGATGTCGAGGCGTGGGACGGTGCGCTGTCCTCCGCAGCGGCGATCTTCCGCGAGATGGCGGAGCGCGGCATCACGCTGTCCATGGTCAACCTGGGTGGCGGCTTCCCCGCACGCTACCTCAAGGACATCCCGGGCGTTCCCCACTACGGCGAGGCGATCCTGCGCGGTCTCAACACCCATTTCGGCAACCGCATCCCGCAGACGATCATCGAGCCGGGCCGCGGCATGGTCGGCGACGCCGGCATGATCGAGGCGGAAGTCGTCCTGATTTCGAAGAAGTCCGCTGCGGAAGACGAGATCCGCTGGGTCTATCTCGACATCGGCAAGTTCAACGGCCTGGCCGAGACGATGGACGAGGCGATCCGCTATCCGATCCGCACGGACAAGGACGGCGACCGCAAGACCCCTTGCGTGCTGGCCGGCCCGACCTGCGACAGCGTCGACGTGCTCTATGAAAAGACGCCCTATGAGCTGCCGGTGAGCCTGTCGATTGGCGACAAGGTGCTGATCGAGGCCTGCGGTGCCTATACGACGACCTATTCGTCGATCGCGTTCAACGGCTTCGACCCGTTGCGCTCCTACGTCATCTGACTGTTCCACCCCACCCGAATTCCGATACGGCAATCGGTCGCGCAAGCGGCCGGTTGCTGTCATCGTACTGCCGTATCGCGTGCCGAATGTGGCCGTGCACTGCGCCATGAAACGCAAAGGATCGCCGCCATGAGCAACGACGACACCCCCGTGGTCACCAAGCCCCGCCGCAAGCCCGCGCCGCGCGGTGCCGCGAAGACCGCTGCAACGCCTGCACCGGCAGCCGAGAAGGCAATGGACGCGCCCGCGCCGGCAGCTCCGGCCTATCCGGTTCATGGCACGATCTCGGGCCCCATCGTGATGATCGGCTTCGGCTCCATCGGCAAGGGCACGCTTCCCCTGATCGAGCGGCACTTCGGCTTCGACGCCTCGCGGGTGACGGTGATCGATCCGGTCGACACCGACCGGGCGATGGTCGAGGAGCGCGGCTACCGGTTTTCCAAGGTGGCGATCACCCGCGACAACTATCGCGACGTGCTGACCCCGCTTCTGACCGAAGGCAAGGGGCAGGGCTTTTGCGTCAACCTCTCGGTCGACACCTCCTCGCTCGACCTGATGAAGCTCTGCCGCGAGCTCGGCGTGCTCTACATCGATACGGTGGTCGAGCCCTGGCTCGGCTTTTATTTCGACACCACCGCCGACAATGCCTCGCGCACCAACTACGCGCTGCGCGAGACCGTGCGCCGCGAGAAGAAGAAGAACCCGGGCGGCACCACGGCTGTCTCCTGCTGCGGCGCCAATCCGGGCATGGTGTCCTGGTTTGTCAAGCAGGCGCTGGTCGACATCGCCCGCGACACCGGCTGCACCTTCGAGGAGCCGACCACCCGCAAGGGCTGGGCGAAGCTGATGAAGAAGGTCGGCGTCAAGGGCGTCCACATCGCCGAGCGCGACACCCAGCGCGCCCGCCTGCCGAAGCCGATGAACGTGTTCTGGAACACCTGGTCGGCGGAAGGATTCCTGTCGGAAGGGTTCCAGCCGGCCGAGCTTGGCTGGGGCACGCACGAAAACTGGAAGCCGAAGAACGCGAAGAAACAGAAGAAGGGCTGCAAGGCGGCGATCTTCCTGGAGCAGCCCGGCGCCAACACCCGTGTGCGCACCTGGTGCCCGACGCCGGGGCCGCAATACGGCTTCCTGGTCACGCACAATGAGTCGATTTCCATCGCCGACTTTTTCACCGTGCGCGAGGGCAAGAAGGTCGTCTATCGCCCGACCTGCCACTATGCCTACCATCCGGCGAATGACGCGGTGCTGTCGCTGCACGAGTTGTTCGGCGCGGCCGGCAAGGTGCAGCCCGAGCTGCATGTGCTGGACGAGAGCGAGATCGCCGACGGCATCGACGAACTCGGCGTGCTGCTCTACGGCCACGCCAAGAACGCCTATTGGTACGGTTCGCAGCTCTCCATCGAGGAGACCCGCAAGCTTGCGCCCTATCAGAACGCGACCGGCCTGCAGGTGACCTCCGCCGTGCTCGCCGGCATGGTCTGGGCGCTTGAAAACCCCGAGGCCGGCATTGTCGAGGCAGACGAAATGGATTATCGCCGCTGCCTTGAGGTGCAAAAGCCCTATCTCGGTCCGGTCAATGGCTATTACACCGACTGGACGCCGCTCACCGACCGTCCGGGCCTGTTTCCCGAGGACATCGATGAGAGCGATCCCTGGCAGTTCCGCAACGTCCTGGTGCACTGAACGCCTGGCGCAATGGGCCGCGGACCGGCGTCCGCGGCCCATCGCGCGTTCGTCTGGACGTCGGCCTGGCGAATGACTACAACCCTGCGGAGACGGGCGGTCGATCCGGGGGGAGAGCCGCGATGCAAGGATGCAAGACAGCATGAAGCCGACCAATCCGGTGTTCACCGGCCTTCCCACCACGATCTTCGAGACCATGTCCCGGCTCGCCATCGCGCATGGGGCGATCAACCTCGGCCAGGGATTTCCGGACGTCGACGGTCCGGAGGACGTGCGTCGCATGGCCGCCGACGCGCTGATGCTGGGACCGAACCAGTATCCGCCGATGCTGGGCCTGCCCGAGCTGCGCCAGGCGGTTGCCGCCTCCAACAAGCGGTTCTACGGTCTCGACGTCGACTGGCAGACGGAAGTCATGGTGACGTCGGGTGCGACCGAGGCGCTGGCCGACACCCTTCTGGCGCTGCTGGAGCCGGGCGACGAGGTGATCCTGGTCGAGCCGCTTTATGACTGCTACCTGCCGCTGGTGAAGCGGGCAGGGGGGATCCCGGTTCGCCTGCGCGTGACCCCGCCGGACTGGCGGTTGAACCTGCGCGCGCTCGAGGACGCCTTCACCGAAAACACCAAGGCGATCCTGATCAACAACCCGATGAACCCGGCCGGCAAGGTATTCTCGGTGGAGGAGCTGGAGGCCATCGCCCGGCTTTGCCTGGAACACGGCGTCTATGCGATCTGCGACGAGGTCTACGAGCACCTCCTGTTCGACGGGCGCCGGCATTTGCCGCTGATGGCGATCGAGGGCATGCGCGAGCGCACCGTGCGCATCGGCTCCGCCGGCAAGACTCTCTCGCTCACCGGCTGGAAGGTCGGCTATATCACCGCCGCGCCGAAGCTCCTGGAGCCGATCGCCAAGGCGCATCAGTTCGTCACCTTCACCACGCCGCCCAACCTGCAGCGGGCCGTCGCCTACGGCCTTGGCAAGGACGACAGCTATTTCACCGGCCTGTGCGACGAGATGCAGGCCAAGCGCGACCGGATCGCCAGCGGACTTGCGGCGCTGGGTTTCGGCGTTCTTCCCTGCGAGGGCACCTATTTCGCCACCTGCGACATCTCCCCGCTCGGGATCGAGGGGAACGACGCGGAGATCTGCCGGCTGATGGTGGAGGAAGCCGGGGTCGCCGCCGTGCCGGTCTCCGCCTTCTATGTGGCCGACGCGCCGACGAACTTCATCCGCTTCTGCTTCTGCAAGCAGGACGCGGTGATCGATGCGGCGCTGGAGCGTCTCGGCGCCTGGATCGCCGGTCGCGCGGCGCCGTCGCTGGCGATTGCGGGAGAAGCCTGAGATGGAAAATCCCGTTCTCGTCGAGGTCACGCGCGGCACGGCCGTTGAAAGCCGTCATCGCGGTGCCATCGTCCTCGTCGATGCCGACGGCAAGCGCGTCGCGTCCGTGGGCGATGCCGACTGGCAGGTGTTTCCCCGCTCCGCCGTCAAGGCGCTGCAGGCGCTGCCGCTGGTGGAATCGGGGGCGGCCGAGGCACTCGACCTGAGCGACGCGGAGCTTGCCCTTGCCTGCGCGTCGCACAACGGCGAGGCGATGCATGTCAACGCCGCGCGGGTGATGCTGATGAAGGCGGGCGCGGACGAAAGCGCGCTGGAATGCGGCAGCCACTGGCCCAAGCGGATGGAAGACGTCGCCATCCTTCACCGCGCCGATGCCTCTCCCTGTCCGCTGCACAACAACTGCTCGGGCAAGCACGCAGGCTTCGTCGGCCTGGCGCGCACCCTCGGCGTCGATCCGCGCGGCTATGTGGAGCCGGAGCACCCGGTGCAGCGCGAGGCGCGCGCTGCCATGGAAGAGATGAGCGGCATGTCCTTTGCCGACATGGCGAGGGGCACCGACGGCTGTTCGATCCCGACCTATGCCATGCCGCTCGACCGTCTGGCCTATGCCTTCGCGCGACTCGGCACGGGAACCGGTCTAGAGCCGGCCCGCGCCGAGGCTGCGCAGCGGCTCTATGACGCCTGCACGGGCGTGCCGGAAATGGTCGCCGGCACCGAACGGTTCTGCACCGATGTGATGCGCGCCTTTTCGGGGCGCGTCTTCGTCAAGACCGGCGCGGAAGGCGTTTTCACCGCCGCGCTTCCCGAGATCGGCATCGGCGTCGCGCTGAAATGCGAGGACGGCGCGACGCGGGCTGCGGAAACCATGATGGCCGGCGTGCTCGCGCAGCTGCTCGGCCTCTCCGACGACGAACATGCCGCGCTCGCGCCCTGGGTCGCGCCGCGGCTGGTCAACTGGAACGGCATCCACGTCGGTGACGTGCGGGCGGTCGAGGGCGCGCTCGACGGCTTGCGGGCCTGATCAGCGCACCACGTTTCCGCTCACCGAGAGATGCGGGAAGCGGCTGGCCGCATCCTCCCGCGTCAGATCGCCCGTCGTCGCCTCCTTCCAGCGGTGGCCGACGACCGCGCCCCGCCTTGCGCCGGTGATCATGTTGTTTGCGATCAGGGCGGGCCCTGCGCCCTCCACGACGGTGACCGCGACGCCGATGGGGCAGTCGCGCAGCACGTTCGAGGTTGCCGCGACATCGCGTAGATAGGGGCCCCAGCCCATGTGCACGCCAATGCGCGCGGCGTTTTCCACCACATTGCCGGTGAGAGCGGTGTCCGCCTCCACCGCGATGCCGATGCCGAAGCCCTGCACCTCGGCCGGATAGGGACCGGTGTCGACGATGTTGCGCACGACGTTGCCGGAACAGGTCGCGAGCCGCCCGCCATCGAGGAAATTGGCGATGGAAATGCCGATGGCGCCGCCGTCGACCAGATTGTCGGCGATCACCGCGCCCTGGAAGGCGAACTCGGAGTAGATCGCGGTCTCGCCCGAGCGCAGGCAGGAATTGCCCTCGATGATGATCCCCGACCCGCCGTTGGAGCGGATCGCGGAAAAGGCGCAATCGGCGACCCGGTTGCCGCGCACGATGACGTTGTGCGCACGGAAGATGTTGATGCCGTTGCCGTTTTGACCCGTCCCCCCGTCGCGGGCGAAAATCCGTTCCACCCGGTTGTCGGAAACGATGGTGCCGTCGTCGCCCTCGCGCCAGCGATGCACCAGAATGCCGCCATTGGCGCAGTCGTGCACATGATTGCCGGTGATCGCCAGTCCGCTCGCTTCGACGCTGCGAAGGCCCGCCAGGCGCGCGCCGGAGACCGTGGAGTTCGCCACCCGGCCGGAGCATCGGTCGAGGGCCAGGCCCGTCTTGGTGCTGCCGGTCACGGTGCAGCCCTCGATGGCGACATCCTGCGCGTCGGCGAAATGCAGCAGGGCCGGCGCGTATTCGCCGATGAAGCGGTTGCCGCCGTCGAAATGAATGCCCTCGATGCCGACGGATTTGGCCTTCTCGCAATAGATCAGGTGGCCGCCGCCCTGATAGTCGAAACGGGTCTGTCCGGGCAGTCCGACCAACTTGGTGCCCGATGGCAGCCGCAGGTTTGCGACCGTGTAGCGTCCGCCGGGAAGAAACAGCGCGCGCCCGCGTTGGGCGGCGGCGTCGATCGCCTGTTGCATCAGGCTGCTTTGATCGTCGGCGGCACCCGGGCGGATGCCGAATTCGGCCGCGTCGATGGTGCCGCGCAGATCCGCGACCCGGACGGCCGCCCGCGCCGGCAGCGAGGCTCCGGCCAGGGCCGCGCCGGCAAGAGCGCCCGCCCCGCCTAGGAGCAGGGCGCGCCGGGAGATGCCTGAAGCTGCGATGCGCTGACTGTTTCGTTCCATGTCGTTGGTCCTTCCGCACCCGCAGCCACGCAAAAGCCGTGCCGGGCGCGCGTCCCGAAACGGAACATCCGGCGCCCGGCGTGGTCCGTCGGGGGAAGGGGGTGTTCGCACCTGTCGGCGCGTATGCCGCATCCAGGCCTGAAGTCTTGAAAAAATCTACGAATCGGAAATACGTCATAGGATAACCGCGAAACGGAACGCTTCGGATGGGGCATGTCGTCGGGTAAATGGAGTTGTGTATTTCTATTATGTATACCTATGTTTGAAATTTCTGATTTTTTACTTTTGTTTCAATTCTGTTTTTTCAATCAGCCGGAAAAATATTTTCTTTAACTTGGAAGAAAGAGGTTCTGCTGGTAAATGCTGTCCGGAAAATGGCTGTTTCGCGCTGAGGAAACAATGAAGAAGAAGCGATTCTGGCGCATCAGTATCGGCGTTTATTCGGAACTTCTGCTCTTGAGCGCAGTGGCGTTGGTGCTCTGGGCCGTGGCGGTCCACAACGATGCTTACGAACAGCTTCATGATTTCATCGAAGCGCATGAAGCGCTTGAACTGGATGAGGTGCTGGTCGGGTTGATCTGCGCCGGCCTCATGGGGTTCGTTTTCGCGGTGCGTCGGATGAACGACTTCCGACGGGAGGCGCGCTTTCGGCGATCGGCGGAAACCCAGGCAAGCTGGACCGCGGTTCACGATGCGCTGACCGGATTGCCGAACCGCCGCTTCCTGGAGCAGCATGCGGTGCAGATGATCGCGGAGCGGGGCGGCATGCAATGCCACGCCGTTCTTGCGATCGACCTGGATGGATTCAAGAGAGTCAACGACCTGATCGGACACGATGGCGGAGATGCGCTGCTGGCGGACATCGCTCAGCGGCTCCGGCGACTGTTTCCCGACGACATCGTCGTGCGTCTTGGCGGCGACGAGTTCGTTGTGATCTGCAAGATCGCTCCAGCGCTGCAACTGACAGTGCGGGCGGAAGAGATCATCTCGAATCTGAGTCGTCCGGTTGCCATCAAGGGCGTTCACGTCGAGATCGGAGCCTGCGTCGGCATCGCTGCTCCCTCGGATCGACAGGTGGCGACCTTGAAGGATCTGCTTCTGCGGGCGGATTATGCGCTTTACAGCGGCAAGAAGGCGGGGCGGGGATGTGCCATGCACTACGACCCGGCGATGGACGGGGCGATGAGCGGACGCGCCAAGCTGGAACAGCAGCTTCGCCGCGCCGTGCGCCAGAAAGCCATCGTTCCGCACTATCAGCCGTTGATCGACCTGGAGACGGGTGACGTCCGCGGGTTCGAGGTGCTTGCCCGGTGGGAGCCCGCTCCGGGACAATTCATCCCGCCGGACGAGTTTATCCAGATCGCCGACGACATCGGCATCATCATCGAGCTGTCGGAGAACCTGCTGCGCCGCGCCTGTACCGACGCGCTGAACTGGCCGGCGCATTTGAAGATCGCGTTCAACGTTGCGCCATCAATGATGGGCGACCGCCTTCTCGCCCATCGCATTCTGACCATCCTCGCCGACACCGGTTTGTCACCGCGACAGCTCGAGATCGAAGTGACCGAAAGCGCGCTGGTGCGCGATCTGGACACCGCAACAGCCGTCATCAACAGCCTGCGCAAGGAAGGGGTCACCTTCGCCCTCGACGATTTCGGAACCGGCTACTCAAGCCTTTCGCAACTGTCCAATCTGACCTTCGACTACATCAAGATCGACCGCGCTTTCGTCGAAGCCGTCGGCAAGGACAGGAAGCGAATGAAGATCGTGAAATCGATTATCGCGCTTGCGGACGGGTTGGATATCCCGACGACGGCGGAAGGGATCGAGCGGCCCGAACAGCTCGCGCAATTGAAGAGTCTCGATTGCAAATTCGGCCAAGGATATTTGTTCGCGCGCCCGATGACGTTCACCGAGGCGAGCGGCTTCCTGCAAAACGCCGCTGCGCCGGAAGGGGTCGCCCAGATGAAACAGGCTTAGGCGGCATCGGCCGGCTATGCGCAGAGGCACGCGCCGGACCGATTGCCCCCTGTTTGCCTCAGGGCGCGGTCCAGATGATGCGCTGGATCGCCGCCTCCCGCAGTTGGTCGTTGGACGGAAGCCGGTCGAAGGGGCCGGCATATTGCGAGATCGCATAGACGAGGGTGACATTCTTGCTGCCGTCGGCCTTGCAGATCGCCATGCCACGCCACAGGTTGCGGCCGACGCGGCAATCGCGGCGCGACGTGCCCACCTCGGCGAAGGTCATGCCGATGCGCTCGCCGTTGGGACCCTGCAGGTGGTGGGTCACGCCATGGACCGCGCGCACCCGGCCGCCGTTGCCCTTGTAGACCTGAAGCACCTGGAACCCGTCGGAATTGAAGGCGCCGATGGCCCATTCGGTCCTGTCTTCCGTGGCCGACTGGAACCCCTCGGTCGTGAAGCCCGGCAACGCCTGCGCGACAGCCTTTTCGGAATAGACCGTCTCGGAGGTGATTCCGCCCGCGCCCGCATCCGTGATTTTGACGAGCGTGATATTCGAGGTTCGCGCGACGGTGACCGGTCCGGTGTCGAGCGTCGGCGAACAGGCACCGGCCAGAACCGAAATCAGAACAACCGGGAAAAAGCGTTGTAAAAGCCGCATGGCGCCTCTCGTTGTGGGGGGGACTGTCGGCCGTCAAACGGGCGGGCCGGAGCCGCCGCCCGGGCTTAGCATCCGAACCGGCAGCGCGAAAGTCCCGAAGACGTCTCGCCTTGGGGGGACAGGGCGCGAACGCGGGCGCGGCGACGGAAACGGGGCTTTCCGCCGGTCGTATTGTCACTTCTGGGGATATCGAAAGATCCCACACTGGCACTTCCTGCAGGTTTGGAAGAATTGCGTGGACTGGGAAAAGCAATTTTTAACGTTAAGGTTGCAAAAATGGATTTTACGTTCATTTAATGAACACAATCTTGAGGCTAGGGTGTTGCCGGCTTGTCGAAAAAAGTGAAGCTTCGCCAAGGAGATCGTACGATTCTTGGAATCAGGCGTGCAAGTTGAGAGTCTCCCGCGGACGTTGCCGATCCGCAGCGGGTTTTTCCGGCCCGGTCTGGAGCAAAACGACGACACTGGCAAAGATTCTGGATTGGAACGGGGCTGGAGTATAGTCTGGTGAGACGGTTTTTCGGGAAGTATCCATCGGGGGATGTTGTGTGGACGATGCGGGTCGATGTTGCTGGGACATCGATCTTGAGCGGGGCGTCCTGCGGTTTCGACGCAGCGAATGTGGTTCAAATCGACCGACAGGATCGCCCGGGCTCTCCAGGAGCCCTGGCGACATGACGGAAAGGCAGGAACGCATGGCCGACCCTACGGAAATGCAGGCGCGGGCGCAGGCAATTGCCGACGCCCAGACCGGAAAGCATGTCCTTGATATCATTGAGACGCAGTTGCGCAGGCTTGGCGCGACCCATATCCTCGCGGCCGGGCTTCCAATGCCCAACCGGCCGATTTCCGGACTGGTGCACCGGTTTCGCTGGGCGGACAATCGCGCCGGCGGCATCGAGCGCTCCGAGCTGGATGCGAATGACAGCGCGTTGATGCTGGGTCTCATGCGCAACCGCCCGTTCGTCTGGGACGTGAGCGACGGCGACATGTCGCATTCCGAGCTGCTTGCATCGCTCGGGCGCGACACGCGCGTGGTGGTGGTTCCGGTGACAGAGACGCATCCGTTCCAGGCGCTCGTCCTGGGCGGCGGCTCCCATCTGGAAGCCGGCAAGATCGAGTTGTCCAATCTGGAACTGATCTGCAACGCCGCCTTCCGCCGGCTGATCGAGCTGGGCGTGATTTCGGCGCAGCGGCCGGGGGATCTCTCCGCGCGCGAACGCCGGGTTCTGGAACTCACCGCCCTCGGCAAGACCGCCAGCGACATTGCGGAGCTTCTCGACATCTCGCAGCGCACGGTGCACGCGCATCTTCAAAACGCGAGCGCCAAGCTGAATGCGTCCAACAAGACCCATACGGTCGTCGAGGCGCTGCGCTACGGGCAGATCCGGCTGTGAACCGCCCGGCGCGGATCGTCTGAGCCACGCGAGGCGCATCTAACGAAGGGGCGCCGGGCAGCCACCGGCGCGCCCCCGCTCTGCTTGTCCGCAAGTCCTGAAAATGTCGGGGCTGGCGCCAGGGCGCCTTTTAGAGCGCTTGGGGTTGTCCTCCACCGGATCGCAGATGTGTCTTCGCAGCCGTCATGACCCGCCTTGAAACGCACATCCGCGCCTATGACGCTGCGACGGACCTTGAAACGCTGTCGGGCATCTGGCTCGACGCCTCGCTTCAGGCACATGCCTTCGTCGGCCGGGAGCGCCTGCTTGAGCAGCGCGCGCTGATCGAGAACGAGTATCTGCCCAATGCGGAAACCTGGGTGGCCTGTCGGGGATTGCAGCCGGTCGGTTTCATCAGCCTGCTCGACAGCTTCATTGGAGGGTTGTTCGTCACGCCGCGCCATCATGGACAGGGGATTGGACGGGCGCTGATCGCGCATGCGCTGAAACGCAAAGGCGAACTGGGGCTAGAGGTTTATACCGCAAACACGCGGGCCCATGCGTTCTACGAGGCGCTCGGCTTTACGGAGCGGTCGCGACGGGCCGAGGATGACGAGGGGATGCCGTTCGAGAATGCCGAAATGTGGTTGAAAGGCTGACCGGCCGACTGCCGATGGAGGGATGACGTTCCTCGTGGTACAAGCGTGCCTCTGGTATTGGCCGCTTTTTCCCCACCTGTCGCCGGGCCCGCGAAAGACACTCAAAATGAACGGCACTTCCGCTCCCCTCGCTCGATATCTCCGGGACGGTTCGCGCAAACCGGGACATGGTGCCGTGTCGCGCGTGGTCGCGAAACGACGGGCGCCGGCCTCCGTCGGGAGACCCCTATAATGCCTGCGGCTGGCGGTTCGCCCGTGCGGCTTGCTCTCGGCGGCCTGTGCGCGCTTGCGGTTGCGATGGGGATCGGCCGCTTTGCCCTGACGCCGATCCTTCCTTCGATGAGTGCGGAAATCCCCTTGAGTGCGTCCGAGGCGGGGATGGTCGCTTCGGCCAATTTCCTCGGCTATCTGGTCGGCGCGCTTGCCGCCATGTCGCTTGCCGGATCCGCCGTGCGCAGCGGCTTTCGCGCAAGCCTCATCGCCAGCGTGGCGACCACCGGCCTCATGGCCATGGATGCGGCGCTGCCGGTTCTCGCCCTCTGGCGGTTCCTGGGCGGCATCGCCAGCGCCGGGGTTCTCGTGTTTTCCTCCACGCTGGTGCTTGAGCGCCTGGCGCGCATGAACCGGACGGGCCTTGCCGCGCTGCATTTTGCCGGCGTCGGGATCGGGATCGCGGTGTCTGCGGTTCTGGTCGGTGCGCTTGTCCGCGGCGGTGCGGCGTGGCAAGGGCAATGGATCGGCGCCGGCGCGCTTGCCGCGGTGCTGGGCATGGGTGCCTGGATCTGCCTTGTCGCGAGCGATGACGCTGTCGAGCCTCGTCCATCGGCGGCGAACGCAGCGCCGGCGCCTGCTGCGCGCATCGCCCGACCGTCTCCGGCGCTGGTCCGGCTTGCCATTGCCTATGCGCTCTTCGGGGTCGGCTACGTTGTGACCGCGACCTTTCTCACCAGCATTCTGCGCGCGTCGCAAACGCTCTCCGTCTACGAGACGCCGGCCTGGGCGGCGGTCGGCGTGTCGGCGGCCGTGTCGGTCTGGATCTGGGGGCGGGTCGCCGCGTGGCTTGGCGGCATGCGCGCCTTTTCGCTGGCCTGCGCCGTGGAGGCGGTCGGCGTCGCCGCAAGCGTTCTGGTTCCAGGCGCGGCCGGCGCCGTCCTCGCGGCGGTTCTCCTCGGCGGCACCTTCATGGGCATCACCTCGCTCGGCCTGGTCGAGGCGCGGCGCCTGTCGGGCGGCGAGCCGAAGACGGTGCTCGGGATGATGACCGCCTGCTTCGGGCTGGGGCAGATGCTGGGGCCCACCCTTGCCGGCTATGCCGCCGACCTGACCGGGAGCTTCTTCTGGCCGTCGCTGTGCGCGGCGGCTCTTCTCGTGGTCGCGGCACTCCTGACGCTGCGCCCGGCGCGCGCCTGATCGAAACGCACGCCGGACGGATAGACCGCGCCTCAGCCCTTTGCGAAGTCCCAGTAGAGTTCGCGCGCGCGCGCCGCCATCGGGCCGGGCTCCATGTCGCGGTCCTCGATGCGCTTCACCGGCACGACCTTGAAGTAGTTGCCGGTGGAGAAGATCTCGTCGGCATCGAGGAAATCGCCGTAGCCGAGCGTGCGCTCATGCACGACGGTTCCCGCATCGCGCAGGAGCTTGACGACGCGCTGACGGGTGATGCCGTTAAGGAAGGTGCCGTTCCACGCCGGGGTATGCACCTCGCCATCCTTGACCATGAAGACATTCGCCGTGGTCAGCTCGGCGACATTGCCCAGCATGTCGAGCACGATCGCATTGTCGAAGCCGCGCGACCTGGCCTCGACGATGGCGCGCGCGTTGTTGGGGTAGAGACACCCCGCCTTGGCGTTGACCGGCATGGTCTCCAGCGTCGGCCTGCGGAACGGCGAGAGCGTCAGGGTAATCGCCGTGTCGGCCGGGGCCATGGCGGCCTCGAACAGGCACATGCAGAAGCGGGTGCTGTCGGGATCCGGCGCGATCACGCCGGGGCCTTCGCCTTCCGCCCAATACATCGGCTTGATGTAGACGGCCGTTCCCGGCGCGAATTTCGCCATGCCGTCCTGCGCGAGTTCCATCATCTCGCCGACCTTCATCGTCGGCTTCATGCCGAGCGCGCCGCAGGAATCGTTCAGTCGCTGGCAATGCAGGTCCAGATCCGGCGTCAGGCCGTCAAAACCGCGCGCACCGTCGAAGACGCTCGACCCCAGCCAGGATGCGTGGCTGCGCGGGCCCATTATTGACGGATTGCCGTCCAGCCACTGCCCGTCGATCCAGTTCCAGGTCTGCGACCACTCGGCCATACCGCTCTCCTTGATTGAATTCAAATTCGTGAATGGTCGGGATCGAACGCCGATCCCTCTGTCAGGTCAAGACCCTGTCGCGCTTAACGGTAAAAAGAGACGGAAGTTCTGAAATTCCCCGATGAGGAAATACGATCGACCGTCCACCGGCAATTTCCGGAATTTGTCTCCCGGCATGTTCCTCCCGGCGCAGGCGGGCTGTTGCGCCAGCCTTTTGTGCGCTGCACAAAAGCATTGACCTCAAGCGGCGATGGCTGTTTGCTCGCCATCTGAACAAAAAATCGGCAACCAACCGAGGCCCGCCCATGTCGCATCCGTCGTCCAAGCCCGTTTCCGCTTTCGTCTTCGATGCCTATGGCACGCTTTTCGACGTGCACGCGGCGGTGCGCCGCTATGCCGGGGACCTGGGGCCGGAGGCGCAGCGGCTGTCGTCGGTGTGGCGCGACAAGCAGCTGGAATACTCCTGGACGCGCGCCCTGATGGACCGCTACCTCGACTTCTGGACGCTGACCGAACAGGCGCTCGACACGGCGATGGCGATCGTTGGAAAGAACGACGCGGAGCTTCGCCAGCGTCTGCTCGACGCCTACTGGAAGCTCGACTGCTATCCGGAGGTTCCCACCGTCCTGAAGCGCCTGAAGGACGACGGCCACCGTCTCGCGATCCTGTCCAACGGCTCGCCGGCGATGCTGGAATCGGCGGCACGCGCCGCCGGCATCGACGACCTGCTGGACGAGGTGTTTTCCACCGACCTGCTGAAGACCTACAAGACCCGGCAGGATGTCTACGAGATCGTCACCAACCACTTCCGCGTCTATCCGGAGGCCGTGTCGTTCCAGTCGTCGAACCGCTGGGACATTGCCGGTGCCACCGCCTTCGGCTTCCGCACCGTCTGGGTGAATCGGGCCGGCGCGGCGGACGAATACACCGACCTGCCGCCGGCGGCGGTGCTCAGCGACCTCAATGGCCTGCTGGCGCTCAGTTGAGGGACGCCCGGCGGCGGTGACCGCCGGTCGCCGTCTCAGGTCTCGCTGCGCTTGATCCATTTCGGGGTCTTCGGCGCCTGGTAGCGCTCGAAGGCGGCAAGCAATGCGTCGGGGGTGTTTTCCACCGCAACCATCGATCGCATTTCCGGGCGCACGAATTCCTCGTCGCGCTGCAGGTCGAGGAATGACAGCAGCCCGTCGTAGAAGCCCGAGACATTGAGCAGGCCGCAGGGCTTGCGGTGATAGCCGAGTTGGCCCCAGGTCCAGATCTCGAACAGTTCTTCCAGCGTGCCGGCGCCGCCGGGAAGCGCGATGAAGCCGTCCGAGAGGTCGGCCATCATCGCCTTGCGCTCGTGCATGGAGGAGACGACATGCAGGGCGCTCAAGCCTTCGTGCGCCAGCTCCTTCTTTTCCAGCGCGATCGGCAGCACGCCGATCACCTCGCCGCCCGCGGCAAGGGCGGCATCGGCGACAACGCCCATCAGCCCGACCTTGGCGCCGCCATAGACGAGACGCCGGCCGCTGCGCGCGATGGCGCGTCCGGTTTCGGCGGCTGCCTCTTCGTAGTCCGGTCGCCGGCCCATGCTGGAGCCGCAGAAGACGCAAATCGATTTCATCGGATGTCCCGTCGTGTCGTCGGGCGCCGCGGCCCTTAAACCCTGGCCGCGGCGCGGTGCCTCAGTCCTGCGAAAGCGCGTCGAGCACGCGGGCCCAGGAGCGGATGCCCTTGTGGTAGCTCGACATTTCGTATTTCTCGTTGGGCGAGTGCACCTTGTCGTCATCGAGGCCGAAGCCGATCAGCAGGGAATCCATGCCGAGCATCGACTTGAAGTCGCCGACGATGGGGATCGACCCGCCGCAGCCGATCAGCGCGGCCTCCTTGCCCCATTCCTCGGAGAGCGCCTTGCGGCCCTTGGCGAGCGCCGGGCTGTCGAAATCAAGCCGCAGCGCCGGGCTGCCGCCGTGCTTGGAGAAGCTGACCTCGCAATCGTCCGGCAACTGCTCGCGCACATAGGTGCGGAAGGCGAGACGGATCTGGTCGGGGTCCTGGTCGCCGACCAGACGGAAGGAGAGCTTCGCATGCGCCTGCGAGGGGATCACCGTCTTGAAGCCGGCGCCGGTGTAGCCGCCCCAGATACCGTTGATCTCGCAGGTCGGGCGCGTCCAGATGTGCTCCAGCGCGCTGCGGTCGGCCTCGCCGGCCGGGTGTTTCAGCCCGATACCGCCGAGAAACGCCTCATGATCGAAGCCGAGCTTGTCCCACAGCGCGGTGACGTCCTCCGGCATGTCGATCACGCCATCGTAGAAGTGCGGCAGCGTCACCTTGCCGTTTTCATCGTGCAGTCCGGCGATGATGTCGGAAAGCACATGGATCGGATTGCGCGCGGCTCCGCCGTACATGCCCGAATGCAGGTCGCGGTCGGCGGCGGTGACGGTGATCTCTTCGCCGACGAGCCCGCGCAGCATGGTGCTGATCGCCGGCGTCTCGCGGTCCCACATGCCGGTGTCGCAGACGAGCGCCAGATCGCAGGAGAGTTCGTCCTGATTGGCTTCCAGGAACGGATGCAGCGACGGCGAGCCGCTCTCCTCCTCGCCCTCCAGCAGCACCGAGACGCTGAGCGGCAGCCCGCCGGTCTCCGCGATCCAGGCGCGCGCCGCCTCCACGAAGGTCATCAGCTGGCCCTTGTCGTCGGCAGCACCCCGCGCGACGATGATCTTGCTGCCGTCCTCGCGGGTGACGACGCGCGGCTCGAATGGATCGCATTCCCAAAGGTCGAGCGGGTCGACGGGCTGCACGTCGTAATGGCCGTAGAAGAGCACATGCGGGCCGGGCTTGTCCGTGTCGGTCTTGTGGCCGACCACCATCGGATGGCCGTCGGTGTCGCGCACGGTTGCGGCAATGCCGATCCCGGTCAGTTCGCGCGCCAGCCAGTCGGCGGCGGCGCGGCAGTCGCCCTTGAACGCCGGGTCGGTTGAAATGCTCTTGATCTTCAACAGGTCGAACAGGCGGGACAACGAGGCGTCGAAATCGGTGTCAATGCGCGACAGGACCCGGTCGAGTTGGGACATGAAACTGCTCCGGTATGAAAGGATTGCGCCGCGCCGGGAAACCCGTGCCAGACGCCAAATCGGGGACCGCAACACTGCGCCAGAACGCAGGACGTGGCAAGGGGAGGGGCTACGCTCAAGAAGTCACTTTCTGCGCCCTAGCCTCAGAGCTGCAAAGCCATACGCTTTGCGAGCATAGAAAAAGCGCTATAGGTGATGGTGTCAGTTCTTTTTTAGTTAAAATAAGAAACCAAATAGGGCTTCAGGGTCGTGTAACTGAAAAACGTAAATTCTAAGGCTTATATCAAACAACGTAGTTGATGAGGTCGCATCAGGGGATTGAGCCGTCGCAGAGTTTTTGCATAGATGTGTGTATCAAATTGGCGCGCGTTTCGATAAAAGTTCGGAAATCACCGTTGACCAGGTCATCAAAAGGTACGCGATGGCTTTCGAGCCTTTGCCGCACTTGTTCTTCCGTGGCATTAGCATCCTGCCTGCGCTCTTCAAGGTACTGCTTGGGATTCTTAGCCGCTATTTTCCGATTGGTTTTCCAAGAAATCAGTGCGCAGTTCAAGGCGGAGTTTATCTCATGGTCCGGGAATTCTTCCTGCAGTAAGCTGCGCGGATAGACGTGATGATACTCACGGAAATTCACATTTTCTGCAGTTGCTTTCGCGCCATCGGCGAAATCATAGCCGCCGCCGTAGAGTGAGACGGCAATGATTGCCCGACCAAGCCTATCCTTGCGGCTCGGCCATCCGCCGCGAACGAGTTCGGCGGCTGGCGGCAATGGATTTTGGGTTTCGTCAAACAGGTCCGGTACGGCATTCGAATTGTGATTTGTGATCATGTCCTGGATCGCCTTGTAATCGGCGAAGGCCCGAGTGGTTGCAGTCTTGAGATAACGATCCGTGAAACTTGCGCGCCAAATTGCTTTCCGAATAAGTGTGCGGGCGCGCCCTTCTTGATCTGCTCCGTCAATAGGAACATGCACCCACAGGGCGCCAGTCAGGTATACAATCACCTCCGTTGGCAGCAATTGTTCATTGAAAATTGCCTCGTCCCGCAAGAACGATACGCTCCGCCTTAATCCAACTACAACTTGATCCCAAACATTGGCCAATTCACTGCCAAAAGCCGGGTCTAGGTAGGTGCGCTTCAACGGCGGTTTGCCGTTTAGCAAGGCCCCAATTGCCAAGGCTGTATCTTCGACCTTCCCATAGTCAGCCGCTGCAGGAACTTTTTCCTTAAGCTCTGCAATCATGTCATGCAGCGAGTCGCCAACAGCGCCTTCGAGCTGTGCAACAACGATGTCGAAATCTTTCAGTGGTGATGCTGACGTGTTCATCTTTATGAAAACGTCGAGTGCTGTTTCCTGTTCCGTAGTTACGGGTAGAGATAAGAAAGGAATAGGATAGGAGGCAAGTCTTTGGCGCAAACGCATAATGGCCTTGTCAGTCGTCTTGTCGGTTTCCGCGGCCTCCGTCCACTCGTCCATCGCGATCTCTCCTTTGGAGCCGGGACAAAGAATAGAAACGGGGATTAATTTACGTTCCAGGCACTCGATCGGATTGTCTGCCCATAGCGGCATTCGTTTGCCAGACTTGGAAGTGTGGCGTTTGACGATTTCAATTTCTGGACGCTCTACGTTTTCTAAAGAAACAAAGACAGTGAACTCTTCATAGTTCGCAATAAGTGACCGCCAGAGAGCCGTCATGCGTTGCTGCCCGTCAAGTAAGTTCATTTGCGGCAGGCCTGTTGGAGCCGGAGCTCCGGAAAGCGGTCGGGAATGGAAGAGTTCCTTGTCACCCACCTCCAAGAGAAGAAGTGCCCCGATAGGAAGCGATGGAAGACGGAGTATGTTTTCCAGAACTCCTTCGATCTGATTTGGTCGCCAAGCTTCAAAACGCTGAAATCTCGGCAGCGTTAGTAGCCCCTCGCGGATCATTGCGAACCATTCTTCAACTGTCTTAGTCCGGGCTTCCATGAAAAATTCCTATCTAAAATTTTCTGCTTCTGAGTGGAAGTGCATTTACATAAACTGTCGAACTTCTTTTTGGGGGGGCAATTTTGCAGTGTTGATTTTCCACAATGATATTCTGGTGCACAACGAAAAAGCAATCAACGGTCAATTGACGAACTGTCGACCGCTCTATTGTGGGCGGCGATGACATCGCCGGCTTTCTTGCCCCTCGGCTTCAACTATCCAATGCTACTTCTGGAAAGCGCCACTCGAGGTCGTGGTCGTACTCGACGAGATGCAGCTTGTTATTCAATGTGAATCGACAGTCGGCGGGAGGGTTCGTCCCCCGCCGGCCGTTTTCGGAATGCCTGGTCCCTTCTAGAAGTTCGCGACCGCAGCGCAGGCGGTTGCGACGTCTCCGGGCGTGAGGGTCGCGCCGTTGATTGCAAGCGTGCCGCCGCCCGGTTGCGTCAGCGTTGTCGGCATGTAGGGCGAGCGGCCGCAGGGCGCCGGCGTTCCGGTGACCGAGACGGTCCCGGTGAGGTTTGCGAAATCGCCCATCATCCAGAAGCCGGCGCGTCCCGCGCCGTCGATTGAAATCCTGTCGAAGGCGATGTTGTCCGAGGGGGTGAGCATCTGCATGAGCTGGATGCCGATGATGTCGACGTCGGAGATCGTGATGTCGGCAAAGCGTGAATCGCGGATGCCCATGATCATCATGCCGCTGTTGGTCGCGCCGGAAATCGTCAGGTTTTCGAAGTCGTAGCCGGTGTTCGATTCCGCTCCGACGATGATCGAGCCGTCGCCGCTGTAGGCGGAGATGTTGATGCCGCTGCGCTTGCCGATGTTGGGCAGCGCGCCCAGCCCGGAGAGCGTCGAGTTGCGGTAGGCGATGTCGCCCGACGCGACGAAGGCGGCGCCATCGGCCGTCGTCTGCGCAACGTTCACCCGGTTGAGCGTCGCGCCATGCACATAGTGGAAGACGAAGCCTTCCTTGGCGGTGTTGGAGATGTTGATGTCGCTCAGCGTCAGGTCCTGCGAGACATTGGCGAAGAGGCCCATGCCCAACCGGTCGGCGGTGACCGCCTTGATCGTCACCTCGCTCGCCCGGTTGAGGCGCACGCCGACACCGCTGAGCGTTGCCGTCGGATCAAAGTTGCTGAAGCCGTCGGCGCCCTCGAAGTTGATGTCGGAGAGCGCGACGCGCGCAACCGAAAGCCCGGTGCCGTTCTCGAAGTTGATGCCGGCGCCTGCGACGCCGGAAATCGAAAGATCCGCGAGTGCGACCTGGTCGGCACCGTCGGAGGTGACCGCGTGCCGTCCGCCGGAGAGGGTGACACCGGACAGTGCGGTATCGTCGGCCATCGCAAAGAGGTCGCGCGTCGCGTCGGTGCCGTGCAGCCGCGTGTCGCCGACCCGTATCACCCGGCCGGTGAGCGGGTTGCGGACATTGAACGCACCGGCGACGCGCTGGTTGGCGGTGAGCTCGATGGTGTCGTCGATGGCGATCTCGCCGCCCGATCCGTTGATGAACACCTGCCGGCTGCTGCCGGCCGCGTCGATCTGCTGGGCGAGGTCGCCGGCGGCCGGATCGATGATCGCGAGATCGTCGAGCGCGGCGCCGGTGGCCGCATCGATGCCGGTAACGGCCCGGCCGAAGGCGCCTGCCTGGGCGATAATGTCGACATCGCGGGTGACGGTTTCGGTCATGCGCTTCTGCAGCGGGGTAAGGCGGGAGCTACCGTCATCGTCGACGCGCTGCAGCGGCAGGCGCAGCCTTGCGCCGAGGAAGCCTTGCGACCCGCGCGGTTCGTCATACTGGTATTCGGCGATGAGGCTGACGCGGCTTCCCGCAAACAGGACGTCGTCGACGCGGTATTCGGCGCGCACGCGCGGACCCCAGACGGTATCCGCCTTGTCTTCCCAGAAAGCGTAGCCGCCGCCATGGAGCCACAGCGCGTCGCTGCCGTCGCCCAACAGGCTGAGGCCGGTCAGGACGCTGGCTTCCGCGTCGACGCCCCGCATCGCGCGTTCCTCGCCGCCGCGCACGGTGATCGAGGCGTCGCCGACGCTTGCCGCGTCGTGCGATGCGGCCTGATGCACGGTCTTGCCGAACGGCAGATAGACATTTGCGCTGAGGCCGAGGCGCTCGCTCATGGCTTCCGCGCCGAGGGTCACTTGCGTGAAATGGTTGTTGTGCTGTGAGCGACGGTAGTCGAGGAACCCGTAGGCGCCGACGATCCAGCGGTTGTCGATGATCTGGCGGACGCCGAGACCGGCGTTGAATTCCTGCGATCCGGGCGAGCCGAAACTTCCGCGAATGTCGGTGTAGATCAGCCGGTCGAAGGTCTGGAACAGCGGGACGAAGAGCGTCGTCTCGCCGACGTCCGTCTTGGTTCCGACCTTGCCGCCAACCTCCAGATGCGGCCCCCAAAGGGGCGCGTCCCCTGCAATCGCGGGGAGCGAGAGGGCGAGCGTGGCGCAAAGGGCGGTGGCGCAGAGCAAGAGGGTGCGGGTGTTGGTCATGGCGTGCCGGTCGGCGCCGGGCATGCGCGTGCCTCAGCGGGCACAGCTCCGCCGTGGCGCGGCGCCCGCGCGCAGTCTCTCCTTGATGTCGTGGAAGCGGGCCGGGCCTTGCGGGAAAGCTGGGTCGGGCGCCGCGGATATTTGCCGCCGGCGGTCGCGCCGGGGGTCATGGCCTCGGCATAAATCGCAATAAAACCGGAGTCAATTCCTCAGGATTATAAATGCGGCCGTTTTCCGGCGCTTGTGAGCCTGCCGTCGCGTCCCCGCGACGGTAGGTTTCGTCGCGGGCGGCGCCGGTTCGCTGAGCCGGTGGACCCGGTCAGGCGCTCACAGGGGAATCGCGACCTCAGAAGCCCCGTTTCCACGACCCCATGATGCCGCGCACCAGGGCACGCCCGAGAGCGGAGCCGAGCGAGCGGGCGACGGATTTCGCCGCCGTTTCCACCACGCTGTCGCTGCGCGAGCGGCGGGTGGTCGTCCGCCGGCGGGTCTTGGGGCGGTCGTCGCGGCCGAAGTCGGGCAGTTCGAAGCCCGAGCGCGTGCGCCGCGGTTCGCCGCGCCGGCGTTCCTCTTCGGCTTCGCGCTCAAGCTGGCGCGCTTCCATGAGGGCGGCTTCCTCCGCCCGGCGCTTGAGCACCTCGAAGGCCGAGTCGCGGTCCTCGATGCGCTCGTAGATCCCGGCAAGCGGGCTGGCGGCGACGATCTCGCGGCGTTCACCGTCCTCCAGCGGGCCGAGGCGGGAGGAGGGCGGGCGGATCAGCGTGCGCTGCACGACCGAGGGCACGCCCTTCTTCTCCAGCGTGGAGACCAGCGCCTCGCCGACGCCAAGCTCCATGATTACCTGTTCGGTGTCGAGATCCGGGTTCGGGCGGAAGGTCTCGGCCGCCGCGCGCACCGCCTTTTGCTCGCGCGGGGTGAAGGCGCGCAGCGCGTGCTGCACCCGGTTGCCGAGCTGAGCCAGCACCTCGTCTGGCACGTCGAGCGGGTTTTGGGTGACGAAATAGACGCCGACGCCCTTGGAGCGGATCAGCCGCACCACCTGTTCCACCTTTTCCACCAGCACCTTGGGCGCCTCGTCGAACAGGAGATGCGCCTCGTCGAAGAAGAACACCAGCCGCGGCCGCTCCGGGTCTCCGACCTCGGGAAGCTCCTCGAAGAGCTCCGACAGCAGCCAGAGCAGGAAGGTGGCGTAGAGCCGGGGCGAGCTCATCAGCTTGTCTGCGGCAAGCACGGAGACGATGCCGCGCCCGTCGCGGGTGGTGCGCATCATGTCGCGGATGTCGAGGGCCGGTTCGCCGAAGAAGGCGTCTCCGCCCTGACGGTCCAGCACGAGCAGCTGGCGCTGGATCGCGCCGACGGAAGCCTTGGAGACATTGCCGTAGACGCGCGAGAGTTCGGAGGCGCGCTCGGCAACATGGGCGAGCAGCGACTGCAGGTCCTTGAGATCCAGCAGCAGCAGGCCCTCGTCGTCGGCCAGCTCGAAGGCGACGTTGAGCACGCCCTCCTGCGTGGCGTTGAGGTCGAGCAGGCGGGCCAAGAGCAGCGGCCCCATCTCCGACACGGTGGTGCGGATCGGGTGGCCCTTTTCGCCGAAGAGATCCCAGAACAGCGTCGGGAAGCCCTCGTAGATATAGTCGTCGGCAAAGCCGATCTGGTCGGCGCGCTTTTCCAGGAAGTCCTTCTCGACGCCGGCGGCGGCGATGCCGGAGAGATCGCCTTTCACGTCGGCGCAAAACACCGGGACGCCGGCATTGGAAAAGCCTTCGGCGAGGATCTGCAGCGAGACCGTCTTGCCGGTGCCGGTCGCGCCCGTGATCAGGCCGTGCCGGTTGGCGAGCTTGAGATGGAGATATTCCGCCTTGGTGGAACCGCCGATGAAGATCCTGTCGTCTGCAAGCACCCGCCCGTCTCCCGCTTTGCCTGTCTCGCACCTGACGGCATCAATTTGCTGTCCGTCGTCATGTAACCCGCACGGTGAGCGCTGTATAGCGGTTGTCGTCGCGGGAACTGTGGTGTCAGATACGAACACGTTGGATTTTGATTCTGGAGGGGGCGCATGGAAGAGCTTGTCGGCCGGATTGCAAGGGTTGCCGGTATTGGCGAGGACGTCGCCCGCCAGGCGATCACGATCATCCTTAATTTTCTCAATCGCGAGGGGCCGTCCGAGCAGGTCCAGCAGATCCTGGCGGCCTTGCCCGGCGCGGAGGACGTGATCGAGGCCGATGGCGGCGGACGGGGCTTCCTCGGCGGCCTTGGCGGCATGCTTGGCGGCGGCATGGGCGCTATGGCGGCGCTCAACGAGCTCACCAGCGCCGGTCTCGACATGACCCAGGTGCAAAGCGTCACGCGCGAACTGATGGACGCCGCACGCGAGCAGGTCGGTGCGGAGGCGGTCGACGAAGTGGTCAATTCCATTCCCGGGCTCAATCAGGTTCTCTAGCGCGGGTGTCATGCAGGCTGGCCGGTGCCGGCCGCCCAAAGGGGGAGATGCAGATGTCGTATTCCATTGACGAGATTGAGGGTATCGGTCCGGTCTATGCCAAGAAGCTGCAAGCGGTCGGCATCCGCACGACCGAGGCCTATCTGGAGCGCGCCAAGGATCCGAAGGGGCGCAAGGCGTTGGTCGAGGAGACGGGCATCGAGGCGTCGCGCATCCTGAAGTGGGCCAATATGGCCGACCTGATGCGCATCAGCGGTGTCGGCGAGGAATACTCCGAGCTTCTGGAAGCCGCCGGTGTCGATACGGTCAAGGAACTGAAGCACCGCAACGCCGCCAATCTCGCCGCCAAGATGAAAGAGGTGAACGAGGACAAGAAACTCGTGCGCCAAGTGCCGGGCGAGACGTCGGTGGAGAAATGGGTCGAGCAGGCCAAGGCGCTGCCGGCGATGATGACCTATTGAGCCTGTGGCCTTGCGGGTCGTCCGACCGGTCGGCTCGCGGGGCCTGACGGGCGTCCCGCGCGCCGGGACACCCTCCTGTTCTGCCCGCATCCACGGGTTTTTCCGGATGAGGCGTTGCCGATTGCCGGTCGCATCCCTATTTTGCCTTGTGTGACAAGCGGTAACCGCCGCCCGCGCCGATCGCGCGGTGCGGCGGTCGCCGGCTCGTCGCGGAGCGGGGCAGCTTTCGCGCCGCTTCCAACCCGAACATCCGGCCGGGTCGCGCCGGCAAGGCGTTTTCGCGCGATCGCCCGCGACCTGGTCTCACGCCGTTTGGCGCCCCCATTTGGAGGACGAATACATGGCTTTCGAACTTCCCGATCTTCCCTACGCCTATGATGCGCTCGGGCCCTATATGTCGGCCGAAACGCTTGAGTATCATCACGACAAGCACCATCAGGCCTATGTCACCAACGGCAACAACCTGCTGAAGGATTCCGGTCTTGAGGGCAAGTCGCTGGAAGAGGTCGTCAAGGAGAGCTTCGGCAAGAACGCCGGGCTGTTCAACAATGCGGGCCAGCATTTCAACCACCTGCATTTCTGGAACTGGATGAAGCCGAACGGCGGCGGCACGTCGCTTCCGGGCGGTCTGGCAGCCAAGATCGACGCCGACCTCGGCGGCTACGACAAGTTCCGCGCCGATTTCATCGCCGCCGGCACGACGCAGTTCGGCTCCGGCTGGGCCTGGCTTGCCATGAAGGACGGCAAGCTCGTCATCATGAAGACCCCGAATGGCGAAAACCCGCTGGTGCATGGCGCCACGCCGCTGCTCGGCGTCGACGTGTGGGAGCACTCCTACTACATCGACTACCGCAACGCGCGGCCGAAGTATCTGGAAGCCTTCGTCGACAACCTGGTCAACTGGGACTATGTCGACGAGCTGTTCCAGGCCGCGTCCTGATACCGGTTTGACGACCTCCGGCTCCGGCCGGACAAGAAAAGGCGGGCGATCTCATTGCCCGCCTTTTTTATCTGTGCCTTCTGTCCGTCCCGGATTTCGCCAAAAAGCGGGCGCGGAGGCCGCGCGGTTTGTCTTGCTGGCGCCGTTAACCTTTTGTTAACTTTTTGGGCGCTGAGTCTGAAAGGACTTTGAGGGGCGATCGCCGCCGGGGCCCGGCCCTTGCGGTCATGAAGAACGATGGACAGCAACATCATGGCGCCTGCCCAACTCAATGCGCAACCCGAGAAGCTGATCGCCGAACTCGAGCAGCTTCATCGCAAGGCCGAGACGCTCGCGATTTCCTCGCCGGTGGACTTCCATGTCGAGCGGCGCTTGCTGGACGTTCTGGCGGAGATGGGCATCGAGGACGCTGAAATCGACCGCGTGGTGTTTCCAGGCGGACGCCCCGCCGAAGTTCGCACGGCCGCGCAACTGTCGGCCGAGCACTCCGACCGCGCCGTCAGGTTCGCGCGGATCGTAAAGTTCGCAGAGCAGGTTTTCGACAATCACCGCAAGGCGTTTCTCTGGCTGCGGACCCCGAGCCAGACCCTGATGGGGCAGGCCCCGATTGCCTGTATTGGAACGGAAACCGGCGCGAAGGCGGTGGAAGAATTGCTGTCGCGCATCGATTTCGGCATGGCGGCCTGACGCCGCATCTCCAAACACTCGCATCCCGGGCTAACCGGCGAGCGATACTCTCCCGCGCCTCCCTGACGTCAAATCATCTGGCCATCGACGCCTGGGCATGTATGATTCTCGCGGGGTCGTGGCATGCGTGTCGCGTTCGCGTGGGGGTCATCGGACATGCTGCTGTGGCGGCTTTCCAATTACGAGGATCTGAGCGGCCGTGGCGGTCTGATCGCATCCGGACGCTGGCACAACCGCGGGCGCGCCGTCGTCTACTGTGCCGAAAGCCTGGATCTGGCCCGCATCGAGGTGGAACAAGGGCTCGGTCTGCCCGCGTTCCTGTGGCCCGACAGCTACCGTCTGCTCCGCGTTTGCGTTCCCGGGACAACAAGGATCGAACATTTGCAGGCCGAGGATCTGCCGTTGGACTGGCGTGACGACATCCTCGCCACGCGCCGGATCGGCGATGCCTGGCTGCGGTCGAACCGGGCAGCCCTTCTGCGGGTCCCCTCCGCCCGGTCCGACGGGTTCAACTACCTCGTCAATCCGACGCAACGTCAGGCCGATTTCCTGGAAATCGAGCGGGTCTTCACGCTGGAGGAAATGCTGGCCGGAGAGGTCGGGGAGGCGGATTAGACGCGCGGCGGCGCCGGTGAAGCCCGGTCTTGCCGGGCTCCCGCGTCGCGTCAGGCGCCGAGGCGGCACTCGCGGGTGAAGGTCTGCAGCAGGAAGCCTGAGATGTAGGTCAGGAACGCCCGGCATTCCGCCTCGGTCTGGAAGCAGCCTTCGCGCGAGTACGGACGGGTCTTGAAATCGACCTGCTTGCGTCCGCCGACCAGGCCGCGCCAGACGTTGGCCGCGCCATATTGCGCCGTCATCGCGCGGCAGTCGTAGCGGCTGCCGTAGGTCTGCGGAACATAGTCGTCGTTGTAGGTCGGGGTGAACAGCGCGGTCTCGATGATGCCGCCACCGCCGGCCACATTGCCGGAGGGGCTGCAGGCAGCGAGCGCGAGGCTGGCAGCGAGCGCGGCAGCGGTCGCGCCTTTTGGAAAGCGAAGGGTCATGGTGGCCTCTTTGATCAACGGGGCGACCATATCCCGACCGCTCCCGCGCTGTCGCGGAAAAAGGCAGTGCGACGACAAGGATTTTACAGGGGTGGTTTCCCGTTTGCTTCCTTTCCCGGCCGGGTCGCTGCGGCGTCCTGTCGCCCGGCTACGTAAAGCAACGCGGTTGCCGGGCCTGTCTTCCTTCATTATATTCTAATCATTGAAATAAACGGGACCGTAGCCTGCGGTCCTTTCCCGCGAAATGCGGGCAATGTGGAGACTGCATCATGGCCATTGTCACCACCAACGTCGGCAGTGCCGACCGTATCGCACGTATCGTCGTCGGGCTTGCGCTGATCGCCTTCGCCCTGTTCGCCCCGGCGGATATCTCCTGGAAGTGGGTCGGCTGGATCGGCGTCGTACCGCTGGTGACCGCCTTCCTGAAATGGTGCCCGGCCTACACGCTGCTTGGCATTCGCACCTGCAAGGCCGACTGATCGCGCGTCCAGCGCCTGAGGGGCATGAGGCGGTTGGCGCGGTCGAACGCAGCCACGATCGGTGCGCTGCCGCCTCTCGCAAAGACCGGGGATGGACGGGATCCCCGGTCTGTTTGCGTCCGGCGCCCTGTGGCGGCGCAAGGGTCGCCAGCGCGTGATTTATCTCCTAAGCTGTTGTGATCGCAACGGCAGATGGGGGCGATCCTGGCCGGCTTTTTCGGAACGGACAGTCAAAAGACCCTGCAGGCGCGGGCCGAGGCCAGCGCCGCAGAAATCGCGGCGACGCCGGGTCTGTGCCAGGCCGGGCGCACCATGGGCTGCGACGATCCCGATGCGCTCGGCTGGGAGCGGATCGAGGCGTTTCTTCAGCGCGACGGCATCTGCGGCTTTCGCCTGATCACGTCCGATCAGGCCGAACGGCTGCGGGAAAGGTTGAGCGCCAACGGTTTCCGCCTCGACACCTGGGACGTTTTCCTGACGGATCGCGAGACGGCCCTTGCCGCCTGCCGCCCCATTGTGGAGCGCGGCTTGCCCGACGGCCTCGCGGAGCTCGATGTGCCGCCGACGCCCGAGGGCGCGATGACGCGCCGGATCCAGGCGATGATGTCGGCCGCCGGCGTCGTGCCCTTTTCCGGCTCCATCCTGTGCGGCGACACCGGTCCGGCGGTGACACTTGCGCTTTGCGATCCATCGGGCGGCATTGCCGCAGGCGCCCATGCCTATCTTCCCCACAATGTCGCGAGTCGGCACCGGAGCCATGCCTGGGGTGGCCTGGTGGCGGTGGATGACGCCCATCGTGGCAAGGGGCTCGGTCGCCTGATCAACGCGATGATGGTTGTGGCCGCGTTTCGCGATCTTGGCGCAAGCCACGTCTATGAGCTCGTGTCGGCCGCCAACGAGGTCTCGCGGCGCATGGTCGAGGCCTGCGGCCTGCGCCATGCGCCGGATCTGGTCTGCGGTCTGGCGACCCGCGAACAGGCGGCGCGTTTCACCCGCTGAATGCGCCGCCGGCCCGACTATTTCCTGAACGTCAGGTCGACCGTTCCGATCACCAGCCCGTATTTCATCACGTCGGCGGTGTTGCGCAGCGTGCGCCGGTCGACCAGCGTCAGCGTGTCGAAGAAGCGCACGGCCACGGGGCCGTCCTTGGTCTCGACGTTGGCGGCGTAGTTGAATTTGATCTGCGGGCCGCCGGTGGTGATCGTCACCGGATTGAGCACGTCGGAGCGTGTGCCGATGTAGCGGTTTTCCGCGACCTTTTGGAAGAACCAGACCTTGGTGTCGCGCTCGCCGTCGTCGTACTGGAAGTCCTCGCGCAGGCGCAGGGTGAAGGTCTTCGGGTTCCAGGTGCCATGGGTCACGACGCGGAATTCGCGCCGCACCCCGGCGATCCCGCTTTCGAACACGCCGGTGCCGACGGCGCGTCCGCGAAAGTAGTCTTCCAGCACGAGCGGCTTGGAGGCGGCAAGCGCGGCCGGCGCGGCCAGCGTCGCGATGCTGAGCACAAGGGCTGCGATAACGCGGGAGATGGAAAGCATGACATCCTCTGACTGTGTTTCAGGGTCTGCCATGTTCTACGCGTTTGCGGACGGCCCGGATCGGGCCGGCCCATTTACTCGGCGATGGTTACCCAGCGCAGCAGGAAGAAATTGTCCGGCCGCTGCACCAGGGAGACGGAGCTTTTCGAACCCCACAGCAGCGGCTGAACGTGGAGCGGAACATAGGCCGTCTCGTCCTGCACGATGGCCGCGATCTCGTCCAGCATGGCCTGGCGCGCGGCCGGGTCGATCTCCCGCTGCACCTGCGGCAGCAGCGTGTCGACGCGTTCGCTGGAGTAGCCGCCGAAGTTCCAGCTGCCGAGCTTCTTTTCCGGGTTCGGCGTGGCGACGAGGAAGCGCACCGGATGCTCCGCGTCGAAGGTGCCGGGCGACCAGCCGAGCAGATACATGTCGAACTCGCCCGCCCGCAGCGTGTCCCAGTAGCTGCGCACCGGCATGGTCGTCAGCTCGACCGTAACGCCGACGCGCGCCAGCATGGAGGCGATCGCCTTGCAGACCGCCTCGTCGTTGATATAGCGGTCGTTGGTGCAGGCGAAGGTGAGTGTGAGCCCGTCGCCGAGGCCGGCCGCCTCGAGCGCCGCCTTGGCGGCGTCCGGATCATAGGCCGGGCGCTCTGCAGCCTGTTCGCTGTAGCCCTTCATCTGCGAACTGACGAGCTGCGAGGCGACAGCGCCATTGCCGCGCATGATCTTGTCGACGATGGCCTTGGCGTCGATGGCCCTGGCAATCGCCGCACGCACCGTGGCGTCTTTCAGCGGATTGCCGCTGTCGGCCTCGCCGCCGAGCAGCGTATCGGCCTGATGCGCGAAGCCCAGCATGATCACCCGGGCCTCGATGCCGCGATGCAGCGTCAGCCCCTCGGTCGCCTCGATCCGCGCGATGTCCTGCACGGGAACCGGATTGATCATGTCGACCTCGCCGGTCAGAAGCGCGGCAACCGAGGTCGCGGCATTGCCGATCGGCAGGAAGGTCGCGCGCGTGACGTTGTCCTCGCGCGTGTCCCACCAGCCGTCATGCGGCACCAGCACGGTCTTCACGCCCGGTTCCCGGGTTTCCAGCCGGAACGGGCCGGTGCCATTGGCGTTGAGCGAGGCGAAGGTGGCGTTTTCCTTGTCGGGTCGCGCGGCGTTGTTGGCCTCGGCCCATCCCTTGTCCATGATCATGAAGTTGGCGATGGAATCGGGAAACAGCGGGTCGGGCTGATGGGTGAGAAAGTCGATTGTATGCGCATCGACCACCCGCACCTCCCGCACCGGCGCGAACCACGAGCTGGTGTCGGATGCCTCCGACGCGGCGCGCTCGTAGGAGAAGTAGACATCCTCGGCGTCGAACGCCGCGCCGTCGTGGAAGGTCACGCCCTTGCGCAGGTGGAAGCGCCAGCCGTCGGTGTCGAGCGCCTCCCAGCGTTCGGCGAGCGATCCCTCGATCGCCATCTCCGCGTTTCGCCGCACCAGTCCCTCGTAGATGTTGTTGAGGAAGCCGAGCACGGGCGTGGTGTTGACCTCATGCGGATCCATCGTCTGCGGATCCGTCGGTGCGCTCCAGGTAAACTCGGCGGCGGAGGCTGAAAGGGGAAGGGCGGCGATCAGCCCGAGGCCGAGCGATGCGGTTGCGACGCACCGGAGAAGGCGGGACATGGCGGTGTTCCTGACTGCGAAACGAAGCTTGTGCAAGCGGATTGTTGACCGGAGCCGGTCGCGGGCCGCATCGGGGCGGAGTTTGGCGCGGGCGCGCCCGTCGCGAAAGACCGGCTGCGCGCAAACGTCGCATCTCGCGCGATTGTGATCGCTTTTCCAGCGAAAACAGCATCCTGGAACGAAAACGCCCCGCGCGAGACGGGGCTCGCACGGGGCGGTGTCGTCCGGCGTGGCGCAGGCCTTATGCCTTGTCGGCCACCTTCAGCGCGAAGGCATAGACGAGCGCGACCTCCTTCAGCCGGTCGAAGCGCCCCGAGGCGCCGCCGTGGCCGGCATCCATGTTGGTCTTGAGATAGAGCGGCGCGTCGTTGGTGCGCAACTCCCTCAGCCGCGCCACCCATTTCGCCGGCTCCCAATAGGTCACGCGCGGATCGGTCAGCCCGCCGACGGCAAGGATCGGCGGATAGGTCTGCGCCGTCACATTGTCATAAGGAGAGTAGGAGGCGATCTGGCGGTAGTCTTCCTCCGAGGCGATCGGGTTGCCCCATTCCGGCCATTCCGGCGGGGTCAGCGGCAGCGTGTCGTCGAGCATCGTGTTGAGCACGTCGACGAAGGGCACTTCCGCGATCAATCCGCCGAAGGCCTCCGGCGCCATATTGGCGACCGCGCCCATCAGCATGCCGCCGGCCGAGCCGCCCTGCGCCACGATCCGATCCGATGCCGAGACGCCTTCCTCCGCCAGATGGCGCGCGGCGGCGATGAAATCGGTGAACGTGTTGGTCTTGTTCTGGCGCCGGCCGTCGGCATACCAGCGAAAGCCCTTTTCCTTGCCGCCGCGCACATGGGCGATGGCATAGACGAACCCGCGGTCGACCAGCGACAGGCAGTTGGTGTTGAAGCCCGCCGGCATCGAGATGCCGTAGGAGCCATAGCCGTAGAGCAGGCAGGGCGCGCTGCCGTCGAGCGGCGTGTCGGCGCGGTAGAGCAGCGTCACCGGCACGCTCTCCCCGTCGGCGGCGGGGGCGTGGATGCGCCGGGTCACATAGTCCATCGGGTCGTGGCCGGACGGCACGTCCTGCGTCTTGCGCAGGGTGCGCGCCCGCGTTTCCATGTCGTAGTCATACACCTGGCTCGGCGTCGTCATCGACGAATAGGTGAAGCGGATGCGGTTGGTGTTGAACTCGTAGCCGTCCGACATGCCGAGCGCATAGGCTTCCTCGTCGAAGGCGATGGCGTGTTCCAGCCCGTCGGCGAGGCGGCGCACGACGATGCGCGGCAGGCCGTCCTCGCGCTCCAGCCGCACCATGTGCTTGGCGTAGAGCGTGTGCGACAGGATCAGCCGGCCCGGCTTGTGCGGCACAAGGTCGGACCAGACGCTGCGGCCCTTGCCGGCGAGCGTGTCGGCGACCGGCGCGGTGACGATGCGGAAATCCTCGGACCGCTCGGCATTGGTCAGGATCACCAGCTGCGCGCCGCCGTCGTCCTCGACCGAATATTCCGTCGCCGTCTCGCGCGGCGCGACGCACACGGGCTGCGCGGTCGGATCGTCGGCCGGAATCAGGTGGACTTCCGAGGTCTCGTGATCGTGGATGTCGATGGTGATGAAGCGGCCGGACTGGGTCTTGCCCACCCCCATGAAGAAGCCGGCGTCGGCTTCTTCATAGACCAGCACGTCGCTCGCCGGATCGCTGCCGACCGCGTGGCGGAACAGTTTGGACGGGCGGTGGTTCTCGTCGAGCCGCACGTAGAAGACATAGCGCCCGCAGGCCGACCAGACGCCGCCGCCGCCGGTGTCGGGAATGCGCTCCGGCATGTCCTCGCCCGTTGCGAGATCGCGGATCAGCAGCGTGTAGAACTCCGAGCCCTTGTCGTCGAACGCCCAGGCGAGCTTGCGGTGATCGGGCGAATGCATCGCGCCGGCGAGCCGGAAATAGGCTTTTCCCTCGGCCTCCTTGTCGCCGTCGATCAGCACCTCTTCCGCCGGGGATGTCGCGTCGATGTCGTCGCGGGCGATGCGCACCAGCTTCGGGTGCTGGCCGCCGGTGACATAGCGCACGCCATAGGCATAGGGACCGTCGGCGGTCGGCACCGAACTGTCGTCTTCCTTGATCCGGCCCTTCATTTCGCCAAACAGCGTGTCCTGCAGCGCGTAGGTATCGGCGAGACCCTCTTCCAGATAGGCGTTTTCGGCTTCCAGATAGGCGCGGATCGCCGGATCCAGCGTTTCGGGCGCGCGCATCACCTCCTGCCAGTTGTCGGCGCGAAGCCAGGCATAGGGGTCGGTGCGGTCGATCCCGTGGACGGTGGCGGTGACGGGGCGCTTTTCAGCGCGCGGAGCGGGGGAGGGGTTTGTCTTCAGCATGACGCGGGAGGTAGGGGTTTTGCTCCGTGATGGCAAGTGGCCAGAGCAACGGCGCGGCACGGAACGGGTGCGGCGATCCGGCCCGCAAGCTTCGGTGCGGCACGGATGCGGGCGCGAACCGATTATGCTAAAATTGTCTCCATGAGCGACAATGACACCAATCTGAAACAGGCCACGACGACGAAGACGGAGCGCCCGCGCCTTTACAAGGTGCTGCTCGTCAATGACGATTTTACCCCGCGCGAGTTCGTCGTCGCGGTGCTCAGGGCCGAATTCCGCATGTCGGAGGACGAGGCCGTCAAGGTGATGATGGCGGCCCACCAGCAGGGCGTCTGCGTGGTCGCCGTGTTCCCGCGCGACGTCGCCGAGACCAAGGCCACCCGCGCCACCGACGCCGCCAAGGCCAACGGCTTCCCGCTGATGTTCGCGACCGAACCGGAAGCGTGAGGGAAGGGCGCAACGGCTTGCCCGTCGCCGCAGGGATCGTCCTTGAGGCCTGCGCGGAGCGACAGCCCCAGCCGTCATTCCCCTAACCGCTTGCGCGTCATCCGGTGTGTCGTCCTGGGCAACGGGCAGCCGATCGGCCCATCTCGTCCGACCACCCTCGGGAGCTCTGAAGAGCGGCGCTCCCAGGAGGCCCGCCCCGCCCACCGCCGTCACCCCGGCTCCCGAGCCGGGGCCCATTGGTTCCCTCAGCATGAGCGGGGCCCCGCAGCGGCTGCCCGTTTGGTGATGCATTGCAGGGACGGGGCTGGAGGCCGCCGCCGTATCGGCGTGCCGAACACGCCGCATCGCGCCCCATCTCGACCGAGGTTGCCAATGGCCCCCGGATCGCCGCTCGTGCGGAGGCCGGGATTGTTCGTTTGAAGGGGTGTTAGACTGGGGGCGGTCTCCCGGCCCCTAGATTGCCGGGAGACCAGTGGCAGGCGACCGTGCCGGGGTTGGGTTCTCACCCGTCGTCATCGGGGTCCCTGCCGCTTCCTTTTCCCGCTTGGAGAGTTGATGGGGTCTCTGGCTGTCACCACGCCCGCGAACAATCCGAAGCCTGATCAGGATACCA
>NZ_JAIVMF010000014.1 GCF_020176715.1 Stappia stellulata | reverse complement strand
GGCGGAGCCTGCGCCCGCGCCCGCGCCGGACCCCGAGCCGAAGGTGGCCGAAACGCCGCCGCCGCTCCCGGCCTCCGCGCGTCCGCGCAGCAAGCCGACCCCGCCGCCGCGGGTCGATCCGCCGAAGGACTTCAATCCGAACCAGATCGCCGCGCTTCTCAACAAGGTGGAACCGGCCGGAGGCGGATCGCCGTCGGCCTCCGACGCGCCCGCCTCGCTCGGCAGCCGCGAGGGGCTGAGCAACGTGACGATGAGCCAGTCGGAGCTGGATGCCCTGCGCGGGCAGATCTCCAGGTGCTGGAGCCCGCCGGCCGGCACGGCGGGCGCCTCCGACCTCAACGTGCGGCTGAAGGTGTTCTTGACGCCGTCCGGCGAGGTGGACCAGCGGCCGGAAGTGATGAATTCGAGCGGCAATCCGTCGTTCACGATCGCGGCGGAAAGCGCAAGGCGCGCGGTGTTGCGCTGCGCGCCCTATTCGCTGCCGGCCGAGAAATACGACTCCTGGCGCGAAGTCATCATCAATTTCGACCCTCGGGACCTGTTGGGCGGATGATGCAACGAAGCGCCAGCCGGGACTTCTCCCGCACGGACGCGGTTCCGGCCGCGCCCGCAAACATGGTACTGCAAGAGACGGCGCGTGCGATCGCGCCGCATGGGAGCCTCGCATGATGGAGCCTCGAGCGATGAAGCCAAGCGTGAAGCAGGGGCGGGCTGTCGGACGTGTCACAGTCCGCGTGTTGTCCGCTGTCGCGATGCTTGTTGCGGTGACGGTCGCCGGTCTCGCCCCCCTGGCGCCGACGCCGGCGCGCGCGGTGGTGGAGATCGACGTCACCCAGGGCAATATCGAGCCGTTGCCGATCGCGATCCCGACCTTCACCGGTCAGGGAGGCGATGCCGACATGGCGGCGCAGATCTCGGAGGTGATCACCGCCGACCTCAGCCGCTCCGGGCTGTTTCGCACCCTCGATCCGGCAAGCTTCATCGAAAAGACCGTGAGCACGGCTGCGCCGCCGCAGTTCGCCTCCTGGCGCCCGATCGGCGCGCAGGCGCTGGTGGTCGGCGCGATCGAACGCCAGTCGGACGGGCGCATCCGCGCGGAATTCCGCCTGTGGGACGTCTTCGCCGGCCAGCAGATGCTGGGCCAGCAGTTCTACACCACTGCCGACAACTGGCGGCGGATGGCGCATATCATCGCGGATGCGATCTATGAGCGGCTGACCGGCGAGAAGGGCTATTTCGACACGCGCATCGTCTTCGTCGACGAGACCGGGCCGAAGGACAAGCGCGTCAAGCGGCTGGCGATCATGGACCAGGACGGCGCCAATGTACGCTATCTGACCAACGGCAACGATCTCGTACTGACGCCGCGGTTCTCGCCGTCGCGCCAGGAAGTCACCTACATGGCCTATGACGGGTCGGACCCGAAGGTCTACCTGCTGAACATCGAGACCGGCCAGCGCGAGGTCGTCGGCAATTTCCCCGGCATGACCTTCGCGCCGCGGTTTTCGCCCGACGGGCAGAAGGTGGCGATGAGCCTGCAGCAGGGCGGCAACGCCAATATCTTCGTGATGGACCTGCGCTCGCGCCGCACCACCCGGCTGACCAACACGCCGGCGATCGACACCAGCCCGTCCTATTCGCCGGACGGCAACCGGATCGTGTTTGAATCCGACCGCGGCGGTACGCAGCAGCTCTATGTGATGGACGCAAGCGGTGGAAACCCGCAGCGCATCAGCTTCGGGCCCGGACGCTATTCGACCCCGGTCTGGTCGCCGCGCGGCGATCTCATTGCCTTCACCAAGATGCACCAGGGCCGCTTCATGATCGGCGTGATGCGTCCCGACGGATCGGGCGAGCGCGTGCTGACCGAGGGCTATCACAACGAGGGCCCGGCCTGGTCGCCGAACGGACGCGTCCTGGTGTTCTTCCGGGAAACGCCGGGTGCCAATGGCGGGCCGCAGCTGTGGACGGTGGATCTCACCGGCTACAACGAGCGGCGCCTGCCGGTGCCGGCCTTCGCCTCCGACCCGGCCTGGTCGCCCTTGCTGGAATAGGTGCGGCGGGATAGGGTCGCTGGTCGAAATCCGTCGCTTGTCCCGCAACGAGACCGCACCGGCGCGTCGCATGCGCCCTCCGTGTCGGACGAAGCGGGCAAGGAAAAATTAACCACGTTGCTGAACGGCGGCTTAACCAGTTTCGCTGTAGAAGCATTTACCCTGTCGGGGCCGTGGGGTTCAGGAGTAGGAATTCATGATGCAATTCGGGATGCAGGGACGGGGCGTACGCTTCGCCGCCGTAATCGCGGGCACGCTGCTGCTCGCTGCCTGCGCACAGACCAAGCCGGACGGCTTGACGGGCAATGTCCAGCCGGGCACCGGTCAGGACTTTGTCGTCAACGTCGGCGATCGCGTTTTCTTCGGAAACGACCAGACCACGCTGTCGTCCCAGGCGACGGCGACGCTGGACAAGCAGGTTCGCTGGCTGCAGAGCTATGGCCGCTATACGGTGACCATCGAGGGCCATGCCGACGAACGCGGCACGCGCCAGTACAACATCGCGCTCGGTGCGCGCCGTGCCAACGCCGTGCGCGACTATCTCGTCTCGCGCGGGATCTCGGCAAGCCGCGTCAAGACCATTTCCTATGGCAAGGAACGCCCGGTTGCCGTGTGCAACGACGAATCCTGCTGGACGCAGAACCGTCGCGCCGTCACCGTGCTGGACAACGCCGGCAGCTGATCGGCGCTTGAACGCGAGGACTTTCAAAACGGCCGGATGCGCAATGCGCCTCCGGCCGTTTTCGCGTTTTGCCCTCGCCGGTTGCCTGCGGGCGCAGACACCGTCAAACTTTGGCCGAACTCCCGGCGCCCTGTGCGCGTCATCGGATGTTGAGGTTGGTCTCTTGTCCGGCAAGGATGCCGCGACAAGAGCAGGGACAGGGACCGGGACCTCCGGCCACCCTGGAGACGAGAGCGACCCCCGTGGGGGCGGAGGAGATGCATGGAATTGTCAGTGTCCACCAGACATGACCCCGCGCGCGGGGGGCGAAGTCGGCCCGCGGCCGGCGGCGCGTTCGCCACGCGGCTCCTGAAGACCGCGCTTGCCGCCGTCGTGGCGCTGGCGGTGGTCTCGCTGCCGGCCAAGGCGCAGCTCTTCGGCTCGCGCGATGACGGCCAGGCGGCCGTGCGGCTCAACCAGGTCGAGGAGCAGATGCGCACGCTCACCGGCCAGGTCGAGGAGCTCAATTTCCAGATCCGCCAGCTTCAGGACCAGATCCGGCGGATGCAGGAAGACAATGAATATCGCTTCCAGCAGCTCGAGCAGGGCGGCGGCAAGCGCTCCGATGCCCGCCCGCCGTCCTCGGGCGACACGCAAGGGCTTGCCGGCACCATCGACGGCAGCCAGAGCTATGGCGCTGCTCCCGGCACGCTCGGCCAGATTCCCGCCGAGGGCGGATCGGGGGACGCGGAATATGCGGCTGAGGGCGGATATCAGGAGGGCGGCAGTGGCGGGCCGCTCGACCTCTCCGCGCTGGCGCGCGGCATCGGCTCCGTGCCCTCGGGCGACAGCGGGGGCGGCGACCTGGCGCCCGGCGTCTCCGGCGGGGGCAACGAGATGGCCGCCCTGTCCTCGGGGTCTCCGCGCGCGCAATATGACGAGGCCTATTCGCTGATCCTCTCGGGCAACTACGAGGCCGCGGAAAGCGGCTTTCGCGCGTTTCTCGACGCCTATCCGAACGATCCGCAGGCGGCGAACGCCCAGTTCTGGCTCGGCGAGAGCCTCTATGCCCGCAAGCAGTACCGGGAAGCGGCCGACGCCTTCCTGAAGAGCTATACGGACTATCCCGACAGCGCCAAGGTGACCGACAGCCTGCTCAAGCTCGGTCTTTCGCTGCGGGGCATCGGCCAGACCGATGCCGCCTGCGCGACCTTTTCCGAGCTCCTGACGAAATATCCGGGCGCGCCGACGGCGATCCGTGCCGAGGCCCAGGCCCAGAAGCAGAGCAGTGGCTGCGTCTGACAGCGTTTCGTCCCGCGCGATCGCGCCGGAGGAAGTCGACCGGCTGTTTTCCGGGCTTTGCGGGTATCGCAAGCTCGCGGTTGCCGTTTCCGGTGGCGCCGATTCGCTCGCGCTCATGGTTCTTCTTGCCGAATGGCGGCGCCGCACCCCCGGTGCGCCGGAGCTCGCTATCCTGACCGTCGACCATGGCCTGCGCCCGGAGGCGGCCGCAGAGACCGAAAGGGTCGCGGAACTTGCCCGCGCGCAGGGGCTTGAATGCCGCATCCTGACATGGAGCGGGGAGAAGCCCCTGGCCAACCGGCAGGCGCAGGCGCGCGAGGCTCGGTTCGCGCTCATGACCCGCGCGCTTGCCGAAGAGGGCGGCGATGCGCTGATCCTTGCCCATCACCTCGACGATCAGGCCGAGACCTTCCTGCTCAGACTGGCGCGGGGAAGCGGGGTCTACGGGCTTGCCGCCATGGCGCCTGTCGCGATGCGCGAGGGCATCGCGATCCTGCGTCCGCTGCTCGGGGTGGCCAAGGAGCGCCTGGTCGCATCGCTTGCCGAGCGCGGCATCGACTGGTGCGAGGATCCTTCCAACGACGACCCCGCCTATGCGCGCGTGCGCATGCGGCGGCTGATGCCGGATCTTGCCGCGGAGGGGCTGACACCCCAGCGGCTCGCGCGGACCGCCTCGCGGCTTTCGCGCGCTGCCACCGCGCTGGATTGCTGGTTGCACGATGTGCTCGCCCGTCACGCCGAGGTGCATCCGGCCGGCCCCGTTCGCGTGCCGCTGTCGGCCTTGCAGGATCTGCCGGAGGAAGTGCTGTTGCGGCTCGTCTCGCATCTTTTGACAAGGGTCGGCGCACAGGCCTATCCGCCTAGGGTCGAGAAGCTGGAACGGCTGATCGGCGAGCTGGCACAGGCGGAAGGGGCGCAGGCGACGCTGTGCGGGGCGGTCGTGCGGCGCACGGCCTCGGCACTGGTCGTCTGGCGGGAGCACGGCCGCGTGTCGCCGGAACCCTTGCGGGCACAGGCGCCCGGATCCTGGGTCTGGGACGGGCGGTTTGCCGTGTCGATGACGACGCTCGACCGGCTGGAGGTTCTCGCCCTTGCGGATGCAAGACGCCGGGACGGCGGGGGGGTGGGCCTCGTTCCGCCGGCAGGCTGGCCGGCGCAGGCCTTCGACATGGCGCCCTGCGTGCTGCGTGGCCAAGATGCGCCATATTGTCCCGGCTTCGGGGGCAACACACCGCCGACCGGGGTCGAGATTTCGCTGCTTCCGCTGTTTCAGGCGGCGAAATCCACCGGGAATTCCTTAAATTCGCTGCATTCGCGAATGACTTAAGGAAAATGAGAGGGGTTTGATGCAAATCTCGCGTGTCACCTTGGCAGTCCTGCCTGTGAGACCTATCTTGCAGTCTATGCTTATCGTCCCCGGCGCAGACCGCCGCGCGCCCGCGGTGAAGGAAACGCAATGAACGCCAACTTTCGCAATTTCGCCCTGTGGGTCATCATCGGCCTGCTGTTGATCGCCTTGTTCCAGCTGTTCCAGAACCCTGGCCAGCGGACCGAGACGAACAACATTCCCTTCTCCCAGTTCCTGAATCAGGCCGAGCAGGGGGACGTGCGGGAAGTCACGATCCAGGGGCAACAGGTCACCGGTCAGTATACGAGCGGCGACACGTTCCAGTCCTATGCGCCGGAATCGGCAGGGCAATATGTGGAGATGCTGCGCTCCAAGGGCGTTCGGATCACCGCGCAGCCTCCTTCGGAAAACTTCTCGCTTCTGGGCGCGCTGATCTCCTGGTTCCCGATGCTGATCATCCTCGGCATCTGGATCTTCGTGATGCGCCAGATGCAGGGCTCCGGCGGCAAGGCGATGGGCTTCGGCAAGTCCAAGGCCAAGCTCCTGACCGAAGCGCACGGGCGCGTCACCTTCGAGGACGTCGCCGGCATCGACGAGGCCAAGGAAGACCTCCAGGAAATCGTCGAGTTCCTGCGCGACCCGCAGAAGTTCCAGCGGCTCGGTGGTCGGATCCCGCGCGGCGTGCTGCTTGTCGGCCCTCCGGGCACGGGTAAGACGCTCACCGCGCGTGCCGTCGCGGGCGAGGCGAATGTGCCCTTCTTCACGATTTCCGGTTCCGACTTCGTCGAGATGTTCGTCGGCGTCGGCGCCAGCCGCGTGCGCGACATGTTCGAGCAGGCGAAGAAGAACGCGCCCTGCATCATCTTCATCGACGAGATCGACGCGGTCGGCCGCCATCGCGGTGCCGGCCTCGGCGGCGGCAACGACGAGCGCGAGCAGACGCTCAATCAGCTGCTCGTCGAGATGGACGGCTTCGAGCCGAACGAGGGCGTGATCATCATCGCGGCGACCAACCGTCCCGACGTGCTCGATCCCGCGCTGCTGCGCCCGGGCCGCTTCGACCGGCAGATTGTGGTGCCGAACCCGGACGTCACGGGCCGCGAGAAGATCCTCAAGGTGCATATGCGCAAGGTGCCGCTGGCGCCGGACGTCAACGTGCGCACTTTGGCGCGCGGCACCCCGGGCTTTTCCGGTGCCGACCTGATGAACCTCGTCAACGAGGCCGCACTTCTCGCCGCCCGGCGCGGCAAGCGTCTGGTGACGATGGCCGAATTCGAGGACGCCAAGGACAAGGTGATGATGGGCGCGGAACGCCGCACGCTCGTCATGACCGAGGAAGAAAAGAAGCTGACGGCCTATCACGAGGCGGGCCACGCCCTGGTGGCGCTGCACATGCCGGCCTCCGATCCGATCCACAAGGCGACGATCATCCCGCGCGGGCGTGCGCTTGGCATGGTGATGCGCCTGCCGGAGAAGGACCAGGTCTCGCTGACGCGGGCCAAGTGCAAGGCGGATCTTGCGGTGGCCATGGGCGGGCGTGTCGCCGAGGAGATGATCTTCGGCTACGAGAAGGTGACCTCGGGCGCGTCCGGCGACATCCAGATGGCGACCAAGCTGGCGCGGGCCATGGCGACCCAGTTCGGCATGTCCGACAAGCTCGGTCCGCTGCTTTACGGCGAGAATCAGGAAGAGGTGTTCCTCGGCCATTCGGTCGCCAAGAACCAGCATGTGTCGGAAGACACGCAGCGGATCGTCGACGCGGAGATCAAGGCCTTCGTCAACACCGGCTACGAGACCGCGAAGCGCGTGCTTGGCGAACACGAGGACCAGCTCCACACGATCGCCAACGGTCTGCTCGAATACGAGACGCTCTCGGGCGACGAGATCAAAGATCTGCTCGACGGCAAGCCGCCGGTGCGCGACACCGACGACGACGCCCCGCCGACCCGCGTTTCGGCGGTGCCGAAGACCGGCGCGAAGCGCCGCGACGAGGGCGACCAGCCGAGCGGCGGCATGGAGCCTCAGCCCCAGGGCTGAGCTAGCCGCGCGATTGCAGGACATATCCGGCCCGGCGGCCTTGTCGCCGGGCCGTTTTGTTACGAATGAACACAAATTTTGAACGTGTTTGCGTGTTGATGATGATAGTGAAACGCAGCGCGGCGGATCTCGTCCCGTCGCCCGGGGCTTATTGCAGGACGTGGCAGGGTTCACATGACACGCAAATATTTCGGAACGGATGGAATTCGCGGCACGGCCAACCGGGCGCCGATGACGCCGGATATCGCGCTCAAGGTCGGCATGGCTGCCGGCGTCTCCTTCCGCAATGGCTCCCATCGCCACCGTGTCGTGATCGGCAAGGATACCCGCCTGTCCGGCTACATGATTGAAAACGCGCTTGTTGCCGGTTTCACCTCCGTTGGCCTCGACGTGCTTTTGCTCGGTCCGATGCCGACGCCGGCGGTCGCCATGCTGACCCGCTCGGTCCGCGCCGACCTCGGGGTGATGATCTCGGCGTCGCACAATCCGTATCAGGACAATGGCATCAAGTTCTTCGGCCCCGATGGCTACAAGCTGTCGGATGCGGTGGAAAAGGAGATCGAGGTTCTGATCGAGCGCGATTCGGCATCGATGCTGGTTGCGCCCTCGAAGCTCGGCCGCGCGCGCCGGATCGACGGAATGCGCGACCGCTACGTGGAGTTCGCCAAGCGCACGCTGCCGCGCGAGATGAGCCTGTCCGGATTGCGCATCGTCGTCGATTGCGCGAATGGCGCGGCCTATAAGGTCGCCCCGGAAGCGCTGTGGGAACTGGGCGCGGATGTGATCGCCATTGGCGATGAGCCGGACGGCTACAACATCAATCTGAAATGCGGATCGACGGACACCGAGGCCCTGTGCCGCAAGGTTCACGAGGTGCGCGCGGACATCGGCATTGCGCTCGACGGCGACGCGGACCGGGTGATCATCGTCGATGAAAACGGGCAGGTGGTCGATGGCGACCAACTGATGGCCGTGGTTGCGCAGTCCTGGCTCGAGGACGGCCGGCTGTCCGCGTCCGGGATCGTGGCGACAGTGATGTCGAACCTCGGTCTGGAACGCTATCTCGGCGGGCTTGGTCTCAGCCTCGCACGCACCCAGGTCGGCGACCGCTATGTGGTCGAGCACATGCGCCAGCACGGCTACAACGTCGGCGGCGAACAGTCGGGCCACATCGTCTTGTCGGATTTCGCGACCACCGGTGACGGGCTGGTCGCAGCGCTGCAGGTGCTTGCCTGCGTCTCCAAGCTGGGCCGGCCGGTGTCCGAGGTCTGCCGGCGCTTCGACCCTGTGCCGCAGATCCTCAGGAATGTCCGCTATCAGGGCTCGAAGCCGCTGGAAAACCCGGATGTCCTGGCGGCGATCGAAGAGGGGCGCAAGACCCTTGGCAATTCCGGCCGTCTGGTGATCCGCCCGTCGGGCACCGAGCCGCTGATCCGCGTGATGGGCGAGGCCGACAATGAGGACGTGCTCGCCGGCGTCGTCGAGCGGATTGTCGACGCCGTGACCCATGCGGCTGCCTGAAGGCGGCGTCTTTCTCGTCCCGGTTGAGCTTTAGCGTGCCGATGCCTGCCCGACGGCCGTGTCGAACGGGGCGTATCGCCCTGTGTTCATCACTTGGTAACCCAAATCCGTGGAGAACCGTCGCAGGAAGCAACGCGCCGGCATTCTTTTACTTTTTGTTAAGGTAAAAAAGCGCGGTTAATTTTTAGGGTTAAGTGGCTCTTAAGTATTTTCGGCAATTCTACCCTCGTGTTTCACGTGCGCGGCCGGCAAGAACAGACTTTTCGGACGCTATCCAACGAGGACCGAGACATGAGCAGCCACTTTACAAAACTTTGCCTGGCTGGCGTCGCGATGATCGTCTCGTCAGCTGTACACGCGGCGGATATGCCCGTTCCGGTGATCGAACATGTGCCGCAGGTGCCTGTCGTCGCTGGTGGATGGTATCTTCGTGGCGACATCGGCTACAAGGTGTATCAAGCCCCGACCGTCGGTTATGGCGCTCTCGACTTCACCAACGAAAAACTCAACAACACCGGGATGATCGGTGCCGGTGTCGGTTACAAGTTTTCCGATTTCCTGCGCGCGGATCTTACCGTCGACTATGAATTCCCCGCCAAGTTCAAGGGCTACGCCCCTTGTACGACCTGCGGTGCAGGCGGTGCGGCCGGTTTCTCCACCGAGACGGCCGATATCGACGTCCTGACGTTCATGCTGAACGGCTATGTCGACATCGGCACCTGGCGCGGGTTCACGCCCTATGTCGGCGCCGGTATCGGTGCGGCCTATGTCAACGTGGACAATATCAAGTTCTCGAATCCGAATGGCGCGAGCGGCACCTATCCCGGCGACAGCACCTGGAACTTCGCCTGGGCGCTGATGGCGGGTGGCTCCTACGCGATCGACGAAAACTGGTCGATCGATGCGGGTTACCGCTACCTCAACATCGGCAATGTCTATTCGAAGAGCTTCAGCACGGGCGCTCCGAACCCGTCGCGCAAGATCCGCTACGAGGACTTGCAGGCGCACGAGTTCCGCGTCGGCGCGCGCTACACGTTCAACTCGACGCCGAGCTACATTCCCGAGCCGATCATCACCAAGTACTGATCGGCTTTCGGTGGAATGCAAGAAAAGGCCGGGCGCCACAGCGCCCGGCCTTTTTCGTTTGGGAGTGGCAGCGAATCTTCACTGGTTAGATTTTGATATGGAAGCTTATCCTCCCGATAATATTAAATCTCAAGCCTAGTCCTTCGCAAAAAATCATCAAACAATGGAACAGTGAAGTCTATCTCACCATACGAAGGTGAGTAAATCATGCCTTTTGTAATGATGCTGGCCCGTCTCGGACCTAAGGATTTTGGATCTTTTCCTAACGCTTTCGCGACATCATTTACTTTGTAGGGGCCATTTCCTAAACTCGCCATGGCCTCTACATAGTCAACTTCAGCATTGGTAAGACGGTCAAAACGGACACGAAAGAAGCCGTCATCTAGACGAGCAAAAGCTTTTTCGGTAGCTCTTTCTATATCATTAATATCAATTGGGCTTCCATCAGCAACATTCCACGCATGATGTCCCCATTCTTGGAGAAAAAATGGATATCCTGATGTCATTTTATTTATCTTCGATATTGCGTCATTCTCGATCTTTACGTTTTCAGCATCAAGTGGTTTGGTAATTGCATCATGTGCCGCAACTTCATCAAGCGCATCTATTTTCAGGTATACGAATAGCCTTTCAGAATAGCTTTTTGCATCACCTGATAGTTTTGCAATTTGTGGAAGTCCACCAGCAAAAACCATGACAGGTAGTTTGCGCTGTGACATGCGATGGACCGCGACAATGACAGCCGCGAGTTCTTCTTCTTTTAGGTATTGGATTTCGTCGATTAAGAGCACCCAACCTTTGCCCGCAGCTTGAGCGGCTCGACCGATCGCCTCAAACATATCACCTAGGTCGATGTCCAAATGACCGCTGTCGGCGACCCCTGGATCCGCATCTACGCCTATTTCAACGTCACCAAGTTTTATCTTGAACACACTCGCGAAACCACGAAGTGCTTGAAGGCCTCGCGTTGCGAGGTGTTTGGCACCTTCCAATGCAGATAGCTTGCGGAGCACTTGTCGCATTGCAGGGTATATCATTTCTGTGAGTGGTTTATTCTCAGGAGCCTCAATAAACGCGGAAATATACCCCTCACGCTCAGCGATATCTAAAACTTCGTTTAAAAGAACGGTCTTTCCAGTACCTCTTAGTCCCAGGAAAATCTGGCTCTGGGCGTTTTTTCCCATAATTACGCGCTTCAGCCCTACTTCGGCATCACGAATTATTTCTTCCCTGCCGGCCAATTCCGGGGGGCGTGAGCCTGCGCCAGGTGAGAAAGGATTTGCTACAGGGTCCATACCGAGCCTCCAGGAGCCATAATGTGCTAGTCAGAGCTACATAAAACTAACATGAATTCGATAGTTTTTAATAGCTCTACGTAGTGCATAAAAGTTCACCTGTGCATTTCATCCAGTGATGATGAAATTCGTCTCGGTCGCATTTCGACCTTGTTGCCAGCTTGCGCCGGACCGAGCCTTCCGATAAGCCCGTGTGCGGGACACCCCTCCCCAACGAGGGGCTTCTATCTGGAAGGGTAGCAGATGAGCAACTTGCATGAACCGGCCACGCGGCCGGAAAATCCGCGTTTTTCCTCCGGCCCCTGCGCAAAGCGCCCCGGCTGGTCCCCCGCAGCCCTCGATGACGCGCCGCTCGGTCGCTCCCACCGGGCCAAGCCCGGCAAGGCGAAGCTTGCCGAGGCGATCGATCTGACGCGTGCGGTTCTGGGCGTTCCCGACGACTACCGGATCGGCATCGTGCCCGCCTCCGACACGGGCGCGGTCGAAATGGCGATGTGGTCGCTGCTCGGCCCGCGCGGCGTCGACCTGCTCGCCTGGGAAAGCTTCGGCGCCGGCTGGGTGACCGACGCGGTCAAGCAGTTGAAGCTCGACGATACACGCGTGCTTGACGCCGACTACGGCAAGCTCCCCGATCTCGGGGCGGTCGATTTTTCCCGCGACGTGATCTTCACCTGGAACGGCACCACCTCCGGCGTGCGCGTGCCGAACGGCGACTGGATTCCGGCCGACCGCGAAGGCCTGACGATCTGCGATGCCACCTCGGCCGCCTTCGCGCAGTCGCTCGATTTCTCCAAGCTCGATGTCGTGACCTTCTCCTGGCAGAAGGTGCTGGGCGGCGAGGCGGCCCATGGCATGCTGATCCTGAGCCCGCGCGCAGTCGAGCGGCTGGAAAGCCATACTCCGGCCTGGCCGCTGCCGAAGATCTTCCGCCTGACCAAGGGCGGCAAGCTGATCGAGGGCATCTTCAAGGGCGAGACCATCAACACGCCGTCGATGCTTTGCGTCGAGGACTATATCGACGCGCTGAAATGGGCACAGCAGATCGGAGGCCTTGCCGCGCTGATCGCCCGTGCCGATGCCAATGCCGGTGCCATTGCCGACTGGGTGGCGCGCACGTCCTGGGTCGGGTTTCTGGCCGAAGATCCGGCCACCCGCTCCAACACCTCGGTCTGTCTCAAGATCGTCGACGATCGGGTCGCATCGCTCGACCCGGCCGCGCAGGCGGCTTTCGCGAAGGCGATGGCCACTGCGCTGGATCAGGCAGGTGTCGCCTACGACATCGGAGCCTACCGCGATGCGCCGAGCGGCTTCCGCATCTGGTGCGGTGCGACGGTCGAGACCTCGGATATCGAGGCTTTGCTGCCCTGGCTCGACTGGGCCTTCGCCAAACAGGCGGAAACGCTGGAGGCGGCTGCCTGAGCGCAGCCCTTTCATCAACACGTCCAGACATTTCTACAGGTTTGCGGTCGGCTGCGGGACGGGGAAACCATCCCCGCAGCGACCCGGCAAGGAGGCTTTGATATGGCGCCCAAGGTGCTGATTTCCGATAAACTGTCCGCCGCCGCCGTCGACATCTTCAAGTCGCGCGGCGTCGAGGTCGACTACCAGCCCGACATCGGCAAGGACAAGGACCGGCTGCTTTCGATCATCGACCAGTACGACGGTCTGGCGATCCGCTCGGCAACCAAGGTCACCGACAAGCTGATCGCGGCGGCCAGCCGGCTGAAAGTGGTCGGCCGCGCCGGCATCGGCGTCGACAATGTCGACATTCCGGCGGCAAGCGCCAAGGGGGTGATCGTCATGAACACGCCCTTCGGCAATTCCATTACCACCGCCGAACACGCCATTGCGATGCTGTTCGCCGTCGCCCGCCAGATCCCGAAAGCCGATGCCTCGACCCAGGCCGGCAAGTGGGAAAAGTCGAAGTTCATGGGCACCGAGCTGACGTCGAAGACGCTCGGCCTGATCGGCTGCGGCAACATCGGTTCGATCGTCGCGGAACGCGCCATCGGGCTGAAGATGCGGGTTGTGGCCTTCGATCCGTTCCTGTCGGAGGAGCGGGCCGTCGAGCTTGGCGTGGAGAAGGTCGATCTCGACACGCTGTTCGCGCGCGCCGATGCGATCACGCTGCACACGCCGCTGACCGACAAGACCCGCAATATCATCGATGCGAAGGCCATCGCGAAGATGCGCGACGGCGTGATCATCATCAACTGCGCGCGCGGCGGACTGGTCGACGAGGCGGCGCTGCGCGCCGGGCTCGACAGCGGCAAGGTCGGCGGCGCGGGCGTCGATGTCTTCGTCGAGGAACCGGCGACGGAGAATGCGCTCTTCGGCGCGCCCAATCTCGTGTGCACGCCGCATCTGGGGGCGTCGACCTCCGAAGCGCAGGAAAACGTCGCGCTGCAGGTGGCCGAGCAGATGTCGGACTATCTGGTCAAGGGCGCCGTTTCCAACGCGCTCAACATGCCCTCGATCACGGCCGAGGAAGCGCCGCGTCTGGTGCCCTTCGTCAAGCTTGCCGAACTGCTCGGGTCCTTTGCCGGCCAGCTCACGGAGACGGGCCTTGCCGGCGTCCGGCTGGAGTATGAGGGCGACGTGGCCGAGATGAACGTCAAGGCGCTGACCGCTGCCGCCCTGACCGGTGTGCTGCAGCCGCTGCTTCAGACCGTGAACATGGTCTCCGCGCCGGTGCTGGCCCGCGAGCGCGGCATCAAGGTGGAAGAGGTGCGCCGCGCGCAGGCGGGTGCCTATGAAAACTACATCCGTCTCACGGTGACCACCGACCGGCAGGAACGCTCGGTCGCCGGCACCGTGTTCTCCGATGGCAAGCCGCGCATCATCCAGGTCAAGGGCATCAACATGGAAGCGGAACTTGGTCCGCACATGCTCTATGTCACCAACGAGGACAAGCCGGGCTTCATCGGCGATCTCGGCTCGGTTCTGGGCGATGCCGGCGTGAACATCGCGACCTTCAACCTCGGCCGCACCGCCGCTGGCGCCGATGCGATCTGCCTGGTCGAGGTCGACGGACAGGTGCCGGCCGAGGTGCTGGAGCGCATCGCCGCGTTGCCGCATGTGAAGCAGGCCAAGCCGCTGCGCTTCTGAAGCACGCGGGCGGTCGCCACGGCGGCTGCCGTATCTTGCTTCGGATGTCAGACAAAAAGAAACGGCCGGATGAGGCACATCCGGCCGTTTTCACGTCTGTTGCTGCGTGGCGGCGACGGCTATTCGGCCCGCCAGGCAGTGACGGCCCGTTCGACGGCGCGGGTTCCCGGCGTGCCCTTTTCAAGCGTCAGAATGGCGCGCTTGCGGTTCTCGTAGAGCATCGGCAGGTCGATCCAGCCGCGTTCCTGCAGGAGCGTCAGGTTGCGCTCCCGTTCGTCCGGGATATTCGACAGCGCGACCCAGAAAAACCCGTCGGCAACCTTCACGGAGGCGCCGATCAGCGCATCGCCGCGTGCCTCTTCCGTGGTCTTCATCACAAGCCCCGGCACTTCCGCAACGCCCTGACCGGAGAAGTTCTGCGGTAGGTCGAAACGGACCTCGAGCAGATGGCTGGCCGGCAGGGTGTCGTCGCGATTGGGACGCAGCGAGAGATTTGCGACAATGCTGCGCTCGGGCACTTCGATGCGCATGCGCAACACCGTTTCCGTGCGTCCCTCGATCGTCTCCTCGGCGACGCTCCAGATGGTCTGTCCGGACGAGGCTTGGCCGGCACTGCCCGGTTCGACACCCTCTTCATAGAGGAAGGCACGCTGGGCAACGACTGCGGTCTGCGCATCCGGAGCTGTCTGTGCGGCAGGAGGTGCTACCGGCGCCGGCGTTTCCGGCGCCGGGGCGTCGGGAGCAGCCTGTTGCGGCGTTTCGGCCACCTGGGCCTCGCCGGTCTCGGCCGGTGTTTCCGGCTCGACGCTGCGGACCGCGGGGGTCTCGCCCGGAGCCGGAGCGGTCGGCGCCAGCGGGTCCGTCTGCGGGGCCGTCGGGGTGATGCGCGTGGTTGTGACGCTGCGCGCATCGGGGGCGATGGCGGTTTCACCGTTGTCGAGAAGCCGCGCGGCGTTCTTGCGCGAGCCCTCGGTTTCGGCGGGCTGCTCGGGCTCCGACGGCGTCTGGGGGGCGGTCGCCGTCGTGGCCGCGCCGTCGTCGCCTAGGAAGAAGTCGCTCAGGACGTCGCGCTGCGAGTAGCCGACGGCACCAACGCCGACGACAAGAAGCAGCAGGGCGACGCCGCCAATGATCGCGGGCAGGCGCGATCCCTGCATCGGACCGTCGATCGGCGGCAAGGACCGTCCGCCGGATCCCGAAAGCGTGGCGCCGCCGACGTCGGTTGCAGACCTGCGGCGCGCGGTGGATCCGGAAGTGGAACTGGAAGCGGATGCGTCGGGTTCGGGCGTGCCGATCGTGGGTTCGCGCTTTTGCGGATCGCTTGGCTGTCCGTCGAACGCATTGCGCGCGCTGCGCCCGGCGCTGTCTGCCGAAGCGCCGAGTTTGCGGGCATCTTCGATCGCATTTTTCAGCGTTTCGGGTCCGGCCGGCGCTTCACCGCCCGATCCGGACGACGAGACAGCGGGTGCAGGATCCGCCTTGGTCGGCGCTGCAGCGCCTTCTGCCTTGGGCGATGAGACCGCCGCAGCCGAGGTGCGGGGTTCCGGCGGCTTGGGCTCCGTGCGCTGTGCTTCCGGCGGTTTGGCCGGCGCCGCCGGTGCGGCAGATGTGGATGGCTGGCTGTAACCCAGCGTTTCGCGGGCGGCTTCGGCCTCGACCTTGCGGATCGACTCCTCGAGCCGCAACTGCTCGGCGGTGATTTCCGATGGTGACAGCGGGGGATCGTAGCCCTTCAACTGGGCAACGATGGCTTTTCGAGCGCGCTGATAGATTTCGCGCCGCGCTGCCCCGGTGTTTTCCGGAAGCGCAGCAACGGTCTTCTTCAAAACCGGATAATAGTCTGCCATATGCTCAACTCGCCGTCGCCGCAGCGGATCCGCCGCGACTCGCGGACCCTGTTTTAAGGCTTAATCCTGAAACGGATTCTGGACAAGGATTGTGTCATCTCGTTCCGGCGAGGTCGACAGCAACGCGACCGGCGCGCCGATCAGCTCCTCGACATGACGTACGTATTTCACGGCCTGTGCGGGAAGATCCGCCCAGCTGCGTGCGCCTTCGGTCGACTCCTTCCATCCCGGAAGGGTTTCGTAGATCGGCTTCACCCGCGCCTGGGCACCCTGCGACGCGGGCAGGTGGTCGATCCGCTCGCCGTCCAGTTCATAGGCGACGCAGATCTTGATTTCGTCCAGCCCGTCGAGAACGTCAAGTTTGGTCAGGGCAATTCCGTTGATGCCGTTGATGCAGCAGGACTGGCGCACGAGCACCGCGTCGAACCAGCCGCAGCGCCGCTTGCGGCCCGTGACGGTCCCGAACTCATGGCCGCGGGTGCCAAGGAAAGTACCGACCTCATTGTCCTGCTCCGTCGGGAAGGGGCCTTCGCCGACGCGGGTCGTATAGGCCTTGGTGATGCCGAGCACATAGCCGACGGACCCGGGGCCGAGGCCGCTGCCGGCGGCTGCCTGTCCCGACACCGTGTTGGACGAGGTGACGAAGGGATAGGTGCCGTGGTCGATGTCGAGCAGCGTGCCCTGCGCGCCTTCAAACAGGATGCGCTTGCCTTCCCGCCTTGCGGTGTCGAGCAGGCTCCACACGGTGCCCATGTAGGGCAGCAGCGCTTCGGAGACGGTTTCCAGCTCGGAAAAGATCGCCGCCGGATCGATCTCGGCCTCGCCAAGCCCGCGTCGCAGGGCGTTGTGGTGGGTGAGAAGGCGCTCGATCTTGGCCGGAAGCGTCTTGAGGTTCGCCAGATCCATGACCCGCACCGCGCGCCGTCCGACCTTGTCTTCATAGGCCGGGCCGATGCCGCGCTTGGTGGTGCCGATCTTGGTACCCGCGGCGGCGGCGTTCTCGCGCAGGGCATCGAGCTCGCGGTGGAGCGAGAGAATCAGCGTCGCATTGCCGGCGATGACAAGCGTTTCCGGCGAGACGGTCACGCCCTGGTCGGCCAGGCGGGCGATCTCGGCGACCAGCGCATGCGGGTCGATGACGACGCCGTTGCCGATCACCGAAAGCTTGCCGCGCACCACGCCCGAGGGCAGCAGCGACAGCTTGTAGCTGACCCCGTCGATCACCAGCGTATGGCCGGCGTTGTGCCCGCCCTGGAAGCGGACAACGACGTCGGCCTGCTCGGAGAGCCAGTCGACGATCTTGCCTTTTCCCTCGTCACCCCACTGAGATCCGACGACGACGACATTGGCCATGGTATTCGCGTTCCTTCAACAGGCATTTCAGCCAGAGCGCGCGGTTTGCTGCCGCGCAGACGAGATCTCGACGGCGCGGTTGAAAACCGCGCGGAGAACGACACTGTTGCGCGCCGTGTCGCGCGCACACGAAAATCCCCGGCCTGCGAACCGGGGAGAGCGCGCGGACTATACCCAAGCCGATCCGCCCTGACGAGTCCTTCGCCGGGAAATGCATCCCCTGGCGCGGCGTTTTTCAGGGCTTGTCGGCCCGGGTCCGTTTGCGGGCCGTGCGCGCCAGCCGGAAGATCGCCGGAGAGTTGCGCAAAAGCCAGACGAACCGCTTGCGGCGATCGGCGGGAACGGCGTCGCGCGCGGCCAGGCGCAGGATCACGAAGCCGACGAAGGCGAGATGCAGGGTGGCCGTATAGACGAAGAAGGCGGACGGACCGAAACGATCCATCACCAGCGAGGCGAGCAAGGGTCCCGCCATGGCGCCGATGGCGAAGAACATGGTCAGGCCGGCGGCCAGTTCGACGAATTGTCCGGGACGGGCGTGATCGTTGGCATGGGCGGCCGACAGCGAATAGAGCGGCAGCGCGAAGCCGCCGAAGAGAAAGCCGCCGATGAAGATCGCAAGCGGCGAGACCACGCCTGCAAGAAGCGCGCAGGACAGGCCGGCGCCGGCGGTCGCAAGCAGCAGCACATACCGCCGGTCGGTGCGGTCCGAGGCCCAGCCGAGCGGGTACTGGAACAGGGCGCCGGCGATCACCCACAGGCTGATGAAGAAGGCGAGGCTTTCGGTGTCGAGACCGACGGCCTGGGCATAGACCGGACCCACGGTGCGGAAGGCGCCATTGGTCAGGCCGATGGTCAGGCAGCCGACGGCGGCGACCGGCGAGATCGCCCAGAGCGCGAAGTAGTTCACCGGACCCGGGTTTTCCGCCATCGGAGGATTGTCCTCGCGCGCAAGCGACACCGGGATCAGCGCGCCGCAGAACAAGAGCGCGATGATCACCAGAATGTCCGTCCCGGTTGCGCCGAAGGCCGGGAGCAGGAACTGGCCGCCGGTCACCGCCGCCAGGTCGACAATGCGGTAGATGCTGAGGATCCGGCCGCGTTCCGAATTGGAGGCAAGGGCATTGAGCCAGCTTTCCAGCACCATCGCGGTGCCGCAGAACGCCGCCCCGCTGAGGAAGCGCAAGGCGCTCCAGGAGGGCCCCGGTTCGCTCAGGAGCAGCGCCAGGACCGACATGGCGCCGAGCGAGGCAAGGGCCGTGAAGACGCGAATATGCCCGACCCGGCGAATGAGCCGGGGCGCGAGCAGGACGCTTGCGATAAAGCCGGCGTAATAGGCGGAGCCGAACAGGCCGATCATCGTGTCGGAGAGCCCGCCGTCGCGCGCGCGCACGGCAATCACCGTCATGGCAAGCCCGTTGGCACCAAGCAGCAGTGCGGCAGCGGCGAGCAATGGCACGAGCCGGGCGAGAAGGGGGCGTTGTGGCGCCAGGGCGGGACTGTCGGGCATCGGAAAATGCGGCAGGGTGTTGTTGGAAAGAAACAGCGGGCAGTGCCCGCAATCAGGGCAATGCAGTCGAACGAGAGTGACCGGGATCGCGAACCAGGGCAAGCCGGCTACCCCCTCGATTACCGCTGGTCCGCATTGCGCGTAGCGCGGGGGCGGGCGTCCGGGCGTGGCCGCGCGGGCTCGCAAATCGGGTGTCCGCGCGGGGACAAAAGTGATACCCCTCCACGCCTGACAGCGGTCGCTCCCCGGCCGAACCGGATTTGCCGAGATGAGCCTGAAAAACTGGTCGTTGCTGTGCCTGCTCGCCCTGATCTGGGGCGGGACTTTTCCCCTCGCCAAGCTTGCGGTCGCGGAAATCCCGCCGCTCGTGCTGGTCTTCGCGCGGGTCGCGATCGCTGCCGTCGTGCTGCATGTCATCCTGCGGCTTCGCGGCCTGCGGTTCCCGACCGCCCCTGACATGCTTCTCGCGTTTCTGCTGATGGGCTTTTTGAACAACGCGATCCCCTTCTCGCTGATCTTCTGGGGGCAGACGGAGGTGAGCGCGAGCCTTGCCTCGATCCTCAATGCGTCGACGCCGATCTTCACCGTCATCGTCGCCTCGCTGGTGTTTTCGCAGGAAGTTCTCAAGGCCAACCGGGTTGCCGGCATCGCTCTCGGTTTCGTCGGGGTCGCGGTGCTGCTGTCGCCGGGCCTCTTCGGCATCGGCACGGAGCCCCTGTGGGCGAAGATGCTGTTTCTGGGCGCGGCGCTCTCCTATGCCTTTGCGGCAACCTTCGCCCGCTGGTTTTCCGGGGTTTCCATCCTGGTTGCCGCCGCCGGCCAGCTGACCGGCTCGACGTTGCTGATGGCGCCGCTGGCTGCCTGGCAGGCAGCGACATGGCAGGGGGCGGGGTGGCGTGTGGCAGAGACGAGCGCGCAAGGCTGGATCGCGATGGCGCTACTTGGCGTCCTATGCACGGCGTTCGCCTATCTGATCTATTTTCGCCTTCTGCGCGAAGCCGGGGCGACCAATGCCTCGCTTGTGACCCTTTTGGTGCCGGTGACCGCGACCGCGATCGGTGCGGGGTTTCTGGGCGAGGCGCTTTCCGGTGTCCAGTTTGCCGGCATGGCGATCCTGCTCGCAGGCCTGTGCGTGCTCGACGGGCGGGTGTTCAAGCTGTTTGCACCGCGTGACCGGCCGGTGTCGAAGCCGACAGGCGAGGGCCGCTGATCCTGCGGATCCTCACAGGGCCGGGGAGGCGGGAGCCATTGCGGCGATCCGCTCCGCGAAGCGGTCGTAGAAGCCCGAGAGATGCGGCGGCGCGCAAGCGCGGCAGGCGTCGAGCGCCCTGCGGGCGGCCGGTGCATCCTCCGTTGCAATCGCGCCCATCATCCGCTCGTGCTTGGCGGCAAGATCCGCAAAGGCGGGCGTTGCGGCATAGGCGGGATCGCCGGCGAGCGCGAACAGCGTGATCGGCACGCTTTTGCCCTTCAGCGGGATCGCACCGGCCTCCAGCAGCGCGAAGTCGGGCGCGGCAAGGGCGGTCGTTTCCGACACGACGCAATCCGCGCCGATGCCCTTGCAGCTCGATTCGATCCGTGCGGCGATGTTCACCGCGTCGCCGATCACCGAATAGTTGAACCGGCGGCTCGAGCCCATGTTGCCGACGCAGGCCTCGCCGCTGTTCAGTCCGACGCCGATCTGGACGGTTTTTTGCGGCATGTCGCGCGCCTTGAAGCCGAAGGCGTCACTGGCGTTCAATTCGTCGACCACCCGCAGCATCGCCAGCGCGGCCTGCGCCGCCTTGCGGGCGTGATCCTCCACCTCCATCGGCGCGTTCCAGAAGGCCATGATGCTGTCGCCGATGTATTTGTCGATCGTGCCGCCGTGACGCTGGATCTCCTCGCTGAGCGGAGACAGCAGCGCATTGAGGAAGGCGACGAGTTCGGTCGGCGTCAATTGCTCGGAAATCGGCGTGAAACCGCGGACATCCATGAAGAGGATCGTCATGTCGCGCATCTCGCCGCCGAGTTTCAGCGTGTCCGGTGCGCTTTCCAGACGGCGCACCATTTCCGGCGCGAGATACTGGCCGAAGGCGGTGCGGACGAACTGCTTCTCGCGCTCGGTCAGCACATAGAGCAGCGCGGTCGCGGCGGCATAGACGAAGAGGTTCGCGGCCGTGGGATAGACCGGATCGAGCAGCAGCCCTTGCGTGCGAAACAGATGCACCGCCCCCGCATAGAGCGCGGCGGCGATGGCTCCGCCGATCAGCGCCGCCCATCCCGCGCCGACCGCAAGGACCAGGGCGATGACGATCAGCCCGATCGCGACGGTCGCGATGATCTCGGCGCCATAGGCCCAGTCGGGGCGGGCGAGAAAATCGCCGGACAGGATCTGTTCGGTCGCCTGCGCATGCACGGAGACCCCCGGCACCAGTTCACCCAGCGGGGTGGTGCGGATATCGAACAGCCCGATCGAGGAAGTGCCGACATAGATGATCCTGCCTTCGATCTCCGATTGCAGTTCCTGGCGTTTGGCGGGATCGAGGACGTCGGCCGCGGAGATGTAGCGGTCCTTGCGGTCGGCGTTGAAATAGACCCAGAGCTCGCCGATGGCCGTCGTTGGAAAGGAAACCGCGCCGACCTTGACCTCGGTCACCGCGGCACCGCCCACGGCAAGCTCGCCGCTGGCATCCGCGCTGCGCACGATATAGCCGCTGGCCCCTTGCGCGACGCGCAAGGCCTCCATCGACAGCGAGGGAAACAGGGCCTCTCCATTCGTCACCAGCATCGGAATGCGCCGCACGATCCCCGAGGTGTCGCGGGCCGACAGGCTGAGGCTGCCGCTGCCGGCGGCCCGGGCCTCCAGCATGTCGAGGCTCTTGAGCGCGGAGGGAAACCCGGGCAGGGAGGCCGCCGGGTTGCTGCCGGCATAGGCGAAGCCCGCCTTGGAGGCGGGCGTCCCGCCGTCCGCATCGGACCGCAGCGCATATCCGAGCACGACCGGCATGCGGGCGATCGCCTCGGCAAAGGCGGCGTCAGTGTCGGGAAGCGCCTGCGCCTTCAGCTCCGGCACCTGCTCAAGTTCGGGCAGGTAGCGGTGCGGCGACAGCCGGTCGGGCTCGGCGAAGATCATGTCATAGGCGACGACCGCAGCGCCCATCTCCGCCAGGGCATCTGTCAGTGCGGCGAGCGTGTCGCGCCGCCAGGGCCATTGGCCGTGAACGGCGAGCGAGCGCTCGTCGATGTCGACGATGCGAACGGGATAGTCGTCGTCCGCGCGCGGCCAGAGGCGCTGATAGGTGTCGAACCCCATCAGGCGGACGGATTCCACGAAAGCCGGGTCCATGGCCCGCAACAGCGTCACGACCAGCAGGAAAACGCCTGCCACGCCCGCGACGGCAAGATGCTTGCGGCGGCTCATCCGCATTGGGGTTTCGTTTCCGGCACCGCGCGCCATCCTCTCGGGCCTCGCGCTCCAGAGTGAGAGGAGCGCGAACAGGGCGAAGGTCGTCACGTTAGAAAAACGCCCCGCCTCCTGCAAGGAGACGGGGCGTCGGTAATCTTCGCTCCGTGGGCGGCGGCGGTGCGGCCGCCGGGCGTCAGCTGTGGTCGGCCAGTTCGGCCGGACGCTGTTCGAGTTCCTTGGCGCCGCGGCGCACCGCCTTTTGAACCTTTTCGAAGGCGCGCACCTCGATCTGGCGCACGCGCTCGCGGCTGACGCCGAATTCGGTCGAGAGATCTTCCAGTGTGATCGGGTCTTCCGACAGGCGCCGGGCCTCGAAGATCCGCCGCTCGCGCTCGTTCAAAACGTCCATGGCGTCGCCAAGCAGCTTGCGGCGCATGTCCAGCTCTTCCTGCCGGGCGTAGAGCGTTTCCTGGCTCTCGCTCTCGTCGACCAGCCAGTCCTGCCATTCGCCGCTGTCGGCTTCGGCGCGGATTGGCGAGTTCAGCGAGGCGTCGCCGGCGAGCCGGCGGTTCATCGACACCACGTCGGTCTCGCTGACGCCGAGCTTGGTCGCGATCTCCGTGACCTGATGCGGCTTCAGGTCGCCTTCCTCCAGCGCCTGGATCTTGCCCTTGAGGCGGCGCAGGTTGAAGAACAGGCGTTTCTGGCTCGCCGTGGTGCCCATCTTGACCAGCGACCAGGAGCGCAGGATGTATTCCTGGATCGCCGCCTTGATCCACCACATCGCGTAGGTCGCGAGCCGGAAGCCCTTGTCCGGCTCGAAGCGCTTGACCGCCTGCATCAGACCGACGTTGCCTTCCGAAACGACCTCGGAAATCGGCAGGCCGTAGCCGCGATAGCCCATGGCGATCTTGGCGACCAGGCGCAGGTGCGAGGTCACGAGGCGTTCCGCGGCCTGCGGGTCCTCATGTTCCTTGTAGCGCTTGGCGAGCATGTATTCTTCTTGCGGTTCCAGCATGGGGAACCTGCGGATTTCGTCCAGGTATCGGCTGAGCCCGCCCTCGCCGGAACTCAGAACCGGAATATTCTGGGCCATGAATGCACCCTTTCTCCCAATGTGATCCCTCAGGCGCGATGCGGGAGAAGTCCCCGCACAACCGCCATCAAAGGGCATCCCCGTCGGCGCCCAAACGGCACGCCGATGCCCAATATAAGGATCAAATTGACAAAAACACGGCCTGATTTTGCATTTTAACGTTGGGAAATAGATCGAAATGCTCCGATCAGGCCCTCCAGGTCGTCCGGACGGGGACTTTCAAAGCGCAGGGTCTCGCCGGTTGCCGGGTGCTCGAAGGCGAGCAGTCCGGCATGAAGCGCCTGGCGCGGGAAAGCCTGGACGATGCTCTTTGCCGGCTCGTCCAGCCGGGTCGCCTTGGTGCGAAAGCCCGCACCATAGTCGGCATCGCCCACGAGCGGATGGCCGATATGGGCCATGTGGACGCGGATCTGGTGGGTGCGGCCTGTTTCCAGCCGGCAGGTCAGCAGCGCGGCGATCGCCGGCGCGCCCTTGGGCTGCGGTCCGGGTTCCAGAAAGCGCTCGCGCACCCGCCAATGGGTGATGGCGTTGCGCCCGCCGGAGCGGAAGACCGCGATCTTCTGGCGATTGTGGGTGGAGCGTCCGAGGTTGGCGTCGACGGTGCCCTTCAGATGCGAGGGCGCGCCCCAGACCAGCGCGGAATATTCGCGCTCGAGCGGACCGGTGCGGCCGTGATCGGCGAATTGCGCGCTCAGGCCCTGATGCGCGGCATCGGTCTTGGCGACCACGAGCAGTCCGCTGGTGTCCTTGTCGAGGCGGTGGACGATGCCCGGACGCTTGACGCCGCCGATGCCGGACAGGCTGTCGCCGCAATGGTGCAGGAGGGCGTTGACGAGCGTGCCGGTGGCATGACCGGCGCCCGGGTGAACCACCAGTCCGGCCGGCTTGTCGATGACGATCAGATGCTCGTCCTCATAGGCGACGACGAGAGGGATGTCCTGGGCTTCGGGCTCCGCGGGCTCCGGCTCCGGCAGGTCGAGGGAGAGTTCGTCTCCTTCGTTGACCCGGTATTTGGGCTCGACTATGGTCCGCGCGCCGACGCGCACGTGACCTTCCCTGATCAGGGACTGGATGCGGTTGCGGCTGATATCCTGAACGTGCCGCGCCAGACAGGCGTCCAGACGGACGCCCGCATCCTGCGGACCGGCAGTGATTTCGGCCGGACCGAAATCCGGCATTTCATTGGTGGACATCGACATGACACATCCGGGTTTGGACGACGACAGCCAGACGGAGCCGCCGCTTGACCCGGCCGCAGAACGTCTTCAGGCGAAACTGAAACGCCTGCTCGCCGTGTCCGGACTGATCATGGTGCTCGGCTTCGTGGCGGTTTTCGCGGCGATCATCTACAGATTGTCCGACCGCGCCTCGCCGCCGGATGCAAGCGATATAGCCGCTACCATCGCCATCGGCAAGGATGGCCGCGTGGAAAGCATGGCGCTTGCCGAGGGGCGGCTGATCCTGCTGGTGCGCGAGGGCGCGGCAAGCAAGCTGCTTTATCTCGACCCGATGACCGGAACCGTGATCGGCGAGACCGCCTTCGTTTCGCGGTAGGGCGGTCTTTGCCAGCCGGTTTCCACGGCCTGGGGGCAACTCGCGAATTCCGCGTTATCGGTGCTTGCATTCGTCAGCGCCCCGGTCTATACCGCGCTTCTTCTCGTCGAAGACCAGCGATGCCCCCATCGTCTAGCGGTCTAGGACGCCGCCCTCTCACGGCGGAAACAGGGGTTCGAGTCCCCTTGGGGGTACCATTTTCGCAAGGGGCGAAGTCCGGTCTGCCGGTCAGCCCCTGGCGCGGTCCACGAGCCGGCTTTCCCAGGTCATAGTCCCAAGTCACCGTTCTCAGCGGCGCATGTCCGCGCGCTCCGAGACAGTCGTCTGCCGTGTCGGATTTCGCCAAACGCGCCGGTTTGCGGGCAGGCCGCGGTCGACGGGAGGTTCAGACCCCGGCCTTTTCTTTCGACGCGGGCGTTTCCCGCGTGGTCGTGTCCGACGCCGCGCCGGACCCATTGTCCGGCTTCAGACGCTTGCGGGCCGCGCGGATGCGCGCGGAGAGCGACGTCTGGGTGTCCTTGCCGGGCTGCGGGTCCGCCGGCTCGTCGCTGTTGCCGGCGCTTGGCTCCGGCGCGGTTCTGGCGTTTCCCGGCGCGGCCGGGCTCTTTTCCCTCGTTGCGGCATCCGCTTCGCCCTCGAGGCTCGCCATCACGGAGGCCGCAAGGTCCGAGAGCTCGCGCCGCATCGACATGAAGGCGTCGTTGCTGTGCAATTCGGCCCGCAGGCGGGCGTTTTCCGCTTCCAGCCGCTCCGCGTCGGCAGTCAGACGCGTGAGCCGCTGTGCGCCGTCCGCGGTCGCAGGCTGCGCGTCGGTCGATGCGGATGGACCGGCTTCTTCCAGCAGAATGGACAGGCGGGTGATTTCCGCCTGCGCGGCGATCAGCTTGGATTCCACTTCAAACAGCCGGTTGTTCTGCTGGCCGAAGCGGCGCCGGTCGGTCTCCGCCTGCGGCGCGGGCGATCCCTCGGCCGACCGGGCGCCCGCGGTCTCGCGCGCCTTTTGTTCCGCGGCTTCGAGCTTGCGCTTCAAGGCGGTGATTTCCGATTCAAGCCCGGCGATCCGGGCAAGATCGGAGGCGCGGGCGATGCTGGCGTCTGACTCGGCCTGCCAGGCCGATGCTGCCTCCGCGCTGTCTGTCGGCACGGCCGCGAGCCCGGTTGCGCCGTCGCCGGCCGAGGCCATCATGCGCTTGAGGCTGCGTTCCAGCTCGCGCTGGCGCGCCTTGGCCATGGCGACGGCTTCCTCGCGTTCCTGGATGTCCCGGCGCAGACCGTCTTCGCGCGTTGCCGCCTCTGCCAGCGCCTGGTCGCGAGCGAGCACCTCCTTGCGCAGGTCGTTGGCGGCGCTTTCGGCCCGATCCCGGGCAATGCGGTTGGATGCGGTTTCCGCCTGAAGCCGTTCCAGACCGGTTTCCAGGCGGCGCTGCTCCAGCGCATGGCTGGCGCGCAGGCTGCTGATTTCCGCGCGCACGTCGGAGTGGGTCATCGGGCTGGTGGCCTCGACGGCCTGGCGCGTCAGGCGCACCGCGCGGCGCCAGATCGCAGGCAGCATCGCCAGCGCGACGAGGCCCGCAAGGCAGGCGCCCAGAACCACAAGCATTGCCGCTTCAATCAAGACCGACCACCACTGTTTCGCCGCGCGCGGACCCCCTGGCCGCACGTCTCCGCCGACTTCGATCCCGTCTTCCTACCTGATGCTTACCTGACGTGCGGTCTTCCGCCAAGCGGGAGCTGCGCGCGGGGTCGCCGGCGGATGCCGTCAGAACGGGTTCCATGTCGGCTCGGGGGTGAACTTGAGGTAGCCGACATTGACACCGAGCCGGGCACCGACCCCTGCGCGGACCGGGACGACATAGATGTCGTGGTTCGACAGCACGGTCATGCCGAAGCCACCGACGAGATAGGCCGATCCGGCAACGCCAACATAGCGGCGCATGATCGCATCGGTATCGGGCAGATTGTAGACGAGCATCATCGTCCGGGCACCGTCGGCGCCCACGTCCCAGCCAAAGGACGGCCCCTGCCAGAAGACCTTATGGGTGCCGGCGTTGCGGGTGTAGAGCTGACCCTCGCCGTAGCGCGCGCCCGCAAGCAGGGCGCCGGAACCCTCTTCGCCGAGAATATAGCCGTTCGGCTGGCCGTATTGCGAAACCGCGCGTTCGATCACCGAGGCGAGACCGCCGGAGATCTGGCCGAAGAAGCGGTGGCCGGCGTTGAGAAGCTCGTCCTGGCTGTATTGCTCGGGCTGCTGTGCGCTGGCGGGAGGGGCCAGGACAACCGTCATCGCAACAACAAGGGCAAGGGCCATGGCCCGAAAGCCGGAGCGCAGGGAAACGCGGGAAGCGGACGCGCGGTGCGGAATCATGTTTAGTGTCCTCTCAGACTGGGGGGCGCTTGTGCGACGCGTGGCGCACCGACAGGCAATGGACGGGCGGAATGCGGATGACCAAAGCCGGTGTCGATGGCAAAGGTGGCCAGGCGGATGGTCGCGGTGCACATTCGGTCCGTCGCATTCGTCGGAGTTGATTCGGTGTCAGAGTGTAATCGAATTCCGAAGACATTATGGTGGCGGGCAGCCGCGGCCGTTGTCGCCCTGTTTTCGGGCGGACCGGGGGCGTACGCGCAGGATTACGCCACCGACATGATGAGCGGCTATGCGCTCGGCGGACAGGATCCGGTCGCCTATTTCATCGCCCGTCAGCCGCTTGAGGGTCTTCCGCGTCATGAATTGCGCTGGGGCGGGACCATCTGGGTGTTCGTCAACGAGGGCAACCGGGCCGCGTTCGAGGCTGACCCGGAAGTCTATGCCCCGCATCTGGCCGGCTGCGACCCGGTGGCGCTGGCCGACGGATTCGTGACCGAGGGCAATCCGATGATCTTCGCCCTCTACGACGGCGACCTCCTGCTGTTTCACTCGGAGATCAACCGGTTTCTCTTCCTGGCCGATCCGCAGAGCCAGATGGGCGCGGCCAAGGGCAATGCCGCGCGGCTTGGCTGTGTCGGTCGCCGCGGCAGCAACCCGTAGCCGAGGCGAAGACGGGTTTGCGGCCTACCTTCCCGGTCCTCGGCCGGCAATCGCCCGCTTTTCTGACGTTCTCGGACGCCCGGTTCGCTTGGCAGTGCGCGATGCCAAGTGTAACCCTTTCAGTGTTTCGCGAATCACTGTGAAAACGCGCGCCACCTCCGCCATCGACGGACAGCCCCATTCGAGGACGACCGCATGACCGCCATCGACGATCTCAGCGCCCTGGACCTTGCAGCCCTTGTTGCAAGCCGCGTTTGCCACGACATCATCTCGCCGGTGGGGGCCATCACCAACGGCCTTGAAGTCCTCGACGAGGAAGACAGCGGCGACATGAAGGAATTCGCGATGGAGTTGATTCGCAAGAGCGCCCGCCAGGCCTCCGCGAAGCTCCAGTTCGCGCGTCTGGCCTTCGGGGCGGCGGGCTCCGCCGGAGCCGAGATCGATCTCGGAGACGCGCAGTCGGTCGCCGCCGGGTTCCTGGCCAATGAAAAGGCGGACCTCGAATGGCAGGTGCCGCGCCTCTTGATGCCCAAGAACCGGGTCAAGCTGCTCCTCAACCTCATTCTGCTCGCGAACCAGTGCGTTCCGCGCGGCGGTCTGATCACCGTCACGATGCAGGGCGAACCCCAGTCGCCGACCTTCGAACTCAAGGTCACCGGCTCGACGACCAAGGTGCCGGCGCTGGTGCTCGACATGATGGCTGGCAACGAACCGGAGCGGATCGACGCCCATACGGTGCAGCCCGTGTATGCAGCGCTTCTTGCACGGGAATCGGGAATGAATTTAGAGGTCGTTAAGGAAGAAGACGGCGTAAAAATTACTGCGGCCTCTGTGGCGTAATTTAGCGCCAGACGTAGTTCTCTGGTTTCAATTTATCTTAACTGTTTCGGCGGCATGCTCTTCGACGAGGGATGGGTTGCCCGGACTTAGATCCGGGCTGTGTACCAGTAACCAGTCGGGTGAGTTTGACCATGGACGACTTGCTTAGCGAGTTCCTTACCGAAACGAACGAGAGCCTTGATGTCGTTGACGTCGAACTCGTGAAGTTCGAGCAAGAACCGAACAACGCCAAGATTCTTGATAACGTTTTCCGATTGGTTCACACCATTAAGGGGACCTGCGGGTTCCTCGGGTTGCCCCGTCTGGAAGCGTTGGCACATGCGGCCGAGACGTTGATGGGCAAGTTCCGCGACGGAGCGCCGGTCACCCAGGAAGCGGTGTCGCTGATCCTGACGTCGATCGACCGCATCAAGGAGATCCTCGCGGATCTCGAGACGGCAGGCGGCGCGGAGCCGGAAGGCAGCGACGACGACCTGATCTCCGAACTGGAGCGCCTGTCGCTGTCGGCCGAAACCAAGGACGCAGCCGGAAGCGCGGCCGAAGAGCCTGCCGATGAGGTCGCCACCGGCGATATCGTCGATCAGAGCCTTGAGCGTCCGCTGCGCCCGGGTGAGGTGTCCCTGGACGATCTCGAACGCGCCTTCCGCGAGGCGGAATGCGAGGTGGAGCTCCCTGTCGCCGCGTCCGAGGAAGAGCTGGACCATGAGGTCGAGGCCGAAGCGGCGCCTGTCAAAGCCGCGCCGCTGGCCGAAACGGCCAAGGTGAAGGCCAAGGCCAAGGAAGAACCCGCGGCCAAGGAGCCGACCGAAAAGAAGGCGTCCGTCTCCAGCCAGTCGATCCGCGTTGCGGTCGATACGCTGGAAGACCTGATGACCATGGTCTCGGAACTGGTGCTGACGCGCAACCAGCTCCTGGAGATCGTGCGCCGTCACGAGGATTCCGAATTCAAGGTGCCGCTGCAGCGGCTGTCCAATGTGACCGCGGAGCTGCAGGAAGGCGTCATGAAGACGCGCATGCAGCCGATCGGAAACGCCTGGCAGAAGCTTCCGCGTATCGTTCGCGATCTCAGCCAGGAGCTTGAGAAGCCGATCGAGCTGGAGATGCTCGGCGCCGACACCGAGCTTGACCGCCAGGTGCTGGAGCTGATCAAGGATCCGCTCACCCACATGATCCGCAACTCCGCCGACCACGGTCTGGAGATGCCGGCCGACCGCCGCGCCGTCGGCAAGTCGGAGAAGGGCACGATCACGCTCTCCGCCTATCATGAGGGCGGCCATATCATCATCGAGGTGCGCGACGACGGCCGCGGCATCGACGTCGACCGTGTCAAGGCCAATGTGCTCGAGCGCGGTCTGGCGAGCGAAGCCGAACTGGAGAAGATGACGGATCAGCAGATCCACAAGTTCATCTTCGCCGCGGGCTTCTCCACGGCGGCGAATGTCACCAGCGTGTCGGGCCGCGGCGTCGGCATGGACGTGGTGCGCAACAACGTCGAACTCATCGGCGGCTCGATCGACCTGCGCTCGGTTCCGGGCAAGGGGTCGAGCTTCATCATCAAGATCCCGCTGACGCTTGCGATCGTCTCGGCGCTGATCGTCGAGGCCGGGGGCGACCGTTTCGCCATTCCGCAGCTTTCGGTGGTCGAACTGGTGCGCGTTCAGGACAATTCCGAGCCGCGGATCGAACGCATCAAGGACACGCCCGTGCTGCGGCTGCGCAACAAGCTGCTGCCGCTGGTGCAGATGTCCTATCTGCTTGGCGCCAACCCGAATGCGGTCGACGCGGAAGCGAATTCCGACACCGGCTTCATCGTGGTGATGCAGGTCGGCAGCGAGACCTTCGGCGTTGTCGTCGACGGCGTCTTCCATACGGAAGAAATCGTCGTCAAGCCGATGTCGACGATGCTGCGCAACCTCACCATGTTCTCGGGCAACACCATCCTTGGCGACGGCGCGGTGATCATGATCATCGATCCGAACGGCGTCGCCTCCGCGATGGCGAGCCATGCTTCCAGCGTGGTGGCCGAGGAAGAGCGCAAGCAGCACGAGGAGGCGATCACCTCCGCGCTCGACGGCCAGTCGACGGTGTCGATGCTGCTGTTCCGGGCCGGATCGGCCGAACCCAAGGCGGTGCCGCTCTCGCTGGTCACGCGTCTGGAAGAGTTCGACGTCACCAAGATCGAGCAGTCCAACGGTCGCGACCTGGTGCAGTATCGCGGTTCGCTGATGCCGCTGGTCTATATCGACCCGGCACAGACGCGCCGCTCGGAAGGCACCCAGCCGATGCTGGTCTTCTCCGATGCCGGCCGGTCCATGGGCCTGGTGGTCGACGAGATCGTCGATATCGTCGAGGATCGCATGAACATCGAGGTCGGCTCGGATCGTGCCGGCGTGCTCGGCTCGGCGGTCATCAAGGACAAGGCGACCGAGATCATCGACCTCGGCTACTTCCTGCCCCAGGCCTTCGAGGACTGGTTCATGCGCAAGGAAATGGACATCGCCGCTCTGACCAAGAAGGTCCTTCTGGTCGACGACAGCGCCTTCTTCCGCAACATGCTGACGCCCGTTCTCAAGGCCGCCGGCTATGACGTGACGGCCTGCCAGAGCGCGCAGCATGCCTTTGAGCTCCTGGAAAACGGCGATGTGTATCAGGCCATCGTCAGCGACATCGAGATGCCGGAGATCAACGGTTTCGAGTTCTGCGAATCTCTGCGCCGCGACCCGCGGTTCCGCAAGATGCCGATCCTCGCCCTTTCGGCGGTGGTCTCCCCGGCATCGATCGAGCGCGGACGTCAGGCCGGCTTCGACGACTATGTGGCGAAATTCGACAGGCCGGGGCTGATCGCCTCCTTGAAGGACCTGTTTTCGGGTGAAGTGGGGATTGCGGCATGAGCAACAACGACAATCACGCGTCCAATGCCGACGAGGTCATCCAGTATGTGACCGTCGTGATCGGAGGGCAGCTGTTCGGTCTGCCGATCAGCCAGGTGCACGATGTGTTCGTGCCCGAACGGGTTACCCGCGTGCCTCTGGCCGCTCCGCAGGTCGCCGGCGTCTTGAACCTCCGCGGCCGGATCGTCACCGCCATCGACATGCGCAAGCTGCTGCATCTTCCCGAACGCGACGAGGGATCGCAGGTGATGGCCGTCGGCATCGAGCAGAAGGGTGAGAGCTACGGACTGGTGATCGACTCCGTCGGCGAGGTGCTGCGGCTTTCCTCGTCCTCGCAGGAGCCGAACCCGTCCAATCTGGACAAGCGCTGGGCCGAGATCTCCGGCGGCGTTCATCGCCTGGACGGCAAGCTGATGATCATCCTCGACGTTGCCCGGCTGTTCTCCGCGATGGTGGAACAGCCCAAGGCCGCGGCCTGATCGGCCTCTCGTCCCTGGGAACGACCTGCCGATGTTCGGCACTCGGGAGAAACTGAAATGAAGCATTGTCTCGTCGTCGACGATTCCAGCGTGATCCGCAAGGTGGCGCGCCGCATTCTGGAGGACCTCGAGTTCTCCATTTCGGAAGCCGAGGACGGCCTCAAGGCGCTCGAGGCCTGCCGACAGCAGATGCCGGACGCCATCCTGCTCGACTGGAACATGCCGGAAATGGACGGTCTTGAGTTCCTGTTGTCGCTTCGGCGCGAGGAGGGCGGCGACCAGCCGATCGTCGTCTTCTGCACCACGGAGAACGACGTCGCCCATATCACGCGCGCCATGCGTGCCGGGGCGAACGAATACATCATGAAGCCTTTCGACAAGGACATCGTGGAAGCGAAGTTCCAGGAAGCCGGGCTTATCTAGTCACCCTTGCGGGGTCCGTTACATGATCGCTTCTCCATCTGCGTCGCTTCCACAAGGCGGCGCCAACCCGGATCGTGTCCGCGTCATGGTCGTGGACGATTCCGTGGTCATTCGCGGACTGCTCAGCCGCTGGGTCGAGGCAGACCCGGCCCTGCATCTCGTCGCCTCGCACCGCAACGGCAAGCTCGCCGTCGATGATATTGAACGGAGCAATCCCGATGTCGTCGTTCTCGACATCGAGATGCCGGAGATGGACGGTCTCACCGCCCTTCCTCTGATGCTGAAGAAGAAACGCGACCTAATCGTCGTGATGGCCTCGACGCTGACGCGGCGCAACGCGGAAATCAGCCTGCGGGCGCTCTCGCTCGGGGCGCAGGACTATGTCCCCAAGCCGGAATCCACCAGCGAGGTCACCACCTCCGTCGATTTCCGGCGCGAGCTGATCGAGAAGATCAAGGCGCTCGGCGAACGCCGCAGGGCATCGCGCCCGCTCGGCGGTCGCCAGATGCGTGCGCAGACGAGCGCCGGCCAGACGGTGTCGCAGATGCCGGTCTCGCGCGCGGCCACCGCCGCGCAAGGCTACAGCCGCATGGCGGCGGCGCCGGCTCCGGTCGCCGCGAAGCCGGCGCTGAAAACGCGGCCCTATTCGAACGTCAAGCCGCGCATCGTCGCGATCGGATCCTCGACCGGCGGTCCGCAGGCCTTGCAGCAGGTGCTCAGCGAGATCGGAACGGCGATCCGCGACGTGCCCGTCGTGGTGACACAGCACATGCCGCCGACCTTCACGGCGATCCTGGCCGAGCATCTTGCAAAGGCGGCGATGCGTCCGGCGAAGGAAGCCGAGGACGGCGAGGTGCTCAAGCCCGGCCATATCTACGTCGCGCCGGGCGGCAAGCACATGATCTTGAAAAAGGACGGCGGCCAGCCGGTCGCCTGTCTGGAGGACGGGCCGCCGATCAACTTCTGCAAGCCGGCCGTCGATCCCCTGTTCGACAGCGTGGCCAAGGTCTTCGGCTCGGCAACGCTTGCGATCGTTTTGACCGGCATGGGCCATGACGGCGCCAACGGCGTGCGGACGATCTCCGCAGGTGGCGGAAGCATTATTGCCCAGGACGAAGCCAGCAGCGTCGTCTGGGGCATGCCTGGAGCAGCGGCCCACACGGGTTTGTGTAGCGACATTCTCCCGATCTCCAGGATCGGGCCGAAGGTCGTCAGTTTGTTGAGTGGAGGTCTCAGGTGATTGCGTCCCAGTTCGAGTATCTCAAGCAGTACCTGAAATCCCAGTCCGGGCTCGTGCTGAGCAACGAGAAACAGTACCTTGTGGAAAGCCGGCTGCTTCCGGTCGCGCGCCGGCATGGCTTTGCCGGCCTGTCCGAACTCGTTCAGGCGATGCAGCGGCCCGGCGCGACGCAGATCGCGTCCGACGTGGTCGAGGCGATGACCACGAATGAATCCTTCTTTTTCCGCGACACCACGCCGTTCAAGCATTTCCGCGAGACGATGTTGCCGGCGATGCTGAAGGCGCGGGCCGACCGGCGCACGATCCGCATCTGGTGCGCGGCCGCCTCCACCGGTCAGGAACCCTATTCGCTGGCGATCTGTCTGAAGGAAGAAGCCCAGAAGGTCGGCGGCTTTCGCGTCGAGATCCTCGGCACCGACCTGTCGAGCGAGGTTCTGGACAAGGCGCGCAACGGCATCTACAGCCAGTTCGAGGTCCAGCGCGGCCTGCCGATCCAGATGCTGCTGAAATACTTCACCCAGAAGGGCGACCTCTGGCAGGTCAATCCGGACATCCGCGCGATGGTGCAGTGGCGCAAGCTCAATCTGCTGGAGAGCTTTTCCACGCTTGGCACCTTCGACATTCTCTTCTGCCGTAACGTGCTGATCTATTTCGACCAGCCGACCAAGGTCGATGTGCTGCAGCGCATGGCGAAGCAGATGCCGAGCGACGGCTATCTGGTGCTTGGTGCGGCGGAGACGGTCGTCGGACTGACCGATGCCTTCCGTCCCGTTCCCGACCACCGCGGCCTGTATCAAACGGCAACGGCCGGCCAGATGGGCGTCACGGCTGTGCGCAACAGGTTTTCCGCCGCCGGCTGAGTGTGTGTGTTTCGATCGGGACCGTTTCTCGACATATCAACGGCCGGCGTTCTTACGCCGGCCGTATTGCATTGCACGTCACCCCGGCTCCGCTGGCGGAGATTGCCGACCCTTGGCTACCAGGAGAGCGTTTTGACCGCCGGATCGAACAGCAGGCTTTCCACCAGAGTCCAAGACCCCATCTCGACGCCGTCGATATAGTCCTCAAGAGTTAGGCCGGCCGCCTTTGAACAGGCTGCGCACATGATCACGCGTCCGCCATCCGCCATGAAGGCGGTCAACATGTCCTGGATCGAGAGGTTTTGAGAGCGCATCAGGCCATGCACGTGCGACGGCCGTTTCTTGTCCGCCAGATAGACCCCGCGTACGTTCAGCCAGATGGCAACCGGCGAATGGCCGCCCTTGAGAACACGCTGGTGAGCGAATGAAATGGCCTTGGCGGCGCCCCATGTGTCGTCGCTCGTCAGATTGACGAAGAGCCCGGCGGTCTTGTCCGTCTCAGCGCTTGCCACCGGAACCGACAAAACCATGGCCATGAGGATCGCCAACACGATGGCGGTCAGTCTCGACATTGCAATCTTCCTTTTGGTTTCAAGATTCTGAAACAATAGGAAGCAGCAGGTCAGGCAGCCTTGAGATGTGTCAAATACGCCTGGACAATTCGGGCACGTCCGCCGGTCTTTGCGTCGGCACCATGGAGCCACCAGTTGCGATCGGGCCCGGCCGAAACGGCAAGACCCCGCCGGAGCGGGGCCTTTCCAATAGCGACAACCAGGAGCCGACCGGGGGAATGCTGCCCTCAGGCGGCTTTCTCCTCGGGCTCGCGCAGCACGTAGCCGCGGCCCCAGACAGTCTCGATATAGTTTTTTCCCGACGTCGCCGCGGCGAGCTTCTTGCGAAGCTTGCAGATGAAGACGTCGATAATCTTGAGCTCCGGCTCGTCCATGCCGCCGTAGAGATGGTTCAGGAACATCTCCTTGGTGAGCGTGGTTCCCTTGCGCAGGGAGAGCAGTTCGAGCATCTGGTACTCCTTGCCGGTCAGATGCACCCGCTGACCGGATACCTCCACCGTCTTGGTGTCCAGATTGACCACAAGATCGCCGGTCGTGATGACCGACTGTGCATGGCCCTTGGAGCGGCGCACAATCGCATGAATGCGCGCGACAAGCTCGTCCTTGTGGAACGGCTTGGTCATGTAATCGTCTGCGCCGAACCCAAGACCGCGAACCTTGTCCTCTATCCCGGCCAGGCCGGAGAGGATGAGGATCGGAGTCTTTACCTTCGCCACGCGCAACGTCCGCAGAACCTCGTAACCCGACATATCGGGAAGATTGAGATCCAACATGATGATGTCGTAGTCGTAGAGTTTGCCGAGGTCGATACCTTCCTCGCCAAGATCCGTCGTATAGACGTTGAAGTTTTCTGACTTGAGCATCAGTTCGATGCTCTGCGCCGTGGCGCTGTCATCCTCGATCAACAGGACACGCATGCCAATCCCCTATGTTTGCCTATCCTGGGCAAGCCGCGCCGGCGGATACGCTCCCGGTGCGAAGGACTGTGGATTAACCCTCGACTCACTCTGTGAGACAATGGTTAACAAATTCTGATTCACACCTGCAAGCACCGATGAGGCCAGATTGGGAAACTTTCCCAATTCCTTGAAAATCCGGTGGAAATTCTTTCCGCTAAATCTTCAAGTTTCACATTAACAAGCCGGACGAACCGACTCATGCGACTCAACCTCTACGCCGGGCACGGGCCTCAGAACGGCTCACCATCCAAAACGCCCTCACGATCAAGATTAACCAAACTCGTAAACGATACGTTACCTTGATGCATATTGTTCGGATAGGGCGTGTTAACGATTGGCGTGCCGGGCCGCGAAAACGGCGGGATCCCGCGGAAGATTACCGCTTTCCCGGAATTGCCGAAACGTGTCCGGGCGTTCACACTTGCGCGGGTTTTGCCTGTTACGGCGAGGAGGCCGGCTAAAGAGATGGAACCACTCTTTGCGGAAATCGAGGCGCTGATGTCGGCCGAGGTGTTCGGCCGGGTCGTCTCCGTGCAGGGTCTCCTCCTGGAAGTCGCCGGCCCGATCCACGAGATGAGCGTCGGTGCGCTGCTGGCTGTGGAAAGCGGGGAGGGCGGAAGTCCGGTGCCGGCGGAGGTCGTCGGATTTCGCGACGGGCGTGCCTTGTGCATGCCGTTTGCCGGCCTTGAGGGCGTGCGCATGGGCTGTCGGGCGGTTCTGGCCGCGCGCGAGTGTCTCGCCTATCCGGGCGACGGCTGGCTCGGGCGGGTCGTGAATGCCATGGGCGAGCCGATCGACGGCAAGGGACCGCTTCCCGGCGGCGGGGTTGGCCGGCGCCTGCGCTCCACACCGCCGCCGGCCAACGAGCGCGGCCGGGTCGGCCCGCCGCTCGATCTCGGCGTGCGGGCGCTCAACACCTTCGTTACCTGCTGCCAGGGGCAGCGGATGGGCATTTTCGCCGGCTCGGGCGTCGGAAAGTCCGTTCTCATGTCGATGATCGCGCGCAACATGGCGGCGGATGTGGCGGTGATCGGACTGATCGGCGAACGCGGCCGCGAGGTCCAGGAGTTCATCGAGGACGATCTGGGGCCGGAAGGCCTAGCACGCAGCGTCGTGGTGGTCGCAACTTCGGACGAGAGCGTGCTGATGCGCCGCCAGGCGGCCTATATGACTCTGACGGTCGCCGAACATTTCCGCGATGCCGGCAAGAACGTGATGTGCATGATGGATTCCGTCACCCGCTTCGCCATGGCCCAGCGCGAGATCGGCCTGTCGATCGGCGAGCCGCCGGCGTCCAAGGGCTATACGCCGACGGTATTCACCGAGTTGCCGCGGCTTCTGGAGCGCGCGGGTCCCGGGCGGGCCGGAACGGGGACCATCACGGGGCTGTTCACGGTGCTGGTCGAGGGCGACAATCACAACGAGCCGGTGGCGGATGCGGTGCGCGGCATTCTCGACGGGCATATCGTCATGGAACGGGCGATTGCGGAGCGCGGGCGCTATCCGGCGATCAATGTGCTCAAATCCGTCTCGCGCACCATGCCGCGCTGCGTTCCGGACGAAGCCGAACCCGTGCTGCGCAAGGCGAGGCAGTTGATGTCGACCTATGCCGACATGGAAGAGCTCATTCGTCTCGGAGCCTACCGGCGGGGCTCCGATGCGGTGGTGGACGAGGCGATCCGCCGCCATGAGCCGCTGGAAACCTTCCTGGCCCAGGGCAAGGGCGAGGCGACATCGCTTGAAGCGGGTTATGCCGAACTCGCCAACCTTTTGGAAATGACTCTCGCGTAATCTGTCCGTGAAAAGGGAGTTTTGAGTAATGAAGTCGCGTGAGAGTCTGATTCGTCTGAAGCAGTTTCAGGTGGACGAGCGTCGCCGGCAACTGGCGCAGATCGAGGCGATGGTGGACGAGTTCAAGCGGATGGCGCAGGAGCTCGACGACCAGATCGCAGCCGAGCAGGAACGCGTCGGGATCACCGACGAAGGGCATTTTGCCTATCCGACCTTTGCCAAGGCGGCGGCGCAGCGCCGGGACAACCTGCTGAATTCGGCCGACGAGCTGGGTGGCCAGCTCGAGGCGGCGCGCGAGGATCTGCGTGAAGCCCTGGAAGAGCTGAAGAAATTCGAGCTGCTGGAAGAACGCGACCAAATCCGCGACCGCGCCGAGCGCGAGGCCAGCGAGCAGGAAGAGCTCGACGAGATCGCCGCGCGGCGTCACGCCCAGCACAAGAGCTGAGGCGACCCCGATTGCGGAAACGCCGGGCCCGATTGGCTGCCCGGCTTTCGCGCGTCCCGCCCCTTTGCCCGCGCCTTTGTCTGCCTCTTGGCCGTTGCCCGTGGCATCTGGCCCTTGCGCGCCTGATCGCCGGCGCGCCCCCTGCTCCCCCGGTTTCGTTTCGGAATGCCTGTGCGCCCGCTTCCACGTTGGCAATCGCGCAGCGACGTCCTATGCAAGGACTGTCGACCGGCGTTGCCTCGTCACTGCCGGCGGCGGGAGCCCGGCGTGGCGGGAAACCTGCGATGCCTGGCCAACTCTCGGGGCAAATCATGGGGCAAAACGAAGAGGATGCGCGGTGCGGCTTGCAGTTCTATCTCTGATCCTGCCGCTGGCAACCGCCAGTTTCGTGCTCGGGCTGACCTTGCCCCTGCTGGAGCTGGAGCGGCTGTATTTCTTCGTCGACCGCCCGACGCTGCTGCAGGTCGTCACCGGGCTTTGGGCGGAGGAGGAGCGGTTGCTCGCCGGCCTGATCGCGGCCTTCTCGATCGTGTTCCCGGCGATCAAGCTGATCGCGCTGCATGTCGCGGCGGTGATGGGGCGTGCCGGCGCGGGGTCGTCGCTGCTGCATGCGCTCGGACGGTGGTCGATGATGGATGTGATGCTTGTCGCGCTCGTCGTGTTCGCCGCCAAGACGACGGGACTGGCGCAAGCGGCAAGCCTGCCGGGGATGTGGTTTTACGGGGCGGCGACGCTTCTCACGGCATTCGGGGCGTGGCTCGCGGAGCAGGGCGGGCGGTAGGGGCTTCTGCCGCCTATTGCGCCGGTTTGCGTGGCCCCGGAGGTTCCGCCCGCAGCGGCGGCTCGGGCGCGGTGCGGCGGAAAGCGTCGAGCCAGCGCACCGCCTGGGTTTCGGGAATGCGCAGGTGCTTGCAGCGCAGATGCGCGAGCGCCAGGAACACCTGGTCGGGCAGTTCGGCGCTGTGGCACAGGTTGATGAGCTCGTCGATCCCGGCCTGGAACACCGCCCGCTGCACCGCTTTCACCGGATGCCGGGTCTGGCGGGCGAGCAACTCGAAGGCGTCCTGGGTGCGTCCCTCCGCCAGCAACACGAGAACGATGGTGCCGATGCGGTATTCGCCCTCGCGCACCAGCTTTTCCAGCTCGTTGACGTTTGATGTCTCCAGAAAGACGTTCAGGCGGCGGCGCATGTCCTGGCGCACGGCGTCCGGTGCGGTCAGGTCCTGCGGATCGGAGCCGCTCATGATCGCTTCCAGCCGCACGCGGGTCGACGCGTTGACATGGGGGATCAGCCACTCGCAGATCAGCGGGGTGAGATCGGTTCGTGCGCCCATCTTCTCCCGCAGCGGAGCATCCGAGATCGAGCGCTTGGCTAGGGCGCGCAAGGCCCATTCCGAGAAGGTGCTGTTCCGGTTTCCGGCCATCTCGCGCCACACTTTTGTGCTGCCGCGCTCCACGAGCGTATCGGAGAGGCGGCACGGCATGTCGGCCCGTTTGGCCAGGGCAACCAGATGCGCCTGCGGCATGCGCCGGGCCAGTTTCAAAAGGTCGTGCTCGCTGAGACTGGGACTGAGTTCTAGCATCGGTGCGGCGACGAGGATCTCGTCACTGGCAAGCCGATAGGCGATCTTGTTCGGCGTGTCGTGCCAGGGCGCCATCCGCTTGGACAGACGGGCGCGCTCCTCGGTTTCGCTGCCGTCGAGCAGCTTCATGATGATTTCGCAAAACAGCTCGAGCTCCGCCTCGCTGTGATAGCCGACGCGCTCCAGAAACAGGTCCGCGACGCGCTGCAGCAATTGGCCACGCGCCTTCATCGACGGATTGCGTGCGAGCTCGAGCAGATCGCGGAGCATCAAACCTTCCTTTGTCCAATCCCATATTGCACACAGCCTGTTACCAATCGGTTGAAGGCTTTTTTACTGCATCCGCTGGTCGTCGCGCGGGGCGATCTCATCTGTAAAACCACCATTTTCAACTGCTTCAATTGCTCATTTCCAATTGGCCGTCGGTTGACGCGAAAGACCAGATCGATAGGTAGTAGAGGGCGCAGCCGACGCCGCATTGCCGAACCCGGTTTCCTTTTGGCCGGTTCGGTGCAGGCCGGAGGCGCAGGATTTCAGGTTTCCCGATGGCCTTGAAAGCTGCCGGCATGCGATCGTCACCTGCGGATGGCGCAAAAGACACGTCTGCCGGTTGGTCGCGATGGCCGCCGGTGTCTCTTCTGGGAGTTGTTATGCAGCGTTTTCGCTTCGTCGCCTTTTTGTGCGTTCTGCTCGCCGCTCTTGCCGGTCCGGGACCCGCCGCCGCACAGTCGCAAGACCCCGCGCAGGCCACGGTCGGCGGGGCGGCAAACGCGCCGGCGACGTCCGCGACGCCGGCCGAAGGCGCCGAGGCCCTGCTCCGGCTGCTGCAGGACCCGGGCGCACGTCAGGCGCTGATCGACTACCTCGGCCGGGAGGCGGGTGCGCCGGCCCCGGATGCGGCCAGCGGCGGCGCGACACCCTCGGCCACGGCGCAGACATCCGACGCCCAGCCGTCCGACGCCCCGCCATCCGACGCGCCGCCCGCCGAGGGCGACCAGGCTGGCGATAAAGACGCGGCCGAGGCGCCGCATATTGCGGTGCGCATCGCGACCTTCACCGAGAATCTGATCGACGAGGGTATCGGCTTTCTCCAGAAGATCCGGCGTCCTTTTGCCAACCTGCCGGCGGGGCTGTCTTCCAGTCTGGGTGCGGACTGGAAGGTCGTACAGGGGATCGCGCTGCAGCTGTTGCTTCTCGGTCTCGTCGTCTTCGCGACCCTGTTGTTCCTTCGCAAGCTGGCGGACCGGGTCTTCGCCCGGCTGGTGGTCGGCGCGGAAAAGGCAACCATTGTCAAGCGCGTGAGTCTGTTGTTTGCCCGTGCCCTCAGCGAGGCTGTGGTGGTGGCGATCGCGCTGGGCGTCGGTTACGTCACCGCAGTGCTGACGGGTGCGGAAACGCGTCGGGTCGAACTTGTCGAATCGCTGTTCCTGAACGCGTTCTTCTTCGTCCAGATCGCGAAGGTCAGCACCCGCTTCGCGCTCAGCCCGAAATTTTCCGCGCTGCGTCTCGTGCCGCTGGACGATGCCCAGGCGCTTTACTGGCGTCGCTGGCTGTTCGCGATCTTCAACGTGCTTGTCTACGGCACGATGGTCGTCGTGCCGCTGGTGTCGACCAACCTGTCCTTCCTGCTTGCGAACTCGCTCAGGATGATGATCGTTCTGACCAGCGTGTTCATGGCGATCGTGGCCATCCTGCTTAACCGCAAGGCGACGCGGGACCGGATCCTGGAATATGCCTCGGACCGCACGAATGTGGTCGCCTCCGGCGCGATCGAGCTGGTTGCGCGCAGTTGGCACCTTTTGGCGATCTTCTATGTGCTCTTGCTGCTGACCGTGTGGCTCGCCCGTCCGTTCGATGCCACGACCTTCATGATCCGCGCGTCCGTCTATTCGGTGCTTGCGGTGATGATCGGGACGCTGGTCTCGCTCGCCCTGACGCGTACGATCACCGGCGGCGTGCGTCTGCCGTCCAATGTGCATGCGCGGCTTCCGCTTCTGGAGCGCCGGCTCAACGCCTTCATTCCCAGGATGCTCGCGATCCTGCGCTTCGGCGTGTTCGTCGGTGTCGTGCTTGCCATCCTGCAGGCCTGGGGCGCCATCGACGTGCTGAACTGGTCGGCTTCCTCCGACGGGCAGGACTGGATCGGCCGCGCCCTGTCGGCGGGCATCGTCCTGCTGATCTCCTTCCTGATCTGGCTGTCGGTGATGTCCTGGATCGATCTCCGGCTCAATCCGCGCGGGCGCCTACCGACCTCGCGGGAAAAGACCCTGTTCGGCCTGTTCCGGAACGCCTTTTCAATCATCCTGGTGGTGATGGCGTCGCTGCTGGCGCTGTCGGAGATCGGGGTCAACATCGGCCCGCTCATTGCCGGTGCCGGTGTCTTCGGTCTGGCGATCTCCTTCGGCTCGCAGAAGCTTGTTCAGGACATCATCACCGGCGCGTTCATCCAGCTCGAAAACGCGATGAACGAAGGCGACGTGGTCACACTCGGCGGCGTGACCGGCGTGGTGGAAAAGCTCACAATCCGCTCGGTTTGCCTGCGCGACCTCGACGGCACGGCGCATGTGATCCCCTTCTCCACGGTGGACCGTGTGGCAAACTTCATGCGGGATTACGCCTATCATGTCGCGGCGATCGGCGTTGCCTACGACAGCGACATTTCCGAAGTCAAAATGGCGATGCATGTGGCCTTCGACCGGCTCAAGGAAGGCGATCTGGGGGCCGATATCCTGGAGCCGCTGGAAATGCATGGCGTGACCATGTTCGGCGACAGCGCGATCACCGTGCGTGCGCGCATCAAGACCACTCCGGGCACGCAATGGGCGATCGGTCGCGCCTACAACGAGCACGTCAAGACGGTTTTCGACGAGCGCGGGATCGAGATTCCCTTCCCGCAGGTCACCTATCATTCGGCCGCAGCGCCGGCGGCGGCGGACGCCGACGTGGAGGAGGAGCCTGCCAAACTGGAGGACGGCAGCGCGCGCGCCGGACGCAAGCCGCAAAAGCCCGGCCGCAACACACCCGCTTCGCGCTCGGACATGCCTGAGGGCGAGGACGAGCTCTAGGGTCCGCTCCGAAGGGAGCCAAGCCCAGGCGCGCCCGGTTTGTGTTTCGGGCGCGCCGATCCGCTCTTGCGGCGCCGGCTGCGGTCATCGCGCCGGGTCGGAGGTGCCGGCCGCGCGCCCCGACTGGCTGAAGGCGGCAAGGCCGAGAGCGAGGAGCGCAACTCCCGCAGCGGCCGTGAAGGTCATCGAAAAGGCATGGGCGACGCGGTCGCCGGAGGCATGAGCGGCGTCCCCCGTCCCGAGGATGGCAACGAATACCGACGGCATGAGCGAGGCGCCGGTCATGAGACCGAGGTTGCGCGACAGGCCGAGAAGGCCGGACAACCTGCCGCGCTGTTCGGGTGAGGCATCAAGCAAAACCGTTGTGTTGTTGGCGGCCAGAAAGAGCTGGAATGCCGGCGTCAGCGTAAACAGGGCGGCAACATATCCGCCAACGCCGAAGTATCGCGGCAGGACGGCCAGGCACAGCAAACCGACCGCGATCTGGGCGAGGCCGATGCGAACCACCCTTTTTGCGCCAAGCCGGTCCGTCAGGCGCCCCGCGGGGATGCCGGCGAGCGATGCAACCGCCGGACCCACCGCCATGACCAGGCCGACAAGCGCCTCGTTCAGTCCGAGTGCGAAGGCCAGGAAGAACGGGCCGATCACCAGCGTCGACATCATGATCGTTCCCACGATCATGTTCATCACGAAACCGATGCCGGTCTTTCGGTCGCGCAGCAGATGCATGGGCACGAGCGGCGACGCGACGCGGGTTTCGATCGTCGCGAACACCACGGCAGCGAGAGCGGCGAAAGGGATCAGCACGGCCGGACCCACCGGGAGGCGGACGGCTCCGCCGCTGGTCGCCAGCGCATAGGCTGCAACGGCGATCATCAACAAAAACGTTCCGGGAATGTCCATCTCCCGTGCGGTCGGGCGCCTGCGTGCCACGCCGGGGCCCAAGGATACCGCCGCAAGGACAAATGTCACGAGGCCGGCACCGGCCAGGAGATGAAAGGTCATCCGCCAGTCTCCCCAGGCCAGCAAGGCACCGCCCACAGAGGGGCCGAGCGCGGTGCCGATTGCCGACATGGTTGCAATCACGCCCATCGAGGTCCCGAGCCGCGCGGTCGAAAACATGTCGCGCGCGATCGACATGGGGAGCGCGATCAGGATCGCCGCGCCAAGTCCCTGGACCGCCCTGCCCAGGATCAACCACTCAAGCCCCGGCGCGGTGGCGCAGGCAAGGGATCCCGCGACAAAGACGGCCAGCCCGGACAACAGCACGCGGCGATGGCCGAAAGTATCGCCGAGCCGGCCGGCTGACACGACAGCCACGGTCATCGACATCAGATAGGCGAGGACGACCCACTGCACCTGGGAGACCGATGCGCCGTAGCTTCGCGACAGGGTCGGCAGCAGGACGGAGGCGATGCTGATTCCGAGCGCCGCGGTCAAGGTGGCTGAGGCGAGCGCGAGCAGGATGAGGGGCGATGTGCGGGTCCGGGGCGTGTCGGTCATGGGGGAGCCTCTTGCGTTTGACGTCAGGAGGCGGCTAACCTGCCACTTCAAGTCAACTTGAGGTCAAGCATGAAACTTCTCGACATTGGCGTCTTGTCGAAACTGAGCGGAGTTCCGGCATCGACGCTGCGCTACTATGAGGACATCGGGCTGCTCCAGTCCGTGGGGCGCCGGGGATTGCGGCGCCAGTTCGACACGCCTGCCGTGACCCGCCTTGCCTTGATCTCGCTGGGAAAGATGGCCGGATTCTCGCTGGAGGAGATCAAGGCGCTTTTTTCCGAAGACGGATCTCCCCAGGTCCCGCGGGCGGAGCTGCATCTGCGCGCCGATGCGCTGGACGACCAGATCCGCGGATTGACGCAGCTTCGCGATGCCTTGCGCCACGTGGCGGAGTGCCCGGCGGAGAACCACATGGACTGCCCGAAGTTCCGGCGCCTCATGACGTTTGCGGCGCGCTCAACCGGCAGGCGCAAAGCCGGACCCGGCAAGTCGATCCGGATGCCGGCGAGAGGGGGGTGACCTTATGCGGACCGCCGGGCGGGTGGCACCCTCGCCAGACCGCCGGCCGAAGCGGGCGCTTTCACCGGGACAGTCGATGACGCGGGGATAGGCGAAGATCGGTCATGCCACGGGAGGCGTTCAACGTCCCCCGTTTGCCTGTACCGTGATGTCCGGGAGGCGGTGGATCTCTGGGGACTGTGCGAGTGCGGCAGTGGTGACGCTAAAGGCCGACTGCTTTTTCGTGCGCGATGCCAAATTGTAGTATCTGACAGGATTGCGCGTAATCGTTTCCGTTAGATCGCATGGGAAGGTTAAAAATTCCAAATTTGAGCGATTTCAGAAATTCTAATTCTGTTGTATGGGCGGGATTGCGGCACTATTGTGCGCACTAGGCCGTGCCCTTGAAACAGGACAAGTCCTTTTTACGCGGATGAAGTCCGTTCGGATCGGCCAAAAAATAAATGGGAGATTTAAATATGATCATTCGCCGCACCATGAAAATTGCACTCATGGGCGTCAGTCTTGCCATGTTCGCGGTGTCCGCTGCATCGGCAAAGACCCTCGTCTATTGCTCGGAAGGCTCGCCGGAAGGGTTCGATACTGCGCTTTACACGGCCGGTACGACGTTCGACGCTTCTTCAAAGCCGGTTTACAACCGCCTTGTGGAATTCAAGCGCGGGACAACCGAGGTGATCCCGGGTCTCGCCGAAAGCTGGAGCGTGTCCGAGGACGGGCTGGAGTACACCTTCAACCTGCGCAAGGGCGTGAAGTTCCATTCGGTCGACGGTTTCGCCCCGACCCGCGACTTCAATGCTGACGACGTGATCTATTCCTTCGGTCGCCAGCTCGACAAGGATCATGCCTGGCACTCCTATACGGCGGGCGCGTCCTGGGAGTATTTCAACGGCATGTCGATGCCGGATCTCCTGAAAGAGATCGTCAAGGTCGACGACTATACGGTCAAGTTCGTGCTGAACCGCCCGGAAGCGCCGATGCTCGCCAACCTGGCGATGGACTTCGCCTCGGTGCTTTCCGCCGAATATGCCGACACGCTCGAGGCTGACGGCAAGATGGAGATGATGAACCAGGTTCCGGTCGGCACCGGCCCGTTCCAGTTCGTCGGATACCAGAAGGATGCGGTCATCCGTTATCAGGCCTTCGCCGACTATTGGGGCGGCAAGCAGCCGATCGACAACCTGATCTTCGCCATCACCACCGATGCCTCGGTGCGCCTGCAGAAGCTGAAGGCCGGCGAATGTCATGTCGCGCCCTATCCGGCACCGGCCGACATCGCCGACATCAAGGCGGATGCCAACCTGACCCTGATGGAGCAGGAAGGCCTGAACGTCGGCTATCTGGCGTATAACACCCAGATGGCGCCCTTCGACAATCCGAAGGTCCGCAAGGCGCTCAACATGGCCATCAACAAGCAGGCCATTCTCGACGCCGTGTTCCAGGGTGCCGGCCAGGCGGCCAAGAACCCGATCCCGCCGACGATGTGGTCCTACAACAAGGCCATCGAGGACGACGCGTTCGATCCGGAAGCGGCGAAAAAGATGCTTGAGGAAGCCGGCGTCACGGACCTCAAGATGAAGATCTGGGCGATGCCGGTGCAGCGTCCTTACAACCCGAACGCGCGCCGCATGGCCGAAGTGATCCAGGCGGATTTCGCCAAGGTCGGCGTCGAGGTCGAGATCGTCTCCTACGAGTGGGGCGAGTACCTCAAGCGCTCCAAGGAAACGGACCGCGACGGCGCCGTGCTCCTCGGCTGGACCGGTGACAATGGCGATCCGGACAACTTCCTCGCCGTGCTGCTCGGCTGCGACGGCGTTGGCGGTTCCAACCGCGCGCAGTGGTGCCACCAGCCGTTTGAGGACCTGATCCAGAAGGCCAAGACGATCGCCGACAAGGGCGAGCGCACCAAGCTCTACGAAGAAGCCCAGGTGATCTTCAAGGAGCAGGCCCCCTGGGCGACCATCGCCCATTCGGTGGTGTTCATGCCGATGTCGACCAAGGTGTCGGGCTACGTCATGGATCCGCTGGGCGGTCACTGGTTCGACGGCGTCGACATCGCCGAATAAGCCAACGGGCCGAACGGTGCCGTGACCTGCGGGTCCGGCACCGCCTCGCAGCATAGCGCATCGGCCGGTTCCGGCCGATGCGCGCGTCTGGATGAACCCCATGTTCCGCTTTTTGATAGGACGCCTGGCGTTGCTGGTGCCGACCTTTCTCGGTGTCACCATCGTCGCTTTCGGATTTATTCGCCTTCTGCCCGGCGATCCCGTGCTTCTGCTTGCCGGGGAACGTGGCATCACCGAAGAACGCTACAACCAGCTCATGGAGCAGTTCGGCTTTTCCCGGCCGATCTGGGAGCAGTATTTCGACTATCTGGTTGGGTTGCTGCAGGGCGATCTCGGCACCTCGATCGTCACCAAGAAGCCGGTTGTCACAGAGTTTTTCACGCTGTTTCCCGCGACCGCGGAACTGGCGCTTTGCGCCATCATTCTCGCCGTCGCGATCGGGATCCCTGCGGGGATCTTCGCCGCGGTCAAGCGCGGCTCCTTCTTCGACCAGACGATCATGGGTACTGCGCTCATCGGCTACTCGATGCCGATCTTCTGGTGGGGCCTGCTGCTGATCATCCTGTTTTCCGGCATCCTGCAGTGGACGCCGGTCTCGGGCCGCATCTCCTTGATGTTCTTCTTTCCGCAGCCGACCGGCTTCATGCTGATCGACAGCCTGCTGTCGGGTCAAAAGGGCGCCTTTGCCTCCGCTGCCCGCCATCTCATCCTGCCGGCCATCGTGCTTGCCACCATTCCGCTTGCCGTGATCGCGCGCCAGACGCGCTCCGCCATGCTGGAGGTTCTGGGCGAGGACTATGTGCGCACGGCCCGCGCCAAGGGGCTGACCCCCTTCCGCGTGGTGGGGATGCATGCGCTGCGCAACGCCCTGATCCCGGTGATCACCACCATCGGCCTGCAGGTCGGGGTGCTGCTCGCCGGCGCGATCCTGACCGAAACGATCTTCTCGTGGCCCGGCATCGGCAAGTGGATGGTCGACAGCATCGCGCGGCGCGACTATCCGGTCGTGCAGGGCGGCCTGCTGATGATCGCCGCCATCGTCATGGTGGTGAACCTGACGGTCGACCTGCTCTACGGGCTGGTCAATCCGCGCATTCGTCACAATTGAACGCCGAGGCACACTCCATGAGCATTTCAGACAAGAGTGCCGTCGTCGTCGCGGAGAGCCGCAACGCCACCCGCAAGATGCTGGCGGAATTCTGGTTTTACTTCTCGCAGAACAGGGGCGCGGTCGCCGGTCTCGTCGTCTTCATCGCCCTGGTGATTGTGGCGCTGGCGGCGCCGCTGGTCGCGCCGCACGACCCGGACGTGCAGTATCGCGACTTCTTCCTCACCCCGCCGGTCTGGCAGGAGGGGGGCAACGCCATGTTCCTGCTGGGCACCGACGCGGTCGGGCGCGACATGCTCTCGCGGCTGATCTTCGGTGCGCGGTTTTCTCTGTTCATCGGTCTCGTCGTCGTCGGCATCGCGCTCACCGGCGGCATCGTCATCGGCGTGATCGCGGGCTATTTCCGCGGCTGGGTCGACACGGTGATCATGCGGGTGATGGACGTCATTCTCGCGTTTCCCTCGCTGCTTCTCGCGCTCGTGCTCGTTGCCGTGCTCGGTCCCGGGCTGATGAACGCGATGATCGCCATCGCCATCGTGCTGCAGCCGCATTTCGTGCGCCTGACCCGGGCCGCGGTGCTGACCGAGCGCACCCGCGACTATGTGGTCGCCGCAAGGCTTGCAGGTGCGGGCAACACGCGGCTGATGTTCAAGACGATCCTGCCGAACTGTCTGGCGCCACTGATCGTGCAGGGGACGCTGTCGTTCTCCAACGCGATCCTCGATGCCGCCGCGCTCGGCTTTCTCGGCATGGGCGCACAGCCGCCGACGCCGGAATGGGGCACGATGCTTGCCGAAGCGCGCGAGTTCATCCTGCGCGCCTGGTGGGTGGTCACCTTCCCGGGGCTTGCGATCCTGATCACCGTGCTGGCGATCAATCTCGTCGGCGACGGGCTGCGCGACGCCCTCGATCCCAAGCTGAAGCGGAGCTGACGGCATGGCCCTTCTTGAAATCCGCAATCTGCGCGTCGAGTTCGACACCGCCGCCGGTCCGTTCCGGGCGCTCGACGGCGTCGACTATACGGTCGAGGGTGGCGAGGTGCTGGCCATCGTCGGGGAATCGGGGTCCGGCAAGTCGGTCGCCATGCTCGCCGTGATGGGCCTTCTGCCCGACAGCGCGACGGTGTCAGCCGACCTGATGGCCTTCGAGGGCATTGACCTGCGGGCAATGCCCGCGGCCGAACGGCGCAAGGTGATCGGCAAGGACATCGCGATGATCTTCCAGGAGCCGATCGCGAGCCTCAACCCGTGCTTTACCGTCGGCTTCCAGCTCGACGAGGTGCTCAAGGCGCATACGTCTTTGTCACGCAAGGAGCGCAAGGACCGGGTGATCGAACTGCTGGAATCCGTCGGCATTCCCGATCCGCTGCGGCGGGTTTCGGCGTTCCCGCACCAGATGTCGGGCGGCCAGTGCCAGCGGGTCATGATCGCCATCGCCACGGCGTGCGCGCCGAAGCTCCTGATCGCCGACGAGCCGACGACGGCGCTCGATGTGACGATCCAGAAGCAGATCCTCGATCTCCTGACGGACATGCAGCGCGACACCGGCATGGGGCTGATCATGATCACTCACGACATGGGCGTGGTGGCGGAGACCGCCGACCGGGTGGTGGTGCAATACAAAGGGAAGCAGATGGAGACGGCGGACGTGCTGACGCTGTTTGAAAATCCCTCGCACCCCTATACCAAGGCGCTTCTGTCGGCCTTGCCGGAAAACGCGACCGGCGACCGGCTGCCGACGGTGGCCGACTATGAGGCGATGATGCAGGCCGATGTGCGCGAGGTGCAGCCATGAGCGACCCGATCCTGAAAGTCCGCGACCTGAAGCGCGATTATGTGATCAGCGGCGGCATGTTCGGCAAGACCAAGCTGCTACATGCGGTCAAGGGCGTGAGCTTCGATGTCGCACGCGGCTCGACGCTGGCCGTCGTCGGGGAATCGGGCTGCGGAAAGTCGACGCTCGCGCGCATGCTGACGATGATCGATCCGCCGACCTCCGGCACCATCGAGATCGACGGCGAGACGATCGACATTACCAGCCACGGCATCACCCGCGAAATGCGCCAGGCCGTGCAGATCGTCTTCCAGAACCCCTATGGCTCGCTCAATCCGCGCCAGAAGATCGGGGCGGTGCTGGAAGAGCCCTTGCTGCTCAACACCTCGATGAGTGCGGCCGAACGGCGCGACGCGGCGCTTGCCATGCTGGAGAAGGTGGGGCTCCCGCCCGCGCATTACGGCCGCTATCCGCATATGTTCTCCGGCGGTCAGCGCCAGCGCGTGGCGATCGCCCGCGCGATCATGCTGCGTCCGAAACTGCTTGTGCTCGACGAGCCGGTCTCCGCGCTGGACTTGTCCGTGCAGGCGCAGATCCTCAACCTGCTCCGCGACCTGCAGGACGAGTTCGACCTGACCTACGTCTTCATCAGCCACGATCTTTCTGTCGTGCGCTACATCGCCGACGAGGTGATGGTGATGTATTTCGGCGAGGCGGTGGAACACGGCACGCGCGATCAGGTGTTTTCCGATCCCCAGCACGATTACACCAAGACGCTGTTCGCGGCGACGCCGCGCGCCGATGTGGAGAGCATCAAGAAGCGGCTGGCGGCGAAATCGGCCGCCTGAGGCGGTTTCCGTCCTTGCAGATCCTCGCATGGTGGCAGGGCAGGGCGCGGGACGCGGCGGCGGTCCCGCGGGCCGTCACAAAAGCTTCGCTTGACGGGGCTTTATAATTCGATATTTCTCGAATTATGGATAAAAAAGCCGCTATCGCCGCGCTGTCCGCGCTCGGTCAGGACACTCGTCTCGACGTCTTTCGCCATCTCGTGACCGCAGGGCCCGAAGGCGTCGGTGCGGGCGATCTCGCGCAAGTCCTGAACGTGCGGGCCAATACGCTGTCCACGCATCTTTCCGCACTTGCGCGGGCCGGCCTGATTGCGGCTGAGCGCGACGGGCGCGCGATCCGCTACAGCGCCCATTACGACGGCATTCGCGCGCTCTTCGATTTCCTCCTGCATGACTGCTGCAAGGGACGGCCCGAACTTTGCGGTCCCTTCGCGTCCTCCCGATCCCCCGATATCACGAAAGCTGAACAATGAGCATCTTTGAACGCTATCTCTCCCTGTGGGTCGGTCTGGGGATCGTCTCCGGCGTCATTCTCGGCAATCTCGTGCCGGGCCTCTTCGCCGCCCTCGCGCAGTTTGAATATGCCTCCGTCAACCTGCTGGTTGCCGTTCTGATCTGGGCGATGGTCTATCCGATGATGGTGGCGGTGGATTTCACCAGCCTGAAGGACGTGGGCAAGCGGCCCAAGGGGCTGGTGATCACCATTGTGGTCAACTGGCTGATCAAGCCCTTCACCATGGCAGCCCTTGGCATCCTGTTCTTCAAGCACGTCTTTTCCGGGCTGATCCCGCAGGAGGACGTCGGCCAGTATATCGCCGGGCTGATCCTCCTTGGAGCCGCACCCTGCACGGCGATGGTCTTCGTCTGGTCACAGCTGACCAAGGGCGACGCTAACTACACGCTGGTGCAGGTCTCGCTCAACGACGTGATCATGGTCTTCGCCTTCGCCCCCATCGTGGCGCTGCTGTTGGGGGTGACCGACATCGCCGTGCCCTGGGACACGCTGCTGCTCTCCGTCGGCCTCTATGTGGTGATCCCGCTGGTTGCTGGAGCGTTGACCCGGTCCGTGCTGACGGCACGCGGCGGCGAAGCGGCGGTGTCGCGCTTTACCGCCCGGGTGAAGCCCGCCTCGATCCTGGGGCTCCTCCTTACGGTCGTCCTGCTCTTCGGCTTTCAGGGGCCGGTGATTCTTGACCGTCCGCTCCTGATCGCATTGCTGGCCGTGCCGATCCTGATCCAGTCTTACGGGATCTTCGCGCTCGGCTATGGCTGGGCCTATCTGTGGCGGCTACCGCATCGGGTCGCCGCCCCTTGCGCGCTGATCGGGACCTCGAATTTCTTCGAGCTGGCGGTGGCGGTCGCCATCGGGCTGTTCGGGCTGAACTCGGGCGCCGCCCTCGTCACCGTCGTCGGCGTCCTGGTCGAGGTCCCGGTGATGCTGAGCCTGGTGGCCTTCGCCAACCGCACCCGCGCGCGGTTTCCCGGATGACGCGGGCCGCGGTCCGTACCGGCGGACACGCCGCATGAGCCGAGCCGCACGGGCCGTGCTCCTGCTCGGCATCACCCAGATCATCGGATATGCCACGCTGATGTATGCGGTGGTTCTGGCGGTGCCACAGATCTCCGACAGTTTCGGCTGGTCGCGTGCCTTCGGGCTTGGCGGGTTCTCGCTGGCGCTGATCGTCGCCGGGCTGGCCTCGCCGCGCGTCGGCCGGCTGATCCAGCGGTTCGGCGGGCGCGGCGTGATGGCGGGCGGGTCGGCGACCGCCGCCTGCGGCCTGGCGGCCATGTCCCTGGTCGACGGGCCGGTTTCCTATCTCCTGGTGTGGAGCCTGCTCGGCCTTGGAATGGCGGCGACGCTCTACGATCCGGCCTTCGCAACCCTCGGATCGCTGTTTGCAGGCCGCGCGCGCCGGCTGATCACCGCGCTGACGCTGATCGCTGGTTTTGCCTCCACCATCGGCTGGCCGGCGACGCTCTACCTGCTTGAAACGCTCGGATGGCGGGAGACCTATCTGGTGTTCGCCGCCGTGACCGCGTTTGTCGCGCTGCCGTTGCATCTGGCGCTGCCGCGTCCTGAAGCCGTCGCCGCCCGTCCTGACGCCGGCGTCCCCGGCGGCCCGCTGCCGGAGGCGGGAGGCATCTTTCCCGACGCCCGCCGGCGCCGGTACGCCTTCCTGCTGCTGGCGCTCGCCTTCAGCAGCGCCGCCTTCCAGTTCGTCGGATTGTCGGCGCATCTGCTGGCGCTTCTCGGCGACCTGGGAATGCCCGCCACGGCCGCCGTCATGGTCGGGACCCTGATCGGCCCGTCCCAGGTCGGGGCCCGCGTTCTCGAGCTCTGGTGGGCGCGCAACGTATCGCCGCTTGCCGTCGGGCTGGCATCTGGCGGCGTTATCCTGCTCGCCTTTGTTATGCTGTCTGTGCTCGGGGTCGATACGCTGAGTGCTTCTGTCTTTGCCATCCTCTATGGCGGGTCGAACGGCTTGTCGACCATTGTGCGGGGTACGTTGCCGCTCTATCTGTTCGGAGCTGACGGCTACGCGGTGCTGCTCGGCCGGATCGCGCGCCCGGTGCTGATCGTCGGCGCGCTGGCGCCCTTTGCGCTCGGCGTGGCATTCGATTTCGCCGGAGCCTCGGCGGCCCTGGCCCTTGCATTCGCCGCAAGCTGCCTGTCCTGCGCAGCGCTTGCTGCCATCGTGGTCCTGCGTGGACATGTGTCGCGGGTTGACTTGCCGAGCCGGGGATGAAATCTTCGCGGATATTCGTGATATATCACTGCATGGGCGGCGGGTTCGACGCTCTGGACACGGCGTCCGTCCGGTGTCTCAATGCGATACCGCCAGACATCGTAGCGGCCCTTCGGAGACCTGATTTCCCGAGATGACAGATCGCTCTTCCGTTCACATTGTCGGCGCGGGGATTGTCGGGCTTGCCGCCGCCGCCACATTGCAGGCCCGTGGCCACCAGGTCACGCTGATCGAGCGCAACGAGCCGGGCTCGGGCGCCTCGCGTGGAAACGCCTCTGGCATTGCCTGGACCGACGTCGCGCCGCTGGCCTCGCCCGGCGTCTGGCGCAAGGCGCCGGGCTGGCTGCTCGACCCGCTCGGGCCCCTGACGATCCGCCCCTCCTACGCCCCCTCGATCCTGCCGTGGATGCTGCGGTTCATGGCCGCGTCGCGCCCTGCCGCCTTCAAGCGGTCGGTGGCCGCAATCGCCGCGCTCAACGCGGAGGCGCTGCCGGCCTGGGAGCGGCTTTGGGCGGACACCGGTACCGGCGGCCGGCTGCGTCTGGAGGGGTGTCTCGATGTCTTCGACAAGCCGGGCGAGGTCGCCAGGGCCCGGGCCGGCTGGAAGCTCCAGCGCGATCACGGCATCGAGGTGCGCGAGCTGTCGGGTGCGGAGATCCGCGAGATGGAACCGGACCTCGGGCCGTCGGTGGTCGGCGGTGCCTTCATCCCTGGCTGGGCGCATCTCGACGATCCCCATGCCATGTGTCTGGATCTTGAGCGTGTGGTCAGGGAGCGGGGTGGCCAGATCCTGCGCGGCGATGTCGTCAGCATTGTCGGCACGGACGGAGGCGCGCTGCTTGGCCTGCACGAGGGACCCGTTGTGCATGCCGAAGATCTCGTGATCGCCTGCGGCGCCTGGTCGAGGCGGCTGGCGGCCTCGCTCGGCGAGGACGTGCCGCTCGACACGGAGCGCGGCTACAATATCACCGTGCCGGAGCCGGGCGTCGCCTTCCGGCGTTTCGTCATGCTGGCGGGCTACGGGTTTGTCATGTCGCCGATCGCGCGCGGCCTGCGCATCGGCGGAATGGTGGAATTTGCAGGCCTGAAGGCGCCGCCCAACTGGGCGCGCGTCGATGCGCTGGTGTCGCGCGCCAAACGCGTGGCGCCGGCCCTGTCGGTGGACGGCGGCGAACGCTGGATGGGCTTTCGCCCCTCGCTTCCCGACAGCCTGCCGGTGATTTCGCAAAGCCGGCGGGCCGCGCATGTCTTTTACGCCTTCGGGCATGCGCATCACGGTCTGACGCAAGCCGCGGCGACGGGCGAACTCGTTGCCGACATGATTTCGGGCAAGGATCCCGCCGTCGATCTCGCGCCCTATGCGGTCGACCGTTTTTGAGGAGAGGCGCCGATGGCGCGGCACACGTTCTTTTGCATCGATGGACATACCTGCGGCAATCCGGTGCGGCTTGTCGCCGGCGGGGGACCCGCGCTCGACGGCGACACGATGCTGGCGCGGCGCGCCGATTTCCTGGCCCGCTACGACTGGATCCGCTCGGGCCTGATGTTCGAACCGCGCGGTCACGACATGATGTCCGGCTCGATCCTCTATCCGCCGACGCGCGACGATTGCGACATCGGCGTGCTCTATATCGAGACCTCCGGCTGCCTGCCGATGTGCGGTCACGGCACCATCGGGACGGTGACCATGGGGATCGAGGAAGGGTTGATCCGGCCCGCGACACCCGGCACGGCCCGGCTCGACACGCCGGCCGGCCTGGTCACCGCCGACTACACGATGGAGGGCGAACATGTCGCCTCCGTCCGGCTGACCAACGTGCCGGCCTTTCTGGCGGCCCGCGATCTGGAAATCGACTGTCCGGAGCTTGGCCGGATCACCTTCGACGTCGCCTATGGCGGAAACTTCTATGCGATCATCGAGCCGCAGGAGAATTTTGCCGGCGTCGGATCCATCGATGTGGACCGGCTGGTGTCGATCAGCCCGCTCTTGCGCGCACGCCTCAACGAGGCGTTCGACTTTGCCCATCCGCTCGATCCGCGCATTCGCGGCATCACCCATGTGCAGTGGACGGGGCCGCCAACGCAGCCGGGCGCCGATGGCCGAAACGCCGTTTTCTATGGCGACCGGGCCATCGACCGCAGCCCCTGCGGCACCGGCACATCCGCCCGGATGGCGCAGTTGCACGCACGCGGACGGCTCAAGACCGGCGACAGTTTCGTGCATGAAAGCGTGATCGGCTCGCTCTTCGCCGGCGGCGTGAAGGACGAGACGCGGGTGGGAGATCTGCCGGCCATCGTGCCGACCATCGAGGGCTGGGCGATCCGCACCGGCACCTCGCAGATCACGCTCGACGACCGCGATCCCTATATGGCCGGCTTCTCCGTCACCGGAACCGGTGTGACGGTCTATCCCGGCCCTTGAAAACCCCGGAAATGCGGGTGCCATTCGCCATCCAAAGCAGGTAGACAGGAGCGGTTGGCAACGGGAATCGCTTCATGGATTGGTCACCGCAGCAGGAAGCCGCGCTCGCAGAAACCGCGCGCTGGCTGAAATCGGGCGACAAGCAGGTGTTCAGGCTGTTCGGCTTTGCCGGAACGGGCAAGACGACGCTTGCCCGCCATCTTGCGGCCGGCATCGACGGCGACGTCGCCTTTGGCGCCTTCACCGGCAAGGCGGCGCATGTGCTGCGCCAGAAGGGCTGCGACGGCGCGACCACCATTCATGCGATGATCTACCGCCCGCGCGGTCACAAGGACGAGACCGACGATGAGGAGGCCGGTCCGAGCTTCTCGATCAACCGCGACAGCGTCGCCGCCAAGGCGAAGCTGATCGTCATCGACGAATGCTCGATGGTCGACGAGGACCTGGGCCGCGATCTCCTGTCCTTCGGTACGCCTGTGCTGGTGCTCGGCGATCCGGCTCAGCTGCCGCCGGTCAAGGGCGGCGGTTTCTTCACCGAGGCCGAGCCGGACATCATGCTGACGGAGGTGCACCGTCAGGCGCGCGACAATCCGATCGTGCATATGTCGATGCTGATCCGCGAGGGCGGCACGCTGGAGCCCGGAGACTATGGCGACAGCCGCATCATCTCGCGGCGGGAGATCGACGCCGAGGCGATCCTGGCCGCCGACCAGGTGCTGGTCGGCACCAACCGCACGCGTCGGCTCTACAACGGGCGCATCCGCGAGCTCAAGGGTTTCACCACCCAGATGCCGGCGGTCGGCGACAAGCTCGTCTGCCTGCGAAACGACAAGGCCAAGGGCCTGCTCAACGGCGGACTGTGGACCGTGGCACGGCTCAGGCCCTCGCGCGGCAACACGTTGCGCTTCGACGTGAAGCCGGAGGACGAGGCCGCCGGCAAGGCAAAGATCTCCGTCAAGGTGCTGCCGGGTCTCTTCGAGGACGGGGCGGAACAGCTTCCCTATGCCATTCGCCGGCGCTCCGACGAATTCGACTACGGCTATGCGCTGACCGTCCACAAGGCGCAGGGCTCGCAGTGGGACGACATCGTGCTCTTCGACGAGAGCTACGCCTTTCGCGACTACCGCGACCGCTGGCTCTACACCGCCGTGACGCGCGCGGCCCAACGCATCACCGTGGTGCGCTGAGCCGGCTGGCTTCCATCCTTCCTGTGCCGTCGAACCGACATTTTTTCAGGACAGATACCTCCAATGACCGAAACATCCGTCTCCGCCGGCCCGACCACCGATCCGGCCCGTGCAAAGGATCTTCTCGCCCGCATCAGCTCCCGTATCGCCGGCGAGCTCGGTTGCCGGCCCGAGCAGGTCGTCGCCACCGTGGAGCTTCTCGACGGCGGGGCGACGGTTCCCTTCGTCGCGCGCTACCGCAAGGAAGCGACCGGCGGGCTCGACGACACCCAGCTGCGCACGCTGGAGGAGCGGCTCGTCTATCTGCGCGAACTGGAAGACCGGCGCGCGGCAATCGTTGCCTCCATCGACGAGCAGGGCAAGCTCGACGCGGATCTTGCCGGGCGGATCGCGGCTGCCGAAACCAAGGCGCAGCTTGAGGATCTCTATCTTCCCTTCAAGAAGAAGCGGCGCACCAAGGCCCAGATCGCGCGCGAGGCCGGGCTGGAACCGCTTGCCGACCTTCTGCTCGGCGATCCGACCCGCGATCCGCAGGCAGAGGCCGCGCGCTTTGTCGATGCCGACAAGGGGGTCGCGGACGAGAAGGCCGCGCTCGACGGCGCGCGCCAGATCCTGATGGAGCGTTTCGCGGAGGATGCGGCGCTGGTCGGCCGGCTGCGCCAGCACCTGATGCGCGGCGGTGTCGTGCAGTCGCGCGTGGTCGAGGGCCAGGAAGAGGCCGGAGCCAAGTTCTCCGACTATTTCGACTACCGCGAGAAATGGGCGGATATTCCGAGCCACCGCGCACTGGCGCTCTTGCGCGGCCGCAACGAAGGCGTGCTTGCGCTCGATCTTGTGGTCGACGCGGAAGACCCCGCGCCGGTCAAGCCGGTGGAGCGCATGGTGATGGCGGCGGCCGGCATTTCCGATGAGGGACGCCCGGCGGATCGCTGGCTTGCGGAGACCGCGCGCTGGGCCTGGCGGGTGAAGCTTGCGCTGCATCTGGAACTCGACCTGATGACGCAGTTGCGCGAACGTTCCGAGGACGAGGCGATCAATGTCTTCGCCCGAAACCTCAAGGACCTGCTGCTCGCAGCACCGGCTGGTCGTTCGACCGTGCTCGGCCTCGACCCCGGCATCCGTACCGGCGTGAAGGTCGCCGTGGTCGATGCCACCGGCAAGCTCGTCGAGACCGCGACGGTCTATCCGTTCCAGCCGCGCAACGACGTGGCGGGGACCCGCAACACGCTGCTCGCGCTGATCGCGAAACACAAGATCGCGCTGGTCGCGATCGGCAACGGCACCGCGAGCCGCGAGACCGACCGGCTGGTCGGCGACCTTCTCGGCGACGTCCCTGTCGCAGCACGTCCGGTCAAGGTGATCGTCAATGAGGCGGGGGCCTCGATCTATTCGGCGAGCGCGCTGGCTGCGCGCGAGATGCCCGACGTCGACGTGTCGCTGCGCGGCGCGGCCTCGATTGCCCGCCGCCTGCAGGATCCGTTGGCGGAACTGGTCAAGATCGAGCCGAAGTCCATCGGTGTCGGCCAGTATCAGCACGACGTGAACCAGACCAAGCTCGCCCGTGCGCTCGATGCGGTGGTCGAGGATGCGGTGAATGCGGTCGGCGTCGATCTCAACACCGCCTCGGCGCCGCTTCTGACCCGTGTGTCGGGCCTGTCCGCCGGGCTTGCCGATGCGGTGGTGGCGCATCGCGACGCGAACGGCGCATTCCGCTCGCGCAAGGATCTGCTGTCCGTTCCCCGGCTCGGGCCGAAGGCCTTCGAGCAATGCGCCGGCTTCCTGCGCATTCCAGGCGGCGACAACCCGCTCGATGCGTCGGCCGTCCACCCGGAAGCCTATCCGGTGGCCGAGCGGATCGTGAAGGCTTGCGGGCGGCCGCTGTCGGAGGTCATGGGCAATGCGCAGCGGCTCAAGGCGCTCGATCCCGAGGACTTCGTCGACGCGGTCTTCGGCTTGCCCACGGTGCGCGACATTCTCGCCGAGCTGGAAAAGCCCGGCCGCGACCCGCGCCCGGAGTTTCGCACCGCGAAGCTTCAGGACGGGGTGGAAACGATGGCCGATCTCAAGCCCGGAATGGCGCTTGAGGGCACCGTCACCAATGTCACCAACTTTGGCGCCTTCGTCGATATCGGCGTCCATCAGGACGGGCTGGTGCATGTCTCGCAGATTGCAGACCGCTTCGTGCGCGACCCTGCCGAGGTGGTGAAGGCCGGCGAGATCGTGCGGGTGCGGGTGCTTGAGGTCGACATGCCGCGCAAGCGCATCGCGCTGACCATGCGCAAGGACGGCGGCGCCGACGCCGGCCAGCCGGGCACGCGCGGCTCTGGTCCTGGAGGTCGCGATCCGCGCGGGAGCGGCCCGAAAGGCGGCGCGCCGACCAAGCCGCGGCCGAAGGGCGGCGGCGGGTCGCAGGGGCGCGGCTCCGACGGTGGCTCGGGGGACGGCGCGATGGCGGCGGCGCTTGCGGCGGCCTTCAACAAGAAGAAGCGCTGACCCTTCCCAATCACTCGAAGGCGGCGGAGACGCCCGGTGTGCCCGGCAGCCCCTCATAGGTGAGGCGGATCTTTTGTCCCGGCTTCATCGGATTGAGCGGGCCGATGGAGCCGACCGAGACGAGATCGCCGGGTTTCAGGGCCTTGCCTTGTGCCTTGAGCACGCCGGCGATCCAGATCACCGCGTTCAGCGGATGGCCGAGCACGGCCTTGCCCGGGGCGGCGGAGATGGTTTCGCCGGTCGTCTCGTCGGTCAGCCTGGCGGTGAAATCCGCTAGCATCGCCACGCCTGTTTCATCCGCCGGCACCGCGATCAGTTCGCCCATCACGCCGCGCCAGGCGCCGACGTTGATCGCCGTGATCATCGGGCCGTCGAGCTGGATATCGAGCGGCGCGACCAGGGCCGGAAGCTCGAGAAACGGCCGAACGCCGCGAATGGCGGCCAGCACGTCTGCCGGCGTCGTCGCGTCGTTGACGGCGGCGTCGCCGATCTCGACGATCAGGTCCGCCTCGAACAGGGAGCGCACCGCGTCGGCTGCGCGAACGCTTGCGCCGGGCTTGAGCAACATGTCGCGCAGAAGCGTGCCGAACACAGGTTCGTCGACACCGAAGGCCTGCTGCGCCGGGGGCGATGTGAGGCCCGCCTTGTAGCCGACCACCGGACCGAGGTCTTTCGACAGGCGCTCGACGACCATCGCCTGTGCGCAGAGCCCGTCGTCCAGCGAGGAGCCGGCGGCGATCGGCGGCATGGCCGGTCGCGCGGCGGCACGATCGGCGATGAAGGTGTCGACCGTTGCCGCATCCGGGCAGGCAGCTTGCGCCAGCGGAGTGTGAAGAAGAGTGGCGCCAAGCGCCAGAGCAAGACCGATCAATCGCATGCGCATATCCCCCGGCGGGGCACGAAAAGCCCCCGTTTGCTGGAGAGTGCCGTGCGAAACGTGCAATGACAAGCAGGTTGTGTGGCGTCGGCTCCTGCACGTCTTGACGAGGTTCGGGTCAGGTGGCGCCGTATTGCGCCTGCAAGTATTTCCAATAGTTGCCAAGGTGATGTTGCCAGAAGAAGTCGGTCGGATCGTCCGGGTTCTCGCCGGGAACGGCGAAGAGCGGCACCAGATTGCCGGCGGTTGCGAAGTTCAGTGATGTCTGGATGTGCGACAGTATGCTGTCGATCCCGCCGGCGAGGGATGTGCCGTCGAGCGCGACAGTCTCCGGCGCGCCCAGCAGCCTTGTGTCGAGCGTGAGCTTTTCCTCCGCGAGCCGGTCCTTGAGGGTTCCGGCGACCCGATAGGCATGGGCGACGACCTGCCGCTGCGCATCCTCGACCGACGGCTCGACGGTCGCGCAGAGCGCGGCGACGCGCGGGTCGATATCGAGGTTGCGGGCGCCGCGATAATCGCGCAAGGGGTTGGGCGTGTTGATGTCGCCCGGAAGCTGCAGGGTAAAGGGCACCTGCGGCACCCAGCCTTGCGTGCTGACAACGCTCCAGCCCCTGCCCGCAACACCGGCGATGCCGGCATAGTCATAGCCGTAGTGATCGTTGCCGGGCTTGGCGGGCGCGAAGACATAGGTCTTGTAGGAGGGCTTCGCGATATTCGCGAAGATCCCGGAGGCGTGGCGCACGAAGGAGGTCAGGAGCGTTGCAATCGAGGCTCCCTGGCTGTGGCCGGTGATGAGGATCTCCGCCTCCGGGTCGAGCGAAAGCGCGACGAGGGTTGTCAGGAGCGGGCGGTCCGTCGTCAGGAGCATCAGGAAGAGGCTCAGGCTGAAGCCCAGATGGGTGCCGGCCACGACGGCGCTGCCGGCTTCGTCGCGGGCGAGATGAAACGGGAATTCGAGCCTGAACCCGCCGGTCTCGATGGCAAGGTCGAGCCTGGCATCGACCAGCGGAAACAGCAGGTCGGCGAGAATGCTCGCATCGCTGTCGACCGTGCCGCGCACCACGATCGCATACCGGTTGGGGCGGGTGTCGTCGCGCCACACCTGCCAGAGATTGTCGAGCAGCGTCGGACCGCTCGGCGACAAGGCGTCGACCTTCGACCAGCCCAGCGAGTGCGGGTCAGGGGTCGGAACCGGAATGGCGGGAACGCCATAGATCGCCTGCGACAGCGCCAGCGTCGCGGTTGCCTCGGTGACGTCGAATCCGGGCTGGAATGCCATGACCATCTCCCCCTTTGTGTGCGGCGGTCCTCTTCGGTTGCCGTTTTCGCCCGCGACCGGCCAGCGCGCATCCGCCGCGGTCGACCGACAGTCTGGCGATGATAGACCACAATGGATGGCAAGGGTTGCCGAAAACGTCAGACGCTCTTTATGCGCGAGGTTTTCGGCTCAGGATGGCCGAGACCGGGGGCGGACGGCTGACAAGGACGTGAGCGAGGGGGAGGGGCAGGCGGGATGTGGCGTTGCGAAGGGCGCGGGCACCGGAGACTGCCGGGCCGCGCGACAGAGCGGCGACGGATGCGGCCCCGAGACGTTCGACCGCCGCACCCGATGGAGCGCGGCGGTCGGAAACTCACTCTTCGCCTTCGTCGGCGGATGTCGCGTTGAGGAGCGAGTAGCGCTCCACGCCGAGCTTGTCGAGAAGGTCGAGCTGGGTTTCGAGGAAGTCGATATGGCCTTCCTCGTCCTTCAGAAGCTCTTCGAAGAGCTTCATGGAGACATAGTCGCCTTCGTCATGGCAGATGTCGCGGGACTTGGAATAGGAGGCGCGGGCGTCATGTTCGCCGGCAAGGTCCGATTCCAGCACTTCCCGGACGTCCTGGCCGATGCGCAGCGCGCCGACCTTTTGAAGGTTCGGGTGGCCTTCGAGGAAAATGATCCGCTCGATGATCTTGTCGGCGTGGTGCATTTCCTCGATGGATTCCTCACGCTCCTTCTTGGCCAGTTTTCCAAGGCCCCAGTCGTCGAGCATGCGGTAGTGAAGCCAGTACTGATTGACGGCTCCGAGTTCGAGCAAGAGCGCCTCGTTCAGTCGCTCGATAACCTTTTCACTGCCCTTCATAAAAATCTCCTGCGTTTGCGGTCCGACGGCATCGGTGGCGATGCGCGAACACATTTCTCAAATTAGAATCATTCCAAAGTCTTGTGAAGGGGGACGCGGCGGCTTTGTCGCCTGCTCCCCCGATATCGGTGCCGACTGAGGCGATTGGTCGCTTGCTGTCGCCCCTGTCCGCGCCTCAAGGTGAACCGATCGCTATCCCGTTGCGTCTAACGTGTATGACACTGACAAGGGTTTGAGACATGTCCTACGCGATTGCCTATCTTGCGACTGCGGTCGTCTTTTTCGCCATCGATTATGTGTGGCTGACGCGCATCGCCGGATCCTTCTATCGGGATCGCGTCGGGGCGCTGATGGCCGACGAGGTGAATTTCGCCGTCGCGGGGGCGTTCTACACCGTCTATGTCGTCGGCATCGTGATTTTCGCCGTCAGTCCGGCGCTCAAGTCGGGCAATTGGCAGGATGCGCTGATCTACGGGTTGCTCTTCGGCTTCTTCGCCTACGCGACCTATGATTTCACCAATCTGGCGACGCTGCGCGACTGGCCGGTGGTCGTGACCCTCGTCGATGTGACTTGGGGCACCTTCGTCACCGGCGTCTCCGCTTGGGCTGGATACATGGTGGCCCGCAATTTCGTCTGACCTCCCGATCCTTGGCCGTTGACCGGCAAGCCTTTGCGGGCTTGCCTTGACGGATCGCCCTCGCGCATTGTGACGCCCAGAACAATTCAGCAGCGGGAGGTCATCGATGGCGGAGCAGGGCGATGTGGCGCTTGTGACGGGGGCAACGGCGGGGGTCGGGCGCGCCTGTGCGATCGCCTTCATGCGGGCGGGATACCGGGTGGTGCTCGCCGGCCGGCGCGCCGAGCTTCTCGACAGCGCGGTTACGGAGGCCGGCGTCGACCGGGACGCGGCGCTGTGCGTTCCCTGCGACGTCAGCGATCCGCAAGCCGTCGATGCGCTCTTCGCGGCCATCAAGGAGCGCTTCGGTCGGCTTGATGTCGTCTTCAACAATGCCGGCACTTCGGTGCTCGGCACGCCGATCGGGGATCTCTCCTTTGCCGACTGGCGCAAGGTTATGTCGGTCAATGTCGACGGTGCGTTTCTGGTCGCGCGCGGCGCCTTCATCCAGATGCGCGGGCAGGATCCGCAGGGCGGGCGCATCATCAACAACGGCTCGATTTCCGCCCATGTGCCCCGCCCGGGGTCTGTTGCCTACACCGCTTCAAAACATGCCATCACCGGGCTGACGCGCTCGATTTCGCTCGACGGGCGGGCCTGTAACATTGCCTGCGGGCAGATCGACATCGGCAATGCCGCCTCCGACATGACCGCCAAGATGCCGCAGGGCGTCCCGCAGCCGGACGGCTCGGTGCGCGCGGAACCGGTCATGGACGCAGCTCATGTGGCAAGCTCCGTGCTGCATATGGCGGGCCTGCCGCTCGACGCCAACGTGCAGTTCATGACGGTGATGGCGACGAGCATGCCGTACATCGGGCGCGGCTAGGCGCGCCCTTGGGCCCAATACCCCGCGCGGGGGACGCCTCAAACGGTGAGATGGGCGCGGACTTCCTGTTCGTCGAGCGTGTCTCGCGCGCCGGCGAGCACGACCTCGCCGCGATCCATCACGGCGAAGCTGTCGGCAAGGTCGCGGGCGAACTCGAAATACTGTTCGACGAGCACGATTGCCATGTCGCCGCTTTCGCGCAGGAAGGCGATGGCGCGACCGATGTCCTTGATGATCGAGGGCTGGATCCCTTCCGTCGGCTCGTCCAGGATCAGCAGGCGCGGCCGCATGACGATGGCGCGCCCGATGGCAAGCTGCTGCTGTTGTCCGCCCGAAAGATCGCCGCCGCGCCGCGACAGCATGTCCTTCAGGACCGGGAAGAGTTCGAACACCGTGTCGGGCACGAAGCGGTCCTTGCGGGGAAGCGGCGCGAAACCGGTCTCCAGGTTTTCCTTCACGCTCAGAAGCGGAAAGATGTCGCGCCCCTGCGGCACGATGGAAATGCCGCGTCTGGCGCGCTGGAACGCCGACAGGCGGGTGATATCGGTGCCTTCCCAATGGATCGAACCGCGGCTGACCGGATGCTGGCCGGCGATGGCGCGCAGCGTCGAGGTCTTGCCGACGCCATTGCGGCCCATCACACAGGTGATCTCGCCGGTCTTTGCGGTGAGGCTCACCTGTTTCAGCGCTTGGGCCGCGCCATAGTGGAGATCGATTGCGTCGACGGTCAGCATGAGGCGGGACCTTCCGGGGAAACGTCAGCGTCCGAGGTAGACATCGATGACCTTCTGGTCGCTGGAGACGTGATCAAGCGAGCCTTCGGCCAGAACCGAGCCCTCGTGCAGGACGGTGACTTTCACGCCAAGCGCGCGCACGAAGGTCATGTCGTGTTCCACCACGACAACGGAATGGGTCCTGGCGATCTCGCGCAGCAGGTCGGCGGTCGCCGCCGTCTCCGCATCTGTCATGCCGGCGGCCGGCTCGTCGATCAGGAGCAGTTCCGGATCCTGCGCGAGCAGCATGCCGATCTCGAGCCACTGCTTCTGGCCGTGGCTCAGGTCGCCGGCCAGATCGGTCTCGCGGTCGCGAAGCCTGATCGTTGCAAGCAATTCGTCGATCCGGGCGCGCTGGGCCGCGTCGTCGCGGTGAAACAGCGTGGCGAAGGGGCCGCGCGGCGCCTTCAACGCCAGTTTCAGATTGTCGCGCACGCTTTGATTTTCGAAGACGGTGGGTTTTTGAAACTTGCGGCCGATGCCGAAACCGGCGATTTCCGCCTCGTCATGGGCGGTGAGGTCGATTTTGCCGTCGAAGCGCAGCGTTCCCTCGTCGGGCCGCGTCTTGCCGGTGATGACATCCATCATCGTGGTCTTGCCTGCGCCATTCGGCCCGATGATCGCCCGCATCTCGTTGCGGCCGATCAGGAACGACAGATTGTTCAGCGCCTTGAAGCCATCGAAGGAAACGCTGACTCCGTCAAGATAGAGAAGGTTTTCCGCTTTTGCCATTGGGTTACTCCGCCGCCTGTTCGCTTGGGCGGGCTGCCGCCATCTCGCGAGGCGTCTTCGTTTCGCGGCCGGGCGTCTGCGGCTCCCGCATGCGGCGCAGGCGCTGCACGGCCGATTTTGCGAGCCCGACGATGCCCTTCGGCAGGAACAGCGTGACGAAGACAAAGAGCCCGCCAAGCGCGAACAGCCAGAACTCCGGCAGGGCGGCGGTGAACCAGCTCTTGGCGAAATTGACGAGAACCGCGCCGATGATCGGACCGACGAGCGTGCCGCGCCCGCCGACGGCGACCCAGATCACGGCTTCGATCGAGTTGGCGGGGGCGAATTCGCCCGGATTGATGATCCCGACCTGCGGCACGTAGAGCGCGCCGGCAAGGCCTGCCATCATCGCCGACACCGTCCAGACGAAGAGCTTGTAGTGCTCGACCCGGTAGCCGAGAAACCGGGTGCGGCTTTCCGCGTCGCGCACGGCGATCAGCACCTTGCCGAGCTTGGAGGCGGTGATGGCCACCGCGATCACCAGTCCGCCCGCGAGCGCCAGCGCGGAGGCCGCGAAAAGCCCGGCGCGGGTGGCGTCCGACTGGATGTCGAAGCCGAGAATGTCCTTGAAGTCGGTCAGGCCGTTGTTGCCGCCAAAGCCCATGTCATTGCGGAAGAAGGCGAGCAGCAGCGCATAGGTCATCGCCTGGGTGATGATGGAGAGATAGACGCCGGTCACCCGCGAGCGGAAGGCGAACCAGCCGAAGATGAAGGCAAGCAGACCGGGGGCCGCCAGCGCGATCAGCATCGCGAAGGGAAAGGCGTCGAAGCCGTACCAGTACCAGGGCAGCTCCTGCCAGTTGAGAAAGACCATGAAATCCGGGAGGACCGGATCGCCATAGACGCCGCGCGTGCCGATCTGGCGCATCAGATACATGCCCATGGCGTAGCCGCCGAGCGCGAAGAAGGCGGCGTGGCCGAGCGAGAGAATGCCGCAATAGCCCCACACCAGATCGAGCGCCAGCGCAAGCAGCGCATAGGTGAGGTATTTGCCCATCAGCGTGACGGCATAGGTTGGCACATGCAGCGGGTGGCTTTCGGGCAAGGCAAGGTTCAGCACCGGCACGAGGATCGCGGCGGCGACGAGCAGCGCCAGCATGACGATGCGCCCGCCGGTCAGGCCGCCGGAGAGAAAGCGGAGCGTCATGACGAGGTCCTCCCGGTGACGGCGCGGCTCATGCGTCCACCGCCCGGCCCTTGAGCGCGAACAGGCCGCGCGGGCGCTTCTGGATGAAGAGGATGATGAAGACGAGCACCAGGATCTTGGCCAGAACCGCCCCGGCGACCGGTTCCAGGAACTTGTTGGCGATCCCGAGCGTGAAGGCGCCGAGCAGTGTGCCCCAGAGGTTTCCGACCCCGCCGAAGACGACGACCATGAAACTGTCGATGATGTAGGACTGGCCGAGGTTGGGCGAAACATTGTCGATCTGGGAGAGCGCCACGCCGGCGATCCCGGCGATCCCCGAGCCGAGGCCGAAGGTGAGCGCGTCGACCAGCGGGGTGCGGATGCCCATGGAGGCGGACATGCGCCGGTTCTGGGTGACCGCGCGCACATAGAGGCCGAAGCGGGTCGCCTTCATCGCCACCAGTAAAACGGTGAAGACGACAAGCGCGAAGACGACGATCCACAGCCGGTTGTAGGTGATGGTGAGCTGGCCGATCTCGAAGGCGCCGGACATGAAGGAGGGATTGCCGACCTCCTGGTTGGTCGGTCCGAAGATCGTGCGCACGCTTTGTTGGAGGATCAGCGAGACGCCCCAGGTCGCCAGCAGGGTTTCGAGCGGACGGTCGTGCAGGAAGCGGATGATGCCGCGCTCGATGGCGATTCCGACGAGCCCGGCGACGAGGAAAGCGGCGGGAAGCGCCACGATCAGCGAATAGTCGAAGTATTCGGGTGCGGCCGTGCGAAACAGGCTCTGGACGACGAAGGTCGTGTAGGCGCCGAGCATGACCATCTCGCCATGCGCCATGTTGATCACGCCCATCACGCCGAAGGTGATTGCAAGGCCGATGGCGGCCAGTAGCAGCACGGAGCCGAGCGACAGTCCGAACCAGATGTTTCTGGCCGTGTCCCACAGACCCTGCACGCGCTCCACCTTGGCGATCGCCGCATTGGCCGCCTCATGCAGGGCGGTGTCGGGGCCGTTGGAAATGCCGGTGAGCAGGGAGCGGGCATCGCGGTCGCCGCGCGCGGCAATGGTGGCGATTGCCTCGAGCTTGTCTTGCGTCGGACGGTCGGAGGCAAGCACTGCGGCGGCGCGGGCCTCGCGCATGTGCCGCGCCACGTCCGTGTCGGTCTCGGCGGCAAGGGCGGCGTCCAGCGGCTCGATGCTGTCGACATCCTGCGCCTTGAAGATGGCGTCGGCGGCCTCGATGCGCGCGGCCGGGTCGGGCGCGCGCAGCGTCAGCGTGCCGAGCGCGGTGCGGATCGCCCGGCGCAGGCGGTTGTTGACGCGGATCTTCTTGACCTCGCGCCGTCCGGCCGTGCCGGTGTCTTCCAGTGTCAGCGGATCCTGGAGCCTGTAGCCGGAGCCCTCTTTGCGCACGATGAAGACAGCGGTGTCCGATTGCCGGAAATAGAGGTCGCCCTCCGAAAGAGCTTCCAATGCGGGAGCTGCGCGCGGATCGCCCGTTGCGGCGATCGCGTCGATCTGGCGCTGGGTCTCGTCGAAGCCGCCGGAGGCGAGCGCGTTCAGTCGCGCCCGCAGGTCGTCGTCGGCGGACTGAGCCTGCACCGTGCCGGCGAAGACGGCGCACAGCAGCGTGAGCGCCAGCAAGGCGGCGAGAGCTCTCAGGGCGGCAAGGTGGCGTCGCGGGCTAATCGGCATGATTGGCAGGACCCCGGGGTGGGAAGGTCAAGGGACGGGCGCGGGATGACGCGCCGGTCGCGATGCGTGGTACCGCGCAAGGGCGGAGGCCCCAAGGCTTGCGGTCCGGCGACGGGGATGGGGGAGGCGGGTGCTTTGCCCGCCTCCCTCCCCTCTGGATGCGAAGGCCGGGATTAGCTGCCCGAGCCGCCGCATTTTCCGGTGGCGGTGTTGAAGTTTCCGCAGGACATCGGCGCGCGCCAGTCGGCGATCAGGTCCTTGGAGCCTTCCAGATAATCCGACCAGGCATCGCCGACGACAAGACCCGAGGTTTCCCACACGGTCTCGAACTGGCCGTCGTCCTGGATCTCGCCGATCAGCACGGGCTTGGTGATGTGGTGGTTCGGCATCATCGCGGAATATCCGCCGGTGAGGTTGGGCACCGTCACGCCGATGATGGAATCGATCACCGCGTCGGGGTCCGTGGTGCCGGCCTTCTCGACCGCCTTGACCCACATGTTGAAGCCGATGAAATGTGCTTCCATCGGATCGTTGGTCACGCGCGTGTCGTCGCCGATATAGGCATGCCAGGCGTCGATGAACTCGGCGTTGACCTCGGTGTCGACGGACTGGAAATAGTTCCACGCGGCCAGATGGCCGACGAGCGGACCGGTGTCGAGGCCGGCAAGCTCCTCCTCGCCGACCGAGAAGGCGACGACGGGAATGTCTTCCGCCTTGATGCCGGCGTTGCCCAGTTCCTTGTAGAAGGGCACATTGGCGTCGCCGTTGATGGTGGAGACCACCGCGGTCTTCTTGCCGGCGGAGCCGAAGGTCTTGATGTCGGACACGATCGTCTGCCAGTCGGAATGTCCGAACGGCGTGTAGTTGATCATGATGTCCTCATCCGCCACGCCCTTGGACTTCAGGTAGGCCTCGAGGATCTTGTTGGTGGTGCGCGGATAGACGTAGTCGGTGCCGGCCAGCACCCAGCGCTCGACGCCTTCCTCGTTCATCAGGTAGTCGACGGCGGGAATGGCCTGCTGGTTGGGCGCCGCACCCGTGTAGAAGACGTTGCGCTGGCTTTCCTCGCCCTCATACTGGACCGGATAGAACAGCAGGCTGTTCAGCTCCTCGAAGACGGGCAGGACGGACTTGCGCGACACCGACGTCCAGCAGCCGAAGACGGCGGAAACGCCGTTCACTTCGATCAGCTCGCGGGCCTTTTCGGCGAAGAGCGGCCAGTCGGACGCCGGATCGACGACCACGGCCTCAAGCTTCTTGCCGAGCAGTCCGCCCTTCTTGTTCTGCTCCTCGATGAGCATAAGCATGGCGTCCTTGAGCGTGGTCTCGGAGATCGCCATGGTGCCGGACAGCGAATGCAGGATGCCGACCTTGATGGTCTCTTCCTGGGCCTGAACTCCGGTGAAGGCGGTGGAGGCGAGCATCGCGGCGAGCGCAAGGCCGGACAAGGATTTCGTGTGTTTGACGGTCATTGTTTTTCCCCTCTGTCGCGTCTCCCTGGGAGGAAGAGACGTCAGCAAGAGGATCAAGAACCGTGCCATGCGGAAAACGCAGGGAGAGTTTCCGCTGAGGAAATTGTTTTCTAAAGGCTTTTCCGGTGACCTTGCGTGTCGGTCTGTCGCGCGGCCGGCGTTGCAAAATTAAGCGGCAGGCCTGCGCACTGCACAAAAATGTTGCACCGCAGCGTGCCGCAGCGTCACATGCACTCCACGGCACCGCAGGCCAGAAGGGCGGAAATCGCGTCGTCGTCGAGGCCGAGAACGCCCGACAGGACGTCCCGTGTGTGCTGGCCGAGAACGGGCGGCGCGACGGTGTCGTTGACCGGCGTTTTCGAAAACCGCAAGGGGCTGGCAACGCCGGGCACTGTTCCGCCGCTGGCGTGGGGCAGGGCCGGGTTCAGCAGTCCGCGGGCCTTGGCCTGCGGTTCCTCGAAAACTTCCGCGATGGTGTTGATCGGGCCGCAGGGAACGGCTGCCGCCTCCAGAACGTCGATCCAGTCGCGGGTGCTGCGCGTCTTGATGATCTCGGCGATCACCGGCACCAGAACCTCGCGGTTCCTGACCCTGTCGCGGTTGAGGGCAAAGCGCGGGTCGGCGGGAAGGTCAAGACGGCCGGCGATCTCGCAGAAGCGCTGGAACTGGCCGTCGTTGCCCACCGCGAGGATGATGTGGCCGTCCGCGGTCTCGAAGGCCTGATACGGAACGATGGCGGTGTGGGCGTTGCCCATGCGTACGGGCGATGTGCCCGAGACCAGATAGCTGAGCGCCTGGTTGGCGAGCGAGGCGACCTGCACGTCGAAGAGGGCCATGTCGATATGCTGACCCTCGCCGCTGCGCTCGCGGTGGGCCAGCGCGCCGAGGATGGCGATGGTGGCATTCAGCCCCGTGAGCACGTCGGCAAGCGCCACGCCTGCCTTCTGCGGGCCGCCGCCTGGCACCGCGTCGCGCTCGCCCGTGACGGACATGAGCCCGCCCATGCCCTGGATCATGAAGTCGTAGCCGGCGCGCTGGGCGTAGGGGCCGGTCTGGCCGAAACCGGTGATCGAACAATAGATGAGCGACGGGTTGATCTCCGCGAGGCTCGCATAGTCGAGACCGTATTTCTTCAGGCCCCCGACCTTGTAGTTCTCCACCAGAATGTCCGACTTCCTGGCGAGATCGACGAGCAGGTTTCGGCCGGCTTCGGTCGAAATGTCGACGGCGACCGACTTCTTTCCCCGGTTTGCCGCCATGAAATAGGCGCTTTCACCGGCGGCGGGGCCGTCCTCCACGAAAGGGGGACCCCAGCCGCGGGTGTCGTCGCCGGTGCCGGGACGCTCGATCTTGATCACCTCCGCGCCCATGTCGGCAAGCGTCTGCGTCGACCAGGGGCCGGCGAGAACGCGGGACAGATCGAGGACGCGCAGGTGCGACAGGGGGCCGGTCATGAAGTCTCTCACCATTTGGAATGAACGAGCTTGGCTGCGGTCTTAGCCCGCGCAGGCGACTACGTCCAATGACTTGCGGTGGCGACATCATTCCCAGGCGTCCTGCAGGGCGCCGGTCGCGGCTACCCTTCGCGGCGGGCGCGGGCGAGGTCCTGGGTGTAGTCGCCAAGCTCCTTGAGCGTCGCCAGCGCGGCGGGGGCGTCGCGGGTCTCAAGGGCGTCGGCAAGGGTGGCATGCAGCCGGGCGATCCTCGTGCGGTCGCGCATCCGGTAGGTCAGCATGTTCATCAGCGGCTGCATCGCCTCGATGACCCCGGCCATCTGGAAGGACAGCACAGGATTATCGGCCGCATCCACCAGCACCCGGTGGAAGCGCACGTCGGAGGCACAAAACGCCTCGTCCGACATTCCGCCGCGACGTTGCTTTTCGATCTCTTGACGCAGGCTCTCCAGCTGGTCGTCGCTGCGCCGTTCGACCGCGAAGGGCAGACAGGCCGCCTCCAGCGCGAATCGGGCCTCGATGGCTTCCTCGAAGGGGATGTCGTTCATGCCGATCAGGAGTGTGGAGGTCGTCACCAGCGCGTCATGCGCTTCCGACCAGGTCAGCCGGTTGACGAAAGCGCCGCCGGTCGGGCCGCGCTGGGTGCGGATCAGGTTCTGAGCGGCCAGACGCTTCAAGGCCTCGCGCACGGTCGGCCGCGACACGCCGAAGCGGTCGGCAAGCTCGGTCTCGCTGGGCAGCCGTTCATCGACCATCAGCCGGCCGTCGATGATGGCGGTGCGGATCGCGTCGGCGATCTGCTTCGACAGGCCCTCGCGCGTGATTCCCGTATACTCGATCGACATGGACATCCTCTTTGACGCCGCGACCATAAGGGTGTCCCGGAAGAGGGTCAAATGTCTATCCAATAAATGTCAGACAAAATAATGTTTGACAATTGAAGGCGCGTTTTCGAAGTTGGCTGCAACACGCCGCCACCCCGGTCCGGGGGCGTCTTTGAGGCAAAGAGCCGCCGAGAGGACGGTCGCTCGCAGGCAGTGACGGCGGTTGGAAAACGGACGGATCGCCGGCTTGTGCCGAAGCGCATCCGCATCGGGAGGCAATGCCAATGACCGCTCACCCCTTGTCCGGGCAACGTTCCGCCGCGCGCGGCTCGCGGTTCGCAGGTGGCGGTCGGGCAACACTCTGGCTCGGGTTTTTCGCCCTGGTGCTCGGCGCTTGGGGCGTCTTGATGTGGATGTCGGCGGCCTCGCAGTTGCCGCCGGGCAGCGAGGTGTTCGGCGCCGACTACTGGCGGTCGATCTGTGCGGTCTCGCCCGGCATTGCCGGCTTTCCGGCGGTCTTCGGCATGTGGGCGGTGATGAGCGCCGCGATGATGGCGCCGACCGCTCTTCCCGCGTTTCGAACCTATCTCGATCTTGGATACGCCGGGGCGGGATCTTCGGCGGGCTTCTGGGCTCTGATTGCGGGCTATCTGTTCGCGTGGATGGGATTTTCGGTCCTGGCGGCGGCGCTGCAGCTCGGCCTTGCCTCGGCCGGATGGCTGCGGCCAGACGGCGTCCTGTTCGCGCCGGGGGCGAGTGCCGCGCTGCTGGTCCTCGCCGGCCTTTACCAGCTGTCTCCGGCGAAGGCTGCATGCCTCAGCAAGTGCCGCGCGCCCTTGACCTTCTTTGTCGCGAACTGGCGCGAGGGAACGGCTGGTGCGGCTGCCATGGGCCTCAGGCTCGGGCTCGTGTGCGTCGGCTGTTGCTGGGCCTTGATGTTGCTCGCCTTCGTCGGGGGAACCATGAACCTGGCGTTCATGGGGCTCGCCACGCTGGTGATGGTCCTGGAGAAACTGCCGGATGTGGGCCGTCTGCTCACCCGGCCGCTGGCGGCGGTGCTGATCGTCGCCGGACTTATGGACGCGCTGCGTCTGACAAACGTCATCTGATCGGGAGAAGAAAAATGGCGGACTGGGCGATCAAGGGGGAATTGATCCTCAATTGCAACTGCACGGTGTTTTGTCCCTGCGTCGTGTCGCTCGGCAAGCATCCGCCGACGGAGGGCTATTGCCAGGCCTGGGCGGGGGTGCGCATCGACAGCGGGCATTACAAGGGGGAGGACCTCTCGGGGCTGAACGTCGGCCTGGTGCTCGACATTCCGGGCAATATGGCGCGCGGCAATTGGAAATGCGCCGCCTATATCGACGAGCGCGCGTCCGATCGGGCCTACGACGGGCTGATCGAGATCTTCTCGGGCCGGGCGCGGGGAACCACAGGGCTGTTCAAGCTGCTCGTATCGGAATTTCTCGGCGCCGAGCGCGCGCCGGTCGACTTCCAGACCGAGGGCAAGACGCGCCGGCTGACCGTCGGCAAGGCGATCCAGGGCGAGGTCGCGCCGATTGCCGGGCCCGACCCGGACACCGACGTGATGGTCACCAACACCGGCTACTGGATGGGACCGGACATCACCATCGCGACCGCCAGCAAGGGGCGGGTGCGGGCCTTTGGCCGCGTCTGGGATTTCGATGGCCGCAGTGCCGAGATTTGCCAAATCGACTGGGGCGGGCAAGGCTGAGCGCCGGCACGCACTCCAACGCGAAGAGACAGGAAAGGACGAAGGCATGAGCTTCAACGCTTTGATCGTCGAAAAGGCCGAGGATGGATCGACGTCTGCCGGCATTCAGTCCATCGATGAAAGCCGTCTGCCCGACGGCGATGTTACGGTGGCGGTGGACTATTCCACCGTGAACTACAAGGATGGCCTGTGTCTCGGACCGGGCGGCGGGCTGGTACGGAGCTATCCGCATGTGCCGGGGATCGATTTCGCCGGCACGGTGGAGGCCTCCGACGATCCCCGCTACAAGCCCGGCGACAAGGTCGTTCTCACCGGCTGGCGCGTCGGCGAGGTCTGGTGGGGCGGCTACGCCCAGAAGGCCCGGGTCAAGGCCGACTGGCTGGTGCCGCTGCCCGAGGGGCTGTCCACCCGCGATGCGATGGCGGTCGGTACGGCCGGCTTTACCGCAATGCTGGCGGTGATGGCGCTTGAGGATCACGGGCTGACGCCCGGATCCGGCCCGGTTCTCGTGACCGGTGCGGCCGGCGGCGTCGGTTCGGTGGCAACCGCCATTCTTGCAAAGCTCGGCCACGAGGTGGCGGCGGTGACCGGACGTCCGGAAACGGAGGCCTATCTCAAGGGGCTCGGTGCGAAGAGCATCGTTCCGCGCGCGGATATCAACGAAACGGTCAAGCGCCCGCTCGAAGCGGAAACCTGGGCCGGCTGCGTCGATGCGGTCGGCGGGGCGATGCTGGCGCGGGTGCTCGGGCAGATGAAATATGGCGCAAGCGTTGCTGCCGTCGGCCTTGCCGGCGGTGCGGGCCTGCCTGCCACGGTCATTCCCTTCCTGCTGCGCGGGGTCAATCTGCTCGGCATCGATTCCGTCATGCGGCCCTATGAGGACCGGGTCAGGGCCTGGTCGCGCATCGCGCAGGACCTGCCGATGGACAAGCTCGCCGACATGATCCAGCCGGCGACGCTCGCCGACCTGCCGGACCTGGGCCGCGCCATTCTCAAGGGCGAAGTGCGCGGCCGCGTCGTCGTCGACGTCAACGCCTGACCAAAAGCCGGCGCCCGTCCCTGCGTTTCCCGCGGGGACGGGCGGACGAACCGCCGGCTCGCGGATCAGCGTCGTTGGGTGTCGCTGGGTCTCGGGACGCAGGTCGGTCCGGGGCGCGCTTGCGGCAGGATGGCGTCGCGGGATCGGCAACAATCGTTCTGCATTCTTTTCTTCAGTGCGAGAGTTCGCTAGGACTGGTGTCCGAGCGAACTTGGCTGGCGCGCGGGCGCGCACTGTCGGCGGCAATGGGTCTTTCAGTTTCGACCGGTCATGTCGTTTGACTGCTGGAGGAGACGTCGCGATGACACATTCAGGCAAGGGGACCGCCTCGTCCTCACCGGACGCACCGACGTTTGCCCTGCGCAGCATGACGGACGACGAAGCCCGTCGCTATCACGACGACGGTTATCTCCTGCTCGAGCAGGCTTTTCCCCCGGCGGCGCTCCAGATGATCGAACAGGAAGTGCGGCGGCTGGAATCCATGCCGGAAAAGCCTGGCCAGCACTGGGTCTATGGCGAGACGGTCTGTGACCCTGAAGCACGGCGGGTCATCAGCCGGATGGAGTATCTCGAACGCCATTCTCCCGTGTTTTCAACGCTCAGCCGCGCGCTGACGGCCTATGCGACGGTGGCACTCGAGGAGCCCGCGGTGCTCTTCAAGGAAAAACTCAATTTCAAACGCCCGGGGGGCGCCGGTTTCACCCCGCATCAGGATCAGCAGGCGGGCTGGTGGAACTATGCCAGCCGGTTCGTGTCGATCATGGTGTCGATCGATGCATCGACGGAGGAAAACGGCTGCGTAGAGTTCGCCGCCGGGCATCATCGCGACGGCATGTTCCGCGAATGGGAACCGCTGAGCGAGGACGACATGAAGACAATGACATTCGTGCCCGTGGAAACCCGGCCCGGCGATGTGGTCCTGATCGACAGCTTTTGTCCGCACCGCTCTTCCGTCAATCGCGCGCAAGAGCAGCGCCGGCTCTATTTCGCGACCTATAATCGCGCATCCGAGGGCGACCATCTGGATGCCTATTATGCCGATAAACATGCAGCCTACCCGCCCGATGTGGAGCGGAACCCGTCCGGCGACTATACATTCCGCGTCTGAGGCTCCATTTCTTCGCACCCTGACCCGTCGGCCTGTCGTTGCACCGTCTTTTCGCCGACGATCCTGAGTATCCAGAAAGGGCATTCCCTTGCATTTCGATGGCTTCCCCGATCGGCTGCCGACCCAGGCATCGAGATTCACCCGCTTGCGGCAGATGTTGACCCGCCCCGAGCTCGCCTTCCTGATGGAAGCGCACAGCGGCTTGTCGGCCCGCATCGCCGAGGAGGCGGGGTTTGAGGGGATCTGGGCGTCCGGCCTGTCGATGTCGGCGATGCTGGGGGTCAGGGACAACAACGAACTGTCCTGGACGCAGGTCCTCGACATGCTGGAATATATGTCCGACGCGACGTCGCTGCCCATCCTCGTCGATGGCGACACCGGCTACGGCAATTTCAACAATTTCCGCCGCTTCGTGCAAAAGCTCTGCGAGCGCGGCATCGCCGGCGTTTGCATCGAGGACAAGATCTTTCCCAAGACGAATTCTTTCCTCGGCGAAAACCAGCCGCTGGCCGACGTCGACGAGTTCTGCGGAAAGATCAAGGCCGGCAAGGACACGCAGACGCATCCGGATTTCACTGTGGTTGCACGGGTCGAGGCGCTGATCGCGGGGCGGGGCGTGGATGAGGCGCTGACGCGCGCCCATGCCTATGTCGAGGCCGGCGCGGATGCGATCGTCATTCACTCCAAGAAGAGCACCGCCGACGAGATCCTCGAGTTCTGCCGGCAATGGGAGAACCGTGCGCCGGTGGTGCTCATTCCGACCAAATACTACCGCACCCCGACGGACCGGTTCCGCGATGCCAATGCGGCGATGGTGATCTGGGCCAACCACAATCTCAGAAGCTCGATCCAGGCCATGCGCGACACTTGCGCCAAGCTGAAGGCGCAGGAAACGCTGCTGGAGGTCGAGGATGCGGTTGCGCCGCTCGCCGACGTCTTCGCCCTCGCCGGCGCGCAGGAACTGGAACAGGCGGAAAAGCGCTACCTCTCGACACGCGACCCGGCGCGGGCCGTCATTCTGGCGGCGACGCGGGGAGAGGGGCTGGGCGAGCTGACCGCGGATCGCCCCAAGTGCATGGTGCCCGTGCGCGGACAGTCGCTGCTCGGCCGCCAGGTCGAGGCGCTGGGCCGACACGGAGTGTCGGAGATTTCCGTTGTCGTCGGCTACCGCGAGGATGCGGTGGTCGTACCGGGCATTCGCAAGGTGGAAAACCCGGCTCATGCCTCCTCCGGCGAGGCCCGGTCGCTGGCGCTTGCGCTCACGCAGGGCGAAGGCGACACGATCGTTTCCTATGGCGACATTCTCTACCGGCCGTTCTTTCTGTCGCTCCTGGAAGAGGCGCAGGCCGACATTGTGCTTCTGGTCGATCCGCAGGCGGATCCCGCTGCCGGCGGTCAGCTCCTCCGCGACGCGGTCGCGTGTTCGCAGCCTCATGATGCCGATCTCGAGGTGACCGGTGCGCCGGTCTTCCTCACGAGCTTCGTTACCGATGGCACGGCTGCCAACGGCACCTTTATCGGCTTGATGCGCGCAAACGCCGAGGGCGTGAGCCGGATCCGCGAGACGCTGGCAGCGATGGAGGTCGAGGGGACCCTCGACACCGCCGATCTCGGTGCGGTCCTGACCCGGTTGGCCGGCGAGGGCGAGCGGATCGGGGTCGTTTACGTGCGCGGTTACTGGGGCAATGTGAACGACCTCATGGACCTCGCCCAGGCGCGGGACGCGGTGTGAGCGCAAGATGATCGAAGCCGGACAGTTTCTCGATGCCGCCAAGCGGCAGGGCATCGGTTTTTTCGCCGGGGTTCCCTGCAGTTTCCTGACGCCCTTGATGAATGCGGCGATCTCGGATGTGCAGACCCGCTATGTCGGCGCGACCAGCGAGGGCGAGGCCGTGGCGATTGCCGCCGGTGCCTGGCTTGCCGGGCGGGACACCGCCGTCATGTGCCAGAACTCCGGCCTTGGCAATGCGGTCAATCCGATCACCTCGCTCAACCATCCCTTCGCCATCCCGACGCTGATGATCGTCACCTGGCGCGGCGCGCCGGGGCTGACGGACGAACCGCAGCACGAGCTGATGGGGCGGATCACCCAACCGATGCTCGATCTGATCGGCGCGCGGCGTCTCGATTTTCCCGAAAATGCCGCCGATGTGGAGAGCTGCCTCGCACAGGCCGCGCGCCTGATGCGCGAGACCGGACAGCCGGTGGCGCTGGTCCAGCCCAAGGGCGCGGTTGCCGCAGCACCGCGGGAGGAGCCGGGTCTTGAAAAACGCGCGCCTTCACAAATTGCCGATTTCGATGCGGCCGCCGCGGCGGCACGGCGCATCGACACGCTCCAGGCGCTCTTGCGGCTCCTGCCAGAGGGCGCGGGCGTGATCGCCACGACCGGGCACACGGGGCGCGAGCTCTTCACCCTCGGCGATGAGGCGCGCAATCTCTACTGCGTCGGTTCGATGGGCGGGGCCAGCGCAATCGGCCTGGGAGCGGCCCTGAACAGCGGCCGCGAGATTGTCGTCCTCGACGGCGACGGCGCGGCTTTGATGAAGCTCGGCAATATGGCGACCATCGGCGCGCAGGCGCCGGAAAACCTGACCCATATCGTGCTGGACAACGGCTGCCACCTGTCGACCGGCGGGCAGGCGACGGTTTCGCCGAACGTCGATTTCGCGCAGGTTGCGGCCGCCTGCGGCTATCGTTTCGCCGCCCGGGCCGCAGGCCTCGGCGGTGCGGCTGCGGCTCTTCAGGCAGCGCTTGCGGCCCCCGGGCCCCGGTTGCTCCACGTCAGGGTGTCGACGGATCCGGTGGAGGGACTTGGCCGGCCGACGGTTGCCCCGCGCGAGGTGGCGCGCCGCTTTCGGACCTATCTGGGGGAACAGACGTTATGAGCAGCCCAACATACGCGAAGACCGCCGCCAGCCGGTCGAGCGACGATGCGCAGACGCCCGTGCTGCTGACGCCCGGACCGCTGACGACGAGCGCCCGCGTCAAGGAAGCCATGCTTCGCGACTGGGGATCGCGGGATCCAGCCTTCGTCGATCTGTCCCATACCGTGTTCGAGCGCATTCGCGCGCTTGCCGGCGGAACGGAGGCGGCGCATGTCTGCGTTCCCTTGCAGGGCAGTGGCACATTCGCCGTGGAGGCGATGCTGACGACCTTCGTCGGCGCGGGAGAGCGGGTTTTGCTGCTGGTCAACGGTGCCTACGGCCATCGCATGGCCGACATCTGTCGCAAGAGCGGTCGCGCCGTCGAGATCTATGAGGTCGCGGAAACCGACGTGCATGACGCCGCCGAAATTACGCGCCGGCTTCGCGCGGATCCGAAAATCGGTTTCGTTGCGATGGTCCATTGCGAGACGACCTCGGGCCTGCTCAATCCCCTGGAGGAAATCGCAAGCTGTGTGCGCGCCGAAGGGCGCTGGCTTCTGGTCGACAGCATGAGCGGTTTCGGCGCGTTGCCGGTCGATATGAGCGGGCTGGAGCTGGCGGCAATGGCCGCATCCTCCAACAAGTGCCTGCAAGGCGTTCCGGGTCTCGGCTTCGTGGTGTGCCGCAAGGATCTGCTGGAGGCGGCGCGGGGACGCTCGCCGTCCGTGGTGCTCGATCTCCAGGCGCAGGCGGAGGCGCTCGCCAACGGCGGGCAGTGGCGGTTCACCCCGCCAACGCATGTGATTGCCGCGCTCGATGCGGCGCTCGCCGAACTGGAGGCGGAGGGCGGTCCGCCCGCGCGGCTGGCGCGCTATTCGCGCAATCTCGACACGCTCCTGTCGGGAATGGCGGATCTCGGGTTTTACCCGGCGCTCGATCCGGCGCGCCAGGCGCCGGTGATTGCCTCCTTCGTCGAACCGCACGAACGCTGGTTTGCCTTCCCGGCCTTTTATGAGGCGCTGCGCGCGCGCGGCTTTGCGATCTATGCCGGCAAGATGACCGGCCGCGGCACGTTTCGCGTCGGCGTCATCGGAGCGATCGATCCTGTCACCATCGACGCGTTCCTTCTGGCGGCGGGCGAGGTTGTGTCAGAGATGAAACAGAAAGTGATCTCGTGACGATCCGCGAGGTCGCGTGCGGGTCTTCGGCGGGAGCGCGGCTCGCGCTTGTCCGTGTCTCCCGCTCCTGCGACCCCTTCGCCGGCAGGCGCGGGCCGGGGCGCCGCCACGCGGAAGGTGCGGGCGCGGGCAAGGGAAACCCTTGTGATAATTTCTGATATGCCGGGAGTTTGAGCGCAGTTTCTGACGTTGCGGATCTCTTGAACCGGTCGGGAGAGACGCGGACCCCGGCCCCGGCAGGCGGCATTCGTGCCGCGCGTTTCGGGCAAGCCGGCAATCGGCCGGTCCGTGGTAGGCGGCCAACCCTTGGTCGGCTTACTCGACAGGCCGGGTGCTTTCGGTTATTTAGCGAAATCCGCCTGATAAACATCAAAAAAAAGCCTTGGCGGGTCGGCCACAGTTTTGGGCTTTGGCGAACCGGCTGGCTCTGCGCGAGCGCCTCGCTGGTTCTGTCCGTCGAGGTCCCGACCATCTTGTGGTCCGCAAGACCGCGCATCACGCGTCGGCGATTTGCGAGACAGAAATTTGACAAGGCCCGGCTTGTTTTCGACAGTTGATCGGGTGTTGGGGGTAGACGAGAATGAAGCCTGAGCGGCCAAGTTTTTCCGTGGTTGCCGAGCGCCGTTTCCGCTTGGCCGGAAAGGCGATCATCGAGCGCCACAATCCGTATTTTCTGCCGGTCGACCGGCAACGGGAAATCTGCGAACGCAACGGTATCCCCTTCATCAGTTTCGCGCATTACGACTATCTCGGCCTGAGCCAGCATCCCGATATCATCGAGACGTCGAGCGCCGAATTGCACCGGCTGGGAAGCGGCGTCGGTGCGTCGCGGCTTGTCGGCGGCGAGCGCAGCGGCCACCGCGCCTTCGAGACGGAGTTGGCGGAATTTCTAGGCGTCGGCGACGTCATGACGCTGGTCAGCGGCTATCTGGTCAATGTCTCCCTCATCAACTTCCTGATGGGGCCGCGCGACCTGGTGCTGATCGACGAACTTGCTCACAACTCGATTTTCGTCGGAGCGAAGAACGGGCGCTACGAATACCGGACCTTCGATCACAACAATCTCGACGACCTTGAGCGCCAGCTCGAAGAGTGTCGCGGCGAGTACCGGAACGTGCTCGTCGTCGTCGAGGGTCTCTACTCGATGGATGGCGACATCCCCGATCTTCCCCGCCTTGTCGAGATGAAGGAGAAGCACGACGCCTGGCTCCTGGTCGACGAAGCCCATTCCTACGGCGTGCTCGGCGAGACCGGTCGCGGCCTGTGCGAGCATTTCGGGATAGACCCGCGCCGGATCGAACTCGGCGTCGGCACCTTGTCGAAATCCTTCGTGTCCTCCGGCGGCTTCGTCTGCGCGGATAAGAGCGTCATCGACTGGCTCCGGTTCTGTCTGCCGGGCTTCGTCTACAGTGTCGGTCTGTCGCCTGCGACCCTTGGTGCGGCGCAAGGCGCGCTGACCCACCTCAAGGCAAATCCGCAACGGGTTGCCCGGCTGCATGAGAATTCGCTGTTCTTCCGCGACCACGCCCGCGACTGTGGCTTGAACACGGGCGATGCCATCGGCTGTGGCGTTGTGCCGATCCTCTTCGCCACGCCCGAGCAGACGATGATCGTCTCGCAGACGCTGCTCGACGCCGGGATCTACGCGCCGCCGATCGTCCAGGTGGGCGTGCCGAAAGATCTTCCCCGCATCCGCTTCTTCATTTCCGCCGAACACACCCGGGACCAGATGGAAAAGACCATCGGGCTCATCGCCGAGATCGTGGCGAGCTTCGACGGCGCCGACGCGGAGCCGCGCCCGGCGATCGCGGGCGCCTGATCGCCCGTCCAGCGGTACAGCAGACAATGCCGGCAGAGAGCGAACAGGACTGGAGACCGACGCCGATGACACGGGTCGTCACGCGTCGGCGCGCCGTTGCAAGGCTTGGCGCCTTTGCGCTGGCGTTCGGGGTTCTCGTGGTCGGGTCGCTGTCGCAGGCGCAGGAAGGCACGCGCATCCGTCCGGGAACCGAACAGGCCGTTGCCGGGTCCAGCGTCACGCTTGTCGAGGAGGTTCCGGTCGTGCGCCCCGACTTTCCGGTGCCTGACGAGACCGGCATGCTGTTTTACCTGCAGCGCTCGACCAACTCCAACACCATTGTCTATGTGGCGAACTTCCGCGACGACGGGACGCTTGATCCGGACGAGCCCGTGGTTGCCTATTGGCGCCGGTTCAACACCACCGGGGAGCGCAAGGCGCTGAAGATGGTGGAGGACAATTTTGCCTTCGGCGTCCGCGCCCAGGCGACCGGCGATCCGAACGTCTTCAAGCTTTATGTGGTGTCCTACCCGGAGCGGATGGCGACGCTGAAACTGGTGGAACCGGGGCGTGCGGAAGTCACCGCGACCGCCGGCGAGCGGACGTTCCGGCCGCTCTACGCCTATGTCGACGTCAATGAGGACGGGCTCATGCCGAGCGTGCGCGAGGTGCGGGTGATGGGCCGCGATCTCGCCACCGGCAAGGCGCTGGTCGAACGCATCCAGATAGAGTAACGCTGCACCGGCCGAGGGAGCTCGGTTCACAGCATTTCGGCTGGTCGCGCAAGGGAACGGCGCGCCAGAACACAAGACCTGCCGGTGCCGGCGACCGTCGCCGCATCGGACGACGCGCAGGGGAAAAGAAGCAGATCATGACAGGTTCTTCCGCCAGGCCGATCCGTACGGCGATCGTTGGAGCAGGCAATTGCGCCAGTTCCCTGGTTCAGGGCATTGCCTATTGCCGCGCTCTGGGTGACGAGGCGATCGGTGTGGCTTTCCCCACGCTTGGCGGCTATCGCCCGGAAGATGTGGAAATTGTCGCGGCCTTCGACGTCGATGCGCGCAAGGTCGGCCGGACCGTCGGCGAGGCGGCGCTCGCGCTGCCCAATTGCACGGAGGTCTTCCACAAGGACCTCGGGACGATGACCGCGCCTGTGATGCGCGGTCCCGATCTCGACGGCGTGTCCGCCTTCATGCGCAACCAGGCGCCGGACCGCAGTTTCGTGGTCTCGCAGGAGCCCGCGCTCGACAAGGCCGGTGTGGTCGCCGCATTGCGCGAGGCCCGTGCCGAGGTGATGATCAACTTCCTGCCGGTCGGCTCCATCGAGGCGACGGAGTTTTATGCCGCCTGCGCGCTTGAGGCCGGCTGCGCCTTCGTCAACGGTATCCCGGTGTTCATCGCCTCCGATCCCGCCTGGGCGGAGCGGTTCCGCAAGGCGGGCGTGCCCATCGTCGGCGACGATTTCAAGGCGCAGTTCGGCGCCACGATCACCCACCGCGCGCTGGCGCGTCTTGCCGACATGCGCGGCGTTAAGATCGACAAGACCTATCAGTTGAACGTTGGCGGCAACACCGACTTCCTCAACATGATGGATATGGACCGCCTCACCATGAAGCGGGAATCCAAGACCGAGGCCGTGCAGACGGCGATGAATTCGCGGCTGTCGGACAACGAGATCCGCATCGGCCCGTCGGATTACGTGCCGTGGCTGGAGGACCGCAAGGTCGCCTATGTCCGGCTGGAAGGGCGGCTCTTCGGCGGCGTGCGCACCCATGTGGAGATGCGCCTTGAGGTCGAGGATTCGCCGAATGCAGCGGCCATGGCGCTGATCGCCATCCGCTGCGCGGCAATCGCCCGAGACAAGGGGCTGTCCGGTCCGGTGGACGATGCCAGCGCCTTCCTGTTCAAGCATCCGCCGGTTCAGTTCGAGGATGCGGAAGGCTATGCTCGTTTGCTGGCCTTCGCGGGTGAAACGGAGGCGTGAGCCGATGAGCGCTGCCGGCGCGTCGCACCAATCGCGCCGGCCGGTGGCGCTGATCACCGGCGGCAGCAGCGGCATCGGTCGCGCCCTTGCGCTCAGGCTTGCACGCGACGGCTTTGACCTGGCGTTGCTCGCCCGGGGCATCGAGCGACTGGAGGAAACCCGGCGCCTCGTCGGTGCCGCGGTACCTGAGGCGACGGTAAACTGCTATCCGGCGGATGTCGGCGACGTGGCGGCGGCCTCCGGTGCCGTCCAAACCGTGATCGCGCAAATGGGGCCTCCGGCCTGGGTCGTGCTCAATGCCGGCATCGCCCGTCCCGGCCGGTTCCTGGAACAGCCGCTTGACGATCATCTCGACCAGATGCGCACCAACTATCTCGGGGCCCTGCATGTCGCGCATGCGGTTGCTCCCGCGATGGCTGAAGCCGGAAGCGGTCATATGGTCTTCGTCTCCTCCGGCGCGGCGTTTTTCGGGATCTACGGATATGGCGCCTATGCGCCGTCGAAATTCGCCATGCGCGGGCTGGCCGAGGTGCTCAGGGTGGAACTCGCGCCCCGGGGCATTCATGTGACGCTTGCCTATCCGCCCGATACCGACACGCCGCAACTGGCGGAGGAATGCCGCACCAAACCGGCGGCAACCAAGGCCATCACCGCCGGCGGCGGCCTGTGGCCGGCGGACAGGGTCGCGTCACAGATCATCGCGGCCGCACGCCGCCGCCGCTTTCTGGTGACACCCGGCGCGCAGATGCGGCTGCTTGCCCACGGGCACAGTCTCCTGTCGCCGCTGCTGCGCGTCTATCAGGCGCGGATCGCGAGAAAGCACGATCGCTGAATGTCCTTGCCGCTGCTTTCCCTGACCCCCGTCCCGATGATGCTCGTTGCCGCAACGGTGGCCGCGGGGCTTGCGCTCGGCGGTCTCGCGCTGGCCCTTGCAAGCGTTCTGCCCGCGACCTCGCGCAAGGCGCGGCCGATCTGGCCGGTGTTTGCAACCGAGATGGTGATCGTCGCGGTCGCGGTTCTGCCCTTCGTTGCCGGCGGTGCCCTGCTCGATCTGGCGCTTGTCCTGCTGGCGGTCCGGGTCGGCTATGAGGCGACGCAGGTGGCGTTGCTGCGATTTGCTCCCGCCGGGGGGCGACCGGGCGACCTCTTGCTCAGGTGGCTGCTTCCGCTGGCAGCCGGTGGCGGTCTGGCGCTTGCCGGCATGCTTGCCGCACGGGTTTCCTTTCCCGTTGTTGCCGGTGCCGGGGCGCTGCTGGCGGGCCTTGCCATCCTGTGGCGGTCTTTCCTGACACATGCCGGTCAGCCGCTTGCCGTCACGCTGGAACTGCTGGTGTTTCCGGCCGTGCCGCTGGTTCTGTTCATGGCGGCGGCGGGGGATGCATCCAACGCCGGGCTGCTGCTCCTCGCCTTCCTGCTGGTCGAGACCTACGACAGCTACGCGCTGCTCGGCGGCAAGCTCTTCGGGCGCCGTCCGGCCTTTCCCGTGCTGAGCCCGAAAAAGACGGTGGAGGGTCTGGCGGTTGGCGGGGCGATGATGGCGCTGACGGCGGGCTTTGTCGGGCCGTTGGTGTTCGGCTGGAGCCTTGCCGCCTCCCTGCTTGCAGCCGCGCTCATCGCGGTGGCCGCCGTCGGCGGCGATCTTGCCGGGTCGCGGCTGAAGCGCGCCTCGGGTGTCAAGGACTATCCGGCGGTGCTGCCGCGCCAGGGCGGCGCGCTCGATATCGCCGATGCCTGGTTGATCGCCGGGCCGGCGCTTGTTCTGCTGGCTGCGGTTGCCGGGTGAGCTGAGACCTAGCGAAGCAGATAGACAAGCGGTAGCAGCACGACCAGAGCGAAGACGGAGGCGGCGGCATCGTCGAGCATGATGCCGGTCCCACCCGGAACGCTGTCCTGCACCCAGTTGACCGGCCAGGGCTTGAGAATGTCGAAGGCGCGGAAGGCGATGAAACCGGCAATCCACCAGAGCGGTTCGGCGGGAAGCGCGAGCACGACGGCCGCGGCGCCGAAGCTTTCGTCGATCACCACGATCTGCGGATCGTCCTCGCCGGTGTCGGCGGCAACGATCGCGGAGGCCCAGATGCCGATCAGGAGCAAGGCGGCCAGCAGTCCGGCCTGAAGCGCCGGCGCGAGCGGCAGGAGCGCGGCGGCAAACACAAGTCCGACGGCCGCGCCAACGGTTCCCGGCCAGACCGGCGACAGACCGGCACCGAAGGACAGGGCAAGGATATGGGCAAGACGTCGCATGGGCTGCGGCCTATGATGGCGCGAGGGAATCAGGGTCTGTTTTCTCGCGGAGCGGGTCCGTGATGGATCCTGCCAGGAGGATGCCGGTTCGACCGGTGCTTTAGCACGAAACGGAATTGGGAGCGATGCCGCGACGCACTGACGATCAACGCCACACCGCCGGCGGCCGTGCAGCGCGCCGGTCCCGTGGTGGTGCGTGATGAGAGGCTGGTCGCTCGCCACCCGCTCGCTATTTTTGCGGGTGCTCGCAAGGGTGCTGATCGTTCTGGTGACGATCGAGGTGGTGTTTCTGGCGGAAGAGCTGACCGGCATCCTGGAACAGGTGCTCGGCAACGGCGGCGACGTGCTGTCGGCCGTGTTCATCCTTTTGCTTTCGTCTCCTGAGATCTTCGATTTCGCGCTGGCGCTTGCCTGCGTCATCGGCGGCTATTTCGCCTTTGTCGCGGCGCGCGAGGAGCGCGAGATGGTTGCGCTCTCCGCAGCCGGCGTCTCCTCGGCGCTGCCGCTCAAGGTCGCGCTTGTCCTCGGGGTCTGCGCTTTCGGCGCAAGTCTTGCCGTGTCCGGTTTCGTCAATCCGCTGGCGAAGAACGCCACCCGGACCGTCATCTTCACCCTGAAGAGCGATCTCCTGTTTCGCCGCATCACCGAGCCCAGCGAAGGCACGCTGATCGAGACGATCCGGGGAAAGACATTCGCCGCCTTGAGTGACACGTCGGTCTCGCCGCCGCACGAGAGCCTGTTCGTGCATCAGCCGGGCGAGGAGGGCACCTGGCGCGTGACCCAGGCCGGCAACTGGAACCTCGAGGGGCCCGACGATAAGGGCAACTACAATCTGGGGCTTGGCCGGGTGATCGCCTATGATTTCGTGCGCGTCGCGCCCGAAGACCGCGCTGGCGGGGTCTTGCGCAGCGGGCGCGGGTCGAACCTGCGCGCGCTCGGCACGCCGGATCTGGAGAGTGTACCCGTGCTTCCGCGCATGAAGGTGGAGAATGTGTCCGTTCCCGTCAGCCTGACCAACATCCTGCACCACGCCGCCCGCGGCGAGGTGGCGCAGGAATGGACCTTCTTCGAGGCGCTCGATCCGGGATCGGCCGGGTCGGAGGCCGGGGCGGCCGCGCGTCAGATTGCCGGCGAACGCTTCGCCAGGGCGATCGCCGCCTTTCTGGCGCCGCTTCTGGCGTTGCTGGCCTGTTCCTTCGCCTCCGGGGGCTTGACCGGTTATTTCGCAATGCCGTTCGCCTGCGCGGTCCTTCTTGCCCTCGACGTCGGCCTGCGGACGCTGCTTGGCTCGGTGGCGCTTGCCCAGCCCGCCGCCATGGTGTCGCTTGGATCCGTCACCGGGCTCGGCCTTGCGTTGCTCCTGGTGCTGACGGTCGGGGCGCGATCGGCGGCGTTGCTGCGTCCGGTGAACGAACGGGCATGAGCATGGGGGCGGCGCAGGCAAAAGGCAGCTACGGGTGGCGGATCGCCGCCGGGCCTCCCGTGGCGCTGTTCGGCATTGCCGCCCGCCGGGCGCTTGCGCTCTACGTGAAAGTGACGGCGCTCGTGATGGCGATGTTCCTGATCATCGCCTGGGCGATCGATCTGGCGCAGAACCTCGACGGCGTGCTCGCCCGCGCCGTCGAGCTCGAGCGGTCCGGCCCTGTGCTTCTTGCGACCTACCTCGGGTTTCGCACGGTCGATATTGTAACGCGGCTCTTTCCGGTCGCCTGTTTCATCGGGGTGTTCGCGGCGGAACTCTATCGTCTGTTCAATCGCGAGACGACGATCCTTGCCGCCGCCGGCTGGTCGCCGCGGCAGACGCTGGTGGCCGTTGCCGCCTTTGCCTGCCTCAGCGGCGCGTTGCAGGGCTCGCTGGAACGCTGGTGGCGACCGGCGGCCGTCTTCGCCCAGGCGGATCTCGAGCTTGGCGCCTATGGTGGCCGTTTCAAACGGGGCGTGCTCGCGGACAAGCGCTGGCTCGTGGTCAACGATACGACGCTGAGGGCACGGATCGTGCGTGCCGATCGGCCGGAATTCAGGGATGTTGAACTCTATCGAGGGGTGGTTTCCGGCGACTTGCGTGACGTGATCGTTGCGCGCAAGGCAGAGCCCCTGGGGCAGGGCGGTTTCTGGCGGTTCCATGATGTGGACCTTTGGGCGAGCTTGCCGCCCGACGACAGAAGCGGGGACGAGGGAGAGCCGGGATCGGAGGGCTATGCGGAGCAACCGCTCTATCTGATCTCGCGCTACGCAACGCTCGACATTCGTCTGGATGTGCTTCCGTCAACGCTGACGTATTTCGACATTCCGGCTTTCTATCTGCCGCAACAGCCGCTTGAACGGCTGGCGGCAGACGACAATCCGTTGAAGGGGCCGGACGTCGAGGCTGCCTTGTGGCGGCGCATTGCGGCGTTTTTCCTTCCCGGAGCCTATGCGTTGCTTGGGGCCAGTCTGGCGCCGATCGCGGGCTCCGGCCGGATCGTCTCGCCGGGGCGGATCGTCGGGCTGGCGCTTTGCGGGTATTTCGCGCTCGTGGCCACCAAGGTTTCCTGGGCAATGGGCGAGATCGGCGCGCTGTCCGGTTTCACCAGCAGTTGGATCGCCGTCGTCTTCGCGCTTGTCGGAACGCTTGTCGCGCAGGCCGTCCTGTCACGCCCGCATTAGCGGGTGTGCCCGGCGGGCTGCGTCAATGCGCGGATAGACAAGGGTCGCGGCGCGTTCCAGCATTGCCTCGTTGTCGACTTCCGCCCATGCGAGATCGTCGATCCGAGGGCAGGCGACGGGCTCCTCACCGGCGAGGGCGACGATGCCGCTTTCATAGTCCGCCATCGGGTCCTGGGCGACCATTGCGGCGCCGATGGCGTTCAGATGCGCCACGGCCCGTTCCGTCAGATAGGTCAGCCCGACCAGCTCGCCATGGTGGCGATCCGGCCAGCGCGCGGCGTCCTTGGACATGTCGCGCAGGCAGTTCTGGCCGGCTTTCTCGTCGGCCCAGACATAGACCTCGTCGCCCGCGCCCGTTGCGCCGGATACAAGCAGGGCGGCCTGCGACGGGTCCGCAATCGCGGCCGCCACGGCGCGCGGCTCGAAAATCAGGTCGGATTCCAGCAGCAGGCACGGTCCGGTCTGGCCTCGCAGTCCCACGAGCAGGCTGTGGAGCGATCCCTTGGTGGCGAAGTCGGGATTGTGGCGCAGCTCGGCGTCGGGCAGGCGCTCGCTCGCCAGCGTTGCATATTGGTCCGCCAGGTGGCCGGTGACGATGCGCGGCGCCGAAATCCCGTGCGCGCGCAAGGTGCTGGCCGCTTCCTCGACGAAGGTCGCCTCGCCGATCGACAGCAATCCCTTGGGGATCATGCGTCCGCGTTCGCCCATGCGCATGCCACGCCCGGCGGCCAGAAAAATTGCAGTGATGTCGACCATTGAACCGCCGGAATATGATAAGTCGATCCTGTCATAAGCGAGGCCCGGCAACGGGGCAAGAGAGGGCAGGTGAGCAACACGGGATTGAATGGCGCCCCGACCTTCGCCAGCGTCCTTCGGGACTATGGACGGGACAAGCGGCAGGGGGAGTTGCGGGGCGACTGGGCCGTCTTGCTGTTCTATCGCATCTGGAGTTTTCCGCTTATCTGGCTGCTCGCGCGCACGCCTGTCTCGCCGACCGCCGTCACGCTGTCCTCCGTGCCGCTGGCCCTGTCCATGCCGGTGCTGGCGCTGACGCTGCCGCTCGAGCAGGCCGCTCTCGGGGTGGGGCTGGTCGCGATTGTGTTTCAGATCCTCGATTGCGTCGACGGCGGGCTCGCCCGCTGCACCGGGCGTACGTCACGGCTTGGCGGAACGCTCGACTTCCTCATCGACATGGCGCAGTGGGGCCTGCTCTACGGTAGCATCGGGCTCCTGGCGGACCGGGTGCTCGACACCGGCGCGCTCTGGACGGCGGTAGGCTGCGCGGCCGCCTGGGTCCGGCTCTATGCCAGGGTCGTGCGCGATGCCGGCGCGGGCGGCGCCGACGCGGTCCACGCGGCCGATGCGGCCGGTGAGAAACGGCCGGCCGGCCCGCTGGATATCGTGCTCTGGTTCTTTGCCGGGCTGAGCGGGGCGATCCCGCCGGCTCTGCTGCTTGCCTGGTGGAGCGGGACGTTGAGCTGGCTGATCGTCTTCCTGCTCGTCTATGCGCTTGCCGATGTCGCCGAGGGTCTGGTCGAAACGCTTGCCCGGCGCGATGGATGATGCGCGCGCGATGAAGATCGTCCAGATCTGCCCCTATGACCTTGCCCGTCCGGGCGGCGTGCAGGCGCATGTCCGCGACCTCTCCGCGTGGCTCGTGCGGGCCGGTCACGACGTGCGCGTCGTCGCGCCTTATCCGCTTGACAGGGCGCCGCTTGCCGGGGTCGATCATTGCGGGCGGGCCGTCAAGGCGCAGCTCTTCGGAACCGGCTTCGAGGTCAGCCATGCCCGCTCGCGCGACCGTCGCGCGCTGGTTGCCTCGTTGCGCGACTGGGGTGCGGAGCTTGTTCACCTGCACACGCCCTGGACCCCTTTCATGGCCTGGCAGGTCTGGCGCGATCTCGACCTGCCGACCGTCACCACCTTTCATGCGACCTTGCCGCAGGACAGGACGGGCGGCCTTGCCGCGCGCGCCCTGCGCCGGGCCGCGAGGCATTTCCTGACGCATTCGCGCGCCGCCATCGTTCCTTCCGCCACGCCGCTTGCCCATTTGCGGCCGCAGGATGCCGGGGTCGCAGCGCATGTCCTGCCGCCGGCCATCGATCTCGCCCCCTGGCAGGCTGCCGGCGCCCAACCGCGGCGGGCGGATAGCGCCACGGACCCGGAGATCGTTTTTCTCGGCCGCTTCGAGGCGCGCAAGGGGCTGGGCGTCCTGCTCGGGGCATGGCCGGAGGTGGCGGCACGGCTTCCCGGCGTTCGGCTGACCGTCGCCGGGGGCGGCCCGCAGGAGGATCTGCTGCATGCGGCCATGCAGGGCACGGAAGGTGAGCGCATCCGGTTCGTTCCCTCGCCGGATGCGGAGAGCGCGCGCCGGCTTGTCGCGGAGGCGGATCTGCTGGTGGCGCCGTCCCTATACGGCGAAAGCTTCGGGCTCATCCTGATCGAGGCGATGGCGGCCGGAACCCTGCCGGTGGCGGCCGCCAACGAGGGCTATCGCACCGTGCTTACCGGGCCGGGCGAGCGGCTGCTGGTGCCGCCGGGCGATGCACCGGCGCTCGCGGCGAAGCTGATCGAGGTATGCGGCGATGCATCGGCGCGCCGGGCGCTCACCGCCTGGGCGTTGCCGCATGCGCTTTCCTTCGGCGTCGAGGCGACGGGGCCGGCCTTCGTGGAGATCTACCGAAACGCGTTGCGCTCCTGATCAGGCCGGCGGGCGGTCGGGGCGCTCGAAGCGCGACGGCTCGGGAAACCAGCGGTTCAGCCGCTTGCGGAGATGGGCAACGACACGCGGGTTCGGACGGTCGTTGAAATTGTCGTTGAGCGTTGCCGTGACGGGGCGCAGGCGGTCAAGCCTCGCAAGCTGCAGCCAGGTCCAGGGCAGGAAATTGTCGATCGAGGCATAGCCGGTCATCCGCCGCGTCTCGGCGTCGGACGCAAGACCACCCGCGTCTTTCTCCAGCAGATAGTGCGGATAAAGATACTCTGGCGGCACGTTGTCGCCACCGCGGAAACGCGATGCCCGCGTCGCCGCGATCTCGCCCGGGAAGCGATTGCACATCTCCTCGAACGCGCTGCGCTCGATCAGCCGCGGGCCATGGGCGAGGAACCGCCGGCGATGCGACGCAAATTCGCGGTCGAGAGCCGCATTGGCGTTTGCCATGGACCGGTTCCACGGGCTGTCTTCGGGCTTCGTCCGCGCCTGGACGGGGGCATCCTTGTTCTTGGTGAAGACGCGCGTGCGGCCGTCGTCCTCGACGAAGTCCGCGAGGGTCGCCGGCGCCAGGAACAGCATGTCGTCCTCGCAATAGAGAAAGCGCTCGCTCACGCCGGGCAGCTTGCCCAGATGGCTGACGATGGCGAAGGAATTGAAGGTCGGCAGGATCTCCGGCGCCATGATCTCGTCGTGGTGCACGATCGAAATGTCGAGGTGTTCTGCGTTCAACCAGTCCGGCACCTGCGGTCGGCAGGTCAGCAGATGCACGCGGCCGACGAAGGGCACGTGACGCTCGAGCGAGCGCAGCGAATAGCGCAGCATCTCCAGATTGTCGCGTGTCCGGTTGGGATTGGTGTCGTGGCGGTTGGTCGCGAATTGCCGCAGCGTCTCGGCATATCCGGGAAACGTGTCGTCGACCCATGTGTAGACCACGTCGACCCGGGGTGCCCCGCACCCGGTCGTTTCGCCCTCGGACATTTTACCCGCTTTCTCTCTCTTCGGTCCGGTGCGGAAGCGGGAGCCGAGGCTCCTGTTGAAGCGCCTTGCGCGCCCGGTGCGTTGGGGAGTTCATTTTTGTCGCCGACCTCTATAAACCCGGTCCCGGCGCATGGGCAAATATATGGCCGAACGAGGCCGGGGGGCGAGTGGTGACACGGGACAAGCAGAACAGCCGGGAACTGGTCATTGCCGCCGATTTCGGCACGTCAGGCGTCAAGCTTGCAGCGCTCGACCGCTCGCTGGCACTCCTGGCGACCGCGGCCGAATCCTACCCGCTTTCCTTTCCCGGCCCGGACATGGCCGAACAACAGCCGGACGACTGGTGGCAGGCCCTGCGCCGAGGCGTTGCCGCGCTGCACGACCAGATCCCGGACCTGAGGAAGCGCGCGGTGGCGCTGGTCCCTTGCGCGCAGATGTGCGGGCTGGTGTGCGTCGACCGCGCGGGCGATGTGCTGCGCCCGGCCCTGATCTCGCTCGACAAGCGCGCCGGTACTCTGTCGCGCAAGATGAACGGCGGATTTCCCACGGTCGCCGGATACCGGGCGGACAAATTGTTCACCTGGACAAGGATCGCCAATGGCGCGCCGTCGCACAACGGCATGGACCCGCCGGCCAAGATGCTGTGGATCAAGACCCATGAACCGGAGGTCTGGGCTGCGTCGCACAAGCTTCTCGACGTCAAGGACTGGCTGATCTTCCGCGCCACCGGCGCTCTCACCACGACCGCCGACAGCGCGAACCTGACGTGGATGATGGACACGCGTCCGGGGCGGGAAGGCTGGTCGCCCTTTCTCGCCGGCCGGCTCGGAATTCCGCTCGACAAGCTGCCGGAGATTGTCGACGGCGCCTCTATTGCAGGCCGTCTCGCCGAGCGGGCGGCGGTCGACCTTGGGCTTTCGGCGGGGCTTCCCGTCGTCGCCGGCGCCGGCGATGTCGGGGCGACGGCGATCGGTTCGGGGGCGGTGGAGGACGGCCAACTTCACGTCTATGCCGGCACGAGCGCGTGGCTGAGCGGCTTTTTTCCGTCCCGCCGGCTCGATGTGTTCCACTCCTACGCCACCATTGCCAGCAGCGTCGGGTTCCGGCCGCTTCTGATCGCGACCCAGGAAAGTGCTGGAACGGCTTTCGCCTGGGCTGCCCGTCTCGTCGGCGAATCCGCCGGCGACAGCGACAGCGCGCTGGACACGCTCTATGACGGCATCGGCGAGATGCAGGACGACGACCCGCTGTTCGTGCCGTGGCTCGCCGGTGAGCGCGTTCCCGTCGACGACGATCGTCTGCGCGGGGTGCTGTACGGTTTGAGCGTGCGCCACGACCGAAACGCGGTTTTGCGGGCGACCCTGGAGGGCGTTGCGCTGAATCTGCGCTGGGCAATGTCGAAGGTCGCGCGCCAGAAGGGCGTGCGCCACGACCTGCCGTTGCCGCTGGTCGGCGGTGCCGCCGTCAATCCCCGCTTCGCCCAATTGCTCGCCGATGCGCTTGACCGCAGGGTCGAGGTGCGCGCGCCGCGCCATGCGGGCGTGCGCGGAGCCGCGGCCATTGCCGGCGCGGCGCTTGGCTGGTTCGACAGCGTTCAGGCGGCGGCGCCCGCTCTGTCCTCCGGCCCGGTCGAGATCTATGATCCCGAGCCCGCCGGCGTTGCGCGCTGCGCGGCCCGCGCGGCGCGGCTCGACCGTCACCGCAAGGGGCTTCTGTCCCTTTACCGATAGGGCCGGACGCATGTCTTCAAACCGAAATCGCCGCCCGGCGCGGCGCCTTCAAGGGATTCAGCACCGATGATCGACGGATTGTTCAAGCGCCATATCGACCCTTTGTGGGAAAGCCTGTCGACGCCGCTGGTGCGCGCGCGGATGACGCCGAACCAGGTGACCGCAACGGGTCTCGTGCTGATCTGCCTTGCCTCGCTCGCCTATCTCTGGCACGGCAATGCCGCGCTTTTCGGGGTGACACTGGCTGTGTCCTTCGCCTTCGATGCGCTGGACGGGGCGGTGGCACGGCGGCGCGACATGTGCACGCGCTCGGGCGGCTATTTTGATGCGATGGTCGACCGTTACCAGGAGCTCGTGGTGCTCGCGGCAATCGCCGCCGCGCAGGACATGTGGGGACTGGCGCTCTTTGCGTTTTCCGGTGGTGTGCTGACGAGCTACGCCAAGGCGCGCACCGCCATCGAGATCCCGATCAGCAACGAGGCCTGGCCGGACTTTTTCGAGCGGCTGGAGCGGATCATCTTTCTGTGCGCGATGTTGCTGGCGGCCGGGGCCGCGCCGCTTGCCGGCATTGCCGGGGCAAGCGTGATTGCCGCGGGCCTTGGCGTCTACGGCGTGCTGTCGCATCTGACAGCCGTGCAGCGTATGCGGCGCGCCGTTGGGCTGCTTCGGGCGGCCGACAGCGACAACACCAGGCAAGAGGAGGCCGGGCCGGAGTGACGCGGAGGTCCTCCGGCCCGGCGGATGGTCTCCCAAAGGAGGCGGTCGCCTCCCTTGCCAGGATCAGTTGGAGACGTCGAGGAGTTCCACGTCGAACTTTAGCGTGGCGTTCGGCGGGATCACGCCGCCCGCACCGCGCGCGCCATAACCCATTTCCGGCGGGATGACGAGTTCGCGGCGTCCGCCGACCTTCATCCCGGCAACGCCTTCGTCCCATCCGCGGATCACGCGGCCGGCGCCGAGCGGGAAGGAGAAGGGCTCGCCCCGGTCGCGGCTGGAATCGAATTTCGTGCCGTCCATCAGCCAGCCGGTGTAATGCACCGAGACCGTCGAGCCGGGCACGGCTTCGGCGCCGCTGCCGACAGCAACGTCGGTCACTTGCAGGTCGGCCGCGGCCACCGGCGCGACCGTGAGGAAAAGGGCGCTCAGCGCGGTCAGCAAACGTTTCATGGGTCCTCGCAGGGGCTTGAATATCTTTTGAAATTCCGGCGGCTCGCCGGAACGCGATCATGTTGCAAAGCGGGCGCACATTAGCGCGCGCCGTCGGGGGCGCAAGCGCAAGCGCCCTAGCAATCCCTCTTCCCTTGCAATCTTGACCGAAGCATGGCTTGCCAATCGCCGCCCGGCTCGGCATCGTTGCGCGCGAAACAATTGCCTGGGGCGCCTCGCACGCCGACCGGGGAACGGGAGTGACGCCATGAACGGCCAGGACGCCACGCGCGGCGAGATTGCCCGGAGCTTGCTCGAGGTCGCCCGACGTGCGGGATCCAGCGCGCCGGTCACCGATCGTGACCCCGGTTTCGATCTTGCGGCTGCCTACGGTGTGTCGGCTGAGATACGGGCGCATCGGATCGCGGGCGGCGAGACGCCGGTCGGCTGGAAGATCGGTTTCACCAACCGAACGATCTGGGACGAATACGACGTGCATGCGCCGATCTGGGGCCCGGTCTATGACAGCACCGTCGATGTCGCGACGGATGATACGACGGCAAGCTGCGGCGTTGCGCGGCTGATGGAACCGCGGATCGAGCCGGAGATCGTGTTCCGGGTGGCGAGGCCGCTGCGTGCGGGATCGAGCGAGGCGGAGCTTCTTGCCTGTATCGACGGCGTCGCGCTCGGCTTTGAACTCGTGCAGTCCCCCTATCCCGACTGGCGGTTTCGCGCGCCCGACACGGTTGCCGCCTTTGCGCTGCATGGATTGCTAAGACACCGTCCTTTTGTCGCGGTGACGGATGACAACCGCGATGGCTGGTTCGCGGACTTGTCCGCCTTCACGCTGTCCTTGGCAAAGGACGGCGAGGTCATCGACCGGGGGGCGTCGGAGAATGTGCTCGGCGGGCCATTGAGTGCCCTGAAGGCGATGGTCGACGGGCTGCCGGCGACGGCGCTGGCCGAACCTGTCGGTCCCGGCATGATCGTGACGACGGGAACGCTGACGCGGGCCTTTCCCGTCGCGCCGGGCGAGACCTGGGCGACCCGGGTGGAGGGGGTGCCGCTTGCCGATATCGCGCTTGAGATCACCGCATGAGCGAGCAAGGCCTGCGTGCCGTTCGGCGTGCAGGCGCAGCCTGCGCAGCAGCCCGCGCGACATATTTTAAGATTGAAACAAATCTGCCGCTGCTTAGACTGCGCGGCGCGTGACACCCGCCTTCAGACACTCGTCAGGGAGACTTGGTTCGTGACAGACCCCGTTCGCTACTCCGTTGAAAATGGCATTGCGCAGATCGCGGTGGACAATCCGCCGGTGAATGCCCTGTCGCAGGCCGTGCGGGCCGGGCTCGACGACGCGCTCGCCCGCTTTGCGCAGGACGAAAGCGCCCGCATCGCGGTGCTTTACGGCGTCGGGCGAACCTTCATTGCGGGTGCCGATATCAAGGAGTTCGGCAAGCCGATGGCCGAACCGTTTCTTCCGGACGTGATCAACCGTATCGAGGCCTGCGACAAGCCGGTTATCGCAGCCCTTCATGGCACGGCGCTTGGCGGCGGGCTCGAGGTCGCGCTCGGCTGCCATGCGCGTGTGGCACTGGAAAGCGCCCGCGTCGGGCTTCCGGAAGTGACGCTTGGTATTCTTCCCGGCGCCGGCGGCACCCAGCGGCTGCCGCGCCTCACCGGCGCGAAGGCCGCACTCGATCTGATCACCTCGGGCCGCCATGTCGGTGCGGCCGAGGCCGAAACGCTCGGGATCGTCGATGCGGTATCGCGCGACGACGATGCGCTCAACGCCGGTCTCGCCTTTGCCCGTGCCTATCTCGACAAGGCCCCGGCGCTCAGGCGCACGGGCGAGATCGATCCGGGGGCGAAGGGCGAGGCGCTGTTCGCAGACGTGCGCAAGGCGACGCAGAAGCGCGCGCGCGGGCAGCTCTCGCCGATGGTCGCGATCGACGCGGTGGAGGCGGCCTACGACCTGCCATTCTTTGAGGGGCTTTCGCGCGAGCGGGCGCTCTTTACCGAGCTGATGGCCTCCGACCAGCGCGCCGGGCTGATCCATGCGTTTTTCGCCGAACGTGCGGTTGCCAAGATCCCGGAAGCCGGACAGGCGACGGCACGCCCGCTCCATACGGTCGGCATCATCGGCGGCGGCACCATGGGCAGCGGCATCGCGGTCGCAGCACTTGGAAGCGGTCTCGACGTGACCCTGGTCGAGCGCGACGACGCGAGCGCCGAGCGCGCTCATGCAATGGTGGCGCGTCTCCTTGACGATGGCGTGCGGCGCGGGAAGATGGATGCTTCCAAGCGCGACGGAATTCTGGCCGGTCTTTTCCGGGTTGCGACGGACTACTCGGCGCTTGCGGAGGCCGATCTGGTCATCGAGGCGGTGTTCGAGGACATGGAGGTCAAGAAGGAGGTGTTCCGCAAGCTCGACGCGGTGTGCAAGGACCGCGCGATCCTGGCGACCAACACCTCCTATCTCGATGTCAACGAGATCGCGGCGGCGACGACCCGGCCGCAGGATGTGATCGGGTTTCACTTCTTCTCGCCGGCACATGTCATGCGGTTGCTGGAGGTGGTTGTTGCCGACAAGACCGCCGCCGACGTGGTCGTCACCGGCTTTGCGCTCGCCAAGCGGATGAAGAAGGTCGCGGTGCGCGCCGGCGTGTGCGACGGCTTCATCGGCAACCGGTTGCTGAACACCTATCGCAAGGCTGCCGACTATATGGTCGAGGACGGGGCAAGCCCCTACCGAATCGATGCCGCGCTGGTGGACTTCGGCTTTCCCATGGGTCCTTTCGCGGTCGGCGACCTTGCCGGTCTTGATATCGCCTGGGCCGGCCGCAAGCGGCGCGCGGCAACCAGGGATCCGCGCGAGCGTGTCGTCGGTTTCGCCGACCGGCTGTGCGAGCGCGAGTGGTTCGGCCAGAAGACGGGCCGCGGGTTCTATCGCTACGAGGAAGGTGCACGCCGGGGCACGCCCGACCCGGAGGTGGAGGCGATCATCGCGGCCGAGCGCGAGGCCAAGGGGATCGTGCCGCGCGACTTCAGCGACGCCGAGATCATCCGCCGCTACATGGCCGCGATGATCAACGAGGCGGCGAAGACGGTCGAGGAAGGCATTGCCCTGCGTCCGCTCGACGTCGATGTGACGATGCTGTTCGGCTACGGCTTCCCGCGCTGGCGCGGCGGGCCGATGCATTACGCCGACACGGTGGGCCTGAAAACCATCCTCGCCGATCTTCGCGAGTTCGCGAAGGAAGATGCCTTCTTCTGGGAGCCGGCGCCGTTGCTCGTGCGTCTGGCGGAGGAGGGAAAGACCTTCGCCTCGCTTAACAGCGAGGGGTAAGGGGCGGCTGGCCGGCAGTTTGCGGGCTGGTCTCCCTGAGGCGATGCCCTATGTTCGGCTGATCGCGTCAAGTCGCCGTGCCAGCTCGCCGTGGGCGAGGCGGCTTGGCGGACCGCCCGCCGCCCGTTCCGGACCCGGAAAAGACCCGCATGGATTCGCTTACCCAATTTCTCCTCGGTGCGGCGGTCTCCACCGCCTGCCTCGGCAAGACGCTCGGACCGCGCAAGGCCGCTCTCGTCGGCGGCGTGCTCGGCACCTTGCCGGACCTCGACGTGTTCATTCCCTTCGACGATCCGGTCGACAGTTTCGTGCTGCATCGCGGAGCGACGCATTCGCTGTTCATCCAGGCGCTGGCCGCGCCGGTGATCGGCGAGGCGCTGATGCGGATCTTTCGCGTGCTGCGCGACAAGCGCTGGCTCGTCTGGCTCACCGTCTATCTGTGTCTGTCTACCCACGCGATCATCGATGCGATGACGGTCTACGGGACGCGGCTCTTCTGGCCGCTTTATCCAGATCCGGTGGGGGTCGGATCGGTTTTCATCATTGATCCGCTCTACACGCTGCCGCTTCTCTTTGTGACCGTGTGGGCGCTGTTCAAGCGTGATTGGGGGCGCAGCTTCGCGCGCGGGCTGACGACGGCACTTGTGGTCAGTACGGCCTATCTCGGCCTGTCGGTCATCCTTCAGGGGCATATGGAGGCGCGGGCCAAGGCGGTGTTCGCGCGGGCCGGCGTCGAACCCGACCGGGTCTTCGCCATCGCAGCGCCCTTCACAACGGTCGTCTGGAAGGTCATCGGGCTTGAAGAGGACCGATACCACAATGTCTATCTGTCGCTGCTCGATCCCGACGGGGCGGACACCCCGGTCTACACCCACCCGCGTCGTCCCGATCTCGTCGCCTGCCTGTCCGGCTCCGATGCGTTCGAGAAACTCGTCTGGTTCAGCCGGGGGTTTTTCCGTGCCGAGGAAGCCGACGGCAAGGTGGTGGTCTCGGACCTGCGCATGGGACTGACGCCCGGCTACGCATTCCGCTTTGCCATCGGTGAGCGCACGCTGGACGGCATCGCGTCGATCCCGCCGGAACGGGACATGTCCTATCGCCGCTCCAGCGACGGCGATGGTGCCTGGTTGATGAAACGGCTGGCCGGCGAGCCGGCGCCGCGCGCGGCGGAGCAAACCATGGAAGCGGCGACCGACGCTTCCGTCAAAGCCTGCTAGGAAATCCGTCGGTCCGGGATTGCCAGAACGATCAGGCGGTTGTACCTCGAAAGGACCACGCCTGAAGTGATCCGAGGAACTCCCGCGCATGTCGACTGCGGACACCCCGACGCCCGGTGGCGTCGATAGCGCCTATGCTTGGCTGCGCCTTGGCCTGTCGATGCTGCTCGCCACCGTCGGCGGCGTCGGCATGTGGTCGGTGATCGTCGTGCTTCCCTCGGTGGAAGCCGAGTTCGGGGTCGACCGCGCGGACGCCTCGCTTCCCTATACAGCGACGATGATGGGCTTCGCGCTCGGCAATCTGCTGATCGGCCGCTTCGTCGATCGCTACGGCGTCACCGCACCGCTCGCCATTGCCTCCGCCGCGCTCGGCTCCGGGTTCCTGCTCGCGTCGCAGGCCCAGTCCCTGCTCGTTTTCGCGATCCTGCAGGGCGCACTCATCGGTTTCGGGTCCGCCGCGACCTTCGGCCCGCTGCTCGCCGATGTCTCGCACTGGTTCGCCAAGCGGCGCGGTCTTGCGGTCGCCGCCACCGCGTCGGGCAATTATTTCGCCGGCGCGATCTGGCCGCTGGTGCTTCAGGCGGTGATGCAGGACCATGGCTGGCGCGGCGCCTATCTTTTCGTCGGCACCGTTTGCCTCTGCGTGCTGATCCCGGTCGCCTTCCTGTTGCGCCGTCCGCCGCCGCACATGACATCGCGCGGTCTTGCCCAGCCCGTTCCCGAGGCCCCGCCGGCGCGTCAGATCGCCATGTCGCCGCGTGCCCTGCAGGGGCTTTTGATCATCGCCGGTCTCGGCTGCTGCGTCGCCATGTCGATGCCGCAGGTTCATATCGTCGCCTATTGCGTCGATCTCGGCTATGGCGTGGCGCGGGGCGCGGAAATGCTGTCGCTGATGCTTGCCGGCGGGATCGCCAGCCGGCTGATTTCGGGGGTGCTGGCCGACAAGATCGGCGGCGTTCCGACGCTGCTGATCGGCGCCGTGCTGCAGTGCCTGGCGCTGCTGCTTTACATTCCCTACGACGGACTGGCTTCGCTCTACATGGTGTCGCTGATCTTCGGTCTGTCGCAGGGCGGCATCGTGTCGAGCTATGCAATCGTGGTGCGCGAATATATGCCCGCGCGCGAGGCCGGCCGGCGCGTCGGCATGGTGATCACCGCGACAATCGTCGGCATGGCGCTCGGCGGGTGGATGTCCGGCTGGATCTACGACCTGACGGCGTCCTATCAGGCGGCGTTCCTCAATGGCATCGCCTGGAACCTGCTGAATATCGCGGTCATCTGCCTGGTGATGTGGCGCACCCGCACCCCGCGTCCGGCACTCGCCTGAGACAGATACCCTTCGCGAAAGCCCCTGCTTGCCGGATCAGTCGAGCGGTTGTCCGGCGTGAACGCGTCCGATCAGGGTGAGCGCCTGGCGCTTGCAGTCGCTGTCCAGCATCCAGACGAGGAGTTCGCCGGGAGAGGCGTCGGCAAGCGTGTCCGGACGGTGGGCGAGCGCGAGGTCGCGCAACTCGTCTCCGAGCGAGACCAGCAGCCGGTCGTCGTCTTCGCTCACCGCATTCTCGACCGCCAGCACATGCCTGTCCTTCGCGAAGGCGAGGCCGTCGCGCCGGCCGGAGGCGCTGCGCAGGGTGACGGGGCTGTCCTGCCCGGCATCGCGCCGCCAGAGCTGAAGCGCTCCCGGTTGCACGCAGCGCGGGCCCGAGCTGTCGACGCTGATGTGCCAGATGCCCGGCGGAGGGGGAATGTCGCCCGCACCGGCGCGGGCGGCGCCCAGCACGGTGGAGCGGGCACCCCCTCCCTGCAACAGCCTTGAGAGCTTCTGCAAGGCGCCGTCGTTGCCCTTGGCTGCTGCCGCCGCTTCCAACGGCTGGTCGAGCGGACCGGAATAGGCGCCCTCGAGCGTCAGCATGCGCCCATCCCTGGACATCAGCGTGACCTTGGCGCCGTCCGGCAAGGTGAGCGTCGCGTCGTCTGCAAGGCGCGCTCCCGGCTGGAGCGCGCCGGACGCTCCGCTCGCGGCCAGCACGACGAAATCCGCACGCGCCATGCCGACGGTCAGGGACAGGGCCACAAGCGCAACCGTGGCGCGGAAGGCCGTGCGCGCGGCATGGCGCGGGCGCCTCCCAGAAAGCCGTTTCATGTCCATCTCCTGCGTTTGTCCGGCCCCGATTGCCTATTTCCCGCCAAGGGTGAGTGTCGCGCCTTCCTCGCCCCGCCGCAACCGCTCCAGATGCAGGCGCGCCAGCGGGTCGTCCGGCTTCAGCGCAAGCACCGCTTCGAAGGCAGCCGGCGCTTCCTTGCTGTTTGTCTCGAGAAGCTCGAAGGCGACGGCATAGGCCGCCAGCCAGTCCGCCTGTGCGTCTTCCGTCGGGCGCGGTTCGAAACAGGCGAGCGCGCTGGCGCGTCCCTTGAGCACCAGATTGCCAACCGGGCGCAGGAGGCAGGAGGAGGAGGCCCGCGCGACGGTCTCGCTGACCAGGATCCGCGTGCCGAGATACTTGTTGGCGCCTTCCAGGCGGGCGGCGGTGTTCACCGTGTCGCCGACGCCGGTGTAATCGAAGAAGCGGCGTCCTCCGAAATTGCCGATGACCGCCTCGCCGCGATGCACGCCGATGCGGGTGACGCCAAGCGCGATGCCTTTCTCCTCCAATTGCCGTGCGCGATGTGTTTCGGCAAAGGCATCGAGGGCGAGTGCGAGTGCGAGCGCATGCTCCGTCTGGTCCGGGTCGTTGTCGGGTGCGCCGAAGAAACAGACGACCGCATCGCCGATGACCTTGTCGATGGTGGCGCCATGCTCGGTGATCAGGTCGCACATGCGGTCGAGATAGCCATTGAGCAGGTCGGCGACCTCGTTGGGCGGCAGGCGTTCCGACAGGCTGGTAAAGCCCTCCAGGTCGGTGAAGAGATAGGTGACCTCGCGCTTTTCCCCGCCGAGCGCGAGCTGCAGTCGGCCGCTCGCGATCCGCTCCACCACCGACGGACTGACGTAGCGCGCGAAGGCATGGCGCAGAAAGCTGCGGTCGGCATGATCCGCGCGCCAGCGCGCCAGCGCGACCAGCCCACCGGCGACGAGGGCCGCTAGCGGCGGGGCGATGAGCGGCGGCAGGATGCCGGCGCGGGCAGTCAGCATGCCGGCGACGGCAAGATAGGCGACAAGTGCCAGCGCAAGGCCGAGAACCAGATGCCGGGGTGCGGCGCGGGTGGAAAAGGCGACGGCTGCAAGGATCGCGGCTGCCAGGATCGCGATACCGACCGCCAGGGGGGACAGCGGGCGCAGGCTGAGGCCGGCGAGTGCTTGCGCAAGGATATGCGCGTGAATGACGACGCCGGGCAGGGTGCCGGCGGCAGACCCGTCAAGCGTCGTCATTGGCGTCGGATGGCGGTCGATGGTCGGCAGGTCCGTGCCGATCAGGACGATCTTTCCGGCAAACCAGTCATCGGGAAGCTGTGCGACCAGATGCGCCGGATAGACGGGAAACGGGCTGGCGTCGTTGATGGCACGCGAATAGAGGATCCGCCCCGATGGCATCTCCGGTCCGGCACCTGCAAGGACTGCCGCGAAAGTGGCCATGCCCGGGCGCGCGCCCGGCAGATGCCGCAGGACGCCGTCGATCTCGTCGCGGGCCAGCTTGATCAGTCCGGCGGGGCGGGGGGCGATTGCGCGCGCGACATAGCCGGCCTGGCGGTCTGTCAGCCCGTCGTTGCGGGTTGCCAGCGCCAGCACCACCGGTGTTGCTGATGCATCGAGGGCCTGAAAGAAACGCGCATCCTTTTGCGGATCGCTCGGCTGGTCGATCAGGATATCGAGACCGATGGCGCGCGCGCCGGCTGCGTCCAGCCGTTCGATCAGTCCGGCGAGAAACGCGCGGTCGATGGGCGAGCGATAGGGAAAGCCGGCAAGCGTCTCCTCGGTGATCGCCACCACGACGATTTGATCGGCGACCGCCGTCTCGGGCGAGGGGGCGAATGCCAGCGCCAGATCGCCGGCGCGCGGTTCCAGCCACGGGGCGGCGGCGAGGGCGCTCACTGCCGCGACGAAGACAGCGGCGAGCGCCTGCAGCCGCCGGTGGCGGCTCGCGGGTGCGGGTGTCATCTTTCTAGCCGACCGTCATTTCGGTGCGTCGAAGCGTTTGATCTCGGAGCGGGTTCCGTCCGCATAGGTGAGCTGGACGCTCACATAGTCGGTCGCCTTTGGCACAATGATATGGATCTTCGACCCGGGGCCGGTCTGGGGCACCGCGTGCGGATTCTCCGGATCGCAAGGGCCGGTCTCGAAGGGCGTGTCCGGCGTGTCGCTGTCCACCGCATACATCACGCTGTCGATGGCGCAGCGATAGCTGATCAGATGCGAGAAATAGACGTACATCTGGCCGTCCCAGTCGCGGAAGCTGAGCCAGCCGCTCGACAGGCGTTCCAGAATGTCCTTCTGCCCTGCGACAAGCGCGGTCGCCGGTGTGAAGCTGACGGTGAAGGGGCCCTGCATCTCGTCGCGGATGTCGCGGTAGCGCACGTTGATCTCGGTGTCCCCCACGGTTCCGGGCAGTTCGAAGGCCGGATAGGGGATCTTCTGGCCCGTTGTCGGGTCGAGCGCGCCATTGACAAATCCGGTCGACTTGAACTCCTCGCCGGGAAGCTGGACGAAGATCTCCCGCGCCCGGTCGGCGATGGCGAGCGTCAGCATCCAGCCCTGATTGCTGCGCATGGCGTTGAGCTTCACCGGATTGGCAAGCGCGGCGGTGTTCAGGAAGGACAAGGCCGCAAGGCGTGTCCTGGCGTCCTCGATCTGCTCCGCGGCCATCTGCTGATCCAGATAAAACCTCAGGAAACGTCCGTCCTCGACCCCCTCCATGAAGCGGCTCAGAAGCGCGTGCTCGCGCTTCTTGTCGGTCGTCGACTGTTGACCAAGCCGGGCCTCGCTGAAGTCCTGCGACAGCGCATAATGTGCCGGCGTGAACTCCGGGTTCGCCGTGAGAAAGGCCGTCAGCCGGCGCACGCGTTCCTCGCGCTCGGCGAGCAGGATCTCCGCAAAAAGGGTTGTCGGGTCCTGCCGGCCCTGCGACAGCGCACGGTAGACCTCCCGGGCCCCTTCGCGGCCCTCCTGGATCTTCAAGACGGCCTGGAACCGCAGGTGCGGATCCACCTGGGGCATGCCGAAGGCGAAGTATTTCAGATAGTCCTGCCGCGCCTTGGGGTAGTCGCCGCGGATCTCGCGCAGGCGCGCGTTGCTGTAGAACTCATGCGGCCGGGTCGGATTGTCGACGAGGAGCGAGCGGCTGGCAAGCTGCGCGAAGAGCTTCTCGACCTCGCCGGTGCCGCCCTGTTGCGCCGTTTCCAGCCGGGATCTGGCAAGTGCCGCAAAGGCGCTTTGCGGGAAGCGGTCGAGATAGGCTTGCAGTTGCTCGGGCGCATTGCTGTCCTTGACGTCGTTCCAAAGCTGCAGCTCGATCTGCATGTCCGAGACGGCCGCACCCGTGGCAGCGCCCGGGGCCGTATCGCTGGAGCCGTCGGCGAGGAACACCACGTCGGCGGTCAGCGAGGAGTGGTCCCAGGGGACCTGTTCGCCGCCGGTGGTTTCCACGACGCGCCGGCGCACGGCCTTGAAGACGGCTTCCACCGTGCGGCCGGGCACGAGCATTTCCGCCGCGATGGCCGAGGTGTAGGGGCTGTTGAGGCCGGTGCCGTCGGCGGCCGTGCTGCCCGGCGCGGTGGCGAAGGAGATGAAGCTGCCGCGCGGTGTGCTTTGCAGCAGGGCAAAGCCTTCGCTGCCGGTGCCGATGGAGCGGCTCAGCGCGGTGTTGCGGCAGGCGTCCAGAATGACGATGTTTGCACCGTCATGGGCGGCTTCGACCCGCGACAGCACCCAGTCGACGGAAAGCGCCTCGAATTCGGCATCGACTTCGTCGCGCAGGTCCGCGCCGAGCGGAGCGAGATAGTTTCGCCCGCCGGCCTGGAAACCGTGGCCGGAGTAGTAGACGGCCGCCAGCGCGCCGGGACCGGCCGCGCCGAGTGTTTCGGTGAAATCGCGCACCGCGCGCTTCATGTCGCGCAGGTCGGCGTCCAGTACCAGCGTCACCTCGAAGCCGGCCTTTTCCAGCGTATCGGCGATCAGCGCTGCATCGTTCGCCGGGTTCTTCAGGGCCGACAGGGTGTCGCCCGTGTAGTCGGCGTTGCCGATGACCAGCGCATGTCTGTCCGCGGCAAGGGCGCTCGCCGGGTGCAAGACGCCGAACAGAAGGGTCATGAGCATGGCTGCAAGGCCGGAGATGCGACAGCGGGAGCCGTCGTTTTTCCAGGACTGTGTCATTACGTCAGCTCCCTTGCCGCCCAATGTCTGCGGTATCCTTCACGCAAGGACCGCACTCTTGCCGATTGCAGCCGATCGGGACATTGGCGTCAATCTTTCCGCTCCCGATTGCACATCCCGCGCCCCGGTCCTAGGACTTGGAGGATGGCCCGCGTGCCGGGCGCCAGCAGGATCAGTGTGTCATGGCCGACGGCTTTTCCCCCGTCCACCCCTATCTGGCCGACCAGCGGTTTGCCGCCCTTGCCCATCGCGGCGGCGGGCTGGAGCAGCCGGAAAACAGCCGTGCCGCCTTTGCCACCGTGGCGGCGATGGGCTACCGGTTCATCGAGATCGACGTGCAGGCGAGTTCCGACGGAACGGTCGTCGTCTTTCACGACGACCGGCTGGAGCGCACCACCGACGGGCGCGGCGTGGTCTCCGCGCAGCGCATGCAGGATCTTCAGGGCGTGCGGATTGCGGGCGGCGAGCCTCTGCTAACCCTGGCGGAGGCGCTGGAAGAACAGCCCGAGATGCGCTTCAACATCGATATCAAGACTGATCACGCGCTCGCGCCGACGCTGGACCTGCTTGAGCGGATGAACTGTCTCGACCGGGTTTGTGTTGCATCCTTTTCGGATAGCCGGTTGCGCGCCGCGCGGGCCCGCTTCGGCGAGCGGGTCTGCCTCAGTTCCGGCCCGCGCAGTGTCGCCGTGCTTCGGTTCGGGTCCTGGCGCGCGCCGGTCGGCGTTCCCGATGTCGCCTGCGCGCAGATCCCGTTGTCGCAATACGGCGTGCCGCTGGCGACCGGGGGCTTCCTGCGCCACTGCAATCGCCACGGCATTGCGGTTCACGTGTGGACCATCGACGAGGAGGCGGAGATGCGCCGGCTCATCCGGCTCGGCGTCAACGGCATCGTCACCGACCGGCCGTCGGTGCTCAAGCGTGTGGCGCAGGAAGAAGGCGTGTGGTGAGTGCGCGTGACGCTTGAAACGGCCCGTCGCTTCACCGATATCTGAGCCGCCGGAGCGGCCCGCGTGCCGCTCCCCCAGATTGATCGAGACGTATCCAACAGGAGCCGCGAGCCCGATGACGACCGAAACCAAGACCAAGACGGACGATGCCGCCCCCAAGGCGCATGCCTTCCAGGCCGAGGTGGCCCGTCTTCTGCACCTGATGGTGCATTCCGTCTATTCCAACAAGGACATCTTCCTGCGGGAGCTGATTTCCAACGCGGCGGACGCCTGCGAGCGGCTGCGCCACAGCGCGCTGACCGCGCCCGACCTGATCAAGGACGATCCGGAGTTCGCCATCCGCCTCGAGGTGGATGAGGCGGCCAAGCGTCTTGTCGTTGCCGACAACGGCATCGGCATGACGCAGGAGGAGATGATCGGAAATCTCGGCACCATCGCCCGCTCCGGCACCCGCGCCTTCATGGACAAGCTCGGCGAGGCCAAGGACGGCTCCGCGCTGATCGGGCAGTTCGGCGTCGGCTTCTATTCCGCCTTCATGGTGGCGGATCAGGTGGAGGTCGTGAGCCGGGCGGCCGGCAGCGACGAGGCTTGGCGCTGGAGCTCTGATGGCATGGGCGAGTTCACCGTCGAGCCGGTGGATCTTGCCGAGGCGCCCGCCCGCGGCTCGCGTGTCGTGCTTCATCTGAAGGACGATGCGCTGTCCTATGCGAAGGCGGGCGAAGTCGAGCGGGTCGTTCGGTCCTATTCCGCCCATGTCCCCGTGCCGATCCTGCTCGTCGACCTTGAGGCCAAGGCGGCGGAGGACGCCGCGCCGGAGGCGGCAACGGAAGACGAGGAGAACGCACAGCTGGCAAAGGCTCCGGCCGAACGCCAGCTTGCCGACGGCACGGCGCTCTGGACGAAGTCGAAGTCCGATGTCTCGGCGGAGGAATACAAGGAATTCTATGGCCATGTGTCCGGCCAATACGACGATCCGGCGCTGACGCTGCATTACCGCGCGGAAGGCCGGCACGAGTATTCCGTGCTCATCTTCCTGCCGTCGATGAAACCCTTCGACCTGTTCGATCCCGACCGCAAGGGGCGGGTGAAGCTCTATGTGCGGCGGGTGTTCATTGCAGACGACGTCGATCTGCTGCCGGCCTGGCTGAGGTTTGCGCGCGGCGTGATCGACAGCGCCGATCTGCCGCTCAACCTGTCGCGCGAGATGCTGCAGCACAATCCGGTGCTGGAATCGATCCGCAAGGGTGTGACCAACCGCATCCTGAGCGAGCTGCAGAAGCTGTCCGACAACGATCCCGAGACCTTCCTCAAGATCTGGGAAAATTTCGGCCCGGTGCTGAAGGAAGGCATCTACGAGGACTTCGAGCGCAAGGACAAGCTGCTGGCGCTGGCCCGCTTCCGCTCCAGCAAGGACAAGGGTGAAGGCTGGCGCACGCTTGCCGACTATGTCGCCGACATGAAGGAAAACCAGACGCAGATCTTCTATGCGACCGGGTCGAGCGTCGAGGCGATCGCCTCCAGCCCGCATCTGGAGGGTTTTCGCGCGCGCGGCGTCGAGGTGCTCTATCTCGCCGATCCGGTCGATGCCTTCTGGGTGCAGATGGCTCAAGGGTTTGAAGGAAAGCCGTTCCAGTCGGTCACCCAGGGCGCGGCGGCGCTTGATGCCATCCCCGTCGAAGGCGACGCGGACACGGAGGACAAGGCCAAGGACTCTGATGCCGGCGAGAAGGCCGATATCGGACTGGTCACAGCGTTCCTGAAGGAAACGCTCGGCGAGAGCGTGTCCGACGTGCGCTCGTCCTCAAGGCTTTCGGAGAGCCCCGTGTGTCTGGTCGCGCCCGAGCATGGTCCCGATCGGCAGCTGGAAAAGCTGATGGCCCGCCAGACCGGGGCGGCGTCCGGGGCCTTTGCGCCGGTTCTTGAGTTCAACCCGTCGCATGCCCTTGTGGAGGGCCTGTCCAGGCGTCTGAGCGGCGATGGCGACAAGGGCAAACTCGCCGACATGGCGTGGCTGCTTTTCGATCAGGCGCGGATCCTGGACGGCGACGCCCCGAGCGATACGGCGGCCTTCGCGCGCCGTCTCGGCGAGGTCATGCGCAAGGGCCTCGTCTGATCCGTTTGAGTGACAAAAGGGCGGCTGGCGCGATGCCCGCGTCAGCCGCCGAAGACCACCAGCAGCATCGAGATCACGAGCAGCAACGCCATCGCCACATTGAAGAGGCGGGCATGCAGCGGATCGCGCAGGAAGCGCTTGACCACCGCGCCGAAGGCGAGCCACGGCAGGCAGCCGAAAGCGCCGGCCAGGATGAAGACGGCGGCGAGCGTCGTGGCCTGGGCGAGAACCGGAAGGTCCGGCTGCAGGAACGAGGTGATCGCGCCCGCCGCCACGATCCAGGCCTTCGGGTTGACCCATTGAAACAGCGCCGCGCCCAGGAAACTGCCGCGCCTACCGAGGTCCGGCACGGGTTCGTCGGCCTGTGCAACGGGCGCGGTGGCGATCTTCCAGGCAAGCCAGGCGAGCACCGCGAGGCCGCCGTATCGGATGGTGTCGAGCACCGCGTCCATGGTGAAGACCGTGCGCCCGAGGCCGAAGGCCAGCAGGAAGACCATCGCGGAAAAGCCGAAGACGATGCCGAGCAAGACCGGAAGCCCGCCGCGAATACCGCCGGCGCCGCCGACAGCGGTCAACAGGATGTTGTTCGGGCCGGGGGTTGCCGAGGCCACATAGGCGAAGGTGGCGAAGGCAAAGAGCTGGTCGAAGGGCATGGAGCGGTTCGTTTCGGTTTTCAGGCGATGCGGGCGGGGAAGCCGGCGTTCGACACTCTGGCGATCGGCTTCGGATCATGAGGGCGATGCGTGATGTCGCCGGAAAGGCGATGGCACCGGGCGGGGACCTTTAAGATAAAACGATCCCGCTCAGGACAATCAAGTCTTGAAAATCCGCAGTGTCCACCGTCTGGCGGATTAAAGCCCTCTGCAGCGGACGCTTGCTGTCTGCGTGACAGGGCGCAGCAATTGGCTAAGGTGCTTGCGCCGTGGCGGGGACCGGTGCGCGCGAGGAGGCGGTTGGTGTTTGAACTGAAAGATATCGAGATCCTGCAGGACATCGTGCGCGCCGGCGGGTTTCGCGCTGCGGCACAAAAGTACGGCCTGTCGCAGTCGGCGATCTCCAACCGGGTGCTGGCGCTGGAAAAGCGCCTCGGGATCCAGATCTTCGACCGGGCCCGGCGGCAGGTGCGCCTGACCCCCGTCGGGCGCCGCTTTCTGGAGGAAGCGCATCGGCTGGTCGCGGCGCGCGACCGGCTGGTGCAGGAGGTCACGCGGCCCGGCGGGTTGAGCGGCACCGTGCGCATCGGTGTCGCGGAAACCATCGTTCACACGCTGTTGTCGGATCTTCTGGCGCAGCTCAAGAACGCGCATCCGAAGGTGCGTTTTGAGCTGTCGGTGGACACATCCGGGCAATTGAGCGCGGCTCTTGCCGACGATGAGCTGGATGTCGCCATCCTGCTGCGCGAGAGCGTTCCGCGCGGTGCCGCCTCCGTCGCCCTGACCCCGCTGAAGCTCGGCTGGTACGGAACCCTCGACATGCACCTGCCGGCCGAACCGATGTCGCTGGCGGAGCTGGCCGGCCATACCATCGTCACCTTTCCCAAGGCGACGCCGCCGTTTCGCGAACTTGAGGCTCTGCTCTCCGCGCCGGACCTGCCAGCGCTCGAGCTGCACGGGTCCGCATCGCTCTCGACCGTCATTCACCTGGTCGCGGATGGCTTCGGCATCGGGGTCCTGCCCGAGCGCATGGCGGAGGCCGAACCCTTCGGCAAGCGCATCAAGTCCTTGCCCGTTGTCGATGCGGCGAAGCTCGCAAATCTGCGCTTCATGGTCGCCTATATGCCCGAGCGCAATGCCGAGCTCGGCGCGGCAGTGGCCTCGATCGCTCTGGCCTGCGATCAAAGTGATCGTTTAAATAGATCATAAAAATCTTCAGACGATAACTTGACAAGATCAATTTCGACCGCAATCCTTCACTTGTCATACAAGGGAGGGTATGCGGACCGTGACGGCCACAGCCAAGACACACCTCGAGGCGGCGCTTGACCCGCGGCGGATGTCTCCGGAAGACCTGCGCCGCGCCATTCGCGCAGGCGACGTTCGCAGCCCGACATCCGGCTACGCCGAGGGCGCCCTTCAAGGCAATCTCGCCATTCTGCCGAGCGCGCTTGCGGGGGATTTCCTGCGCTACTGCCAGCGCAACCCCAAGCCCTGTCCGGTGATCGGGATCTCGGAGCCGGGCGATCCGAGGATCCCCGCGCTCGGGCGCGATCTCGACATTCGCACCGACATCGGCGCCTACCGGGTTTTCAAGGCCGATCAGGAGGGATTTGCCCGCGTGTCCGATCTCGAAGAGGTCTGGCGGGACGATCTCGTCTCCTTCGTGCTCGGCTGTTCCTTTTCCTTCGAGGCGGCCATTCTAAGGGCCGGCATTCCGCTTCCGCATATCGCCCGCAAGCAGAATGTTGCGATGTACATCACCTCGATCCAGACCGAGCCGGCCGGACCGTTTTCCGGCCCGATGGTCGTGTCGATGCGCGCCTTCAAGGCCGCTGACGCGATCCAGGCGGTGCTTCTGTCCGATCGCTATCGTCTTGCCCATGGCGCGCCGGTGCATATCGGCGATCCCGCCCAGATCGGCATCGCGGATCTCATGTCCCCCGACTTCGGCGAAGTGCCGACCCTTGAGCCCGGTGATATTCCGGTGTTCTGGGCCTGCGGCGTGACCCCGCAAATGGCGATCCGCGCGGCCCGCCCGGACCTCGCGATCACCCATGAGCCAGGCCACATGCTCGTCACCGATCTATCCGCGGATGCGGCCGAGTTTTCTCTCGGCGGCGCCCGCCAATCGTCGACCTGAAAACCCAGAGGAGAGTTGACATGAAATATGCCCTAACCCGCATCGCAGCCGCATCGGCGGTATCCCTGCTGGCGCTCGCGCCGGTCGCGGCCGAGGAGATTTCCGTGGTGGGTAGCTGGAGCGGCCTGCCGCTGCACAAGCAGTTCGAGGCGCCGTTCTGGACCGAGACGCTTCCCGAGGCGTCCGGCGGTGACATTACCGTGCAGCTGACCACCCACGACCAGATGGGCATCAAGGGCGGCGACGTCTTCCGCATGCTGGGCGACGGCGTGTTCGACGTCGGTATGACGGTCGCCGACTACGCCGTGGGCGATGCGCCGGAGCTGGAAGGGCTCGATGTGCCGCTGCTCGCGACGACCGCGGAAGAGGCCAAGGCGATGGTGGACGCCGCCCGCCCGATGGTGGAGGAAATCTTCGCGAACCGCTTCAACGCCAAGCTGCTCGCCATCGCGCCCTATCCGCCGCAGGTCGTCTTCTGCAAGGGCGAGCTGTCGTCGCTTGCCGATCTTGAAGGCAAGAAGATCCGCGGATCCGGCCGCATGACGACGAAGTTCCTGGAGGCGCTGGGCGCCGAAGGCGTCAACGTCGGCTTCTCGGAAGTGCCGGGCGCGCTGGAGCGTGGTGTGATCGATTGCGCCGTGACCGGCTCCGGTTCGGGCTATTCCGCCGGCTGGTGGGAAGTCACCGACACGCTGATGACGCTGCCGCTCGGCGGCTGGGATGCCGTCGTGACGGCGATGAACATGGACCGCTGGAATAGCCTGTCGGATGAGACCAAGACCCTGATCCAGGATAAGGTCGCCACGAAGTTCGAAGCCCCGGCGTGGGATGTGGCGGCAGGCTCGCTGGAGAGCGACATCGCCTGCCTGACCGGCAACGGCGACTGCGCCGCCGGCGATCCGGCATCGCTGAAGCTCGTCGAGCCGAGCGAGGCGGACATCGCGGCTGCCCGTGCCATTCTCACCGATACGGTTCTGCCTGAGTGGGCGCAGCGCGCGGGCGACGACTGGGCCAAGCGCTGGAACGACAGCGTCGGCCAGGTTGTCGGCGTGTCGATCCCGCTGAACTGATGAGAAGGAACCCGGCGGAGACCGAGATATGATCGATACAATTGCAACGGCCCTGCGCCGTCTCAATAAGATGATCGCACTGGTCCTTGGAGTGGTGCTTCTCGTCACCGCCGGGTTCATCATTGTCGACATCACCATGCGCCAGTTCGCCCGCTCGCTGGGCGGATCCGACGAGATCTCCGGCTATGTCATGGCCGGCGTGGCGAGCTGGGGCCTCTCCTATGCGCTCACCGAGCTTGCCCATGTGCGTATCGACCTGATCCGCCACAAGCTTCGCGCCGGCGGCAAGGCGCTGATGGACCTTTTCGCGATCACCGTCCTGGCCGCGACCGTCAGCATCATCGCCTTCCAGGCCTGGCCGGTTCTGGAAAAATCGATCACGCGGTCGTCGCGGGCGAACACGCCGCTGGAAACGCCCCTGTGGATCCCGCAGGTCGTGTGGTTCTCCGGCTGGGTCTGGTTCGCGGTCTCGGCCTGCGTGCTGGTCGCATTGACCTGCGCGCTTCTGCTGCGCCGAGACTTTTCCAAGGTGGAAGCCCTTGTCGGGCCGGGATCTGAAGTGGAGACCGAGTAATGATCTGGAGCGTCGCGGTCGCGCTGCTTGGGCTCTTGTCCCTCTCCATTCCCGTCGGCATCGTGTTGTTCCTGCTCGGGTTCGGCATCGACCAGTTCTTCTCCGCCTTTCCGCTGATGCGCGGCTTGGGGCAGGTGGTCTGGTCCGCCTCCAATCACGCCACGCTGATCGCCATTCCCTTTTTCGTGCTGTTGGGCGAAATCCTGGTGCGCGGCGGGGTGGCGGAAAAGACCTATGCCTCGCTCGACAAATGGTTCTCATGGCTGCCGGGCGGGCTGATCCACGCCAACATCGGCACGGCGACGATGTTTTCGGCGACGTCGGGATCGTCGGTGGCAACCGCCGCGACGGTCGCCACCGTCGCCATGCCGCAGGCGGAACGGCTCGGCTATGATCCGCGGCTCTTCTCCGGGGCGATTGCCGCAGGCGGAACGCTGGGCATTTTGATCCCGCCGTCGATCAACCTGATCGTCTACGGCTTTCTGACCCAGACCTCGATCCCGCGGCTTTTCCTCGCCGGACTGCTGCCGGGACTGATGATGGCGCTGGCCTTCATCGTGATCACAGCCATCCTGTGCAAGATCAAGCCCTCGCTCGGTGGCGAAAGCCGCAGCTTCGGCTGGGGCGAGCGTTTCGCCAGCCTGCTGCAGCTCATTCCGATCATCATTCTCTTCACCGTGGTGATCGGCACGATCTACGCCGGCTGGGCGACGCCGACGGAATCGGCAGCCGTGGGTGTGGCGATCGCGCTTGCCATCGCCGCCGCGCATGGCGGTGTGTCGATGCGCATGATGCGCGACAGCCTGCTCGGCACCATCGGCATCACCGCGATGATCATGCTGGTGATCACCGGCGCCTATTTCCTCAATTTCACGCTGGCCTCGGCGGGGCTTGGACGGGAGTTGCAGGCGATGCTCACAGGCCTGGACCTGCCGCCCGTCGGCACGCTCCTCGTCGTGATCCTGCTCTACATCGTGCTCGGGTTCTTCATCGAGACGCTGTCGCTGATGGTGGCGACCATTCCCATCGTCGTGCCCGTGGTCATCGGCCTTGGATACGATCCGGTCTGGTTCGGCATCCTGATGATCGTGCTGGTGGAAATGGCGCTGATCACGCCGCCGGTGGGGCTGAACCTCTATGTCGTTCAAGGCGCGCGCAAATCCGGCACCCTGTCGGAGGTGATGGTCGGGACCATTCCCTATGTGCTGGTGATGCTGGCGATGGTGGCACTGCTCGTCCTCGTGCCGGATGTCGCCCTCTTCCTTCCGAACAGTCTTTAAAAAGGGTCTGAAATGGAATTCTTTCTCGACGATGGCGTCATTTCCATCGACGTTCGCGATCTCACCGTTGCCGGCTGGACGGGACGCGATCCGGAGGCGATCCGCCATCACATCGACGAGCTTGCCGCGCTTGGCGTGGCGCCGCCGTCCACCGTGCCGCTCTATTATCGCTGCGCGGCCGCCCAGCTGACCCAGGCGGCCGAAATCGAGGTCGTCGGGGAGGGCACGTCGGGCGAGGTCGAACCCTTCATCGTGTCTCATGCCGGCGAATACTATCTCGGCCTTGCCTCCGATCACACCGACCGCGAGCTGGAAGCGCATTCGGTCGCGCTGTCCAAGCAGATCTGCGCCAAGCCGGTCGCGCGCGATCTGTGGCGCCTGTCCGAGGTCGCCGGGCGGCTGGAAAGCCTCGAGCTGCGCTCCTGGATCCAGGAAACGCCGGACGCGGAGTGGACCCTCTATCAGGAGGGGAGCATCGCCTCGATCCGGCCACTGCAGGAGCTGATCGACGGTGCGGGGCTTGCGTCTTCCGCCCGGGGGGCCGCTGCTGTCTTGTGCGGAACCTTCGGCGCCATCGGCGGAGTGCGCCCGGCTGCCGCCTTCCGGATGGAGCTGCGCGATCCCGAGCTTGATCGCACCATCGCGCACCGCTACCAGATCAGGACACTGCCGATCATATCCTGATCGGCGTTCGTTTGACATGGGCGCGCGGTCGCCCGACCGGAGGGGACATGGGAGAGATAGTCAACAAGGCCGAAGCCGCGATTGCTCGGGTGGAGGCGATGGGCGAGGCCGCGGGCAAGCTGTTCACGCAGTTCGATCCGGAGCGGATCCGCAGGGACGCAAGCGGGGCGGAAGCCCGTGTTGCCGCCGCCGACCGGCCCTTGCCGCTCGCAGGCCTTCTGGTCAGCGTCAAGGATTTGTACGACGAGGCGGGCCAGCGCACGACTGCAGCCTCCCGCCTCCTGCGCGACCGGGAGCCGGCAACCGCTGACTGTCCGGTTGTGCAACGGATCAAAGATGCCGGCGGCGTTCCCTTCGCCCGAACGACGATGAGCGAGCTCGCCTATTCCGGCGTCGGGCTTAATCCGCACTACGGAACGCCGGCCAATGTGTTCGACGACGAGGGCATCCCGGGCGGGTCCACCTCCGGCGGTGCCGTGAGCGTGGGGCTCGGCCTTGCCGATGTCGCGCTTGGAACGGATACGGGCGGGTCGGTGCGCATTCCGGCCGCCATCAACGGTCTTTACGGTCACAAGCCGAGCCAGGACGCGGTGCCGCTCCAGGGCGTGCATCCGCTGGCGGGTTCCTTCGATTCCTGCGGTCCGCTGGCCCGCAATTTCGCCACCATGCTCGCCGCCTTTGCGGTGATGAGCGCGACACCCGCCGAGGCGGTCGAGGCGGCATCGGGTCCGCTGCGGCTTGCGGTGCCCAAAGGCGCCTTCACCAACGATCTCGATGGCTGGTCGAGTGGTCACTTCGAGGCGGCGAAGGCGCGGATTGAGGACAGCGGCCACACGCTTGTCGAACTGGACCTGACCTTCCTGCACGAAGCGCTCGGTCTCAATCGCCTGCTGGTTTCGGCGGAAGCGCATGAGGTTTACAAGGACGACCTGGATCAGTTGGCTGTGATCGGCGATCCGCGCGTGCTGGCGCGCATCCGCATCAGCGAGGCGTCCTCGGCCGAAGAGATTGCCGAGGCCTATGCGCAGCGCCGGGCGGTGATTGCCCGCCTTGCCGAGGCGCTGTCCGGCTTCGATGCGCTGATCGCGCCGACCCTGCAGATCCTTCCGCCGACGATCCGCGAGGCCGAAGCCGACTTCGACCGGGTCAATGCGGCGATGCTGCGCAACACGTCGCTGCTCAATCTGGCCGATGCCTGCGCCATGACCATGCCGACGCGCACGACCGGCACCGGACGTCCCGGAGCGCTGATGATCGGCGGCGCGAAAGGACAGGACACGCGTGTCCTCAGCGTCGGTGCGCGCCTCGACCGCGACCTGAACGGCTGACGTGCGCCGCGTGCCGCGGCCTCAGGGGCGCGGCACGCCGAAACGGGCGTCGCGGGTAGGATCGACCGGGGTCTGCGCCATGTCGAGGTGCAGGCCTTCCCCTTCGTAGGGATGGGCGCGGGCGACCTCCTCATCGAGCTCCACGCCCAGGCCGGGCGCCGTCGGCGTCACCACGTAGCCGTTTTCCCAGACAATCGGCGTCTTGAGCAGCCGGGTGTGAAAACCGTCGAAGGTTCCGATGCTTTCCAGGATCAGGAAGTTGGGCGAACAGGCGGCAAGCTGGATATTGGCGGCGGCCACAATCGGCCCGCAGTAGAGGTGCGGCGCGATCTGGGCGTGGAAGGCCTCCGCCATGCCGGCGATCTTCTTCGCCTCCAGCAGTCCACCGACCCGACCGAGGTTCATCTGCAGGATGGAGGCGGCGCCGCTCGTCAGCACGCGCGCAAACTCCCATTTGGTGCAAAGTCGTTCGCCGGTTGCCACGGGAATGGATGTTCCGCGCGCCACCTTCGCCATTTCCTCCGGTGCATCCGGCGGCACGGGTTCCTCAAGCCACAGCGGATCATGGGCCTCCAGCCGCCGCGCCAGGCGCAGCGCCCCCGAGGCGGTGAATTGGCCGTGCGTTCCAAACAGCAGGTCCGCCCGGGTGCCGACCGCCTCGCGCACCTTGCGACAGAGGGCGTCGCACCGCTCAAGCGCGTCCAGATCCGGCTGGCGGCCGTCGTAGACGGAATAGGGGCCGGCGGGATCGAATTTTACGGCGGTGAAACCCTGCGCGACATAGCGTTCTGCTGTTTCCGCCGCCCGGTCCGCATCATGGTAGAAGGTCGCCGGATCCTCGCCTTGCGAGGGATAGAGATAGGTGTAGCTGCGCAGGCGCTCATGCACCCGGCCGCCCAACAGCGCATGCACGGGTTTGTCGACCGCCTTGCCGACGATGTCCCACATCGCCATCTCTAGCCCGGAGACCACCCCCGCCATCGACGGATCGGGGCGCTGTGAAAAGCCCGAGCCGTAGGCGCGGCGAAAGAAGGCCTCGCAACGAAACGGATCGGCGCCGTCGAGATAGCGGGCAAAAAGGTCCAGCGCCATCTGTTCCACGACGAAAGGCGAAAACGCCGCCGTATAGATCTCGCCGTAGCCGACGATCCCGCAGGCGGTCGCCAGCTTGACGAAGACGAAGTAGCGCCCGCCGAAGCCCGGTGGCGGATTGCCGACGACGAAGGTCTCGAGTGCGGCAAGTTTCATCCGGGGCTCCTTCAGCTTGCGGACGCTTTCAGGTCCAGCGGACCTTGGCGCCCAGTTCCGTGAGCTTTTCGACGAAGCGCGGATGGGCGCGGCGGATCGGATCGGCGTTCTTGATCAGCGACTGGCCTTCCACCTGGATCGCGGCCAGGAACAGCCCGAGCACCACGCGGATGATGTAGGGCGCTTCCACCACCGCCGGGCGCAAGGAGTTGCCGCCGAAGACGATCAGCCGGTGCGGGTCGGATAGGTGCACACGTGCGCCGAACTTGGCGAGTTCGGAGCTCCAGCCCAGCGCGCCTTCGTAGATCTTGTTCCAGAACATGATCTCCGAATTGCAGCCGACCGCAACGCCGATGGCCTGGGGCAGGAGATCGGCCGGGAAATAGGGCCAGGGCGCGGCCTCGATCTTCGGCAGCATCTCGCGGGTGTAGGGGCGCTGCACCTCGCGCGTCCAGCCGGTCACGGTGATCGCGCCGTCTTCCACCTCGAACTGCAGACCGAGCTTGGAAAGCTGACGCAGGATCAGCGTCATGTGTTCGGTCACGTCGGTCTTGACGGTCAGCCGGCCGCCGGTGACGCCACCGATCGCCAGGAAGGTCGCGACCTCATGGTGATCGTCGGGAACGCGCGCGCGGGTGCCGGAGAGCTTCTCCACGCCGGTGATCGTCAGCCGCGAAGTGCCGAGGCCGTCGATCCGCGCGCCCATGTCGGTGAGCATCCGGCACAATGCCTGCACATGCGGCTCGGAGGCGGCATTCATCAGGACGGAGGTGCCCCTGGCGGTGGCCGCCATCATGGCGAAGGTCTCGGTCGCGGTGACGGAGGCATAGTCGGCCCAGATCTCCTGGCCTTCGAGCGTGCCGTCGCGGCGGATGTCATAGGGTTGCGTCGCAACGATCCGGCTGCCGAACTGCTCGAGGATTTCCAGATGCGGATCGATCTCGCGCAGGCCCAGCGCGCAGCCCTTTGCATCCGTGTCGAAGCGCAAGGTGCCGGTGCGCACCATCACCGGCGCCAGCAAAAGCACGGCGGAGCGGATGCCGAGCGGCAGTTCTGCCTTTGCGTCGCGAAAGGCCGCGAAATCGTGACGAATGGTCAGCGTCGCGCCGTCGTCGGCGCGGGCCACCGTGGAGCCCATGCGCTCGAAATAGGCGAGGATCTTTTCCACGTCGCTGATTTCGGGAACGTTTTCCAGCGTCACCGGCTCGTCGGTGAGCAATGTGGCGCACAACATGGGAAGGACGGCGTTCTTGTTTCCCGACGGGCTGACCGTGCCCGCAATCGGATGTCCGCCGTCGACGAAAAGATCGGCCATGTGACGCGTGTCTCCAAATGATCCCGGTGATTCCTGCTCGACGCGCATGTCGGCAAGGCTAGTCCTGCGTCCGTTTCCTAATGGAGATTTCCGCCAACGGCAAACGGCCGTTGTCGGGCAAGGGTGTGGCGGACCGGGGGCACGCCGCCGCCCGGTCGCACGTCCCGCACCCGCTGGGCTATACGGCCTTGCGCGCGCCGCCGTCCATGCGTTCGTCGGAGACGATCTGTCCCGCTTCCATCCGGATCAGCCGGTCGCATTGCGCGAAGCGGTGTTCGTCGTGGGTCACGGCGAGGACGAGATGGCCGTCGCGGGCCATCTGCGGCACCAGAATGTCATAGAAGAGCGCGCGGCGGACCGGATCCTGATCGGCCGCGAATTCGTCCAGCACGATGATCGGGCGCTTTTCGGCGAGCGCCACCGAAAGTGCCAGCCGCCGCTTCTGGCCCGACGACAGCGCCAGCGTGGAAAACTTCTCGTCGGTCACCGAAACGCGGTGGGCGAGGTCCAGATCGGCCAGATGGCCCGGGATGGCGGCCCGTTCGTCCGCGCTCAGGCCATAGAGCCGCGAAAACAGGTGGAACTCGCTGAACACCGCGCTGAACAGACTGCGGTAGCGGGCAAGGTCCCTGTCGCCGACCGGCTGGCCGTCGAGCAGGATCTGGCCCCCGTCCGGCTGGCGCAGACCGGTGAGCAATGAAATCAGCGTCGACTTGCCGGCGCCGTTGCCGCCGCAGATGAACACGACTTCGCCCGGCACCAGTGTCAGGTCGAGCGGGCCGACCGTGAAGGTCTCGTCGTCGCCCGAGGTGCTGGTGCTCGTCAGGATCGTGGTTGCGCCCTTGAGCTCGATGCGACGGAAGGATGCGGGACCGGCCGTCCGGTCGAGCGTCGCCGGATCTTCCGTCTCGCGGATGAGATCGCGTTCCAGCCCGTCGATCAGCCGCTTGGCAACGGTTGCGCGCGAAAAGGAGGAGAGATTGCCCATTACCGTCTCGATCGGCCCGTAGGTCAGGAGCACGACGGTGAGGATCTGCAGGACGGTGGCGGTTTCGGTTCCCGCCAGCAGCGGAAGGCCGACGACAATGGCGCAGAGCAGTCCCATCATCGCCCCCTGGGCAAAGACCTGGCCGAGGCTGTAGTAGCGTTCCGCCACGAGCTTCAGCGCGCGCTCGCGCAGGGAGATGTCGACGATGTCGTTCTGCAGCTCGTCCTTGCGGGCTTCGCGCAGGCGCAATTCCTTGTAGCCGCGCAGCACGTCGTTGATCCGGTCGAAGAACTGCCATTCGATGCGCGACGCGGCTTCCGCGCTGGCCTGGGCCGGCCCCTGCGCGAGAAGATAGCCGAGCCCGCCGACGATGACGGCCGCAAGCGTCGCCGCGCCGCTCGGCCACGACAGGTAGAAGAGATAGGGAATGCAGAAGGCGATCAGCAGGCAGGCCTCGAGCGATTCGATGAAATTGGTCGAGGCGCTGGAGATCTGGTTCACCTCATGGGTGACGATGGAATAGACCTTGCCCTGATCGCGGGTCGCCAGATAGTCCGCGCGCGCATCCAGCAGGCGGCGGCTCAGCCGGGTCCGCATCCGCCGCTTGGTGGTTTCGACGAGCTTGAACGAATTGACCCGGGCGAGATGCGAGAAGGTCAGCGTCGAGATCACCGTGACGGCGAGCAGCGCGACATTGCCGAATGCGATGGCCGCCCCGCCGGCGATCGCGTTGATGGCGAAAATCATTCCCGACCGGGTGAAGCTTGCAAGGATCGCGTAGGCGAGCACCGGCGAGCGCAGCAGGTTGCCGTCCCGGATCAGGAAGGAAAACAGCAGGAAGAGATTGCCCGCCGCCGATTTCGTGTCTTTCGCAGCGCTCACGCGTTGCTCCCCTGATTACGCGTTGCCTCGCGCGCGCCTCAATGGAGAGCCGCAACGCGCGTTTTCGCAAGCCCGTCTCCCAGCGGCCTTGTCGAGGACGAAGCCCGTGCCCGGTCGTCTCCGCCGTCGGTTCGTCGTCGGGTGGCATCCCGGGAGCCCGCCTTGCAGCAAAACGGTGCGGCCTTCTCGTACCCTTCCCTTGGCGCGCGGGCAAGCATTGGCGGCATGTGCGCGCGTGGACCGGCGGCGGGAGCGGGCGTGGCGACAGGCGTCTTGCCATCCCCGCCCCCAGCGATTGGCGCCGCGGCGCTGGCCGGACCGGGAGCGGGCCTGACACGCCGAGAGGCCGGTGTGGCGGACGCGGCGCCGTCCCTGCCGAGGGGGCTCTGGGCACGCGCGGGCGACGGCGTTTCCGCAGGCCCCGTCCATCCGTCCCATGCCTTCCGTCCGGGGCGGACCGCGGATGAAAGGCCCCGGTCTGGGGAGAACGCCCGGCAAACGCATCAGGTGGCTTGACAGTTCGCCGCGCCGGCGACTATATGCGGCTCACATCCGCGCGGGAGCCATTTCCGCGGCACGGACGGCGGAGTAGCTCAGCCGGTTAGAGCAGCGGAATCATAATCCGCGTGTCGGGGGTTCGAGTCCCTCCTCCGCTACCACTTTCCAATATGTCCGATCCGGAGACATGGGTCACGGTTTGTACCGGAGACATGGGTTACAACCTCGTGCCGAACGGGTTGTCGATTGTTTGTAGTGTTCTCTGCTCCAGGTCGATGTATCCCAGATCATAGCTCATGAAGCTGATCAGCCA